>NZ_QHKS01000017.1 GCF_003353175.1 Paraburkholderia lacunae | reverse complement strand
CCGAGCACCGACACGCCGGTGCGCATCACGTCCATCGGGTGCGCGGCGGCCGGAATCCATTCGAGCGCGGCTTTCACGTTCGCGGGCAGCCCGCGCAGCGCCTTGAGCTTCGTCTTGTAGGCGCTCAGTTCGGCCTGCGTCGGCAGCTTTTCGTGGACCAGCAGATACGCGATCTCTTCGAATTCGCAGGCGCCGGCGATGTCGAGAATGTCATAGCCGCGATAGTGCAGGTCGTTGCCGGTCTTGCCGACCGTGCACAGCGCCGTGTTGCCCGCGGTCACGCCGGACAGCGCGACGGATTTCTTCGGTTTGAAGCCGCTTTGGGAACCGCTCTCGCCTTGTCCGCCGGCGGTTTGCGTCGTCTCGCTCATTTCCCCCGATCTCCTTTGTGCCGGCCGATCGTTTCGGATCGAGCCGCTGGTCGAGCCACAAACTTGGCCGAGCCTTGTGCCGCGTATTCAGCGTCAGTCTGCCGCCGCGGCAAACGCAGGCCGGGCGCCGAAGCACGGCGCGCGTTCGCACCGTCCGCCGCCAGCGCGCTGGCCACTGCCGGAATCGACGTCCTCATGATGCGGCTTGCCCGTTAGTGCCCACTTTCGTGAAGAGCGGCGCAGCGTCTTGCGGGACGGCGCGGCCAGTGGATTGCGCGCGGCGCAGCACCGACCAGTAGTAGCGATAGCTGGCCCGGTCGTGCAGCGTGTCGTGATGGCGTGTCGGTCCCCATTGCGCGGACTGCGCGGCCAGCAGGATTTCGGTGGCCGTGACGATCTCTTCGTCGTGCGGTGCGAACGCGGCAACGATCGCTTCGATCTGCGCCGGATGGATGCTCCACATCCGCGTGTAGCCGAATTCGTTGCGGGCGCGCGCGGCGTCGTTGGCGACAACGCTCATGTCGCGCACTTCAGTACTGACGTTATGCGAGGGCACCCTGCCATGCGCATGACAGGCCGCTGAAATCTCGAGCTTCGCGCGCCGCACCAGCGGATGATCGAACTGGCCGGGCGAGCGCATCGCGGTATCGGGAATCGCGCCGTCGTGTGCGGAGACGAAGTCCATCAGGCCGAAGCTGAGCGCTTCGACGCCGGGCAACGCGGCCAGATCGAACACACGCGCCAGCGCACCGTGGGTCTCGACCAGCAGTTGAACCGGCACGGGCTGAGCGACGCCGAGTTCGCGCCGCGTCGCTTCGATGAACGCGACCATTTCGGCGGCATCGGGGACGTTGCGGACTTTCGGCAGGGTAATGTAGGCGGGCGCGCGCCTGGCGGTGCGCAGAATGAGACGCACGTCGTCGCGCCAGTGCGCGTGATCGAAATCGTGAATCCGCACGCCGACGCGGCCGAAGCGGTCATGCTCGCCGCCCAGCATCGACGCGACCAGCTCCGCGTGCTCTGCTTCGCGGCCGACCTGCGCGCCGTCTTCACAATCGAGCGTGATGTCGAACACCGGGCCGAGTTGCTGCTGCAGCGCGAGCGATTTCAGCATCAGCTTTTCGCTGCCGGCGTAGTGATCGCAGACAGGCAGTACAGCGGGCGGCACTTCGCCTTCAAACAGCACTTCGGCGGGTGTGAGGGCGCGCATCTTCGGCGTCAGGGCGTGGGTGGTCGTTGGAGAATTCTGATTCGGACGCACTCTGCTGAACCATCAGCGAGACAGGACGCAAAATGCGTTCGGATCAGATGCGAATGCTGGCACGACAAATTGCGAAGTGAACTGCAAAATGGAGCGTCGTACCTGCATTCGCACGTAAAAAACCGGAACCCGCCGCGATGATGCTTTGGAGTTCCGGTAGTTCTGCATCGGGTGCTTAGCCGAGCAGGTGTTGAACGCCGTCACGCTCTTCGAGCAGCTCCTGCAGCGTGCCGTCCATCTTTTCGCGCGAGAACGCGTCGATCTCCAGACCTTCGACGCGCTTGTATTCGCCGTTTTCGCAGGTAACCGGCACACCGTAGATGATGTCTTCCGGAATGCCGTACGAACCGTCTGACGGAATACCCATCGTGACCCACTTGCCGTTCGTGCCGAGGACCCAGTCACGCACGTGGTCGATTGCGGCGTTGGCTGCCGACGCTGCCGACGACAGGCCGCGCGCTTCGATGATCGCGGCGCCGCGCTTGCCGACAGTCGGGATGAACGTGTTGCGGTTCCATTCTTCGTCGTTGATCAGCTTGGTCAGGTCTTGACCTTCTGCCGTTGCGACGCGGAAATCCGGGTACATGGTCGGCGAGTGGTTGCCCCACACAGCCAGCTTTTCGATCGAAGCGACCGGCTTGCCCGACTTGGCGGCCAGTTGCGACAGCGCGCGGTTGTGGTCCAGACGCAGCATGGCGGTGAAGTTCTTCTTCGGCAGATCCGGCGCCGACTTCATCGCGATGTATGCATTCGTGTTGGCCGGGTTGCCGACCACCAGCACCTTCACGTCGCGGCTCGCGACTTCGTTCAGCGCCTTGCCCTGAACCGTGAAGATTTCGGCGTTGGCCGACAGCAGATCCTTACGTTCCATGCCTTTCGAACGCGGACGTGCGCCGACCAGCAGGGCGATGTCGGCATCCTTGAATGCGACCTTCGGATCGTCGGTGATCACGACGCCCGACAGCAGCGGGAATGCGCAATCATCCAGTTCCATCACGACGCCTTTGACGGCGGCTTGCGCTTGCGGCAGGTCAAGCAGTTGCAGGACGACCGGCTGGTCCTTGCCGAGCAGATCGCCGTTGGCGATGCGGAACAGCAGGGAGTAAGCGATTTGACCTGCGGCGCCGGTGACGGCAACGCGCTTTGCGGGCTTAGCCATTGAGAAATCTCCAGGACGATGCGTTAGACGCTAGGGAAAACGCCATTCTATATGCGCGTTCAGCGAAGCGTTGTGAAACACGGCGGAATCCACTGTTCGCGTACCGCCCCGCGATTTTGCGGGGCCGTGCGGCGCGCTGCAGCAAGACCGCCATGCCGGAAACCTGTACCACTGAGTGCCCCCAAACCTGGCGCTTCACGCCAGCTCCCGCCAAGTGGACTTCCTCCGGAGCGGAAAACCTGGAGCAGCCCGGCGTTTTCTTGAGGGAGCGGGAAGCGGGATATATAAGGCGCCGGGTAGCCTCTGCACGGTGCGGGCTCCTGCAAACAGCGCGTTTCGGCAAGCGTCTGACCAGCGAATGGCGGCGAATCGAAACCTGGACTGCGTGGGAACAGCATGGTGCAGAGTGGCTGCCGGTGCGTGGCGGCGCTGCACTGCACGGTGCAAAATAGCCGCCGAAAAACCCGCAAACCCTTGCTCGACAAGGAGTGTAGGAGTCGGTAGACACAAAGTCAACATTATCTTATGTCTTATATAAGACATATCTATCGCGGGGAAAACCCTAGACGCGCCCCAGCCCTTTATGATGAAATGCGCGGATGACTTCGAACCCGGCGAACACCACGAATCCGAACGGCCATGGGGCCGCGGGCGAGGGTGTATCCGCTGCCGCGCCCGCTGCGTCGCCCACTTTCAGCCCCTTGTATCAGCAGATCAAAGGGTTGATTACGCAGAGCCTCGAAAGCGGCGAATGGAAGCCCGGCGAGATCATTCCTAGTGAAGTCGAATTGGCGGCCAGATACAAGGTCAGTCAGGGAACAGTGCGCAAAGCGATCGACGAGCTTGCCGCCGACAACCTGCTGGTGCGCCGCCAGGGCAAAGGCACATTTGTTGCAACGCACAACGAAGACCGCGCCCAGTTTCGCTTCCTCCGGCTGCTGGCCGATGACGGCGCGGAGCATCCGCACGTCAGCCGCCTGCTTGAATGCCGGCGTTTGCGCGCTTCAGCGGATATCGCCCGGCAACTTGACCTGAAGCCCGCCGATCCGGTGGTGCTGATCAAACGCCTGCTGCAGTTCGACGGCGAAGTCACCGTACTCGACGAAATATGGTTGCCCGGCGGTGTGTTCCGCGGGCTCACGCTCGAACGTCTGTCGGAGTATAAAGGTCCCCTCTACGCGATGTTCGAGACGGAGTTCGGCACGCGCATGATCCGCGCAACGGAGAAAATCCGCGCGGTCGCGGCCGAGCCTTCGGTGGCTGATCTGTTGCATGTGCCGGCGGGTTTTCCGCTGCTGTCGGTGGAACGCGTGTCCTATACATACGGGGACCGGCCGGTTGAAGTCCGGCGCGGTTGGTATGTCACAACCGGGTACTACTATCAGAACGATCTAAGCTGAGTCGGGCTGGATGAAGGCGCTGCGTCCCACGCGCGCGCCTGTTTGAGGGCGTCTTTATCGCGCACGCTGTAACGGACCTGTGGTGGTTTTCGCTGCAGCGCGATATAAAAAGGCGCTAAAATTGCGGATTAGTGTGACTACATAGTAGGGGTCTAGCATGGCTGAAGCCGTAAAAAAACCGAGGCCGGAATTCCGGAACATCGGTATCGGGCAGATTTTGACGGCATACCGTCTCCCGCTAGCGGGGCGAGTGTCGATCTTGCATCGCGTAAGCGGTGGTCTGCTTTTTGTTTTTCTTCCGTTCCTGCTGTACCTCTTCGATCAGAGCCTCACTTCCGAACTTAGTTTCGAAGTATTCAAAGGCTTCCTTTCCAACATCATCGTCAAGCTCATCACGCTCGTTCTCGCGTGGGCCTTCCTGTTTCACTTTTGCGCCGGTGTCCGTCACCTGTTCATGGACACAAGCCACGGTCTCACGACTAAAGAGAAGGGCAAGCAAACCTCCATCGTGGTGCTGGTCGTTTCGTCGCTTCTGACGATTGCATTCGCGCTCAAACTCTTCGGAGCATTCTAAAAAAATGGCAGCTAATAACCGAATCGGTCCGAAGCGTCTCGTCGTCGGCGCACATTACGGTCTGCGCGACTGGCTCGCCCAGCGCATCACCGCCTGCGTGATGGCGATCTACACAGTGATCCTGCTTGCGTGGTTCTTCGGCGCGCGCGATTTCTCGTATGACGGCTGGGCGTCGATCTTCGCGACGCAATGGATGAAGCTCGCCACGTTCGTCACGCTGCTCTCGCTGTTCTATCACGCGTGGGTGGGTATCCGCGACATCTGGATGGACTATGTGAAGCCCGTTGGCACGCGCCTGTTGCTTCAGTCGCTGACGATCGTCTGGCTGCTCGCTTGTGCGGGCTACGCTGCGCAGATTCTCTGGAGAGTGTAAAAGAATGGCTGCAATCAAGAATTCTCTGCCGCGTCGCCGTTTCGACGTGGTTATCGTCGGCGCAGGCGGCTCGGGGATGCGCGCTTCGCTGCAACTCGCGCGCGCCGGTCTGTCGGTGTGCGTGCTCTCGAAGGTGTTCCCGACGCGTTCGCACACGGTTGCTGCCCAAGGCGGCATCGGCGCATCGCTTGGCAACATGAGCGAAGACAACTGGCACTATCACTTCTACGACACGATCAAGGGCTCCGACTGGCTCGGCGACCAGGACGCGATCGAGTTCATGTGCCGCGAAGCACCGAACGCCGTGTACGAACTCGAACACTTCGGCATGCCGTTCGACCGTAACGCCGACGGCACGATTTACCAGCGCCCGTTCGGCGGCCACACCGCGAACTACGGCGAAAAGCCGGTGCAACGCGCTTGCGCGGCGGCTGACCGTACCGGTCACGCGCTGCTGCACACGCTGTACCAGCAGAACGTTGCTGCCAAGACGCAGTTCTTCGTCGAATGGATGGCGCTGGATCTGATCCGCGACGCCGACGGCGACGTGCTCGGCGTGACGGCGCTGGAAATGGAAACCGGCGACGTCTACATCCTCGAAGGCAAGACCACGCTGTTCGCCACGGGCGGCGCAGGCCGGATCTTCGCGGCGTCCACGAATGCGTTCATCAACACCGGTGACGGCCTGGGCATGGCCGCGCGTTCGGGTATCGCACTGCAAGACATGGAATTCTGGCAGTTCCACCCGACCGGCGTGGCCGGCGCAGGCGTGCTGATTACCGAAGGCGTGCGCGGCGAAGGCGGCATCCTGCGTAACTCGAACGGCGAGCGTTTCATGGAACGCTACGCGCCGACGCTGAAGGATCTGGCGCCGCGCGACTTCGTTTCGCGTTCGATGGACCAGGAAATCAAGGAAGGCCGCGGCGTCGGTCCGAACAAGGACCACGTGCTGCTCGATCTGTCGCACATCGGCGCCGAGACGATCATGAAGCGTCTGCCGTCGATCCGCGAAATCGCGCTGAAGTTCGCGAACGTCGATTGCATTAAAGAGCCGATCCCGGTCGTGCCGACCATCCACTATCAGATGGGCGGTATTCCCACCAACATCCACGGCCAGGTCGTGGGTACGTCGAAGGGTCACGAAGTGCCGGTCAACGGTTTCTACGCCGTGGGCGAATGCTCGTGCGTGTCGGTGCACGGCGCCAACCGTCTTGGCACGAACTCGCTGCTCGACCTCGTGGTGTTCGGCCGTGCGGCCGGCAACCACATCGTCAAGCATGTGAAGGAAATCAAGGAGCACAAGCCGCTGCCGGCCGACGCTGCCGATTTCGCGCTGTCGCGTCTGGACAAGCTGGACAAGTCCTCGTCGGGCGAATACACGCAAAACGTCGCGAACGATATCCGTGCCACGATGCAGGCGCACGCCGGCGTGTTCCGCACGTCGAAGCTGCTGGCCGAAGGCGTCGAGCGTATCCGTGAAGTGGCTGAACGCGTCGACAACATCCACTTGAAGGACAAGTCGAAGGTGTTCAACACCGCGCGCGTCGAGGCGCTGGAAGTGGCGAACCTGATCGAAGTGGCCCGCGCCACGATGGTTTCCGCCGAAGCGCGCAAGGAAAGCCGCGGCGCGCACGCGCAGAACGACTTCGAACATCGCGACGACGAAAACTGGCTGCGCCATACGCTGTGGTTCAGCGAAGGCGATCGCCTCGACTACAAGCCGGTTCACATGCAACCGCTGACTGTCGAATCGGTTCCGCCGAAAGCGCGGACCTTCTAAGGCACAAGTCAAAGGAATTCAGAAATGGCTAAGCGTACATTTGAAATTTACCGCTACGACCCGGATAAGGACGCAGCGCCGCGCATGCAAACGTACGAGATCGAAATCGACTCGCACGAACGCATGCTGCTGGACGCACTCGTCAAGCTGAAGGCGCTGGACGAAACGCTGTCGTTCCGCCGTTCGTGCCGCGAAGGCGTGTGCGGTTCGGACGCAATGAACATCAACGGCAAGAACGGCCTTGCGTGCCTGACGAACCTGAACGACCTGCCGCAGAAGATTGTGCTGCGTCCGCTGCCGGGCCTGCCGGTCGTGCGCGACCTGATCTGCGACTTCACGCAGTTCTTCAACCAGTATCACTCGATCAAGCCGTACCTGATCAACGATACGCCGCCGCCGGAAAAGGAACGTCTGCAGTCGCCGGAAGAACGCGACGAGCTGGACGGCCTGTATGAATGTATTCTGTGTGCCAGCTGCTCGACTTCGTGCCCGAGCTTCTGGTGGAATCCGGACAAGTTCGTCGGTCCGGCGGGCCTGCTGCAAGCCTATCGTTTCATCGCGGACAGCCGCGACGAAGCGACCGGTGAACGCCTCGACAACCTGGAAGATCCGTACCGTCTGTTCCGTTGCCATACCATCATGAATTGCGTCGACGTTTGCCCGAAGGGCCTGAACCCGACCAAGGCGATTGGCAAGATCAAGGAATTGATGGTTCGCCGCGCTGTCTAGGATGAACAACCCCCACGCTCCCTATCGTTCGCTGCCCCCGAGGGGGCGGTCAGTACGCTTGGGGGCGGCCCGGCGCGTACTGACATGAACGAAACATCGCATCAGTCCGACCCTCTTCGCCGCGCGCGCCTTCGCTGGCGCGCGCGGCGCGGCTTGCTGGAAAACGATCTGATCTTTGAGCGTTTTTTCAGCCGATATGAGCATGACCTCAGCGACGCCGATGTGGGCGCACTCACCCGCCTGCTCGAGCTGAGCGATAACGACCTGATGGACTTGCTGCTCGTGCGCAAGGAACCAGAAGGCGACCTTGCCGACCCGGATGTCGTCCGGGTGCTGGAACTGCTGCGAGACGCTTGAGCGGTTTGAGCGCCGCTTGTTCGTTGTTCCCAGGCGTGCAAATTATCGAAACCCTGTTTCCATACTTCGATTGAGGATGTGCTATGACCCCGTCAGATGTTAAAGCCACGCTATCGTTCAGCGACAATTCGCCGAGCGTTGAAATGCCGATTTACAAGGGCACTCTCGGCCCGGACGTGATCGACATCCGCAAACTGTACGGCCAGACCGGCAAGTTCACGTACGACCCGGGCTTCATGTCGACGGCGGCCTGCAATTCGGCGATTACGTACATCGACGGCGACAAGGGCGAGCTGCTGTACCGCGGCTACCCGATCGACAACCTCGCGGAAAATGCCGACTTCCTCGAAACCTGCTACCTGCTGCTGAAGGGCGAACTGCCGAACGCGCAGCAGAATGCAGAGTTCGTCAACACCGTCACGAAGCACACGATGGTGCACGAGCAGATGCACTTCTTCTTCCGCGGCTTCCGCCGCGACGCGCATCCGATGGCGATTCTGGTCGCCGCAGTCGGCGCGCTGTCGGCGTTCTATCACGACTCGCTCGACATCAACGATCCGCGTCACCGTGAAGTGTCGGCCATTCGCATGATCGCGAAGCTGCCGACGCTGGTCGCGATGGCGTACAAGTACAGCATCGGCCAGCCGTTTGCGTACCCGAAGAACGACCTGTCGTACAGCGCGAACTTCATGCACATGATGTTCTCGAACCCGTGCGAAGAGTACAAGGTCAACGACGTGCTGGTGCGCGCGCTCGACCGCATCCTGATTCTGCATGCCGACCACGAGCAGAATGCATCGACCTCGACCGTGCGTCTCGCCGGTTCGTCGGGCGCGAACCCGTTTGCGTGTATCGCAGCCGGTATCGCTTGCTTGTGGGGCCCGGCGCACGGCGGTGCGAACGAAGCTGCGCTGAACATGCTGGAAGAGATCGGCTCGGTCGACAACATTCCTGAGTTCATCAGGCAGGTGAAGGACAAGAACTCGGGCGTGAAGCTGATGGGCTTCGGTCACCGCGTCTACAAGAACTACGATCCGCGCGCGAAGCTGATGCGCGAAACCTGCCACGAAGTGCTGGAAGAGCTGGGCCTGCACGACGACCCGCTGTTCAAGCTGGCCATGGCGCTGGAAAAGATTGCACTGGAAGACGAATACTTCGTGTCGCGCAAGCTGTACCCGAACGTCGACTTCTATTCGGGCATCGTGCAGCGCGCGCTGGGCATTCCGACCTCGATGTTCACGTGTATTTTCGCGATGGCGCGTACGGTCGGCTGGATCGCGCAGTGGAACGAAATGATTGCCGATCCTGAGCAGAAGATTGGCCGCCCGCGTCAGCTGTTCATCGGCGCTACGCAGCGCGAAGCGAAGCCGCTCGCAGAACGGTAAGCGGTTGACGCATTGCGGCGGTTCACGGTGCTCCGTGGTGCCGTGAATCGCGCGGAGCAAAGTGAGTAAGGAAACGCCTCAACGGGTTGACTGTTGAGGCGTTTTGCTTTTGGTGGCTGCAAGTATGGACCGCTTTATCGCGACTTGCGGCCAGTGACCCGGCGACGTCCAACCGCCCGATCTTTCCTGCGGGCGGTAACCGCTGTAAGTGTGTGGTGACCAATGTGCCGGGCTATGATGCACCAGCTTCAGCTTGCCCGGAGGTTCGGCGAAGGAGTCGGCGGGCGCGTATCGATAGCGTAACGTGACATGTGCCTATCAGCGGCCTCACGGCGCATAACTAAACTCCCACTGCTGATAACTTCGCGCCGCTGCAAATGCGGCCTGATCCTCCCGGAATCTGGACGCGTTGACCGGTTTGCGCGGCGAGGCGCCGCGCCCAATCGCCGCTGAACCATATGACGATTGCCAGCTGCGGCTCGCGCGGATCAATCGGCTCGACGGACGACCACGTGTGCGGCATGTCCGGCGACACCAGCACGAGATCGTCGCCGCTGTAATCGGCGCTGTGATCGCCGACGAAACGGCGGTCACGGCTGTTCATCGTCAGCGTCAGTTCGTATTCGGGGTGGTGGTGCCATTCGAACGGAATCTGTGCGAGTTGCAGGTGACAGACGCGGATCGAGCAGCCGTCGCAACTGGCGCCACTTCAATGCCCGCAGGAATTGTAAAGTCAGGACAATCAGATGACCGCTTCGACCAGCAAACGCCCACTCGGTTAAGGACGCTCCCGGTCACTTGAACGATTGCGCATCCTTTTTGCTTGACGAAGGTGCATATCGCAAGAACGGTTTGCGGGTTGGCGGTCAGCCGCCACGTGAGCGCAGTTGCCCTGCCGACCAGCGGGGGAGGAGCCATGCAAGGAATCAATGACAGGGTATGTGCTGCAATTCTTGCCGTGGTAATTGCACTGCTTACAGCATGCGGCGGGCATGGAGGCGGCTCGAGTAACGGCAGTGGTGCGGCCACCCCGGCGGGCGGCATTCATTTGCAAGTGGTCTCGTTCGGCGACAGCCTGTCGGACGTCGGGACCTATGCGCCGATCGCCAGCGCGCTGGGCGGGGGGCGTTTCACGACCAACCCGGGGCAAGTGTGGACCCAGGATGTCGCGCAATACTACGGCGATACGCTAAGCGCGGCATTTACGATCGACATCACTCATAAATTGAGTGCGCAAAGCGGACTCGGCTACGCGGAGGGCGGCGCCACGGTGGCGACGCCGGCAAACCTGTACGACTTTCTTGGCGACCTGATCGGCAACATCGAAATGCCCGTCAATCAGCAGGTTTCGAGCTATTTGGCCGCGCACGGGAACTTCGGCTCCAATCAACTTGTGCTGGTCTGGGTTGGCTCGAACGACGTGCTTCGCGCCGGGGCGCTGCCGGCCGCGGCGCAGACCGTGCAGACGGCGGCAACCACCCTGGTTCAAGTGGTCGGACAGATCGTCCAGAACGGCGCCACTCACGTCGTGGTGATCAATGTTCCGAATGTCGGACTATCGCCCAAAGGCATTGCCTCGCCCGACAGCGGGGCAAACCTGACCCAGTTATCGCAAATCTTCAACGATAGCTTGAACGCTGCCTTGCAGGCCAATGGCCTGCAAGGCAAGGTCATCCAGATCGACTCTTATACATGGGTGAGCCAGATCGTCGCGAACTTTCAGGCCAATGGCTTCGCCGTGTCCAACACCAGCGTCGCCTGCGACCCTGCGAAAACGCCCCATGCGACAGCATTGCTGTGCTCGCCGGGTACCTACGTGACGGCCAATGCCGATCAGACGTACATGTTCGCCGACGACCTTCATCCGACGACGCGTCTGCACGCACTGTTCGCCCAGTTCGTGGAGCAGCAGATCGCCAGGAGCGGTCTTGGTCACTGAGCCCGGGAAAATGACGACTCGCCAACAGTATCGTCGGGTTCTCGCCCGTTCGACCTTCTCAATGGCACTCGTGACATCACCTCCGAATCGTCGATGTCGTCGGTCGCCTAAGTCGGCTCGCGCGGTTTGCCGACAAATGGTTCCAACCTATAATTATTCGTGTCGGACATCAATCCGATGGGCCTTGCCTGAGGGAGTCGTTGCCAGCACGAAACTGGCGGAGGTGGGTATGCGCTTCGAAGCATTTTCGTTCGGTTCCATCCGCATTGATGGGGTCACCTACCAGCATGACGTGGTGATCGACCACGGGCAGGTTCGCAAACGCACGAAGAAACCCTCCAAGCCGTTCCGCGAGGCCTTCGGGCACACACCGCTGTCCGCGCAGGAGGACATACCCTGGAAGTGCCGCCGGCTCGTGATTGGCACCGGCACCGGGGCGTTACCGGTGATGGAAGAGGTGAAGCGCGAGGCCCAGCGCCGGCAAGTCGAGTTGGTTATCCTGCCGACAGCGGAAGCCATCGCCAAACTCAAGGAGCACCCTGACCAGACCAATGCGATCCTGCATGTCACGTGCTAGACCGCGCATTGGCGCGGGTTTCCGGGTTCGAGTGTGTATTGAATCCTGGTCGGGTGGTGGCACAGTCGCAGCAAGCATGTGGAAGCAGGTCACTGATCGGCGCGTAGTCAGACAGGCGGGCAGTCCGCAGCGGTGTAAGCGAGCGAGCCCTCACGGATCAATGACAAGCATGCAGGCGCACTGACTCCGAATCTGCAGGACTGGCACAATCGAGGGGACCCTCGAGCCGTTCAGGAATCCTCATGCCAGATGTCGCCCCATCTACTCCGCGTATCAGTCCCCTGTTCGCCCTGTTGCCCTTCCTGCGCCCTTATGCCGGACGCTGGGCGCTCGCCTTCGTGGCGCTGGTGACGTCGGCGGGTGCGACCCTGGCGTTGCCGGTAACGTTCAAATATCTGATCGACCGAGGCTTCGCCGTCGGCAACCGCACGCACATCGATCGCTATTTCCTGGCGCTATTCGCCGTTTCGCTGGTACTGGCCGGGGCCACGGCGCTGCGCTTCTATTTGGTGTCGTGGCTCGGCGAGCGGGTCACGGCCGACTTGCGGAAGGCGGTCTACGAACACGTGCTGGGGATGAGTCCGCAATTCTTCGAGACCACGCAGAGCGGCGAGGTGCTGTCGCGACTCACCACGGACACCACGTTGATCCAGACGGTGGTGGGCACCAGCCTGTCTATGGGGTTGCGCAACTTCTTCCTGCTTACCGGCGGCTTGGCGATGCTGGCGGTGACGAGCCCTGTGCTGTCGGGCTACATCATGGCCACGCTGGTCGTGGTGGTCGCACCCATCGTCATTTTCGGGCGGCGCGTGCGGAGGCTCTCGCGTGCGAGCCAGGACAGGGTGGCGAACGCGAGCGCGCTGGCGGGGGAGGTGCTCAATGCCATGCCGACCGTGCAATCGTTTACGCAGGAGCCCCGCGAGGCGCGGCGGTTTGCCGGCATGGTGGAAGCGGCATTCGAGACCGCGCTCACGCGCATTCGGGCGCGCGCCTGGCTGACCGCCGTGGTCATCGTGCTGGTGTTCGCGGCCATCGTGTTCGTCCTGTGGCTAGGCGCGCAGGCGGTGCTGGCCGGGCATATGACGGCTGGCCAATTGTCCCAGTTCATCCTCTACGCAGTGATCACCGCCGGGGCTGTGGGGGCGGTCGCCGAAGTGTGGGGCGATCTGCAGCGGGCTGCCGGCGCCACCGAACGTTTGCTGCAATTGCTGGCTGCGCGCTCACCGGTGGTGGAGGCCGAGACCACGGTCGCGCTGACTGCGCGAGGCGGGGGCATCCGCTTCGACAACGTCGGCTTCTCGTATCCATCGCGCCCTGGCATTGCCGCGCTCTCCGCACTCTCGCTCGATGTCCGTCCGGGCGAACATGTCGCATTGGTCGGCCCGTCCGGCGCCGGCAAGACCACCCTGTTCCAGTTGCTGCTGCGTTTTTACGACCCGCAGTCCGGCCGCATTCTGATCAACGGCGTCCCGACACGGCATGTGCCGCTTGCCGAGTTGCGCCGTGAAATCGGCGTGGTACTGCAGGAATCGGTGATCTTTTCAGGCAGCGTGCTCGACAACATCCGCTACGGCGCGCCGGAAGCCACACTCGCTCAAGTTCAGCAGGCCGCCGAAATGGCCGCCGCGGCTGGCTTTATCGAAGAACTGCCGCAACGCTACGACACGTTTCTCGGCGAGCGCGGGGTGCGGCTTTCTGGTGGACAGCGTCAGCGTATCGCGATCGCCCGCGCGATCCTGAAGAATCCGCCCATCCTGCTGCTCGACGAGGCCACCAGCGCGCTCGATGCCGCCAGTGAACGACTGGTCCAACTGGCGCTGGACAATGCCGCGCAGAATCGCACTACGCTGGTCATCGCGCACCGCCTTGCTACCGTACAACAAGCCGACCGCATTGTGGTGCTGGAACAAGGTCGTATCGTCGCGCAGGGCCGTCACGCCGATCTCCTTCAGACCTCGCCGCTCTATGCGCAGCTTGCCGCCCTGCAGTTCGGCGAGCCGCTGGGGCAGACGGTGCAGCGCGGCGCTGTGCGCGATCACGTCGACTCTGCGTGAAGACACGATCGAGCTCACCCAACGGCCGCGATCCACAACCGCCCGCAAAGACCGACCAGCCACAGATACATGCTTCGCAAACGACAGGCTCATGGTGGCGCGAGCGGATCGTCGAGAGCCGCGGCTGAATGGCCCAAACGGGTCGACATGACGAGGTTGCGTGAGGAGGTCGCGACGCCCCCTCCGCGGGGGCGAATCCACTGGAGGGGCTGGGTGGTCTGCGCGGTGGTGCGTAGATCTTCGTCTGAGAAAAGCAGATAGTTATTAATGTAGCTATGTTGGCTTGGTACGGATTGCAATCTTCTTGATCCTCCCGCGCGCACGAATCGTTCGAGTCACTTGACGGCTGCTAGCGGACCGCAGCGCTGCGCTACCTCTCGCCACAGAAACAATGAGCGCTCTTTGTGTAGGCTAGAGAATGTCGCGCGAAGATTGCGACGGCGTGTGCGCCTTAGCCCACTTGCCAACTTCCTGTGCCGAGCCAGGGACCGTAACGCTGGTCGACACGACTCTATGCGGGGACGCCATGGAAGATGAAAAAGACGGACGAACCCCACAGCGAATACCGAGGCACCTGTGGGCGATGTTGCGAGCGCAGGTTAGCGAATGGTTCATTGGGGGCGTCCTCCTGGCAATCACCGGCTTCGCGCCGCAGGAATTCTTCGCTCGACTAATCCGCTATATCGCGGCGCCAGAGAGGGTGGAGCATTTGTCGCGCTTGGCGCTCGATGCCCGGCCGGCGATTGTCTTTGTTGGAATCGCAATCATCGTGGCTGATGCGCTGTATCGGAACCGGCACCGACCGGTCACTGCTGTCCCAGGAAGGCCGCCACTCACCGAGGATGGAGCGGGGCGTTTGCAACCTAACGGCAGCGCGCTGGTGGAAAGCGAACCGAGTGAACCGGAAGCATTACCGCTCCCAACTAATCCATGGCCACCGGAGGGGCGAGTGATACTGGTCGTGCTTCCGTTCGAAAGTCTCGGCGGCGGCGACAAATATGATTACTTCAGTGAGGGCTTAACTGAGGATATGATCACCCAACTTGCCCGGCTCAGCCCGGAGCGCCTGGGTGTAATCGCCCGGACTTCGGCGATGCGCTATAAATCCACGACCAAGACCATTCATCAGATCGGCCAAGACCTCGGGGTTTCCCACGTGCTTGAGGGAAGCGTCCGGCGTGCCGGAGATCGGGTACGGGTTGCGGCGCAGCTCATCCGGGTAAGCGACGAAACGCACCTTTGGGCCGAGACCTACGAGGGAAACCGACATGACATCCTGGCACTCCAGATCGAGGTGGCCAAGGCCATTGCCCGCGAAATTGAGATCAAGCTCACGCCGCACGAGCAAGGGCGTTTAGACCGTACTCCTGCCATTGATGCGCAGGCGCACGAAGCGTATCTCAAGGGGCGTCACTTCTGGTCCAAGCGCACCGAAGAAGGAATGCGAAAGAGCATTGAGTATTTTCAGCTCGCTATTGGACACCAGCCGAACTTTGCGGCCGCCTATGACGGAGTGGCCGATGCTTACACGATGCTTGCATGTCGCGGCGTGAGCCCTGCGCGCGAAACGTTTCATCAAGCAAAAATGGCAGCCAGGAAAGCGCTGCAGATTGAACCTGATTTGGGTGAGGCTTATGCGTCACTGGCCCATGTGCGTTTGCACGATTGGGATTGGGTCGATCTGGAACAGGATTTTCTGCGCGCCATTGAACTGAATCCAGGACACGCGATCGCCTATTATTGGTACGCGGAATATCTCATGATGGCAGGCAGAGCCGAAGAAGCCATTGCCAGGGTCAGGCAGTCCCAACAGATGGATCCATTGAATTCAATGCTGAATTCATCTGTTGCCATCATCTTGTACCTTGCTCGGCGATACGACCAGGCACGAGAAGAACTCCGTAAAGCCTTGGAAATCGATCCACACCACTTTCTGCTTCACTTCAGGCTGGGATTGGTTTACCAGCAACAGAATTTGTTCGATGACGCAATCGAGGAGATGCAGAAGGCTGTAACGCTTTCCGGGAGGAGCACAGAGGCGCTGACGGGGCTGGCCCAGACCTACGCTGCCGCCGACATGAGGGCGGCCATGCAGCAGATCGTGGATGCGCTGGAGACGGAATCCGAAAAGCACTACGTCCACCCCTACAACATGGCGAAAGTGTTTGGTTCGCTCGGGGACAAAGAGCAGACCTTCGGCTGGCTGGAAAAAGCCTACGATGAGCACAGTCCTGACTTCATTGAGCTCAGGACAGAACCTACCTTCGACAGCGCTCGCTTGGATCCCAGATTCTCCGAACTGCTATCCCGCGTCGGGTTCAACCAGATCTGAAGGACGACGCTCTGTGATGGGCGCCAGGGCAAGTGGTTGCGCATTACTCCGGCTGCAGTCACTGAATCAGCGTCTCCCCAGCGTTCCGGATTGACAGATTTATTGCGTTCTACGTCTGACGGGGCGCAGCGCCCATACCCGCGCCACGGCTACCTGCATTGCAACGCGGCGCACATGTCGCAGAGAGGCGGTCGAAGCCGTCAAGATGCAATTGGTTGCGCGACTCGTGTCTATTGGCGTTGTCCGGCACACCCGAGTAGGCAGGGTTAACTATGACATCTTTAGGCTTTGACATCGGCATATTTGCAAATTAGTATGCAAACGATTGCATTGATGGAGAAGACCTATGGAAGATTCAAACCATCTGAAGAACATCGTCGACGACGCCGCTTCGATCACCGCAGTGGTTAAGACGGCAATGAGCCGCACTGACAATCCTCGGCTCAAGGAGCTCCTTGACGCGCTAGTGGAGCATGGCCACGCGTTCCTGAAGCAGGTGAAGTTGACTGACGAGGAATTCGAGGAGGGCCTTGATTTCGTGAGGGCGGTCGGTCTGGCTTGCAACGACAAGCACAATGAGGTCGTTCTGCTCGCCGACGTGCTGGGTCTCTCGACCCTGGTTACGTTGCTGAACAACTCGGACGCAAGCGGTCGTACGCCGGGCGCCCTGTTGGGGCCCTTCTACCGGGGTAACTCGCCGCAATACGCGAATGGTGAATGCATCGCATGTGAGAACTCACCCGGCTCGCCGCTCTTCGTGAACGGACGCGTGCTCAACACCAAAGGCGAGCCTGTTGCCAACGCCAAGGTCGACGTCTGGCAGGCCTCGCCCGTCGGCTTGTACGAAAACCAGGACTCGAGCCAGCCCGACAAGAACCTGCGCGGTCACTTCTACACCGACAGCGAGGGGCGGTTTACCTGCAAGAGCGTGCGTCCTGCCGGCTACCCTGTGCCCACCGACGGGCCGGTAGGCGTGCTGCTTGAAAAGCAGAATCGCCACCCGTTCCGGCCGGCGCATCTTCACTTCGTCATCATCGCGCAAGGCTATGCAACCCTGGTCTCGCAAGTGTTCGCCGACGACTCGGAGCACCTGAATTCCGACGTCGTGTTTGGTGTCAACCGCCGTCTCGTCGGCACGTTTCAGCGCCACGATTCCGGCACGGGTCCGAGGCCGGACGTAGACAGGCTGTACTACACGCTCGACTACGACTTCGTCCTTGCCGAAGGAATGCCGACCTATCCCACTCCCCCCATCAAGTAAAGAAGAGGTCTTACGTGTCCAACACACTTTCAGGGAAGGTCGCGGTCATCCTGGGCGGAACCGGAGGGATCGGCGCTGCTGCGGCCCACCGTCTTGGGCAAGCGGGCGCCCGCGTCGTAGTCGTCGGCCAGAATGACCTGGCCCGAGCGCAGCGCGTGGCCGACGATCTGCCGGGCGAGGGGCACACCGCGACGCTTGCGTCCATTACCGCGAGCGAGAGTCTGAACGCACTGGCCAGGCTGGTTCGTGACCGGTATGGCCGCGCGGATATTCTCGTGAACACGGCGGGCTTCACCCAGCCCGTCAAGCATTCCGACCTGAACGCGCTCACCGACGAATTGATCGATGAGATTCTGAAGGTCAACTGGCGCGGACAATTCGCGGCCATCCGCGCTTTTCGCGAGCTGCTCGATGCGTCAGGGGACGGACTGGTCGTCAACGTTTCGTCGATTTCCGGCACGACGGGCGTTGGCAGCAACATCGCCTACTGCGCGGCCAAAGCCGGGCTTGACGTGATGGCGGCGTCGCTTGGCCGTGCACTTGCACCTCGCATTCGTGTCCTGAACGTGTCCCCGGGAGTGGTCGACACGTCTTTCGTTCCGGGTCGTGGCGATGACTTCAACGAGAAGGTTGCGGCTACCACGCCGCTAGGCCGCATCGGGACGCCGGACGATATCGCGGCGGCCATCGAGGCCTGCGCCACTCATCTGAAATTCAGCACTGGGGTGACCATCGTCGTGGACGGTGGCCGTCGCCTGAACTAGTTGCAGCGAGGCCGAATATGCATTCCCGCAAGACCATCATCACCTGCGCTGTTACAGGCAATATCACCAAACCGGAGCAACATCCGGGGCTGCCGATCACACCCGCGCAGATCGCGACCGCCTCGCTCGAGGCGGCACGCGCCGGTGCGGCCGCAGTTCACATCCACGTGCGTGATCCCGAGACGGGCCGACCCTCGATGGATGTGGCGCTTTACCGGGAAGTCATCGAGCGCATCCGCGCCGTAAATATCGACCTCGTCATTAATCTGACCACAGGCCCCGGCGGTCGCTTCATCCCGAGCGACGACGACCCCAGAGTCGCGGCGCCAGGCACCACGTTGCTGCCGCCGGAAAGGCGCGTCGAGCACATTCTCGAACTCAAGCCGGACATCTGCAGTCTCGACCTGAACACGATGAACTCCGGTGGCGACGTTGTCATCAATACACCTAAGAATGTCACGCGCATGGCCCAGCTCATCCGCGAGGCGGGTGTCAAGCCCGAGCTTGAGATTTTCGACTCCGGTGACCTGCATCTCGCGTTGGACCTGATCAAGGAGGGCGTTCTTGACGGACCGGCCCTTTGGACCCTGGTGATGGGCGTCAAATACGGATTCTCGGCCAGTCCGGAAACGCTTATCTATGCGCGTAACCTGCTACCCCGTCAGGCCGTCTGGTCGGCCTTCGGTGTCGGCCGTTTCGAATTCCCAGTCGTCGCCCAGTCATGGTTGGCGGGCGGCCATGTTCGGGTCGGCCTGGAAGACAACATTTACATCGCCAAGGGCGTGCTCACCAACAGCAATGCGGAGCTGGTCACGCGTGCTCGCGACATCGTGCACTCGCTCGGCGGCGAACTGGCGACGAGCCAGGAGGCTCGCGAGCTTCTGGGGCTGAACCGATGAGCGCAGTTCAGGACGCGTCGGTATTCGGCAAGCCAACCGTGGATCCGAGCGCCTACATCGCCCAGGGCACGACGCTTGTCGGCGACGTGACAATAGGTCGTCAGTCGTCCGTTTGGTACAACTGCGTGCTGCGCGGCGACGTCCGGAAGATTGTGATCGGCATGCGCACGAACATCCAGGACGGCACGGTCATCCACGGCACGACCAACGGTCTGCCCGTCATCATTGGCGATGACGTGACCGTTGGCCATGGCGCGATTTTGCACGCCTGCACCTTGGAAGACACGGGGTTTGTCGGGTTCGGTGCGCGCGTACTCGATGGGGCCGTCGTCAAGTCAGGCGGCATGCTGGCCGCAGGGGCGGTCCTCACGCCTCGCAAAGTGGTGGGTGCGGGTGAGTTGTGGGCGGGAAACCCAGCGCGTCTGTTGCGCGCGCTGAATGAAGAAGAATTCGAGAGAATGGCAGCGTCTGCTGACCGCTACGTGGCACTTGCCGCGCGTTATAGAGCCGCTCGACCTGTCATCTTGACCTTTTAGGAAACAAAAAATGAAAACAGTTCGTGTCACGGAAAAGAGCGCCGATATCGACTCGCTCGATCTGCACATTGCCGCGCAAGATGCGCCGGACGTCGACTTTGCCGAGTGTCTCGTGCGCGTGGTGAGTGCTGCCGTGAATCCGAGCGACGTGAAGGCTGTGCTGGGCTTCATGCCGCATGCGGTGTGGCCGCGCACGCCGGGGCGGGATTATGCCGGCATTGTTGTCGAGGGGCCGCAGGAGATGCTCGGCAAGGAAGTGTGGGGCAGCGGCGGCGAGTTGGGTATCCGGCGCGATGGCACGCATGCCGGCTATCTCGCTGTGCCCGTGGGTAGCGTGCGCGCCAAGCCGGAAAATCTGACCATGGAGGAGGCGGGAGCGATCGGCGTACCGTTCGTTACCGCCTTCGAAGGACTGCAACGCGCGGGGGGCGTGGAACAAGGTGACGTCGTCCTCGTGCTGGGTGCAAACGGGAAGGTGGGCCAGGCAGCGATACAGCTGGCGACCCAGGCTGGGGCGAAGGTGTTGGGTGTCGAGCGCACGAATCGACCGTATATCGGCCATGCGAACGCCGACGTCACCATGATCGATGCCTCCTCGCAAAACCTCGACGAGGTGGTTCGTCAAATGACAGACGGCCACGGCGCGGACATCGTGTACAACACGGTTGGCAGTCCATACTTCGAAAAGGCCAACAAGGCCATGGCGGTGCGAGGGACACAGATTTTCATCTCTACCATCGAACGTCCGGTGCCATTCGACATCTTTACGTTCTATCGGGGGCAGCACACCTATGTCGGCATCGATACGCTCGCACTCGACAGCACTGAAGGCGCGCTTATTCTCGATGCGTTGTTGCCGGCTTTCGAACGTGGCACGTTAAAGCCGTTTCCCATCGTTGAGGATTTTGTCTTCGATCTGTCCGACGCGGCGCTCGCGTATCAGGCTGTTTTCCGCGGCGCGGCTAACCGGGTTCTGCTCAAGCCATGAACGTAACCCGCTTCGAAGAGGCGCCCGAATATTTTCCGCCCAACCACTTTTCGATGCGGTGCGTCCGGCTTCAAGGCCATGAAGCCGGACCGGCAGAGTCGCTGTGGCTAGGCGTTTCGACGATCGAGCCGGGCGGCTACACCACATCGGATGCGTCGCCCGTTGAAAAGCACTATTTGGTTCTGGAAGGTGAAGTCATCGTGATGACCGATGAAGGCGAGGCTATTCTCGCGGCCTTTGATTCGTGCCGCATTGCGCCGGGCGAACGGCGTGCATTGCATAACCGTTCCCGCAGCCCAGCGAAGATTTTGCTTGCGATGCCGTTTCTGCGGGCTGAGCACTGCCGATGAGGCCACGGTGGTGATAACCGCCTGCGTGCTTTCCATGGCGGCCCGCAAAGGTTGCGCATGATGCATTCCGCCAGTGTCGTGACGGATATGCGGCTTGACGCTGGTGAACAGCGGCACGCCCAATCTGCCGCTGTCGGCTGTTTTCTCTATGTGCGGCACGGCGGCGTGTGGATAACGACGGGGCGACGCGCGTACTGTGTGACGCAGGGCAATGGCATCTGGCTCCCGCCGGCTGTCACACATAGCGTCTCTGCGGTGTACGAAGCCGATATTTGCGAGCTTCGAATCGATACCGGCCCGCGCGCCGATTTCGTACCGGCGGCGCGCGTTCTGCATTGCTCCGACGTGTTGATCGCGATCTTCTCGGCGACGCAGCGATCGATTATCGAACGCTCATACGCAGCGGTCGTGGCTCTGTTAGCGGATGAGCTGGGGAGGGTGCCTGAAATTGTCGGGAATTTTGCTGTCCGCATGCCGTCATCGGGAAGCCGTGTCGCGGCGCTATGCGAGGCGCTGCTCATGCATCCAACCAGGGAGATGGCGCTCGAGGACGCGGCAAGCCGGGCAGGAGTCAGCTGCCGTACTTTGAGCCGGATTTTTACCAGGGAGCTGGGCACCAGTGTCGGCAGATGGCGCCGGGAGGTGCAGGTAGGGGCGGCGATGTGCGCACTTCTACACGGCATTTCCGTGGCGGAGACGGCCCGTGTTCTTGGGTTCACATCGAGTGCGTTTTCGACGTTCTTTAAATCACGGATCGGCAATGCACCGCGCGAATGGCTC
The DNA here is from genome assembly GCF_003353175.1 of Paraburkholderia lacunae. Taxonomy (GTDB): domain Bacteria; phylum Pseudomonadota; class Gammaproteobacteria; order Burkholderiales; family Burkholderiaceae; genus Paraburkholderia; species Paraburkholderia lacunae. The sequence goes on along the minus strand of NZ_QHKS01000017.1, from coordinate 163,213 downwards.
GCGCGTCAGCGCATCACGCCGCCTGAACGAAGCGCTTCCGCCTGAAGCATTAGTGGTTTTTTGCCGTAGTCACTCCGCAGAAGCGGGCGCGGATTTCGGTGCTCTCGCTCGTAGCGGCGCGTTGCGTGGCATGGCGGTCGAGCCGCGAACCATGAGTTCGGGGGGGAGCGTAATACGGTGCGGGGCGGCGCCCGGTGTCGTAATCATCCCGAGCAGCAGTCTTGCGGCCTGGCGACCCATTTCGCGGTGCTGGATGCGCAGAGTAGTGAGCGGCGGATGGAGCATGTCGAGAAGCGGCATGTCATTGTGCCCGATGAGAGAAATATCCTTCGGGCACACCAGGCGTTGTTCCGCAAACACGTCATAGCATCCCAGCGCGATCAGGTCATTCGCGGCAATGATTGCAGTCACGCTTTTGTGTTCCTTCAACAGCTGGTCGCAGGCCACCCGGCCCGCTTCACGTGTGAATTCGGCGGCCTCGAGGATGACGGTCCCGGTCAGACGATGCTGCTGCGTCGCCATCTGGAAGCCCTGGATTCGCGAGAGCCCGGTTGCCAGGCGCTCAGGGCCGGCGAGATGCGCAATCCGCTTGTGCCCCAGCTTCACCAGGTGATCGACCGCAAGCTTCATGGAGAGGAAGTCGTCGTTGATCACTTCCGGCACCTGTCCGCCTTCCTCCGCGCGATTCACCAGCACGACGGGTATGCCATCGAGAATGCAACGTCGTACCAGCGGGTCGTGACGGGCTGCGGTTGCGAGGACCAGGCCGTCAACCCGGCGCTCGAGCATCTGCTCAAGCATGCGCTCCTGGTCTTTCAACGTTCCAACGGTGTTGGCGATCAGGACGCCATAGCCCTCGGCTGCGAGTTCTTCCTCGATGCCACAGACAATCGGCGGGAATACTGGGTTCTCGATATCGGGCAGGCACACTCCGACCACCCTTGACTGGCCTCCGCGAAGCGCGGACGCGAGCTTGTTCTGACGGTAACCAAGCGATTTCGCGGACGCCAACACTCTACGGACGACTTCGTCCCCAATCAGGTGACGGGTTGCAGGATTGAGGGCTCGAGAGACCGTCGACGCGTTGACAGATGCATGCAGCGCGACTTCGCGAATGGTGACGCGGCTCATTGCCCGGGATTCTGATGTTTTGGCCATGGAAGTCATTGTATAGGTGCAAAGGGTTGCTCTCAATGTTGCAAGTACAAACCCTATGCGCTGAACGGCATAAATGAATTGACAAAGGTATCTGTCGGGATAGTATGTGCATACGTTTGCATGAAGTTTGCCGCCCAGCAAAAGTAGAGGCTGCATTTGTGATGCGGCAACAGCTTAATAATTGATTTGCTTTCAAGCAAACGATTGCATATATCGTGCGCAAGATTGGAGGTGCTTCCCGGGATGCATTCCCGCAACCGGGCTGGCGTACCAGGGCCGGGCACTCGCTTGAAGCCCGCCAAAAAAAATTTAAACGGAGACGACCTTGAAACTGACGACAGAACTGACGAGCCGACTGGCAAAAAACCGCATTCTCATCACCTGTGCGTTCACACTGGGCATTGCCGCGGGGCCAAACGCATTTGCGACAGGCGAGAGCGTTGCGGCCTTCTACAAAAATCAGGTCGATCCACATTTCGCGCTCGTTCACGCCGGCGTCGACGCGGCGGCAAAGGAGCTTGGCGTTTCGGTGACCCATTACGCGCCTACGCGGCCCAATGATCTGGGCGAACAGCTCAGCGAGATCGAGGACGTCAGTGTCAAAAAACCCAGCGTCGTGCTGTTCATGGGCGTCAATCCTCATGGCGTCGTTCCGGAGATCGAGAAGGTCAACGCGATCGGCATCCCGATCATCAATTACAACGACCGGGTCGCAGGTGGCAAATTCGCGTCCGTCGTCGTTGCCGATGACTTCAATCTTGGGCTGGACGTCGGCCGCTATCTGCTGAAGAGCATGGGCGGGAAAGGCAATGTCGTCATTCTTGAAGGGGTGAAGGGTTCCACCACGAGTGACGAGCGGGTACGCGGTTTTCACAAGGCGCTGGAGGAATTTCCGAACGTCAAGCTCCTCGCCTCCCAGCCTGCGAACTATCAGCGTTTGCAGGCGCTTCAGGTGATGGAGAACCTGATTCAGTCGAATCCAAAGATCGACGGTGTCCTCGCAGCAGCGGACGTAATGGCGATGGGGGCTATCGAGGCATTGGAGGCGGCCGGGCACAAGCAGACCAAGGTCGTGGGTATCGGCGGCGTGCCGGAATCGGTCAAAGCCATCAAGGACGGCCGGCTGCTGGCGACCGCCGAATTCAACGGCTACAAGATGGGCTGCATTGCGACGATGGCGGGTGTAAGAACGGTGCGTAAGGAGTCCGTTCCGCAGTCCATTCTGATCAAGGGCATCGTCATCGACAAGACGAACTACGCGCCATTCGAGGTGCCGGGCGACAAACGGCAGTGTCCGAAATGGGACGAAATCGTGAGTAATTAACGAGGCAAGGGCTCGCGCTGCCGCGGTGCGGGATATAGCTCGAACGATACGCCGGCACCGCCAGCGACGGCTCAAGCCGCAAAGTGAAGGGAAATATGGAAACAACGATTCCGACCGATGGCGTGCCTCTTCTGGAATTGCGCAAGATCTGCAAGAGCTTCCCGGGTGTGCGCGCCCTGACTGACGTCGATCTTCATCTGTATGCCGGTGAAGTGCATATGCTGCTCGGGGAGAACGGCGCAGGGAAGTCGTCCTTGATGAAGGTACTGTTCGGCGCGTACAGAGCCGACTCCGGCGAGTTCTTCAGCGACGGCCGACCGATAACAATCGGGTCGCCTGCCGACGCCAAACGGCTCGGCATTGCGGTGATCTTCCAGGAGTTCTCCCTCGTGCCGCATCTGAGCATCGCGCAGAACATCTACCTGGGGCGTGAACCGCGCAATCGCTTTGGCCTGATCGATCATCGCAAGATGCATCTCGACGCCAGGGCCGCGCTCGAAGAACTTGGGCTTGCCTACGATACCCACGCGTATGCGGCCGATCTCGGCGTCGCGCAGCAGCAGATGGTGGAGATTGCGAAAGCGCTCTCGCACGATGCCCGCGTGGTGGTCATGGACGAGCCGACGGCAGCGATTTCCGATCGTGAGGCCGAGGCGCTGTTCAGTGTCGTCAGGAGGCTGCGCGAGTCCGGTGTCGCGATTGTCTATATCTCCCATCGCATGAAGGAGGTGTTCGACCTGGGCGATCGCGTCACGGTACTGCGTGACGGCCGTCTGGTGCAGTCGATGCTGGCAACCGCGGCGACACCCGATGAACTGATCGCGTTGATGGTTGGCCGGTCAGTCGGGACGGTGTACAAGCGCCAATATTTCGGCGAGCCGGGCAAGGTCGCGCTCGACGTTCGCCAACTGACCACCGCAACCGGCGTTCGAGGTGTCGATCTGCAGGTCCGGTGCGGCGAGATCGTCGGACTCTCGGGACTGGTCGGCGCCGGGCGCACGGAGGTCGTGCGGGCGGTCTTCGGCGCAGACCCGATTCAAACCGGCCAGGTCACCGTGTTTGGGGAGGCGGTGACCGGCGGTCCTCACAAAGTCGCGGCGATGGGCGTGGGTCTGATTCCTGAGAACCGGAAGCAGGAGGGGCTGGCGCTGAAGCGCTCCGTGCACGAAAACCTGCTCACTGCCAGCTTGTGGAAACTCTTTCCGAGAGGATGGTATCAAGCGGAGAAGGCAAGGAGTGCGACTCAAGCGCTCATCGATTCCTTGCGGATCGCACCCGGCGATCCCGGTAAGAGCGCCCGTGTCCTCAGCGGCGGCAATCAGCAGAAGATCGTGATTGGCAAATGGCTCAGTGCCGGCTGCCGGCTGTTCATATTCGATGAACCGACGCGCGGCATTGACATAGGCGCAAAGACGGAAATATTCAATCTGATCGAGAACCTGATTAAAGACGGTGCCGCCGTTCTGCTGATCAGTTCTGAATTGACGGAGATTGTTCACGTTTGCGATCGCGCATACGTTATGCGCGAAGGCGTGGTCTCGGGTGAATTGCCCAGAGAAAGCCTGAGCGAACAGAACATTCTTCGCCTGGCGATGCACGGGAGTTAAATCATGGAAGCAAGCGTTGAAAGAGTCAGCGTGATACGGAAGCGACGGCCTGTGCCGTCGATTGTCGCGGCGAGTGGCGTACTTGCGGTGGCGGCGATGCTCGGTGTGCCTGGGTTTGCGTCAAGTGGCAACATCACCAACATCGGACTGCAGGTTTCGATCCTGCTCATGATTGCCATGCCGATGACGCTAGTCATCCTGAGCGAGGGGCTCGACCTCTCCGTGGGTGCGCTCCTCAGTCTCTGTGCGGTCGTTTTCGCTCAGACTCTGGAGTTGGGGTGGGGCATTGCGTTGGCGTTATGTGCTTCAGTAGCGGTGGGGATGCTGACGGGTCTCTTCAACGGCGCACTCATCGCAAAGCTGGGGCTTCCTCCCTTTGTTGTCACGCTCGGTACGCTCGGCATTGCCCACGGTATCGCGCTGGTGCTGACGGACGGCAACGCGGTTGTCGTCGGCAACCCCGGCGTAGCCCAGCTCTACGCGTGGACCCTCCTCGGCATTCCGTTTCCGGTGATCTTTGCGCTCCTCGCGTATGCGCTCACCCATCTCCTTTTGTATCACACCCGGTTTGGCACCTACGTGTTCGCCATCGGCGGTAATCGGGATGCGCTGCTTCTCGCCGGTATCAAGGCCAAGGCTTTTCACATCGCGATCTATGTCTTCGGTGGGCTGATGGTCGGATTGGCTGCGCTGGTGCTGGTCGGTCGAATGAATTCTGCAGAGCCCAACTCGGCAATCGGCATGGAGTTCGATGCGATTGCGGCCGTGGTCCTCGGTGGCACGTCTTTCGAGCGTGGCGAAGGATGGCTGTTCGGCACGGTCATGGGCGTCGTGACGATCGGCGTTTTGCGCAATGCCTTGAATCTCCTTGGCATTGAGTCTTCTCTTCAGGTTGTTTCCGTCGGGATGCTGGTGCTCCTTGTCGTTGTTATCGATAGTGTGCGCAAGTCCAGAGTCAATGGAGCGAAAGCATGAGTATTCTCAACAACTCCCGCTTCGTATGGTCCCGCGTCAGCCAGCTGGATGTGCGTCATCATGTCCGCGAGGAAACGGCCACACTGATCTATCGCGCCGCCCTCATCGTTCTGATTGCGATGGCATTGGCTTTCGCGACGTCTACGTTCTCTGCAGCCCCCAATCTGCTCAACGTTCTGCGTCAGGCCAGCCTGATGTTCCTGCTCGCCTCCGGGCTCACACTCGTGATCCTGTCTGGCGGCTTTGATCTCTCGATCGCGGCCAATCTTACGCTGTCGGCCTGTCTCGCGGCGGGTGTCATGAAGACAGGCGGATCGCCGATTCTGGCGGCCGCAACCGCGCTTTCATGCAGTACGCTGATCGGGCTGCTCAATGGTCTCGCCGTGACGTTGCTGCGGCTTCCACCGTTTCTTGCCACCTATGGGATGCTTTGGGTCGTTCAGGGGCTCGCGTTCCATTACATGGGCGGTAACGAAATCTACGGCTTCCCGACGGGGTTCAGAACGCTGGGCACAGGATTCCTCGGCGGCATACCGTTGCCCGTCTACATGATGGTATTCGTGCTGGTTGGCGCGACGATCGTCACGGGAGGACTCAATTTCGGCCGGGAAATCTATGCGATTGGTGCCAATAGCGAGGTTGCGAGGCTCTCAGGCATACCGGTGCGTCGGCGCAAAATTGCCGTTTATACGATAAGTGGCCTGATGTCCGGGATTGCCGCGCTCATCTATCTCGCGCGGGTCAATGCAGCAGATTCAGCCATGGGCGAGCCGCTTCTACTTCCCGTTATCGCGGCCATATTGATCGGTGGCACGTCCCTGTTCGGTGGCGCAGGGAGCTTGCTGGGCACGTTGTCCGGGTGCGTCATTCTTGCACTCGTGATCGACGGGATGAATCTCCTGAACCTCAACGCAAACTGGCAGCCACTGATCATTGGCGCTGTTCTGCTCATTGCAGTGCTCGCGGACGTGCTCGGACGGGGCAGAAAAGAGCGGATCGGCTGACTCTGCCGGGCGATAAATGACCTCAGGGTTGTTTATCGCTTATTGTGTTGCTCGTCTTGCCTGTCCTTTGCCACCGTTGTCGCTATTTCCAGTTACCGCTAGTCACGAAAAAGGACGCTTTGACAAGCGGCGAGACTGCGAGGTCAAGGACTTTAACCGTATGTTCCGTATTATCTGGATAACGGTCCGGTCGACACAAACACAATCGGTAACCAGATCGGTCGAGAAACTACCGGTATCAGTGTGGATCATTAAGCAATCGATTGTTTAATAAATCTCATCCGATTCATCGACGTACGTAGGGAAAAAGTGAGTCAAACAAATTTTTGATGGCCAAAAATTGCGCACCGGAATGCAATCGATTGCATAACGTTTGCATGAGAGGAGCTAGAGGAAGGATTTGGCGTGATGGTGGGTCGGAAAGCCGGCTAAGGCGACGAAGAAGGAAATCTGGCTGTCTTGCAGGTGCGTCTTGTGTCTCTTTTAGCCTGCCTTTCCTGCCTGAACGATTCGTACAACGAATATATAAATTCGAGCTGTGAAGCCGGAAACGGCTGGCGGTGAATCCATTAGTTAGAGCGAGCGAGGAAGACATGAAAAGAAGGCTAATTGCTGCGGTCATTGGTGTGGGGTTGTGCGGCGCTGGTCTGAGCTGTGCGAGCTTTGCGCAGAGCAGCATCACGATGGCGGGCAAATTGGACGACGGTATCACGTTCGTCGACAACGACGGCGGTCACCACAATTACAAAGCCGATAGCGGTGTGCTGTTTCCGAATCTATGGATACTGACCGGCACCGAGGATATGGGTGGCGGCATCAAGACCGTGTTCAAGTTGTCGACGCTGTTTAACCTGAACAACGGTCAGCTCAATCAGCCGAACACCTTATTTGGTCAGCAAGCATGGGTGGGTCTGCAGACCGACTACGGCACGCTGACAATGGGCAATCAGTTCGATTTCAGCGCGGACTTCTTTGGCCAGTTCAACGTGGGCGCTTCCGGCAGCGGCTACGCGATCCACCAGGGTGACTTTGACCACACCAACAATGACCGCATAAAGAACTCCATCAAGTACACGAGTCCCGTATGGGGCGGCTTCACGTTCGGCGCGATGTACGGCTTTAGCAATACGCCGGGAAACTTTCATGACGGAAGCGGTTGGAGCGCCGGTTTGCAATACGCCAATGGGCCTCTGACAGTGGGGGCAGCGTACACGTACCAGGCCAAGCCGACGCTGGACCCTTATGCGCAAATCGGTGTCCACACGTTCTTCAATGTGCCTGTCGCCACCGTGTCGGGTAATACCGCGACCGATCTGATGCCCGAGTTCCAGATCAGCTCGCTGGGAACGTTCGGGATCGGCGCATCGTACGCGATTGGAGACTTCACCCTCTATGGCGACTTCAGCGACACCGTCCTGAAGTACCAGGCGCAGACCTCGGTTATGCATGTCTATGAAACCGGGGCGACGTACCAGGTCACGCCTGCCACGCAACTGGTTCTGGGTTATCAGCATACCGGCTTCGAAGGCCACACGTGGAACCAGGTGACCGCGGCGGCGCTTTATTCGCTGTCCAAACGTACCCAGGTTTATATCTCCTCGGATTACCTGAAGGCGTCATCCGGTGTGGACGCCGTCATCGGCGGAAGTTTCGCACCCTCGCTCGCAGGTCAGCAGGCCGACGTGCGAATCGGCATGTATCACGCTTTCTAAGCGCCCCTATATCGCAGGTTGGTCTGCGTTGCGATAACCGAATTGGGGACCTGATCCCCGTCCCAGCTGCCGCTGGAAATTTTAACGACCGATTGGAGGAGTCAACACATGAAACGTACATACCTTGGACTGGCTTTAGCGGGTACTTTGGCGGCCAGCGCTTATACGTGGGCGAGCGGCGCGGCTGAGGCCGTGCCCAAATGGCTTGCGAATATTCCGGTGACGAGCGCCAAGCCGTTTGGCTTCGATATCAGCGCATCGGCGGACGGCAAGTACTATCTTGCGGACGGAGCGAATGCAACGCTCGACGTGTTCGACGCGAAAACGGCCACGCTGCTCGACCAGATTCCGGCGAACTTCGCCGGCATTGGACCCAGCCATGACAAATCGGGACCGTCGGGGGTCACCCCGGTGCCGGGCACGTCGCTGGTGTACGTGGGGGACGTCAACGCGGTCAAGGTGATCGACGTTGCAACCAAAAAGCTGGTTAAGACCATTACCGTCAGCACGTCCGGCATTCGCGCCGACGAGAGCTGTCTGGACCCTGAGCATCATGTCGTGATGTTCTCGAGCGGCGCGGAGCAGCCGCCGTTTGCCACCTTTATCAATACCGAGACGCAGAATGTGATCGGGAAACTCTCGTTGAAGGACTCGACCGGTCTTGAAGCGTGCGCGTACGACCCGAAGGGCAAGAACTTCGTATTGAACAACGATGGTACGAAAGCCAATCCGAAAGGCGAGGTCGATGTGATTCCGGTCGCGTCGGTTCTCGAAGGGAAGCCTGCTGTTGCCAACGTATTCGTGCTGAAGGGTTGTGAGGGCCCGACCGGTCTCGCAATGGGCCCGGGCAACGATGCACTGATCGGATGTGATCCGGACGAGGGCGGCAAGCAGACCACGGTGATCATCGACCGTACGAACGGCAAAACCGTCGCCGAGTTGCCGTTCGGCGGCGCGGACGAAGTCGTGTACGACCCGGTATCGAACCGCTACTTCCTGGCCGCCGGCCACCGTTCGGCCGATAACGTCTCGCAGGTTGGCAGCAAGACGGCGAAGTTCGACCCAGCGCTCGGTATTGTCGACGCCGCTACGCGCAGCATCGTCGCGATTGTTCCGACCACGACGGGCGCGCACTCGGTGGCGGTGGACGGCGAGTCCCATCGTGTCTTCGTGCCGCACGGACCTGGCCACTCGGAGCAGTTTGCGGGTGCGGGCGTGGCGGTATTCGCGACCGAGTAACTGACCCAGTAAGCGACCCGGCAGTCGTTTGGCGGATGTGACTCGCAGTCGGGCCGTTGCCGTTTCCCCAGGACTTCGTCGAGCGGTCCTGGGGGGCACCTTGCATCACGATCCCTCTGCCCCCAGTAATCCAACTTTCAAAGAGACTCAATCATGGTCCAGTTTCGTGCAGTTTCAGCTGCACTCGTCGTATCGCTTGGTTTGGTGCTTATCGAGGCGCCTGTGGCGACGGCTCAACCGGCCAGTGAGGAGCAGGCGTCCTCATCCATGGGCGCATCAACGCCAAAGCAGGTCGCCAAGGCTCAACGGAAGGCTGCGCGCAAGGTCCGGCAGGAAAAGAAGAACGCCGAGTTGAAGGCGCTCGAGAAGAACGGCTATCGAGAGTCAGGCAATCAGGATAACTATCCGCAGAATCTCATGGACGCGGAGCGCAAGGCTGCTGCATCGAAACCCGCTACGCCAGCGTCCACATCGGGTCAATAACACGCTCAACTTTTAAAGATGGCGCTGGGGGCTACGTCCTCAGCGATGAGCCCGATCAAAAAATTATCGGACGTGTTGGTAAGCGCGCGATCTTTCTGGTTATGGCGACGCGCGCTCCCCAGCATAAGCTTCATCTATCGAGCGCTGCTCGAGGTGTCATGAAGAGGAGACTAGCTTGAGACTCTGTCGTTCCGCTCGGTCAAACGAGGCCGTATTGGCCACATTACTTGGGTCGGCGTGCCTCGTTTTCCTGAGCAACGTTTGCGTAGCCGACGCGACCCAAGCGCAGCAGACAGCGCCCCCACTTGCAAGCTATTCGCTGAGCATGAAGCAGGCAATGAAGCTCGTTGAAATCGCAACGGCAACCGCGCAGAAGCGCCATCTCGCGATGAGTTTCGCCGTGCTCGACCCGGGAGGTCACCTCATCATGGCCTTACGCATGGACGGCGCGCCCTTTGTCAGCGTTGATTTCGCGCGCGGCAAAGCCTTCGCTTCCGTTGCGCTCGGCGGTCAGTCCGGTTCGACGCTGGAGCAGCGCTTCAAGGACGATCCTTCGGAGTACAGCAATGTCTCGGGTGCGGGGTATTTCGCCCCGTTTCTGCCGGCAAGGGGTGTGTTTCCTGTCTTTGTCGATGGGCATCTGTTAGGTGCCGTTGGCGCGAGTGGTGCCCCCTCGGAGATCGATGATCAGGTCGTCAAGGGTGCAATTGAAGCAATCGGTGCAACGACTGTGCGATGACACGTCGTGTCCTATTGAAACGATATTGGGAAAATTTTCATGAAACGCGAAACAGAACAACGTGATGCAGTGGGCGTAACAAGCGCCGCGGCCGACAGGCATGCCTCGACATGTGACGCTACCGACGCTTGCCGCCGCTCGATCCTGAAGCTTGGATTCGGTGCGTTTGCCGCGGGTGCTTTAGGTTTGTCCGGCGCAGCTCGCGCGCAGAGCGGTACGTTGCGAGGGGCGGCTGTTGCGGTAGCCTCGCGCGAAGGTCAGACCATCAGACTGGTGCCGTCGCTGGACACGGTCAAGGTCGGGCAGATCGATCCGAGCGCGCCGACGGCAGTCATGATCAAGTCGGGCGATACCGTCTGGTATGACGGCACGTGGACCAATTGGGGCAATGAGGCAAAGTATGGGCTGACCTTCAAGGAGCGCGAGCCGATCCGCAAGAAGTACCCCAACGGTCCCTTTTCGCTGATCGGGCCCGTTTCGATCATCGGTGCCGAAGCGGGCGATCTGGTCGAATGCCGGATGTTGAAGATGCGGCCGATCGACTGGGGCTGGAACTCCGCGCCTCCGGGCGTCGGCGCATTGCCGCACGATTTCAAGCCTTACCTGCGATATCTGAAATTCGACAAAGACAGGACCGCCGCCGCGTATGTGCCAGGCGTCAATATTCCGCTGAAGCCATTCCAGGCGTACATCGCCGCGCAGCCGGCCGGCGACAAACCCATCAGCGCGAATCTGGCCGGCAATTATGGCGGCAATCTCGACTGTGCCGTGCTGGGTGTGGACACGTCGATCTTCCTGCCTGTACAGGTCAGTGGTGCACGGGTGTGGACGGGCGGCTCCATGGGGGCGTCGGGTGAAGGCAACGTCGATCAGACCTCGATTGAGACGGCCTTCGAAGAGATGCGTATCCAGTACATCCTGCACAAGGGCGCTGCACTGAATGTGCCGATGGCGGAGACGCCTGACCACTGGATCGGCTTCGGGTTTTCCGACTCTCTCGAGAATTCACTGGTTGCCTGCCTGCGTCAGATGATCAGCTGGCTGTCCGCCGCCTCCGGCATTGCACCGGAAGATTGTTACGGAATCTATAGCGTGGCAGGCAGCTTCCGTGTGACGCAATACGCCAATCAGACCGGGACGGTCTACTCGACCATTCCGCCCAAGGGTATTCATTGCATGCTTCCCAAGCGCATTTTTTCCCCTGCGCTGCAAGAGCGCATCGCAACGTCCATACGGGCCTGAGTCCTTGGTGGTGCGTCCGTTCAACAGGCGTTTGCTCATGCCTGGCTACAGCATTTCAGCCGGGTCGCGTGCCCGTGCATGTATTGCAAGGAGGTGATTCGATGAATACGAAAGACCCGAGACCGTCTATGGAAGGCGGCCTGGCGAAAACACGCTGGGCAGGGCCCGTGCTGGCCCTGCTGGTGTGCTTCCTGGTGATCGTGCTGGACGGATTCAACACCACGTCGATCTCCTTTGTCGTACCCAGGCTCGCTCATGAATGGCACCTGGCGCCGGCGCTCTTCACCACCGTTTTTGTGGCGACGAACATTGGCGCGGCGATCGGTTTCATGATTTCCGGTCCGCTCGCTCAACGTTTTGGACACCGTTCCGTGGGTGTCGCCAGCGTTGTGCTGTTCGCCGGAAGCACGCTGCTGACCATGTATGCGAACGATATCGCCAGCTTGTCCGTCATGCGCCTCGCGGCGGCCATCGGTTTGGGCGCGGCGTTGCCGATCGCCATTACGGCGGCCGCCAGCCTCATTGGCGCCAGGCATAAGGTGGCGGCGTCCCTGCTCGTGACGACCGGCATGTCCGTTGGCGCGGTCACGGGCGGCGTGGCCGGTGGCCCACTGATGGGTCACTTTGGCTGGCAGTCCATCTTCGTGGCTGGCGGTGTCCTTCCTTTCCTGCTGGTTCCCGCGTTCTTCCGCATCCTCCCGGCGCGCAGCCCGGTGATAGCGGATACCGCCGCCATGCGTGCGTCTAACCCGCTCAAGGCGCTGTTCGAAAACGGTCTGGGCGCCTATACGTGCCTGCTGTGGCTGTTTTCATTCCTGATCTTCATGGACGTCTACGCACTGCTGTTCTGGGTGCCGACGCTGCTGGTGGATTTCGGCTTCTCAGCGGACCATGCGTCGGTCGGCATGGCGGCCTTCAGTATCGGTGGTCTGAGCGGCAACATCCTGATGACCGGGGCTGTCGCGATGATGACGCTTGCTGGCCGGCTTAGGGTGAAATCGGCTTTGGTTCTGGGATTGTTGCTGGTGATGCTGAGCATTACCGGCCTTAGTCAGGTAGCGGTGACGCCGGGCATCGTGCTGCTGCTCATCGGCGTAATCGGTGCCGGTCTGGTCAACGGCATCATGGGGCAGACCGCGCTCGCAGTCGCTTTCTATCCGCCGGAAATACGCGCGACCGGGGTGGGCTGGGGGCATGCGATCGGGCGGGTTGGTTCCTTCGTTGGGCCGGCGATTGGAGGGGGCTTGCTGTCGCTCGGTTGGCCGGTGCGCGATATCGTCCTCACCTCCGTGGTGCCCGCCGGCGCTGCGATCCTCGCGCTCGGCGTCCTATCGCTGGTCGGTCGTAGAGCGGTTCAAAAGTTTTCCGACAGCGCCGTGGCGCAGAACTGAGACTCGCCACGTCATGCTGCGCTCACTGACAAGTGGTCAATTGGACTCGCAAACGCCAGCGCGCTGCTGGCGCTATCCATGCACATGGGGCAGCGCGCCTACATGCAGACTGCAAAACCAGCTGTTTAATCCAACGCAAAGACATTCTCGATCATGAAGATTATTGCTTACTCCGACGGCGGCCGCATCGCACTGGGAATTGTCACCAGCCCCGCCCATTTCGTTGCTGTCTCCGACATCGCCCCGGACCTACCATCCAGCCTCATTTCAATCCTGGAGCAGGAGGATGGCCTAACGCGGCTGCGGCTGGCGGCAGAAGGGCGGCAAGGCGATCGGGCGCTCGCTGACGTCACACTCAAGCCTTTTCTCGACCGCCCGAACGCGATGTGGGCACTGGCGTTGAACTTCAAGAGCCATATCGCGGAGACGGGACTTCAAACGTCGATGGAATTTCCCCACCTTTTCATGCGCACGGCTGCGTCCTATGTCGGCGCCGGCGAGCCGATTCTGGCACCTGCGGAATCCGTTGCACGCGCGTTCGACTATGAGGGCGAACTTGGTGTCGTCATAGGCACGCCTGGCCGTTATATTCCGGTGGAGCGAGCGCTGGACCATGTGGCGGGTTACACCTGCCTCAACGAAGGATCGGTTCGCGAGTTCCAGATGCACAATCGCCAATTCGGCCTCGGCAAGAATTTCGAAGCATCCGGGTCCTATGGGCCGTGGTTGATGACCCGCGACGAATTCGGCGATCCTGCCACGCACACTATCAAGACTCGCATCAACGGTGTCGTTCGTCAGAGCGCGCCTCTCGACGATATGCTGTTGGGCGTTGCGCAAGTCATCAGCTATCTGAGCCAGGGCTATCGTTTGCGGCCTGGCGACCTGATTGCTATGGGAACGCCTGGCGCGTTGAAGCCTCAGCCGGATGATGTCGAGGGCCACGATCTCTCGCGGCAATACGGTCCCTTTCCGACACCGGGGCTCGTGCATATGCGGCCGGGAGACTGGGTCGAGGTAGAGATCGATGGACTCGGCGTGCTTGGCAATCCGGTAGCCGCCGACGCGGCCATCAGTGAAAGTGGTGACGCAGCACAGAAGTCCGCGGCCTGATTCCGGTTAAAACAATCCTGGCTTTCAGATGGTGTGGGGATCGTTCGGGGCCCCACACCAGCGCTCAGCCGCGCTGATTGTCGAGCGTCACCGAATGCCTGCGAAACTCACTGGGCGGCACGCCCATGTGTTGTGCGAAGAAACGGGTGAAGTGGCTGTGTTCTTCGAACCCCAACTCTTCGGCTACATCGGAAAGCGGTTTATCGCTAGCGCCGAGGAGCTGGATCGCATGAGACATGCGGACCCAATCGATATAGTGCTGCGGTGAAATACCCATGCATAGTCGGAATTGCTGGAAGAATCTCGACCTGGATAAGCCGACTTGAGCAGCGACCTGGGCAACAGTGGGATTCGCCACCGAGGCGTGCTTGATGAAATCCACCGCTTTGCGGATGCGAAAATCGATCGGTCTGCCCGACGGGATGATGCCGACTGTCAACGCAGGATCGGCAAAATCTCGACCGAGTGCGGTCACCAGATCCGCGAGAATGGGCATGCAATCGTCGTCCTGGGCGACCAGGTGGTTGGTGATCGCCGCGGCGATACGATCCACGTGATGCCGCACGTCCGGCGTGACGACGACCTCTGCCTTCGGGAAGATGTTCGCGGTGCCGTTTTCGGCGAGTTTCAATTGCTGGCGCAGCCAGGGGACTTCAATGACGAGGGAAAGGATCAGGGAAGGTTCGTCGTCGCTGCAGCTCTTCGAGTGTTCGACCCAGGGGTTCAGACAGATTGCCCGCTCCGCTGTAAGCGCACAATCGTCTGCGCCGATGCGGAAATTGCAGTTGCTTCCACCCAGCTTGAAAAGGAACTGGTATTGGGAGTGAGCGTGAGCGACAAGCGGGCGGCTAATGAAGTTAACCGTTGCTCGCCCGAAACTTCCTTGCAGAATCCAGACGGGCTTGTCTCCATCAATTGGTACTGTCGTCATACCCAACATTTCTCCACGTGGAATGAGGCAGTGCATTACGCTTCGCCGGATTCCATGAATACAAAAAAGACGCTTTGGTCAGCGGCGAGATCTTGCGGCAAGCCAGTCGATTGAAAACTCCAGTAGCGTCACTTAATCAAAAGTTAGGATTGCAGTCAATGGGTGGAAACGTGTTCTGGCATGCGATGTATCCGATCTCTTTGACACGCATGGGACCGTGATGAGATGCGTATGAACTGGCTGCTGCGTGTGTATCCCTTCAACGCGAAGGTCTCGGTCGTCTACGCCTGAATAGCCTGGGCCGCGCGAAGAATTCTGGACGATTTGACAAGCAATCGGCTCTTGCGGTCAGGTGTTCCAGCGGAGGTCGGCTTATATTGAATCCACCATGTTATTCGAAAGTAGGGATACGTATGCCGTTTTTTGAACGAGAAGGGATACGCTTCGCATACGATGAGTTCGGCCTTTCCGGGGCGCCTGTCGTTGTCTTCAGTCATGGCTTCCTGATGGACGGCGACATGTTCCAGCCGAATATTGCGGAACTAAGTAATCAATTCCGTTGCGTCGTTTGGGACCAGCGAGGTTTTGGTGCAACCGGAGCCGCAACCCGGGCGTTCAGCTACTGGGACTCCGCGAGGGATCTCATTGCCTTGCTCGATCATCTGGAGGTTGCCTCGGTATCGCTTGTCGGCATGTCTCAAGGCGGATTTATATCGATGCGTGCAGCGTTGCTGGAGCCCGATCGCTTTCGGGCGATCGCTCTGATATCGACAAGAAGCGATGTAGACTCCGAAGCGGTTCGGCAGTCTTTCGAAGAGCTCAAAGCGGAGTGGGCACGTAACGGCGCAAAAAATGTCGCGCAGAATCTGTCAGCGTTTCTGTTCGGTCCCGAGTACGAGGCATCGGCATGGATCCGGAAATGGATGAACGCTAGCGCGGATCACTTCGAACATCCGGTCAATGCCCTTGTCTCCAGGGACGACATCACGCCGCGCCTTGCCGAGATTACGCATACGTCGATCGTGTTCCATGGACGCGACGACGCCGCCATCAGTCCTGACTGCGCAGAGGCGCTCGCCGCCCGGTTGCCGAACTGCAAAGATCTTGTTCTGGTCGACCGAGCGGGACATACGCCGAATTTGACGCATGCCGATATTGTGAATCCGCCGTTACGAGATTTCCTGCTTCGCTATGCGCGCTAAGGCGAGGCACGCGCGCCTCGATCTTACTTGCTGCCCGGAACGGTCTGATTGTTATCCCGTGGCGCCTGAGCCGATGTATTTTGATCCGCTCCGCCCTGGTGCGCGCCGGGCGGTTGATAACGGGTGTGTTCGTGATCGTGATTCACATGCATATGCTCACTGGCAAAGGCCGGCGTAAAAAGGGAAATGCTTAAAACCACAACCGCGAAAAACGCAGTGACATTCATGATGATCCTCTCCGCTTGATCTGAATCGCGTTGGTTTAACGCCGTTTACATTCTATGCACGACGAGGGTCAGTGGAAACCCGCGGGTGGCTCGATCTAAATGATCGCATTTAATTCATTCGTTTTATGGACAACAAGTTGGCGGTGTCATCGTTAACCGGACGGGATTCTTTGTGCTGCTCAGCAGGTGCATATCAATCCTGTCCGACTTTGATAGGAACTCAAAATCATGCATTGGATTGTTTTCTGTACCGATACGCCTGGTTCCTTGGCCCTTCGCGAAGCCAGCACCCCGAAGCATCGCGCTTATCTGGAGAGCAGGCCGATCACGCTTCTCACATCCGGGCCATTGGTAGACGACGCTGGCGAAAACAAGATCGGTAGCTTCTTTCTTGTGGAAGCGCAAACACGCGGCGAAGTTGAGGCATTCAATCGTAATGACCCGCTCTTCGCCGCTGGGATCTGGGACGAAGTCAGAATTCATCGTTTTCATCGCAAGATGGGCTGATGCAGTAGTGCGGCGGTTAATGTTAGACAGGTCTTCTGCCGCCTGTGAGGCGAAAGCGAAGTGAGTGCGGCAGGTCGACGCGATTCGCGGTGAGCGCGAGCGCGGCTTCGAAGCCATCCCCGTATTCGATTACGCGGCTATCGTTTCGGGCGATGTAGACGCGAGCGTGATCCGAAGAATCAAGGAGCGCGGCGCGTGCATAGTGCGACGCGCATTCGATCCGCAGCGGGCGAGCGACTGGAACGACGAAATCGCGCAATACGTCGAGCGCAAGAAGCTCGACGACAGGCTCGCGCATCGCGCCGAGGACAAGTACTTCGGCACGCTGTCGTCGAGCAAGCCGCAGATCTACGGCGTCTACTGGTCGAAGCCGCAAACAGCCGCGCGTCGCGGCAGTGGCTACAGCAACGTGATGTACATCTCGTCCGCGCCTTGGTGCGCGTAAAACGAGGCATATCTGAAGCGCCAGTTGCCTAGCTTCCTGCGTGGCGAAAGCCCGCCGGACTTTCCGGCCGATCACTTCGAAACCGGCTTGGGCGCGCACAGGAAGGCGATTTGACGCCGCTCGGCCGCGCGCAACTCGGCTTCGATCTCGTGCGCCGACTGCCTGTAAGCGCGGCGGCGCATGGGCCGCCGTCACGAACTCCGCTGCCGGGTAACACCCATACAGGTATCGGCACTACCACTCAACTCACTGTTTTTTATCGGTTTTTCCGTGTTTTATGGGCCAAAGGGCGGCTCTGCGTGGCATAATCGACCGAACACAGTCAGCCCGCAGTCATTACTACCCCGCATACCATGGCACAGACTCTCTACGACAAATTGTGGAACACGCATGTGGTCCACACGGAAGAAGACGGCACGACGATTCTCTATATCGACCGCCACCTGCTGCACGAAGTCACCAGCCCGCAGGCGTTCGAAGGCCTGAAGCTGGCTGAGCGTCCGGTGTGGCGCATCAGCGCGAATCTGGCAGTTTCCGATCACAACGTGCCCACCACGGATCGCAGCCACGGTATCGCCGATCCGGTCTCCAAGCTGCAAGTCGACACGCTCGATTCGAACTGCGACGCCTACGGCATCACGCAGTTCAAGATGAACGATCTGCGCCAGGGCATCGTGCACATCATCGGGCCGGAGCAGGGCGCTACGCTGCCTGGCATGACGATCGTCTGCGGCGATTCGCACACGTCCACGCACGGCGCGTTCGGCGCGCTGGCGCATGGTATCGGCACGTCGGAAGTCGAGCACGTGCTGGCCACGCAAACGCTCTTGCAGAAGAAGAGCAAGAACATGCTGGTGAAGGTCGAAGGTCCGCTGCCGCACGGCTGCACCGCGAAAGACATCGTGCTCGCGATCATCGGCAAGATCGGCACGGCGGGCGGCACCGGCTACGCGATCGAATTCGGCGGTTCGACGATTCGCGCGCTGTCCATGGAAGGCCGCATGACGGTCTGCAACATGGCGATCGAAGCAGGCGCGCGCGCCGGCATGGTCGCGGTGGACGACACCACCATCGAATACCTGAAGGGCCGCCCGTTCTCGCCGGAAGGTGTCGAGTGGGATCACGCGGTCGAGTACTGGAAGCAGTTCAAGTCGGACGAAGGCGCGCAATTCGATCGCGTGGTCGAACTGAACGCCGCCGAGATCGTGCCGCAAGTCACGTGGGGCACGTCGCCGGAAATGGTCACCGCTGTGGACGGCCGCGTGCCGGATCCGGAACGCGAAAAGGATCCGGTCAAGCGCGACGCCATGGAGCGCGCGCTGAAGTACATGGCGCTCGAACCGAATGCGCCGATCGAATCCATCAAGCCGGATAAAATCTTCATTGGGTCGTGCACCAACGCGCGCATTGAAGACATTCGCGCCGCGGCTTACGTCGTGAAGAAGCTTGGCCGCCGCGTCGCGCCGAACATCCGCCTGGCGATGGTGGTGCCGGGCTCGGGTCTGGTCAAGGCGCAAGCGGAACGTGAAGGCCTCGACAAGGTCTTTACCGATGCCGGTTTCGAATGGCGTGAACCCGGTTGCTCGATGTGTCTCGCGATGAACGCCGACCGGTTGGATCCGGGCGAGCGTTGCGCGTCCACGTCGAATCGTAATTTCGAAGGTCGTCAGGGCGCCGGTGGCCGTACCCACCTCGTGAGCCCCGCAATGGCTGCGGCTGCGGCCATCGAAGGGCATTTCGTCGATATTCGCAAGCTTGGATAAATCGCATGATGAAGAACATGAATCGCACCACTCTATTGCGCCGTTTCGCGCTAGGTACCCTGGCTGGGTTGCTGTTCGGTCTGGCCGGCTGCAACACGGTGCACGGATTTGGCGAGGACATGTCGCACCTCGGCAATTCGATCAGCAGCCACGCTGACAAATAAGCGGTTTTTGATTTTTTGCCGGCAACGCGCGGGCGGCTTTGCGGTCGCCGCGCGCAGCGTCCGGTCTTGAAACAGGCGCAAGCGTCATGGATAAATTCATCGTACACACCGGCGTCGTGGCGCCGCTCGATCGCGAGAACGTCGACACGGACGCGATCATTCCGAAGCAATTCCTGAAGTCGATCAAGCGCACGGGTTTCGGCCCGAACGCGTTCGACGAATGGCGCTACCTCGACCACGGCGAACCGGGTCAGGACAATTCGAAGCGCCCGCTGAATCCGGATTTCGTGCTGAATCAGCCGCGTTATCAAGGCGCGTCGGTGCTGCTGGCGCGTAAGAACTTCGGCTGCGGCAGCTCGCGTGAGCACGCGCCGTGGGCGTTGCAGCAATACGGTTTCCGTGCGCTGATCGCGCCGAGCTTCGCGGATATTTTCTACAACAACTGCTTCAAGAACGGCCTGCTGCCGATCGTGCTGACCGAACAGCAAGTCGATCACCTGTTCAACGAAACGTACGCGTTCAACGGCTTCACGTTGACTATCGATCTGGAAGCGCAAGTGGTGCGCACGTCGGACGGCGGCGCCGAATATCCGTTCGAAGTCGCGGCATTCCGCAAGTACTGCCTGCTGAACGGCTTCGACGATATCGGCCTCACGCTGCGTCACGCGGACAAGATTCGCCAGTTCGAGGCAGAGCGGATCGCGAAGCAGCCTTGGCTGAATCACCGCATCGTCGGCTAAGGGCTTAGAGACCCGTTCACGGATTCAAGCACACACGTCTCAAAGAACATCATCAAGGAATTCGCATGAAGATCGCAGTGTTGCCGGGCGACGGCATCGGTCCCGAAATCGTCAAGGAGGCCGTGAAGGTCCTGAACGTACTCGGCGAAAAGTTCGAACTGGAAGAGGCGCCGGTTGGCGGCGCGGGTTACGAAGCGAAGGGTCATCCGCTGCCCGATTCGACGCTCGCGCTGGCGAAGGAAGCCGATGCGATCCTGTTCGGCGCCGTCGGCGACTGGAAGTACGACTCGCTCGAACGCGCATTGCGTCCGGAACAGGCGATTCTCGGTCTGCGCAAGCATCTGCAATTGTTCGCGAACTTCCGTCCGGCGATCTGCTATCCGCAACTGACAGGCGCTTCGTCGCTGAAGCCGGAAATCGTGTCGGGTCTGGACATCCTGATCGTGCGCGAACTGAATGGCGACATCTACTTCGGCTCGCCGCGCGGCGTGCGCGAAGCGCCGGACGGCCTGTTCGCCGGCGCGAAAGAAGGCTTTGACACGATGCGTTATTCGGAACCCGAAGTGCGCCGCATCGCGCACGTCGCGTTTCAGGCGGCGCAAAAGCGCGGCAAGAAGCTGACTTCGGTGGATAAGGCCAACGTGCTCGAAACGTCGCAGTTCTGGAAAGACGTGATGATCGACGTGTCGAAGGAATACGCGGACGTCGAGCTGTCGCACATGTACGTCGACAATGCGGCCATGCAACTGGTGAAGGCGCCGAAGTCGTTCGACGTGATCGTTACCGGCAACATGTTCGGCGACATTCTCTCCGACGAAGCCGCGATGCTGACGGGTTCGATCGGCATGCTCCCGTCGGCCTCGCTCGACAAGAACAACAAGGGCCTGTACGAGCCGTCGCACGGTTCCGCGCCGGACATCGCCGGCAAGGGCGTGGCGAATCCGCTGGCCACGATTCTCTCGGCCGCCATGATGCTGCGCTATTCGCTGAACAAGGCGGAGCAGGCCGATCGCATCGAAACCGCGGTCAGGAAGGTGCTGGAGCAGGGCTTCCGCACTGGCGACATTCTGACGCCGGGTTGCCAGCAAGTTGGCACCGTGGCGATGGGCGACGCCGTGGTCGCCGCGCTGTAAAGCGTTTTAGCCTGAGCAGTCGTCAGGCCCTCAAACGGCCTTTAAAACGCGGATTGGCCTCGAAAACAGGCCAATTCGCGCGTAATACGGACGATGGCGTCGCCAGATTCCGGTTTTCGTGTATATTGTCGCGATGGCGCAGATCTCTCAAATCTCCTCGATTTCTAACCAGCACGGCAAAACGGCCCGTGTGGTTGCGTTCGCCATTACCACCAAAACGATTACCCCGAAAACGATCACGAAACGCTGATCGTCCGTCGTGTCCGCTCGTCTTCCCCGCGCGGTCACTGCGGGCAAAGATGCGGGGAAGTTTCCACTCGAAGGGTATGAAGTCATGAACGTAGGTCTCGTAGGTTGGCGCGGCATGGTCGGCAGCGTCCTGATGCAACGTATGCAGCAGGAAGGCGATTTCGACTTGATCGAACCGGTGTTTTTCAGCACCAGCAATGCGGGCGGCAACGCGCCGTCGTTCGCCAAAAACGAGACCAAGCTCAAGGATGCGACAAGCATCGAAGACCTGAAGAAGTGTGAAGCGATCATCTCCTGCCAGGGCGGCGATTACACCAATGAAGTGTTCCCGAAGCTGCGCGCAGCGGGCTGGAACGGCTATTGGATCGACGCGGCTTCGTCGCTGCGCATGAAAGACGATGCAGTCATCATCCTTGATCCGGTCAACCTCGACGTGATCAAGAATGCGCTGGTCAAGGGCCAGAAGAATTTCATCGGCGGCAACTGCACGGTCAGCCTGATGCTGATGGCGTTGGGCGGCCTGTTCCGCGAAAACCTCGTCGACTGGATGACGGCCATGACGTATCAGGCCGCATCGGGCGCGGGCGCGCAAAACATGCGCGAGCTGCTGCAGCAAATGGGCACGCTGTACGGCGCGGCCAAGGAAGATCTGGCGGATCCGTCGTCGGCGATTCTCGACATCGACCGCCGCGTGCTGAACGCAATGAACAGCGACCGCATGCCGACCGACAACTTCGGCGTACCGCTCGCCGGCTCGCTGATTCCGTGGATCGACAAGGATCTCGGCAACGGTATGTCGAAGGAAGAGTGGAAGGGTGGCGCGGAAACCAACAAGATTCTCGGCAAGCCGGCCATGGGCACGCCGGGTTCGATTCCGGTGGACGGCCTGTGCGTGCGGATCGGCGCCATGCGCTGCCACTCGCAGGCGCTGACCATCAAGCTGAACAAGGACGTGCCGCTGGACGAAGTGAACAGCATCCTTGCGTCGGGCAATGACTGGGTCAAGGTGGTGCCGAACGAACGCGAAGCGTCGATGCGTGATCTGTCCCCGGCGGTGGTCACGGGCACGCTGACGGTGCCGGTCGGCCGGGTGCGCAAGCTGGCAATGGGCGGCGAATATCTGTCGGCCTTCACGGTCGGCGATCAGCTGCTGTGGGGCGCGGCCGAACCGCTGCGTCGCATGCTTCGCATTGTGCTCGACAAGTAAAGTAAACTACGCGCTCACGACGCGTAGAAAACTCAAAAAGCGTCGCGTTTCTCGCGACGCTTTTTTCATTGTGTGCCCCGATTATCTTGTCTCTTTCCAACCGCAAACAAGGGCTGCGCGCTGATGCGCCAGGAGTCCCGATGAACCTTCGACTCTCGTCCCTTCGGGCTATGTTCATTCATCACGGTGCAGGCCGCCTGGCGGCTGCGGCCGCTTTGGCGTTTGCGCTGGCTGGCGCCGTTGTCGGCGCAGGCAGCGCTGTAGCCGCCACGGTCGATGCCGCGAGCGCGCCGCAGGGCGCGTCGGCCGCCACGGCCACGTCATATGCCGCAGGCAGTCAATACACGGTTCGGCCAGGGCAGTCGCTGAACGACGTCGCGATTGCCGTCACGCAATCGCACGACCGGGCGACGCTCGCTCGAGCGTCGCGCGCGTTGTTCGACGCGAATCCGAACGCTTTCATGAGCCATGACCCGAGCCGGATGCGGATGGGTGCCGTGCTGACCGTGCCGGCGCTGGACGCGTCCGGAGCCCTGGTGGCTGCGTCGGCGAGTGTGGGGTCCGCGGCTGTGGCCGCATCCGCTCCTGCGGCGGCGCCGGTCTCCGCGTCGAGCGCCGCGACGGCGGTTGGTGCAGCGAGTGGCGTAGCACAGGTCAATGCCGCCGCAGCGAGTGCGGCAAGTGCCGCGGCTCGCGTTGCGGCCCCGGCGACGCCCGTGGTGACGGGCGCGGCCGGCGCGGCGTCTCAGACAAACGGCGCGATGGCGGGTGCGAGCGGAGTGTCTGCGGGCGGTGCAGCTGTGGCGGGTGCGGCTTCGTCTGTAGCGCTGACAGCGGGTGCGTCGGCGACCGCCTCGTCCGCCTTGCCGGGCAGCGGCGCACATGCATGGTCCGGGTCGATCCAGGCTTCCGCCAGCGAGTCGGCTGAAGGAGCTTCGGCGCTCGCTGCGCCGGCGTCGAGCGCCGCTCAGCCGGCTTCGCAGGCGCACACCCAGGTGTCCAGCCTGCAGCAACTGCTTGCGCTGAAAAACCGTGTGCTGATGGAACTGCAGAAGCACGGCATCGGCGGTTCGACGAAAGCGACGGGCACTGCGTCGACTGGTATGCAGCCGCCGGTGGGGGCGTCGTCCGCAGCGGCGGTTGCCGGCCATAGTGGTGCGGCGATTTCCACGTCGAACGAATCTGGAATTTCGCAAGCGAATTTGAGCGTGGCGGCGGCGGTTGGCGCGGCGTTGGTGGCGTTGCTGGCGGCTTTGCGTCTGCGTCGCCGCAAGCGCGAGAGGATTGCGGCGACTGACGCTGCGCCTACGGATGAGGTGACGGCGTCGGAGCGAGCCGCCGGTGCGCAGGAGATCGTTTCGACGCATGAGCAGAGCCCCGTGAGCGAACCGACAGATGTGAGCGACGACGTTGTGACGCTGGGCGCGGCGGCACTGGCGGCGGAGCGTGAGGCGGAACAGCGTCGAGTAGCAGCGAGCGAGAGTGAAGCGGCGGAACGTCAGGCGGCGGCGCGTGCAGAGGCAGAGCGTGCAGAGGCAGAGCGTGCAGAGGCAGAGCGTGCAGAGGCAGAGAGTGCAGCAGCGGAACGTGAAGCGGCCCAACGCGAAGCAGCAGCACATGGAGCAGCAGAACGCGAAGCAGCGGCCCACCAACCCGACACGACCAGCACCCCGTTAGCGGCGCAGGAGTTCACCGCGTCTGAGCATCCTTGGCAAGACGGCCGCTCAGCGCCTGTCCTCGCCGAGCCAGCGCAACCGACCCCCGACGTCTTGCCAGCCGCTCACAGCGACTTCACCTCCGAACCAGTTCCACCGGCCCATCACGAAAACTTCGACGGTGCGACCACGGCCGCGAGTCTTGCAGCCGCTGCCGAACTCGGCGCCGAAGCGCTGCCGGCGACGCCGCTCGAACCGGTCAGCGAGGTCTTGCGTCAAGAGCAGCCGCTCCATCGTCTGCAATGGGAAGACAAGCTGCCGGCGCCGCTCACGCAGCCGCACGACGATCCGCATGCACCGCAGCCGGCAATCGATCTCACGCAGCAGCCCGTCGAGCCGTACGCGACTTCACCGTCCGGTCAGCCGTCCAGCGACGCGTCGGCGCATCCAGCAGCCGCAACGCCGTTCCCGCAACAGGACGCATCGCCAGCAACCGCGCCACACTTCGAGCCGGCTCCCGTCACGCAAGCTCAGCCTGCGCCGACCGCGCTGACCGAATTCCCGCGCGACGCCGTCGACGCCTTCGGCAGTCTCAACATGCCCTTGCCGCCGCGCGTCGAATCAACCGCTGGCGCTGAGAACGACGACGCGCACGCGCTGCAGCCGCTTTTGCCCCCGGAAACCAGCGCGCCTCACGACCCGGACGACGCCCGGCCTATCACCGATGAAATCGCTTCCGGCGTCGCAGGCCCCGCGACGCTCGCGGGTCTGGGCGCGGCTGGTTTTGGCGCGCTGAAGCTCGATTTCGACCTCGAACTGCCGCCGAGCCCCGCTCTGCCGCTGCCGGCCTTCACGCAGGCCGATCTCGCACGCATTGCCCGCAACAAGCTCGATCTGGCCGCCGAATATATCGACCTCGGCGATTTGTCGGGTGCGCGCGCGCTTATCAACGAAGTGATCGAAGCGAACGATCCGGCTACGCGCACCGAAGCCCGCGCGTTGCTCTCCACGCTCGCGCCGTTGTCGTGAAGCGTATCGCTTTAGGGGTTCAGTACGACGGCTCGGCATTCTGCGGTTGGCAGTCGCAGCCGCACGGCAAGACGGTGCAGGACGAGCTCGAACGGGCGCTTCGCGAGTTCGCGCAGACGAAGGTGCAAACGGTCGTCGCGGGTCGTACGGATACGGGCGTGCACGGTCTTGGCCAGGTCGTGCATTTCGATACCGAACTCGATCGCGCGGATTTTTCGTGGATTCGCGGCACCAACGCGTTTCTGCCGAAAACCATCGCGGTGCAATGGGCCAAGCCGATGCCCGACGAGTTCCACGCGCGCTTCTCGGCATTCGAACGAACCTACTACTATGTGCTGTACGTCAACCCGGTGCGCTCGCCGATGCTGGACACGCGCGCCGGTTGGGTGCACACGCCGCTCGATGTCGACGCGATGCGCACGGCGGCCGCCTATCTGATCGGCGAGCACGACTTTTCGTCGTTCCGTTCGTCGGATTGCCAGGCGAAGACTCCCGTCAAGCATCTGTACCAGATCGATATCCGGCAACAGGGCGACTTCATCCATTTGCGCTTTCGGGCGAATGCGTTCCTGCATCATATGGTGCGCAACCTGATGGGCTGTCTCGTGTCCATAGGCCGCGGCCGGCATCCGGCCGAATGGATGGCCGAGGTCCTCGCCAGCCGCAATCGTGAATGCGCCGCGCCGACTTTCATGCCGGACGGCCTGTACCTCGCGCAGGTGGGCTATCCTGAGCAATTCGCCGTGCCCGCGCCGAAGACCGGCAGCGTGCCGTGGAATACCGTATGGACCGAGCAAGCGCAATCATGAAATCAACCGAGAAACTGGCGGCCGAAGCCCATTCCAACGCGCAGCAGCAAGCCGCGCCGCGCCGTACGCGCATCAAGCTTTGCGGCCTGTCGAAGCCTGAAGACGTAGCGCACGCGATCGATCTCGGCGCCGACGCGATCGGCCTCGTGTTCTATCCGCCCAGCCCGCGCTCCGTCAGCGTGGCGCAGGCGGTCGAGCTGGTGCACGACGTGCCGCCGTTCGTATCGGTAGTCGGTTTGTTCGTCAACGCGACGCCGGACTGGATCCGCGAAGTTGCAAGCAATGTCGGGCTTACGCTGCTGCAGTTCCACGGCGACGAGACCGCGGACCAGTGCGAATTGCTCGCCAGCCTTGCGGGTTTGCCTTGGTTGCGCGCGCTACGCATCGCGGCGGATACTCAGCCCGCTGATTTGGTAAAATCAGCGCTTAACTATTCAGCAGCCAGCGGCCTCCTGTTCGACACCCATGTCGAAGGCTATGGCGGTGGCGGGAAGGTTTTCGATTGGTCACTTATTCCAGCAGAGCTCGCGCGTCGGGCCGTTTTGAGTGGTGGGTTGAACGCGCAAAACGTCAGTGACGCGATCCATCGCGTGCGCCCGTACGCGGTCGATGTCTCGAGCGGCATCGAAGTGTCGGGTGCCAAGGGCGTGAAGGATCACGCCCGGATGGCGGCGTTTGTACGCGCAGTGCGCGCAGCGGACGCCGAATGATTCTGGCGGCGCGGTTTTCTCGCATGAACGCCGCGCGCCACACTGAGAAGAGTGATCGTTATGTATAACTTGCCTGATGAAAGAGGCCATTTCGGCCAATATGGCGGCGTGTTCGTCGCTGAAACGCTGATTCACGCGCTCGACGAGTTGCGCGCTGCGTACGAGAAATACAAAAAAGACCCTGAATTCGTCGCGGAATACGAGCGCGAGCTGAAGTATTTCGTCGGCCGTCCGTCGCCGATTTATCACGCACAACGCTGGAGCGAACTGCTCGGCGGCGCGCAGGTTTTCCTGAAGCGCGAAGACCTGAATCACACCGGCGCTCATAAAGTCAATAACGTGATTGGCCAGGCGCTGCTCGCCAAGCGTATGGGCAAACCGCGTGTGATCGCCGAAACCGGTGCGGGGCAGCACGGTGTCGCGACCGCGACCATCGCGGCGCGCTTCGGCATGGAGTGCGTCGTCTACATGGGCGCCGAAGACGTCCGTCGTCAGGCTGCCAACGTGTACCGGATGAAGCTGCTCGGCGCGACCGTCGTGCCGGTCGAATCCGGCTCGCGCACGCTGAAGGACGCGCTCAACGAAGCAATGCGCGACTGGGTCACGAACGTCGAAAATACTTTCTACATCATCGGCACGGTGGCAGGGCCGCATCCTTATCCGATGATGGTGCGCGATTTCCAGCGTGTGATCGGCGACGAATGCAAGGTGCAGATGCCGGAACTGGTCGGCCGCCAGCCAGATGCCGTGATCGCGTGCGTTGGCGGCGGTTCGAACGCAATGGGTATCTTTTACCCGTACATTGACGACGCTTCGGTGCAGTTGATCGGCGTCGAAGCGGCAGGTGACGGCATCGAATCGGGCCGCCATGCGGCGTCGCTGATCGGCGGCAGCCCGGGCGTGCTGCACGGCAACCGGACTTATCTCCTGCAAGACGAGAACGGCCAGATCATCGAGACTCATTCGGTGTCGGCAGGCCTCGACTACCCGGGCGTGGGCCCTGAGCATGCGTGGCTAAAAGACAGCAAGCGCGCGCAATATGTCGGCATCACCGACGAAGAAGCGCTCAAAGCCTTCCACGACTGCTGCCGCATCGAAGGCATCATTCCGGCATTGGAATCCAGCCATGCGCTGGCCTATGCCGCGAAACTCGCGCCCACGTTGCCGAAGGATAAATACCTTCTGGTCAATCTGTCGGGCCGCGGCGACAAGGACATGCACACGGTCGCTGAGCGATCGGGTATCCAGTTCTGAGCGCCGCGACGATGCGCGACGAGTTCGACGAGCCTCAGCCTGCGGTTGAAGCCAACCCGGCTGCCGGTGCAATGGCGGCCGCGGCGCCTGCATCCTTGTTGCCGCAGGTGCCTGCCGGCATCCAGCTGTTGAACCGCGATTTTCTGACCGATGTAGCGAACATCCCCGACGGGTCGATCGACTTGATCCTGTGCGATCCGCCTTACGGACTCGGCAAGGATTACGGAAACGACTCCGACATGCGTTCAGGCGACGATTTTCTCGCCTGGACGCGGGGTTGGCTCGAGCTGGCCATTCCGAAGCTCAAGCCGTCGGGTTCGCTGTATATCTTCTGCACGTGGCAGTACGCGCCGGAAATCTTCTGTTTCCTGAAGACAAAGCTCACGATGGTCAACGAGATCATCTGGGACCGGCGGGTGCCGAGCATGGGCGGAACGACGCGCCGGTTCACGTCGGTGCACGACAACATCGGTTTTTTCGCGGTATCGAAGGATTACTACTTCGATCTCGATCCCGTCCGCATCCCGTACGATGCCGTGACGAAGAAGGCGCGTTCGCGTAAGTTGTTCGAGGGCAGCAAGTGGTTGGAGCTTGGCTATAATCCCAAGGATGTCTGGTCGGTGTCCCGGCTGCATCGGCAACACGCCGAACGCGTCGATCATCCGACCCAGAAGCCTCTGGAAATTGTCGAGCGCATGGTGCTGGCAAGTTGTCCGAAGGGCGGGCGCGTGCTCGACCCCTTCATGGGCAGCGGCACCACTGCAGTCGCTTGCGCGCGTCAGCAACGCGAATTCGTCGGCTATGAGATCAATGAAAGTTACTGCGCGATAGCGCGCGAACGCGTGAGCGCGGCCGCGGCAACTCCCGCTGCTCCCCGGCCGCATGCAGCCGAAACCGAACGGCAAACCGAGGCGCAATAAGCGAGCGCGCAGTAGCCTAAATCCGAGAATATTCCATGTCCCGTATCAAGAACACATTCGACGCGCTGTCCGCGCAGGGTAAGAAAGGCCTGATCCCGTTCATGACGGCCGGCGATCCCGATCCGGCGCGCACGGTCGAATTCATGCACGCGCTCGCTGCCGGCGGCGCAGACGTGATCGAACTTGGCGTGCCGTTTTCCGACCCGATGGCTGATGGTCCGGTAATTCAACAATCGTCGGAGCGCGCGTTGGCGCAGGGGGTGTCGCTGCGCCACGTCATCGCCGACGTGAAGCGCTTCCGCGAAACCGACGACAAAACCCCGGTCGTGCTGATGGGTTACGCCAATCCGATTGAACGGATGGGCACCGAAGCGTTTGCCAAGGCCGCGAAGGAAGCGGGCGTAGATGGCGTGCTGGTGGTCGATTATCCGCCGGAAGAATGCGCAAACTTCGCCGAACAGATGCGATCTGCAGACATCGATCCGATATTTTTGCTTGCGCCCACCTCCACCGATGAGCGCATCGCGGAAGTCGGCAAGATCGCCAGCGGCTACGTCTATTATGTGTCGCTCAAAGGGGTGACCGGAGCGGCAAATCTGGACGTTTCCAGCATCGCGGGTAAAATCCCGGGCATCAAGTCGCGCGTCCCCCTGCCGGTGGGTGTCGGTTTCGGCATCCGTGACGCGCAAACGGCGCGTGCGGTGGCCGAAGTGTCCGATGCCGTCGTGATCGGCAGCCGTATCGTGCAATTGCTCGAACAAGCCGCACCCGACACCGCTGCCGAAACGCTCACGCGTTTCGTCGCCGAAGTGCGCGAGGCGCTCGACAGCGTCGCGACTGCCCGATAACAGTTATTTTTGTCGTCAGTAGTGTGAACGGCGGGTTCGTCCCGCCGTTTGCGCAACCGTAGACCCCGAGAAGGATTCAATATGAGCTGGCTCGATAAGCTGCTGCCGCCGAAAATCAAGCAAACCGACCCGAAGAGCCGCAAGGGGATTCCAGAAGGCTTGTGGATCAAGTGCCCGTCGTGCGAAGCGGTGCTGTATCGCAATGACGTCGAGGCCAATCTGCATGTTTGCCCGAAATGCGACCATCATATGCGCATCGGCGCGCGTGAACGGCTCGACGGCCTGCTCGATCCTGAAGGCCGCTATGAAATCGGCCAGGAAATTGTGCCCGTCGACGCGCTTAAGTTCAAAGACAGCCGCAAGTACCCGGATCGCCTGAAAGAGGCGATGGACGACACCGACGAAACCGACGCAATGGTCGTGATGGGCGGTGCAATCCATACGCTGCCGGTGGTGGTCGCGTGCTTCGAGTTCTCGTTCATGGGCGGCTCGATGGGTTCGGTGGTCGGCGAGCGTTTCGTGCGCGGCGCGCAGAACGCGCTGGAACAGCAAGTGCCGTTCATCTGCTTCACCGCTTCGGGCGGCGCGCGGATGCAGGAAAGCTTGCTGTCGCTGATGCAAATGGCCAAGACCACGGCCATGCTGACTAAACTGGCCGAAGCCAGGCTGCCGTTCATCTCCGTGCTGACTGACCCGACCATGGGCGGCGTGTCAGCGAGTTTCGCCTTCCTCGGCGACGTGGTGATCGCGGAGCCGAAGGCGCTGATCGGCTTTGCCGGTCCGCGCGTGATCGAACAAACCGTGCGCGAAAAACTGCCGGAAGGCTTCCAGCGCGCCGAGTTCCTGCTGACGAAGGGCGCGATCGACATGATCGTCGACCGCCGCAAGCTGCGCGAAGAACTCGCGCAATTGATGGCGCTGCTGAGCCGCCAGCCGGCTGACGCCGTCGCGTAAGGCCGTCACGTAAGCCGTGGGTGCGTGAGCTGCCGTTGAGTGACCACCGTCGAGTGGCAATAAGCAGCGGCATCAATCTGTTCGGGCATTAATCAGCGCCGCGCTCCCGAAGCGCTGCGGCAGTAAGACAAGCAGCAAAAAATAGCGCGCCGCGAGAGTCACCATGCGGCGCGCTGTCATTTCCGGGATAATCACGGTCTCGTGACGCAGCGCTGCCCGGCCCAGTTTTCGCGCATAAAGTCCGCGGCGGACCCCGACAGCGTCGTCGCAGCAGCGCACCGAATCGGCGGCCCCGCGCATATTCGCCACACTGCCTAACCGATCCACTCGCAATTCATTCGCGATTCACCCGATGACCACATTCTCTACCCTCGACGCGTGGCTCACGCACCTCGAATCCGCGCATCCGGTCGGCATCGACATGGGTTTGGATCGCATCTCCAAGGTACGCGACGCGATGCAGTTGTCGTTTGCGTGCCCGATCATCACGGTCGGCGGCACGAACGGCAAGGGTTCCACCTGCGCGATCCTCGAATCGATTTTGCTGCGCGCCGGCTTTACGGTCGGCTGCCACACGTCGCCGCATCTGTTGTCGTTCAACGAGCGGGCGCGCGTGAATGGCGCAATGGCGAGCGACGCCGATCTGCTCCCGCATTTCGAAGCGGTGGAAGCTGCGCGCCTGAGCCTCGCCGAACCGGTTACGCTAACGTACTTCGAATTCACGACGCTGGCGATCATGAGCCTGTTCGCTTCGCGCGGACTGGATGCGGTAATTTTCGAGGTGGGTCTGGGCGGCCGGCTGGACGCAGTCAATATCCTCGACACGGACTGCGCGATCATTACCAGCATCGATATCGATCACACGGATTACCTTGGCGACACGCGCGAAAAAATCGCCTTCGAAAAGGCTGGCATTTTCCGTGCGGGCAAGCCGGCGATCTGCGCCGACCCGGTGCCGCCGCAAACGCTGATCGATCACGCCGAAC
The DNA here is from genome assembly GCF_003353175.1 of Paraburkholderia lacunae. Taxonomy (GTDB): domain Bacteria; phylum Pseudomonadota; class Gammaproteobacteria; order Burkholderiales; family Burkholderiaceae; genus Paraburkholderia; species Paraburkholderia lacunae. The sequence continues at coordinate 131,493 of NZ_QHKS01000017.1, read as the reverse complement.
AGATCGGCGCCGAACTGTGGCTGTTCGGACGCGATTTCCGCTACGAAGGGCAGGCGGGCAGCGAGCGCCAGCAATGGAGCTACGTGGGCCCGACAATGCGCCGTTCGGCGCTCGCCTATCCGGCGCTGCGTGGTGCGAACCAGTTGATCAACACGTCGGCGGCGCTTGCCGCGCTTGAAGCGCTGCGCGACCGTTTGCCGGTCTCGGCGCAAGACATTCGGCTCGGCCTTGCCAATGTCGAATTGCCGGGACGTTTTCAGGTTCTGCCCGGCAAGCCGGCCATTGTGCTCGATGTCGGCCACAATCCGCACGCAGCGGCGGTGCTCACGCAAAACCTCGGCAATATGGGCTTTTTCCCGTACACGTATGCGGTGTTCGGCGCGATGCGCGACAAGGACATTGCCGGCGTACTGGCGCATCTGAAAGGCGAAATCGACCACTGGTGCGTGACCGATTTGCCGACTCCGCGTGCCGCTTCCGCTGAAGAGCTCGAAGCCGCGTTGCGCGAGCAGGGCGTGAGCGATGGCGCCGATAGCAGCGTGATGCGCTACGCAACGCCGGCCGAAGCTTTTCAAGACGCCCTAAAACGAGCGTCGGAGAATGATAGAATCGTGGTTTTCGGCAGTTTCTATACGGTAGCAGGCGTCATGGCCTACCGTAAATCGCAGCAACACTGAACGGGCGCCAGCCTCGAACCAAGCGATTCATGGGAATTTTCTCGTTCGGCAAGAAAGACGACACGCCCGGTCGGCGTGGCGCAAACACCAGTTCCACTCGTGCCGCCCGTGGCGAACGCGTGGAGCGGCGAACCCGCCGCACGGAGCGCGCCGTGGACGCCGATGCGATGCTGCTCGACCCTACGTTGCCTGAAAAGCAGCGTGCGCGGCGCCGGCTTGTCGGCGCGATCGCGCTGGTCGTGGCAGCGGTAGTCGTCCTGCCCATGGTGCTCGACTCGCATCCCAAGCCCGTCACCGACGACATCTCCATCGACATCCCGAGCCGCCCCGCGCCGAAGGCCCACAAGGTCGACGAAGACACGCAGGCCGGCGTAGCACCTGACAATCCGGCGCCCGACGCGGCTCTCGCCGCTTCCGGCCTTACGCCGGCGGCACCGGCAACGACAGCTGCGCAAGGTCAGTCCGATTCCGCCAAGCAGCAGAGCGCAGCCGTGAGCGCAGCGCCGGCAGCCAAGCCTGCGGCGAAACCACAAGTGCCGGCCGTCGCAGCCAATACCGCGCCCGTGGCTGTGGCCCCGACACCAGCCAAACCAGCGAAACCGCAGACTACGCATAGCGCCGCGAACGTTCCGGCTCCGAGCGAAGACAGCACCACCAGCAACGCCGCGAGTGCGGACGCCGATTCCGGCACGCCAGCGTCGCCGCCGGGCAGCCGCTTCGCTGTGCAACTCGGCGTGTTTCCGGACGATGCCGCTGCGCGAAATTGGGCCACCAAGTTGAAGGCGGCGGGAGTGCCCGCATATACCGAACGTCGGAAGCAGGCAGACGGCACGACCCGCACGCTATTGCGCGCCGGCCCGTTCGCCGACCGTGCAGCGGCCTCCGCCGCGATTGCGAAAGTTCGCGAGGCCGGCTTGACGTCGGGCGCGAACAGCACCGCTGCACAGTAAGCGAGCGATGTTCACTGCATTCGACTACGCTGTAATGGCGGTGATCGGTTTGTCGGCTTTGCGTGGCACGTGGCGCGGCTTCTTGTCCGAGGTATTCGGGCTGATTGGCTGGATCGCGGCGTTTTTCATTGCTTGCCGCTTCGTCGGTTATGTCGTGCCGTTTATTCCCGCCACGTGGCCGGGCGGCGCGTTGACCCAATGGCTGCTGGCGTTCGCGCTGGTGGCGATCGGTGTAGTGCTGGTGGCGAGCGTGCTGAATGCGCTGCTGAGCCGCATCGTGCAGGCAACGGGTTTGAGCGGCGTGGACCGCTCGCTTGGTTTGATGTTCGGCCTCGTGCGCGGGGTCGTTCTGGTGCTGATTCTGGTCGCTCTTGCAGGCTTGACCGAACTGCCCCAACAGGAATTCTGGCGCAACGCCCTGCTTCGGCCCTACGCGGTCGACGGCGTGCACGTCATGAAACCGCTGCTTCCCGAGACGCTCGCCGCCTACGTCCATGTGTGACGATCAGGCGGGTGATCAGAGGAAGCCCGCAGTACTCCGGCGCAATCCGGCTGCTTTTACGTTCCATAGCAGGCACCGGGCGCCGTTACGAATTTCGTACCTTTGAAGGACATGCCATGTGCGGCATCGTAGGCGTAGTTTCCCATTCTCCGGTCAATCAGCTGATCTATGACAGCCTGCTGCTTCTGCAGCACCGCGGTCAGGACGCCGCCGGCATCGCGACAGCGAACGGCAGCAATTTTCACATGCACAAGGCCAACGGCATGGTGCGCGACGTGTTCCGCACGCGCAACATGCGCAGCCTGCCCGGCACCACCGGTATCGGCCAGGTCCGTTACCCGACCGCCGGTTCCGCGTCGAGCGAAGAAGAAGCCCAGCCGTTCTATGTGAACGCGCCGTTCGGCATCATCCTTGCGCACAACGGCAACCTGACGAACTGGCAGCAGCTGAAAGATGAGATGTTCCGCATCGATCGCCGCCATATCAACACCAATTCCGACACCGAAGTGATGCTCAACGTGCTCGCGCACGAATTGCAGCTGTCCAGTTCGGGCCTGCAACTCGATCCGGCCGCGCTGTTCAAGGCCGTGTCGGGCGTGCATCGCCGGGTGCGGGGTTCGTACGCGATCGTGTCGTTGATCGCCGGTTATGGACTGCTCGGGTTCCGCGACCCCTTCGGTATCCGCCCGCTGTGCCTCGGCAAGCAGGAAACGTCGGAAGGTGTCGAGTGGATCCTGGCGTCGGAATCGGTGGCGATCGAAGGTATTGGCTTCGAGTTCGTGCGCGATGTGGCGCCGGGTGAAGCGATTTTCATCGACCTCGACGGCAATCTGCATTCGCAGCAATGCGCCACGGCCCCGAGCCTGAACCCGTGCATTTTCGAACTCGTGTACCTCGCGCGTCCGGACTCGGTGCTCGACGGCGTGCCGGTCTACAACGTGCGTCTGCGCATGGGCGACTACCTCGCCGAGAAGATCAAGCGCGAACTGCCTGACGTCGCGATCGACGTCGTGATGCCGATTCCCGATTCGTCGCGGCCGGCCGCGATGCAGGTCGCCAAGAAGCTGGGCGTCGAGTATCGCGAAGGCTTCTTCAAGAACCGTTACGTGGGCCGTACCTTCATCATGCCGGGCCAGGCGGTGCGCAAGAAGTCGGTACGCCAGAAGCTGAACGCGATGGGCATCGAGTTCAAGGGCAAGAACGTGCTGATCGTCGATGATTCGATCGTGCGCGGCACCACCTCGCATGAAATCGTGCAGATGGCGCGCGACGCGGGCGCGAACAAGGTGATCTTCGCCTCGGCGGCGCCGCCGGTGAAATTCCCGAACGTCTACGGTATCGACATGCCGACGCGCGGTGAACTTGTCGCCCACGGCCGCACCGACGAAGAAGTCGCGCGCTTGATCGGCGCCGACCATCTCGTTTATCAGGACGTCGATGCGTTGAAGCAGGCGGTGCGCGACATCAATCCGGCGCTGAAGGAGTTCGAAGCCTCGTGCTTCGACGGGAACTACATCACCGGCGATGTCACCACGGAGTACCTCGACCGCATCGAAACCGCGCGCCTTGCGCCGTCCGCACAATCGGACCGCGACGCCGCGAGCGAAGCGATCGACGGCGGGGCGCCTGCGCGTTCGCAACTGCATCTGCAGCTGTCGGTAGGTTGAGCGGTCCCGCAACCGGCGTGGCGCGCTGCACGCCACGCCGCGAGCGTGTTAGCATGGCGGCTTGCGTCGATTTGATCTCAGCTTGCGGACGCGGGGCAACCCGAAACAGCTAAAGCGAATGGTGGAAAAGCCGTAGTCATCCGCCTCCGCTCCAGCTTCCCCCGCACATGAAGCCCGCTTATGCCGACGCAAAAGCGGGCTTTTTTGTTGCTGCCGTTCGGCGTTGCGCGCGCTTCTCGCGTGAGCCGCGTTGAACGCAGCCCTGGAACATTGGAAACCAGAACCAACATGGACGACTCCCTGAACTTCGACACACTGGCAGTCCGCTCGGGCACTGTGCGCAGCGACTTCAACGAACATTCGGAAGCGATTTTCCTGACGTCGAGCTTCGTTTTCGCGAACGCCGCCGAAGCCGCCGACCGCTTCAAGAATTCCGAAGACTATTACACCTACTCGCGCTTCACGAACCCGACCGTCTCGATGTTTCAGGACCGTTTGGCCGCGCTCGAAGGTGGCGAGGCATGCATGGCCACGGCCTCGGGGATGGCCGCGATCATGTCGGTGGTGATGTCGGCGTTGCAGGCCGGCGACCATCTGGTCAGCTCGCAAGCGCTGTTCGGTTCGACGCTCGGCATGTTCTCGCAGATCTTCAGCAAGTTCGGCATCACGACCACGTTCGTCGATCCGACCGATCTGGACGCGTGGAAAAACGCCGTGCGCCCCGAGACGAAAATGTTCTTCCTCGAAACGCCGTCGAATCCGCTGACCGAAGTCGCCGATATCGAGGCGATCAGCAAGATCGCGAAGGCGGCCAATGCGCTGTTCGTGGTCGACAACTGTTTCTGTAGCCCGGCCTTGCAGCAGCCGTTGAAGCTCGGAGCGGACGTCGTGATGCATTCGGCCACCAAGTTTCTCGACGGCCAGGGCCGTGTGCTCGGCGGCGCGCTGGTCGGCTCGAAGCAGTTCATCATGGAAAAGGTGTTTCCGTTCGTGCGCAGCGCTGGGCCGACACTGTCGGCGTTCAACGCATGGGTGCTGCTCAAGGGTATGGAAACGTTGTCGCTGCGGGTCGACAGGCAGTCGGCGAACGCACTCGAAATCGCGCGCTGGCTGGAAACGCATCCGGCCGTGAATCGCGTGTTTTATCCGGGGCTCGAATCGCATCCGCAGCACGCACTGGCCATGCGTCAGCAGAAGACGGGCGGCGCGATTCTGTCGTTCGAATTGAAGGGCGAGACGCCTGAGGCCATGCGCGCGAACGCATGGCGCGTGATCGACAGCACGAAGATCTGTTCGATCACCGGCAACCTCGGCGATACGCGTACCACGATCACGCATCCGGCCACGACCACGCACGGACGTGTGACGCCGGAGGCGCGCGCGGCCGCGGGTATCAGCGAAGGGTTGATCCGTCTGGCCGTGGGCCTGGAAAACGCCGGCGATATTCGCGGCGATCTGGAGCGTGGTTTGGCGGGGTAATCGGAGCGTGAAGCAACGGGGCTTGAAGCAACGGAGCGTGAAGCAACGGAGCTTGAAGCAACTGAGCTCGAAGCAGGAAAGCAGGCCGCCTGATCAGGCGGTTCGCCTGAAAAGCTCGCGTTGGAGACTCAGTGTCTCAACGCGCGCCATTGACCGGGCGCCAGCCCGAAACGCCGCGTAAAAGCGTGCGTGTAAGCGCTCTGATCACCGAATCCGATCTCGAACGCGATGTCAGTCAACGAACGGCGCGGATCGGCGAGCAGCGTAATGGACGTATCGAGCCGCAGCCGCTGCAAATAGCGATGCGGCGTTTCGCCGAAGGCTTCGATAAAAAGCTGATGAAAGCGTCGCATGCCGAAGCCGCAATGCGCGGCGAGGTCGGCGATGCGCAGCGGCTCCGACAGATGCGCGCGCAGCCAGCGGTCGATACGCGCGAAATCGAGGCCGGCGCCGGGCGCTTGCGTTCCAGCTGTCGTGCCTGCGTCGGCGACCAACGCCGCACCTAAGCGCGCCGCGGCGTCCCAATGAAAACGCCGGGTATCCAGATCGTCGCCTTGTGCGCCGCCCGTAGCATGCGCCGCAATCCGATGCACGAGCTCCGTGAGCGAGGCATCCACCGTGACAGCACGCGCGCGATCGAACAGACGTTCCGGCACGGCCAGCGAGGCGGCCGGCAGATCCAGCACCAACTGCCGGTTTTCGCCGACACCCGCGTAATCGTGCCGCGCGCCCGCCGGAATGAGCCACGCGGAACCGGCGTCGATGTGTTGCGCGACGCCGTCCACGGCCATTACCATCGCGCCGTCGAGTCCGAGCACGACTTGGTGAAAGTCGTGCACGTCCGACGCTTCGATCGCGCCGTATCGGCGCAACGAAACGCTAGGCGCGGTGATGGCGGCGTGACTCATTGGCAATGCCCGATTGCAAAGCTGCGAAAAACTTAGACGTCGAGCAATTCGACTTCGAACACGAGCGTCGCATTCGGCGGAATCACGCCGCCCGCGCCGCGCACGCCGTAGCCGAGTTGCGGCGGAATCGTCAGCTTGCGCGTGCCGCCGACCTTCATGCCCTGTACGCCTTCATCCCAACCCTTGATGACCATGCCGCCGCCCAGCACGAAGGCGAACGGGTCATTGCGGTCCTTGCTCGAGTCGAACTTCTGGCCATCGGTCAGCCAGCCGGTGTAGTGCACGCTGACAGTCTTGCCGGCGACGGCTTCGGCGCCGGTGCCTTCAACGATGTCTTCATATTTCAGGCCGGATTCGGTAGTCACAGTCGACATGAGTCGCTCCTTAGGTCAAATCGTAAAAACCGACATTGTAGGCGCGTTGGCGCAGCATCGCCGAGGATTGCCGCGCGGCACGCGGTTTGCAGCCACCTTATCCGTCCGGGCGGGGTGGTTGCGCAGGGCATGCCTATAATCAGGTTCTTTCGACAATTCATATACCGGCTGAGAGGGCTCGATCGTGACAACGTCTTCTACCGGAGCCGGCGGCAGTCAGCCGGTTCGTCCCGGCTTCGCCGTATCCGAACGCACCGCGCATCTGCGGGCGGAAACCGCGCTGTTCATGCGCGACCACGTGCTGTCGCTGGTGTCGCACGATCTGCGCAGTCCGCTGAATGCGATTCATAGCTGGGCCTACGTGCTGGAGCGCAAGCTCGATGCGAACGACCCCAACTCGCAGCGCGCCGTGACCGGCATCCGGAATGGCGTGGACCAGCAGGTCAAGCTGCTCGAAACAATCGTCGACGCGACCCGCGCTGAAACCAGATCGCTGGCGCTCGCGTACGAACCGTTTCCGCTGCATCCTTTACTCGACGAAACCGCTGAAGAGGTGCGCTCAGGATTGGCCCGTTCACGCGGCGTCGAGATCGTCGTGAATTCGCAGCTTGATGTGGAGCAACTGAACGGCGATCGGGAGCGCCTTGCCGCCGCCTTGTGGCTGATGCTCACCTTCGCCGTGGAAGCGAGCGCGGAGGGTGCAACCGTCACGCTGGCCGCGCGTGCCGATGCTGCCACGTGGCACGCCACCGTCACCTTCAATGTGACAGCCGCTACGCTGGACGATCCTTCGTTGCCGCATGCGCTTGAAGCATTCGCCCGCAAACAGGCGCGCGAACCGCGTGAAGCCGGGCGGATCGCATGGGTATTCGCGCTGAGCAAGCGTGTCGCGGATGCCCACGGCGGCAGTTTCGAGCAAAGCGAAACGCAAGACGGCGAAGCGGCCACGCTCGCGCTGCATGTGCCGCTCAGTGCGACGGCGACCGCGTGAGCGCCGGCTGTCACATCGTTTTCCAGTCCGCGGCTCACTTTCGTCGAGCTTTCACCCTCTATACTGACCACTTTTGTTGCCGGAGCTTGCCGCTTTGATCCAGCTTGTCGCCCTTATTGGTGCGTTGTTTCTCGTTGCCCTCAACGGTTTTTTTGTCGCCGCCGAGTTCGGTCTGGTCAAGCTGCGGCAGACGCGCGTGCAGAGTCTTGCCGTCAAGCACGGCATGCGCGGACGTTTGCTGGCGAAGGTGCATGGCCGGCTCGACGCCTATCTGTCGGCCTGTCAGCTCGGCATTACGCTGGCGTCGCTCGGCTTGGGCTGGATCGGCGAGCCGGCGTTTGCCCAACTGCTCACGCCGCTGTTCAGCCTGGCCGGCGTGGAGTCGGAGAAGCTGATCCACGGTATTTCGCTGTTCTTCGCGTTCTCGTGCATTTCGTTCCTGCACATCGTGGTGGGCGAACTGGCGCCGAAGTCGCTGGCAATTCGCGAAGCGGAGAAGGTATCGCTGTGGGCCGCCACGCCGCTCTACGGCTTTTACTGGGCGATGTATCCGGCGATCTGGGTGCTCAATACCAGCGCCAACGCGGTGCTGAAGCTCGCGGGTCTCGACGCCGGTCACGGCCACGATTCGCACTATTCGACCGACGAACTCAAGCTGATCTTGCGCGGCCGCCATGCCAATGTCGCGACTGGGCTCGGTTCGCCGGATGGCGCCTACAGTCAGGACGAATGGAACACGATCGCGCATTCGCTGGATTTCTCGCGCATGACCGTGTCCGACCTGATGCGGCCTGCTTATGAAATGGTCGGCTTGCGGCGCGATTTGCCGTTGCGCGAGAACATGCAGGTGGTGGCGCGGCATCGCTTCAGCCGTTATCCGTTATTCGAAGACGCAGCTGGCGAGCGCGTGGCCGGCATGATTCACCTGAAGGATCTGCTGCTGGCGCGCCACGCGGGCAGTACGCTCGACGACCTCTCCAAATATGTGCGGCCGGTGCAGTACGTCAAACCGGATACGCCCGCGCTCGAGTTGTTTCGCCGCTTCCGGAAGGGCGCGCCGCATCTCGCGCTGGTCGGACACAAGAACTCGAAGCCGATCGGTTTTCTGACGCTCGACAATCTGCTGGGCGCGCTGGTCGGCCAGATTCATGACGAATTCCGGCAAGGCGACGCCGACTGGTCGCGTATGGACGATGGCACGCTGATGGGCAAGGGCAGCTTGCCGGTGGTGTCGCTGGAGCGCGCGTTGGGGATCGATATCGAGGAGGGCAGGGCCGAATCGGTCGGCGGTCTCGTGATTCAGGCGCTCAATGATCTGCCTGCTGAAGGGCAGAAGGTCGAATTCGATCGTTTCGACGTCGTCGTCAAGAAGATGAAGGGGCCTCGCATTGTGCTCGTGCGGGTGTACCCAAAGGTTTTCGATGATGAAGGAGGGTGACACGGGTTTTTCGTCCGCGCCGCCTGAAATGTCTTTTTGCCTGCCCGCGCAGGCAAAAAACCTAAGCCCTTGGTACTCCATCCTCCACCAGAACAGCCACCGGCATCCCGCCCAACGCATCGCGTAGGAACAGCAATCCGTTCTCATCGACCTTGGGCGCCGCCGGGCTCAGCCAGTCAAACAGAGCCCGCCCAGCCAGATCGGCTGGCATCTCGAGCGCCGTATCGTCCCATTTGGCCGGATCGACCAAAGGCAAATCGCCGTCGTCACCCAGCAATCCAGTAGCGAGCCGGCTGGCAATCACCACAGCCCATGCATTCCCATGCCGCCGCGCAAACGCAATCACCTGCGCCGCATGCTTGCCACTCACGGTCAACGGCAAATAGGTGCTCTGACTCAGCAATTCCGGCAAATGCGCCCGTAGCGCCAACACGCGCTGCACCACCGCTAGCTTCACGCGTCCGTCGCGCCAGCTCGGCAAAAATTCGGACGGCGGCGTCTGCACGAGCCACGCCTCGCGTTTGGCAAAATCCACGGGCCGGCGGTTGTCGGGATCGACCAGGCTGAAGTCCCACAGCTCAGTGCCCTGATAAAGATCGGGAATCCCAGGCGACGCCAGCCTTAGCACCGTCTGCTGCAAGCTATTGAGCGCACCGGCGCGGTCGATCCGAGCCACGAATCCAGACAGCTCGCGCAAGAATCCATCGCGCCGCTGCGGCGCCAGGATGTCGAACAGGAAGTCGCGGCAGCCCGCTTCGTACGCTTCGTCAGGCGTGAGCCAGTTGGTTTGCAGCTTGGTTTCGCGCAACGCCTTCAGTTGCCATTGCGCGACGCGCCCGGCCAAGTCCTTGACGCCAGCTTCATCGTCCGGCGATAGAGCCGGCGGCCAGCAACCTGCCAGCGTCTGATACAGCATTGCTTCGGCGGCGGGGCCGGGCGCCCAGTCGTAGCTCGCATCCTTGCTGACACTGCTGATCGGCGCGCCGTCGAGCGCCCGGCGATGCGGCGTATTCAATGTCGACCACGCGCGCAATGTCGCGTTCCAGTCGTGAGCAATTTCGCTCAACACCGCGAGCCGCGCACGCACGTCTTCGCCGCGTTTGTGATCGTGCGTGGCGGTGGCGAGCATCGCGTGAGGAAAACGCTGCGCACGCTGCAAATTCCCCGCATGAAACTGCTCGACCGACAACGCGAAGTCGCCCGGATCCGAGCCGACTTCGTTGCGCGACAGAAGGCGGCCATAGCGATAGCACGCGGTGTCTTCAATGGCCTTGGCGGCGAGCGGTGCGCTCAGTTGTGAAAAAAGCGTTTGCGCGGTGCGCCGCGCGGAGCCGGCATGAATCGGCGGCGTGCCATTCTGGCCTTGCTGCTGCGCTGTGCCGCCCCGCGCATTCGGCACTTCTTCGGCACTGCCGCCGAGCCATGCGTTCACGCGTTCGAGCACGACGTGGTCCGCGCGCGATAGCGTCTCCTTCGCGCCGGCCAGCGCCTGCTCGAAATAGACGTTATCGGTGGCGCTGCGCAAGCCGTTCTGCGGATAAATCCGATACACCGGAAAATGCACGACCAGCTCGGTCAACACACGCCGCAGCGAGGTGAAGGTGAAGTCGCGCGTCGTCAGAGAATCGCGTGCAATGCGATGCAAGGCACGCGTCGCGCGATCCAGTTCCGCGCAGAGGTTTTCCGTGAGAATCTTGCGCCGTGCGGCTAAGGCCTCGTCCGCAAAACAGGCGCTGCGGCCGGTGAGTTCGGCCCACGTCGCCGCGAGCGGCTCGGCACCGGCCGGATCGTGCAGCAGTGCGCCCATGTCGTTCATGAAGTCGTAGCCGGTCGTGCCGTCCACCGGCCAATCGTCGCGCAACGGCTCGTCACGGCCGAGAATCTTTTCGACGACCACGTAGGGCGCGGTGTCGCGCAACTCAGTGAGGCGCTGCCGCAGACGCTGACAGTACTCGCGCGGCTCAGCGAGGCCGTCGATATGGTCGATCCGCAAACCGTCCACCACACCTTCCTGATACAGACGGAAAATCAGCGCGTGCACGGCTTCGAACACTTCAGGTCGTTCCACGCGCACGCCGGCTAGCGTGGCGATGTCGAAGAAGCGCCGCCAGTTCACTTCATCGGAAGCGGTGCGCCACCACGCCAGGCGGAAGTGCTGCCGTTCGATCAGGCGATGCAGCCTGTCACGCGTGACCGGGTCCTCGGGCGCATACGTTTCGAGCGCGATCTCGATCGCCGAGGCGCCCGGCTGCGCGGCGAACTCGCGCAGCCGGGCGCGGCCTTCGGCGGCGCGGGGTTGATCGGTGGGCTGCGTCGTCAGCCCCTGGAAGCGCTCGGCCAGCGCGGTGAGATCGGCGCGCTCGGCGCTTTGCAGAATCGACGCGTAATCGATCGGGCAAACGGGGAATACGTGCGGACCGTAGCCGATATGGAAGCGCCCGGTATCGGCGGCGAACTGCAGTGCAATGCGGCCCGCCGCGAGTTCCTCGCCGTACGGCGCGCCGAGCGCCGGCGCCAGCACCTTGCCGCGCAAAGCCGGATCGGGCGAATGCCAATCGACGTCGAAATGCCGCGCATACGCGCTGTGCCGGCCCCATTCGAGTATGTCCAGCCACCACGCGTTGCTCGAGCCGCCGACGCCCATATGGTTCGGCACCACGTCGACGATCAGCCCCATGTTGTGCGCGTGCAGCTTGTCGGCGAGGCGCTTGAGGCCGGCCTCGCCGCCGCATTCGGGGCTAACCTGGGTGTAGTCGACGGTGTCGTAGCCGTGCATCGAGCCTGGCTCGGCGGTCGTGATCGGCGACGTGTACAGGTGACTGATGCCGAGCGCGGCGAAGTATTCGACGTGCCTGGCGGCGTCGTCGAAAGTGAAGCCTCGATGGAATTGGAGGCGCAGCGTGGAGCGCGGGACGGTCATGGCGTATCAGGCTCCGAAGAAGTGCGAGTCGTAGAACGGATAACGGCGCTGCGTGCGCGATCGACTGCCAGCAGGCGATCGCAAAACGTCGTGTCCTCGAATAGCGCGTCGATCGGCAAGCTCATGCGGCGGCGCCAGTTCGGATGCTCGTCGATCGAGCCAGGCAGATTCGGCTGCTCGACTTGCGCGAGCAGATCTTCGAGCGGGTAGGTGACGAGCGGCCCAGGCGTCGCGGCGATGAAGGCCAGCGCTTCGTCCACGGGCGCGTTGTCGGGCGGCGGCGCAGCGACGTTGGACGCGGCGACGCCAGCCTGCTGGAACGCGCTCCATAGTTCGGCGCGATCCGCGGCGCGTTCTTCCTGCGCGGCTTCCTCGGGGTCGCGGCCGTCGGCGCGCGCCATCGTCTGGCCGATCCGGTTGCGCCACGCGATATCGCTGCCGCGCCACCAGCCCGCCACGGTCGGAAGATCGTGGGTCGTCGTGGTGCCCACGGCGTTGCGGTCCCATGCGTGCGGCGGCTTGAAACCCTTGTCGTCTTGCCCGCGCTCGAACCAGAGCACGCGAATTCCGGCGATGCCGTGTTCGTCGAGCCGTTCACGAAAGCCGTGCGGCACGGTGCCGAGATCTTCACCGACCACGATCGAACCATGCCGCCACGATTCGAGCGCGATCAGCCGCAGCAGGTCTTCGAGCGGATAGCGCAGATAGGCGCCGTTGCGCGCGCTTTCGCCCTCCGGTACGAGCCACAAGCGCCGCAAGCCGAGAATGTGATCGATGCGGATGCCGCCCGCATGGGCGAACGCGGCGCGCAGCATGTCGATGAATGCGGAGAAGCCCTGCGTGCGCATCGCGCGCGGCGAAAAGGTGGTAAGGCCCCACGCCTGTCCCGCCTGGTTGAACAGGTCGGGCGGCGCGCCGACCGACACGCCTTGCAGCATGTCGTCGCAATACGACCATGCATGGCTGCCGGCGCTGTCGCAACCGACCGCGAGATCGGCGATCAGGCCGACGGCCATGCCTGCGTCGCAAGCCGCGTGCTGAGCGTGCGACAAACCCTTGGCGGCAAGCCATTGCAGGAAGAGATGAAACTCGACTTCATGGCGATGGGCCTCGGCAAACGCTTCGACTTCCGGGCTGCGCGGATCGCGCAATGCTTCGGGCCAGTTGCGCCAGTGACCATTGCCGCCTTTCTGCCCGAGTTGCGCCGCCTGCAACGCTTCGAAACGCGCGTGCTCTTCGAGCGCGCGGCCGGCGCGTTCGCAGAAGCCGTGAAACTCCAGTGCGCGCGGTGCGCCCTGCGCGCGTTCGTGTGCGCAAAAGTTCTCGTACAGCGCGCGCAGTACCTTCAGCTTCAACACGACCGCATTCGGCCAGTCGATCAGCGGCAGGTCTTCGAGCCTCGACCATGCATCGGCCGCTTGCGCCGCGTCGATCGCAGCGCGTGCCGCATCCGCGCCGAACACTGCGGCAGGATCGATATGCGTGACGTTCAGCCACAAACGCGACGATGGCGAATACGGGCTGAAGCGATGCGGCTCCGCGCTGAACATCGCATGTGTCGGACTGACGGCGAGCGCATGCGCGCCGCGCTTCGCGCTTTCGATCGCCAGCTGCGCGAGCGCCGAATAATCGCCGATGCCGCCGTCGCCCGTGCGGCGCAAGCCGTATAACTGCGCCGCGATGCTCCACAGCGGCGGCGTTTGCGCGGAGCCGCCGTGCCGTGTGCGCCATGCGTCGGCAACGGTGTAGCAGCGCGACGGCGCGACGGCCAGCGTCATGCGCTGCTCGTTGATCACGAGCGTGTGATAGCCGGGCTCGCTGATCGGTGTGAGCAAGGCCTCTTCGCCTTTGGGCGCGGTGAAACGGCCGTCGATGATCGAGCCGCTTTCGAGTTCGATCCGATAGTGGCTGTCGGATCTGATCGCGGCGGCAGGCAAGGCGATGCCGCGTTCGACTTCGGCGGTCATCAGCGGCGGCAGTTTGCGTCCGGACAGTTCGGCTTCGAGCGTGGTGGCGCTATGCCGGATCTGCGTGGCGCTGCCGCACGGCAGCCCCATCCGTTCGAGCAGAACGGCGAGCGTATGCTCGGGCACATGCCGCGTCGCATGGTGCGCGTCGCGCCATTCCACCTCGAAGCCGGCGCGCGTGGCGAGGGAGGCGATCGTATCGTTCGGGCGGCGGGTCGGACTCACGCGTTGCGCTCCTGAATACCTGCGATGCGGGCATCGTGGCTGATGGCGTAGTCGCTGACGTCGCCAGTCAGCCATGCGACGAACGCATGCGCGGGCAACACCTTGGTGTCGATCTGTTCGCGCACGCGCGGCGGCGTTTCGAAAATCAACTTGCCGGCGGGCACATCGGCGAACGGGACGTTGTCGCTAGAAAGATTCAGCGCGATCGACAAAGTCTCGCCGTCGCCGAGTTTCCAACGCGCGATCAGCGCATTGGCATCAGCGCCGCTTGGCGCTGTCAACACCGTCGCGCCGAGGGCTTTCGAATGCTTCAGACGCGGCGTGATCAGCTTCGCCCGCACAGCGAGCGCGGATTTGTAGAAATGCATCCATTCGAGGCGCTCTTGTGCGTCTTCCTGTGCGCTCGCCTCAGCAAGCGCGGGCGGCGACGATGCCGCAAACGTCTTCGCATCGTTCGGATCGGGAATCTGCGCGCGGTGCTTCTCGTCGCTGAACGCCGCAAAGCGGGCGAACTCACGGCGGCGTCCTTCACGCACGGCCTCGGCGAGCTCGCCGGTATAGTCGGTGAAAAACAGGAACGGCTGGGTCGAGCCGTATTCCTCGTCCATGAACAGCAACGGGATTTGCGGCGACAACAGCAGCAGGCCGGTCGCGGCGCGTAACGCGTCGTCGGAGGTCAGCTTGCGCAGACGCTCGCCGAACGCGCGATTGCCGATCTGGTCGTGATTCTGCAAGAACATCACGAACGAGGTCGGCGACAGATGTCTGCTCGGTTCGCCACGCGGCGCGCCGTCGTGAATCGGCGACGGGTCGCCCTGATACGCAAAGCCTTCCGACAGCACGCGCGCCAATCGGCGGATCGGCTGGTCCTCGTAGGCGTGGTAGTAGCCTTCGGTTTCGCCGGTCAGCAGAACGTGCAGCGTGTTGTGCGCGTCGTCGTTCCATTGCGCGTCGAAGTGCGTTTCCAGCAGACTCGCGCTGTTGTGTTCGTTTTCCAGCACCAGATGCACGTGGCGTCCGTGCTGCGTCCTCGCGCGAATATGGTCGGACAATTCGCGCAGCCACGTGTGATCGCCGATTGCGTGTACCGCGTCGAAACGCAGGCCGTCGAAGCGATATTCATTGAGCCAGTACACCGCGTTGTCAGTGAAGAAATCGCTGACTTCGGTACGCTCGAAGTCGATCGCCGGACCCCACGGCGTATGGGTGCCGTCGCGGAAAAACGAGCGCGCATACTGGTGCAGATAGTTGCCGTCAGGACCGAAGTGGTTGTAGACCACGTCGAGAAACACCATCAGACCGAGGCCATGCGCTGCGTCGATCAGCGCTTTCAGCTCTTCGGGGCGGCCGTAGGCGGAATCCGGCGCATACGGCAGCACGCCGTCATAGCCCCAATTGTGCTTGCCGGAAAAATCGCTCAATGGCATCAACTCGATTGCGGTCACGCCGAGCGCGACGAACGCCGGCAAGCGCGCCTGCACGCCCGCATAGCCGCCCAGCGTGCCGACGTGCAGTTCGTACAGCACCGTTTCTTCCCACGGCCGGCCATGCCAGTGCGTGTTGTCCCAACGGTAAGCGCGCGGATCGATCACTTCGCTCGGACCATGCACGTCTTGCGGCTGGAAGCGCGACGACGGGTCGGGCACCGCAAGCTTGCCGTCGAGCCGGAAGCGATAGAGCGTACCCGCGCCGCAATCGACGGTCGCTTCGAACCAGCCGTTGCCGCCGGGTGCCATGTCGTGTGCGCCTTGCGCAGGTCCGCTTTCGATTTCCACCTGCGCCGTTGCGCACGAAGGCGCCCAGAAACGAAACCGGGTACGCGGCGTCGTCCCCGCCGCGCCGAGCAACTGTGCGCCGAACGGCAGGCAATGTGCGTGGTGATGCGCGTGAGGATCAATCGGACATTCGGACATGATTTCGTTACCCTTCGGTTTCGCTATCCCGGTTGCGTCCCCGGATCCGGCGGCAGCGCCGTCAATAGCCGCGACCCGTGCTGTGCGCCGGCTTTCCAGCCCGCTTGCCAATCCGCCTCGCCGACCGGTTGCGCCGCCAGCATCACGAGGCTATGCGCGGCGACTTCGAGCTCCGCGACCGCCAACCGATGCGGGGCGCTTTCCGGCTCGGCGGTATCCAGCAGCACGTGCCATTCCAGGTGCGGTGCGGGAGGCGTAAAACGCAGCATTTCCGCCGACGCGTTGAGCATCATCAACAATACTTCCGTTTCGCCGTTCAAGCCCGGGCCGGCGCGCCGCAGCGTAAAGGCGCGGCCTTCCGGGTCCTGCCACGCTTCGATGGTCAGCGGGTCGCCGTTCTCGTCGAACCAGCCGACGTCGAACAGGCCCGGCAACACTTCACGGTCGCCGAACAGAAAGCGCGTCTCGCGCAGCAGCGGATGCTGTTTGCGCAGCGCGATAACCCGCGCGACGAACTCGGTCATCCCGCGGCCTTCCGGCGCCTGCGCGCACTCCCAATCGAGCCATGATAGTTCGTTATCCTGGCAGTACGCATTGTTATTGCCGTTCTGCGTGCGCAGCGATTCGTCGCCGGCCAGCAGCATCGGCGTGCCGAGCGCCATCAGCAGCGTGGCGGTCAGCGAGCGGGTCACGCGTGCGCGGGTTTCGAGAATCTGCGGATCGTCGGTGGGGCCTTCGACGCCCCAATTGCTGCTGCAATTTTCATTGTGACCGTCGTTGTTGTCTTCGCCATTCGCTTCGTTATGCTTGAGCTCGTACGCGGTGATGTCGGCGAGCGTAAAACCGTCATGCGACGCGACAAAATTGATCGATGCCCACGGCTTCCTGAAGCGCCGGTTGAACAGATCGGCCGAGCCGGTCAGACGCGCGGCGAGGTCGGGCCGCAAGCCGGCGTCGCCGCGCCAGAAACGGCGCACGGTGTCGCGGAAACGGTCGTTCCATTCGGCGAATCCCGGCGGGTGATTGCCGAGCTGATAGCCACCCGGGCCGATGTCCCACGGCTCGGAAATCAGCTTGCGTTGCGAGAGGACCGGGTCCTGGCGCAAGGCGTCGAAAAAACCGGAACCCGGATCGAAGCCGTGTTGCTCACGGCCGAGCGTCACGCCGAGATCGAAACGGAAGCCGTCGATGTTGAACGCGGTCGACCAGTAGCGCAGCGAATCCATCACCATTTGCAGGACACGCGGATGCTGCAGGTTCACCGTGTTGCCGCAGCCTGTGTCGTTGATGTTGTGGCGTTCGTCGCCGGGAATCAACCGGTAGTAGCTGGCGTTGTCGAGCCCGCGCCACGACACGGTCGGCCCCATTTCGTTGGCTTCGCAGGTGTGGTTGTAGACCACGTCGAGAATCACTTCGATGCCGGCCGCGTGCAACTGACGCACGGCAATGCGCATTTCGTCGAGCCGGCGCGTGCTCAGATACGACGGCTCCGGCGCAAAGAATGCCGCCGTGTTGTAACCCCAGTAGTTGCGCAGGCCGCGCTCCACCAGAAAGCGGTCGTTCAGAAACGCATGTACCGGCAGCAGTTCGATGGCGGTGACGCCGAGCTTCAGCAGATGCGCGATGAATTCCGGCGAGGCCAGCGCGGCGAACGTACCGCGTTCATGCTGGCGCAAATCGCTGCGCAGCATCGATGTACCGCGCACATGCGCCTCGTAGACGATGGTTTCGCCCCACGGCACATTCGGGCGCCGGTCGTGCGACCAGTCGAATGCTTCGTCGACCACGACGCACTTCGGCATGGCCGGCGCCGAATCGCGCCGGTCGATGGATAGGTCCGCGCGATTCGAATGCACGCGGTGGCTGAACAGCGCATCGGACCAGCGAAACTGCCCAACCAGCTTGCGCGCATAGGGATCGAGCAGCAGCTTGTGCGGATTGAAGCGGTGACCATGTTGCGGCTGATACGGACCGTGAGCGCGAAATCCGTACGCTGTACCGGGATGCGCGTTCGGCAGATAGCCGTGCCAGACCTCGTCGGTGCATTCGGGCAGCATGAAACGCCGGATTTCCTTGCGGCCGGTGGGGTCGAACAGACAAAGCTCGATTTTCTGCGCGTTCGCCGAGAACACCGCAAAGTTGACCCCGAGGCCGTCCCAGCTGGCGCCGAGCGGATAGGGCGAACCGGGCAGAAGTCGGTCGGGCATTGCATGCGACATGGTTCCCCTTCCTTGTTCTGATTTGTGGACGCTGTCGTAAGTCTTCATGCAACGAGCGCGCGACGCATGCGCCGCGCGCTCGCATTACGGCGCATCGGTCAATCCGCGCGCAAAACGATTGTCGCCAGCGGCGGCAAAATCAGTGAAGCGGAATACGGCTTGCCGTGGCTCGCGATTTCCTCGCTGTGAACCAGTCCGCCGTTACCCATGTTCGAGCCGCCATACACGCCGGCATCGGTATTCAGCACTTCGACCCAGCGGCCGCCGTGCGGCATGCCGATCCGGTAACCGACCCGCGGCACCGGCGTCATATTGCAGACCGCCACCAGTTCTCGGCCCGTGCCGTCGCTGCGGCGATAGGCGAATACGCTGTTGCCGCTGTCGTCGCCGATCAGCCATTCGAAGCCGCCGGGTTCGCAGTCGAGTTGGTGCAGCGCCGGCTCCTGGTTGTACAGCTGGTTCAGGTCGCGCACGAGTTTCTGCACGCCGTGATGGTTCGGATCGTCGAGCAGATGCCAATGCGGCGACGTGTCGTGATCGAATTCCGCCATCTGGCCGAATTCGCCGCCCATGAACAGCAGCTTCTTGCCCGGATGCGTCCACATGAAGCCGAAGTACGCGCGCAGATTGGCGAAGCGTTGCCACGTGTCGCCTGGCATCTTGCCGAGCAGCGAGCCCTTGCCGTGCACCACTTCGTCGTGCGAAAGGGGCAGCACGAAGCGCTCCGAGTACGCGTACACCATGCCGAAGGTCATTTCATGGTGATGGTATCGGCGGTGGATCGGGTCTTCGTGCATGTAGTGCAGCGTGTCGTGCATCCAGCCCATGTTCCACTTGAACTGGAAGCCGAGGCCGCCGTCTTCGAGGCGCGCGGTGACGCCGGGCCACGCGGTCGATTCCTCGGCGATCGTCATCGCGCCCGGCACGCCCGGCACATAGCCGACCTCATGATTCAGCCGCTTCAGGAACGCGATCGATTCGAGATTCTCGCGCCCGCCGTAGATGTTCGGCACCCACTCGCCGGCAGCGCGCGAGTAATCGCGATACAGCATCGAGGCGACCGCATCCACCCGCAGGCCGTCGACGTGATAGCGCTTGAGCCACGCCAGCGCGGAGGCGATCAGGAACGCGCTCACCTCGTGGCGGCCGAGGTTGTAGATCATCGTGTTCCAGTCCTGGTGAAAGCCCTCGCGCGGATCGGCGTGCTCGTAGAGCGGCGTGCCGTCGAAGTCGACCAGACCGTGCGCGTCGTTGGGGAAGTGCGCGGGCACCCAGTCGAGAATCACGCCGATATCGGCCTTGTGCGCCGTGTTGACGAACGCGGCGAACTGCTCGGGTTTGCCGAAACGTGCGGACGGCGCGAACTGCCCGAGCGGCTGATAGCCCCACGACCCGCCGAACGGATGTTCGGCGATCGGCATGAATTCGACGTGCGTGAAGCCCATGCTCTTCACGTACGGAATCAGGCGTTCGGCGAGCTCTTCCCAAACGAGACCGCGCTGGCCTTCTTCAACGACGCGCAGCCAGGATTCGGCATGCACTTCGTAGATCGAGATCGGTGCGCGTGCGGTCTGCCTCGCGGCGCGCGACTCGATCCACGCTTTATCGGTCCATTGAAACTGCTCGATCTCGTCGACCTGCGCGACCACCGAGGCGGTGCCGGGCGGCTTTTCCGTTTGCATCGCGCACGGATCGGCCTTCAGCGGCAACGGATGGCCGTCGCGGGCGAGCAACTCGTATTTGTAGCGCGTGCCCACCCCGACGCGCGGCACGAACAATTCCCACACGCCGGCCTGATGGCGCAGCCGCATCGGATGGCGGCGGCCGTCCCACGAATTGAAGTCGCCGACCACCGAGACGCGCCGGGCGTTCGGCGCCCACACGGCGAAGCGCACGCCGGGCACGCCGTCTATTTCCATCGGACGCGCGCCGAGACATTCGAGCACCGCATACGGATCGCCGCCGGCGAGACGCCCCAGCGGTTCGTCGCCAAGCACGGGGCCGAATGAATAGGTGTCTTCGATCTCCTGCACCGCGCCATGCCAGTCGATGCGCAATCGGTACGGCGCGGCGGACGTGACGCGGCCGGCAAACAGCCCGTGCCGCAACTGCTGAAGCTCGCCGAGAGTCGTGCCATTGGCGCGCGCAATCACGCTGACGTGCGCGGCGTTCGGCAGCAACGCGCGCACCACCGGACCGGCGTCCGTGTGATGCAGCCCGAGCTGCGAAAAAGGATCAGGATGACGCGCTTCGACGAGCGCGTCGATATCGAGCGGTTGAAGGCCCGAGGCCGGATCGTGCTCACTCATAATCGCCCTCGGCCGGGTTGGGCTGTGCGTCGGCGCCGGGCGCCTGGTTGGACGAATCGTAGGCCGGCGTGCCGGTGTAGCCAAGCAAACGGCTGGTGAGCGCGGCGAGGCCGCGTACCGGCAAACCGAGCCACGTCGGACGATTGGCCGCTTCGTAACGGATTTCGTACGCGGCCTTCTCGATCAGGAACAGATCGAGCAAGCCCTGTTCCGATTCCGCGGTGGCCAGCGGCGAGTCCGCGGCGGCGATCGCGGCGCGGTATTCCTTCAGGAACGTTTCCGCCGCGCTCGCGCGGAAACGCTCGAACAGCACACGCTTGCGATCGGCGGTTTGCTGCGGTGCGCTTTCCATCGTCGACTGCGCCGCCGCGCTGGCGTACGACAGCGAGCGCAGCAAACCGGCCACGTCGCGCCACGGGTTCGATTTCTGACGCCGCTCTTCGAGCGTACGGGCAGGCTCGCCTTCGAAGTCGATCAGATACGCGTCGCCCTGCGCGACCAGCACCTGACCCAGATGGAAGTCGCCGTGAATGCGGATGCGCAAGGCGCCTGCGTCGGCCGGCACGAGCTTGTCGACGGCTTCGATGAGTGCCGCGCGGCGGTCCATCAGGCTTTGTGTCAGCGCCTGGGTTTCCGGGTCGGTCATTTGATCGATGCGCTGCGCGAGCAGATCGAGCGCGGCGGCGAGCATTGCTTGCGTGCCGTCGACCCACGCCTTCACCTGTTCGGCGTCGGCACGTTCCGGTACGAAGGCCGGGTCGTCGGTAGGCGAGGCGAGCGCCACGTGCAACTCGCCGAGGCGCTTGCCGATGGTGCCGGCCAGCGTGCTATAGCCTTCCACCAGAATCGCTTCGTTATCGCGATCGGGCGACTGCGCATCCCCATCGACGGCAAGCGCCAGCTCGTCGACCGAGCGGCGCAGGAAGTCGAGCGACCAGTTCCAGGCGTCGCCCTGATTGTCGATATAGCCTTGCAGGATCGCCAGCGTGTGCGGCACGCCTTCGGGATCGACGCGCACCACTTCGCCATACAGCGGCGCGGTGTTG
The DNA here is from genome assembly GCF_003353175.1 of Paraburkholderia lacunae. Classification (GTDB taxonomy): domain Bacteria; phylum Pseudomonadota; class Gammaproteobacteria; order Burkholderiales; family Burkholderiaceae; genus Paraburkholderia; species Paraburkholderia lacunae. Next base: position 109,908 of record NZ_QHKS01000017.1, on the reverse strand, counting down.
GCGTAGCCGAGCTGGGTCAGATAGCGGCTGATTTCCGCCTCCGGATGAATGCCGCTCACGAGGCGCCGCACCAGCTTCAGCACGGCGGCATCGGCGATGATCAGCGAACTGTTGCTCTGCTCGGCGGCGAGCCAGCGAACGTCGGGCCGTTCGCCCAGATGCTCGAGTTCGGCGAAACGCTCGGTCGGGATGAACCTGATTTCGCTCTTCTGCACCGTCGGAATGACCGCGCGTTCGCGCAACTTGCGCAGCACGCCGTGCGCGAAGATCGGCAGTGCGAATGCGTCGGTCAGGTGGCCGACGTTGCGGCCGCGGCGCACGCGCGCGAGCGCCAGCTGGATGAACAGCGGCGTGGTGGTTTCGCCGCCCCACGTGATCGCGATCGGCACCACGTAGCGCTCGGTGTGATCGCCCACGTCCGCTTCGATTTCGGTGAACGCGAAGCCGCCATTCGGAATCGTGGTCAGCGCGGCGAGGCGCACGGCGTGCATCTTCTGATCCTTCGATGCAAACCAGCGGCGCCGGCTCAGCCATGACGGCAGCACTTCGGATTCCAGCAGACGGACATTCTCAGGCGTCGGGCCGGCCTGGCCCTCGCGGATCACGATCGTGACGAATTCGGGCAGCGGTTCGGAATGCGCTTGCGCCCACGTCGGACGCTGGCTGCCTTCGCACAGCATGAACCACAGAAAGCCGTACGGCGGGAAGGTCAGCAGATAGGTGAGCTGGCCGATCGCCGGGAACACGGAATCCGCCGTCATTTCGATCGGCATCGAGCCGTTGAATTCCGACAGGTCGAGTTCCACCGCTTGCGGTGCGCGCGACAGGTTCGCCACGCACAGGATCGGCGCTTCACCCGGCATCTCGCGCAGGTACGCGAGAATCTTGCGGTTTTCCGGCTTCAGGAAGCGGATCGTGCCGCGTCCGAAGGTTTGTTTTGCGCGGCGCGTGGCGAGCATGCGCCGCGTCCAGTTCAGCAGCGAATGCGGATCGCGGCTTTGTGCTTCGACGTTGACCGCGTCGAAGCCGTACAGCGAACCCATCACCGGCGGCAGCACCAGTTGCTCGGGATCGGCGCGCGAGAACCCGCCGTTGCGATCCGACGACCATTGCATCGGCGTGCGTACGCCGTCGCGGTCGCCGAGGTGGATGTTGTCGCCCATGCCGAGTTCGTCGCCGTAATAGATCACGGGCGTGCCGGGCATCGACAGCAGCAGCGAATTGATCAGCTCGATGCGGCGGCGGTCGCGTTCCATCAGCGGCGCGAGGCGGCGGCGAATGCCGAGATTCAGGCGCGCGCGGCGGTCGCTCGCATACGTGTTCCACAGATAATCGCGCTCCGAATCGGTGACCATTTCGAGCGTCAGCTCATCGTGATTACGCAGGAAAATCGCCCATTGGTTCGTTTCGGCGAGGTCCGGCGTCTGCCGCATGATGTCGGTGATCGGGAAGCGGTCTTCGCTTGCGATCGACATGTAGATGCGCGGCATCAGCGGGAAGTGGAATGCCATGTGGCATTCGTCTTCGTCGCCGAAATACTCTTTCACGTCTTCCGGCCACTGGTTCGCTTCGGCGAGCAGCATCCGGTTCGGATATTCGGCGTCGATGGTCGCGCGGATTTTCTTCAGCACCGCGTGCGTTTCCGGCAGGTTCTCGTTGTTGGTGCCTTCGCGTTCGACCAGATACGGCACCGCATCGAGCCGCAGCCCGTCGATCCCCATATCGAGCCAGAAGCGCATCACCTGCAGCACCTCGCGCAGCACGGCGGGGTTGTCGAAATTCAGATCGGGCTGGTGCGAATAGAAACGGTGCCAGAAATAAGCGCCCGCAACCGGGTCGTGCGTCCAGTTCGACGGCTCCGAATCGATAAAGATGATCCGTGTCTCCTGGTACTTCTGATCGGTGTCCGACCACACGTAGTAGTTGCGATGATTCGAGCCCGGTTTCGCACGCCGCGCGCGCTGAAACCACGGGTGCTGATCCGACGTGTGGTTGATCACCAGTTCGGAAATCACGCGGATGCCGCGCGCATGCGCTTCCTGAATGAAGCGCTTCACGTCGGCGAGCTGGCCGTAGTCGGGGTGCACGTTGCGGTAATCGGCGATGTCGTAGCCGTCGTCGCGCCGCGGCGAAGGGTAGAACGGCAGCAGCCAGATCGCGTTCACGCCGAGTTCGGCGATGTAATCGAGCTTCGCGATCAAGCCCGGAAAGTCGCCCACGCCGTCGTTGTTCGCGTCGAAGAACGACTTGATGTGCACCTGATAAATGATCGCGTCTTTGTACCAGAGCGGGTCGTCGCTGAGGGCGGCGGGTTTGCCGCGCCGCCCCGTCCGCACTTTCGCCGTGTTGCCGGTGGCGGTGCTCGTATGGGCTTGCGACGTGGTCGGGGCTGGATCGTCACGCTTCATATCGCACCTTCCGTTGGGGTTGGGTTGCCAGCGTCGTCTGCGTGATAGCCGCTGTCGGCATCGTCCGGGCGGTCGGCGGGCAGGCCGCCGAGCGGCGCGATGCGCCATATCGAGAAGGGCTGGCCCGAACCGAGCTGCACGTGCTGCCAGCGGCCATGCCATTCGAAGCGCGCGCCGGTCATCTGATCGGTCACTTCCAGCGCGCCGTGGTCGTGCAGATGCCATCGTTGGAAAGTGTCCCACGACAATTCGATGTCGGCACCCTGTTCGTTGAACGGGTCGAGGTTGATCGCGACAAGGATCACGTTGTCGCGTGCTTCAGTCGCTTTTTCGAAGAACAGCACGTTGTGGTTGTGCGCGGGCAGGAACGTGAGACCGAGGTGCGTTTGCAGCGCCGGATTCGCGCGGCGGATCCGGTTCAACGCGCTGATCTCGCCGACGATGTTGCCGGGCCGGTGCCAGTCCCATGCGCGCAGCTGATACTTCTCGGAGTCGAGATATTCCTCGCTGTTGGGCAGCGCAGTTGCCTCGCACAACTCGAAGCCGCAGTACACGCCCCACGAACCGGCGAGGGTCGCCGCCAGGGCCGCGCGAATCAGAAAGCCCGAACGCCCTGACGACTGCAAATGACGTGGATTGATGTCCGGCGTATTGACGAAGAAGTTCGGCCGATAAAAATCACGCGCATTGGTTTGCGTGAGTTCGGTCATGTACTCGATGAAATCGCGCTTCGATTCGCGCCACGTGAAATAGGTGTACGACTGCGAGAAGCCGATCTTGCCGAGACGGTTCATCATGCGCGGCCGCGTGAATGCTTCGGCGAGAAAGATCGTGTCGGGATAACGCGAGCGGACGTCGTCGATCATCCACTCCCAGAACGGCAGCGGCTTGGTGTGCGGATTGTCGACGCGGAAAATGTGCACGCCCGCTTCGATCCAGAACAGGATCACGTCGCGCAACGCGAGCCACAAGTCGGGCTTGGCGTCGTGCGCAAAGAAGTCCGGATTGACGATGTCCTGGTACTTCTTCGGCGGATTTTCCGCGTAACGCAGCGTGCCGTCGGGACGCCAGGCGAACCACGTCGGATGCTCTGTCAGCCACGGATGATCGGGCGAGCACTGGATCGCGAAGTCGAGCGCGATTTCGAGGCCGTGCGCGTGCGCGGCGGCCAGCATTGTCTTGAAGTCGCCCAGCGTGCCGAGTTGCGGATGCACGGCAGTGTGGCCGCCTTCCGCCGCGCCGATCGCATACGGGCTGCCGAAGTCGCCCGGCTGCGCATTCAGCGTGTTGTTGCGGCCTTTGCGGTTGACGCGGCCGATCGGGTGAATCGGCGGGAAGTACAGCACGTCGAAACCCATGTCGCGCACGCGCGGCAGCTTCGTGATCACATCGGCGAAGGTGCCGTGGCGCGATTCGTCGTCGCTCATCGAACGCGGGAAGATCTCATACCAGCTCGCGAAGCGCGCGGCGGTGCGCTCGGCCTCGATCTTGTAGACGATCGGATCGCGGCTCATGAACGGGCGGTGCCGCGCCGCCGTCATCGCCTTCGCCGTGCCCGGCGCGAGGATCAGCGCGAGCTTCGCGTCGGGCCCGGCCTTGGCGAAGTCCTTGACGATCTGTTCGAGCGGCCTGGTCACGGCGCCTCCAGACGTTTCGACCTCGGCGAGCACCAGCGCGAACAGGTGCGCGGCTTCTTCGAGTTCGATCTCGACGGTTTGGCCGGCCTTCAGCTTCTTCTCGATGTGCTCGACCAGCGACGCGAAGTCGTCGCGCCACGCAATCACGGTGAACTCGTGGCGGCCGAGGCGTTCGAGCGGAATGCGCGCCCGCCAGAGGTCGAGGCCGGCCGGCGGCGCGGGGACCATCGGCACTTCGTGCCATGCGGTTTCGTCGGCGGCGCGCCAGATCACGGCGGCAGCGATCTTGTCGTGACCTTCGGCGAAGATCGCCGCGCCGATCTCGACGCGCTCGCCCACCGTGCGCTTGACTGGAAAGCGCCCGTTATCGACCGAGGGCGTCACGCTTTCGATCGCCACGCGCGGCGCGGCGATCGCGTCCATGACGGTCTTGTGGCCGCTGAGCTTGCTGCTCGCCTTGTCGATCGGCGGCGCGAGACGGATCGGCTTCTCGGCCACCGCGCGGAACAGGCGGATCGCGCCGGGCTCGAGCGCGAACGGCGTCAATCCGGCGGGTGCGGCATGGCCTGGCGCTTCGAGAGGCACGAAGCGCGTGAAGTTGCCCGGCACGCCGCCGAGGAAGCGCGCCGGATCGACGCGCACCGGCGCGCCGAGTTCGGGATTGATGGCGATCAGGATGGCTTCGCCGGCGTTGCGCAGGTCGGGGTTGTCGGCGCGCAGCAGCAGCGCCGCGGGTGCGCCCGGACCGCTGAGCGGACGCAATTCGCCGTTGGCCTGCAGTGCCTTCGTATTGCGCACCATCGCGTTCGCCAGCGCGATCTGATCCGAGAGGTCGAATTGCTTCGACCGGCAGGCGAGGGCATATTGCGAGGCGTTGCCGTGCGTTTGCCAGATCGGCTCCGTCACCCCGTATTCGAAGCCCATGGGCATCATCCAGCCGGCGCCGGTCGAGGCCGCCGTGAACAGCGCGCGCCGGTAAGCCCGTTCGACGATGGCGGCGTCGTGCGCATCGTTCAGGTCGGCGGCGAGCCGCTTGCCGTAAGGCGCTTCGGGAAACGCGACAGGTGCGCCGACGTGCGCGAGCGCCGCATGCTCCTCGACCATCCAGCCGGCGCGGAAGTCCCACCAGCGCACCGACGAGAACACGCTGTCGAAGCCCGCGCCTTCAAGGCCGTGCAGGTCGCCACGCGTGAGACCCGGCGTCGCGGCGAGGAAGCGTACGTCCGGATGCCGCGTGCGCACCGCCTCGCCGAGTTGCCTCCAGACCGCGGCCGGCACGCGGTGCGGCGAATCGAAACGGAAGCCGTCGACGCCCGCCTCGGCCAGCGCCAGCAGTTGACGCGTCCACCAGCCGGCTAGCGCTGCACTGCTGCCGGCGTCGTTGAAGTTCGCATAGGCGACGTTGTCCTCGCGATGCGCATGGCGTGGATCGAGCCGCGCCTGTTCGGATTCGAACGGATGGAACCAGCCGGGATGTTCGGCGTACAGCGCGCCATCGGCGGCCATCCGGTCGATCACGAGGTCGACCAGCAAGGTCAAACCGTTCTGACGGGCGGCATCCGCGAGCGTCCTGATAGCCGCGGTGGCCGGTTGCTGCGTCTCGAACACTGGATGCACCTGGCCGTGATTGCCGACCACCTGTCCGTGTCCCGCCCGGCCCGGCTCGAAGAGGCTGCCGATCAGCGCGTGATCGAAGCCCAGCGCGGCTGCGTGAGCGAATTGCGCAGGCCAGGCATCGAGCGGCCCAACGAGGAGTGAATGAAAAAAGTAGATCCGCGGCGCATACCCGTTTGGAGATTCCATCGGTCTTTTCCAGATTCGTCCTGCTGCGGTGTGGATGCAATTGACATGCGATCACAGCGCTCATTGGGCTTCCAGAGCCGGCTGCCGCGCGATGCGTGAAGCGAGCGCGCGTACTGGTCAATGTAGTGCAAAGATCGTCACGCCGCTTGCCAGTAACAGGTGTTTTGACGCTAGCGGCCGATTGCACGGGGGGCCCGATCGCTCGACAATACACACGGCAAATCGCAGCAAACGCTGTGCCAGCGAGTTTTGGACCGGGCGCAAGGGCGCGAAGCGTGCGCCCGAAGGGTGGGGCGCAGCGGGGATGGCGGGGGGCGGCTAGCGGGCTCAAGCGGGCCGAGCGGGTTCAAGCGGGGTCAATCAGGCCCAAGCGGGCAGCATAGGCTGCGTCGTGTAAAACGGGCGGGCGTTGTCCGGGTTTTACACGCGTCTTGCAGAAGTCGGCGCGGTGACCGCAAGCAGGTGAAGCGGCGGCGTCACGAGCCGAGCAAGCCCGCCGCGATGTTCACGCACAAGCCGAGCACGGCCACGTTGAAGTAGAACGAAAGAATCGATTGCGCGAGCGCTGCGCGGCGAATCGAACGCGAGCGCAGCACCACGTCGGAGGTTTGCGAGGCCACCGCGATCGTGAACGAGAAGTACATGAAGTCCCAGTAGTCGGGCTGGAGCTTGTGGTCGGGGAACAGGAGCGGCGTCTCCTGCGCGTCGGGGTCGTAATACAGGCGCGCGTAATGCAGCGTGAAAATGGTCGGGATCATGAACCATGCGCCGAACATCGTGAGGCCGGTCAGCAGGTAGTGCCATACGGTCGAAACGCCGGCCGTGCCCTTCGCCGAGACCAGTTCGAGCACGATGGCGGCAACGCTGGCGATGGTCGCGACGCAGATCACGAACAGCACCACACCCGCGTTTTCGTCATCGCGTAGAGCGAACTCGCGGACCTGGCCTTCGTCTGCGGCGCCCATGTGTATCCAGATCAGGAGGAGATAGCTCCATACGGCCGCGTCCCAGCCCATCAGGCCGCGCACCACGGGGCGTGTGTGTTCGGGCACCACCAGTGCGGCGACGATGCCAATGGCGAGACCAATCAGCAGGCGCGGACGATTGCGAAAAACTTTCGGGTAGTATTTTGTGAGCATCGGAACGGGAGAGTCGAGCCTTCTGGGTGTGTCGCGGATTCTACCCGCGGCATCGGGCATCATTTGTCGAATGAGCAAGTCACGGGCAGCCGGCAGTGACCGTAGACCAGGCGGCAAATTTGTCTTCTTAGCAACAATGACCGCGTACGCGGCGTATTTCCGGCAAACCCTGCCGGGAATGCGCCGTTTTCGCGACGATTGCGCCGCGTACGGCGCCCGGAAAAGATAGGAAGCGCGCATACGCATCCGCGCGTGCCGCACTATCATGGTCGAATGGAATCCGTCCTCGTCACTCCCGTCCAGCATCATGCGGTCAATCTGAGCGGCCGCGACTTTATCGTCGGCGATCTGCATGGCTGCATGGATGCGCTGCGCTATCTGCTGCGCGACATCGCTTTCGATCCCGCGCACGACCGGTTGTTTTCGGTCGGCGATCTGGTGGACCGCGGCGAGCATTCCGAACAGGCGCTGGCTTTGCTCGACAAGCCGTGGTTCTATGCCGTGCTCGGCAATCACGAAGACACGTTATGCGCTGTCGCCGACGGGCGCTTGCGGCGGCAATGGTGGTACGGGATTGGCGGGTCGTGGGCGGCTGAGGTGTCCGACGAACGGCTGCAGCGCTACGCGGAACGTCTGCGGACGCTGCCGCTCGTGCGCGTGGTGGGCAGCGGAAAAGAGCGCTTCAATATTCTGCATGCCGAATTTTTCGGCACGGACGCCGATCTCGACGCCGCGAATTTTTCCGCAGACGTGCGCCAGCAATTGCTGTGGGGCCGCGATCTGGCGATCGGCAATGGCGATCCAGGGCGGCAGCGCGGACTCTCGCTGACCTACTGCGGTCACACGCCGATGCGCGACATCCAGCAGATCGGCTCGCAGGTGTTCATCGATACCGGCGCATTCGGGCCCGGCGGCAAGCTAACGATTGTCGAGCCTCACCGGTTGCGGCGCTGGTCGATCTCGGTCGAAGCGGCGCGCGCGGACGGCGCGGCGGCGCTGGCTTTGCCTTCCTGAGGACGGTCATCCTCCGTTTTTCGCTGCCTGGCGGCGCTTCTCCGCGCGGGTCGGTCAGCCGACCTGGTTGAGTTCGAACACCATATCGACGCTCTTGCCGTTCCAGTTGTATTCCAGATAAGCCGCGTGATGGCAGTCGCGCAGCAGCGTCGTTCTGAAGGCGGCGAGACATTCGCCGTCGTCGTCCCGCACCGACGGATACACGATGCCCGGCGCACCGGCTTCGCGCACGGCGCAGCCGAGCGTCTGTCCTGCAAGGTAGTCGTCGGGCGACAGCACCGCGCGATCGAGCGACGGGTCGCTGCGGATGTCGACCACCTCGCCTTGCGCCAGCACCGTGTACAGACGCATCTGCTGACGCATTGGCGGCTCGGCGGTGGCCTCCAGAAACTTGCCGGTGTGATAGCGCGTTTCCGCGATCGCGGTGGCGCGCGAGCGGGCGCAATAGAACACGCCGTAGCTGCCGTCCGAGAAGCGGCTGCCGAGCGGATTCAGGTGGGTGAGCGCGGCCATGATCGGCCCGTAACCCGGCCCGAAGCGGCGCTCTTCGCGCGGCACCAGATCGAGTTCGCCGACTTCGGTGCGCAGACGGTCGTTGGTCAATGCTTCGAGCGCGTAGAGCGCGTCGAAATCTTCCGGCGAAGCAACCCGGTCGAATAGATTGACGGCCGGAAAGCGCGTAGGAATCACGCGATACGCGGGCGACCAGTCGAGCGGCGCGGTGCGCCAGCGGTCCTGCCAATACGGTTCTGTCACGCCCAGCCGCCTCGCATCGCGTCGAGATACTGGCGCACGGCGACGAGATCGCTGATGTTGCCGGCCAGCATGCGGTCGAGCGCGCGCCGGCCGCCGAACGGCGGCGCGCTGTTGGGGCGCTTGATCCACGCATCGGCGGCGCTGGGCTGCGGCAGCAGAATCTGCAACGCCTTATAAATGCCGAGCAGCAGCGACAGCCGTTCGAGCGTGTCGCGCCCGACGCGGGCCGTTTCCGGCGCGGCCTTCCATTTGAAGAAGGTGGAGCGGCCGGGCGAGCCGAGCAACACGATCTGCTCGTCGGCGCTCAGGTCCCAATCGCGCGCGATATTGAAGAATGCACGCAGGCCCGCCGCGGACATTTCCGTCAGCGTGGGATCCGACGCAGGCCGGCGAATCGGCGGTTCGGACTGGGGGATGCGGGCAGCGTGAGACATAGGTGCGTGAGTCCTTTTTTGTACTTGTTTTTAATATTAGTCCAATTATGGATTATTGCAAGAGAATATAATCCCGGCTCGTTACGAAGCCGAAGATCAGGAGAAGCCGGAGATGTGGGTTAGAGCAGTAGCAACGGCGGTGGCCGTGTGGTGTGTGTCTGGTGCGGCAATGGCTGCCGGGTATGCCGAAGTATGGAATCCGCCCGAGGCCACCGGACATGCCGCGAAGCACGCAAAGAAAACGGCCGATGGGCCGAAGGCCAAGTCCGCAACTGGCGCGAAGGCGGCACCGAAGCATGTGGCGAACAGCCAGCATGCGGCGCAGCGGGTTGCGCTGGCGTCGAAGAACGGGGCGAAGCCTGCGCATGGCAGCGTGAAGAAAGTCACGGGCAAAGGGGTGGTCAATGGCGTAGCCAAGGGGGCAGATAAGGGTGCAGCTAAAGGATCGCTCAAGGGCGCGGTGAAGCCGAAGCCCGCCTTCGTGGTGCAGGCCAGGAAATCGCGGCCGCAAATAGCGCAGGCGAAGGCCGGTCAGTCCAGAACGGTGCATGCCGCGGTTGCTCAAGGCACCGCTCATCCCCGCGCGATCAAGGTTGCCGCGAAAACCGACACAGCCAAGCCGGCCGTATCGACCGTTTCTCAAGCGAACGTTACGACCAATCCCGCTTTGGCCAGCAGTGGTTCGCTGCCGCCGATTCTTCACTGACCCCGCTCTCAGGCCGCGCGCTTGCGTCTGGCGTGTGTCTGGTTTTGCCACCCGGCGGACCCAGCACCGCGCGGCCGAGTTCGACGATACGCGCCGACAGCTTTTCGAGGCGCTGTCGGTTTCGATGACCGAGCACTTGCGTCTGGCGTGCGTCTGGTTTTGCCGCTCGGCGGACCCAGCACCGCGCGGCCGAGTTCGACGATACGCGCCGACAGCTTTTCGAGGCACCGCCGGCTTCGATGACCGTGCGGACGGCGGCGGTTTGTCGGCGGGCGAGGTCCACTTGGCTACCGTGAAATGACGAGCTCCTGGATTAAGCAAAAAGCCGCTGGCCTTTACCGCTGATTCAGGTCGGGCGATGGTTTGTCATTGCGTTGCCAACCCATTCGCCACTAACCGCAGCGTCTCCATCGACCGTTTCTCGCGAACCCGCGAATGCAGCGTGACGCGCGATTCCGGCAGCGGCGGCAATCCCAGCCGCGCGCCGACGTCGACCAAACCACGCGGCGCCACTCTGCGCGCCAGCGGCGACACCGCGAGACTGGCCGCGACCGCTGCCCCGACGGCGGCCACGCCCCCGCCGACGAACACTTCCTGCCACGCAATTCCCGCCTCGTTCAGCGTTTGCAGCGCCACTGTGCGCACGTTGCACGGTGCGCTCAGCAACGCCAGTTGCAGCGGCTCGCCGACGCGCAGCAACCACTCCGGCGTAGCAAGCCAGCCAAGCGGCTCGCTGAAAAGCGCCTGTGCGTCGTCGCGCGGAGGCTCGTCGGCGCCGTAGCGGACGATCACGGCATCGAGCCGCCGTTCGTCGAATTGCGCAAGCAGCGCGGCGGACATGCCCAGATGCAATTCGATCACCAGACCCGGATCGTGCGCATTGAGCGTGGCAAGCAACGTCGGCAGATTCGGGCCGGCGACGTGCTCGCTCAGCCCCAACACCAGCCGCCGGCGCTCCACCGACAACGAACCGAGCGCCCGCTCATGCGCGTTCAGCAGATCGCGCGCCGCGCCGAGAAAGGCGTTGCCGTCGGCGGACAGGCGCACAACGCGCGGCGTGCGCTCCACCAATTGCTTGCCCAGATGCGCTTCCAGCCGCTTGAGCTTCAGGCTGACGGCCGACTGCGTGGTGTCGAGCGCATCGGCGGCGCGCGTAAAGCTGTGCAGATCGGCGACCAGCACGAAGGCCCGCACAGCGTCGAGATCGAGGACTTTCATTTCAGATGAAAATAGATGAAATTGATATCAATGTATTTTAATTATGACTGGTTACGCCTAAGCTGTGTTTACCCATTCACCTGCCAACAGGGAGTTTCATCATGCCGCTCACACGAATCGCATTGCGCGCCGGCAAGCCGGCGCAATACCGGAAGGCGCTCACGGACAGCATCCAGCGTTCGCTGGTGGACACCTTCAACGTGCCGAAGGACGACATCTTCATGCTGATCACCGAGCACGAGGCCGGCAATTTCGTGTACGACCCGCAGTATCTGAACGTCGAGCGCAGCGACGATCTCGTGCTGATTCAGATCACGCTGAACAACACCCGCACGCTCGAGCAGAAAAAGGCGCTGTATAAGCGCATGGCGGATGAGCTGGCGGAGTCGCCCGGGCTGCGACGGGAGGACGTGTTCATCAATCTCGTCGAGGTGCTGAAGGAGAATTGGTCGTTCGGTAACGGGATTGCGCAGTACGCGCTTTGAGCCTGCCCGCAGTGCCGCGCCGGTGGCCGCGGAAGCTTGCGTCGCTATAATCATTGACTGCCCGCTCCTCTCATCGACCCCGCGCCGCCATGACATCCGATCACCCCGACTCGTCTCACGAACCGCTCGAACTCGGCGGCTCGGTCTGGTTCCGGGCCGGCGCGCAAACGCTCGGCGGCGCGTCGCGAATCGCGCTGCTCGCGGCGATTCGCGAAACGGGTTCGATCACCGGCGCGGCGAAAGCCGTGGGCATGAGCTACAAAGGCGCGTGGGACGCCGTCGATGCGATGAACAACCTGGCCGGCGAGCCGCTCGTCGTGCGTTCGACCGGCGGCAAAGGCGGTGGCGGCACGACGCTCACGCCACGCGCCGTGAAGCTGATCGACACGTTTCGCGCGGTCGAACGCGAGCACCGGCGTTTTCTGGAGCGCGCGGGCGCGGCGATCGAAGGTTTCGCGACGGATTGGGATCTGATCGGGCGTATCGGCGTGAAAACCAGTGCGCGCAACCAGTTGTACGGCACGGTTTCGAGCATCGAGCGTGGCACGGTCAATGACGAAGTGTCGCTGGCGCTGCCCGGTGGTCACACGATCGTATCCGTTCTGACGCATGAAAGCACCGAGACGCTGGGGCTCGCGCAAGGCTCGGCGGCGTTCGCGTTGATCAAGGCTTCGTGGGTGGTGCTGCTCGTCGAGGACGCTGATGGGGCGCCGCTGAAACTGTCGGCGCGCAATCAGCTGCGCGGCACGGTGCAGAGCGTGAAACGCGGCGCGGTCAATGCGGAGGTGTCGTTGACGCTCGAAGGCGGCACCGTGATAACGGCCGTCGTGACGAACGAAAGCGTCGACACGCTCGGCCTTGAAGAAGGCGGCGCCGCGATTGCCGCCTTCAAGGCGTCGAGCGTGATTCTCGGCGTGAAAGACTGAAAGCGGGACTGAAGGCACCCGCTTACGGCACGCTGCGCGCGTAGCCGGTGAACGGCTGATTCTCGCGCACGCAGCCGTCGCTGACCTGCACGACCTGATCGCCGAAGGCGGCGACGTCGTCGGGATCGTGCGTGATCAGCACCATCGGAATGTCCAGACGCGTTTGCAGGTCCGACAACTCGCGCCGCATGCGCTGACGCAAAGCACTATCGAGTGCGGAAAACGGTTCGTCGAGCAACAGCAGCCGGGGCTGCGCGACCAACGCGCGCGCCAACGCCACCCGCTGCTTTTGTCCGCCTGACAGCTGTACGGGATGATTGCCCGCCACGCTTTTCAGGTCAAGCGCGTCGAGCCAGTAGTCGACTTGCGGATGCGCGACCCGCGCGCGCGGATTGAACCAGCCCGGCTGCAAACCGAAGCCGATGTTCTGCCGCACGTTCAGATGCGGAAATAGCGCGTAGTCCTGAAACAGATACGCGATCTTGCGCGCCTGCGGTTTCAGATCGACGCCGCGCGCGCTGTCGAACAAGGTTTTGCCATGCAGCGTGATCGCGCCTTCGTCCGGGCGCAGCAAACCGGCAATAGCCTGCAAGGTCAGGCTTTTTCCCGCGCCGGACGGTCCGAACAGCACCACCCGCTGCGTGCTCGCCTGAAACGAAACGTCGAGCGTAAAGCTGCGCTCGGCGCTCTTGAAGGTCTTGCGGATATCGACGGCGAGCGGCATATCAGCGCGACGCCAAAAGCGTGTGCTGCGGCACCAGACGGCCCGCGAGCAACAGGATCACAACGCACGCCACCGACGTGACGAGCACGAGGAAATTGGCGGTGCTGTCGTCGCCGGCCTGCACGGCTGAATAGACTGCGACCGAGAGCGTCTGCGTGCGTCCCGGCAAGTTGCCCGCAATCATCAGCGTTGCGCCGAATTCGCCGAGCGCCCGGGCGAAAGCCAGCAAGCCGCCGGCCAGAATGCCGCGTGCGGCGAGCGGCAGCGTCACGCGAAAGAAGATCGCCGTCTCGCTGACGCCGAGCGTGCGCGCGGCCCGTTCGAGTTGCGGATCGACGGCTTCGAAGGCGGCGCGCGCCGATTTCAGCACCAGCGGGAACGCCACCACCGTCGAGGCGATCACCGCGCCTTGCCAGGTGAACACCAACTGGATATCGAGCCGGTCGAGCCAGGCGCCGACCACACCGCGCCGTCCGAGCAACACGAGCAGGTAGTAGCCGAGCACCGTGGGCGGCATCACGAGCGGCAGCATCAGCAGCGAATCGATCACGTCGCGCGCGCCCGAACGCCAGCGCGACAAGCCGAAGCCGGCGGCGACGCCGAACACCAGATTGAGCGCGGTGGCCCAGCCCGCCACTTTCAGCGACAGCAAGAGCGGAATCCAGGCCTGTTGCATGAGCGTATGAAAGATCTTTAGTGAAGCGAGTTAATGGGGCTAATCAAGGCTGAGACTGATCAATGCGGAGGTTGATCAATGCGCCGGCTTGAAGCCGTACTTCGCGAGCACCGCCTGGCCGGCCGGCGACAGCACGAAACTGATGAAAGCTTGCGCGTCCGCCGCATGACGGCTGCCTTCGACCTGCGCGATCGGGTAGCTGATCGGCGTTTGCGTCGGCACGTTCAGCGCGACTTTGACCTTGTCCGGCATGACGGCGGCGTCGGTACCGAATACGAAGCCGGCATCGACTTCGCCGCGCGACACATAGTCGAGGCTCTGGCGCACGTTCGCCGCCAACACGGCTTTGGCGCTGACGGCGTTCCAGACGCCGGCGGCCTGCAACGCGCCTTGCGCGTAGCGGCCGATCGGCACGGATGCCGGATCGCCGTAAGCGACCCGCTTCACATTCGCCGCCGCCAGATCGCTCAGTGCGGCGGGCGCGAAACGGCTGTCGGACGGGACGATCAGCACCAGCGAATTGGCGGCGAAATCCTTGCGGCTTGCTTGCACGATGACTTTTTCGATCGCGGCCTTGTCCATCGCCTTCTGATCGGCGGACGCGAACACGTCGGCGGGCGCGCCTTTGGCAATCTGCTGCATCAGCGCGTCGGACGCGCCGAAGTTCAATAGCACCTTGGTGCCCGGATGCTGCTGTTCAAAGACCTCGCTGACCGCCTTGAACGCGTTGGTCAGGCTGGCGGCGGCCGAGACGATCAGTTCGTCGGCGTGTGCGTTGGCGCTGACGGCAACGGAGACGGCGCTTGCAATGTACAGCGCGTGTTTCAGAAAGCGGCGGGACAGTGTCATGAAGGTTCGAAGGTCCGGCGTGAGCTGGAACGGCGGCGGGTTAAAACGCTATCGTAATATATGGAAGGTTATAACGGTGACCCATGACGATTATTCAACCCGGCGCATGACGCCGCCAGCGAACCTGAGGGGAGAGTGTGTCAGACGTCGGATGAGCGCGGCGGCTCAAGCGTATTGAGGGTTGGCGAGAGCGGTGCCGCGGCGGGGCGGTTGTCACGCGTGGCCTTCCAGCGTGCGCGGATGAACGGCCTCTCGTGACCGGAAACCTTCAGTGCAATGTGCGTGACCCAGCGCTGAGTGGGCACGTGCACACCGTGCATCAGCACTGCGAGAACCATCAGACTCGCGGCGACGGGCGGCGCCGAAAGCCGACCCGGCTCGGCGCGCCACGCCATGCGCACGAAGACGAGCGCGGCCAGCGCGCCGACCAGGCAGCCGGTGATCGCTTCGGACGGCGAGTGAGCGCTCAGCACGACCCGCGACAGACCGACCGCGGCGCCCGCGGCGAGGCCAAGCAGCACGCCGATCAGACGAATTGCCGGCCGCGTCGGCAACAGCATGAGGAACAGCGCGACCGGGTACACGGCAGTGGACAACATCGCATGACCGCTGACGCCGGTGAAATCCAGTTCGCGCACGCCGACACCCCAGCCGAGGAACGCCAGCTTTGTGACGGTCACGACGGCGATGGCAGCGCCGAGCAACAACAACCAGCCCGCCGCCATCCTCCACGTGTATCCGACCGCCAACCAAAGCGCGATGGCGAGCGCGATCGGCAGCGTCATGCCGGCGCCGCCGACGCTGGTGATCAAATACCACAGGTGAGACGGTAAACCGGGCATGGCAAAAAGCGCGGCCAGGGCCGCGTCGAATCGGGTTGGTAATGATTTAACGCGCGAACAGCGCGATTCGCCGACGAGACAATCACCGACGAGACAAAGGTATCGCATGCCCGTCAGGTTACCCGCCAGTATAGACGGGCGCTGCCGCGTAGATTTAACGTGCGCGGCGGTTTTGTCGTCGATGGCCGGCTTGTCAACCGAGCTTTGACGCGGTTTGACGCCGACCCGGCGATAAGGTTCGGCGAGTGGAAATTTTCGGTAGTGGGCAGGAAGCGACGCTTCCAGCATTGCATGAGGATTGGTGTTATTGTGCATTGCACAACAAAGCGTCGTTCCACCGAACGGCCCCTGCCCCTTTTTGCGAGGTTTCCCGCCGATGGCAAAAAGTCTATCGAAAATCTGGCTACGCGGTCTCAAACGGCTGCTCGCGATTCAGACCGAGCACGCTCACAAAACCACCAAGCGCACCACCACGCGTTCTGCACGGCCCGCCACCGCGAAGCCGTCGACCAAGGTCCGTCCGCTCACACCGGCGGCTGCGGTGCGCGCACCCACGAAACGCGAGGCGCCGCGCGCCGTCGCCCGGGAGTCGCGCGTCCGTCCGCGGGCGTCGGCTTGGGCGAGCGGTTCGTGGACCCGCTCTTTTCACTCGGCGCCTGCGATGCCCGGGCGGCTCGTCAATCATCTCCAATATGGGCTGTACATTCCGTCCGGCCGTGCGCTCGAAGCCATGCCGCTGGTGGTGATGCTGCACGGCTGCACGCAATCGATCGATGAATTCGCCGAAGGCACGCGCATGAATGTGCTGGCCGACCGGTTCGGCTTTGCGGTGGTGTATCCGGAGCAGTCGAAACATGTGCATTCGCACCGCTGCTGGCACTGGTACGACTCTGGCGAAAGCGCCGGCGGCGCCGAGGCGCGCGCCGTGGTGTCGCTGGTGGATGCACTCGTCATGCAACATGGGTTCGACGGCGAACGGGTGTACGTCGCCGGGATATCCGCTGGCGCGGGTCTGACGGGGCTGCTGGCGGTCAACCATCCGGAGCATTTTGCGGCAGTCGCACTGCATTCCGGTCCGGCTTTGGGCGAGGCTCACTCCGGCATTACGGCGATGGACGTGATGCGGCGTGGCGCGCGTCATGAACCGGCCGAGTTGGTCGATGAAATTGTCAATGTGGCGGAGTACCCCGGCATGCCGGCGATCGTCATTCACGGCGACGCCGATCACGTGGTCGCGCCTGTCAATGCGGACCAACTGGCGGTGCAATTTCTCCGGCTGAACCGGATCGTCGACGAAAACGGCGCGCGCAAATCCGGCGAAGTGCGCGAAGAGCGCAAAGGCGGCGTGGTGACGCGCGACTATCTGCGCGGCGGCCGGCGCCTGGTGCGGCTGTGCCGCGTGCAAGGGCTCGCACACGCGTGGAGCGGCGGTGACGACGCGGTGCCGTTTCACTCGTCCAAAGGGCCGGATGCGAGCACGTTGGTGTGGGAGTTCTTCAGGAACCAGCGCCGCACGGGCGCCGGCCGTATCGCGGAAAGTGCCGTCAGTGCGGCCTCAGCCGGCGAAAGGTGACACAGGAACAACACTTCGAAAAGAAGATTGGCACATTCCTAGGGTTTTCCCTATAATAGGGGTTATCCCTTAGGCGTTAACGCCTAAATTCATAGTCGAGGTTGACCATGTACCTGCTGAGCCGCCTGTTCCTGTTTCTGACCAAATCGCCCGATCAGCTTGCGAAAGAACGTGCTGACGCATTTCTCGCCGAAGCTACGGATCTGTACGATCTCGAATTCCGCATGCGCAAGCTGGATCGCGAGGCGAACATCCGCCAACCGGCGTGGATGAGCCAGCACTAAGCTGTTGCTGTTCGGGTGAGGCGCCCAAGCTGTCATGAACTCTCAGGCAGCCGGATTCGATTGTCACAACGCGTGATTCAACACCGCGGCGAACGCCACCCAAGCCACATCGGGCATCAATAAGCCGCCTGCCCAGCGGTGCCGTCGCCGAACACGAACATCGCGCGACGAGCAATGCCAGCGGCCCCGCGATATCGGCCAATGCAATGCCGACGGTTACGTGCCGAAGCGAGCCAGTGTGTGCTGCCGCGCTTGCGCATGGTCGACGATCGGCGCGAGATAATTCTTGCTCAGCACCACGACGCAATCGGCGAGCTCTTCAGCGCTTGCCAGCCACGGCGCGTGAATTCACTTAGGCTGCAGTTTCGCCAGCCGTAAGAAAGCACAACGCCCGCGCCTGTTTTGCGAGGAGCAGGCGCTGACCGTTGCGGCGCGGTTTTGTCGCGCCACCACCGCTATACATACAGGTCGTACGCTCACACAATTTGCAAACGCACTGCGACGTTGTCGCGCGTGGCGTTCGAGTACGGGCAAACGTGATGCGCGGCGTCGACCAGTTCCTTAGCCGCCTCCGCGGCGAGACCCGGCAGCGAGATGAGCAGATCGATATCGAGCGCGAAGCCGCCGTTGTCGTTCGGGCCGATGCCCACTTCCGCCTTGACTTGCGTGTCCGCCGGCAAAGCCTGCTTGTGCTGGCCGGCGACGAACTTCATCGCGCTCAGGAAACAGGCCGAATAGCCGGCGGCAAAGAGTTGTTCCGGGTTCGTGCCCACCGTGCCGTTGCCGCCTAGTTCGCGCGGCGCGGCCAGCTTCACGTCCAGCACATTGTCCGACGACACTGCACGGCCGTCACGGCCACCGGTGCTGGTTGCGCTTGCTTTGTAGAGTACGTTCATTTTGCTGCTCCTCAATCTGGGTTGTCAGGATCTGCATGTGTGCCGCTGCTTGCTCACCGTTCCGGCTCATCGCTATCGAAGCGGCATGCGATAAAGATAGTACACAAATGATTTGTGTACAAATGAATTTGCGAATCGAATCGATAGCGTGCTTTTGCAGCAGGCTGGCTAGTGGTCCATGTAATCGTTGAGGGTGGTGCGCAGGCGCGTCAGGTCGTCGCGCAGACAAAGCAGGAATTCGGGTGTCTGCTGGGTCGCGCAGAAGATTTCCGCCGGCACTTCCCGCGCCTGGCGCTTCAGTGCCGTGCCGGCTTTGGTCAGCCGGATGTAGACGAGGCGCTCATCTTCGACTCCGCGCACCCGTTGCAGATAGCCTTGCGTCTCGAGGCGCTTGAGCAGCGGTGTGACCGTCGCCGAGTCGAGATTCAGACGCGCGGCGATGTCCTTGACCGTGATGTCGTCGGTTTCCCATAGCACCAGCATCGCCAGATATTGCGGGTACGTGAGGTCGAGCTTGTCGAGCAGCGGCTTGTACGCTTTCGTCATCGCGAGCGAGGTCGAATAGAGTGCGAAGCAGAGTTGCTCGTCGAGCGTGGAGGGCAAAGCGGGGCGCTGGGTCATGGTGCATCTCGTCTGAAATAGCGTGCAAATCGATTGCGCGCAAACTATTGTGCCGCAAATCGCATCGCGTTGACGAGTGGAGTCGAGAAGCCGGCGAAGCGGCGCGTGAGCGCTCGATCAGCGCTCCGCGCCCGCGCGCCAAAATACTCAAGCCGCCGGGGTGGTCGGCAGGTCCGGCGTTTCGGGCGTTTGCACGCCGAAGCAGCCGCGATAGGTTGCGTAGAACGAGCAATACAGCATGGTCGTGACGATCATCGTGGCGGGCATCAGGATCGCGAATGCGAAGTCGCCGGCGCCCAGCGCCTGCATCAGCGCCGACAAACCGATTGACACCGTCATGGCCACCGCGAACCACAGCGCGCCGAACACAATGAACGCGCCGCGATTGCGCCAGCAACTGACGAGGCTGAAGAACATCGCTTTGACCGGCGGAATGTCGTGCCACGCAATGAGCGTCGGCGAGAACCAGAAAATCATTGCCACCGGAATGTAGAGCACGAATGCGGTGACCACCGCGAGCGGAATATTGCTGTTCGCGAACGCCTCCTGATCCATTGCCACGCCGCCGAGCATCACCTTCAGCAGCATGCCGCCGTCAGCCAGCGCCGAGCCGGCGAGCACCAACGCCATCGCGACGACATACAGCACGCCGAGCGCCAGCAGGCGTTTGGCGACCACGGCGCCATACGAGTGAAAGCCGTCCACCAGAATGGTCGGAAACACCGGTTTGCCGGCGATCGTATTGCGGCACGCCGCCATGAAGCCGACCGCGACGCCCGGAATGAACACCAGCGGCAGCACCCCGCCGATCACCGGAATCTGCGCCACCAGCGTCATGACCAGCAGGTAGGTGAAGAACAGCGTCAGAAACGCGAGCGGGTTCTTGCGGAACAGCCAGATACCCTGCCGGAACCATACATAGCCGGTTTTCGCGGGGACTTCGATCAGTTGCATGAGGTATGAATGCCAGGAAGTGCAACGCCGGACAGGCGTTCGCGCAGAATGCGCTCGAAATGGCCGGGGTCGTGCGGTTTGAGCAGCTCGGCCGCGCGCGGCAAATGAAAATCATACAGGCGCGAGACCCAGAATCGGTACGCGCCCGCACGCAGCATGTCGCCCCAATGGCTGTTTTCTTCGGCGGTGAAGGGGCGCACGGTCTGGTAGGCGCGCAGCATGGCTTCGGTGCGCGCATCGTCGAGCTTGCCGGTGGCGAGGTCGACGCACCAGTCGTTGACCGTTACAGCGACGTCGAACAGCCATTTGTCGCAGCCGGCGAAATAGAAGTCGAAGAAACCGCCCAGGCGCACCTCATGGCCGGTCTCGGGTGCGGCGTGCGCGAACAGCGCGTTGTCGCGGAACAGGTCGGCGTGGCACGGGCCTTCGGGCAGCGCGGCGTAATCGGCCGAAGCGAAGAAAGCTTCCTGATAGGCGAGTTCAGATGACAGCAACTCGCGTTGCGCGCCGTCCAGAAACGGCAGGATGGTCGGCACGGTTTCCTGCCACCACGGCAGGCTGCGCAGATTCGGCTGATAGCGTGCGTAATCGCGGCCCGCCAGATGCATGCGCGCGAGCATTTGCCCGACTTCGATGCAGTGTTCGACGTCCGGCGCCAACTCGGGCGCGCCTTCGAGCTTGGTCACGATCGCGGCGGGTTTGCCATGCAGCGTGCCGAACAGCGTGCCGTCTTCGCGCGGCATCGGGTCCGGCACCGGCACGCGGTGCGCGGCCAGATGCTGCATCAGATCGAGATAGAACGGAAGTTGTTCGGCCGTCAGCTTTTCGAAAATCGTGAGGACGTATTCGCCGCGCGTCGTCGTCAGAAAGAAGTTGCTGTTCTCAATACCGGACGGGATGCCGCGAAATTCGACGACTTCGCCGAGATCGTAATGGCGCATCCATTCTGCTAGTTGGGGTTCGGTGACAGCGGTGAAGACAGCCATGCGGGAAACGTCGGATCAGGTTGGTCGGGCTGGCGCGTTGCGGCCAGTGCGAGGTGTGGCAGGTGCGGTGTCAAAAAGCGCTGCCGAAGCGCGCTAAGTCTGGGCGGCAAGTCGGCGCTGCAACTCAGCGCCGGAGCTAAGCGCCGCATCTCGGCAATCTGGCTGAAAGCCCCAAGGGCAACGCTCCGCAGACCGCGCAGAGCAGGAGGGCGGCGGCTTACGCCAGGCCGCCGCTCCGGTGTTGTCAATAGCTCAGATTCACCGACGGCAAACGTGTGCTTGCGCGGCCGTTGTCGCGCACGGTGGGCGACGTGTCGAGCGGCGCACTCATCTGATAGTGCGTGCCGAGGTTCGAGTGCACGTTGATTTCAACCGGCTTGCCTTTGTCGCGGTATTCGGTGATTTCGGTGCCGTTGGCGCTGCGTTCGTGGAAGCTCGGCGTGCGCGGTACGTTGATTTCGACCTTGGAGCTGACTTGCGCGGCCGGCCGGTTGATCGCCTTCAGGTCCGGCAGGCCGGCCCGTTCGTTGGCGGACTGCGGTTGATCCGGGGGCGGCGTGGCGTCGACGGGCTGGGCAGCCATCGCGGCGCTGCCGAAGGCGAGGGCCAGCGCAACGGCGATGGGAAGGAACGGCTTCATGGTGACTCTCCAATATGGTGCCCCGATTCTAGCAAATCCAGCCTTGCCTACGGGCGCGATCGCCTTATTTTGCGCCGCTTTCGCGCGGCGTGCCCGCAATCGCGCGGTCATTGCCGCCGCGGGCGCCACCCGCGCTGCACGGTCATTTTGCGAGCGCGGGTTCCGTGGTAATGTCGTCTCGTTAATAGAGGCGAATGACGATGAACAACGATACCAATCAACGCGCGGTGCAGACTCCCGCCAACAGCTTCCCAACCGAATCCTTCGACGACGCCACCGAGGCCGTCACTCGCCTGTCCGCCATCTACGAAGCGAACACTTCGTATCTGCGCGACGCCTTCGCGCGCTACCGCCGCAACGAATTGTTCGATCGCCGGGTGCGCGCCTGCTACCCGTTCGTCAGAGTGTGCACCGAGGTCAACACGCATATCGACTCGCGCCGCTCGTACGGATTCGTCGCGGGTCCGGGCGTGTTCGAGACGACCGTGACGCGGCCGGACCTGTTCGGCAACTACTACCGCGAGCAATTGCGCCTGTTGGCGAAGAACCATCACGTGCAGATCGACGTGGGGGTGTCCGATCAACCGATCCCGATTCATTTCGCGTTCGCCGAAGGCATTCACCTCGAAGGCGATCTGGATCGCGAACGTCTGTTCCTGATGCGCGATGTGTTCGACACGCCGGACCTCGCGCTGCTGGACGACCGCATCGTCAACGGCACGTATGAGCCGCTGCCGGGCGAGCCGCATCCGTTGGCGCTCTTCACGGCGGCGCGCGTGGATTTTTCGCTGCATCGGCTGAAGCACTACACAGCGACGTCGCCCACGCATTGCCAGAACTACGTGCTGTACACGAACTACCAGTTTTATATCGACGAGTTCGTCAAACTCGGTCGCACGATGATGGCCCATACCGACGACGAAGCACTGCGCGCCTACCGCAGCGAATACACGTCGTTCGTCGAACCGGGCGACGTGGTCACGTACAACGAGAATCTCGGTGAGCAGGCGCAGGAAGGCACGGCGCCGCCGCGTCTGCCGCAGATGCCCGCGTATCACCTGAAGCGCGCGGACGGCAGCGGCATCACGATGATCAACATCGGCGTCGGGCCGTCGAACGCGAAGACGATTACCGATCACATCGCGGTACTGCGTCCGCACGCATGGATCATGCTGGGTCACTGCGCCGGTCTGCGCAACACGCAGCGTCTGGGCGACTACGTGCTGGCGCACGGCTACGTGCGCGAGGACCACGTGCTCGACGCGGATCTGCCGCTGTGGGTGCCGATTCCGGCGCTTGCCGAAGTGCAGGTGGCGTTGGAGCGCGCGGTCGCACAGGTCACGCAACTGGATGGCGTCGAGTTGAAACGCGTGATGCGTACGGGCACGGTGGCGAGTGTGGATAACCGCAACTGGGAGTTGCGCGATCATCGCGAGCCGGTGCAGCGGCTGTCGCAGAGCCGTGCGGTCGCACTCGATATGGAAAGCGCGACGATTGCGGCGAACGGCTTCCGTTTCCGCGTGCCTTACGGCACCTTACTCTGCGTATCGGACAAGCCCTTGCATGGGGAGTTGAAGCTGCCCGGCATGGCCGATCAGTTCTATCGCGCGCAGGTCGATCAGCATTTGCAGATCGGCGTGAAGGCGATGGAGTTGCTACGGATGAACGGGCTGCATCGGTTGCATAGCCGCAAGCTGCGCAGCTTTGCGGAAGTGGCGTTTCAGTAGCAAAGGATTATCCGGTGGACCTTTGCGGGCTCCGCCGGACTGCTGACTGTCTAACTTAAGTGCCGGTGTCTAACTTGCCCGCCCCAACACGCTGCAGCGATACCGGCGCAACGCGCTCCACTTCACGCGCCTTCGTGTAGTGGGCGGTCATCTGCGCAGTGGTATGTCCAGCCAGCGCCTGCGCGGCCTCGACGCCTTCGAGGCGGCGTATTTTCAGTTCTGCGCTTGTGTTGGTATCGCGCTTGAGCAGATTCAATGTGATACGGCACAGCATTGCGACGTTCCGCGCCGTATTCTCGATTTTCACACGGCACCGGTTTTCGCCAAAGATCATGTCGAGTACCCAGTGCATGCTGTTTTCGACGCCCTGAAGGAAATCCCATTGGAGGATCGAGCAACTCCGGAATTGCCGTGATCATGTTGCTTTTGTTTGCGATGCACACCTGTCTCAGTACCACGCCCAAGCCACTGCCGTAGGCCGACACCAGGTGGAGCGCAAGCTGATCGCTGCGATGGGCGTCGCGCACTGTCTTGCCGTCGAGGGTCACCACCTGATCGGCCAACGCCGGGAACAGATGCGCACTCCAGCTTCGCTTCGCCGCATGTCTGGATCTCCACCCAGCTATTGGCGCTCGACAGAATTGCACGCAGCGCCACCACCAGCATCTCCGTCAGATCATGAGCAGGCATGCGGCTGCGCGGATCGCGCAAATCTCCAAACGCCTCCCCGATACCGAACACGCCTTCTTGCATCGATTTTTCTTGGCCACAAAAGCCAGAGCACGCGCGCCTTCAACAAAGCTTACAAGGTGCTCTTCACCATCTGTAACGCTTCATGCAATCGCCCTGGATATCCTCCGCAATAACCGTCATTTTTCGGAATTATCCGATGTCAATCACATCGTCGGTAACGATACATTTTAAATGTAGTGAAAACTACATTCATAAATGATGACATCTACCAAACTAAATAAAAACACGATGACTACTAGACGATTATTTTTGCGAACAAGTGCATTGTCTCTTTTCGGTATCACGTCTCAAATCGCAAAGGCGACTCCCACATCCCCCCAGATTACAGCCACTTCGCTGCGCGGATATGCGTTAACAAACGGCGCGACTGCATTGAGGCGCGACGACGGGGCATGGGTATTCTGGGTGCGCATCATAAATTTTGAAGACCCGAATAGTGATATTGCAGCGAGTCTTCAGGTGGCGACAGATAGAGAGTTCTCGCAGATTATTGATGTCCTGCCTGTCATTCTCGCAAAGACGAGATCATTTATCGCCCAGACGGTGTACATGCCAAAAAAAGGTAATACACAGCTCTATTATCGCTATGTTGTCGGGTCGAGTCCGTCTACCGCACCATCCGTCAGTTCTTCAGTGAATTCAATTGCCCCCTGGAATACAGAGTCAAAGGCTGAATAAAATGGCAAAAGTGGAAATGGTGTTGCAATTCATCGAAAACGGCTCGAATTCGATGACTACTTATCAGGCGTTTGTGTCCGCGGCAAATAGCCCACATGACTCGCTGTCAGTTATTCAGAATGGCACCAACGTCGTTGCAACGATATCAAATGTCGCTCCGATGATGCAGCCAGTACGTATCATGACAAACGGATTAGCCGCAACGTCCGCATTAATACGAATTGTGACAGATTGGAAGGACTCGAACAAAAAGGTCCAGACAGGAGACGTGCTGACCGTTATAAGTGCGGCCGGAACGATCGCTGTTACGCTGCTTGTTTGGGCGGAAATTGGCCCGGGTGCCGCAGCAGTAGTCGGTGGACTCGTCCTGGCTGCCGACCTGCAATCCTCCTTTCAGCCGTATATAAAATCTACAAAAATATGGCTGGGTAACTATATGTCAAGATTGCTGCAAGTCTCGAACCCCCCATCGGTTGCTAGTGCATCGCTTTATTGGTCAAGTCTCGGAGCTGGTAGTGGAGACATGCTTGCCTCATACAACGAAATATTGACGCAAAAAGGGTTGTTCTTTTGCCTGAGTGACAAGGGTACTGTTTCAGGTGGCGGCTTGTTTCCTATGGGGACCCCCGTTCCAGGTAGCTTCACGCAAGTCAACGAGGATCAATACAAGGAAAACTACTGCCGATATCTGAGCGTTAAGCAGGGTTGGAGCGATATTGTTAGTGGGATGGATTATTGCAAGAACGTAAAATTCAGGTAGCTATGATAGCAATGCCGCGTTGTATTCGGGCTTCACTTATTGGATTCTTTCTCGCCTTCCTGTGCGAGGCTTGGGTGGAAATCGCCTTACTTCAATCCGGCTCTCTGCCGTGGGAAGGCTGTCTGGCCGTATTCGCAAGTCTTGTGGCCAATCCCCTGGCTCTTGTGTATGCGATAAAGAGAAAGAGATGGGCTTACGACCTGCTTAAGTGGATCGCAGCCGTTATGATTTTATGGACTATATTCGGCCACTCATATTTGCAGGAATTGGGGTTGTGGGCCATCGCGCTAATTACCCTTTGTGTGTGGCTCCGACTCGGCGCGCTGCTTATATTGCGGCGAAAGGCGGTGAAAGATTGGATCGAAGCGACTACTGCCGGCGACGGTCTGCAGTGGCGTAGATGAATGACGAATAAGCGGCCTTCCTCTTCTGCCATCACTTACCGCATTGCGCGGTAGGTGGTGGCAGAGATTTTTCCTACAGGATGCCCGTGACTTTGAAAGTACCCAAGCTTAGGGTTTCAGCAACCTGTAGACCCTCGCCGACCTCCGCCAGGAGAATAGCGACCAGGCGTTCATCGCTACGATTCCGATAGTCCAAACTACGACGCGGGCACTGGCGTTGCCGCCGTGAGCTTCGTTTATCAACTTAAGGGAAAGCAGGGCTGATATCAAGATACCAGCCACAAACAACCAGAAGGACATCTCGGGTGAATCGACACCGCAAATCTCGCCCGTGGCGTGATTTAACCATCCCACCAGTGTTTGCCAGTTATCCGTATCGCGCAGTACTGCCGTCACGACCATGCCGTTTTCAAGTCGAGGCGCGCCGCGGATTTGTACAGCGTACTGACGTTTGCCTGCAACTGTAACGTTAAAGGCTGTTCCTACTGTTCTCGTGCCACTTCTGTCTTTCTGGATGACTATTCCGCCGAAGTTTTCGAGCGTGACGGTAGTGACATGGTAGGTCATGGGCAGATGGCGCAGTAGCTGAGTCTATAAGCATAGCTGTGCTCCCTAATCCCAAGGCACTGACCTTACGATTTTTTGGCATTACGTTGCGTTTGGTCAATGCGTTTCTCGATCTGCTGTGTTTGCAGGAGTTCTGTGCGCCAGGCACTTCATCACGTCACGCTGGTGACGCGTCGAGTTGCGGGTTGCATTCCGCAGGTCAGCGACCTACCTATTCCGTCTCCTGGCGCGGTGAGCTGCTGCCTGTTTCTGTGAGCGGCTAGACCGCAGGTGATTAGCATCCTTCAGTCTCTGCTGGAATCCGAAAGAGCCTTGCTTACCAAAGCAATCTGTCGGGTCCCCCCAGGGGGGGTCAGAATTGCCCGAAGCCCGTCAGCCCGATCAAGCTTCCGGCCGCCAGCAGCCACAGTGGATGAATGCGCGTTTTCAACGCCAGCACGGCGGTAAAAGCGGTAATCGCCCACGCAATCGCCGTCGGATCCGACGCTTCGGCGATCAAGGCCGCGCTCGCCGCGACGATGCCGGCGGTCACCGGCACCAGTCCGGCCTGCGCATAGCGCCGCCACGGACGGTCCTTGAACCGGTCCCACGCATGCAGCGCGAGAATCGTCACGATCGACGACGGCCCGAACTTCGCGACCGAACTCACCAGCATCCCGGCCCAGCCCGCCACATGCCAGCCGACCAGCGTCACGATCATCAGATTCGGCCCCGGCGCGGCCTGCGCGAGCGCGAACAGCGCGCTGAATTCGCTGGCCGGCATCCAGTGATGCACGTCCACCACCTGACGCTGCATCTCCGGAAGAATCGTATTGCCGCCGCCGAATGCGATCAGCGACAGCTGACTGAAAATGATGGCGAGTGAAATGAGCGTATCGGTCATCGTGCGGCCCTCGACGCCAGGTAGATGCTGAGCGGCGTGAGCACCAGCATCGTCGGTAGAAGGGGCAGGCGCATGATGGCGATGGCGATGAACCCGAGCGCCGCGATCAGCGCCGCCATCGGCTTATCCCGCAACGGCAGCAGGATCTTCAGGGCCATCGAAACCAGCAGACCGGCCGCCGCTGCGGCGAGACCGGCGAACAGGTGCCGGACATGCGGATCGTCTTGCGTGTGCTCGTACAGCACGCCAAGGCCGATCACCACCAGCGACGGCCCGGCAATCAAACCCAGCAAGCCAGCGAGCGCGCCGGGCAAGCCGCGAAAGCGCATCCCGATCGCTACCGAGAGATTGATCACATTGCCGCCCGGCAAGAACTGGCACAGGCCGAGAAGGTCTGTGAATTCGGCGGCAGTCAGCCAACCGCGCCGTTCGACCACCGCGCGCCGCGCGAGCGGCAGCGCACCGCCGAACGAGATCAGCCCAAGGCCGAGAAAGCCGCCGAAGATTTCCCGCAGCGTCGGCGCGGGCGCCTGTGCGGGTTCGGACGAAGTGAGATTGTGGTCCATAGCGCTAGCCTTCCAGTTCAAGTTCAGGAGGTTAGCGCCGAACCATCGGCGCACAAAACGATTTTTGAGCGCGCGCTTGTGATCTAGAATCACAAGCATGGCCCGTAACCTTCCTCCGTTTCCCGCGCTGCGCGCCTTCGAGGCCGCTGCACGGCATGAAAGCTTCAGCGCGGCGGCGAACGAATTGCATGTGACGCACGGTGCAATCAGCAGGCAAGTTGCCACGTTCGAAGCATGGCTCGGCGTGCAGGTTTTTCATCGCCGCGGCAAGCGTGTGCGTCTGACCGACGACGGCCGCCGCTATCTGGCGACCGTGCAGGCGGCGTTCGACAGCATCGCGCTCGCCACCGACCAATTGCGCGACACGGGCGTCGTCCGTGTGCTGCGGGTGAACGCGTTGCCCACCTTCGCCATGAAATGGCTGCTGCCGCGTCTGAATCAGTTCCAGCGAAAGGCGCCCAACGTTGAGCTGCGCTTATCGACCTCGAACGCGCCGGTCGAAATGCTGGACAGTTTCGACGTTGCCGTGCGGCGCGGGCCGGCCCACTGGCCGAACTGCGTGAGCGGCCATTTTCTCGCCGAGAGCGAGATTCCGGTGTGCAGTCCCGGGTTGTTGCAACGCTCGCCGATCAATGTCGCCGACGATCTCGCGCGCCACGTGCTGCTGCACTCGGACACGCGGCCCGAAGCGTGGAGCAATTGGTTGTCGACGGCAGGCGTGACGGCGAAATGCCGGAAGAAGCAATCGTTCGACCACTTCTATCTGGCATTGCAGGCTGCGGTGGACGGGCTCGGCGTGGCGCTCGGTCCGTTGCCGTTGCTCGCGGACGAACTGGCATCGGGACGGCTCGTGGTGCCGCTGGCGGGTCCGCGTATCGATGCACGCGGCTATTGGTGGATCGCAAGACGCGAGGTGGCAGAGGCGCCGTTGGTGGCGCAGTTCTGCGAATGGCTGCAAGCGCAAGGCGATCAGGCCGATGAAACGGAAACGGGCGGCGTGGACGCCGCCCGTTAGCTCGCATCGACCTGTGTCGACCCGTATCGCGCTATTTCACGCGGTACGGGAGATCACAGATAGAACATCCGGTCTTCGTCCGATTTGGCCGGATGCGGCTCGGCTTCTTCGCGGTCTTCGTAGAACTTCAACACCGCTTCGAGCACCTGGTCCGGATCGTCGATCACCTGCATCAAGTCCATGTCCGTCGGATTGATCAGGCCCATCGGCGTGAGCGAGTTCCGGAACCATGCAAGCAGACCTTCCCAGAACTCGGCGCCGACCAGAATGATCGGCACGTGGCGCGATTTCTTGGTTTGAATCAGCGTAAGGACTTCGGCCAGTTCATCCAGCGTGCCGAAGCCGCCCGGCATCACGATCACCGCGTCCGAGTTCTTCACGAACGTGACCTTGCGCGTGAAGAAATGGCGGAAGCGCAATGAGATGTCTTGCCACTGATTGCCCGATTGCTCGTGCGGCAGTTCGATGTTCAAACCCACCGACGGCGCCTTGCCCCCATGTGCGCCCTTGTTGGCCGCCTCCATGATGCCGGGGCCGCCGCCGGAGATTACCGCGAAGCCGGCGTCCGACAGCTTGCGCGCGATTTGCGTGGCCAGTTTGTAGTACGGCGAGTTCGGTTTCAGGCGCGCTGAACCATAGATGCTGACAGCGGGGCGAATCTCCGAGAGGTACTCGGTCGCCTCGATAAACTCTGCCATAATCGTGAACATCTGCCACGATGCGCGGGCCTTCTTAGCCGTTGCGCGCTCTTGATCTGCGAGTGATCGCAGACTCGGAATCACTTTTCTCTTAGTCATAATGCCTGAAGAACGAAGCCTGGAAGGTAAGACCCTGCTATTGGTGGACGGTTCGAGTTATCTGTACCGGGCCTACCATGCGATGCCCGATCTGCGCGGACCCGAGGGTGGCCCGACGGGTGCGCTCTACGGGATGATCAACATGCTGCGGCGCATGCGCAAGGAAGTCACAGCAGAGTATAGCGCGTGCGTGTTTGACGCCAAGGGCAAAACGTTTCGCGACGACTGGTATCCCGACTATAAGGCGAATCGTCCTTCAATGCCGGACGACCTCTCGCGTCAGATCGAACCGATCCATGTCGCCGTGCGCGCGCTCGGCTGGCCGTTGCTGATGATCGACGGCGTGGAAGCCGATGACGTGATCGGCACGCTCAGCACCGCGGCTGAAAAACGCGGCATGAACGTGATCGTGTCGACTGGGGACAAGGATCTGGCTCAGCTCGTAACGGATCGTGTCACCCTCATCAATACGATGACCGACGAAACGCTCGACCGCGCTGGCGTGCTCGCCAAATTCGGCGTGCCGCCGGAGCGCATCATCGACTACCTGTCGCTGATCGGCGATACCGTCGACAACGTGCCAGGCGTCGAGAAGTGCGGGCCGAAGACGGCGATCAAATGGCTCACGCAATACGATTCGCTCGATGGCATCGTCGCACATGCGGACGAGATCAAAGGTGCGGTAGGCGACAATCTGCGCCGTGCGCTCGATTTTCTGCCGATGGCGAGAAAACTCGTCACCGTCGAGCGCAATTGCGATCTGACCGGCCATATCGCGTCGATCGAGGAAGGCCTGGAGAGCCGTCCGGAGTCGCGCGAGGAACTGCGCGACGTGTTCACGCGCTACGGCTTCAAGACCTGGCTGCGCGAAGTGGAAACCGCGGACGCTGTGGAAGGACCTGAGACCGACGTGCCGCCGGCGCTCACGGTGGACGAACAACGTCACTACGACACCGTGCAGACGTGGGAACAGTTCGACGCGTGGCTCGAGAAGATCAACGCGGCCGAACTGACCGCCTTCGACACGGAAACCACGTCGCTCGATCCGATGACAGCGCAAATCGTCGGCTTGTCGGTCTCGGTCGAAGCCGGGCGTGCGGCTTATGTGCCGCTCGCGCATCGCGGGCCGGACGCCCCCCTGCAACTGCCGCGCGACGAAGTGCTCGCGAAGCTCAAGCCGTGGCTGGAGAGCGATGAGCACAAGAAAGTCGGCCAGCATGTGAAGTACGACGAACAGGTTCTGGCGAACTACGGCATCGAAATGCGCGGCATCGAACACGATACGCTGCTGCAATCGTACGTGCTCGAATCGCATCGCACGCACGATATGGACAGCCTCGCGCTGCGCCATCTCGGCGTCAAGACCATCAAGTACGAGGAAGTGGCGGGCAAGGGCGCGCAACAGATCGGCTTCGACGAAGTGGCGTTGGACAAGGCCGCGGAATACGCAGCGGAAGACGCCGATATCACGTTGCGTCTGCATCGGGCGTTGTATCCGCAAGTGGCCGCGGAGAAGACGCTCGACTACGTCTATCGCAACATCGAGGTGCCGACTTCGCGCGTATTGCGCAAGATGGAGCGCGCCGGCGTACTGATCGACGCGGCGAAACTGCGTCAGCAAAGCAGCGAAATCGCCGCGCGTCTGATTCAGCTCGAAAGCGAAGCCTACGTGCTGGCAGGCGGCGAATTCAATCTGGGTTCGCCGAAGCAGATCGGTCAGATTTTTTTCGAGAAGCTCGAATTGCCGGTGGTCAAGAAGACCCCGAGCGGCGCGCCGTCCACCGACGAAGAAGTGCTGCAAAAGCTTGCCGAAGATTATCCGTTGCCGAAGATCCTGCTCGAACATCGCGGTTTGTCGAAGCTGAAGTCCACCTATACGGACAAGCTGCCACGCATGGTCAACGCCGAAACCGGCCGCGTGCATACGAACTATGCGCAGGCGGTGGCGGTGACAGGCCGTCTGGCGTCGAACGATCCGAACTTGCAGAACATTCCTGTACGCACCGGCGAAGGCCGCCGGATTCGCGAGGCGTTCATTGCGCCGCCGGGCCATAAGCTCGTCTCCGCGGACTACTCGCAGATCGAGTTGCGCATCATGGCGCACATC
Source organism: Paraburkholderia lacunae (assembly GCF_003353175.1). GTDB lineage: Bacteria > Pseudomonadota > Gammaproteobacteria > Burkholderiales > Burkholderiaceae > Paraburkholderia > Paraburkholderia lacunae. Next base: position 78,080 of record NZ_QHKS01000017.1, on the reverse strand, counting down.
TCCGGCGACGAATCGTTGCTGCGCGCGTTTTCGCGAGGCGAAGACATTCACCGCGCCACGGCCGCGGAAATTTTCAGCGTGACGCCGCTCGAAGTCTCGAGCGATCAGCGGCGCGTGGCCAAGGTGATCAACTTCGGCTTGATCTACGGGATGAGCTCGTTCGGCCTCGCGTCGAACCTCGGCATTACGCGCGATGCCGCCAAGCTCTACATCGACCGCTACTTCGCGCGCTATCCGGGTGTTGCGCGTTATATGGACGAAACGCGTCTGAGCGCGAAGGCCAAGGGCTATGTGGAAACCGTGTTCGGCCGCCGCCTGTGGCTGCCGGAGATCAACGGCGGCAACGGTCCGCGCCGGCAGGCCGCCGAGCGCGCCGCAATCAATGCGCCGATGCAAGGCACGGCAGCCGACCTGATCAAACTGTCGATGATTGCGGTTCAGAAGTGGCTCGAGGAATCGAAGGTCGGCACGCGCATGATCATGCAGGTGCACGACGAACTGATTCTCGAGGTACCTGACAGCGAATTGTCCGAGGTACGCAAGCGCTTGCCGGAGCTCATGTGCGGTGTGGCCGCGCTGAAGGTGCCGCTGGTCGCCGAGGTCGGTGCCGGCTTGAACTGGGAAGAAGCGCATTGACGTGCGTGTGACGGAACGCGATATCGTCGTGCGCATGTCACACATGCGTTTTGACGGCTTGTGACAACCCGTGCTGCTCGTGGACAATCGCTGACAGGCGGCGCGCTTTTCATGCGCGCCGCCTCGACGCACAACCATCGGCAAACACGGAGAGTTCAATGCATCGTTTTATCGTCGTTGGCGGGGGCGCAGGGGGGCTGGAGCTGGCGACGCGCTTAGGCGACCGCTATAAGAACAAGGGCGGTCCGCGGGCGCAGGTAACGCTCGTCGATCGCTATCCGACCCATATCTGGAAGCCGCTGTTGCATGAAGTCGCGGCCGGCAGTATGGACCCGTTCACGCAGGAACTCGAATACGCGGCGCAAGCGCGCTGGCATGGCTTCGAGTTTCAACAGGGCGAGCTGACCGGTCTCGACCGGACGAACAGGCGTTTGACGCTCGGCACCGTGCTCGACGACGACGGCGCAGAGTTGCTGCCGGTGCGCGAGCTCGAATACGACACGCTGATCATCGCCATCGGCAGCACGACGGCGTTCTTTGGTGTGAAGGGTGCGCCTGAGTTTTCCCTGGCGCTCGACACGGTCGGTCAGGCTGAGCGCTTCCGCAAACGGCTGATCGCGGCGTGCATGCGGGCCGAGCATCAGGTGCATGAACCCGTCGAGTCGGGATCCGGCACGCCACTTTCCACCGAGCCGCGCATCCAGGTGGCGATCGTCGGTGGTGGTGCGACGGGCGTCGAACTCTCCGCTGAGTTGCGCAATACGGCGCAGGTGTTGTCCGCATACGGCCTGCATAAGCTCGATCCGCGGCACGACGTCGGCATCGTGCTGATCGAAGCGGGGCCGCGCATTTTGCCGGCCTTGCAGGAGCGCGTGTCGACGGCCACCGCCGAATTGCTCACCAAGCTCGGCGTGAAGCTGATGATCGGCGAGACGGTGGCGGAAGTCGCGCCCGGCCTCATCCGCACCGCGAGCGGTAAAACGGTGCGTGCCGATCTGACCGTGTGGGCGGCGGGCATCAAGGCGCCCGCTGTGCTGAGCCAGCTCGACGGCCTGCCGGTCAATCGCCTCGGGCAGCTCATCGTACGCCGCACGCTCCAAACCGAAATCGACGACAACATCTTCGCGCTCGGCGATTGCGCGGCGTGTCCATGGCCCGGCAACGAGCGCAACGTGCCGCCGCGTGCGCAAGCCGCTCACCAGCAGGCGAGCTTCCTGATGAAGGCGCTCGCGGCCCGGCTCGAGGACAAGCCGCTGCCGGAATTCACCTATCGCGACTTCGGTTCGCTGGTGTCGCTCGGACATTTCAGCGCGGTGGGCAATCTGATGGGCGGCGTAATCGGCGGCAGTATGCTGATTGAGGGGTTGTTCGCGCGCTTCATGTACATGTCGCTTTACCGGCTGCATATCGCCGCGCTGCACGGCTATGCGCGGATGGTGCTCGACACCTTCGCGCACTGGCTGCGCCGCACCACGCTGCCGCGGGTCAAGCTGCACTGAGGGGCTGGACGGTTGCATCTGCAACGGGATGCGTATGAAGCGTATCCTGTTGCCTTCACCGTTTATCCGAGGAGCGCCGCATGCTGAAACCCGATGTCGACAGCCTGGTCCCGCACGTTCCGTTCAATCGACGCACCTTCATCAAGGCCGCGCTCGGCAGCGGTTTCGCCGCGGCCGTGCTGCCGGTGTCGGCGCAAACCATTCATACCGATAGCGAAGGCCTCGAAGCCGGCGAGGTCGGCGTGCGCTCGGGCGATACGCTGGTGCCCGCCTATCGCGCGCAGCCGAAGGGCAAGACGCATTTGCCGGTGATCATCGTTATCCATGAAGCGTTCGGCGTGCATGAGCACATTGCCGACGTCTGCCGGCGCTTTGCCAAGTTGGGTTATCTCGCAATCGCGCCGGACCTGTTTGTCCGCCAGGGTGATCCGTCGGTGTACCCGACCATCCAGCAGCTCATTGCGGAAATTCTCGAAAAGGTGCCGGACGAGCAGGCGCTGGCCGATCTCGACGCGACCGTTGCATGGGCCGGCGAGCATGGAGGCGATCTGAATAGGCTCGGTGTGAATGGCTTCTGCTGGGGCGGCCGGATTGCGTGGTTGTATGCCGAGCACAATCCGCGGCCGAAGGCGGCTGTGGCCTGGTACGGGCCTGTCACGGGCGCGAAGAACGCAATGACGCCGGCCAATCCCCTCGATCAGGTATCGGAGCTGCATACACCGGTGCTAGGTCTATACGGGCGCCAGGATCAAAGCATTCCGCAGGACACGCTGGAGCAGATGAAGCAGGCCATCGCCCAAGGTCCGCAAGCGGGACGCGGTTCGCAATTCGTCGTGTATGACGATGCAGGTCACGCGTTTTTCGCGGACTACCGGCCGAGTTACAAAAAGGCCGATGCCGAAGATGGCTGGCGCCGCGCGTTGATGTGGTTCAAGCAGCATGGCGTCGCGTGAAGGCGCGCGCCTGCTCGCCCCGGTTCGAGACTCCGATTCAGCGCGATCTAGCCGGGAGCCGATGCGTTCGGCTCGAAGAATGAGAAAGGCCGTTGCCGCTTTCCCGCGGCAACGGCCTTTTTACTAACGGTCACGCGCTCCGTAACGGTCCCGCGCTTCGCTTATGGATTCGGGCCGGTGGCAACCGGCCGCGCCGGATCGGAAGTCCATTCGCTCCATGACCCAGCGTACAACGCCGCGCCGTGCATGCCGGCGATCTCCATCGCGAGCGCGTTGACGCATGCCGTCACGCCCGAGCCGCATTGCAGCACGACGTGCTCCGGCGGCGTATCGGCCAGCAACGCATGGAACTCCTCGCGCAGCGTGTGCGCCGGCTTGAAGCGCGCATCCGCGGTGAAGTTGTCCTTGAAAAAGCGATTGAGCGCGCCGGGAATGTGGCCGCCGACGCGGTCGAGCGTTTCGTTTTCGCCGCGATAGCGATCCGGCGCGCGTGCATCGACCACGACGCGCTCCCGCGTGCCGAGATTGCGCTCGATCGCCTGGGCGTCGATCGTCACGGAGAGCGGCGCCGTGGCTTTGAAGTCGCCGGTGTTTTGCGCCGGCGCGTCTTGCGTCAGCGGCTGACCCGCGGCCTGCCAGGCTGGCAATCCACCGTCGAGCAACGCCACGGAATCGTGCCCCAGCCAACGCAGCAGCCACCAGGCACGGGCGGCGTACATGCCGCCTTGCGCGTCATAGGCGACCACTTGTTGACCCTGCTTCAGGCCGCGCGACTCGAGCGTTTCCACGAGGCGCACGCGGTCCGGCAACGGATGGCGGCCGTTGGTGCCGGTCTTGGGCCCCGACAGATCGCGATCGAGGTGGAGATAGTGGGCGCCGGGCAGGTGCCCGGCCGTATAGGCTTTTTCGCCCGCGTCGGTATCGGTCAGATCGAAGCTGCAATCGATGACGAACACGCTGCCCGGCGCAGCAGCAAGCCGTTCCGCGAGATTCGTCGCGGAAATCAGAGTGGTGTAGTGAGTGTGGGGCATGACGTCTCCTGATCGGGCGATTGCGGCGCTGGCGCGGCGGTTTGGCGCCGTTCGCTGATGGCCGAAACATGTTGTTAGTCTAAACAAAAAAAGACGGGCCGAAGCCCGTCTTTCCATGCTTTGAAGCTTACCGCGCGCCAACCGGATCATGCGCAGACCACACGCATACCGGTTGCGGCTCAGATCGCGCCCAGTTCGCGCCGCAAGAACTCGTGGAAGTGCTGCATGCCGTCTTCCATCGGGCTCTGATACGGGCCGACCTGCGATTCGCCGCGCTCCATCAGCGCGCGGCGGCCGGCGTCCATCCGTTCGGCGATTTCGTCGTCTTCGCTGGCCGTTTCCATATAGGCGGCACGTTCGGCTTCGACGAATTCGCGTTCGAACAGCGCGATTTCCTCAGGGTAATAGAACTCCACCACGTTGGTGGTTTTCTGCGGACCGCGCGGAATCAGCCATGACACGACCAGCACATGCGGATACCACTCGATCATGATGCCCGGGTAGTACACCATCCAGATGGCGCCGAACTCGGGCGGCTGGCCGTCGCGGAACCGCAGCACGGCGTCGTGCCATTTGCGGTAGGTCGGGCTGCCCGGCTGTTCGAGGTCCTTGTGCACGCCGACTGTCTGCACGCTGTACCAGTCGCCGAATTCCCACGTCAGATCGTCGCAATTGACGAAGCTGCCGAGGCCCGGATGGAATGGTGCGACGTGATAGTCCTCCAGATAGACCTCGATGAAGGTCTTCCAGTTGTAGTTGCACTCGTGCACTTCGACGTGATCGAACATGAAGCCCGAAAAATCGAAGTGTTGCCGGGTGCCGAGCCGCGCCAGATCGCGGGCGACGTCACGCCCCTGCGCTTCGAACAGCAGACCCTGCCAGTTCTGCAACGGCGTGCCGCCGAGATTCAGACAAGGGTTATCCGCAAAATGCGGTGCGCCGAGGAGCTGGCCGTTCAGGTCGTACGTCCAGCGGTGCAAGGGGCAGACGATGTTCTCCGTCTGGCCGCGGCCGTTGAGCATGATGGCCTGCCGGTGGCGGCACACGTTCGACAGCAATTCGATTTGCGACTGCTGGTTACGGACGAGCACACGCCCTTCGCTCTCGCTGGGCAAAGCAAAATAATTCCCCGCTTCCGGCACCATGAGTTCGTGCCCGACGTAGCGTGGACCTTTCTTGAAAAGGGTTTCGATTTCGCGCGTTAGAAGCGCTTCGTCAAAGTAAGCCGTGACTGGCAGCTGGCTGTGAACAGACCGCAACTGCAATGCATTGCTCAGATTGGACATTCCCACTCCCGATGAAGACGTGAAAGCAGTGAACAACCCAACCATCGAAGATTCGATTTAGGGAGCCCGAGATTATACCTGTTTACCCCTCCTCGGGGCGCTTAAGTGACTGATTTGGGTCAAAAATGTCAAGGAAGTTCGCGGTTTACGCCGCAGACCTACGGATATTTTTCTGCGAGACTGAGGGCCGGGCGCGGGAGCGCAAAGGCGGGGAGGCGGGGCGGCGAGCGGCTGGAAATGTCGCTTTTGCCGTAGAATGTCCGACTTGTTTTAATTTTGCGACTATTCATGGCGAAGACCGCATCGAAGGATACTGCTGCTGCATCTGCTGAAGGCGTCGATACCACGCCGCTGCCCGAGAGCTACGAGGCGGCTCAGGCGGAGCTGGAAGGGTTGGTCGCGCGAATGGAAGGCGGCAGTTTGAGCCTCGAAGAATCGCTCACCGCCTACCGGCGCGGCGCGGCCCTCGTGGCGTTTTGCCAGCAGCAGCTCGAGAAGGTCGAGCAGCAGGTGCGCGTGCTCGATGGCGAGACGCTCAAGCCGCTGCCCGTGAATAGCGCAGGCACAGCCGCTACAGAAAGCGGGGACGACCTATGACATTCGAACAATGGACGCGCTCGGCGCTTGAACGCGTCGAAGCGGCACTAGAACATTACTTGCCGACGGAAGCGACCGAGCCGGCGAAGCTGCACGAAGCCATGCGCTATGCGGTGCTGGGCGGCGGCAAGCGGGTTCGCCCGCTGCTGTGCCATGCGGCCGGCGAGCTGACCGGTGCGCGCGCCGAATGCCTCGACGCGGCGTCGGCGGCGCTGGAAATGATCCACGTCTATTCGCTCGTGCACGACGACATGCCGTGCATGGACGACGACGCGCTGCGCCGCGGCAAGCCCACGGTACACGTCAAATATGATGAAGCGACGGCATTGCTGGTTGGCGATGCGCTGCAATCGCAGGCTTTCATTGCGCTGACGTCGGACGTTCTGACCCCGGCGCAGCAGGCATCGCTGGTGCGGGAGCTGGCTGTCGCGAGCGGCTCGATCGGCATGTGCGGCGGCCAGGCAATCGATCTGGCGAGCGTCGGCCACACGCTGACGCGCGCGCAACTGGAAACCATGCACCGGCTGAAAACCGGTGCCTTGCTGCGTGCCGCGGTGCGCATGGGCGCGCTGGCGGGCGAAACGCCGGGCGCGGACGCCATGCGTTCGCTCGACGCGTATGCGGCCGCTGTCGGCCTCGCGTTTCAGGTCGTCGACGATATTCTCGACGTGACGACCGATTCCGCGACGCTCGGCAAGACAGCAGGTAAAGACGCGAAGGACGGCAAGCCGACCTACGTGTCGATTATTGGGCTTGACGCGTCGCGTGCGCTCGCAGCGCAACTGCGCACCGACGCCCACGCTGCGATCGCGCCGTTTGGCGCGCGAGCGCAGCGTCTTGCCGAATTGGCGGACCTGGTGGTGAACCGGGTCAGCTAAACGCGAAAGCCCGCCGCCGCGCACCTTCCGCTACGAGGTGCATGTATGAAGTGCGGGCGCGTAAGTTTTCCTACAATGGAACGACGATGTACGACTTGCTGAAAACCATCGACGACCCGGCTGCCCTGCGCCGCCTCGATCGCCGCCAATTGCAACCGCTTGCCGACGAGTTGCGTGCTTTCGTGCTCGACAGCGTATCGCAGACGGGCGGCCATCTCTCGTCCAACCTCGGCACGGTCGAGTTGACCATTGCGCTGCATTACGTGTTCGACACGCCGCGTGACCGGATCGTCTGGGACGTCGGCCATCAAACCTATCCGCACAAGATCCTGACGGGCCGCCGCGACCAGATGCACACTCTGCGGCAGCTCGGCGGCATCTCGGGCTTCCCGAAGCGCGACGAGTCGGAATACGACACCTTCGGCACCGCGCACTCCAGCACGTCGATCTCCGCCGCGCTCGGCATGGCGATCGCCAGCAAGCTGCAGGGCGAGAATCGCATGGGCATCGCCGTGATCGGCGACGGAGCGATGACCGCCGGCATGGCCTTCGAGGCGCTGAACAACGCCGGCGTCGAAGACGACGTGCCGCTGCTGGTCATCCTGAACGACAACGACATGTCGATATCGCCGCCGGTCGGCGCGCTGAATCGCCATCTGGCGCGTCTGATGTCGGGCCGCTTCTACGCCGCCGCGCGTGCGGGCGTCGAACGCGTGCTGCGCGTCGCGCCGCCCATGCTGGATCTCGCCCGCAAGCTCGAAGAGCACGCGAAGGGCATGATCGTGCCGGCCACGCTGTTCGAAGAGTTCGGCTTCAACTATATCGGCCCGATCGACGGTCACGACCTCGATTCGCTGATCCCGACGCTGCAAAACATCAAGGAACTGCGCGGCCCGCAATTCCTGCACGTCGTCACGAAGAAAGGTCAGGGCTACAAGCTGGCCGAGGCCGATCCGGTGCTGTACCACGGACCGGGCAAGTTCAATCCGGCCGAAGGCATCAAGCCCGCGACCACGCCGTCGAAGAAGACCTATACCCAGGTGTTCGGCGAATGGCTGTGCGACGCTGCCGAACTGGACGCGCGCGTAATCGGCATTACGCCGGCCATGCGTGAAGGCTCGGGCATGGTCGAGTTCGAAAAGCGCTTCCCGGACCGGTATTTCGACGTCGGTATCGCCGAGCAGCACGCGGTGACCTTCGCCGGGGGCCTGGCTGCGGACGGCATGAAGCCGGTCGTCGCGATCTACTCGACCTTCCTGCAACGCGCTTACGATCAGCTGATTCACGACGTCGCGCTGCAAAATCTGCCGGTGGTGTTCGCCATCGACCGCGCGGGTCTGGTCGGCGCGGACGGCGCCACGCACGCGGGTGCGTACGATCTGGCGTTCCTGCGCTGCATCCCGAACATGACTGTGATGGCCGCGTCGGACGAAAACGAATGCCGCCAGATGCTCTACACCGCTTTGCAGCAGCCGAACCCGACGGCGGTGCGTTATCCGCGTGGCGCCGGTGCCGGTGTGGCGACGGTCAAGCAGATGGCCGCGTTGCCGCTCGGAAAGGGCGAGATTCGCCGTGAAACGTCGCAGCAGGCCGGCAATCGGATCGCGATTCTCGCGTTCGGCACGATGGTTGCGCCGTCGCTGGCGGCCGCGGAGCAACTGGATGCGACCGTTGCCAACATGCGCTTCGTCAAACCGCTGGACGCGGATCTGGTCCGCGAGCTGGCCGAAACGCACGACGCTATCGTCACAGTCGAAGAAGGCTGCGTGATGGGTGGCGCGGGCTCGGCTTGCGTTGAAGCCCTGCTCGAGAGTGGGGTTATGCGACCCGTACTACAATTGGGCCTCCCGGATCGGTTCATCGATCATGGGGATCCGGCCAAACTGCTCGCCCAATGCGGTCTGGACAGCGCGGGCATTGCCAGGTCGATCCGCGAGCGCTTTCTGTCGAGCAGCTCGGCCGCCGGTCAGTCGTCGGTGAAGCGAGTCGCGTAATTTCGCTGCCGCTCGCTGTGCCGCCGCGATGCTATGGCGGCCATAGCAATCTCCAACTTGAATCGATGGACGTTCGGGTCCATCATCCAGCGCCGGCAGAGGCCGGCGTTTGGCGTCGCGCGCTCTGATCCGCACGGCCGCTGAGAGCCCCCAACCTGTCGCTTCGCGACAGCCATCGAGGGCGGGCAATCCCTCAATTCCCCAAGCGGAGTTCCTTCGGGGCGGGGGACTTCCTGCGGAGCGGAAAACGTGGGGCGGCCCGGCGTTTTCTTGAAAGGACAAGAATATGAACCAGATGAACCCCGCCTTTGTGATGCCCGACGTGCAAAGCACGCCCGATACGCGTCAGATCCCGATTCAGCGCGTCGGCGTCAAGGCAGTGCGTCATCCGCTGACGGTGCGCACGCAAGGCGGCGACGTGCAGCCGACGGTGGGTACGTGGAACCTCGACGTGCATCTGCCGGCTGATCAGAAGGGCACGCACATGTCGCGCTTCGTCGCGCTGCTCGAAGAGAACAAGGCGCCGCTCGAACCGGCAAGCTTGCGCACGATGCTGGCCTCGATGCTCGAAAAGCTCGAAGCCGAGGCGGGCCGCATCGAGGTGTCATTCCCTTACTTCGTGAACAAGACCGCGCCGGTGTCGGGCGTGCAAAGCCTGCTGGACTACGAAGTGACGCTGACGGGCGAGACCCGTCATGGCGCGACGCGTCTGTTCCTCAAGGTGCTGGTGCCGGTCACGAGCCTGTGCCCGTGCTCGAAGAAGATCTCGCAGTACGGCGCGCACAATCAGCGTTCGCACGTCACGATCAATGCCGAGCTCGCAGGCGACGTCGCGGTGGAAGAACTGATTCGCATCGCTGAAGAAGAAGCTTCGTGCGAACTGTGGGGCTTGCTGAAGCGCCCGGATGAGAAATTCGTCACCGAGCGTGCGTATGAAAATCCCAAGTTCGTCGAAGATCTGGTGCGCGACGTCGCGCAGCGTCTGAATGCCAATGAGCGGATCGTTGCATATGTGCTCGAGGCCGAGAACTTCGAATCGATTCACAATCACAGCGCGTATGCGGTGATCGAGCGGGATAAGCGGGCCGCTTGATAGCGCTCGCCAGCCTTGCTTGCTTCGATAAAAAAACCGCTTTCGAAGCGGTTTTTTTATTGCATCTCGTGGTGAGGCTCAGCGGGCGAGGGACGTCAGATCCCAGCGCGGCTTGACCGTGAACGCGTAGTCTTTGCCCGCTTGATCGGGCCAGCGTTGAAGCCTCAAAGCACCGGCCAGCGCGATCATCGCGCCGTTGTCCGTGCACAGCGACAAGTCGGGGTAGTGCACATAGAAATTGCGCTTTTTGGCTGCGGCGGAAAGCGCATCACGCAGTTGCCGGTTCGCGCCTACGCCGCCTGCTACCACGAGCCGGTTGAGCTTGGTCCGCTTGAGGGCGGCCAGCGATTTTGCCGCCAGCACCTCGACGGCTGCGTCCACGAAGCCGCGCGCCAGATCCGCCTTCGCTTGCTCGCAGATGTTCGCGCCGCCGAGCTTTTTCGCTTGCGTGAGAACGGCGGTCTTCAGGCCGCTGAAGCTGAAATCGAGGTCGCCGGAGTGCAGCATCGGACGTGGCAGGACGACCGCGCCGGGCGTACCGAACTCCGCCATCCGCGAGACTTCCGGTCCGCCCGGATAGCCGAGGCCGAGCAGCTTGGCGGTTTTGTCGAACGCTTCGCCGGCGGCGTCGTCCAGCGTTTCGCCGAGCGTCTCGTAGACGCCTACCTCTGTCACGCGCATCAATTGCGTATGACCACCCGAAACAAGCAGCGCGACAAATGGGAACGGCGGCGGCTCATCCACCAGCAACGGTGACAGCAGGTGCCCTTCGAGATGGTGGATGCCGATGGTCGGCTTGTCCCATGCCATGGCCAGCGAATTGGCGACGCTCGCGCCGACCAGCAGCGCGCCGGCGAGCCCCGGCCCTTGCGTATACGCGATCGCGTCGATGTCGCCGCGCGCCGCGCCGGAGCGCTCCAGCACCTCTTCGAGCAAGGGCAGCGCGCGACGAATATGATCGCGCGAAGCCAGCTCAGGCACCACGCCGCCATATTCCCGGTGCATCGCGATTTGCGAATGCAGCGCGTGCGCGAGCAGGCCGCGCTCTGTGTCGTAGAGCGCGAGTCCGGTTTCGTCGCAGGAGCTTTCGATGCCGAGAACGAGCATGATGGGCGGGCTTGGACGGACGCCTGGGTGCGCCCGAAAGTGAAAAGGCAAGCCTGAAAGTATAGCAGTGCGGGCAAAGGGCCGCAGAGGCGCAGGTACAATGCGGCCCCATGGAATCCTTCGATATCGCGGTGATCGGCGCAGGCGCGGCCGGCATGATGTGCGCGGCGGTGGCCGGGCAGCTCGGCCGCCGCGTGGTGCTGATCGACCACTCGCAACGCCTCGCGGAAAAAATCCGCATTTCCGGCGGTGGCCGCTGCAACTTCACGAATCTGTACGCGGGGCCGGCCAATTATTTGTCAGCGAACCCCCACTATTGCCGCTCGGCCTTGGCGCGCTATACGCCGCGCGATTTCATGGCGCTGCTCAAGCGGCATCACGTGACGTGGCACGAGAAGCACAAAGGCCAGCTGTTCTGCGACCAGTCGAGCGACGCCGTCATCAATGTGCTCAAGAGCGAGTGCGACACCGGCCGCGTGGCGTGGCGCGCGCCGCTCGCAGTCGAGCAGGTGAGGCAGGGCGCCGAAAGCGGCTTCACACTGGATACACAGTCGGGTCCCATTGCCACGCGCGCCTTGGTGATTGCGACCGGCGGCTTGTCGATCCCCAAAATCGGCGCGACGGACTTCGCCTACCGGCTCGCCAAGCAATTCGGCCACAAGCTGATCGACACGCGCCCCGCGCTCGTTCCACTGACGTTCGCCGCGGCCGACTGGGAGCCGTTTGCGGCGCTGTCCGGCGTGTCGCTGGAAGTCCAGCTCGCAACCGGCAACAAAAAGACCGGTGCCGAGTTCAACGAAGATCTGCTGCTCACCCATCGCGGCTTGTCCGGACCGGGCGTGCTGCAAATTTCGAGCTACTGGCAGCCTGGCGAGCCCATCCATATCAATCTGCTTCCCGAACAGGACGCGAGCACCGCGTTGCTGGAAGCGAAAACCAGCACGAAGCGCCAGATCGCCAACCTGCTGTCGGAATGGGTGCCGCAGCGGCTCGCTCACGCCTGGTTGGAAACCCACCAGATTTCCGCCGAAGCCCGCGTCGCCGATCTGCCGGACAAGACGCTGCGCCGCATCGGTGAGGCTTTGTCGCGCTGGACGCTCACTCCGAACGGCACCGAAGGCTACCGCAAAGCCGAAGTGACGCGCGGCGGCGTCGATACGCGCGATCTTTCGTCCTCGACGATGATGAGCGCCCGCGCGCCGGGCCTCTACTTCATCGGCGAGGCGGTCGACGTGACCGGCTGGCTCGGCGGCTATAACTTTCAGTGGGCGTGGGCGTCGGGCGTGGCGGCCGGCCAGGCCGCCGCAGAGTATGCTAGAGGGGCTTGACGGCGCGCTACCTTTGTGAGAAAGCTCTGCTATACTCCTGAACCTTTACAAAGTTCCGTTATTGAAAAATGACGACCATCCGCGTAAAAGACAACGAGCCGTTTGAAGTCGCCATGCGCCGCTTCAAGCGCACGATGGAAAAAAACGGGCTGCTGACGGAACTGCGCGCACGCGAGTTTTACGAAAAGCCCACGGCGGAACGGAAACGTAAGAAAGCGGCAGCGGTGAAGCGCCATTTCAAACGTCTACGTGGCCAGATGCTGCCAAAGAAGTTCTACTGATTCTGGCGTTGCCGCGGTTCCCGTCGAAACGGAGCGGCGACATCCAACCGGTGACTGCACAGCATGTGCTATCACGGAAAACACGGCCCCTTCGGGCCAGCCGGCAGGGTCGCATCCACTACGCGAATTTGCGCCAACCCGCTTGAGGAAGCAGTCCCAAGCGGGTTTTTGTGTTGATGCAGATGGCCTCGCCGGTCTTTCAATTTCCAACGCATTCAGGTGAGTGATGAGTCTCAAGGATCGGATCAACGACGACATGAAAGCCGCCATGCGGGCGCGTGAAACCGAGCGTCTCGGCACCGTCCGCCTGTTGCTCGCCGCGATCAAGCAGCGCGAAGTCGACGAGCGCATCACACTCGACGACGCCGCGATCACGGCCGTCGTCGACAAGATGATCAAGCAGCGCAAAGACTCGATCAGCCAGTTCGAAGCCGCAGGCCGCACGGACCTGGCCGACAAGGAAAAGGCGGAGCTGGCGATTCTGTCCGCTTACATGCCGGCACAGATGTCCGAGGCGGAGATCGTCGCTGAAGTTCAGGCCGCGGTCGCGCAAACCGGCGCGACCGGTCCGCAAGACATGGGCAAGGTGATGGGCGTGCTCAAGCCGAAACTGGCCGGCCGCGCCGACATGACCGCCGTCTCGGCGCAGGTCAAAGCCGCACTCGCGAAGTAAATCCTGTATGTCCGGCCTGCGCGCTCCGTCGCTCGACGGGGTGCGCAGCTTTGAGCTTTTCAGGTAGCGTCATTCACTGTGATTCCACCGTCATTCCTGCAGGACTTGCTCAACCGCGTCGATATCGTCGACGTGGTCGGCCGGTATGTGCAGTTGAAAAAAGGCGGCGCGAACTTCATGGGGCTGTGCCCGTTTCACAACGAGAAAAGTCCTTCGTTTACGGTTAGTCCGACTAAGCAGTTCTATCACTGCTTTGGCTGCGGCGCGCATGGCACGGCCATCGGGTTTCTGATGGAACACGTCGGCTCGACCTTCCCCGAGGCGGTCAACGAACTGGCCCAGTCGGTTGGTTTGACCGTGCCGAATGAACCTTCGCCGGGATATGGCGGTGGCGGCGGCTCCGGCGGCTATGCGCCGGCGGCTTCCAGGGCGGTCACCACGGCGCTGTCCGACGTCATGCAAACCGCCTGCGACTTTTACCGCAAGCAGTTGCGCAGCGCGCCAGTCGCGATTCAGTATCTGAAGAAGCGCGGCCTGACCGGCGAGATCGCGGCCCGTTTTGGGCTCGGCTACGCACCTGACGGCTGGCAAAACCTGGAAGCTGCGTTCCCGAATTATCGGGACGATTCGCTGGTCGAATCTGGCCTTGTGATTGTCAGCGAGAAGTCCGACGCGCAGGGTCAGAATCGCAGGTACGACCGCTTTCGCGAGCGGATCATGTTCCCGATACGCAATGTGAAGGGGCAGGTGATCGGCTTCGGCGGGCGCGTGCTGGACGGTGGCGAACCGAAATATTTGAATTCCCCGGAAACGCCTCTATTTAACAAAGGCAGCGAGCTGTACGGCCTGTTCGAGGCGCGGCTGGCGATTCGCGAGCAGCACTATGTGCTTGTGGTCGAAGGGTATATGGATGTGGTCGCGCTGGCTCAATTGGGGTTTCAGAACGCGGTCGCCACGCTCGGCACAGCTTGCACGCCGATTCATGTGCAGAAACTGATGCGCCAGACCGACACGGTCATCTTCAGTTTCGACGGCGATTCGGCTGGTCGCCGGGCGGCGCGCCGTGCGCTGGACGCCTGCCTGCCGCATGCCGCGGACAACCGGACCATCCGCTTCCTTTTTTTGCCGTCCGAGCACGATCCGGACAGCTACGTGCGCGAATTCGGCACTGAGGCGTTCGCCGAGCAGGTCGAACGGGCCATGCCGCTGTCGCAGTTCATGCTGAACGAGGTGCTGACCGGCAAGGAGCTGGATCAGCCCGAAGGCAAGGCCCGCGCGCTGTTCGACGCCAAGCCGCTGCTGCAGGCGCTGCCGGCCAACGCCTTGCGCGCACAGATCATGCATATGTTCGCCGACCGGCTCGATGTGCCGTTCGACGAAGTGGCAGCGCTGTGCGAGGTCGATGCCCGGATTGCGGCGGCCGCCCGTTCGGCGCCGGCGCGCAAGGACCGGCGCAGCGTGACCGGGATCGAGGAAAAAACGCTGCGCAATCTGGTCATGCATCCGCGGACTGTCGCCATGCTCGACGAGGAGGCCGAACAGGCGCTTCTGACAGTTACGCGGCACGGCGAGTTGTTCGAAGAAGTCACCACGCATGCGCGCGCGCTGGGCGATTCGGCGGAGTTTCAGCTGCTGTCCGACCTATTGCGAAACGGCGCAAACGCCCCAACTTTCGAGGAAATCTTTCGCAAAATTCTAGACTATGATGAAAACGTCCGGGATTTGCTGCTGAAGGACCCGGAAGATGCGACCGTCATCGAGGAGCGGCGCGAGCAGGAGCGGATCGTGGGAGAGGAGCTGAAAGCGGCGATCCTGAAGATGCGGTACGACGCCTACTGCGATCGCCTCGAGCAGCTTTCGCGGCAATCCCGGCATACGCCGGAGGAGTTTGCGGAGCTCTCGGAGCTGAATCAGAAGCGGGCCGAGATGAAGCGCCAGCTCGGGCTGTAGGCGGGAAGGGCGGAACCTAGGTGCTATAATAAAAGGTTTCTAGCGGTTTGTTTTCTAAAGGTTTTCCTAGCAAAGGCGAAAAGGCGATGCGATGGCAAAGACGACAGACGGAACTACAGGCGGAACTACGGGCGGAAAGAAAGCGACGGGCACGAGCTCCGGGGAGCAGGCCAGAAAGGTCACCGAGGCCAGGTTAGTTTCTTCTGCCAGAAAAGCGTCTGCCGTCAGTGTCACACCTGCTGCCGGGAAGAAATCTTCGACCTCTTCCGCTGCGCGAGCGGAGCCGGTCAGGGCGGCGAAAGCTGCACAACCGGCCACGAAACGGCCGAGTGCCAGAAGCGCAAGGGAAGCGGCTGCCGCGCAGGACGATGCGGCAGTGCGCGAGACTCCAGTATCCACGGTTCAACCGGCTGTTGTCCACCAGCCGCGAGTCGAGACTACAGCCGGTACGGCGAACTCCATGACGAAAAAGCTGAACGAAGTACCCGTCGATGACGACGCAACCCAGAGCGAAGATGCCCCTGCCGCCGTTCCGGGCAAAGTTGAAAAGGTCAAGGCACGTGATCGTCGCGCGAAGGAAAAAGCGCTGCTGAAGGACGCGTTCGCGTCGTCGCAGCCCGGCACCGTCGAGGAACTTGAAGAGCGCCGCTCGAAGCTGCGCGCGCTGATCAAGCTCGGCAAGGAGCGCGGCTTCCTCACGTACGCTGAAATCAACGACCACCTCCCGGATAACTTCACCGAGACCGAGGCGATCGAAGGCATCATCAGCACGTTCAATGACATGGGCGTGGCCGTGTACGAGCAGGCGCCGGATGCCGAAACGCTGCTGCTGAACGACAATGCGCCGGCGGCTTCTTCGGATGACGAAGTGGAAGAAGAGGCGGAAGTTGCGCTGTCCACCGTCGACTCCGAATTCGGCCGCACTACCGATCCCGTCCGCATGTACATGCGTGAAATGGGTACGGTCGAGCTGCTCACGCGCGAAGGCGAAATCGAAATCGCGAAGCGGATTGAAGACGGCCTGAAGCACATGGTGATGGCCATCTCCGCATGCCCGACCACGATCGCCGACATTCTCGCCATGGCTGAACGCGTCGCGAACGAGGAAATCCGCATCGACGAACTGGTCGACGGCCTGATCGACGCCAACGCGGAAGATGCGGACGGCTTCTCCGAGCAGGAAGCGGAAGCGATCGAAAGCGAAGACGAAGAAGTCGACGAGGACGAAGAAGAGGACGAGGAAGAAGACGACGGCACCGCGCAGGCTACCGCCAACGCAGCGCAGATGGAAGCGCTCAAGCGCGCGTCGCTCGAGAAGTTCGCCCTCATCAGCGAATGGTTCGACAAGATGCGTCGCGCGTTCGAGAAGGAAGGCTACAAGTCGAAGTCTTACCTGAAGGCGCAGGAAACGATCCAGAACGAACTGATGACGATCCGCTTCACCGCGCGTACGGTCGAGCGTCTGTGCGACACGCTGCGCGCGCAAGTGGACGAAGTGCGTCAGGTCGAGCGTCAGATTCTGCACACGGTGGTCGACAAGTGCGGCATGCCGCGCGCCGAGTTCATCGCGCGTTTCCCGGGCAGCGAGACGGATCTCGAATGGGCTGACAAGATCGTCGGCGAAGGTCATGCGTATAGCGCGATCCTCACGCGGAATATTCCGGCGATTCGCGAGCAACAACAGCGTCTGCTGGACTTGCAAGCGCGCGTCGTGCTGCCGCTGAAGGACCTGAAGGAAACCAACCGTCAGATGGCGGCCGGCGAACTGAAGGCGCGTCAGGCAAAGCGTGAAATGACCGAGGCGAACTTGCGTCTCGTGATCTCGATTGCGAAGAAGTACACCAACCGTGGTCTGCAGTTCCTCGACCTGATTCAGGAAGGCAACATTGGCTTGATGAAGGCGGTGGACAAGTTCGAATATCGTCGCGGCTACAAGTTCTCCACGTACGCAACGTGGTGGATCCGTCAGGCCATTACGCGTTCGATCGCCGACCAGGCGCGTACGATCCGGATTCCGGTTCATATGATCGAGACGATCAACAAGATGAACCGCATCTCGCGTCAGATTCTGCAGGAAACCGGTCTCGAGCCGGATCCGGCAACGCTGGCCGAGAAGATGGAAATGCCGGAAGACAAGATCCGCAAGATCATGAAGATCGCGAAGGAGCCGATCTCGATGGAAACGCCGATCGGTGACGACGACGATTCGCATCTGGGCGACTTCATCGAAGATACGAACACGGTCGCGCCGGCCGACGCCGCATTGCACGCCAGCATGCGCGATGTCGTGAAGGACGTGCTCGACTCGTTGACGCCGCGCGAAGCGAAGGTGCTGCGCATGCGTTTCGGTATCGAGATGAGCACCGACCACACGCTCGAAGAAGTCGGCAAGCAGTTCGATGTGACGCGTGAACGGATCCGTCAGATCGAGGCGAAGGCGCTGCGCAAGCTGCGTCACCCGAGCCGTTCGGACAAGCTGAAGTCGTTCCTCGAAGGGAATTGATCGAAGCTGGCGGGTCGCGGCAAATGATGTAGTGGTTTGAAGGGGCCTTCCGGTTGTTTCGCATAAGCGAAGCGGTTGCGAAGGTCCCTTTTTCGTGTAGTATGTCGGCCAATCACCGAACAGGCCCGGCCTTCAGACCGGGTCTTTTTCTTGGGCCGGACGCCGTGCTGGTTGCAGGCAGCGGACTCATAATCCGCCTCCGAAAGGACATCGTGGGTTCGAATCCCACCCGGCCCACCATTCGCTGTTCCAGCGTGTTCCCAGACGTTCTGTCCGAATCTCTCAAATCCTTGATGGGCGGGCGCTTTTGCTCATTCTTCATGCTCAAGACGGTTGTTAGATTCCGTTGACTTCTATCGTTTTGCAGAGGTAACTTTGGGGGTAACTCGATGCCACAAAGAGGAGTTACCCCCATGCCCTTTTCAGACGCCGCGATTCGCAACGCCAAGGCTGGCCCCAGGCCGACGAAGTTGTCGGATGGTGGCGGCCTCTTCCTGCTACTCAACCCGAACGGTTCGCGTTGGTGGAGGTTTAAATATCGTTTTGGTGGCAAGGAGAAGCTGATTTCTCTTGGCACCTATCCGGATGTACCGTTGAAGGACGCGCGCGAGCGGCGCGATGATGCTCGTAGAAAGCTCGCTGCTGGATATGATCCGGGCGAGGCACGTAAGGCTCAGAAGACTGCGGCAGCAGACAGGGCCGCCAACAGCTTCGAGGTCGTGGCGCGCGAATGGTTCGGGCTGACTAAAGAGAAGTGGGAAAGCGAATACGCGGACCTTGTTCTCCATCGACTCGAGCGTGATATGTTCCCGTGGCTTGGCGGTCGTCCGATTGCGGAGATTACGCCTCTGGAATTGCTGACGGTTTTGCGACGGATCGAACAACGTGGCGCGATCGATCTTACGCATCGTGCGTTGCAGAAATGCGGCCAGATCTTCAGGTATGCAGTAGTCACTCGCCGGGCCACACGGGATCCAACAACGGATCTTCGCGACGCACTCAAACCTGCGCAGAAACGGCATCACGCGTCGATCCAGGATCCCAAGGCGGTGGGAGAGTTGGTGCGCGCGATTCGGGATTACATGGGAGCGTTCGAGACGCGGTGTGCCTTGTTGCTTGGCATGTTGACGTTTGTCCGCCCTGGAGAATTGCGAAAGGCCGAGTGGTCGGAGTTCGACTGTGAACAAGCAGAATGGCGGATTCCTGCATCTCGGATGAAGATGAAGGAACAACACATCGTTCCTCTTTCCACGCAATCGCTTGCAGTGTTGAAGGAACTCCGTTCAGTGACGGGGCATGGGCGCTATTTGTTTCCCAGTATCCGGACAAGCACGCGACCAATGAGCGAGAACACGGTCAACGCGGCTCTCCGTAGACTCGGATACACACGTGAGGAGATGACGGGTCATGGTTTTCGAAGCACGGCTTCGACCTTGTTGAACGAACTGGGATGGCCTTCCGACGCTATCGAGCGGCAGTTGTCTCATGGCGAGCGAGATGAGGTGCGCGGAGCTTATAACTTTGCCGAATACTTGGCAGTGCGAAGAAAGATGATTCAGGCTTGGGCTGATCATCTTGATGCATTGGAACGCGGTGCGAGGGTTGTTCGAACGCAATTCCCAAGAGCGAGCTAGCATCTGACTTGGACAGCCGGTGACCGCATTTGCATTAAGAGTATTGACCGGCGGAACGTCATCCGTATGGGGTGCAGGTGGTCGGAGGGGGGAAATTACGGGCGGCATTGACAGACGTGAAATCTGTTCGGAAATCGACCGCTTCTTGTTGATTGAGAAACGATTCGCCGCCTTATTGTGTTTCGGGAAACCGACGCTGCTGGGTATCAGCAAGTCAGTATGACTCCCGTTCGGCAAGGCTGTCGTTCGCTACGTCGCCAACAAGGGCGATGCGTTCTCGGACTGGCTTTATCGCCTGCTGGAGCTACGTCACAAGAACATCGCCGTGATGGAATGGCAGTGGCCAACAGGAATGCCCGAATCGTCTGGCACTGCTCGCACAAGGTCGTATGTTCCGATCGGATTACGCGCCGTCTAGAGCCGACGCATAATCCGATCGGGTAGAGGTTCCCCCCAAGAGGTTGCTCGGGCAGTCATGACGTGATGGCAAGATAGGTTGGACCGGGATCGGAATACTCTTCCCTGCCACAGGCGCTTCGAGCGCGAGGTGGTGATTAGAACCCGATCGGCAAATTCCATCAGGGACAGAGGCGCCGTACTCGCCCCGCAACAGTCCGGATGTATGGTCGCAATCTCAATTATCGACCCATTACCAATGAGGGCCTGGCAAAACGGGGGCGTCATGTATGTCGCAGGGTACGGCCCGCACTCTCGCAGATGGCGACAAGAGTACGAATTAGGTTCAGATCTGTAGTTGTCGTGGCCGTACTTGTATATAGACTACATCTATTATGAAATAGAGAAATGGATTATTTGACTTATTTTGTGGCGGGACCTAGCATCGAAGCGTTGACTTGGAAAAATTCTCATGACCACCGTTCATCAAGCGTGCTATGAAATTCTCCGCGAGCAAGGACTGACCACCTTTCTTGGCAATCCGGGTTCGAATGAGTTGCCGTTTCTGAAAGACCTCCGATCCGACTTCCGCTGTACCCTCGGGCTGGATGAACCGCCGAGCAGTCTGGACGAACAGGGGAAGTCAAATCATGAGTAACAAACCCGCGATTGTCCTTGTACACGGTTTCTGGGGAGGGGCAGCTCATTGGAGCAAGGTTATCCTTGAGCTTTCACGCAAGGGCTATACATCCATTCACGCAGTTGAAATGCCGTTGACATCGCTTGCCGACGACGCCGAGCGCACGCGCAAAATGATCGCGCAGCAAAACGGCCCCGTCCTGCTTGTCGGCCACTCGTACGGCGGCGTTGTGATTACCGAGGCAGGGGATCAGCCGAACGTAGTAGGTCTCGTCTATATCGCCGCGTTTGCGCCGGATGCGGGCGAAAGTCCCGGCGGAATCACCCAGCAGCATCTTCCTGTCGCGGCACACAATCTCGAACCCGACAGCGACGGGTATCTGTGGCTTAAGGCCGATAAATTCGCCGAGAGCTTCTGCCCGGACCTTACACCGGAAGAAGGCCTCGTCATGGCCGCGACGCAAAAGGCGCCCCTTGCCAAGACGTTCGGCGACGTGATTACCGCTGCGGCCTGGAAGGAGAAACCGTCCTGGTACCAGATCTCCAGCGAGGACCGGATGATCACGCCGGAAAACCAGGAGAAAATGTCGGCTCGACTCAATGCGAGGAAAGTGATTACTCTCGCGGCGAGTCATGCATCTCCTATATCGAAGGCGGTTGAGGTGGCGGCATTGATTGACGAAGCGGCTACCGAGGCAGTGAAAGGCCAGTGATCTGAGCGGCGGAGTTTTGAAATTCGGGTATCTTCTCTAGACGCTCACTGCGATGAAGCCGGTATTTGGCGACTGGCCGGTCTTCCAGTTCGTGTTTCCTTTCGATGTGAGCCGCGCTTATGAGGAAATGCAAGGCACGGAACAGCCGACCATCTGGACCGCCGCGCGCACCTCCGAACTGTGGAATGCAGCGGACTCATCAACGGGCTGACACTCGCGACCAATGGTGTGATCGCCAATGGTACTTACGCGCGCTCCCTCGCGCGCTGGGGGATACAGTCCGAGGCGCTGAACCGTTCCGAAAGCAACCCGTCGGGCTTGCCAAAATTCTGAACACACTGCAATGATCTTTCGTTTCGTCCATACGGCGCCCGCTGGCACACTCGTGTGTCGTACCACAAACAGTTGAAGGGCGCGCCGAACGATCTTGCAAAAATCAAGGCGCGACTGGCTCAGGCGTGCTTTCGCACGGCCAGCCAATTCGACTGAACTGATGTGATGACGTCTGCAGTCGGGCTACGACGTTGCCGGCGGTGGCCTGCATCCCCGGCTTGCCGACGCGCGGCGCGCACTCGCTTTGCTGTCAGACGAAGACATCGAGTATCTGTACGGACGGGGCTCCACATCATCCGTGTTGCGTATCGCTGGCGCGACGCCCACGCCTCGCGACAACACCGATCTCAGCGTGGTGCTGTCCGGACCGGTGGAGTCTCCCCGGGTGACGGTGCCGTTTTATCCCGGCATGATGCTTGCCGCAAATACGCGGGCAAAGCTAGCACTGGACGATCTGTATCAGGCGATCCGGCAGGTGTCGTTTGGTGTGCAGGTGACGCCGGGGAGGCTGGTGCTGATCAACAACACTTTCACGTTGCATTCGCGCGACCGCTTTATTCCGGAAGACGACGACAACGGCCGTGCTCATCGCTGGGTGCAGCGGGTGTTCGATCCGAAGAACCTGTCGGTGGCGCCGGCATCGGCGCATTACGCCACGGCGTGAAGTGGTGGCCGCAGTGGCCTGATGCGAGAGTTTGTAACGGCGAAGTTATTGCATGTGCCTGTCGCGCGTTAAAATATGGTTGTCTTGCTAACTATAGTGGGTTTAAATGACAACATGTTCGATCATTGTCTGTATTTCAATTCAGTGGCCCTCGCTCGCCTGGCCGAGCGGGAGTGGGCAGCCGTCTACGCCAGGTTCGGCATGACGCCTGCTCAGGGATTCGTGCTGAGGGTCGTGCTAGCTTCGCCTGGATGCCTGGCCAGTGATGTCGCCGATGTGTTAGGTATTGCGCGGCCAACCGCGACCCGCCTCATTGACAATCTCGCCGGTAAGGGTCTGATTGAGCGGCAGCAGGGCGAATCGGATGCTAGGGAATGGGGAATCTTTCCGACGGACGCGGCAAAAGCGCTTGATAGGCCTATTAACGCTGCGAGTTCGGAGATTGCAAGAACGTTGCGTGCGAAGATCGGGCCGGAACTATTCGAGACAGCCGTCTCCAGTATGCATGGGGTCCGGAAGGCGCTCGCCTGAGCACAGGCGACAAATGCATCGTGTGCGCACCAGATGATTGTCTTGCTAATCAAAAATGAGGATGTCATGGAAAAGAGCATGATTTCGCCTGCGACAGCGCGTCAGAACGCACGCCTCGGTCGGCACTCCGAAGAAGTGAGGCGATGGGTAGTCGGTTGTGCAATTGCGGTAACGGCGCTCGGATTGTTTGCTGCGGCGGTGATCTACGCGCCGTCGAGCATTGGTGCAAACAATACGCTGTGCCTGCAGCAAATCGCCAAGGAGGAGCATCTGAACCTTGAGGCGTTTTTCCAAAAACCGGCGCAACAGGACGCATTTGTTCAGGCTGTCACGATCTGTTCGAAATAGTCGCTCGTATGTGCGTCCCGATGACATCCGGCGACGATGCTTTGCAGTGTTTTCGATCAGGAACGACAGGAAACAATTCCAGCTATGCATTTCCGTTGCCGTGATTTTTGCGCCGCACCCATCGAAATCGACCAGACTCAACATGCGACGACCTCATTGCCAATATGCGGGGTGCGTGCCGCCTGAAAAAATATCGCACGCGTCCCCGCATAGGAGATGCTTGACGGCAAGCAGCTCGGTGGTTACTGCCGACACGGACCAGTTCCCTTTGGGAACGGTAGACACTAAAGCACCATCGGTGTCGCGATTCATGGCATCCGTTGCGGCTTCAGCGGATGGACGACGGGTGACGCGCGAGCGCGGTCACCTTCATCGTCATATACGGAAACAGTGGCAGACCTGAGAGGAGGGTGTGCAGTTCGTCGTGCGAGTCGACGTCGAAGACGCTGTAGTTCGCATACTCACCGACAACGCGATGTAGCTGCTGCCACTTGCCTTGGCGCTGGAGCTCTTGTGAGTACGCCTTTTCTCGTGCCTTGATTTCGTCAGCGTGAGCCGCCGGCATATCGTGTGGCAGGTGTACATCCATTCTTACGAGATAGAGCATGTGTTTCTCATTCAAAAAAGTAGGGGGGTCTCTCGGGTCCGCCAGCACAATAGTTGGAATGGTTCGATGTGCCTGGTGCTGGATTGACTGTGCGCTCAGCTATTTTTGTCGCGACGATAGAAAGCGAGCTTCTCTTCATCGATATGCAGGCCCAGACCGGGCCCTTCAGGTAAATGAAGGTCGAAGTCCCGATACTGGGGGCGCGCAGTGACGATGTCGTCTTTCAACAGGAGCGGTCCGAACAACTCGGTACCCCAGGCAAGTTGTGGGAGAGCGGCGAATCCGTGTGCCGATGCAATTGACCCAATGCTGCCCTCAAGCATCGTGCCGCCATACAGGGACACTCCGGCTGCATCCGCAATGGCGGCTGTACGCATCATTCCGTAGATTCCGCCGGACTTCGCAATCTTCAAAGCAAAGACGTCTGCACATGCACCGCGTACGAGGTCGAGGGCATCCTCCGGCCCCGTCACTGCTTCGTCGGCCATGATGGGTACGATGAAACGCGATGCAAGTCTGGCGAGTGCTCCGCGCTGCTCTCGCGGAGTGGGTTGCTCGATGAGGTCAATGCCAGCAGCTTCAAGCGCTTCGATTCCCAGCGCTGCGTCAACCTCGTTCCAGGCCTGATTCACGTCTACGGTGACTTTGGCACGGTCGCCGAGCGCGGCTTTGATTATCGATACGTGCGCTACGTCATCACGAACGCTGCGCCGGCCAATCTTCAGCTTGAAAGTATTGTGGCGACGTTCGGCGAGCAGGGTTTCTGCTTCATCGATGTCGCGTTGGGTATCGCCACTTGCGAGCGTCCACAGGACCGGAAGCGTCTTGCGGACAGCGCCGCCAAGAAGCGTTGAAACGGGAACGCCCAGGCGCTTGCCCTGAGCGTCCAGCAAAGCCGTTTCAATTGCGCACTTGGCGAACCGGTTTCCTCGAGCAACCTTGTTCAGCTTGAGCATTGCGTCGTTGATGTTGGTCGCGTCTTGCCCAACAATAGCAGGTGCAAGATAAGTGTCGATGGTCAGCTTGATGCCTTCGGGGCTCTCGTCGCCGTACGACAGACCGCCAATCGTAGTCGCTTCGCCAAGCCCCTCGATGCCATCGCTGGAGCGCAGACGGACGATGACCAGGGTTTGTTGCTGCATCGTCGCCATGGCTAGCTGATGCGCGCGAATGGTTGGGAGGTCAACCAGAATCGCTTCGACGGAGGTGATTTGGGCGTTCATACCTGGAATGTTAGAGTGGAGGGGTTGCTGAAGTATTGCGCGCCCAATAACCCGCTGTCCAACACCGTCGACGTCTGGTGCCATACCCCCGGAGTATGGCAGGGTATCACCGCCCCAAATCGTTACGAGGTGTATAGGGTATCCTTTCCTCCTCATACAGCCGATAGATGAGTTCAAGCATTTCCCGAATGTCCCGCGACTCGTCGAGCGCACGCATGCTCATGATGATTGGCGAAACCAGCGTGGGGTCGTCCAGTTCCCTGTAACTCACATCGTCCCGCTTCAGGCCGTACACACTGCTCGGAACGACAGAAATTCCTTCTCCCGCTGCTACGAGGCCTAGCGCAATCTGCAACTCCCGTACTTCATAGATCCGGCGAGGCTTGATAGCACGGTCTTCGAATGCCGACAGCACCTGGTCTGCATAACTGGGGCGCGGCGCCTTAGGGAAAATAATCAGGGTCTCGTTGACCAGGTCGCTAAGAGCGAGGACGGGCTTGGCTAGTGAGAGTGGATGCCCCTCAGGGAGGGCAACGATCATCTTCTCCTCGCGGAGAATCACCCGGCGGATGTTTGCGTCCTCGTGCCGGATACGGCCGAACCCGACATCAATCTGACCGTCCTTCAGCGCTCGAATCTGGTCCATCGTCGACATCTCGTGGAGGCTGAGTTCGACTGTAGTGTTCTCGTCGCGGAAGCGACGGATGATTTTGGGCAGCATTCCGTACAACGTCGAGCCCACGAAACCGACAGAGAGGCTGCGCTCAATGTTGCCCACGCGCCGCGTCATCGATTCGAGTTCGGACGTTTGGGCCAGCAACTGGACGGCATGAGCATAGAAGAACTTACCCGTCTCGGTGAGCTTCAACGGGCGCGAGTCGCGCTGGAATAGC
Organism: Paraburkholderia lacunae; assembly: GCF_003353175.1. GTDB lineage: Bacteria > Pseudomonadota > Gammaproteobacteria > Burkholderiales > Burkholderiaceae > Paraburkholderia > Paraburkholderia lacunae. The sequence continues at coordinate 52,290 of NZ_QHKS01000017.1, read as the reverse complement.
TGCACCTCAAGAATCTCTTCAAGCTGCTGTATCTGACGGCTCAAAGGCGGTTGGGCCATGTTCAGTCGCTGTGCCGCGCGCGTGAAATTGCGTTCCTCGGCTACGGCGACGAAATAGCGAAGATGCCGCAGTTCCATTTCAATACCTCGTGGATATGGATCGATACTAAATCAGTGTTGGACGAGGCATTCCTGCGTCCATTATTCTGCATTCACACTCTGTTTCAGCACCCATTATACCTCTCGGGCATATTCAAGCGGGCGCTAAACCAAGGGTTTACCCCATAGAAAATAGAGATTCAGGAGCAGACATGAGCGTCAAAGTGTTCGATACGAAAGAAGTGCAGGACCTGCTGAAGGCCGCCGCTAACCTCGGAAGTCAGGACGGCAATGCGCGCGCAAAGCAGGTTGTCGGCCGCCTGCTGAGCGACCTGTTCAAGGCCATTGACGACCTTGACATGACGCCCGACGAAATCTGGACCGGCGTTCACTACTTCAACAAGCTCGGCCAGGACGGCGAAGCTGCGCTGCTTGCCGCTGGCCTCGGTCTGGAAAAGTATCTCGACATTCGCATGGACGCAGCGGATAAAGCGGCCGAAATTACCGGCGGCACGCCGCGTACCATTGAAGGCCCACTGTATGTCGCCGGTGCGCCCGTGCGCGATGGCGTATCGAAGATTGACATCAACGCAGACCAGGATGCGGGCCCGCTGGTTATTCGCGGCACCGTAACCGGCCCGGACGGCAAGCCCGTTGCAGGAGCGGTGGTCGAATGCTGGCACGCCAACTCGAAAGGCTTCTATTCGCACTTCGACCCGACCGGCGCGCAGAGCGAGTTCAATCTGCGCGGTGCGCTCAGCACTGGTGTCGACGGCAAATACGAGTTCCGTACTCTCATGCCGGTCGGCTACGGCTGCCCGCCAGGCGGCGCGACCCAGCAACTGTTAGACGCGCTTGCCCGCCATGGCAACCGCCCGGCGCATGTGCACTTCTTCGTCACCACGGACAAGTACCGCAAGCTGACGACGCAAATCAACATCGAGGGCGACCCGTTGATTTGGGACGACTTTGCCTACGCCACCCGCGAGGATTTGATTCCCCATGTGGTCGAAAGGACCGGCGGCACTGCGCTGGGCATGAAAGCTGACGCGTACAAGGAAATCGAGTTCAACATCGAGTTGACTCCGCTGGTTCAGGGCAAGGATAACCAGGTCGTCCATCGTCTGCGTGCGTCTGCCACGGCGTAACCGCTCAACGCGGCTGCTACGTCGTACCGCTGCTGCCGCTCAATTCTCCGCAAGAATCTTTCGACACCGATGCGTGTGCTCCATACCCTGGAGCACGCGTAGGGAGAGCACACATGTCTGCCATTATCGACAAAGCCAAGCAGCTGGATGGACTGCTGCACACCGCCGTTCAGGACGACAGGCAAAACGGTGTATTCCGTTGCCGCCGCGACATCTTCACGAACGCCGATTTGTTCGAGCTCGAGATGAAGCACATTTTCGAGAGCAACTGGGTATATCTCGCGCATGAAAGCCAGATTCCCAACAACAACGACTACTACACCACCTGGATTGGCCGCCAGCCTGTAGTGGTAACTCGCGACAAGAGCGGTGAACTGCACGCGGTCATCAACGCCTGCGCGCACAAGGGCGCGATGCTGTGCCGTAAAAAACACGGCAACAAAGGCACCTTCACCTGTCCTTTCCACGGCTGGAGCTTCGCCAACACCGGCAAGCTGCTGAAAGTCAAAGATGTGAAGACCACCGAATACCCGGTGCAATTCAATACCAACGGCTCGCACGACCTGAAGAAAGTCGCTCGCTTCCAGAGCTATCGCGGCTTCCTGTTCGGCAGCCTCAACGCGGACGCGATTCCGCTGGAGGACCACCTCGGCGAGACCAGGGTCATCATCGACCAGATCGTTGACCAGGCCCCGGACGGGCTGGAAGTGTTACGCGGCAATTCATCGTATATCTACGACGGTAACTGGAAGATGCAGATGGAGAACGGCTGCGACGGCTACCACGTCAGCACCGTGCACTGGAACTACGCCGCGACGATGGACCGGCGCAAGGTCGAGGGCACCAAGGCCGTGGATGCGAACAGCTGGAGCAAGTCGGTAGCCGGCGTGTACGGGTTCGACCACGGCCACATCCTGCTGTGGACCAAGACGATGAACCCGGAAGTGCGGCCGGTCTATCAATACCGCGACGAAATCAAGGCGCGCGTTGGAGACGTGAGGGCGGACTTCATCGTCAACCAGACCCGGAATCTCTGTCTGTATCCGAACGTGTTCCTGATGGACCAGTTCAGCACCCAGATTCGCGTCGTACGTCCAATCAGCGTGGACAAGACCGAAGTCAGCATCTTCTGTTTCGCTCCGAAGGGCGAGAGCGCAGCCGACCGGGCTACCCGCATCCGCCAGTACGAAGACTTCTTTAACGTCTCGGGTATGGGCACCGCAGACGACCTCGAAGAGTTTCGCGCCTGCCAGGCTGGCTATGCCGGTACCACTGCCTTGTGGAACGACCTGTCGCGCGGGGCGCCGTTGTGGGTCGAAGGTCCCGACGCAAACGCGAAAAGCATGGGACTGAAGCCGCGCATCTCAGGCGAGCGCAGCGAAGACGAAGGCCTGTTTGTGTGTCAGCACGAATACTGGGTGCACCGGATGCGCGACGCACTCAAAAAGGAACAAGGGGAGGCCCTGGCATGAGCTTCGATTACCAGAAAATTTGCGCCATGCTGTTCCGCGAAGCGCGCCTGCTCGACGACCGTCAATGGGACGACTGGCTTGCATGCTATACCGGGGACGTCACTTACTGGATGCCGGCGTGGGATGACGACGACCAGCTCACCGACGACCACGAGAGTCAGATTTCGCTGATGTATTACCCGGACCGTGGCGGCCTGGAAGACCGTGTGTTCCGCATCAAGACCGAACGCAGTAGTGCCTCGATGCCTGAACCGCGAACCAGTCACAACGTCACCAATGTGGAAGTGCTGGCCGAGCGCGAGAACGAAGTGGACGTGCGCTACAACTTCAACACGCTCAGCCACCGTTACAAAACCACCGACCAGTTTTTCGGCACGATGTTCGTGACTCTGCGAAAGGTCAACGATGAACTGTTGATTTCCTGCAAGCGAATTGTGCTTAAGGACGACTACATCCGCCAGGTGCTCGACATCTATCACGTTTGAGAGCAAACACCTGCGGAAATGAGAAGTACAGGAGGCAAGATGTCCAGCTACAACATTGCACTGAATTTTGAAGACGGCGTGACCCGCTTCGTTACATGCAAGGCGGGCGAAAAGGTGCTCGATGCCGCCTTTCGCGCGAAGATCAACCTGCCGATGGATTGCTCCGATGGCGTATGCGGTACCTGCAAGTGCCGAGCCGAGAGCGGAAGCTACGACCTGGGCGACGATTACATCGAAGATGCGCTGAGCGAGGATGAGAAGGAAGGCGGTCTCGTACTCACCTGCCAGATGGTGCCAGAAAGCGATTGCGTCATTGCGGTGCCGGCATCGTCCACTGCATGCAAGACTGAGCAAAGCAAGTTCGCCGCGACCGTATCGAAGGTGGAATCGCACAACGATGCGGCCATCGTGCTCGAACTGGATGTGGATGTGGATGCAGCCGCGCCGGTATTCCTGCCGGGCCAGTACGTCAACATTGATGTTCCTGGGAGCGGCCAGCACCGTTCATATTCTTTTTCGTCGGCACCGGGCGAATCGAAAATCAGTTTTCTGATCAAGAAAATTTCCGGTGGCGTGATGAGCACCTGGCTCGAATCCGCGCAGGCAGGCAACAAGGTGGAGCTGACCGGACCGCTCGGCAGCTTCTATCTGCGCCCTGTTGAGCGGCCGTTGCTGTTCCTCGCTGGCGGCACAGGCCTGGCGCCGTTCCTGTCGATGCTTGAAGTGCTGGCTCGTGCGAATTCGCAGCAAAAAGTTCATCTGATCTACGGCGTAACGCGAGACCTCGACCTCGTGCAGGTCGAAGCAATCGACGCGTACGTGGCGAAGTTGCCGAATTTCACCTATAGCACCGTCGTGGCCGACACGGATTCGTCCCATCCCCGCAAGGGCTGGGTGACGCAGCACATGCCGGCCGAGGCCGTCAATGATGGTGACGTGGACGTGTATCTGTGCGGGCCGCCGCCGATGGTCGATGCAGTGCGTAAGCATTTCGACGACAACGGTGTGAAGCCCAACAGCTTCCACTACGAAAAGTTCACTCCCAACGCAGCGCCGAGGACCGCATGAGCACGCAACGATTTGCCGGCAAGGTCATGGTGGTCACCGGCGCCGCGCAGGGCATCGGTCGCGCGGTCGCGCTTCGCGCAGCCGCCGAAGGCGGCAAGGTGCTGTTCGTCGACCGGGCCGACTTCGTCTCCGAGGTTGCCGCCGAAGCGCACGGCGCGGACACAGCAGGGTTTGTCGCCGACCTCGAGATGTATGAAGGCGCTGCCTCGGCGATGGCCTTTGCCGCGCACAGGTTTGGTGGCATCGACATTCTGATCAATGGCGTCGGCGGCGCGATTCGCATGCGTCCCTTTGCCGAGTTCGAGCCTGCACAGATCGATGCGGAAATTCGCCGCTCCCTGATGCCGACGCTGTACGCCTGCCATGCAGTCTTGCCGTACCTGCTCAAGCGCGGAGGCGGAACCATCGTGAACGTCTCCTCGAATGCCACTCGAGGTATCCGTCGCGTACCGTATTCGGCGGCCAAGGGCGGTGTCAACGCGATTACGCAGTCGCTGGCGATGGAGTACGCAGAGCACAACATCCGTGTGGTCGCCACTGCGCCGGGCGGGACTGACGCGCCTGCTCGACGTGTCCCGCGTAACTCTGCCGGCGATAGCGAGCAGGAAAAACTCTGGATGGGCGAAGCGGTGAAGCAGGTCACTGAATCGACCTTCTTCAAGCGCTACGGCAGCATCGACGAGCAGGCCGCGCCGATTCTGTTCCTCGCTTCGGACGAGGCACGCTATATCACCGGCACCGTGTTGCCGGTAGCCGGTGGTGACACAGGCTGACCTAGGAATGCCTTGAACCAACCGCGCAGACGGGCTTGACAGCCTGCGCTGGCGTTGTCCTGTTTCCGACCATTGCCAGCACGGTGGCTGGGTCCTGAGTCGACGCTGTCGCCGAGACCGGCTCATCATAAGCAGCGCACGTATCGCGCTGAAATTGACTTATTGTCCGGCGAGTGCGGCGATGCAGCCAAACGTGTCGGTCGACGCGATAGGTCCGAATGGCGACCTGAACGCCAATGTGCCGCGATGCTGGGTGGGGCGAATTGCTGGTTTCGGTACTGACATACCTGCCAGCCGCGATGCAGGCAGATATTGCCGGGGCGTTCCGCGAGAGGATCGAAGATCTGATGTCCTTGGGTGACGACAGGTATTTGCCGGGAGAGTACCACTCGGCTCTCTTGACTGAGGTCAACCGTTACCTGAATGCACTTCGGTCGCGTGGTTCGAACAGACAGAGTTCCTGAGAGGCAACGCTAGAAATGAACGAGATACATCAGTTGCAGGATAGCTCGCGGCAAACACAAGCATCCGTCAAGGCCTTGGTGGACGAATACCTTGCATTCGTGCTCGGAGCGGAACGCTATGTGTGTCGATATGCGCATGGACAGAAAACTCGCGGCTATAGCCGGCTCCAGAGCCAGCGTCGAAAAATCTGACTATTTCGCGCGCTCCTGCTGGGCCTACACTCCATAGCACAGTCGCATCGTCAATCAGGATGGACACGAAATGCAGAATTTTGTCTTCACAATCAAACTTAAACTGATGCTTGCCTTCGGCACTTGGGTAACATTGATGTTTGTCCTTACGCTGGTGGGGATAGTCGGACTATGGCGCCTCGATGCGAACGCTGCTTCGTTATACCGCTCGTCGCTGACGAGTCTGATTGCAGTTGCGTCAATGGGGTGCGCCGTCGCGATCTACTGTGGCCTCCATCTTTATCACGTCGTATGCGGTGGGCTGCACCGCATGGGTAGAAAATTTGAGGAAATTACGACAACTCTTGACTTGTCAAAGCGGTCGTCGAGTCCGCGTATGGACGAATTCGGGCGCGCAGCCGTCGCGTTCGACACGTTGATGCGTCGCGTAGCAGAGACAGTGTCTGTCGTGCGTTTAACGACTGATTCGGTTACCACCTCCACGCGCGAAATAGCAGCCGGAAACCTTGATCTTTCTGCTCGCACAGAAGAACAAGCTGCGTCTCTGGAGGAGACCGCAGCCAGCATGACGCAGTTGACCGAAACGGTGAAGCAGAACGCTGACAATGCCCGTCAGGCGAACGCACTGGCCACCAGTGCCACAGACATGGCTGATGCAGGTAACGACTCTGTTCAGGCTATGGTCGGGACAATCGGTCAGATCAGCAGTAGTTCAAGCAAGATTTCCGAAATCACCGGTGTCATTGAAGGCATCGCGTTCCAGACAAACATCCTGGCACTGAACGCGGCGGTTGAAGCTGCACGTGCCGGCGAGCAGGGGCGGGGCTTTGCTGTGGTCGCCAGTGAGGTTCGCAGTCTGGCCCAGCGGTCCGCCACTGCTGCGAAGGAAATCAAGGAACTGATCAGTTCGTCCGTGACAACGATTCAGGACGGCGCGAAGCAGGCCGCGGAAGTCAGCGCCACCATGGGACAGGTAAAACAGGCAATCAAACAGGTTTCCGATATTGTCGGCGAGATCGCGGCGGCTTCTGAAGAACAGAGCCGTGGCATTGAGCAGGTGAACCAGGCGGTCGGGCAGATGGATGAAGTCACGCAGCAGAACGCGGCGCTGGTCGAGCAGGCTGCAGCGGCGGCGCAATCGCTTGAAGAACAGGCAACCAGGCTTAAGGAAGCCGTTTCCGCGTTCAAGGTTGCTGATACTGGGCAATCTGCGGCACGCTTGGTGGTTCCGCAAGACAAAACGCGCGTGCACGCACCTAGGATTTCCTCTAGGCGTCAAGCGGTGGCCGCAAAGCCAAGGGTCGCTCTGGCCACCGTCGCGCGGAGACCGACCGCCACTGCAACTGATACAGCGAATGCGGATTGGGAGACTTTCTGACTTCGACAAGTACGGCATTGTCACCTTAAGCTCCTGGGGTGCAGTTGCGGTCTGAATCGACAAAGACTCAGAAGGCGGTAGACGGAAATTGGGTGACTTCGGTGAATTTGTGCCAAGGAACGAACCGAGCGACAAGATGTTTGCAATAGAGAGAGGAGCGCAGCAGATGTCGTTTCAGCGCGAAGTGTTACCGAATCGGACCGAAGCTCGACAGGAAGGTCTGTGTGCGCTTCGGGTCGCGAGAAAGCCTAGCATGCGCCGCTCGCGCTCCCGTGTGGGCTGATGGCTACTCTCTGCTCGGTTGTTGACACGGGCCGCAGCCTTGACGAACACATGCTTCACGTTGACCAGCTCCAGGATGTCGACTTTCGCCGCCGGATAGCTGCGCAATTGATCGGTGACAATCTTGTGTGGCACCAGGTTGGAGCGCAGCACACGCTTGAAGAAACGTTTAGCGGCGACCTTGTCGCGCCGCTTCTGCAGCAAGATGTCGAGTTCGACGCCGTGCTCGTCGACTGCACGCCAAAGCAGGTACGGTTCGCCACGCAGGGTGACGAATATCTTGTCGAGGTGCCACGTGCTACCCGGCTTGCGACGCACCGCTTTCACCCGAAGGGCAAAGCCCGTGTCGAACTTCTCGCACCAGCGGCGAATCGTCTCGCAGTGGACCGTCACTCTGCGCTCGAACAGCAGCTCTTCGATGTCGCGCCGGCTGAAGGCATCGATTGTTCCCGCGTCGGGAGGGTATCCCGTCGCGCTTCGCCGCCGCAGTTTCTCCATTCAACCGGTCAATGGCAGGTCTATCCTAGAAGGGCTGCCGTTCGAAACTCTCGCGGCGTGGTCCCAAAGTGCTGACGGAAGGCTCGACTGAAATGTGCGGGGTCCGAGAAGCCCCAATCAAACGCAATTTCCTTGATGCTCTTTCCCGCGCACGACCGGTCTTGCAGCGCCGTTCGGGCCGCCGTCAACCGCTCTTGCCAAATCATCTCGGCGACAGATGCGGCTTGCCCCTCAAATGCGCGATAGAGCGAGCTGACCGACATATCAAGGGCTTCGGCAATCTTCGCGACAGTCAATCCTGAATCGGCAAGATTCTCTCTGACGTAGGACTTAATTCGCTTCTCGTTATAACGCTTCAATTTCGTGCTGCTCGGCTCCGAGAACTCAGGGAGGCTGCGGAGATTGGCGACAATGAGGTCCAGCACGGCCTTTGAGACAAGGGTGTGGGTATCGGGGAGGGAATCGTCGATAGCAAGAGGAAGTCCACTGACCATAGTTGAGAGTAGTCGCGCTACGGGGCGCTGACCGGAAATCTTGCAGGCGGTCAGGTTTTCCGCGCCCGGCACGTGAGTTTTTAGATGCTCGCGCGGCACGCTCACCACCAATTGCTGGAATTTCGCACTGAAGTCCAGGTTGTACGCCCTCGTCGTGTCGTAGATGACAAAATCTCCGGGGGCCAAAGCTGCGCGTCGCCCATCTTGCTTAACCTCACCAACGCCGCTGACCTGCATGGCAACCAGAAAGAATTCTCCCTCGCTGTCTTTCGCGCGTTGAGGTGTTCGCATCAGCGACTGTCTCGTCGACGCTACCTGGTGCAGATATAGGTCGGAAAACGTACGACTTTCGATTTGGGCGGCTAGTTCCTTGTCGGCACTTACATCGGTCGGCACGTATTCCAGCCTGACGAATAGCTCCCCCAGAAGGTGCAGCCATTCCTCAATCTTGGCAGACGCCGAGTCTTCGCCAGTGATGCAATACGTCTTCACAACGGTGCCCCCTTTTCCTGTTACGCCGCCAAGTAAACAGAATAGGCCGGTCACAAAAACTTGAGAAGAGTTTGAGCCCGATATTACGTTGCCGGGACAGCGCTTCGACATGAGATATCTGTCCTGGTTTCGCGATAGACCCAGTCAAGGGCAGGTTTTTTTGCCTACCTACGATACCGCCATCAAACACATAACGACGCGGAGGTTTGGATGAAGATTGCAGGTCGAAAAATTATAGCGTTTGTCTATATTGCATTATTGCCAGTGCCTATCGCTGCATCAGCGATGGTCATTGAGACGAGCCCCGGCGATGCCCCGGCTATCCCTACCGGTATCGACCTCGGCGTCCTGTACTACCAGCATGTCAACCGTGACAACTATTATGTTAACGGGAATCGGCTGAATCAGCCGTTTGGACTTACGACCGACGTCGGCATTGCGCGATGGGTTCATTGGACGTCACTGTTCGGTTTCACAGTGACCCCTCAGGTCATCATCCCGTTTGGCAGCTTGAGACTTCATTCGGGTGGTACCACCATCAGTTCCAGCGGCGTCGGTGACCCGTTCGTTGGTAGCGAAATCTGGTTCGTGAACAACCCGGCTACGAAACGCTATCTGGCTCTGGGCCTATACGTTTCCGCGCCACTCGGCACTTACGACGCGAGCAAAGGGGCTGCGAATCTTGGGTCCAATCGCTGGGTGCAGGTCACCCACCTGAGTTATTCGCAGAACCTCTTCGGCTCACTGTTTCTGGACGTCACAGGTGAATTTGCCGTGTACGGTACGAATAACGACTTCGTCGGTGGGACGTATAAACAGCGACCGACCATGGGCCTCCAGACTCACCTACGCTACGACCTCAGTAAAGCGACATCGTTGGGTGTCAGCTATTTTCACTCCGCAGGCGGCCGGTCGACGCTGGACGGCGTTCAACAAAGCGGGAGCAGCATAGCGGACAGCTATCGGCTGTCTGCCGGGCATTTCATTACCCCGACCGTTCAGTTCGAGGGTGAAGTCGGGCAGGACATCCGCGTCACAAACGGTGCGAAGGAAAACCTTCGGCTGAATTTTAGACTGACGAAAGTTTTTTGATATTCGCAATGGAAAGCAGGCGATTTTCGCTGCCAGATACTTCATCTTTGAAGCAAAGTGATTCCCGGAGGGACCATGTCCAGCAATGTATCCACGCAGTTTAAGGTCGCAGTCGTGCAGGCCGCGCCCGAATTTCTCGACCTTGAAAAGGGCGTCGCAAAGGCGATTCGACTGATTGAGGAGGCATCGGCCGCCGGCGCGTCACTCATCGCGTTCCCCGAGGTATGGCTCCCGGGCTATCCGTGGTGGATATGGCTCGACTCGCCGGCCTGGGGCATGCAGTTCGTTCGGCGCTACGTCGAAAATTCTCTCGTGATTGGGAGCGAGCATTTCGAAAGACTGAGGCTCGCAGCAGCCAGGAACGAGATTCATGTGGTGCTGGGCTTCTCTGAGCGCTCTAATGGCACGCTGTACATCGCGCAGGCAATCATCGACGACACTGGCAAGGTTGTCGCGACTCGAAGGAAGCTGAAGCCTACTCATGCCGAGCGCACCGTGTATGGCGAAGGCGACGGAAGCGACCTCGCCGTGCACGAAACGTCATTGGGCCGCTTGGGAGCGCTTTGCTGCGCAGAGCACATTCAGCCGTTGTCGAAATTCGCGATGTTCTCTCAGCACGAACAGATTCACGTCGCCGCGTGGCCGAGTTTCTCTGTCTATCGCGGGGCCGCGTTCCAGCTCAGTGCGCAGGCCAACAATGCGGCCAGCCAGGTGTACGCGCTGGAAGGTCAATGCTTCGTGCTGGCACCGTGCGCGACCGTATCAAAGGGGATGCTGGACATGCTCATCGACACACCGGCGAAGGCTCCCCTGTTAACGGAAGGCGGCGGCTTCGCCGTGATTTATGGGCCGGATGGCGCGCCGCTTTGCAAGCCGCTAGGCGAGACCGAGGAAGGGCTGCTCTACGCAGATATCGACTTGGGCATGATTGGCGTCGCGAAAGCCGCGTACGACCCGGTTGGCCATTACTCGCGGCCAGACGTTTTGCGCCTGCTATTCAATCGCAAGCCCTCGGCACGCGTGCACAACTTCGAGCAGGAGTCTCTGCCAGAAGAGCTCAGGACGACATTTGCGCCGCTTGGCGAGCAGACTGGGCCTGGAAAGGAAGCAGTTGAATAGTCGCCAAGGGTCGCTCATGCGTAAGCGCGTACACGCTGATGCGCCGTCAGAGCGGGCGACCCGCTTTCCTGCTTCAGGGATTAATGCGTACAGCAGGCGATGTTCGAGGCCGGCGACTGTCGAATGTCAAACTCCGCTGAGCGTGCGTGTAATGGTGTCGCAGAACCATTGCTGAGCCGCCGAATCTTCTGTGTGGGGCTGCCAGTAGAGGTTGACATCGAACGACGATATCGGAAACGGTAACGGCAGCGTCCGCATCCTTCCGTCGCTGGCAAAAGCACGCGCGACGCGAGTTGGGAGCGTCAGGATGAGGTCCGTCGACGCGATGACTGCAACGATATTTGTGAAGTGTGGCACGCGAAGCGCGATTCGTCGGGACAGTCCCATCTCGGTCATCACGTCCTCCACCAGGTGGTGTCCCGAGAAAGGAGCAACGACTGCATGGTTCGCAGACACATATTCTTGCAGGTTCAGCGTTTCACGGATGGCCGGATGTGCAGCACTGAGCAGGCAGGAATAGGTCTCTGTGAACAACGTCCGTTTTCTTGCCTGCCCGCCCGTGAGTTGCAGGTTTCCGACGGCAGCATCAACACTTCCCGTGGTCAGCCATTCGGTAATCCGCTCGCTCTCGAGTTGCACGATTTCCAGCCCCACCGAGGGCGCGCTTGTCTGCAGTTCCTTGACAAGAAATGGCAGGAAATATAGCTCCCCGAGGTCGGACAACGCGAGGCGGAAGCACCGGGTTGACTGCATCGCGTCAAAGTTGCGTGTGGCCGATATGGCTGTCTCGATGCTATCCAGCGCGTGCTTGAACGCCTGAAACAGCTGGGTTGCGTTGAACGTCGGAACCATTCCTTCACGTGTCCGCGTGAAAAGGGGGTCCTGTAACAGGTCCCGCAACCGGCTCAGCGAATGACTGACCGATGGCTGGGTGATGTTAAGACGCTTCGCTGCAGCACTTACGCTGCCCGTCTCGTAGATAGCTACAAAGGTGCGAATGAGGTTCAGGTCGGTCGTGGTCACGGTGATTGGCCTATATAGATAATATCTATTATTGAATCGAAAAATTGATGATTTGATTTATTTTATACCGGGTCCTAGCATCGAAGTGTTGACTAGGAAGAAATCTCATGACCACCGTCCATCAAGCATGCTACGAAATCCTTCGCGAGCAAGGATTGACCACTTTCTTCGGTAACCCGGGTTCGAACGAGTTGCCGTTTCTCAAAGATTTCCCGAAGGACTTTCGCTACATCCTGGGGCTCCAAGAGGCTGCAGTTGTGGGGATGGCTGACGGTTACGCGCAAGCGACAGGCCGCCCGGCTTTCGTAAATCTGCACTCTGCGGCGGGCACCGGTAACGCAATGGGCGCGCTCGCGAACGCGTGGAATTCGCATACGCCGCTGGTCGTAACGGCCGGGCAACAGGTTCGTGCAATGGCCGGCGTCGAAGCCCTGCTGGCAAACGTGGACGCGGCTGCGCTCCCTCGTCCGCTAGTGAAGTGGAGCTGCGAGCCGAGCTGCGCGCAAGAGGTCCCGCTCGCGTTGAGCCGCGCTATTCATACGGCCGCTACGCCGGCTGCGGGCCCGGTGTATGTGTCGGTGCCATACGACGACTGGAAACAGGAGGCCGGGCCCGGCGTCGAACATCTGGCGAAGCGGCGCGTCGAGCTGGCCGGGTTGCCGTCCCGAGAAGCGCTGGCGGATTTGCTTGCATCGCTGGAGGGCGCCCGCAACCCGGCCATGGTTGTCGGCCCCGACGTTGATGCGAGCAATGCAAACGCCTTCGCAGTCGCGCTTGCCGAGAAACTTTCGATGCCGGTATGGATGGCTCCGTCAGCGCCTCGCTGTGCTTTTCCCACTACGCATGCATTCTTCCGTGGATTGTTGCCGGCTGGTATCGCGAGCATCAGCCGTATCCTCGACGGCCATGATCTCGTGCTTGTCGTCGGCGCGCCAGTGTTCCGGTATCACCAGTACGAACCGGGCGAGTACCTGCCGAACGGCACCCGCCTTATCGCTATCACCTGCGACATCAACGAAGCGACCCGCGCGCCGATGGGTGATGCAATCATTGCGGACGTGGCACTGACGCTTCGCGCGCTCAGCGAGAAGGTTTCTCAGAGCTCCCGGCCGCTACCCGCCGCGACCCGTCGCCCGGAACCAGCGCCTGAAGCGCCCGGTCCGCTCACGCCGGAGCGCGTGTTCGACATTCTCGATGAGATGGCCCCGCGTGAGGCTATCTACGTCAACGAGTCGACGTCGACTACGAACATTCTCTGGCAGCGCTTACGCATGACCGAGCAGGGGAGCTACTACTTCGCTGCGGCAGGTGGTCTGGGATTCGCGCTTCCCGCCGCTGTCGGCATTCAGTTGGCGAAGCCGGAGCGCCAGGTCATCGGTGTGATTGGCGACGGTTCTGCCAACTACGGCATTCAGGCACTCTGGACTGCGGCTCAATACGATATACCGGCGATTTTCGTCATTATGAAGAATGGCACTTATGGCGCGTTGCGCTGGTTCGCCGGTGTCCTTCAGGTCGAAGACGTACCTGGGCTTGATGTGCCGGGCCTCGACTTCTGCGCTCTCGCTCGCGGCTACGGCGTGGATGCTCTCCATGCGGATTCCAGTGCGACCTTGACCTCTGCGCTGCGCCAGGCACTTGCCAGCAAAAAGCCGATGCTTATCGAAGTCGAGACGCGCACGGCGTGAGCAAGCAGAGGAGTGTGAAATGAGCAAACCTGTGAACGTAGCCGACTTTCGTCTCCTGGCGAAGAGGCGCCTGCCTCGAATGGTGTTTGATTATCTCGAAGGCGGCGCAGAAGATGAACTCGGTTTGAAGCACAACCGGCAGGTCTTCGAAAGCGTTCGGTTCCAGCCGCGCCGTCTGGTCGACGTGAGCAAGCGAAGCATTGAGACAACGCTCTTCGGCAAGCCGTTGCGCGCGCCGCTTGTCATAGCCCCAACTGGGCTGAACGGCATTCTCTGGCCAGAGGGCGACCTCGTGCTGGCTCGCGCAGCGGAAAAGTTTGGAATTCCCTTTGCGTTGTCGACCGCATCCACAGCCTCACTCGAGGCCGTAGCAAAGGCATCTGGAGGCGAGCTCTGGTTTCAGCTCTACGTCGTGCACCGGAAGCTGGCTGAGTTGCTAGTCAAGCGCGCTTTGAACGCTGGATACACCACGCTGATTCTGACTACCGACGTTGGCGTGAATGGGAAGCGTGAGCGCGATATCAGGAACGGTTTCGGGCTGCCGATGAGCTACAGCCCCAAAACGATTCTCGATGGCGCTCTTCATCCCCGCTGGTCATTTGACCTCGTACGCAAGGGTGTGCCGCAACTCGCGAACTTTGCCAGCGATGACGTGCAGGACACTGAACTGCAGGCAGCATTGATGAGCCGTCAGATGGACGCGAGCTTTTCCTGGGACGACCTGTCGTGGCTGCGGAGCCTCTGGCCGCACAAACTCCTCATCAAGGGGATTAGCCGCCCGGACGATGCCGAGCGATGCATAGCGCTCGGTGCGGACGGGGTTATTCTCTCGAACCACGGCGGACGCCAGCTTGATAGCGCCATCGCGCCACTGGAAGCACTCGAACCGACCGCCGCTCGCCTTCGTGCTCCCGTTCTCCTCGACAGCGGAATTCGAAGAGGCTCTGACGTCGTAAAGGCGCTCGCGAAAGGAGCGAGCGCCGTGCTCCTCGGCCGCGCAACCCTGTACGGACTCGCTGCGGATGGAGCGCGAGGAGTAGACGCGGTGCTGGAAATCATGAAGGACGAGATTGAAAGGACGCTCGCCCAAATCGGTTGCCCTTCCGTTTCGAAGCTTTCCAAGGACTATGTCTGGACTGGTAACTCACAGGAATTTTCGCGGGTCGACGCACCGAGGTACGAACCCGATGTGATGGAGAAGTGATGAGCGACACGAAAATCGTTGGTCTGCGCACCCGCGCGGTGAACGTTCCTTTGGAATACCCGGTTAAGACGGCTGTTGGTACGGTGGCTAGCTCTCCGCTCGTCCTGCTCGACCTGCAGACGGATAGGGGTGTGACGGGGCATGCCTACCTTTTCACATATACGCCTCTAGCCTTAAAGCCAGTGCAACAGACGGTTGATGAGCTGGCGGCAGTCATCGTAGGCCACCCGTTGGCGCCCCGCCATATCGACCAGCTGCTGCAGTCGAAATTCAGGTTGCTTGGAAATACGGGCCTCGTTCGGATGGCGACGGCCGGCATTGATATGGCGCTATGGGATGCGAAGGCCAAAGTACACGGACTTCCGCTTGTCGAGCTCCTCGGCGGCGTTGCCCGGCCATTGCTCGCGTACGACAGCCACAGCATGGACGGCGTAGAACTCGCGACGCATCGTGCTAAGGGCGCTGCCGAAGCCGGCTTCGCCGCTATCAAGACAAAAATCGGCTATCCGACTCTTCAGGACGACATCAAGGTCGTCCGTAGCATCCGGGAGGTCGTCGGCGACAACGTCCAAATCATGGTCGACTACAACCAGGGTCTGACGGTTCCAGAAGCCATCCGCCGAGGTCAGGTACTAGAGCAGGAAGGCGTGGCATGGGTGGAGGAGCCGACATTGCAGCAGGATTACCAAGGACACGCAAAAGTGCGCGACGCATTGAATGTCCCGGTGCAGATGGGCGAGAACTGGTTCGGGCCTGACGAAATGAGTCTCGCGCTTAGCGCCGGGGCCTGCGACCTGTGCATGCCTGACTTGATGAAAATTGGCGGCGTTACCGGTTGGCTCCGTGCAAGCGCCCTTGCGGAGCAGCATGGGCTGCCGATGTCGAGTCACATCTTTCAGGAATTTAGCGCTCATCTTCTGGCTGTTAGTCCGACGTGTCACTGGCTGGAACGAATGGACCTTGCAGGCCCAATCCTTGAACCGACACTGAAGTTTAAAGACGGCAAAGCGTACTTCGGCGAGTTGCCGGGTGCGGGCATCGTCTGGCGAGACCAGGAAATCAAGCGATTCTCGGTTTAACTGAGGAATAGAGCGCTGTTCGTCTTGGGCAACATTGCTGCTATCTGTAAGTAT
Organism: Paraburkholderia lacunae; assembly: GCF_003353175.1. Taxonomy (GTDB): domain Bacteria; phylum Pseudomonadota; class Gammaproteobacteria; order Burkholderiales; family Burkholderiaceae; genus Paraburkholderia; species Paraburkholderia lacunae. The sequence continues at coordinate 36,187 of NZ_QHKS01000017.1, read as the reverse complement.
TGCTAATTATTAACCGACATAAGAGCGGCTTCGTTTATCTAAATTGGAGACAAACATGAGCACCAACATTATCGACGACGTCGTCGATGGGACGCGCGTCAACTCGTTTCACCTGATGATTATGTTCTGGTGCTCGATGCTGATGCTATTCGACGGTTACGACCTGGTCATTTATGGCTCGGTCCTTCCGCAACTGATGGTCGAATGGAAGCTTCCGGCGGTGACGGCAGGCATCATTGGTAGCAGCGCCCTGTTTGGGATGATGGTAGGCGCTCTGTCGCTGGGCAGCTCATCGGACAGAATTGGACGTCGCCGCGTGATTCTCGCGTGCCTGGTTGTCTTCGGACTTGCCGCGTTCGGAAACGGCTTCTGTGAGAATTCCACGCAGTTTGTCATTTGCCGTTTCTTTACCGGGGTTGGTCTGGGCGGCATGGTGCCGAACATCGTAGCCCTCGTGACTGAAATGTCACCGAAGGCAAAGCGCAACATCATGGTGACCGTGATGTTAAGTTTCTTTTCGGTAGGCGGGGTCATCGCCGCGGTGATGGGAAAAGTCATCACCCCCACTTTCGGTTGGCGAGCCAACTTTCTGATCGCAGGTTTGCCCCTGCTCACGCTCCCGATTCTGTTCCGCTGGCTGCCAGAGTCGATTGCATTTCTTCTCGCAAATCGCCGCTTCGTCGAGGCTGACCGCGTCTTACGCAAACTCGCCCCGAGCTATCGGGGTGGCGCCGAGTCGCTCGCGTCAACGATGTCGACGACATCGGTAAAGTCGACGCAATCCCGAATTGTACAAATCTTCAAGGACGGTCGAGCAGCAGACACGCTGCTGATTTGGGTTGCCTTCGGGATGTGCATGCTGATGGTCTATGGCCTGAACACCTGGCTTCCCAAACTGATGACGGCGAATGGATATTCACTCGGCTCCAGTCTCACCTTCCTCATCACGCTGAACGCGGGCGCTGTCTTAGGGGGACTTGCGAGCGGCTGGCTGGCGGATAGGTGGGGTGGCAAAGGCACGCTCATCCTGTTCTTCGCGGTTGCCACAGTGTCAATCGGCCTCCTCGGCTACAAGCAGAACGCTTTTATCTTAGATGTTCTTCTGATGCTAGCCGGCGCAACGACTATCGGGACCTTGTGCATCGTGCACGCGTTCGCCGCCCAGTTCTATCCGGCGAGTGTCCGGTCAACCGGTGTCGGCTGGGCTGCCGCGGCAGGTCGATTTGGCGCCGTCGCCGGTCCCGCTTTAGGCGGTTACCTTGTCAGCATGAATCTTCCCATTACCTTCAACTTCATGGTGTTCGCGGTTCCTGGTGTTATCGCGGCCATCGCAATAACGCTGACTTCGCGGACGAGAAAGCCGTCGGCAGAGAACGCAAAAATTGCCGTGGCTGCGGCTGACTGACAGTACTCACCCAGAATCTGAACCCGCTTCTGAAAGAGGTAGTTATGAGCAGCATCGACACCAAAGTCATGTGGACCGGCCTTATCTTTTCCGATGGATGGACGAACGCCATCGGTGGCGTCCACCCCGTAACCGAACCCTCAACCGGTGAGACGTTGGCCAACGTAGGACTGGGCGGCCCGGAGGACATTGACCGCGCGGCAAAGTCGGCAGCGGCCGCGCAGGAGGCGTGGGCATCCACCCCGTTTGACCAGAGAGCCGCAATCTTGCGCGAGGCGGCAAGGTTGCTTAAGAAACGTGCCCCGGAGATTAATGAATGGAACGTTAGAGAGTGTGGGTCCACAACGGCCAAAGCGCAGTGGGAACTGCATGCCACGTATGAGCAATTGCTGGCGGCAGCAGCAATGCCCATGCAGTCGGAGGGCGCGCTGTACCCGTCGGCGATGCCCGGTCGCATGAACATTTGCCGTCATGTACCGATTGGCGTTGTCGGTGTCATCGCTCCATGGAATTTCCCCATCCTGCTCTCGATGCGTTCGGTCGCTCCCGCACTTGCCGTTGGCAACGCCGTGGTGTTGAAACCGGACCCGCAAAGCGCGGTTAGCGGAGGATTGCTACTCGCGAGCGTCTTTGAGGACGCTGGCTTGCCCTCGGGCGTTCTGCACGTTATCCCAGGAGCTGCCGAAGCAGGTGATGCCCTTGTGCGTCACCCACAGGTCGGGATGATCTCGTTCACCGGTTCTACGGCCGTTGGACGCTCAATTGGCCGAATTTGCGGTGAGATGCTCAAGAAAGTTGCACTTGAGTTGGGCGGCAACAATGCCATTGTCATTCTGGAAGACGCGGACCTGGATGCTGCCAGTTCGAACGGAGCGTGGGGCTCATTCCTTCACCAGGGGCAGATTTGCATGCAGACGGGAAGGCATCTCGTACATCGGGCGGTCGCCGATGAGTATGCGGACAAGCTGGCTCAGCGCGCCAGAAATCTGCGTGTCGGCAACCCGCATACCGAACAGGTTCACCTCGGGCCGCTCATCAACAAAAAACAACTCGACAGAATCGACGACATTGTGCGCAAGAGCGTGGCAGCCGGGGCAACGCTCCGCGTCGGTGGTGAATTCTCGAAGCTCTTCTATTCGCCGACTGTGCTGACAGGAGTGACCGTTGATATGCCAGCGTTCCAGGAGGAAATATTTGGTCCGGTCGCGCCTATCACTGTCTTCGATACAGACGACGAGGCGGTTCAATTGGTCAACGGGTCGCCATATGGTCTGGCTGCGGCAGTGCATACGAGCTCTCTGGCACGCGGGCTCGCGCTGTCAGCGCGTATCAAGGCAGGCATGGTGCATGTCAACGACCAGACTGTGAACAACGAGTTCCACGTGCCGTTCGGGGGAATGGGTGCGTCCGGCAATGGTGGTCGATTCGGGGGGCCAGCTAACTTCCACGAATTTACTCAGACGCAATGGGTGAGCGTGCTCGACAAGCCAATAACTTACCCGTTCTAGAGCGCGGCTCGGCGAAAGCGTAGACGACATACCGTTGTGCATGGATTAAACGGCGGAGGCTGGCTCTGTCCGGCATCTGCTCGAGAAGCGGTTTAGCGATTATCCAAATTTGAATTCAACATTCAGTTCGACTCGTCACCTAGTCGTTTTTATCATTTTAAAACGTGCCATGGCGCCCTGAGCGAACGTTCTAAATAATATCGGAGACAGTATGAATTCCCCGGAATCTAAGGGTCGACGCCGTTTTGTATCGGGAGTTGGTGCGTTGGCAGTTGCCCCAATCGCATCCGCCGGACTTTCTGCCTGCGGCGGAAGTCACTTGTCCCCTCCTGAATCCATGAGTCAGACCCAACAACTCGCATTGACCGCGTCAGAGGCCGTGACGGCCATCGCTTCAGGGCAACTGTCTGCTGAGACATATGTTCGAACTCTACTATCCCGGGCCGCGGCTTTGAACAATCTCAGAGCTTTTATAACGCTGAATACCGACGCGGCAATTTCGGCAGCCCGTGCGGTCGACGCGGCTCGGGCTGCAGGGCAGAAGTTGCCGCGATTGGCTGGGCTTCCTATCGTCGTAAAAGACAACATCAATACGCGGACGCTTCCAACGACAGGAGCGACTCCGGCGATGATGAACTTTCAGCCAAATGCTGACGCCAAGGTGCTTGGCCCACTTCTGAGCGCTGGCGCCATCATCATTGGCAAAGCGAATATGCACGAACTAGCGTTCGGCATTACAACCACAAACTTCGCGCCTTTTGCTGGCGTCGCAAGGAATCCCTACGACACAAATCGCATGGTCGGTGGTTCATCTGGCGGTACCGGCGTAGCGATTGCTGCCAGAATGGCACCAGTCGGCCTGGGAACTGACACGGGAGGCTCCGTACGAATCCCCGCGGCCCTTAACGGTATTGCAGGCCTAAGGCCATCGGTTGGAAATGGCGGACCGGAGCGCCGCTACGACGGAACTGGTGTGCTTCCGCTAAGCCACACGAGAGACACAGTCGGTCCCTTGGGACGCACCGTGGCGGACGTGGCTCTTCTTGATTCGGTTATTACGGGGGCGGCAATTCCTGCTCCGGCCGCGCTTGCCGGGCTGCGTTTTGGCATACCCGCTACCTATTGGGATGTTGTTGACGACCAGGTCTTGCAAGTCATGAATACCGCGAAGTCGAAACTCCAGGCTGCCGGTGTGACGTTTGTGTCGGTTGATTTACCAACTATCAGAGACTTGGGAGCAAAGGTCGGGTTTCAACTGGTTTTCCATGAAGCCACCGTTGATATTCCGGCTTACCTCGCTGATAGCGGCGCAGCCAATATAACGCTGTCGGACATCGCTGCGAACGTCGCTGACCCGGATGTGAAGGCAGGATTCGTTTCTGTCACCTCCGATAGCGCGGCCGCCGAATATCCTGACGCCCTCAACGTCTACCGACCGCAGATGCGGGCCCTCTTTGACGCCTACTTTAGTGCAAACAATATAGACGCAATCTTCTTTCCCACAACTCCGCTGCCTGCCGTACCTATCGACTTCGTACACGGTTCGTCAACAGTCAGCGTGAATGGAGGGCCCGCAGTTGACGAGTTTGCGACGTTTATCCGAAACTGCGACCCTGGTAGCATCGTTGGGATTCCGGGCCTGACTCTTCCAGCGGGTCAGACATCAGGCGGACTGCCCGTGGGTATGGCGCTCGACGGGCCCGTAGGAAGCGACCAAAAACTTCTCGCGATTGGTCTGGCCATGGAGAAGTTGTTCGGACCGCTACCTGCACCGAATGTTTGAATAACGCGGCTGGTGCCCCATCGTGCAGACAGCAGGAAGCTGTGCGGCGCTGCTTTAACGTTGCGTGCCAGCAGTTGCCGGCGTCTTCGCTTACTGAACTTAGTTTCGGTGAGTCGTCCCTCGACAACCTCGGATGGAACCGGCCGGACCTCGTGCTGAACGGCTACGTTGGCGAAAGACCAGGTCCGTTGCATGCCCGTAAGTCAACGAGGCGCTTGGGCGCCCGTTGGAACCAATCCGCGTGCTCGTCAAAACTAACCGGACTTCGCTGCGCGGGCGGCTCATCTGGACGATAAGCACTGGCGCTTCATAAGCGCGGCGCTCAATCGCCTTACGTGACGTTTCGACTACGACTTGAACTCCACCGTTCGCTTGGCGCGCTCGTCGACGGACAACGAAAACACGTCGGGCCGCGAATAGTGGCCCACAACGTCGAAGTCATATCGGGCGCGAACAAGCTCATCGGTATCGATTTCAGCGACTACCAATCCTGTCTCGCCATGCAGCGGACCTGCCAGAACTTCGCCCAAAGATCCCACGATGAGGCTGCCACCGTTGATGAGTGGCCGGTTTTCGTCCCAATCCGGCACTTCTATGCCGAGCTGTGCTGGCGAAGGTTGTACCTGACATGCGCTGATAACGAAGCACCTACCTTCGTGAGCGATATGTCGCATCGAGCACTGCCAGATGTCCCGATCGTCCACCGTCGGCGCACACCAGACCTGCACACCCTTGGCATACATCGCCGTGCGCAGGAGCGGCATGTGATTTTCCCAGCAGATTGCCGTCCCCGCCACGCCGGCTTCGGTCTTCACGGCAGGCAACGTCGACCCGTCACCTTGTCCCCAAATGAGTCGCTCCGTGCCCGTCGGCATTAGCTTGCGGTGTTTTGCCACCAGCCCGTCGTCAGGGTTGAAGAACAACGCCGTGCAGTAGAGGGTGTTGCCCTCTCGCTCGATAACGCCGATGACGATTGAAGCGCCGCACTTAGCCGAGAGGTCAGCGAGCGCTTGGGTCTCCTCGCCCGGCACGTCAATGGCGTTGTCGTAGTACCGCGCGAAAGCGTCGCGACCTTCCGGCAACCGATAGCCCAGACGGGTGCCGAAAATTTCACCCTTAGGATAGCCGCCCAACAACGCCTCAGGCATGACCACGAGCTTGGCGCCGGAGGCGCGAATCTGCTCTTCGAAAGAGAGGATGTGCTGCAGGGTCCGGGCTTTTCCGGCTGCAGAGGAACCGATTTGCAGCGCGGCGACTTTTGACTTCGACATGGCGTTTCCTTGAGGAAGGTTTGTGCCTGCATCTTTACCCGGATGTAAAATCGTGTGAACGCATATCGCCACTATCTGATATGAATAAAATTGATATCGATGCTGTCGACCTAAACCTCTTCAAGGTCTTTGAAGCTTTGTTCGAGGAAGGGGGAGCAAGCCGCGCTGGAATTCGGCTCAATCTGACCCAATCTGCAGTGAGTGCGGCGCTCAGACGGCTGCGCGAAGTGTTTTCCGACACCCTGTTCGTACGCACTGGACGGGGGCTTGCGCCGACATCCCGTGCAAAAGAGCTGAAACCGCTGGTGAGCGAAGCGCTTGGCAAGTGCCGTCAGACCGTCGCTGTCGCTTGGCCCGATGCGACCTCGTTTCACGGCCGCTCAGTTTCGATTGGGCTGTCCGATGACTTTGAGATTGCTGTGGGTCGGCAGTTGATTGAACGCCTGGCGCAGAGCGCGCCTGGACTGAGGCTCATATTCCGGCAAACCCATAGTCAGATTGTCGGCGACGCGCTGGCAAATCGCGAAATGGACCTCGCGTTGTTTGCGGGTGCATCGTCCGGCCGAGGGCTCAACCAGCGGGTTGTAGGCGAAGGAGATTACGCATGTCTCCTGGATGACAAGCGCCGCGCGGCGTCTACTCTGACGCTTGATGAATACTTGTCTCGAGGACACATTCTCGTCTCTTCGGGCGGGGTGGTAGGGATAGTGGATGAGGGGCTGTCGGCACTCGGTCGACGGCGTAACGTCATAGCATCAACAACACATTTTGCTTCCCTGCCGCATCTGCTGAAGGGCTCCCGCGCGGTCGCGACCATTCCGAGGCATGCGGCGCTGGCGATTTCCAGACTGACCGGGCTGACGCTTTTCGAGTGCCCGGTGAAACTCCTGATTTACCCGATCGTACTTGCATGGCGGACTAGCTCGATGCGCGATTCCGCGGTGGTCAAGGTCCAGTCCGCGATTCAGGAAAGCTTTCCTCTCATCATCTGATGACAAGACACGTCATGTTCAACGACATAGATTTGGCGGATTGACTCACTGTGGAGAGCAGTTGAAGAGCAGCGCACCTCCATCTGCGGGGCCAGCGCAGTCTCGGCGACAGACAAATTAACATCGTTCACCCGTCGGTCATCGGGGTTTTCCCTCTCGAAATCGCCTTGACAGAGCTAGTTCTGCGCTTGATTATTTGCTCTCTGGATGAGCAGTTGCTCGTTTGTGGTTTTGCAACGGTCGACTCACACTGGCTGCGACCGCAACGCGGATAGCGCCCTTGGCGGCGCAAAGGTGGAAAGATGAAGCCGCGTTCAATGTCGGCTACGGACACAACGGGCGTCAGGTTATCCGGGGAGATTGCTACCGCAGCAAGTCTGCGATGAGCGCCAACAGGAGGATTAGGAAATGGCCGGAGAACTGCAAGGCAAGGTCGCTGTTGTCACTGGGGCTGCGTCAGGCATAGGCTTGGCCAGCACCGAGGCGATGTTGGCGGCGGGTGCTCGCGTCGTGCTGGTCGACCGCGATGAAGTCGCCTTGACGGTAGTCTGCAGGAAACACGGCGACGCGGCGATTCCGCTTGTCGTGGATTTGCTCGACTCGACTGCCTGCTCAACGCTCGTGCCAAGCGTGCTGGACATCGCGGGGCAAATTGACATCCTGCATGCCAACGCAGGTACCTATGTGGGTGGCGATCTGGTGGATGCGGAGACCGCTGCGATTGACCGGATGCTGAATCTGAACGTTAATGTCGTGATGAAAAATGTCCACGACGTGTTGCCCCACATGATGGCGCGACGGGCCGGCGATATTGTCGTCACCAGTTCGCTCGCAGCTCACTTCCCGACGCCGTGGGAACCGGTCTACGCATCCTCCAAATGGGCGATTAACTGCTTCGTGCAGACGGTGCGGCGTCAGGTTTTCAAACATGGAATACGCGTCGGTTCTGTCTCGCCCGGACCAGTCGCTAGTGCACTTCTCGCCGACTGGCCAGAGGAAAAATTGAAAGAAGCCAAAGAGTCGGGGAGCCTTATCGAGGCCAGCGAGGTAGCCGAGGTCATTATGTTCATGCTGACGCGGCAACGCGGTATGACCATTCGCGACGTAGTCCTAATGCCAACCAATTTCGACCTCTAGGAGGTAAAGGCAAGACTTATCTCGAGCTCGCAAATGTTTCTTGGCATTGACCTCGGCACGACCGAACTGAAGGTCTTACTGCTGGCCAACGACGGTCATGTCGTTGGAACCGCTCGCCATCCGCTGGAAATATCGAGGCCGAGGCACCGATGGTCAGAACAGGACCCGGAGGATTGGTGGCGAGCTACGCGAGTTGCACTATCGGCGCTGCGCAAGAATTATCCCGATGCGTTTGGGTGCATACGGGCCATTGGCCTTTCCGGTCAAATGCACGGTGCTGTTCTGCTTGGTGCCAATGACCGGCCGCTGCGCCCCGCGATACTGTGGAACGATATGCGCAGCGTCAGTGAATGCACTGAACTCACGGTCCGTGCACCAAGGCTGCATGAAATCGCCGGAAATTGCGCAATGCCGGGGCTCACGGCACCAAAGTTATTGTGGGTCGCACGACACGAGCCCGAGCACTTCCGAAAGCTGACGTGCGTCCTGCTCCCGAAGGACTATCTGCGCCTGCGCTTGACCGGTATAAAGCTCACGGACCCCTCCGATGCGTCAGGAACCCTTTGGCTCGACGTCGGGCGTCGCGAGTGGTCCGACGAGCTTTTGCAAGCGTGTGACATGACACAAATGCAGGTACCCCCAATAGAAGAAGGGAGCCGAGCGGCTGGCGTCGTGCGTGGCAGTGTGGCCAGCGAGCTTGGTCTGCCCGCAAACGTTATTGTTGCGGCTGGCGGAGGCGACACCGCGACAAGTGCGCTGGGCGTAGGCGCGGCATCATCGGGGGATGCATTTCTATCTCTCGGCACCTCCGGAGTGCTGTCCGTTGTCACCGAGCAGTTTCGGCCGAGCCCACATCTAGGGGTACACGCGCTCTGTCACGCGATTCCGAACAGGTGGCACCGAACGAGCGTCGTGCTGTCTGCGGCTAGCTGCGTTCGTTGGCTAAGCAGCCTCACTTCGGCTGACGAAGCATGTTTGCTAGGTGAGGTCGAGAGTGTCAGCGCGAACCGCCGCGCAAAAGCGCCATTGTTCCTGCCATATCTTTCCGGTGAACGAACACCCCACAATGACCCGTACGCCCAAGGCGTGTTTTGCGGACTTGTCGATTCGACCGACCGCGCCACACTCGCCTATTCGGTTCTTGAGGGCGTCACGTTTGCTTTGTCGGACGGCCTCGATGCCCTGCGTGCGGACGGCACCCGTGAAACCTCGCTGAGCCTTATCGGTGGAGGCGCACGCAGTGCGCTCTGGACGCAGTTGATTGCTGACGCGTTTGGGGTACGGATAAGCCGGCCGCCCGATTCACAATGCATCGCGGCGCTCGGAGCCGCGCGTCTCGGCTGGTTAGCGGCTGACGGCGATTTTCCGGTCGTTGTCCGTACCCCGTCGCTATCGCAGGAATTCGTTCCTGACGATGAGCGACATTCAATACTTTTGGAACGGTTAGCGTCGTACCGAGCCCTGTACCGACAACTGCGGCCGCTTTTTCCAGCGTGACATGTAGTCAATTTCGGAGCGGGGCCAACGTAGTGGCGGCAACATTACATTTTCTCCAAACTTAGGCCACTCGCGGCGAAGCGAGGTTCGTCCTCATTTGCGCCGTGAACAGTTGCTGTGGAACGGCGTTGTCGCCGTGTGCCAGCTTGCAGCAAAGGAGTTCACGTGCGGTATGGCGTGCTTGCGCGGCTACCCGATGGGGTTATTGCCTGCATAGAGCAGATAGTCCGAGACACCTGCCGCGAGGCGGGCGAAGACGATGAATCTGGGTCCATGCGCGAGCGCATTCGACAGCAGGCCGATGAGGGGCGTCGCAGCATGGCCGCAAGCGGTCCGCTAATTTCGCCGGATGTATTCCGCGCACGGTTAGGCTTAACTGAGGGGTGCATAAAAAGCCTGCTCAGTAATGGAAGCGTCTTCGCGATGGAAGTCGACGGAATGTTGTACTACCCATCGATGCTTGCTGACACAACGCCCGACCTGAAGCACCTGCAGTCGATATGTCGCATGCTCGTTCCTGTTCCACCTAGCGCGCGCTTCGCGTTTTTGTCATGAGACGCTATGTTTTGCGCAGGCACGAACGAGGACTGAATCGTCGGCGACTCGGATGCATGAAGCGGCGAGGATCGATCCATTGTGTCGTGCGCGAATCAGGAAGAGGTGTATCAGGGGACCGATTCGATGCTGAAGGGCGGCATGTACAAGCGCATCGAGCAGAAATACCTGACGCTCAACATTTCATAGCAGTGCCGTGTGCGCCGAATGCTCAACGTGATGACCGCCTACATCATCGGCATATGCAAATGATGCGGATCGTTAAGCGTCTCCGCGACGCGTTGCAACGCGTCGCGGCAATCGTCGCGATCTTGCGGGCCGCCGAGGCACACGCGGATGGCGTTGGGCGGATTGCCGTCCGTCGAGAACGCGGCGCCCGCCACCACACCGACGCCCTGATTGCGCAGTTGCAATGCCAGTTCCGGTGCACTCCAGCTGCATTGCGCCGGAATGGGCAGCCACAGGTGAAAGCCGTCGACGTGCGCGTCGTAGCGCAATGCGGCCAATTCCTGCGCGGCGATCGCCTGACGCGCATTGGCCTCCACGCGAATCGCGTCGAGCATCTCGTGCGCCGTGCCATCGTTGACCCATTGCGTCGCCAGCATCACCGTGAATGGACTGGGCATCACCGTCGTCGCGCGCAACGCGCCGGCAATGCGTTGCGTTTGCCGCGCAGTCGGCGCGCGCAGGTAGGCGACGCGCAAACCGGCGCCGAGTGTCTTCGAAAAGCCGGTGACGTGATAGGTCAACTCGGGTGCGAGCGCGGCAAGCGCGACGGGCTTCCTCGCCGGCAGCCAGCCGTATGCGTCGTCTTCGATGATGGGCACGCTATAGCGCAACGCGACATCGGCTAGCGCTTCGCGGCGCTGACCCGACAACGTGAGCGTGCTCGGATTCTGCAGCGTCGGATTGCAATAGAACGCGCCGGGTTTTTCGCTCTTGCACAGCGCTTCGAATGCATGAGGCAGCGGCCCTTCGTCGTCGCGCGGCAGCGGTTGCAGGCGCACGCCGAGTTGCGACGCGATAGCCTTGATGCCTGGATACGCGAGCGTGTCGAGGCAGATCGTCTCGCCGCGGCGCGCGAGTTGCGAAACGAGCGCAACGAGCGCGCTATGAATGCCCGGGCAGACGAGCACGGTATCGTCTGCGCAATGGGGCAGGCGCTCTTTCAGCCAGGCGCGGCCCGCCGCGCGATCGTCGGGCGTGCCGCCGAAATCCTGATAGCGCAGCAGGCGGTACGGATCGGCCTGCGCGAAAAGACTCGCAGCCGACTCGCGCAGACGCGCCGCGAGTTCGGGCGGCTCGGGCGGCATGTTCATCGACATCTCGACACTGCTCCCGCCCGCGAGCGGCAACGTCTGCGTCCGGCCGCGCACGAAGGTGCCGCTGCCGGCGCGCGCATCGAGCAGGCCGCGCTTGCGCGCTTCGGCATAGGCGCGCGCGACGGTCGTGTAGTTCAGTTGCAGCGCGGCCGCCAGATCGCGCAGACCCGGCAGACGGTCACGCGGACGCAGACGCCCGCTCGCGAGATCTTCTTCAATCAGATCCGGAATCACCAGATAAGCCGGTTTGCGGCTTTCGGTTAATCGCTTGAGCCAGTGATGCGTGAGGCTGTCCATGCTAAACATTCCTTAATGGGTCGATCAAAAGTAGCACGTGGCTCGCAATAAAAATAAATCATTTCTCATTTTGTCGGAAAGTTGATCGCATTGATTGGATGAATGCACGTTTCCGGGGTTTGCCGCACCACGCGCACGCACGAACATGTCTTGCGCTGCGCTGAGACGGTGCGCAGCCGGCTTGCGCGATTCGGTGCAAAGCCCCGTCAAACAAGGCATTCAAAGATTTTTTTCGGGTCGCTCGAACAATCGCCGTTTGAATGATTGGAAGTTGATTGCATGTTTCGGGCCGGATGGTGGCATATCCGTTGCGTTATTGAATTCGCCAGCCGGTCATTTTCCGGCGGGCAAATACGATCAATTACGCGACTTATTGGAGAGTGATATGCCTGCCGTCAATAAACCTCTGCATCAGAAAGGCGATTTTCTGGTCGATTACGAAGAGAAGGTTTTCCCCGACGTCAAAGCCGAACCCGGCGAAAAGGCGCTGGTGACGTTTCACACGGTCGCGTTCGAAGGCTCGATCGGTTTCGTCAACCTGTTGCAGGCCACGCGTCTGCAACGCAAGGGCTTCGATACGTCGGTGTTGCTGTACGGGCCGGGCGTCACGCTCGGTCTGCAACGCGGCTTTCCGACGCTCGGCGACGAAGCCTTTCCGGGTCATCTGAACTTCAACAAGCAACTGATGAAGTTCATGGAAGAAGGCGGCAAGGTGTACGCCTGCCGCTTCGCGTTGCAGGCGCTGTACGGTCATGGCGAAGCGTCGCTGATCGAAGGCATCCGGCCGATCAGTCCGCTCGACGTGCTCGATATTCAGCTTCTCCATCGCAAGGAGAACGCGCTGGTCATCCACACGTGGACCGTTTGAGCGCGGGCCGGGTGCCGATCATGTCCGACCAGCGAATCATCCGAGCGGCCGCGGTGCAGATTGCACCGGAGTTCGATCGTCCCGGCGGCACGCTCGACAAGGTGTGCGCCGCGATCGACGAAGCCGCGTCCAAAGGCGTACAGCTGATCGTCTTCCCCGAGACGTTCGTGCCGTACTATCCGTACTTTTCGTTCGTGCGTCCGCCCGTCGCGTCGGGCGCCGACCACATGCGGCTGTATGAGCAGGCCGTCGTCGTGCCGGGGCCCGTGACACAGGCGGTAGCCGAACGCGCGCGCCGTCACGCGATGGTGGTGGTGCTCGGCGTGAACGAGCGCGATCACGGCAGCCTGTACAACACGCAGCTCGTGTTCGACGTCGACGGCCGCCTTGTGCTCAAACGCCGCAAGATCACGCCGACTTTTCACGAGCGGATGATCTGGGGCCAAGGGGACGCGGCAGGACTGAAGGTCGCGCATACGGGCATCGCGCGCGTCGGCGCGCTCGCCTGCTGGGAGCACTACAACCCGCTCGCGCGCTACACGTTGATGACCCAGCACGAAGAGATCCATTGCAGCCAGTTCCCAGGCTCGCTCGTCGGGCCGATCTTCGCCGAGCAGATCGAAGTCACGATCCGTCACCACGCGCTCGAATCGGGCTGCTTCGTCGTCAACTCGACAGGCTGGCTGAGCGAAGCGCAGATCGATTCGGTGACGACCGATCCGAAGCTGCAAAAGGCGTTGCGCGGCGGCTGTCATACCGCGATCGTGTCGCCGGAAGGACAGCATCTCGCCGAGCCTTTGCGCGAAGGCGAAGGGATGGTGGTCGCCGATCTCGACATGTCGCTGATCACGAAGCGTAAACGGATGATGGACTCGGTCGGCCATTACGCGCGGCCCGAGTTGTTGAGCCTTGCGATCAACGATCGTCCCGCGACCCCGGTCGCGCCGATGAACACGGCGTTCGAGCGATTCAGCGCCGATGCCGCTTTCGATACCACGGGTGGAGGTCAGGATGAATGCCAGCGCGAATCTGCCGGCCATGAACCGGCAGTCAACTGAAGTGGGAACCGAACGGCACAGGCAGATGACGCAACTGCGCACCGAGTTGCAGTCCGCGGGTTTGCGTCTGGTCGATCCGAATGCGGGCGTCGCGGGCCGGCGCGGCGGCGCGGGGCCGTCAGATCACAAGGCGGTCACCGTCGACGGCGTGACGATCATGGTGCCGGTGCATACGAGTTCAGCGTGGAACTCGCCGTTCGTCGCCAGTGCGCCGGATGAAGCGGGCGCGAGCGCGCTGATGCGCGGCACGATACCGATCGCGGACATCAGCTTTCCGAAGGCGCCGCGCTTCACGCGTTTGCAAACGCTGGACGGCGTGCCGTATTCGCACATCGCCACGCTGCACGGCACCGATGTGCTCGCGACGACCGTGCTGCAAACGTGCATCCGTTACGAAAGCCGCCGCAAGACATGCAAGTTCTGCGCAATCGGCCAGTCGCTCGCGGCGGGCCGCACGATTGCGCGCAAGACGCCTGAACAACTCGCCGAAGTCGCGCGCGCGGCCGTGCTGCTCGACGGCGTCAAGCACATGGTGCTGACGACGGGCACGCCGCCGACGAGCGATCGCGGCGCGCAGATCCTGTGCGAAAGCGCGTTCGCGATCAAGGCCGCTGTCGATCTGCCGATCCAGGCGCAATGCGAGCCGCCCGACGACGACCGCTGGTTCGAACGGATGAAAGCGAGCGGTATCGATGCGCTCGGCATGCATCTGGAAGTGGTGACGCCTGCCGTGCGCGAACGCGTGATGCCCGGCAAGGCGAGCGTGCCCGTGTCGCGCTATATGGAGGCGTTCAAGGCGGCCGTCGCGGTGTTCGGCAGAGGGCAGGTGAGCACGTACATTCTCGCGGGACTTGGCGACACCGCCGACGCGATCCTGTCGATCTCGCGCGAACTGATTGCGCTCGGCGTCTACCCGTTCGTCGTGCCGTTCGTGCCGATCAGCGGCACGCCGCTCGAAGACCATCCGGCGCCGACGCCGGAGTTCATGAAATCGGTGCTCGTTCCGCTCGGTGCGATGCTGCGCGACGCGCAGATGCGTTCCGCCGACATCAAGGCGGGCTGCGGCAAATGCGGCGCATGTTCGTCGCTGGCATCGTACGAGGAGTAGCCATGTTCTGCGAAGCCGTCGATGAGCTGGACGCATTGCCGATTGCGTTCACGCCTGCGGAATACCGCGTGAAATGGGCGACGCTACCGTGGGAAAGCAACGAAGCCTATGCGCTGCGACGCGCGGTGTTTTGCGTCGAGCAGGGCATCTTCGTCGGCGACGATCGCGATGAAATCGACACCCACGCGAAGCTGCTGGTTGCATTGAGTTGCGTCGCGGGCGTGCCAGAGCAGGTAGTCGGCACCGTACGGATTCACGAGACCGAGCCGCATGTGTGGCTAGGCTCGCGGCTCGCGGTGCATGCGGCGTTCCGCTCGCACGGCAAGCTCGGCTCGACGCTGATCCGGCTCGCCGTGAGCAGCGCGCACGCGCTCGGTTGCGAGACTTTTCTTGCGCATGTGCAAAGCCAGAATGTGCCGTTGTTCCGGCGTCTGCACTGGCAATCGGTTGGCGAAGAGATGTTGTTCGGGCGCGCGCATCATCTGATGGAAGCGGAGCTTGCGCACTATCCGCCGTGCTTTACGCCGGAGAGCGGCCTCGTCACGTCGTCGCGGAGACGGTCATGAGCATCGCTTCGCTCGTCGAACGGCTAAGGGAAAGCCGAGGCTTTCGGCATAAGACCGATATTGCCGGGGTCGTCGCGTCGTTGGCGCAGCGCCTGCCGCACGGCGTGCGTGATCTCGCGCAGGCGGTCGCGGTCGGCGACGACTGCGCGGCGATCCGCGATGGTGACGGCTACCTGCTTTTTGCGATCGAAGGGCTTGTGAGCGATTTCGTTGAAGCCATGCCGTGGTTCGCGGGCTACAGCAGCGTGATGGTCAACATCAGCGACGTGTACGCGATGGGCGGCCGGCCGCTTGCCGTTGTCGATGCGTTGTGGAGCGACGGCATCGGCGCGGCCGAAGAAGTGCTGGCCGGCATGGCGGCGGCGTCGGTTGCGTACGGCGTGCCGGTGGTTGGCGGGCATAGCAATACGCGCAGCGCGCAGCCGCAACTCGCGGTGTCGATCGTGGGCCGCGCGCGTGCGCTGCTGTCGAGCTTCAACGCGCGCGCGGGCGATCGCCTGGTGATGGCCGTCGATCTGCGTGGCCGCTTCGAAGACCCGTATCCGTTCTGGAACGCATCGGTCGGCGCGCCGGCGCAGCGCTTGCGCGACGATCTCGAACTGTTGCCCGCACTCGCGGAAAGCGGCCTGTGCGATGCCGCGAAGGACATCAGCATGGCCGGCGTGCTGGGCACGTCGTTGATGCTGCTCGAATGTTCGGCGATGGGCGCGCGAATCGATCTGGACGCGATTCCACGACTGCAGGGCGTCGACTTCGAGCGCTGGCTCGGCGCGTTTCCGAGCTTCGGCTTCGTGCTGTCGGTGCGCGCGGAACACGTGGACGAAGTGCTCGCGCGCTTCGATGCGCGCGATCTGACGTGCGCGGTGATCGGCGAAGTCGATGCGTCGCGCGAAGTGGTGCTCACTCAGCGCGGCGACGCGGCGCTGCTCTGGAATTTAGGCGACGGGCCGTTTATCGGCGCGCCTTCGGGAGCGCGCGCATGAAGGCACGTCCCTTTCGAATCGCGCTCCTCACGCATTCGGTGAACCCGCGCGGCGGCGTCGTGCACACGCTCGAACTCGCGCGCGCGTTGTATGACGCAGGGCATCGCGTGACGATCTTTGCGCCGTCGGTCGGCGGGGCCGCGATGTTCCGGGCGTCGCCGTGCCGGATCGTGCTCGCTCACGTCGCTGCGAACGCGAGCGACACAGTATCGATGGTGCAGACGCGTATCGACGCGTTAAAGGCCGCATTGCTGGCCAACGATCCGGCGAGCTTCGACGTTCTCCACGCGCAGGACAGCATCAGCGGCAACGCACTCGCCGAGCTTCGGCATGAAGGCGCGATACGCGGGTTCGTGCGAACGGTCCACCATCTCGACGACTTTACCGTGCCGCGCCTCGTTGAATGGCAGCGGCGCGCGTATGCGGATGCTGACGCCGTTTATTGTGTCAGCGATGCGTGGACGTGCCGGATGCAGCGCGACTTCGGCGTGATCGCGGTGACCGTGACGAATGGCGTCGATTTAAAGCGCTTCACGGTGAAACGTGACAACTCCGACACGGCGCCGCTCGCAAGATTCGGCATTGTCGGCGCGCCTGTCGTTCTGGCAGTCGGCGGCATCGAGGAACGCAAGAACACGCTGCAACTGCTCGAAGCGTTCGCGTTGCTCAGGCAGACACATGCCGATGCGCAACTCGTCGTGGCGGGAGGCGCGAGTCTTCTGGATCACGACGCCTATAGCCGGCGTTTTTTTGAGCGCGCTTCGGCGCTGAATCTTGCAATTGGCGCGGGGTGTCCGATCGTCGTCACCGGCCCGCTCGACGACGACGTCATGCCCGCGCTCTTTCGCCGCGCGGATGTCGTATCGATGGTTTCGTTGCGCGAGGGTTTCGGGCTGGTCGTGCTGGAAGCACTGGCGTCGGGCACGCCGGTTGTCGTTTCGCGGATCGCGCCGTTTATCGAGTACCTCGATGAACGCGTCTGCTGCTGGGCGCAGCCTCACGACGCGCACAGCATCGCCAGCGCGCTGCGCCGTTCGCTCAATGCGCGCGGCGGCGTCGATTTCACCCACGCGGTGCCTGAGTTGTTGCTGCGCTTCAGTTGGACCGCGAGCGCCCGTCGTCACATCGCGTTGTACCGGCGGCAACTGCAATTCACTCCCGTCTGAAAAAATCACTCATCAAGGATATGTCATGCCAGTCATGCACTTCAGGGTCCAGTGGCCCGATGGCACCGAAGCCAACTGCTATTCGCCGTCGACGGTAGTCGGCGAGTTCCTTGCCGCGGGCGAGAGCTACGCGTTGAGCGAGTTTGTCGAACGCTCGCGCGAGGCTTTGCATATCGGCTCCGAGCGCGTGCGCGAGAAATACGGCTTCGCCTGTTCCGCCGCCATGGATCAGCTCGCGCAGATCGAGCAGCAGGCCGAGGGCTTTTCGTCGGACCCGCTGGCGGTCGTGAAGGTCGTCGAACTTTTGTGAAACCTGAATGCGGCGCGCCCATTGACAAAGCGATTGCAGCGGGCGCAGGAACATTCATACGGAAGGCAGGAAAGAACCATGTCGAACACAACCGTTAGCCCTCAAGCGGCCCATGCGAATCGTCACTACACGGTCATCGTCGCCGGTGGCGGCCAGGCTGGCCTGTCCATCAGCTACTACCTGAAAGAGGCCGGCATCGATCATCTCGTTCTCGAGAAGCATTCGGTCACGCACACCTGGCGTTCGCAACGCTGGGACGCATTCTGTCTCGTCACGCCGAACTGGCAATGCGCGCTGCCCGGCTACCCGTATCGTGGCGACGACCCGCATGGCTTCATGAAGAAGGATCAGATCATCGCGTATCTGGATGGCTTCATTGCGATGGTCGATGCGCCAGTGCTCGAGCACACCGAGGTCAAACGCATGAAGCGCGACGTCGATGGACGCTACAACGTTTCGACGTCGAATGGGGAGTTCACTGCGGATCGCGTCGTCGTGGCTTCGGGCGGTTATCACACACCGATCGTGCCGCGCATGGCCGAGCGTCTGCCCGCCGGGATCTTGCAGATACAGTCTTCGCAATATCGCAATCCTGAGGTCTTGCCGGACGGTGCGGTGCTCGTCGTCGGCTCGGGGCAGTCGGGTGCGCAGATCGCCGAAGATCTGCATCTGGGCGGGCGCAAGGTGTACCTCGCGGTCGGCGAGGCCCCGCGCTGCGCGCGTTTCTATCGCGGGCGCGACGTGGTCGACTGGCTCGCCGACATGCACTACTACGACATGCCGGTCGAGCAGCATCCGTTGCGCGAAGGCGTGCGCGACAACACGAACCATTACGTGACAGGCCGCGATGGCGGACGCGATATCGATCTGCGGCGTTTCGCGCTCGAAGGCATGGAACTGTATGGCCGGCTCGAGGATCTGCGCGACGGCCGCCTGCAGTTCTCGCCGAACCTGATCGAGAACCTGGATAGCGCGGACGATACCTACAACCGTATCAACGCGAGCATCGATGCGTTCATCGACAGGCAGGGCATCGACGCGCCGCGCGAAGCGGCCTATGAGCCGGTATGGCGGCCTGACGGCGAGCGCACGTCGTTCGATCTGGCGGCGAGCGGCATCACGTCGATCATCTGGTGCATTGGCTTCACGCCGGACTTCAGCTGGATCGATGCGCCCGTGTTCAATGGACGCGGCTACCCGGCGCACACGCGGGGCATCACGCCGCAAGCGGGACTGTATTTCATCGGCTTGCCGTGGCTTCATACGTGGGGTTCGGGGCGCTTCTCGGGCGTTGCGCGTGACGCGGCTTATGTCGTCGACGCGATCCGTGCGTCGCTCGATGCGTCCGTCCCGGCAACCGACAGTCTCGCGGCTTGACCGGCCGAAGCCTATGCAGAACACGACTGGACGCTATCGCGCCGGCATGCCGCAACTGAGCTTCACCGGCCTGTCGGAGAACTGGCTGCTGAAGGAATGCGGGCATCGCCATTGGGAGGCGCTGGCCGCGCACACAGGGCGAGCCACGCCTGATTTCAGCGACGACAACGGCGGCCGCTCGTATGCCGCCTTCACCGCGATCCGCCTGCGGGCGCACGGTTTCGATGCCGTTCGCGAGAACGACGACTTCGAGATTCACACCGCGTTATGCAGGACCGGCCCGGTCCGGCACTTCAGCACACACCGCATCGTGCGTGGCGACGCGTCGATCGCGGAGGTGTCGATGTCGTCGACGTTCGTCACGCGCGGAGAAGCGCGCAACAATCGCTCGGTCGCGCGCGCAACGCTTGCCGCGCTTGCGGGTGCGGTCAGTCCGACGCCCGACGAAGCGCTTGCCATGACGCAAACGGGCAAGCGCCTGAGGGCAGGAGACTGGGCATCGTGCGAAGGCCTTGCGCCTGGCGTGCACGAGGTCGCCCAGTTTCTTCCATGCCCGAACAATGACTTCAATGGCGCGGACTTTCTCTACTTCGCGAGCTTCCAGTCGTTCGTCGATCGCGCCGAATGGCAACGGCACCGGTTTGCGGAGCCGCCGGTGATCGCGAGCCGGTCGCTACACTTCTATGGCAACGTCAATGTCGGCGACGCATTGAGCGTGCAGGTCGTCGGCGAGCGCGAAAGCGGGCAGGGCATCACGCATTGGAGTGAAGTGCGACGCGGCAGCGACAACCTGAAGATCGCCGACGTCGTCACGGAAAAACACTGGAGACAGCGATGAGATCCGCCGTCAAACGCGAGGCGCCGATGCGAGTGCGGTCCCGGCGACGCGCCGTGCCGCTGAAGACGCTTTATACCGCCTCCGACCTCGCCAACGTTGCGCATCTGAACAGTATGCCTGGCGCTGCGCCGTTCGTGCGCGGTCCGTACGCGTCGATGTACACGGCGAAGCCGTGGACGATTCGACAATACGCAGGCTACGCGGAAGCCGCTGATTCGAACCTCGCGTTTCGCACCGCGCTCGAGGAAGGGGCGCAGGGTTTGTCCGTTGCATTCGATCTGCCGACCCAGCGCGGCTACGATTCGGACGATCCGCGCGCGAGCGCCGATGTCGGGTTGGCCGGGGTCGCGATCGATACAGTCGAAGATATGGCGCGCCTTTTCGCGGGCATTCCGCTCGACCGGACGTCGGTATCGATGACGATGAACGGCGCGGTGCTGCCGGTGCTGGCCGCCTTTATTGTCGCGGCCGACGAGCGCGACGTGGACGCGGCGCAACTGACCGGCACGATTCAGAACGACATTCTCAAAGAGTTCATCGTGCGCAACACCTGCATCTTCGCGCCTGAACCGTCGTTGCGAATCGCCGCCGATGTGGTCGACTATCTTGCGCGGCATGCTCCGCGCTTTAACGCGCTATCGGTGTCCGGCTATCACTTTCAGGAGGCCGGCGCCGATCCCGTGCTCGAACTGGCGCTGACGATGGCCAACGCGCGCACTTACGTCGAAACGCTTGGCGAGCGCTCAATGAGTGCCGACGACGCCTGTGAGCGCATGAGCTTCTTCTTCGGCGTCGGCACGGATTTCTATGTCGAGGTGGCGAAGCTGCGTGCGGCGCGTCTCGTGTGGTCGGAACTTGCAGCCCAGTGCGGAGCGACATCCGACAAAGCGCGCGCGCTCCGGATGCATTGCCAGACGTCCGGCTGGTCGCTGACCGCGCAGAAGCCGTCGAACAACGTCGTGCGCACCACCGTCGAAGCGCTGGCGGCCGTATTCGGCGGCACGCAGTCGCTGCATACGAACGCCCATGACGAAGCGCTGGCCTTGCCTTCGGCATCCTCGTCGCGCCTCGCTCGCGACACGCAACTCATGCTTCAGCACGAAATGGGACTGTGCGACGTCGTCGATCCGTGGGCCGGTTCGTACATGATGGAAGCGTTGACGGCCGATATCGCAGCGCGCGTCCGTTCGCTGATTGGCGAGATCGACGCGTGCGGCGGCGTCGTGCAATCGATCCGCTCGGGATGGATTCGCGAACGCATTCACGAATCGGCTGTGACGCTGCAGGCGGAAATCGATAGCGGGCAACGAATCGTGGTGGGCGTCAACGCGTTCGTTCATGGCGATGCGGACGAAGCGCTCGCATGTTTCGAGCTGGACGGAAAACAGGTGCGCGGCCACCAGGTCCGTCGCATCGCAGAGGTCAAACTGCGGCGCAATGCGGAGCATGTGGCGCGTGCGTTGAGCGCGCTTGAAACGGCCGCGCGCGAGGGCACAGGCAACCTGCTCGCGTTGACGATCTGCTGCATGCGTGCGCGCGCGACAGTCGGTGAATGCACGCGCGCGCTCGAAGCCGTGTGGCCGCGTCATGCGATCGGTTTTCATGCGAGCGCCGGCATCTATGAGGAAGCGCTTTCATCGGATGCAATGTGGAAGGCTGCCTGCGAACAGGTCGACAGGTTGACATCGACGCTGGGACGCAAGCCCCGCGTGATGATCACGAAGCTCGGACAGGACGGCCACGATCGCGGCGCGCAAGCGGTGGCTGCCGCGTTGATCGATGCGGGCTTCGACGTCGTGTCCAACGAGCTCTTCATCTCGCCTGCGGAAGTTGCGGAGCGCGCGTTGGCGAACGACGTCGACATGATCGGCGTGTCGTCGCTCGCAGGCGCACATGTCGAGTTGACATCGCAACTGATGCATGAACTGCGCGCGTGTCGCGCCGCGATGCCCGTTGTGCTTGGCGGGAACGTTCAAGCGGAAAGCACGGGTGTGCTGAAAGCGCTGGGTGTCGCAGAATTTTTCCTGCCTGGTACACGCATGCACGAAATCGTCCTGCGCATAGTGCGGCTCGTGGAGTGCGTCGCGGACCGACAAGTGCGCGAAATGGACGAGCGAACGGTGGCGTGAGCAGCGGACGGAGGCACGCGAAGCGCGAGCACGCACCGTCCGTCAGCCAACACGTCAAGCGCGTTCATCGCCGCCGCGACGGCTGCCGTCATCGTCTTCGTGTCGATGCGCCGAATCAGGCGTTCATTACACAGTGTGGTCACCGCTAATATGAAAGGCTCAGGCGCACTCCTGCGCGCCGGAACGACGGACGTTCGATGACACGATACGAAGCACTCGCCAACGCGATGGCGGCAGAAATACGCTCGGGCAGCCTTGCCGTCGGTGCGCGCATGCCCTCGCTGCGTCAGCTCATCGTGCAGCATGGTGTCAGCCAGTCCACCGTGTTTCGTGCGTACTATCTGCTTGAAGAGTGGGGCCTCATTCGCGCGCAGGAGCGCTCCGGTTACTACGTTGCGCGGGGCGCGGCGGTGTCGGGCGAACGGATGCCGGGACCGGCACGCACGCTTGCCGACTCCGCGAAGGTCGATATCAGCGAACTGGTCTTCAGCGTTCTTGAAGCCGCCAAACATCCGGGCGTCGTGCCACTCGGCTCGGCGTTTCCGTCGCCATTGCTCTTTCCGCTGCCACGGCTTGCAAAGTCGCTTGCACAATCGGCCCGGCTCATCAGTCCGTGGAGCACGGTGGTCGATTTGCCGCCCGGCAATGAGGCGCTGCGTCAGCAGATTGCGCTTCGCTATCTTGGCATGGGCCTTTCGCAGTCAATGGACGAAATCGTCGTGACCAACGGCGCGCTGGAGGCATTGAACCTGTGTCTGATGGCAGTGACGCGGCCAGGCGATGTGGTCGCGGTGGAGTCGCCGGGTTTCTATGCGGCGCTGCAGGCGATCGAACGGCTCGACTTGCGTGCCGTCGAAATCCCCGTCGATCCGCTGACTGGCCTCGACCTCGACGCGCTCGCGCAAGCTTTGGACAGGCATCCGATCCGCGCCTGTTGGTTCATGACGAACTATCAGAACCCTACTGGCGCAACGCTGTCGCTGGAGAAGAAGAAGGCGCTAGTCGAATTGCTCGCGCAACGTGACGTGCCGTTAATCGAGGACGACATCTACGGCGAACTGCATTTTCAGGCAGATTATCCATTGCCTGCGATTGCATTCGACAAGAAAGGGCTCGTGATGCACTGCTGTTCTTTCTCGAAGACACTCGCGCCCGGTTACAGAATCGGCTGGGCGGCCGCCGGCGGATTCACGGACAAGGTGCAGCGGCTCAAACTGATGACGACGCTTTCGGCGAGCATTCCCGAGCAAGCGGGCATCGCGGACTATCTGCAGCACGGTGGCTATGACAAGCACCTGCGCAAGCTGCGCGCCGCGTTGCGCGCGCAGCGCGACGCGATGGATGCGCAACGCGGCGCTGGATGCCGCCCAGCGTTCGCTGGACGTTGCCGGCAGGCGGTTATTTCGTGTGGCTCGAATTCCCCGACGAGATCGACGCGTTGGAACTGCACAGGCTGGCGATCGAACAGGGTTTCAGCCTCGCGCCGGGGCCAATTTTCTCGGTGACCCGGGCGTTCAGAAACTGTGTGCGGCTCAACTTCGGGCATCCATGGAGCGCAGAAATCGATCGCGCAATGCGTGTCCTCGCCGAACTCGTGCAGCAGGCAATACAGCTCGGTAACGCCCGGCACTCGTGAATCACAGTTAATGCGCTACCGTCACTTATTGCACTGAAAACGAGTGCCCCCTCTTTACACGCGATGCGCCAGATCGCGCTGATAAAACGCAGGGAATCGATCAAACTGCTTGCGCGCGTCCGCTGGATCGAGGCCCTTGTTCAACACCGCGCTCGAAAAGCCCGTGCGCTCCATCTGGAGCAACTGGTCGACGAGCACGTCACCGGTTGCGCGCAAATCGCCTTTGAAACCGAGCCGGCGACGCAGCAGATACGCCTGGCTATACGCGCGGCCATCGGTGAATTGCGGAAACTCGAGCTCGATGCGGTCGATGCCATCTATCGTGTCTTTCAACGACAACGGGTCTTCGTCGTTAGCGAGTTTGAGCACGCGCAGTGCGCTCTCTGCCTGGTGCTCGGGCATCGTCAGAAGCCGGATGCGCTCCGTTTTCATGCGAGATCCTCCACTTTGACGCGGACTTCGTCGGCCGCCGACTTGAACGGACCCAGTCCGATACGCTGGACGGTTTCGGTGAACCGTTCCGTTCGTCCTTCCACATCGCATCGCGCGTCGCGATAGGTGGCGATAAGCGCCTCCACGACGTCCGGCACTTCCGCCGCCGAAAACGACGGCCCGATCACCTTCCCCGCGCGCGCAGCGCCGCTTGCATTGGAACCGTCCGCGCCGCCGAGCGTGATCTGGTACCACTCTTGTCCGTCCTTGTCGACGCCGAGAATGCCGATATGACCGCTGTGATGATGGCCGCACGAGTTGATGCAGCCGCTGATGTGCAGGTTGATTTCGCCGATGTCGTGCAATTCGTCGAGATCCTGATAGCGCTCCGTCATGGCCTCGGCAATGGGAATCGAACGGGCGTTGGCGAGTGCGCAGAAGTCGCCGCCGGGGCACGCGATCATGTCGGTCAGCAGATGCACGTTCGCGCTCGCGAGACCCGCGCTGCGGGCCGCCTGCCAGAGATCGAACAGATCGTCGACATGCACCCACGGCAGCACCACATTCTGCGTATGGGTGACGCGCGCTTCACCCGCGGAAAAGCGGTCGACGAGATCGGCGACGAGATCGAGCTGGTTTGCCGACGCATCGCCCGGCGCCTGGTTCAAACGTTTGAACGAGAGCGTGACGATACGCATCGACGGATCTTTGTGCGACGCGACGTTGCGCTGCAGCCAGCGCGCGAACATTGGATGTTGCGCAGCCATCGCGTTCAGCGCGGCAACAGAGGCTTGCGGGTTGTGCGCGGTTCTCGCGCGTCGCTGCGGCGGCACGAACGACGCTCGCACGCGATCGAGCTCCGATTGCGGAATCGTATGAGGCCCGCCATCCTCTTCGACGATCGCGAGGAACTCCGCTTCGACGTCGTCGATGTAGCGTTGTCCCTCGGCCTTGACGAGGATCTTGATTCGCGCCTTGTACTTGTTGTCGCGCCGTCCATAGCGGTTATACACGCGTACCACCGCCTCGATGTAGTTCATGATGTGCTGCCACGGCAGGAACTTGCGCAGCACCGTCGCGGTCATCGGCGTGCGCCCCATGCCGCCGCCTACGGAGATACAAAAGCCCAGATCACCATGTTCGTTCGACAGCAGTCGCAAGCCGACATCGTGCCAATCGGTGGCCGCGCGATCGTCGATGGCCCCCGTTATCGCGATCTTGAATTTGCGTGGCAGAAACGCGAACTCGGGATGCAATGTCGTCCATTGCCGCATGATTTCGGCGAAAGGACGCGGGTCGGCGATTTCGTCGGGCGCCACACCCGCGCGTTCATCACACGAGATGTTGCGAATGCAGTTCCCGCTCGTCTGGATACCGTGCATATCGACGCTTGCCAGCAGGTCCATCACGTCGGCTGCTTTCGACAGCGGAATCCAGTTGAACTGTACGTTCGTGCGGGTGGTGAAGTGCGCGTAATGCGTCGGCAGGTTCAACGTGCCCAGCTTGAGCTGGGTCGCAGACGCGAGCTCGTACACATCCGCTTCGGGCGCATCGTATTCGCGCGCGATGCGCGCCAGCACGCGCAGCTGCGCGGCCGACAGTTCACCGTATGGCACGGCGACGCGCAGCATCGGCGCGTGGCGTTGCACATACCAACCGTTCTGCAGGCGCAGCGGACGGAATGAGTCCTCGTCCAGCCTGCCGGCCTGCCAGCGCTCGAGCTGATCGCGGAACTGCGCAGCGCGGCTGCGCACGAAGGCCTTGTCGAATTCGGTGTATTGATACATGGGGTAGTTTCTGCGGACGTGTCGCGATAGCCGAAGTTACCTGTCGCGCGCACGCCAGACAAGAAGCAGATGTCGACGAAACGAACGCAGCAGACGGGTTTCTGGTTTGCCTCGCCCGAAGTGTGTGACTCGTTTCCGCCTGCTGTCGTCAAACTGGATCCAACTGCTGCTGTCTCCGTGCGCCGCACCCGCTTTATGATCGGGTGGAGGGCAATGCTTTGCCGTTGGTCAACCGTGAGGGGTGTGCCGTGACTTTCCGTAGAACGTTGAGAATTGTGTTGTGGAGTTTTTTTGGTGTTCGCAAGGGCTCGTTGCATCAGGCCGACATGGCGGCGATAAAATTGCCGCCAGCAAGTCACGCAATCCCTGATACGACTGCCTTAAGGTTTTCCCGCTCGTGTCATACGAAACATCCGCGCGTGCATAAAGTTCGGAGCGACCCGCGAGGATGCGGCGAAGGTCGTCCATTGCTTCGCTTCTGCCTGCCATCGGCCGCAGATCGCCCTGATCGATGACACGCTGCATGTGATCCTCAGGCGTGGCTCTTAACCAGACCGTAAAACAGCGCGAAAGAAGCAGATTGAACGTGCGCGTCTCCGATACAAGTCCACCCGGCGAGGCGATGACGGCTTCCGCTTCACGCTTGAGGACTTCCTCCAATGCCCGGAATTCATAGCGTCTATACGCCGTCGCGCCATACAGCGCATGAACCTCGGATGGCTTGCAACCGGCGATCCGTTCGACCTCGCGGGTGATCTCTATAAAAGGCAGTTCCATTACGTCCGCCAGCATTTTGCCTAGCGTCGATTTGCCGGCGCCTCGCAAGCCGATCAATGCAATCCGTCGGTAGCGGTCGGGGTCCGTAGGACTGGAACTCAGCAACTGCCTGAGTGTTTCGAGCGCGAGTCGCAAGGCGGCCGGTGGTTGATCGCGCAACAACGCCAGAATCTGCTCGCCTTCGGGTGAGCAGGTCAACGGATCGCCGACGAGCGCCGCCAATGAGCAGCCAAGCGTTTGCGCGAGTTGCTCCAGCACAAGGACGGATGCATTCCCGGTGCCCATTTCCAGGTTGGCCAGATGACGTTCGGACACGTTGGACTGATGGGCGAGGTCGCGCCGTGTCATGCCTCGCCGCGCCCGCAGAAGGCGGATTCGCTCACCCAGCGCGACGAGCACGGGTTCTTTGGGCGCTGCGTCGGAGGGCACATCGGTCGGCGATGAGTTCATTCGATTCCCAGAAGGAAAGCGCACGGTTGCAAGAGCCGAGTATATCGCCGCCAGGCGGCTCCCTGCCTGGGATCAGGGCAGGGACGCATCGCCTGCGGTAGTGTTAACGAGCATTATGATGCATGTTAAGTGTGCTCTATAGTGCATTATCTTCGGCGCGGTGTGCTTGGAGACGCGACTGAGCCCGCTCACTGCTTCATGCCGGAGGGCGGCATCGTGGAAGACCGCGATCGCCTGAGGCAGCCACCTTCGATGCTCTTGAATTCGCCGTCTGCAAATGACGCGTGGCATTAACGATTCCTGCATTACCTGTCGTTCGGGTGACACCGTTCGACACGAACACGACATGTCAGGAGACAACGATGTACCCGCTTTCAAAGAAGATCGGCAAACCTTGGCTACCCGCCGCCCTGTGCGTACTGGCAATGGGCGGATGCGGGGGGCACGTAGATTCCCTGAGCGCCGTCACGCAAAAGCTGACTTGCGACGACAGCATCAAGACCGGCTTCGTGCCGGATGCCAATACCAAAGTGTTATTGGTTAAAAGCTTCAGAAAAGGGGACGCCCTCGTCCTGACCGGCACCGCGACGTCGTCCACGCCGACCGCGGCCAACGACATGTGCGTGGTCAAGCTCAACGTAGGGCCGGGCAATCCGGGACCGGCTGACGCTCCGTCGACCTCGCCCGGAATCGGCATCGAAGTGTGGTTGCCTTCCCCGGCCAACTGGAACAAACGTCTGCATGTGGAAGGCGGTGGTGGATGGGCGGGAGGCGTCCACGAGTCCTTGACGCAACTCGCGGGAGCGATTCTGAATAATCCCGGCGCGGCGGTCCCCGAACCATTTCGGGTGGCCGGCGAAGAGGGGGCGGTTGCAGCGACGACCGATACGGGCCACAGCGTCTCGAATGGTTCATTTGCGATGAACCCCGACGGAACGCCGAATACCGTGCTGTGGAATGATTTTTCCCAGCGAGCGATCCACGAAATGGCAGTCAAGGCGAAGGCGTTGGCGAGCGCCTATTACGGAGCCGCGCCCAGGTACGCGTACTGGGATGGGTTCTCGACCGGCGGCCGTCAGGGGCTCAAGGAAGCTCAGGCAAACCCGACCGATTTCGACGGCATTCTTGACGGGGCGCCAGCAATCAACTGGACAAAGTTCATTAGCAACGAACTTTATCCGCAGATCGTCATGCGGCGCGACCTGGGTGGAGCGCTTTTGACTTCGGCTCAGCTTTCACTCGTATCGAATGCCGCTATCAGTTCGTGCGACGTCGCAGGCGGGCAGCATCTCGGGTACATACCCGATCCGTCCCAGTGCCGGTACGACCCGACGCAGGATACGTCGGTCATCTGCACGGCTAGCGGCGGCACCAACGCGAGCGCGGCGTGCGTAACGGCCACTCAGGCCACCGCATTCAACAAGATGTGGTATGGCCAGACGGCTGACGGAAGTGTGCCGTCTCCCGCAACTGATAACAGCTTTTCAGTTACGCCGAGCGGGTCGCAGCTCTGGTATGGGCTCACACGTGGAACGAATCTGTCCGCTCTTGCAGGTGCGACGCCCTTTACCATCTCGACGGACCTTGTGGCGCTCGAATTGCAGACGCCCGCTTTGGCGACGCCGACCTTCACGAACGCTACCGGCAACGGTGCCAACGGCTGGACGGCGCTCACGTATGCCCAGCTTGCCAATGCGTCTGCACAAGGTATCTCGCTTCAGCCCTCCTTCGCCAACATCAATACCGACAATCCGGACCTATCTGCGTTTCGCAGCAACGGTGGGAAGCTGTTGATGTACCACGGACTGGCCGATGTCCTGATCATGCCGCAGGGGTCGATCAACTACTACAACCGTGTCGCCGATCAGATGGGCGGACTCTCTACGATTCAGGACTTTTTCCGGTTCTATCTCATTCCCGGCATGACGCATGGACTGGGTAACGGAACGGCGAACGCTGCAGCGGATCCGCCTTTGCCCACGCATGATCAGTTGTACACGGCACTCACTACCTGGGTCGAAAGCAAGACGTCGCCCAATCGTATCGATATATCGAACTCGAATGCGGCTGCACCGAAATCAAGACCTATCTGCCTGTATCCGGCTAAGGGTACC
The DNA here is from genome assembly GCF_003353175.1 of Paraburkholderia lacunae. GTDB lineage: Bacteria > Pseudomonadota > Gammaproteobacteria > Burkholderiales > Burkholderiaceae > Paraburkholderia > Paraburkholderia lacunae. The sequence goes on along the minus strand of NZ_QHKS01000017.1, from coordinate 6,821 downwards.
TACACAAGTGGCAATCCGAATCAAGCTACCAGCTACATCTGCTCTTAGCACGCCGTGCGCGTGCGCCTCGTTTAAGCCGGTTTAAGGAGAACAATCGTGCGGCAAATCGATATTCATAAGTTTGGCGACGACGCGCGCTTCACGCGTCTACATGCAATCGTGCTGGCCATGTGCACGCTTGTCATCATCTTCGACGGCTACGACCTGGCGGTCGCGGGCATAGCGTTGCCTTCGATCATGAAGGAGATGGGCATCAAGTCGACGAGCGCCGGTTTCATGGTGAGCACCGCGTTGTTCGGGATGATGTTCGGCGCCGTGTTCTTCGGCACGATTGCGGATCGTTTCGGCCGGCGCTGGACAATCGCGACGTGCATTTTGCTGTTCAGCGTCTTTACCGCCGCGGCCGGCTTCGCCCGAGATCCGGTGACGTTCGGCGCCTTCCGGTTTATCGCCGGACTGGGCATTGGCGGCGTGATGCCCAACGTCGTCGCACAAATGTCCGAGTACTCGCCGCGCAAAATTCGCAGCACGATGGTGACGTTGATGTTTAGCGGCTATTCGGTTGGCGGCATGTTGGCGGCGCTGCTTGGCAAAGGATTGATCGAGCGCTTCGGCTGGCAGTCGGTGTTCATTGCCGCGGGCCTGCCGGTGCTTCTGATTCCGTTTGTTTTGCGAATGATGCCGGAGTCGATGGCGTTCCTGCTCCGCTCCGGGCGCACCGACGCGTTGCGCTCCATCGCGACCCGTCTCGTGCCCGATCATGTTGCGCAGGAAGGCGACCGGTTCGTTTTGTCCGACGGCGGCACAGCGCGGGCCACGCCGATTGGCAAGCTGTTCCAGGATGGACGCGCGGTCGGTACGGTCATGCTGTGGATCGCCTTCTTCATGTGCCTGTTCATGGTGTACGCGCTGAGTTCGTGGCTCACCAAGCTGATGGCAAGCGCGGGTTACACGCTGGGTTCGGCGCTGACATTCGTTCTGGTGCTCAACCTCGGTGCGATGATAGGCGCGATCGGCGGCGGGTGGCTCGCGGATCGCTTCAATATCAAGCATGTGCTGGCTTGCATGTATGCGCTTGCCGCCATGTCGATCACGTTGCTTGGCTTCAAAGTGCCTACGTCGATGCTGTTCGTTGTCGTCGGACTTGCGGGCGCCTCGACTATCGGTACGCAGATTCTCACCTATGCCTATGCCGGGCAGTTCTATCCGTTGGCAATGCGATCGACGGGAATCGGCTGGGCGTCGGGGTTTGGTCGAAGTGGAGCGATTCTCGCCCCTATCATAATAGGCATCCTGATGGAAATGGCGCTACCGCTGAAGCTGAATTTCGTCGCCATTGCCGCGCCAGCGGTGATTGCCACGATAGCCGTTCTGCTCATGGATCGAAAGAGGGAGGGTTTGGCTGCAGCGGATCAAGGAAGGGCGACGCTAGATTCAGCCCCGACAAACGCGCTGCACTCCGCGGGAGACCTTTAGCCGAAACTCGAAGATGCGCTTGATCAGCCGGCGTTAGACCACTATGCGTTGGCACTATGAAAGCAGTCCAAATCAGTATTGGACGAACCCATACCGGTTCTTCTACTCTGGGATCAGGCCGCCGACCGATATAAATTGAAAGCCATGCGTTCGCGCAAACAGGGGGACATCTTTGAGCCAGCCTCTCGACATCTCATCGCTTATTGATCGCGAGCCGCTGAGGCCATATCAATGGATCATTTTTATTCTGTGTTTCTCAACCGCGCTGTTCGATGGGTTCGATACGCAAGCCATCGCTTACACAGGCCCGGCGATTGTTGCGACGTTCGGCCTGCGGCCCGGTGATCTGGCGCCGATACTAATTGCGGGTACGCTCGGCATGACTATCGGCGCGATGACGCTCGGCCTGATCGGTGACAGGATCGGTCGGCGTCCCGCGCTGCTTGGCGGCGTAGGTGTCTTCAGCATCGCGTCCTTGCTTACGGCTTTTTCCGCCAGCACCTTTCAGATCCTGTTTCTGCGGTTCGTCGCTGGCTTGGGGATGGGCGGCTGCACACCGGTTCTGCTCGCGCTCGCAGCGGAGTATGGGTCGGCACGACACCGCGGTTCGATCATGACGGGCGTTCTACTTGGGCTGCCGGCCGGGGCGATGCTGGGCGGACTACTCGCCGCGCGCATGATGCCGTTGATTGGCTGGCAAGGCGTATTCGTCGTCGGCGGTGGAGCGCCGTTGCTTCTACTCGTCGTGCTTTATTTCGCACTGCCGGAGTCGTTACACTACCTGGTTAATCGGGAACAGGCCGGTAGTACGCAACGTGTGCGAAAAATCTTGCGTCGTCTATTGGCCGTTCCTGTGCCGGCAGATGCGGCATTTCGGGTACCCGAAACAGCTTCGCGAGCAAGCGTTACCGCGTTATTCAAGCATGGGAATGCGCGCAATACCGTCGCTATTTGGGCCGTCTATCTGTGCAACTGGGTATCGTGGTTCATGTTCCTGTCGTGGCTGCCCACAGTGCTGAAGGCGGCGGGTTTGCCGGTCGCGCAGGCACCGTTGGGCACCGTAATCGTGAATGCAGTTTTCATCGTCTGCGCGATTCCGCTTTCAATGCTGCTGCCGCGCGTCAGTACGCGCAAATTGCTGATCGTGCTACTCGGACTTGGTGTTGCGATTTCTGTCGGCCTTGCTTATGCGGGGACAGCGTGGGGTCTCGTCTTTGCACTGGCAGGTGCTGCGGGACTCGGTATTGGCGGTCAACAGATTGCGCTGAACTATCTCGTGGTGAGTGCATATCCGACCGCGTTGCGTGCAACGGCGACCGGCTGGGCCATCGGCATGGGCCGGATTGGCGCAATCGCTGGCTCTGCCGCGGGCGGGACAGTTCTTGGCTTCAGCGGCCCAAGTGGTTTCTATCTGGCATTGGCGATTCCGCTTGCCGCGGCGCTGCTTGCTGTTATTGCGATTCGCACGACTGGTCGTGCCGTCGAAGGCAATCTAGTCGTAGCACATTAATGTCGGCGTGCCAGAGGACGGGCGGTGGCCGGGCGCCCGCCTGTTCTTCTATCGGCTCCCGGCATGGCAGTGCATAAAACCGATTTACTCGAAACCGCACACAGACAGATCATGGTTGTGTGTGATCGTCCCAAGCCTTGTCTGGTCCTTGGCCAGCGCCGCTGGTAATTCCTCGCGGAGAAAGTCGACCCACGTACGTATCTTGGCGTCGAGATACTGACGGGACGGATATAACGCGTAAACATTCATCTGCTGCGACGTATATTCCGGCAGAATCCGGACGACCTTTCCGCTCCGCAGCCCGCCGGCAGCGGAGTAGGCCGGCAATAGTCCGACACCCATTCCCTCGCACACGGCGACCGCTAATGCTTCGGCGACATTGATCCGGAGCGCGGCGTTCCCGAGTGCGATCGATTCTTGACCGTTCGGCCCATCGAAAGTCCACTCGTCGGCGGGAAAGACCGATGTCACCATCTGCAAACAGTTATGTCGACTGAGATCGGAGGGTACCAGCGGTGTGCCATTACGCCCGAGATAAGCGGGCGACGCGAACGCAATACTGAACGCACTGCCCAAGCGCTGAGATATAAGTCCTGAATCGGGCAGTTTGGTCGCCATCGTCAAGGACACGTCAAATCCTTCATCTAGCAGATCAGGGGTGCGTTGCGCGAGCGTCAACTCGACGCGTACATCCGGATAGCGTGCTTGATCACGACTTATAATCGGCACGATGTAGCACTGACCGAGGCCCGTCATCGCGTGGGCTTTGAGGTTGCCGGCAGGCTTCGCCTGAGCGTCACCCGCCTCTGCTTCGGCCTGCTCGACATACGCAAGAATTTGCTCGCAGCGGTGCAAATATCGCTCACCGGCTTCAGTCAACGCGATTTGCCTCGTTGTTCTATTGAGCAGACGCGCGCGTAGATGCGCTTCGAGGTCCGAAATGGAACGCGACATCTGAGCGGTTGTGGCATTCAGGTGTTGTCCAGCCGCCGTAAAGCTACCTGCTTCAACAACGCGCACGAACACCCGCATATTCTGAAGAGTATCCATTTTTGCTCCTCTTAATTCGATCGGATTGTTGCATATATCAGCGCCCTGATTGATTCAGATTTTGTGAAATTGATTTGCGTGATTCGCGGCCGGATTAGCACAATGAGTTTCAATTGTGTCCGAAAGGTTGTCCCGTCAGAAAGCAGGCGAGGCGGAGAAGTGCAACGCTGCTTTCTTTTTTGCACGCTGGAGCAGCCTCGTGAAGAAACTCTGCGAAAAGTCAGTGTGGTACGCACGCATGGAGCGAATTCAAGCTGTACGGAAGTCGAACCGAGAAATTCAACCCGATTTGTTAATCGCCATCTGTTAATCGCCAAAACAACGGAATAAGCGCTGTGTCGCGCTGTGTCCAATAATCTCCGTAAAATGGCGACCGGAAAAAATTGAATTAAGTTCCAGGTTTTCTGAAATAAATTTACGCTGCCCCACATCTGCCTCATGCATTTGCCTCATTTTCAGGCAATAAGCCCGTTGCTCATTTTTTAATCGCTCCGACTCGATTGCGTCAGGCATATTAAATGTTGTTGCATACGCACAACTTTGATTATTGAGAAGTTGCAAATATTTTCTGTCTAGAGCAATCGCGCGGTGCGTCTTAATTCGTGATAAACGCCGAAAAAACAAAGACTTAATCCGAAAACCGTTGTTATTGTTGCGAATTCTGAAAAATCCTGTTGCGCAAATTGCGCGTATTGCTATTAGGGTGTCCCCCTACACTCACGCCTCGTTTCAAGGGTGCCCGGCTGACTCGAAAGGGTTCGGCGAACCGGGCGGCAGTGCGGTGCAAGCGCTGTCGAGGCAGGTCTTGCTCCCTGCGTATATTTATCGAACAGGAGTCCCACGCATGAAAAAGAGTCTCATCGTCGTTGCGGTTGCCGCATCGTTCGCGTCCGTCGCTCACGCACAAAGCAGCGTGACGCTGTATGGTCTGTTGGATGCCGGGCTGACGTACACCAGCAATGTCAACCACAACGCGAAGTGGGCAGCGGGTAGCGGCGGCATCAACCAAAGCATGTTCGGTCTGCGCGGTTCGGAAGATCTGGGCGGCGGTCTGAAGGCCATCTTCACGTTGGAAAGCGGCTTCAACATCAACAACGGTAAGTTCGCCAACAACAACGGCATGTTCAACCGTCAAGCGTTCGTCGGTCTGTCGAGCCAGCAATTCGGTACGGTCACGCTGGGTCGTCAATACGACGCGGCACAAGACTACCTGGCACCGCTGACCGCAACGGGCAGCTGGGGCGGCACGTACTTCGCTCACCCGTTCAACAACGACAACCTGAACACGAACGGCGGCTTTGCAGTCAACAACTCGATCAAGTACTCGAGCGCTAACTACGCAGGCTTCACGTTCGGCGGCACGTACGGCTTCTCGAACCAGGCTGGCGCGTTCGCAAACAACCGTGAATACAGCGTTGGTGCTGCATACCAGTGGCAAGGTCTGCGTTTGGGCGCTGCTTACGCACAGCAGAACAACCCGGCTGCAACGAACGCAGCAGGCACGGCAAGCAACGGCGGTGCTTCGGACGGCGCGATCATGGGCTTGACCGGCAACTTCCGTCAGCGTGAATTCGGCGCAGCAGGTTCGTACTCGTTCGGCCCGGCTACCGTCGGTCTGGCATGGACGCAATCGCGTATCGACAACGTCGCCGGCGCACATCAATCGCTGCGTGCCAACAACTACGAAGTCAACGGTAAGTACAACGTGACCCCGGCTCTGGGCCTGGGCGTTGCTTACACCTTCACCGACGGCAAGGGTTATGGCGTCGGCGCGAACGGTGCTTCGGAGTCGGTTCGCTACCACCAGATCGGCCTGCAAGCCGACTACTCGCTGTCGCGTCGTACGGACGTCTACGCCCAAGCCGTGTACCAGCACGCAATGGGCGACGGCGGTGTCGCTTCGATTTACAGCGGCGACGTGACACAACTGCCGTCGTCGTCGAAGAACCAGACGGCTGCTACGGTCGGTCTGCGTCACCGCTTCTAAGCTTCGGCGGAAGCTGGTTGTTGGAGAAAAGGTGCCGTTCGCGGCACTTTTTTTTGTGAGCGCGCCACTTGGTTGGTCGGCGCACCGGCGTGAATGCGGGATGCTGCGCGCCTTGTTGGACCCGGCCCCGTTGTGTGGTACTCAGAAAATCGTGCGAAGACCGAGCGCGAGCCCGGTCCGATTGTTCTTGCCCGGAAATTCGATCCGATGCTCCGTTCATCGAGGCCCGCGCGAGCGTGCTTGTCACGCGCTGGGCGCGCCGATGATAGACCGCGACCTTCACAGCACCATCAATTCTTTGGCGCAACAAGTCATTGCAATTTCGGACGACTGCACGTGCGCATCTGACAAGAATTAACCTTCGCGAAAGCGCGCCTGGAGTAGCCTCGATAAATTGACCTATAGGCTATTCTTGCGCTGCGACGCTAGTGNCTGACCATGCGGCGCAAGACCGCGCAGGCGCTGGCCTTGCGCGCACGCATTGTGCTGGCCTGCGCCGAGGGCATCGACAACAAGACGGTCGCGACAAGACAGCGTGTTACCTCGCATACGGTTTCGAAGTGGCGCTCGCGATTCATCAATCACCGCGTGGACGGCTTGCTCGATGCACCGCGCCCGGGAGCACCGAGGACGATCGAGGACTCCCAGGTAGACGCGCTCATTGCACGCACGCTTGAGTCCGTGCCCACGGGAGCGACTCACTGGAGCACGCGCACAATGGCCCGCGAGATGGGGCTGTCGCAGACGGCCGTGACGCGCATATGGCGTGCCTTCGGACTTCAGCCGCACCGGCAGGAG
>NZ_QHKS01000016.1 GCF_003353175.1 Paraburkholderia lacunae | reverse complement strand
ATTCACAGGCTAAACTCAATGCCGTAGCGAGACGATTGAACGAGCGTCCGAGAAAAACCCTGAACTACGAAACGCCAGCCGAACGATTCCAGCAAACTATTGCATCCACCGGTTGAATCCGCCCACATTCATCGGACATTCATGCCCGAACGGCAAACGTTCGCAACGGATCGGGGCAGCACGGCCACGCTACCTCGAACACGGTGTGAGCGCGGTTTCGATCAAGCATGCTGATCTTCCTTGCGCTTCACGAGCCTGCCATCCCCATATTCCCGGATCACCTTCGCAATGACGACCCGGTAGCCATCCAACCAGCGGGCCTGCTTCGACTTCGCTTCGAGGTGCGTCGGATGCCTGATCAATTGCAGCAGTGCGTCTTTCGACTCCCAGTAGTAGACGTTCTGGATCAACCCGGCGCTGGCACTCTCCCAAGTCTCCTCACCCAGATACCCAGGAATTGCACGCGCGATTTCGGCGATCTTCTGGTCGAGGCGATGGAATTCCTCGTCGTACTGACCGGCCCTGAAAATGAAGGTGGAAGAGTACATAGGGCTTCCTCTGGAGATGAATGAAAGGGCACAGAGTCTAGGGCATGAAGGGCCGGGAAGATCGTCAGGCCTCTTTCCGAGCCCCTATCTGGAAGGCCATGCCAGAAGCCTGATCCCGGCAACCCCGAATACGACAGCAAGGCATCCTTCCAGAGCGCGACGGGTCCGAATGTATAGCCGGCGAACTGAGTCCATGGAAAACAGGACGGCATACCCGCTGAACACCAGGCATCCAATGACCGCACAGCCGGGAATCACGGTCCCGTAGGCAGATCCCGAGTTGTTCGGAGAGAGGGCGACAATCGAAACCCACACGAGTATGGCCTTCGGATTGGTCAGATGCAGCAACGCGCCTCGCGTGTACAGGCTCGTCAACTTCTCTGGCTGTTCCCGTTTCGGTGAGGTTGCAGCTGCAGTGGCAAGAGCAGTGCGTCCCGATTTGAAGGCCAGCCAGAGGAGGTACAGTCCACCGATAATCTTGATCGCCACGATGAAATGGGACCAGGCAATCAGCGCCGCTGATATGCCGACCGTCGCTACCGTCGCCCAGAACATCGACCCTGAAATGACGCCCAGCGCGAACGCCAACGCCGCCTTCCGGCCGTGATTGGCCGCAATGGACATGATCGCGAGATTGCTCGGTCCGGGACTTGCGGTGCCAACGAAATACGCCGTATAGGCAAGCGATAAGCTTGCTGAGAAGAAGATGTTTCCGGACATGTCTGATCTCGAAGTGGACTGAGTCCCAGGATTGTTGATGGCAGCGCGCATTCGCCACAATCAGGCGCCTAACATCCTGCCGAGCTCATTGCTGGGAGCGGATCGTTCTATTCCAGCTTCTTCGCAGCGTGAGCGAGCATCGCTTCGCCAATTGGGGAGTTGCCGCGCGCAGTGAGCGCTTCCCCGGCGCCTCGAATATCCCGCTCTTCCTTGTTCTGGCCAAGCTTGCTCTTGCCGACCAGACGCGTGATGTCAATTTGCAGACCGACGATCGAACCGAGCATGGTATCGATATAGTCCTTCGGTGCGTCGGCCATTTTCCAGGGCAGGGGTTGCGACGCCTCATGCGTGCGGGTCAGCCGGCCGACCAGGCCGCGCACGTAGCGCTCGTCGTCGTGAACGGAGATGCGTCCGTACGCGTGGACAACGATGTAATTCCAGGTCGGCACCTGCTTGTGGAATTCGTGTTTGCTCGGGTACCAGTTTGGGGAGATATAGGCATCTCCTGCGCGAAAGACCACGAGGACCTCGTCGCCGTTCGAGACGTCCTGCCATACCGGATTCGCGCGCGCGACATGCGCGCGCAGCGCGCCCAACTCGCCTTCTCCTGCCGCCAGTTCAAACGGAAGGTGGTTGGCGTCCAGCCCGCTCCTCCCATGCGTGATCAAAGTGCCGAACGGATGCTGTGCGACGTGCGCATGCAGGTTTTCGAGGCGAGGTTCATTGAAATGGGCTGGTACGTACATGTCTATTCCACGGAGGTGTCGAAGGTCACCGGTTCGAATTTCATCTGGACGCATTGTGACGCAAAACTGGTTTATGCTACAGGTCCAGTTTCGACAAATTTTGTAGGACCAGAATCGTGGCAAGAACGGCCGGGATGGCTGAAATTCCGTCAATCGGCATGCTGGACCGGGCAGCCGGTAACCTGAGCCGTCAAGTGGCGCAGGCGTTGCGAGAGGCGGTACGCAAAGGGGATATCCGGCCCGGCGATGCGTTGCCGTCCACGCGATTGCTGGCAGCGTCGCTGGACATCGCGCGCGGCACGGTGATAGAGGCATATGAGCAGTTGATTGCCGAAGGCTTCTTGGAATCGAAAGGTCGCGCGGCCACACGGGTTGCTCAAGCGCTTGCCGAGCCGCAACAGACACGCGAACCAGGTACGGCACGCCAGCGGATGACCCGGACTGGCTTGCCAGAGCCAGCGGCAGTGTTCGCGCAGATCGCACAGGAGTTCAGGCCGCTTCCACCGGTGCCGTTTGCGATATCCGTCCCTCTCGGTTTGACTGCGCCCGCCGACATCTGGCGTCGGCTCGGCAACCGCCTGCGCGCGAAGGGGCCCGGCGCGCCGGCCGGTTACGCCGATCCGCTTGGGGCGTTACCGCTCCGGGAAGCGATCGCCGGCTACGTGCGCAAGTCACGTTCGGTGCGTTGCGAACCCGGTCAGGTCATCGTGACCAGTGGAACACAGCAGGGACTCTTTCTCGCATGTCAGGTGTTGCTGGCTTCGCGTGATCAAGCGTGGGTCGAAAACCCGGCGTACCGCGGCGTAACGGCCATACTCGAGAGCATGGGCCATCGCGATACGATGATTCGCGTACCGGTCGACGCCGAAGGCATCGATGTCGAAGCAGGAATTCGGATGGCGCCTCACGCGCGTGCCGCCTTCGTCACGCCGTCGCATCAGTATCCGTTGGGCATGCCGATGAGCATGGCCCGGCGCAACGCGTTGCTGGCGTGGGCGCGCGCCAGCAACGCATGGGTCGTCGAAGACGACTACGATAGCGAACTCCGATACCAGGGCTATCCGTTTCCGTCGCTTCAGGGATTGGCCCCGGATCGGGTCGTTTATCTTGGCACGTTTAGCAAGATCCTGTTTCCGTCGTTGCGGTTGGGCTACGTGATCGTTCCCGATGATCTGGTCGATGCTTTTTGCGGCGCGCGTGTGCTGATGGACCGTCATCCGCCGAACGCCGACCAGCATGTGCTGGCGGCCTTCATGGCGGAGGGCCATCTGGAGCGCCACATTCGCAGAGTTCGCAATGTGTACTCGGGTCATCGAGTCCAGTTGATAGAGACGCTCGACGCGTTGCTCCCCAAGGATTTGGCATGGCTGGAACCAGGCGACCAGGGCATGCACGTTATCCTTTGGCTGGCGGAAGGCATGGACGATCGCAAAGTGGTCGAGCTGGCCGCTGGGGCCGGAGTCGCTGTGCGTCCTGTATCGCCGATGTTCGCGCCTGGCACGGAGCGGCCCGGCCTGGTCCTCGGATTCGGGGGCTTTAGCAACGCGCAAATGAAAGCGGCTGCGCTACGTCTTGCCTCGGTTATTGCCGAAGTGACGAAGTCCCTCAAACGAAAACACGCTGCTACACGAAGACCATCCATGCGGAATGGCAGAAATTGACAGCAAAGCGGCCACCACCATTGACACGCCGAATGGCCGGAGAGGGGTCCGACGCACGAAGCTCGCCGTGAAGGCGTGGCGACTTTCCTTACGCGAAGGCCGCCCGGCGCGGCGCCGAAGCCGGTGCAAACGGCGTGCCGCCGCTAGAGTCGGCGTCGGCCACCTGGAAGGCCGCGGCCGCACGTTGCAGGCTCATCGCCTGTTCCTTCAGCGACTGCGCCGCAGCCGCTGCCTGCTCGACGAGCGCCGCGTTCTGCTGCGTCATGCTGTCCATCTGCGTGACCGCGAGATTCACCTGGTCGATGCCGGCGCTTTGCTCCGTCGCTGCCACCGCGATTTCCTGCACGACGCCGGTCACGCGCATGATCGCGTCGCGTGCCTCGTCGATCGTCGAGCCGGTGTTTTCGACCAGCATCGCGCCGTTGCCGACGCTGCCCACCGCATGACTGATCAGCTCGCGAATTTCCTTCGCCGCGGTTGCGCTACGCTGCGCGAGGCTGCGCACCTCGCTCGCGACGACCGCGAAGCCGCGGCCCTGCTCACCCGCGCGTGCCGCTTCAACCGCCGCATTCAGCGCGAGGATGTTGGTTTGAAACGCGATGCCCTCGATCGTCGCGATGATCTCGACCATGCGGCTCGATTCGCTCGAAATGCCCTTCATCGCGGTGACGGCCTGCGTGATCATGTCGCCGCCGCGGTTCGCGATCTTCGCGGCGCCGGCGGCAAGCTCGCTGGCGGTGCGCGCGTTGTCGGCGGTCTGGCGGACCATCGCCGTCATCTGTTCCATGCTCGACGCCGTTTCCTGCAACGACGCCGCCTGGCTCTCGGTGCGCGACGACAGGTCCGCATTGCCGATCGCAATCTCGTTCGCGCCGCATGCAACGTTGTCGGACGCATGCTTGATCTGGCAGATGGTGCCCGTCAGCGCGTCGCGCATCCGCTGCATCACGTGCAACAGGCTCGACGTGTCGCCGTCGCGCGTGCGGATCGCCACCGTCAGGTCGCCCGATGCGATCGCATCCGCCACGTTTGCCGCGTAGGCAGGATCGCCGCCGACAGTGCGCGCGATGCTGCGGTTCGTCACCGCGACGAGCGTCACGAGCACCGCCGACACCGCCATGAAGATCGCGCCGATCAACCACAGCGACGCCATGAACGCAGCGTCGATGTCGTCGACATAGGCGCCGGTCGCGATGATCCAGTCCCACGGCGCATAGCGCACCACGTAGCCGATCTTGCCGACGGCCTGCGCCGACGCCGCACCCGGATGCGGGAACACGTAGTCGACGAAACCGCCATCCGGCGCCTGTGCGGCCGACGCGAACGTCACGTAGTGGTGACGGCCATCGGCATCGGCGGTGCCCGCGAGATCCTTGCCTTCGAGCGCCGGCTTGATCGGATGCATCACCATCTGCGGTTTCGAGTCGATCACGAGGAAGTAGCCGTCTTCGCCGTAGCGGACGCCGCGCAGGCGCTCGAGTGCCTGCTTGCGGGCATCCGCTTCCGGCAGCGCACCGCTTTGCGCCAGCGCCGCATACTCCGTCACGATACTGAGCCCGACGTGCGCGACGTTCGTGAGGTCGTGCTTACGTTCCTCGATGCGCGTCTCGCGCGACTGCCACGCCGCCGATACCGAGACGGCGAGCAACGCGACGAGGCTGATGATCAGCGGCAGCCACAGCTTCTGGGTAAAACTGAGCTTGTGCATCCTGAGTCCTCTGGTAAACGAATGGAACTCGCGCAGGGCTGCCGTGCGAAGTGGCACGTGAATGAGCGCGCCGGGTGGCGCCGATGAACTGTCCGGCGGCCGTCCAGGTGGTTCCTGCCCGACTTATCGGCGGATACAAGCGAAAGTTTTATCCTGTGAAACCCTCGGTTAACACCTTACCGGTTCTTCCACCCCTGCTTCGCGCAGAAAATGCGTGATCGTTTCCTCGATCACCGACCTGGCGAGACCCTGCACAATGAACACGAGCCGTGTCGTGTGATCGTCGTCAGGCCAGGCTTCAAGCCGCAACGGTTCATGCAGCAACTGCTGGTCGCCATGGATCGCCGGCAACGATGTCGGCGCGATGGTGGCCTACAGTTTTGCCGCCAACTACCCAGAGGCGGCGCGTAAGCTGGTGATGATGGACACGCCGCATCCCTTCGCGGTATTCGAGCAGATCCCACTGCTTCCGGCACCGGGCACCTACGATCTGGAGAATCCGGCGCGTGCGGTGCATCCGTGGTGGTTTGCCATCAACCAGATTCCCAGACTGTCGGAACGAGTGTTCGCGGACCTTCGACTACAGGAAGTGCCGGCGCGCAATTGACAAGCTGATCCACATGCTTTGCTGAGCAGGATTTGACAATGGCGCGGAAACTTACGCACCGTGTAGTGGCAAATAATTTCTTCGCATCTATACTTCTTTCCGCCTGAAAGCAGCACCTCTCCCAATCTGCATCACAAGCAAAAGGAAGGATCACGATGCTGACTCGCACACTCGGTGCAATCTCCGCGATTACGCTAGCCGCCTGCGCGGCCTTTTCAGCCGGACCCGCCAACGCGGACGACAGCGATGGTTCCGCGCAAGGCGACGGTGGTTCGCGCGGCCGGCCGGTCAAGGTGATGATCATTTCGATGTTCGGGCCGGAGGGCCAGGTATGGCTCGACCGCCTTGGGCCTTGGCGTGATATTCCGGTCGACGGCTTGTCGCCGGATTACCCGATGGTTCATTGCAATAAGCAGGACGTGTGCGTGATGACGACGGGCATGGGGCACAGCAATGCCGCCGCGTCGATCATGGCTTTGACTTTCTCGCCGCGATTCGATTTGCGGCATACGTATTTCATGGTGGCGGGGATCGCCGGGATCGATCCTGGGCAAGGGACGCTGGGGTCCGCCGCGTGGGCGAAGTATCTGGTCGACTTTGGGATTCAGTGGGAGATCGACGGGCGGGAGATTCCGTCCGGCTGGAATACGGGCTACCTCGGGATCAATACCAAGAGTCCTGCCGATAAGCCGCCGCTTGATTACCGGACCGAGGTGTTCCAGCTGAATACCCAGCTTGCCGACACGGCTTTTGCCTTGTCCCGGAGTGTCGCGTTGGCTGACAACGCGCAAGCTCAGGCCGCGCGGGCCAAGTATTCCTATGCGCCGGCCAATCGGCCGCCAGCAGTCATTCAATGCGACACGCTTGCCGGGGATACCTGGTGGTCGGGGACTTTGCTTGGTCAGCGAGCCCGGGATTGGACAAAGATTCTGACCGACAACAAAGGGGTTTATTGCACTACGCAGCAGGAGGATAACGCGACCTACGAGGCGCTCAAGCGCGCGGCTTCTGTGCATAAGGTCGACCTGAACCGGGTTGCCGTGGTGCGGGCCGGGTCCGATTTTGATCGGCCGTACGATGGGCAGTCTAGTGCGGATAATCTGCTTAACTATGCCGCGCAAGGGGGCTTTACCATCGCTATCGAAAATCTGTACCGCTCCGGCAATCCGCTTGTGCAGGATATTGCCACTCATTGGGGCGAGTGGAAGAACGGGGTTCCGCAGCGGTAGTTTTCTTGCGCTTATCTGCCAGCGCGGCGCCACAGGCGCACAGACATACAGCGCCGCGCAGGCAGAAAACTCTTACTTCCGAGGTGCCCGGTACGGCGTCCACACCGCCGCGTCAGTATCCCAGTGATCAAGTTCAGATGGCGTCATGATGAGCTCCTTTTTGAAGAGTGCCTATCCGCCGCCGCAATGCCCACTTCTTTTGGAAACCGAACAGTTGCGGCGCGGTAGCCTTGTTACTGACCGCCCGCGACGCGAGTCACATCGCCGCTCGTGCCTTCCTGCAGCGCAAGACGCGCGGCTTGCGTCTGGCCGACCAAGCCTTTGTTCGGGTAAGTAGTCCGGTTCAACGAAGGCAACGACCCATCGCGATACGCAGCGACCAGTTCGGCTTGCACTTCAGCGCGCGTCTTGCTGCTCGTACTCGGCGTGGGTTGCGTTTCATAGGTGCCGGCACGGCCAATGCCGCCGCTGCTGCTTTGTGCAAACACGGGTGCGCTCGCGAGCAGCGAAAGAGCAAGACCTGCTATGAGTTGGCGTTTCATGATTCACTCCTGTCCATTCGTTTGCAGCACGAGGAGCGCTGCGACAGGGTGAAATGTAGGCTCAGACGTGGGGTGGATAAATCGCACTTTCGCGAAATGAATTGTCGCGATATCGGAACAATCACGGCAACTCAAGCAATCGCGGCATTAGAGCCGCGATTGAAATTCACTGTTTCAACTGCTGTACTTCAAATCAACGCGAATCACGCTACCCACTCCGTTATCACCGGCGTATCGAGCGTCGGAGCTGATTCGCGCTCTTCCAAAGTACGCTTCGTGCACATCGTGTCGAGCGCGCCGTGACCGCTCAACAACGGGCAGCGATCGAACAACTCGGCAACCCAGTCTACGAAAACCCGGACTTTCGGCGACAGATGCCGACTGTGCGGATAGACTGCGGAAATTGGCATCGGCAAAGGTTTCAGTTCCGGTAGCACTTCAACGAGCTGGCCCGAACGCAGATGCGGCCGCACCATGAAGAGCGGCGCCTGAATCAGGCCGAAGCCTTCCAGTCCGCACGTTACGTAGGCATCGGCGTCGTTCACCGACACGATGCTCTTCATCTTCACGTCAACTTCTTTGCCATCAACCAGGAACGCCCAATCAAGCGTGCGCCCCGTGCGGCTCGAAAAGTAATTGACTGCTTTGTGATTGTCCAGGTCTTCGAGCGAGGCCGGCATGCCCGCGCGCTCGAGGTAGTCCGGCGACGCGCAGGTCACGCCTTCGAACAAACCGATACGCCGCGCCACCAGCGACGAATCCTGCAGCGCGCCCACCCGTACAACGCAATCGACGCCTTCCTGCAACAGATCGACTGGCCGGTCCGTCAGTCCGAGCTGCAAGTCGATGTCCGGGTAGCGCGTGTGAAATTCACATAGCGCAGGAATCACCAGCAGGCGGCCAATCGAGCCGGGCATGTCGATGCGCAGTTTGCCGTGCGGCTTCTTGTTGCCGCTCTGGAAACTGGCCTCGGTCTCCTCGACGTCCGCGAGAATGCGCACGCAGCGCTCGTAGTACGCCGCGCCGTCCGGCGTCAGCGACAAACGGCGCGTGGTCCGGTGCATCAGACGCGTGCCGAGGAACGCTTCGAGATTCTGAATGATGGTGGTGACCGATGCGCGTGGCAGATCGAGCGTTTCCGCCGCACGGGTAAAGCTGTTGGTGTCGACGACACGTGTGAACACTTGCATGGCCTGAAGCCGGTCCATTGCAAACCTCCAGAAGGGGCGGGCGCTCTGAGCAGTCACCGAATCCGCAGAGCAATCGGGTTCGATTGTTCAGAGACACCGAATTGTGTTGCCGGATTATAGGCATTTATTTACGAGTCTGCCGAACCCACAATTCGCACCATTGAAGTTCTTTGCGCATTGCGCGGCTCGACATGGATGCATTTAAACCGTCGTACTCGTTTGTGCCCGCGGGCAACAACCCGGCAGAGGCCACCAGCACGGCACTTGACGTCACTGACGTACAGATCGAAGGACACGCACAAGACATTACGTTGCGTTTGTACAGGCAGGCGCAGAAAACCGCACTGCCCGTACTGCTTTATTTCCACGGCGGCGGTTTTACGAAGGGCTCGATCGATCAGGCCGAGTTCGCCGCGCGCTATTTCGCAGAACACTTACCGGCGCTGGTGGTGTCGGTCGGTTACTCGCTGGCGCCGCAGTTTCCGTTTCCCGCAGCGCCCGAGGATGCACATCGCGCGGCGCTGTGGGTGCAGGCCCGGGCGCGTGCGTTCGGCGGCAACAGCAGGAAGGTCGGCGTGGCGGGCCACGATGCGGGCGGGCAATTGGCCAACTGCCTCGCATTCATCGCGCGCGATCGCGGCGACGTGCAGATCGCCGCACAAGCGCTGTTCGGACCGATGCTCGATCCGAGCCTGACGCGCCTCGGCGACGAAAAGCGCCTCGGCTCGGACATTACCGCGAAGGAATGCGCGGCGTGCTATCGCGCGTATCTGCCGCAAGCGTCGCAACGCATGCATCCGTATGCCGCGCCGCTCGAATCGTCGCGCCTCGCGGGCCTGCCGGCCACGCTGATCGCGACGGCGCAAAACGACGTGCTGCATGTGGAAGCGGAGAAATACGCGAGCAGTTTGATCGACGCCGGCGTGCTGACCCAGGTGGTCCGCTATCCGAGCGTCTCACACGCCGCGCTGGCCGACCATCCGGCCGCCTTGCAGGAAGCGGTGCGATTTTTTCAGTGGCGCTTCGACGCGCGCGCCCATCGCTGAGACACAAACAAGCAGAACTTTAATCAACGACACTGGGAGCTTTTCATGACTATCCTTCCTCTTTCCCGTCGCCGTCTGGCGATTGCCGTTCTAGCCGTCGCCGTGGTGGCAGGGCTGGGCACGTTCGGCGCGATCCGCGTCGATGCGAGTTCGCCCGCGGCGCCCACCATCGTGCCGGAAGTCGATGTCGCCACGGTGGTGCAAAAGACCATCACCGATTGGCAGAGCTACTCGGGCCGCCTCGAAGCGGTCGAGAAAGTGGACGTGCGTTCGCAGGTGCCGGGCACCATCGTGTCCGTCAACTTCAAGGACGGCGCGCTCGTGAACAAGGGCGACACGCTGTTCGTGATCGACCCGCGTCCGTACGCGGCCGAGGTGGATCGCACCGAAGCGCAACTGGCGGCCGCTCAGGCGCGCACGGGCTACACGCAAAGCGACTGGGAGCGCGCGCAGCGCCTGATCGCCGACAACGCGATCGCCAAGCGCGACTACGACGAGAAGCAGAACGCCGCGCGCGAAGCGAGCGCCAACCTGAAGGCCGCGCAAGCTGCCGTCGAAACCGCGCGCATCAATCTCGGCTATACGAAGATCGTGGCGCCTGTCTCGGGCCGCGTGTCGCGTGCGGAGATCACGGTAGGCAACGTGGTGTCGGCGGGCGCGAGCTCGACGCCGCTGACCACGCTGGTGTCGGTCTCGCCGATCTACGCTTCGTTCGATGCCGACGAACAAACTTACCTGCAATACCTGAAGCGCGCGAAGGACGGCGGCAAGGTGCCGGTCGAGCTGGGTCTCGCGGATGAAAGTGGCTACTCGCGCAGCGGCACGATCGAATCGGTGGACAACCGGCTCGACACGTCGTCCGGCACCATTCGCGTGCGTGCGCGCTTCGATAACCGGGACGGCGCATTGATCCCGGGTTTGTATGCGCGCGTGAAGGTCGGCGGCAGCGAGCCGCATCCGGCTCTGCTGATCGACGACGCGGCAGTGGGCACCGATCAGGACAAGAAGTTCGTGCTGGTGGTCGACAAGAATAGCCACGTCGCGTACCGCGAAGTGTCGCTGGGCGACATGCAGGGCAATATGCGCGTCGTCAAGGGCGGCTTGCAGGTCACCGACCGGATCGTCGTGAACGGGGTCCAGCGGGTGCGTCCGGGCGACGCGGTGCGCGCTCACATGGTGCCGATGGACGCCGATCAGGATCCGAACAGCGCGCCGCTCGCGCAAACGCGGGCGAAGGCAGACAAGAATTCGTGAGCCTCGTGCGCCGCGTTTTCATTGCGTGCGCCGGCTCCTACGTTGAGAGCTTCCAATGAACATATCCAAATTCTTCATCGATCGGCCAATCTTTGCCGGCGTGCTATCGGTCGTGATCCTGCTGGCGGGCATCATTTCGCTCTTCAAGCTGCCGATCTCCGAGTACCCGGAAGTCGTGCCGCCTTCGGTGGTGGTCCATGCGCAGTATCCGGGCGCGAATCCGAAGGTGATCGCGGAAGCGGTGGCCTCGCCGCTCGAAGAGCAGATCAACGGCGTCGAGAACATGCTGTACATGCAGTCGCAAGCCAATAGCGACGGCAACCTGACGCTGACGGTGACCTTCAAGCTCGGCACCAATCCGGACCTCGCGACGCAGCTGGTGCAGAACCGCGTCAATCAGGCGCTGCCGCGTCTGCCGGAAGACGTGCAGCGTCTCGGCATCACGACCATCAAGAGCTCGCCGACGCTGACCATGGTGGTCCACCTGATCTCGCCGAACAACCGCTACGACATGACGTATCTGCGCAATTACGCGCTGCTGAACGTCAAGGACCGGCTCGCGCGGATTCAGGGCGTGGGTGAAGTGCAGTTGTGGGGCTCGGGCGACTACGCGATGCGTGTATGGCTCGATCCGCAGAAAGTGGCGCAACGCGGTTTGACGGCGACCGAAGTGGTCAACGCGATCCGCGAGCAGAACATTCAGGTGGCAGCCGGTGTGATCGGCGCATCGCCTTCGGTGCCGGGCACGCAATTGCAGTTGTCGGTGAACGCGCGCGGCCGTCTGAAGACCGAGGGTGAATTCGGCGACATCATCGTCAAGACCGCGCCGGATGGCGGTGTGACGTACCTGCGCGACATCGCGCGTATCGAACTGGCGGCGTCGGAATACGGCTTGCGTTCGCTGCTCGACAACAAACCGGCTGTGGCGCTGGCCATCAACCAGGCGCCGGGGGCGAACTCGCTCGCGATTTCCGACCAGGTGCGTTCCGCGATGAAGGAACTCGCGGAAGACATGCCGGCGGGCGTCGAGTACAAGATCGTCTACGACCCGACGCAGTTCGTGCGTTCGAGTATCGAGGCGGTGATCCATACGCTGCTCGAAGCGATCGCGCTGGTGGTGATCGTGGTGATCGTGTTCCTGCAAACGTGGCGCGCGTCGATCATTCCGTTGATCGCGGTGCCGGTGTCGATTGTCGGGACCTTCTCGTTACTGCTCGCGTTCGGCTTCTCGATCAATGCGTTGTCGTTGTTCGGCATGGTGCTGGCGATCGGGATCGTGGTGGACGATGCGATCGTGGTGGTGGAGAACGTCGAGCGGAATATCGAAAGCGGCCTCAGTGCGCGTGACGCGACCTATAAGGCCATGCAGGAAGTGAGCGGGCCGATTATCGCCATCGCGCTGACGCTGGTCGCCGTGTTCGTGCCGCTCGCTTTCATGAGCGGTTTGACGGGCCAGTTCTACAAGCAGTTTGCGATGACCATCGCGATCTCGACGGTGATCTCGGCATTCAACTCGCTGACCTTGTCGCCGGCTTTGTCCGCGATGCTGCTGCGCAGTCATGGCGCGAAGGAAGACCTCCTGACGCGTGTGATGAATCGCGTGCTGGGCCGCTTCTTCAAGGGCTTCAACAAGGTGTTCCATCGCGGCTCGACCGAATATGGCCGCGGCGTGACCGGCGTGCTGCGCCGTAAGGGCGCGATGCTCGTCGTGTACGCGATTCTGCTGGGCGCAGCCGTGCTGATCTCGCGCGTCGTGCCGGGCGGCTTCGTGCCGGCGCAGGACAAGGAATACCTGATTGCATTCGCACAGTTGCCGAACGGCGCGTCGTTGGATCGCACGGAGAAAGTGATCCGCGATATGAGCGCGATCGCGCTGAAGCAGCCGGGCGTGGAAAGCGCGGTGGCGTTCCCGGGTTTGTCGGTGAACGGCTTCACCAATAGTTCGAGCGCGGGGATCGTGTTCGTCACCTTGAAGCCTTTCAAGGATCGCGGCAGCAAGAAGCTCGCGGCCGGTGCGATTGCCGGCGCGTTGAACCAGCAGTACGGCGCGATCAAGGATTCGTTCGTGGCGGTGTTCCCGCCGCCTCCGGTGCTCGGTCTCGGCACGCTCGGCGGCTTCAAGCTGCAGTTGGAGGATCACGGCGCGGTCGGTTATGCGGAGTTGAACAAGGCTGCCCAGGCGTTCGTGAAGAAGGCCGCGCAGACGCCTGAACTCGGCCCGACCTTCTCCAGCTATCAGATCAATGTGCCGCAGTTGAACGTCGATCTGGACCGCGTGAAGGCCAAGCAGCTCGGCGTGCCGGTCACGGACGTGTTCAACACGATGCAGATCTATCTGGGCTCGCTGTATGTGAACGACTTCAACCGCTTCGGTCGCGTTTATCAGGTGCGGGTGCAGGCGGACGCGCCGTTCCGCCAACGTGCCGACGACATCCTGCAGCTGAAGACACGTAACGCGGCGGGTGACATGGTGCCGTTGTCGTCGCTGGTGACGGTCACGCCTACGTATGGTCCGGAGATGGTGGTGCGTTACAACGGCTATACCGCCGCCGACATCAACGGCGGGCCAGCGCCGGGCTTCTCGTCCGGACAGGCTCAGGCCGCCGCGGAACGCGTCGCGGCGCAAACCTTGCCGCATGGCGTGAAGCTGGAATGGACCGACCTGACGTATCAGCAGATCATCGCCGGCAATGCGGGGCTGTGGGTGTTCCCGATCAGCGTGCTGCTCGTGTTCCTCGTGCTGGCCGCACTGTATGAAAGTCTGACGCTGCCGCTCGCGGTGATCATGATCGTGCCGATGAGCGTGCTGT
This sequence comes from Paraburkholderia lacunae, assembly GCF_003353175.1. Classification (GTDB taxonomy): domain Bacteria; phylum Pseudomonadota; class Gammaproteobacteria; order Burkholderiales; family Burkholderiaceae; genus Paraburkholderia; species Paraburkholderia lacunae. The sequence goes on along the minus strand of NZ_QHKS01000016.1, from coordinate 171,884 downwards.
CCGCGCTGACCGGCGTGTGGCTCACGCACGGTGACAACAACATCTTCACGCAGATCGGCTTGATGGTGCTGGTGGGGCTGTCCGCGAAGAACGCGATTCTGATCGTCGAGTTCGCTCGCGAACTCGAGCATGACGGGCATACGCCGCTGTCGGCGGCCATCGAGGCCAGCCGCTTGCGCCTGCGCCCGATTCTGATGACGTCGATCGCTTTCATCATGGGTGTGGTGCCGCTCGTGATCTCGAGCGGGGCCGGCTCGGAGATGCGTCATGCGATGGGTATCGCCGTGTTCTTCGGCATGCTCGGCGTGACCTTGTTCGGCCTGATGCTGACCCCTGTGTTCTATGTGGTGCTGCGTACGCTGGCGGGCGGGACGATCCACGTCGCGCAGAAAGACTCGCCGCACTACGCGTTGCCGGTGACGGATGCCTGAGGAGAAAACAATAATGAAGCGGTTTGAATCTTTGAGCGGATGGGGCCGGGCGGCTGCCAGCGGTTTGCTGGTGGCGCTGCTCGCAGCCTGCTCCGTGGAGCCTACGTATAAGCGGCCGGAGGTGGATACGCCGGCCGCGTTCAAGGAGGCGCCGGTCGCGTCACCGCAAGAATCGGGCACCTGGAAGCCGGCACAACCCGCCGACGACGCGCTTCGCGGCGAATGGTGGACGATTTTCGGCGACGCCAGGCTCAACGAACTGGAACAGCAGGCTGCTGCTGCGAATCAGGACCTGAAGGCGGCCGCGGCGCGCGTGCAGCAGGCGCGTGCGGTGACGCAGGCGGCGAAGTCGGACTGGTTCCCGAAGCTCGATGCGGGCTTCGGCCCGACGCGCGAACGGGCGTCGGCGGCATCGCAACTCCAGCCGGATAGCGCAGGCGGTACGACGGGGACGATCTGGCGTGCGCAAGTCGGGGCGTCGTATGAAGCAGACCTGTTTGGGCGGGTCGGTTCGAACGTGAATGCGTCGCGTGCGGACGAGCAGCAGAGCGAAGCGTTGTTCCGTTCGGTGCAACTTGCGCTGCAGGCCGACGTTGCGCAGAACTACTTCCAGTTGCGCGAACTCGATACGGATCAGGACCTGTACCGCCGTACCGTGACGCTGCGCGAGGATGCGCTGAAGCTGGTCGAACGGCGGTTCAAGGAAGGCGATATCGGCGAGCTGGATGTGTCACGCGCCCGCAACGAACTGGCGAGCGCGCGTGCCGACGCGGTAGGCGTGGCACGTCAGCGGGCTGCCTCCGAGCACAGTCTGGCAATTCTGCTCGGCAAGCCGCCGGCGGATTTCTCGTTCGCGGAAACGCCGCTCGTGCCGGTGACGACGCGGGTGCCGGCCGGTTTGCCTTCGGCGCTGCTCGAACGGCGGCCGGATATTTCGGCGGCCGAGCGGGCGATGGCCGCTGCGAACGCGCGGGTCGGCCTGGCGAAGTCGGCGTTCTTCCCGAGGCTCGATATCACCGGCGCCTTCGGCTATGAATCGGCGACGCTCGGCGATCTGTTCAAGTGGTCGAGCCGCGCATTTATCCTTGGACCGCTCGCCGGTACCGCGTTGACTTTGCCGCTGTTCGACGGCGGCCGCCGCAAGGCGAATCTCGCGCAGGCTCGTTCGAAGTACGACGAGGATGTCGCGCAGTATCGTCAGCAGGTGCTGGTGGCGTTCCGCGAGGTGGAAGACAACCTGGCCGATCTGCGTCTGCTCGACGATCAGATTCGCGAGCAGAACAACGCGGTAGAGGCATCGCAGCGGGCCGCGCATCTGTCGCGCACGCAGTACACGGAAGGCGCGGTCAGCTATCTGGATGTGATCGACGGCGAGCGGCAGGTGCTGCTTTCGCAGCTTCAGGCGAGCCATTTGTCGGGCACGCAGGCGGTGTCGACGGTGAATCTGATTCGCGCGCTGGGCGGTGGCTGGGGCGATGTCAAGGCGCCCGATACGGCGGTGGGGGCGGTTGCGCCCGCGTCCGCACCTGCGTCGGCATCTGCGGCTCTGGAGCAGGTGGCGAAGCGGTAAAGCAGGTAGCGAAGCGGCAGGTCGGCGCTTAAGCGAATCGGTAGACGATGGCGGCCGGGCCGTGCGAAAGCGCGGCCCGGCTTTTTATCGCCTGTACCGTGCCGCCGCCAAATCGTCTTTCCTGCGTTCCTTCCAAAAATCGCTTCGTAGACCGCCGGTATCCCGCCATCTATCATGATCCGTTCTCTTTACGTGAGAATCGCATGAACCAGGTTCGTCATGCCGAGGCGCTGGAAACGCTGCAAACATCCGCTGAGCCCGCTGAGCCCGCTGAGCCCGCCGAGTCCGCCGAGTCCGCCGAGTCCGCCGAGTCCGCCGAGTCCGCCGAGTCCGCCGAGTCCGCTGCGCCCGCAGTGCGCGATCTCGCCGGCTTGCTCGACGCATTGCGTGCCAGCGCCGCGCAACGCGATCGCGACGGCGGGCACGCCGCGCGGGAGAAGCAATGGATCGCCGACGCGGGTCTGCTAACGCTGGCCGTGCCGCGCGAATTCGGCGGCGCCGGCGCAAGCTGGCCCGACATCTACGAAACGATCCGTGCGATAGCGCGTGTCGACAGTGCGCTCGCGCATCTGCTGGGTTTCACCTGCTTGCAGGTGGTCAGCGTCAATGTATGGGGCAATCCCGAACAACGTGCGCGGTATTTGAGCGGCACAGTGGAAGGGCGCTGGTGGTGGGGCAATGCGGTCAATCCACTCGACACGCGACTCGTTGCGAGCGCAACCAGCGGCGGCGGCTATCGTCTCGATGGCCAGAAGGGTTTTTGCTCCGGCACGCGCGGCTCGCAGATGATGACCGTGTCCGCGCAGGATCCGGCAACCGGCCGACCGGTCTTCGCCGTCGTGCCGACGGCGCGCGAGGGCATCACCGTCCACGAAGACTGGAACCCGATCGGTCAGCGGCAGACCGACAGCGGCAGCGTGTCGTTCGTGCAGGTCGAGGTCGAGCCGCATGAAGTGCTGGCGCGTGCCGATACGCCGTACGCGAGTCTGCGCACACTGATCTCGCAGCAGGTGCTGACCAATCTGTTCGTGGGCATCGCGCAAGGCGCGCTCGAAGAGGCGCGTGCGTACGTGAGCCAGTATGGCAAGCCCTGGATCCGTTCCGGCGTCGAAAAAGCCACTGACGATCCCTACCTGATCCAGCGTTTCGGCGAGATGCGTCTCCAGGCCGTGAGCGCGGAAGCACTGGCGACGCGCGCCGCCTGTGCGCTCGAAGACGCATGGCAGCAGGGCCCGGCGCTTGCCGCCGAAACGCGCGGGCAGGTCGCGCTTGCCACGTCGGAGGCGAAGATTCTCGCGCACCGCGCCGCGCTTGACGTCAGCGAAAAACTGTTCGACGCCTGCGGCGCCCGCTCGACGCACGCGCCGCTCGCGCTCGATCGCTTCTGGCGCAACGCGCGCGTGCACACGCTGCACGATCCGCTCGACTATCGCGTGCGCGATGTCGGCCGTTACGCGCTTAGCGGGACATTGCCGGATGTTTCTTTGTACACTTGAGGCCGTTTGCGGCGGCCCTGAAGGCGCGCCGCGTTTCATCCACCTCAAGAGACCACCGGATTGCAGTTCAAGCTACCGACTACCGCAACAGCGCCGTTTTGCCCGTCCGAGGTGCAAGGCACGGTCGCCGTCTCGCAAGGCGCGCCTTTCTGGAAAAAAATCCTGCAATTCGCCGGACCCGGCTTGCTGGTTTCGATCGGCTACATGGACCCCGGCAACTGGGCCACCGATATCGAAGCCGGTTCGCGTTACGGCTACAGCCTGCTGTTCGTCGTCGTGTTGTCGAGTCTCGCGGCCATGGCGCTGCAATGCCTGAGCATGCGCCTCGGCATCGCCACCGGGCAGGATCTCGCGGCGTTGTCGCGGGCGCGCTATTCGCCAGGAGTCGCGCGTTTCCAGTGGCTGCTCGCGGAGTTGTCGATTGTCGCCTGCGATCTGGCCGAAGTGCTCGGCGGCGCGCTGGCTTTCCATCTGCTGTTCAAATGCTCGCTGACTGCCGGCGTGTTGCTCACCGCATTCGATACGCTGATCGTGCTCGGCCTGAAGGGCAAGAATTTTCGCGATCTCGAGGCGATCATGCTCGGATTGATCGCGACCATCGGCGTCGGTTACGTCATCGAACTGGCGCTGGTGAAGCCGCATTGGCCGTCGGTTGCGCAGGGGCTGATGCCGTCTTGGCAGGCACTCAGCTCACGTGAGCCGATGTATCTCGCGATCGGCATTCTCGGCGCGACCGTGATGCCGCATAACCTCTATCTGCACTCATCGATCGTGCAGACACGGGCCGTGAAGCGCGATTCGGCCAGCATCAAGTCGGCGATCGGCATGTCGCGCATCGATACGATTGTGTCGCTGGTGATCGCGCTGCTGATCAACATGGCGATCCTGATTCTTGCCGGCGCCGCGTTTCATGCGACCGGCCACAACCAGGTCACCGAAATCGAAGATGCGTACAAGCTGCTCGCGCCGATCGTCGGCAGCGGTTTCGCGGCGGTGCTGTTCGCGATCACGCTGCTGGCGTCGGGACAAAGCTCGACCTTCACCGGTACCGTGGCCGGGCAGGTCATCATGGAAGGCTTTCTGAAGCTGAAAATCCCGTGCTGGCAGCGGCGCTTCATTACGCGGGCTCTGGCCTTGATCCCGGCGTTGATCGGCGTGCAGATGATGGGCAACGGTGCGGTCGGCCAGTTGCTGGTCGCAAGCCAGGTCGTGCTGAGCCTGCAACTGCCGTTCGCGCTTTATCCGCTGATCCGCATGACTAGCGATCGTTCGCTGATGGGCGAATTCGCCAACCCGCTGCCGACGCGGCTGCTCGCCTGGGCGCTGTTCGCGGTGATCAGCGCGGCGAACCTGTGGCTGGTGGCGCAGACGGTGGGGTGGGTGAGCTAAAGCGGGTGCGCCAAGCGGCCTTGCGTCGGACGCCGAAAACGGAGAGTTGTAAAGCAAAGAGGTCCGCGGCGATGGCGGACCTCTCTTTTCAGGTGCTTCGGTTCGAATCAGGCCGGACCAGCCTGCATCGATTCAAATCAGTTCAGGCTGCTTGCGCGATCTGCGCCGCTTCGAGCGCTTCCTGACGGGCGGCGGCGGCCTTCTTGGTCTTGCCGGCGCGCGACGGCGGCTGGCAGGCGCCGCATACCACGTTGTTTTGCAGATCGTGCTTGTGGGCGACGAACTTGCCGGTGCAGCGGCAGCACTTTGTCAGTTGCAGGATATCCGCGTCGAAGAAACGCACCAGCGTCCACGCACGCGTCAGGTCCAGCACCGGTTCGGTTTGGCTGTGCTGGCAATGTTCCAGATACAGCCGATACCCTTTGGTCAGCGCGTCCAGATGCGAGCAGCGCGCTTCGTTCTTCAGGAACAGGTAGGTGTTGTAGAACAACGATGCGTGGATGTTTGCCAGCCACGTCATATACCAGTCCGCCGAGAACGGCAGCATGCCCTTGGGCGGCGACACACCCTTGACCTCGCGGTACAGGCGGATCATGCGATCGCGCGAGAGCGTCAATTCGCTTTCGAGCACCTGCATGCGCGCACCGAGTTCGATCAGCGCGATGGCGCGGAATACTTCTTGTGCGTCTTCTGTCAGGCTACGCTTGAGCATCGCAGTCACCTCGTTTAAGCAAACTGCTCGGCAGGCTGGCCTGCAAGCAGGATTGCCGCGTGAGTCGGCGAAACTGCGGCATGCTTCGTCGTTTGCGTCAACGCCGATAGCATCGAGTGGTCGTTGAAGCGGAAGAAGCACAAAAGCTGATCGGAAGCGGCCAGCTTGACGATCTGCGCGAGCGACAGCCCGGCAAGCAAATCAGCCAGTTCCGATGACAGTCCCAGCCGGAACATCCCGACCGGTTTGTCCTCACGCAACATGCGTTGCGCGAGCATGATGTAAGACAAGTTGATCTCGCGGATTGAATCCAGCGTCTCGCTGCTACGGTCCATTTTCTCTGTTTCCGAAGCCCCGAATTACTAAGTCGGCTTTTTTTGCCGTTTTGTCTTTTCTGCCTCACCGGAAACGCTGACCTCCGGCTACATGTGACCACCTGATACAGATGGCGACTTCTTGATACAAGACGTTACATTTCGTAACAGCTTGGGAGGGATTGTATGAAGGGCAAAACCAGAAATCAATCCCTTCTCGAAAAAATATCTCGAAAAGATGCATCAAATTTCGGTAAGTATTTCACCGTCCGGTAATAGAGCGGGCTCTGCTGTTTTTCCACCCTCGAAGGGTCTCGACTGATTCGCGCAAACCCTTGTGTGGCGGGACCATGGTTTGATTGTCAGGAAATCGGAAGAGGGCCGTAGGGACGCCGGAAATTCGCTTGTTGGCGAGAAAGGAAATAGAAAGCAAGATCAATTAAAAGTAATAAATACCGCTCATTGACATTGCGATGGGGACAAATCAGATGCGTAACATTTCGGTAAGACCCTTGTTACAAACGGCGTGGCATTTGTAACTTCTGGAAGTCCGCTTGGGCGAATTCGTTCGACGGCGGGGCCGAACTCAGGGCTGCGGACATGCGCTCAGCACGTTGCGGGCGAATGTGACGACCAGCTAGAGCCTGGCCGAGCAAGCTGGCTGACACGACGCCGCCGAAATCGGCGCGGATGTCCAAAACGCCGGCACAAGCGTTAAGGCCGGCTAGCGCGGCGGCCGTCGCGGCCATGGCGCCAACCGTGCGGCCGACATTCGTGACGGAGGTGGCGTGAGGTGTTACAGACGGCCGCCCGGTGCGTTGCGGCGCGGACATCGAAAGGGTGTTGCCGGGTGGTATTACATGAAGCGCGCCATCAGATCGGCATCGTGAAACACGCCGTCGACATTCAATGCGGCGACCTCGCAGCCATACTTGCGAAAACCAAGCGACTCGTAGAGTCCGCGCGCCGCGTCGTTGCGACTCGCAACCAGCAACTGGATCTGGTGAAGACCGTCTATCCGCGCCGCCCGCGCCAACAACTCATTGAGCAGCGCGCGCCCGACGCCGCGCCCCGTGGCTTCCGGCGCGACATACATGCCGACTACGGCCGCCTTGTGCCGTTCCTTGTCGCGCTGCTGACGAACCAGCCCGACTATACCGATCAGCGGTGTTTCGGACGATGCGTAAGCGCCCAGCAAAAAATCACCTTCGGCAGCGCGTGAACCCTGCAGCATCGCGTCGTGTTGTGCCGGGCCTTTGGCCAGTGCGTCCGCATAGCTCTGCCCGAACGACTCCGGATGCGCCTTCAGGCCACGCAGTCGAAGCTGGAAGTACGTGTCGCGGTCGGCGGGGCCGAGTTGGCGTATGAGCAGGGCGTGGTCGGTCAAGTTCCTCTCCTCATGCAATTCGAATTGGGTTGCAAGCGCAGTATGGGTTCGTGTTCGAGCCTGCCGGGGGGCCGTGCTACGGCGCTAGGGCTTTGCTGTTCCTGCGGCAGGCGTGTCGGCGCGCTGGGTTTCGGCGAACTTGCGCAATGCCGCCGCGGTTTGCTGATCGGCGGGAAAGAACGCTTCGATGGCGAGTTCCGAGAGCGTCACGTCGACCGGCGTGCCGAACACGGTGGTTGTGCTGAAGAACGACAGCAACCCGATCGGCGTGCGCAGCTGCAGCGGTACGGCGATCTGGCTGATCGCGGCATTGTCTTGCCCGGCTGCGTCCGCATCAGGCGGGGCAGGATAGGCCGCTAGCTCGTCGCGCAGCGCGCTCAGTGTGTCGTCACCGCTTACTTCGATTTGCCGCTGCAGTCGGGCCAGTACGTGCGCGCGCCACGGGTGCCAATTGACGATCGACGCTGCGATGCCCTCCGGATGCAAGCTCAGGCGCAGCGCATTCACCGGTGATTCCAGCAATGCCGGACTCACACCGCTCAGCAGCGGTGCGAGCGCGTTGTTCGTGGCAACGATATTCCAGTGACGGTCGATAGCGAGCGCCGGATACGGTTCGTGGCCCTTGAGCACCAATTCCACCGCCTCGCGTGCAGCGGCAAGCTGCGGGTCTGTCAGCGGACGTTCGCGAAACAATGGCGCATAACCTGCTGCAACGAGCAACGCGTTGCGGGCCCGCAGCGGCACGTCGAGCCGCTCGGCGAGATGCATGACCATTTCACGGCTCGGCACCGCGCGGCCCGATTCGACGAAGCTCAGGTGCCGCGTCGAAATATCGGCTTCGGCGGCGAGCAGCAGCTGGCTCATTCTGCGCCGCTGACGCCATTCGCGCAGCAGATCGCCGACAGTGCGGCTGGCCGTCAGCGCGTTCGAAGGAACGGGTTGTGCAAGAGAAAGTGTGTTCATGCTGCCGATGATAGCCAATGCGCGCTGGCGATCCATTACCTGAGAGGTAATGGAATACCCCGCAAAGCTGATGGTTCAGGTGATGACCCAGTTGATGACGTCATCGCTTCTGGTTACTGGAACCTCACACGAAGGCATCGGACACACATGATTTCAATGTGCCGCCGCGCCGACCGCACAAGAAATCGAACGCGTGAACTTTGGGTTTAGCGGCACATACCGATGGCGAGGAACAAGCAGGGGGTCAGCATGGCGAGCGTCGATCAGGCCGGGGCCACGCCCTCCGGTACCGCGTTGAGTTTGACGCCGAGCGCGCGCAGCAGCTTGAACACGGTATCCATGCGCGGTTTGGAGCCGGGCGCGAGCGTTTTGTAGAGACTTTCGCGTCCGAGTCCTGCATCGGCCGCAACCTTGGCGATGCCGCGTGCTTTGGCAATGTCGGCAATCGCGGCGAGAAGAAGATCGGCATCGCCTTCTTCCAGCGCGGCGTTGAGATACTCGGCGATCATCTCCTCGCTATCGAGGTAGTGCGATGCGTCGAAACGGGCGGTTTTGACCTTGCTCATGACAGTTCCTTTCTGATTGCTGCCCACATTGTTTTGGCATGCTTGATGTCGGCTGGCTGGGTGGACTTGTCCCCACCGCAGAGCAGCAGATACACCACACGCTCCTGGCGCGCGAAGTAGACCCGATAGCCGGGACCGCAATCGATGCGCATCTCGGACACGCCGTCTTCAAGCGGCTTGGTATCGCCGAAATGACCGCGCTCGGCGCGGCACCAGAATTTTTGCGCGTGCCCTGAGATCTGCGAGACCGGCAAGCCAACGATCGAATTCCTCGGTGCGATTGATCGTGTACACAGGCGGTGAACCGATCTGCTGATGAGTGTATCCTTGTGGATACGTCTTTGCAAGTGTAAAAGCCATATGAAAAAAGCGGCTCGTGTCCGCGCTCGTTCAATTCGTCGCCATGCCGCGCGCTCGCGCAGCGCGGCCCCCATTTGCCGCACGAGGTTAGCGTTAGGCGCTGTCTCTGACGACTCGGCCGGATGGCCAATCCTGCAAGTATCGAAGGCACGTTCAAGGCAACGTTCAAAGCCACATTCAAAGCGGCGGTGAGTTCACATGCTTACCTGCGAGGTAATCGACTCGCCGCACGCAAGCCGCCAATCTTCATTCCGAGCCCGCCGCATACATCGTGTCTGCCGAGCGCAGTGCTCAGTGATGCCACTCAAGGAGATTGTGATGAACGCAAATACCGACCTGATCGACCGCTACTTCGACGCCTGGAATGAGACCGATGCGGCGCGCCGTCGCGAGTTGATCGCCGCGACATGGACCGTCGACGCCGACTATCGCGATCCGCTGCTCTCGGGCGCGGGACGCGACGGTATCGACGCAATGATCCGCGCGGTGCACGAGCGCTTTCCGAATCACACGTTTCGACGCACGACGGAAGTGGACGGCTTCGCGAACCGGCTGCGTTTTTCATGGGAGCTGTCAACGCCCGAGGGTACGGCGATCGTCAAGGGTTCCGACTTCGGAATGGTCGACGCGAACGGCCGCTTGCAGGCGGTGACCGGCTTCCTCGACCAGGTGCCTGGCGCCGCGTAACAGCCCCGGCTTTTTCTCACGGAGACGATCATGCTCGAGCCCGCTGCCGCCACAGCTGCCGGTCCGTTCATCAAGTTCGCGCGCTTCTCGGGCGCGCTCGATGCGCTGAGCAGTGCGATTGCCGGCTTCGCGCTGCTCGCCGGCGCGCGTGCTTTCACGTTCACTGCTTTGCTGGCCTTGCGCGAGCCGGTGCTGGGCGGCGCCGGTCTCGTGTCGCTGGCGTTGGTTGGATGGCTGCGCTGGCAGTGTCTGCAACGCCGCAATGGCGCGGCCCGGCACTTCGCGCGGAACGGCTGATCGTCAATTCGGCCATAATCGGGATCCGACGCGAGCCGGTCGTGAATCGACCGGCATACACCTGCATACCTTATCTGGCCGACCGGCCGAAACCGGACGGTCGGCCGCCAACTGGACATCAAGGAGACACCGTGCTGAAGAATCTGGACCCGCTGTTGAACGCCGACGTGTTGTACGCGCTACGCTCGATGGGGCATGGCGACGAGTTGGTGATTTGCGACGCGAATTTCCCGGGCGCTTCAGTGGCGCGTACGACAGTGCTGGGCAAACTGCTTCGCCTCGACGGCGTGAGCGCGCCGCGAGCGATTCGAGCGGTTCTGTCGGTGCTGCCGCTCGATACGTTCATCGAGCATCCCGCTTCGCGGATGGAAGTGGTAGGCGAGCCGAACACGATTCCGGCAGTGCAGCGCGAAGCGCAAATCGAGGTCAACGCAGCGGAAGGGCGCGAGGTGCCGTTTGCTTCGATCGAACGATTCGCTTTTTATGAGCGCGCGCGTAAAGCCTATTGCGTGATCGCGACGGGCGAGGAGCGCGGTTATGGCTGCTTTGTGCTGACCAAGGGCGTATTGCTTGCACCGGACGCCCCGCGGTAATCGAGGCAGCTCGCGTCGAGGCGCCCCGTACGCTTCTGCCCGAGCTTGGAAAAGGCGGGCGATGCACATATTCTCAGGTGCAAGGCGGGGAACTGCGGCCGGCCGGCCGGGTCTGCTGCTTATTCATTTACAGGAGCCCCCCTCATGACGCGTCCCGTCGATTCCGGCGTCATCCTCCTCGCACGCATCGCCCTTGCCGTGCTCTTTCTGTGGGGCGGCGTGATGAAGCTGCTGGGCTATGCCGGCTTCGTCGGCTATCTGCATTCGAAAGGCGTGCCGTTCGTGCCGGTCGCTGCACCGATCGCCACCGCGGTCGAGGCGCTCGGCGGCCTGTTCCTGATTGTCGGCTTCAAGGTCCGTCCGCTCGCGCTCGTCATGGCGGTGTATACGGTGGCGACGGCAGTGCTGGGGCACGACTTCTGGAACGTCACGGATGCCGCCTCGCAACGCGACATGGTGATCCACTTCTGGAAAAACATGGGCGTTGCCGGTGGTTTCCTGCTCCTGTTCGTGACCGGAGCGGGCCGTATCAGTATCGACGGCGCCCGCGCGCCGCGCGGCGGGTTGAATCGATGATGGCACAGGCCGTGCTGGTAGCTTCTGATTCCGGCTGCTATCAAGGGAGCAAACGATGATTCAAAGTTTCGAGCAAACCATTGGCGGCAAGGTTACGCAGTTGTGCGCGAGCCTTGGCGAAGGGTCCACGCCGCATCGCGTCATCATCAGCCTGGCGGATTCGGCGAAAACGCTGGTGGTTCTGGATGCGTCGGGGCTCCTCGGCACGATCAAGGCCGAGATCGAGGAGCCGGAAAAGCTCATCGCCGACGCGATCAGCAAGGCGCAAAGCGAAGGCCTGATCGAGCGCGCTATCGATACCGGCACGATTCAGGAGGCGTCGCTCTGAGCCCCGAGGCGCCGCTTCAAGCAGGGTGTGGCTGAGTGCGTCTGTTCAAGCCGTCCGGCGCCCCGCGTTCGCTCTATCGGTGACAAAACCCCTGCGGCGCGCGAGCATCGCGGGGGTTGTCTTTTCCCACCAGCAAAAAATGTACCGCTCAGTGCGGCTCGGCGCCTCGTACGGGCCCGGATTTGCGCTCGCTCGCCGCTCGCCTGTGCGGCTCGGGATGCACGAGGCAGGCGAGTACGCCGCCGAGCACCAGCAGCCCCACCGAGATTCCGGTGGCGGCCTGCATGCCCGCTACGATCCGCGTCGCGGCAGCGCCGCTTGCCAAGGCGCCGAACGCGGCCACGCCCACCGCGCCGCCCGCTTGCCTCGCAGTATTCAATACTGCCGACGCCGTGCCTGCCCGTTTCGCTTCGACGCAGGCCAGCACGCTCGTCGTCATCGCCGGGACGGCTAGCCCCATCCCTGACGGAATCAGCAGGAACGGCACCAGCAAGCCGGCGAGCGGCGTGGCTGCGTCGACCCGATGCAGCAGGCCATAGCCGAGCGCGGCGGTCATCGCTCCGGCAATCATCGGCACGCGCACGCCGTAGCGGCCGACTACCCAGCCGCTTGCCACATTCGAGACCAGAAACCCGCCGGTCAACGGCAGGAACGCGAGCCCGGCCTGCAACGGCGTATAGCCGCGCACGCGCTGCAAATACAGGCTCAGCACGAACACCATGCCGTAGTACGTCAGATTCACACAGACGCCAAACAGCACCGCGGCGCTGAAGGTGCGCTTGCTGAAGAGCGAGAGCGGCAGCATCGGCGCCGCGACGCGCCTTTCCACGGCGATAAACGCGCCGCTCGCGACTAGCGCAAGTACCAGGCCGCCCGCCACCAACGGATGGCTCGAGCCGGCTGGACGCCATTCGATCACGGCGGCGACGAAGGCAGTCAGCGCGACGATGGCAAGGCCCTGGCCGCTCAGATCGATGCTGCGCGTGCCTGGCCCGGTTTCGGTCCCCGGGCTGCCCGCTGGCGTCGGCGCCGTTGCCGGGCGCGGCACCCACGCCAGGGTCGCCAGCAAACCGGCCGCGCAGATCGGCAGGTTGACGAGGAAGATGCTGCGCCAGCCGAACGCCGCGATCAGCAGACCGCCGGCTACCGGACCCGCCGCGATCGAAATCGCGCCGGCAGCGGTCCACAACCCGACGGCGCGCGCTCTGAGCCTCGGGTCATGTCCAAACGACCGATTGAGCAGCGCAAGCGAGTTCGGCAGCATCGCGGCGGCGCCGATGCCTTGCGCCGCGCGCGCCGCGATCAGCATGGCGGCGTCCTGCGCCAGTCCGCAAGCGAGCGACGCCAGTGCGAACAGCACGATGCCGGCCGCGTACATGCGCCGCGTGCCGAGCCGGTCGCCGAGTACGCCGGCGGACAGCATCAGCACCGCGAACGCGAGCATGTAGGCATCGACGACCCATTGCAGGCCCGCGACAGTCGCCTGCAGGTCCGCACCGATCTTCGGCAGCGCGATGTTGACGATGGTCACGTCGAGTTGCGTGACGACGAAGCCGACGCTGACCGTCGCGAGGACGCAGCCGAGAGCGGGCGTGAGAGAGGGATTGGGCGTTTTCATGCAATGCATCGTAGGTCCGATGCAGCGCACCATGTTTCGCGATGGCGTGAAGTGTCGATGTCGCCGAAACAACGCGCAAGGCAGGGCATGAGCCCGGGAGAGGAGCAACGGCGCGCCGCGTGGGCGCGCCGTTGCGATACTACGCGATCAGCGCGTTTGCGCTGCGTCCTTGATGAGGAACGTAGTCAAAGCACCGACGATGCACAGCGCGCCGACATACATCGGCGCGGCCATCGGGTTCGACTTCATCATCAGCGACACGGCGACCGGCGTGAGGCCGCCGAACACCGCGTAGGCGACGTTATACGAGAACGAGATGCCCGAGAAGCGCACGACTGGCGGGAATGCCTTGACCATCACGAACGGAATCGCGCCGATCACGCCGACGAAAAAGCCCGCTACGGCGTACAGCGGCACCAGCGCCGACGTATCGGCGGCAAGCTGCTGGAACATCGCGTAGTACGACGCCGCGAGCGCCAGGCCGCCGATGAAAATCGTGCGCCCCGCGCCGATCCGGCCGGCGATCGAGCCCGCCATCACGCAGCCGATCGTCAGGCACAGCGTCGCGACGCAATTGGCCAGCAGCGCGGTGGCCGGCGCGATGTGAAACTGCTTCTGCAACAGCGTCGGCGTCATCAGGATCACCACGACGATCGCCGCCGACAGCATCCACGTGAGCAGCATCGACACGATCACGGCGCGGCCGTGATCGCGCAGCACGGCTTTGAGCGGCACTTCCGCGGCTAGCGACTTGCGCTGCTTGAGTTCGGCGAACACCGGCGTCTCGTGCAGCCAGCGGCGCAGATAAACCGAGAACATGCCGAACACGCCGCCGACCAGGAACGGAATGCGCCACGCGTACGCCGAGATTTCCGCCGGCGCGAAATGGCGGTTCACCGCCGAGGCGATCAGCGAGCCCAGCAGGATGCCTGCCGTGAGACCGGCTGTCAGCGTGCCGCACGCGTAGCCGACGTGCCGGCGCGGCACGTGTTCGGAGACGAACACCCATGCGCCCGGCACTTCGCCGCCGACCGCCGCGCCTTGCAGCACGCGGAACACCAGCAGGAGCACCGGCGCCAGTACGCCGATGCTCACGTAGGTGGGCAGCAGGCCCATCATTAGCGTCGGCACCGACATCAGCAGCACGCTTAGCGTGAACATGCGCTTGCGGCCGAACAGGTCGCCGAAATGCGCCATGATGATGCCGCCCAGCGGCCGCGCCAGATAGCCGGCGGCGAAGATACCGAAGGTCTGCACCTGGCGCAGCCAGTCCGGCATCTCGGCCGGGAAGAACAGCTGACCGATCGCCGGCGCGAAGAATACGAAGATGATGAAGTCGTAAAACTCCAGAGCCCCGCCCAGCGCGGCGAGGCCGAGCGTCTTGTAATCGCTGCGCCCAAGAGGACGTGGGGTGGCAGCCTGTGCTCCACCCAGATTTGTTGCTTGCATTGCTATGTCATTGTCTTGAATTGAAAGCCACACGTAGCGCGTGGAATGCGGCGGTCGTCGGGCGAGAAGTGTGGCAGGCGCTGGGTAGAGCACGGGACACCGGCGCGCCGGTCCGGGTAGGGCAGGCGCGATGACGACGGGGGCCAGGCCGGGATTTTACAGGATGAAAGCCCTCTGCTTCGGGAAGTGCTTAATTAGACTGGGAAAAGTTCCCCTGAAAGCGTTTTTCTTCCGCTGTCGGGCCTCTTTGGTTAGGGCGCTGTACGTAGTGTGGAAGTCTGCCGTCGGAACGAGACACACGTTCGTCAGAACAGGGCGCCCGGCGTGCAGTTTAGGATTGCTCCTATGGGATAGAACGGGCACTGATTTGAGAATCGCGTCCGAGCTATTAGTTGAGAGTCATCCCATGCGTATTGCCATCCTTCAGCGTGACCCCGTGCAGCGCCAGTCGCTCGAAAGGATCGTCATGGATGCCGGCCATACCTGTATGAGTTACGGCGACGGTCTCGCCATGTCGAAAGTGCTCGCTCGTTCCACGGTGGATCTTCTCGTGCTGGATTGGCAGGGCACGCGCCTGTCCGGCGCCGAAGTGCTGAGGTCGGTGCGCGCGGTGCGCGGCGACCGCCTGCCGGTCATGTTCGCTTCGGCCGAAACGTCGGAGGAGAGCGTGGTGCGCGCTTTCAGCGGCGGCGCGGACGACTATGTCGGACTGCCTGTGCGCCCGGGCGAGTTTCGCGAGCGCATTACTGCGCTCCTGCGCCGTGCATATCCGGACCGTTTCAGTGCGGCGAGCTTCGACGTCGGCCCGTACCATTTCGATACCCATAGGCAGATCGTCATGTTGCGCGGGCAGCCGGTCCAGCTATCGGGTACGCAATACCGACTGGCGTCGCTGTTCTTTGCCAACATCGGCCGTGTGATGTCGCGCGACCATATCTTCGCGATGGTGTGGGGCCGCGAATTCCGCGAGTTCACGCGCACGATCGACAGCCACGTGTCGCGCCTGCGTCTTTTGCTCGAAATCGAGCCGCAAAACGACTTTCGCCTCCAACCGGTGTACAAGAGCGGCTACCGGCTGGTGCATTTGCAGCAAGGCGAAGCCGGCACCGAGAAGACTGCGGCCTGAACTGGCGGCTGACGGCTGGTGTTGTTCATTAAAGAGCAACCAGCCGCAACTGCCGCAACTGCCGCAACTGCCGCAACTGCCGCAACCGCCGCAACCGCCGCAACTGCCGCAACCGCCGCAACCGCCGCAACCGCCGCAACCGCCGCAACCGCCGCAACCGCCACAACCAGCAGCAATTAGCAGCAATTAGCAGCAATTAGCCGCTAACGTACCTCCGCGCCGTTCAGAGGCGCGGCAACGCCGGACGCGTTTCGAGCGCCCGGCGAATCAGCGCTTCGACAGCCAGGCGTTCGTCGCCCGCCAGCGGGAGACGCGGCGGCCGCACCGGTTCCGTGCCGAGCCCGACGATCGCCTCCGCCAGCTTGATGTTCTGTACCAGCTTCGGCGACACGTCAAGCGCGAGCAAGGGAGCGAACCAGCGATAGATCGCGCGGGCTTCCTCGAGCCGGCCGGCCTTCAGCAGCTTGTAGATCGCGACCGTCTCGTGCGGAAATGCGCACACCAGACCGGCCACCCAGCCGTGCGCGCCCATCAGTATCGCTTCCATCGCCAGGTTATCGACGCCGCACAGAATCGCGAAGCGGTCGCCGACCGCGTTGATCAGATCGGTCACGCGCCGCACATCGCCGCATGATTCCTTGATCGCAACGATTTTCTTTTCGTCGGCAATCTCGGCGAACATCTCGGGTGTCATGTCGACGCCGTATGCCAGCGGATTGTTGTAGATCATCAGCGGCAGGGCGCTGGCCTCGGCGACGCTGCGGAAGTGGTGCAGCGTCTCGCGCCGGTCGGACAGATAACGCAGCCCCGGCAGCACCATGAAACCGGCCGCGCCGCGCTGGCCGCCGGCTTCGGCTTGGCGGCAGGCGTCGAGCGTGCTGTTTTCGGCGATCGTCAGCAGGACCGGCACGCGGCCGCGCGCAGTGTCGACGGCGATGTCGAGCACTTGCAGCTTTTCGTCCAGAGAGAGCGTCGACGCCTCGCCGAGCGAGCCGCACACGATGATGCCGTCCACCCCTGCCTCGATCTGCGCTTCGATATTCTTACCGGTCCACGCGCGGTCTATGCTGAAATCCGCGTTGAATTTGGTGGTGACTGCAGGCCATACGCCTTCCCAGATATGCGCCACGATTGCTCTCCTGAATGTGATGAATCGAAGCGCAGTGTAAGCAGGGAAATTGCCGTCGTCTTGCGCGATTGCCGCGTGACGCATGACGATTTCGGCATAGTGGCTGTGCGTGCAGGTCTGTCCTAATGAAGCGAGGCGGCTATTTCAGGATGAATCGCGACGGACGGCGAGATGGCTTGAAGCACTCGCCCCGGCCGTCTTGTGCGGTCGCCGATCGTGGGTGATCAGGGTGCCGCCCGCGTCAGTCGCCATAGCGCGACGCGCCTCCGGACGCCCTCGCCGATTATGCCGAAATCGTCACAATCCACGCGCACGTACACCAAGACTTGCCAGCCGGATATTCCTACCATGCTCGTCATGAAAACCTTGAACATTATCGACTCGCACACCGGCGGTGAACCGACCCGCCTGGTGGTGTCGGGTGGCCCGGATCTCGGCGGCGGCACGTTGGCGCAGCGCCTCGACGTGTTTCGCGCGCATTTCGACGACTGGCGCGCGGGCATCGTCACCGAACCGCGCGGCTCCGATGTCGTGGTCGGCGCGCTGCTGTGCGAGCCGGACGACCCGGCGTGCGCGGCGGGCGTGATCTTCTTCAACAATGTCGGCTACCTCGGCATGTGCGGGCACGGCACGATCGGCCTGGTCGTTTCGCTCGCGCACATGGGACGGATCGGGCCGGGGCGCCATCGGATCGAAACGCCGGTCGGCGTTGTCGAAGCGACGCTCAACGAGGACGGCAGCGTCGCCGTGCGCAACGTGCCGGCTTACCGTTATCGCGAAGGCGTGCAAGTGGACGTGCCGGGCTACGGCATACTGAGCGGCGATATTGGATGGGGCGGCAACTGGTTTTTCCTCGTCGCGGAACATGGACGCACGCTGGAAGCCGCGCGCATTGGCGAACTGACGGCATTCAGTTCGGCGATTCGCGACGCTTTGATCGCGCA
Organism: Paraburkholderia lacunae; assembly: GCF_003353175.1. Lineage (GTDB taxonomy): Bacteria > Pseudomonadota > Gammaproteobacteria > Burkholderiales > Burkholderiaceae > Paraburkholderia > Paraburkholderia lacunae. Next base: position 153,949 of record NZ_QHKS01000016.1, on the reverse strand, counting down.
GCGCATTACCGGTGCCGAGGGCGCCTTGATCGATCACATCGAACTCTTCGGGCCTGGCTCACGCGACGGCATTGACAGCCGCAACTTCGTGCTGTGTCCGGGCAACGCGTTCGACCGCTCGCCGTGCGGCACCGGCACGAGTGCAAAAGTCGCCTGCCTCGCCGCCGACGGCAAATTGGCCGAAGGCGCAGTGTGGCGGCAGGAAAGCATCATCGGCAGCGTGTTCGAGGCGAGCTATCGCCACGCCGCCGACGGCGTTTCGGTCATGCCGACCATCACCGGCCACGCGCACATCATGGCCGAAGGGCGCCTCTGCTTCGATGAGCGCGATCCGTTCGCATGGGGCATCCGCACGGCATGACAGCGGACGCGGTGGTCGTCGGGGCGGGCATTGTCGGCGCGGCTTGCGCGGCGGAACTGGCCGCGCTCGGCATGCGGGTCGAGGTGCTGGACGAACAGGGCATCGGCGGCGGTGCGACGGCGGCGGGCATGGGCCATATCGTCGTGATGAACGACTCGCCGGCGGAATTCGCGCTGAGTCGCTATTCGCGCGCGTTGTGGCTGGAACTGGCGCCGCAGTTGCGTCCATGCGATGCGTTCGCGCGTTGCGGGACGCTGTGGGTCGCAGCGGACGATGAGGAGTGGCAAGCCGCCCGCGCGATGCAGGCCGCGTTTGCGGCGCAAGGCGTCGCCGCGCAACTGCTCGACGCGGCGGCGTTACGGGCGTGCGAGCCGGCGCTGGCGGAATCGATGGCCGGCGGTTTGCGGATCGAGCACGACAGCATTGTGTATGCGCCGAGGGTCGCGCAGTGGCTGTTGACGCAATCGCCGGGCGCCGCGCGTATCCGTGTGCGGCTCGGCTCGCAAGTCGCCGCGCTCGGTGCGCATGGCGTGACGCTGGCCGACGGCGAGCGTGTGAGCGCGGCGCACGTGATCGTCGCCAATGGCCTGGGAGCACAGCGGCTTGCGCCATGGCCATTGCAGGCGAAGAAGGGCCATCTGTTGATCACCGACCGCTATCCCGCGCTGATTCGTCATCAACTGCTCGAGCTCGGCTACATCAAGAGCGCGCACCATGCGGCCGGCACGTCGGTGGCGTTCAATGCGCAGCCGCGGCCTACCGGCCAATTGCTGATCGGCTCGTCGCGCCAGTTCGATACCACCGATCCCGCTGTCGAGATGCCGGTGCTCGCGCAGATGCTGCTACGCGCGGCGCGCTATCTGCCGGTGTTGCCGGCACTCAATGGCATCCGCGCGTGGACCGGCTTTCGCGCGGCGTCGCCGGATGGTCTGCCGCTGATCGGTCCGGCCGGCGAGCACGCGCCGGGTGTCTGGCTGGCCGTCGGCCACGAGGGGCTGGGCGTGACCACTTCGGTCGCAACCGCGAAGCTGCTGGCCGCGCAAATCATGGGGAGCGCCGCGCCGATTCCTATCGAACCGTATCTGCCGGCGCGATTGACCAAACGGAACTGTCATGTCTAACGCGCTTATTGGTGGACGCGTGGGCGTCCGCGTGACGATCAACGATAGAAGCATCGACGTCGAAGTCGGTACGACGGTCGCCGCCGCGCTCGTCATGGCCGGGAAAAGCGGCACGCGGACCTCGGTCGGCGGCGAACCGCGCGCGGCGCTGTGCGGCATGGGCGTGTGCCAGGAGTGCCGCGTGACGATCGACGGCCGGCAGCACGCTTTGGCGTGCCAGACGCTTTGCCACGACGGCCAGACCATTTGCACGTGCACCACGGGAATGACGGGCGCCGTAAGCATGACTGGTATCACGAACACCACGAACACCACGAACACCACGGACACCACGGACACCACGGACACCACGGACACCACGGACACCACGGGCAACACTGCAACGCGATGAAACAGCACTTCGATATTGTCGTCGTCGGCGCCGGTCCGGCCGGGCTGAATGCCGCGTGCGCGGCGGCCCGCGCGGGCGCATCTGTCGCGGTCCTCGACGACAATCCGCGCGCCGGCGGACAGATCTGGCGACAGGGGCCGGGAATTCTGCCGCCAACACCGCTACGCACGCTGCTCGACGCTCTGCGCATGCAACGCGGCGTCACGCTGTTGCCTTCGACCCGCGTGATCGCGCCGTTGGGCTCACGCGGTTTGCTGCTCGAATCGGCGGAGCACGGCGGCGTGTGCGTTACCTACGAGCGGCTCATCCTTGCGACCGGCGCACGCGAGCGCCTGTTGCCGTTCACCGGCTGGACGCTGCCCGGTGTGACCGGCGCAGGCGCGCTGCAGGCGCTCATCAAAGGCGGCATGCCGGTGCGCGGCGAACGGATCGTGATTGCAGGCAGCGGTCCATTGCTGCTCGCCGCACTAGCCACCGCGCGCGCCGCCGGGGCGCGGGTGGTGGCGGTGGTCGAGCAGGCCTCGGCGGCGAAGGTCGGGCGTTTCGGCGCTTCATTGCTCGCCGAGCCTGCAAAGTTGTGGCAGGGCGTTCGCTTGACGCGCGGCTTCGCGGGCCTGCGTTACTGGACCGGCAGCGTCGTGCGGGAGGCGCAGGGTAACGGCCGTGTCGAGCGCGTAACGGTCCGGCGCGGCGCACGCGACGAGATGCTCGATTGCGAGCGCCTCGCGTGCGGTTACGGACTCGTGCCGAATGTCGCGCTTGCGCAGGCGCTGGGTTGTGAGATCGGCGCGGTGGGCGAGATCGTCGTCGACAGCGAACAGCGGACTTCGGTCGACGGCGTGCTGGCCGCCGGCGAATGCACGGGCATCGGCGGCGCGGAGTTGGCGCAGGTGGAAGGCGAGATCGCGGGGCTGGTGGCAAGCGGCGCCCCGCTGCGCGCACAATGTGCCCAACGCGCGCGATGGCGGCGTTTCGGCCAGCGCGTCGAGTCGGCGTTCGCGTTGCAAGGCGCGACGCGCACCCCGCCCCCTGACGCCACGCTGCTGTGCCGCTGCGAAGACGTGAGCATCGGCGAAGTGCGCGCCTATCCGAACTGGCGCGAGGCCAAGCTGCACACCCGCTGCGGCATGGGCGCGTGCCAGGGAAAAATCTGCGGCGCAGCGGCGAGCCTGTATTTCGGCTGGCAAGCCGCCGCGCCGCGCCCGCCGTTCACCCCGGCGCAAATCGGCACGTTGATGACGGCGAGCGCCGAGCCGCCGCCGTCAGAATGACGCCGGGGCCGGAGGACCGCCCCCAAGGGGACTTCCTTCGGGGCGGATATTTTCCCCCCGCCGCCCGGCCCTATAATCGACCGCACACGCGAACCGCCCGGATGCATGGATAAACGGCACAAACGGTACAGACGGTACAAACGGCACAAAACGGGACACGCACGATGAACACGCTCGCTCATCCGCTCGAAGCTGGCGACGCAACGCTGTCCGGCATGCTGTCGCATTTTGCGCTGCTCGAGCCGGTGTTCGATGCGATGCCGGACGTCGTGTTCTTCGTCAAGGACGCGCAGGCGCGCTATGCGCTGGTCAATCGCACGCTCGCCTCGCGCTGCGGTTACAAGGAAAAAGCCGCGCTGCTCGGCAAGACCGCCGAAGACGTGTTTCCGCGCCGCTTCGGCCGCATCTACACTGCGCAGGACAAAGCGATCATCAACGTCGGCAACCAGCTAATCGATCAACTGGAACTGCATCTTTATCCGGGGCGCCAGCCCGGCTGGTGTCTGACCTGCAAACAGCCGCTGCGCGACGCGGCAGGCAAGGTGGTCGGCCTTGCCGGTATTTCGCGCGATCTGAAAGCGGACGAGGGCAGTCATCCCGCGTACAGCAGGCTCGCCGCGGTCGTGCAGTCCATCCAGGAAAACTACGTGCAGCCGTTGAATTTGAAACAGCTTGCGGCGATGGCGGATATGTCGGTAGCGCAACTGGAGCGCTACTTTCATAAAGTGTTTCATTTGACGCCGCGTCAGGTGCTGCTGAAAACGCGTCTGGACGCCGCCACCGCGTTGCTGGTTTCGCACGACAAGGTCACCGATATCGCCGCGCTCTGCGGCTACACCGACCACAGCGCTTTTACGCGGCAATTCAAGGCGACCGTCGGCGTGACGCCGACCGAGTACCGGATGCTGCTGCACGGAACCTCGCGAAGCTGAGTTCGCGCATGGTTCGTCGCAAGCATTACTACTACGTGTACGTCGTCGCCTTGGACGACAGGGTCTGGAACGAGGCGCGCTTTCGCCGGGCGAATCCGGACTACCGGTTCGACAAGCCGTGCGTGTATGTGGGAATGACGGGACTAGACCCGGATCTGAGATTCGACCGGCATAAGGCCGGCATTCAGGCAAACCGCTATGTGCGCGATTACGGCCTGCACCTCGTGCCCGAGCTGTATGAAGTATTCAATCCAATGCCTTACCGCGGCGCTCAGGATATGGAAGTGGAGCTGGCGATTGGGCTGCGCGAAGCGGGATACGGCGTGTGGCAGGCTTAAGAAGACGAAATATAGACAACCGCAGGGGCGAGGGGGGCTGCAAACGGGGGCTGCGAAAGCGAGCCCTGAGATCAGGCGCGAGTAGTTACTTCACCCCAAGCCCGCGCAGCACCGCATTGCCCTCAGGCGTCAAACGGATATGCGACGCGCCGGAATCGCCGGATACCGTTTCGATCAAGCCGGCTTCGTGAAGCTGCGGGATCTCGGGTTTTGCGGAGGCGTCGATCGGCGCATGCAGCAACAGCAGCAGCGTGGCCAGTTCGTGATGGCTCAGCAGGCGGCGCAAAATGGTGGGCCGCCTGGCGGGAGCCAGCGTGTCGTTCGGATTTTGATCGGGCTGGTTCATGGATCGCACCTTGTGCGGGATAGTGTCGGACGGATCATGCGTACGAAGTCTTAAACGATTCTTAAGACCACATTGTCCTGTAACACCGTGACACTATGATTGCTCCGGAACAAGTTACCCAACGTTACACTTGCCGCTCCTTACCTCACGGCGCGCAGGTTTTGCTGGCCGCCTCGATCCACAGATTGCCGACATGGCGCTTGCCCGCGTAGAAGCGGTAAGTGGTCGCGCCATTGTCGCTGCGCACCTTGACAATATTCGAATCGCCGAAGTCGAGCATCTGGCCCTGCGGGATCGCCGTCGACTTGAACGCGGCGTTGTGACTGGTCGCCACCTGCGTCAGGCAGGCGACCACGTCGTTGACCGAGCGCTGCGTGTTTTTGTCGGTGACGGGCTCGCCGGCATCCGGGTTCTTCTGAAAGTACGCGCAAGCGCTAAAGAGCAGGGGAACTGACAGCACGACGGCAAACTTCTTCATATCTCTCCTGGCGTTTCGGTCCGGCCCGCGCTTGGCGCGCGGTGCCAGGCCAAAGGCGCCGCCGCGCTGCACCGGACCGCGGATCAACCGCCATTATATCGGTGCGGCGGGCTCGCCCGAGCCGTGCTCCGCCGGACGAACCGATTCCATTGACGCTCTGGTCATGGTTGTCAAACAACTGCACCACGCAGGGCGCCAGCTGGCGCTGCGCCTCGCCGCTTACTTCCGGCGCTGCGCCTGCGCCGCGAGCCGCACGGCCGCGTTGGCCGCGCCATAGCCGTCGTAGCCGCCGCGCCGCTCGACGATTTCGAGGAAAAAGCGCTGGTCGAGCAGTTCGGTATAGGCGTGGAAAAATTCGCCGCCGCGTTCGTCCCGGTCGTACAGGATGTTGTGGGTGCGCAGCGCGTCGAGCGTCTCGTCTGGCAGCGCGTAGCGGGCGGCGAGATCCTCGTAGTAGTTGCGTGGGATGCGCAGCACCGGCACGCCGTCGGCGACGAATTCGGGGATCGCGCTGAAGATGTCGCCGGTGCTGAACGCGACGTGGTTCAGTCCGGAGCCATGATAGGTGTGCAAGGCCTCGGCCACCGCCGTGTGCCGGTCGACCGACGCGTTCAACGCGATGCGCACCGAGCCGTCGCGGCTGCGCAGCGCGCGGCTGCGCACCAGCCCGTAAGGATCGGGCACCAGCACGCCAGGCTCGGCTTCGAAACCGAAGGCGGTTCTCAGAAACAGCACCCACGTATCCAGCGAATTCGCCGGCACCGACAGGCAGACGTGGTCGATGCGAGTGAGCGGACCCACTTCGCTTGGACCGTTGACGTCGGTCAGGACGAAATCGGCCTCGAACAGCGTGGGCTGGCCCGGCGCTTCGTCGACGAAATAATTCAGGCTGCCGTCGGGCGCCTGCACGGCGCGCAATACGCGCTCGTTCGGACCGATTTGGCCGGAGAACGGCGCGTAGCCGAAACCGGCGGCGCGCTCGAATGCCTGGTTCGCATCGTCGACGCGAAAGGCCGACGCGCACAGCGACAAACCGTGCTGCTGGAAGAACGCGTTGGCGAACGAATCGGGTTCGGCGTTCAGCACGATCGACGCCGCGCCGTGCTGATACAGCGTCACATCTTTCGAGCGATGCTGGCCGGCCTGGCGAAAGCGCAGCTTGCCGAGCCAGTCGACGAGTTGCGCGCGGGTCGCGTGGTCGACGGCGAATTCGAGGAACTGATAGCCGACGTGCGCGGGCACGGCGGGCGGCTGATAAAGCTGCCCGACCGGCTGCTGGGTGGATTCGAGCAGCGCGCGGGTTTGCTCCTCGAGGAACAGCAGTGAACGATGACCGTCCGCGGCGGTGATGGTGGTCGGCGCGGCGCGAAAACCGTCGTTGAAAATTTCGAGCGAAAGGGGACCCTTGTAGCCGGTTTTGACGACCTGCGCGGTAAAACCCGCCACGTCGAAGTCGCCCTGGCCCGGGAAGCAGCGGTAGTGGCGGCTCCATTCGAGCACGTCCATGGCCAGCTTCGGCGCGTCGGCGATCTGCACGAAAGCGATGCGCTCCCCGGGGATGCCGGCGATCGCGTCCACCGAATCGTTCAGCGATAGCGTATGAAAGCTGTCGAGCACGAGCCCGAGATTCGGATGATCGACCGCGTCGACGAGTTTCCACGCATGCCGGTAGGTTTTCACGTGCTTGCCCCAGGCGAGCGCTTCATAACCGGCGATCACGCCGGCTGCCTCGGCCGCGCGGGCCAGCGCGCCGAGCTGATCGATCATCAGCGCGTCGTCGCAAATGGTGTCGGGCGAGACGTTGCTGCACACCAGAATGCGCTCCGTGCCCAGCTCATGCATCACGTCGAACTTGCGCTTCGCACGATCGAGATTGCGCGCGAGGCGCTCCGCACTCACGCCGTCGAAATCGCGGAACGGCTGGAACAGCATGATTTTCAGGCCGAGATCGTCGGCGATGCGCCGCACGTCGGCCGGCGAGCCGTCGAAATACAGCAGGTCGTTTTCGAAGATCTCGACGCCTTCGAAGCCCGCCGCCTGAATCGCGGTCAGCTTCTCGACAAGGGTCCCGCTGATCGAGACGGTGGCAATCGAACGTTGCATGAACGGCTCCTGCAAAAACGGTGAAACGGCGACTGAAGAGGGCGCGGACCGGCGGCCGCGTCCATGCACGCGTACCTTCGTGCCTTGGCGGCGATCATGTTGCGATACGAAAAATGATCTATTTCGTTACCTTAAGCCAGCAAGACGCAGGCCGCAATGGCCCACGCTAGCACAAGTTTCCCTAAGTCTATACAAACTAACTAGATCGTACAAATTCGGATAAACCCCGAATGACGACGACGTGGAATGGGCGCACACTGCACTCACGTTGTAAAAAGGCGGCGCGTCTCGTGGCCCGTTTTATGCCTCACTTCGCAGGAGTCGTTGTCATGAGTTTTGCATCGGTACTGGTCCTGAATGGGCCGAATCTCAATCTGCTGGGCACGCGCGAACCCGCCATCTACGGCTCGGAAACACTCGACGACGTCGCGCGACTCTGCCGCGACGCGGGCGAGCGGCTCGACCTGTCGGTCGACTTCTGCCAGTCGAACGCCGAGCATCAGCTGATCGACTGGCTGCACGAGGCGCGCACCAAGGTCGACGGTATCGTGATCAATCCGGCGGCTTACACGCACACGTCGGTGGCGATCGCCGACGCGCTCAGCGCGATCGAAAAGCCCGTGATCGAAGTGCATATTTCAAACGTGCATCGGCGCGAGGCGTTCCGGCATCACTCGTTTGTTTCGGCGGTGGCCGAGGCTGTCATCATCGGCTGCGGCACGCAAGGTTACGTGCTCGCGCTGGAACGGATGGCAACCATTCTTAAGAATAGGGCGGCTAAATGAACACGAAGTCTTATCTTGTCGGCTTGATCGGTTCGGGGATCGGCGGCTCGCTGACCCCTGCGATGCATGAGGAAGAAGGCAGCCGGCTCGGCCTGCACTATGTCTACCGGCGCATCGATCTGGAAGCATTGAAGCTCGACGTCAGCGCGCTGTCCGATCTGCTGGTTGCGGCCGAGCGCATGGGTTTTAACGGCCTGAACATCACGTACCCGTGCAAGCAGAGCGTTATTCCGCTGCTCGACGAACTGTCCGACGACGCGCGCGCGCTCCGCGCGGTCAACACCGTCTTGCTCAAAGACGGCAAACGCATCGGCCACAACACCGACTGGTCCGGTTTCGCCCGCGCGTTTCAGCGCGGTTTGCCGGATGTGTCGCTCGAGCGCGTCGTGCAGCTGGGCGCGGGCGGCGCCGGCGCGGCGGTCGCCCATGCCGCGCTGACGATGGGCGCGAAAACGCTCACGTTGTTCGACGTGGATGCCGCGCGCGCCGCGTCGCTCGCCGCGGAATTGCAAAAGCGCTTCCCCGCGACGACGGTGAACGCTGGCGGCTCGCTTGCCGAGTCGCTCAAAGCCGCCACTGGCCTGATTCACGCCACCCCCACCGGGATGGCGAAATTGCCCGGTTTGCCGTTGCCGGTCGAATTGCTGCACCGCGACTTGTGGGTCGCCGATATCGTCTATTTCCCGATTCGCACCGCGTTGTTGCAGGCGGCCGAAGCGATCGGCTGCCGCACGCTGAGCGGCGGCGGCATGGCGGTTTATCAGGCCGTCGACGCAATGCGCATCTTCACCGGACTGGAACCGGATGCCGAGCGCATGTACACGCATTTCCAATCGTTGCTGGGACGCTAGTTCGGCAGCCCGCAACTGCCGCACGAGCGCCACACGAGCAGATCAGAGAGAGACCTGGAGACTACATGCCGCAACCCATCCAATCCAATCCCGCCGCCGCACCGCTGCCGGCAAATGCAGCGGCCAGCACCACACGCCGTTCGAGAGCCCGCTTTCAGATTCTCACGCTGCTCGCGGTCGGCACCATGATCAACTATCTGGACCGTACGGTGCTCGGTATCGCGGCGCCGCAATTGACCAAGGAGCTCGGCATCAATGCCGCGCTGATGGGGCTGTTGTTCTCCGTGTTCTCTTGGAGCTATGTGGCCTCGCAGATCCCGGGCGGACTGTTTCTCGACCGCTTCGGCAGCAAGCTCACGTATTTTCTGTCGATGACATTCTGGTCGCTGTGCACGCTCGCGCAAGGGCTCGTGCATAGCATCGGCGCGCTGTTCGTGTTCCGGCTCGGTCTCGGCGTGACGGAAGCGCCGTGTTTTCCGACCAATAGCCGGGTGGTGGCGACGTGGTTTCCGCAGAGCGAACGTGCGATGGCAACCGGCACCTACACCGTCGGCGAATATATCGGCCTCGCTTTTTTCAGCCCGCTGCTGTTCGCGCTGATGGGCGCGTTCGGCTGGCGTTCGCTGTTCTACGTGGTGGGCGGCGTGGGCATCGTGTTCGGTCTCGTGTGGTGGGCCTTCTATCGCGAGCCGCGCGATCATCCGTCGGCCAATAAGGCGGAGCTGGACTATATCGAAGCGGGTGGCGGCTTGACGCATCGGACGAAGGCGGCTGACGCATCCGAGGCTTCCGCCGCCAAGGCCGCGAGCGGCTTCGAATGGCGCACCATTGGCCGCCTGCTCAAGCATCGCCAACTGACCGGCATCTGTCTCGGCCAGTTCGCCGGCAATTCGACGCTGGTGTTCTTCCTCACCTGGTTTCCGACGTACCTCGCCACGGAGCGCCACATGGCGTGGCTGAAGATCGGCTTCTTCGCGATCATGCCGTTCATTGCCGCGTCGATCGGCGTGATGTTCGGCGGCATCTTTTCCGACTGGCTCCTGCGGCGCGGCAAGTCGCCGAACGTGGCGCGCAAGCTGCCGATCATCGCCGGCCTGCTGCTCGCCTCGACGATCATTCTCGCCAACTACGTCGAGAGCAACGTGGCGGTGATCGCGATTCTGTCGGTGGCGTTTTTCGCGCAGGGCATGGCGGCGCTCGGCTGGACGCTGGTGTCGGACATCGCGCCCGACGGCCTGCTCGGTGTGACCGGCGGCATCTTCAATTTTGCGGCCAATCTGGCCGGCATCGTGACGCCGCTGGTGGTGGGATTCATCGTCGCGGCAACCGGCTCGTTTGTCGGCGCGCTGGTGTTCATCGGTGCGGTCGCGTTGATCGGCGCACTGTCGTACATCTTTATCGTCGGCGATATCAAGCGGATCGTGCTGGTGGATTGAGCGGCGCCTGATGCGGTGAAAGCCGCTGCGCAAACCGCGGTGAAAGCCGCGGTGAAAGAACGAAAGGGACGCGGATCGCCGCGTCCCTTTTTTCTATTTCAGCCTTCCTTGCGTACGAAGCGCAGCACGGCGTCGACGATCATCGCGCGATGCCGCGCGCGCAAGCGCGGATGCGACGGATCGCGGCCGAACGCCGTACCGAAGGTATGGCGATTGCCGATGCGGTGAAAGCACAGCGAGCTGATCAGCAGATGCAGGTCGATCGCATCGATGTCGCTGCGAAACTGTCCCGCCGCGATGCCGCGCTGGAGCAGATCCTCGATCGTATGAATGACCGAGGCGTTGCGGCTCTTGAATGTCTTCACCTGCTCGACGTACTTCGCGCCGTGAATATTTTCGATCGTGATGAGACGCACGAAATCGCGCTGACGGTCGTGATAGTCGAACGTGAATTCCACCAGCGCGCGCATGCCCTCGACCGGATCGAGTTCGCTGATGTGCAGATCCTGTTCGAGCGTGCGAATGTCGCCATACACTTTTTCCAGCACCGCCTGATACAACCCTTCCTTGCTGCCGAAGTAGTAGTACAGCATGCGCTTGGTGGTGTTGGTGCGTTCCGCGATAGCGTCGACGCGCGCGCCCGTGAGCCCCATCGCCGAGAACTCCTGGGTCGCGACGTCGAGGATGTTGCGCTTGGTCTGTTCGGGGTCGTACTTGCGTCGGGCGTCGCTACGCCGGGCGTCGGACGGGATGCCGTTGGTATCAGGCTCGGCGGCCTTGCTTCCCTTTTTCATTGTGTATTCGAGCGGCAGTGACGGCGCATTCTAGCATGGCGAAATGGCCGTCCGGAGCGGGTTCCGGGCACAAGCGGCGGCGTATCGGGCGGCATATCGGACGGCATATCGGACGGCATCACGGCGCGGCACGCGGGGCGCGGCGCCGGGCGGCGAGCGCGTCGCGCGTTTGCATCGTGGTATAGGTCAGCTGCGCGGCGGCCAGACCGAGTGCGCCGTACGCGGGCGTCAGCCCGAACGTGGCGAACGCTTCGGGCACCGGCCGTTCGCCGGAGATCGCCGCCGCCAGCAATTCGCCGGAGACGGTGGTCGGCGCCATCCCATGACCGCCGAAGCCGACCGCGTACCAGACGCCGTCCGCGCTGCGGCCGATTTGCGGCATCTTGTGCCGCGCGTAGCTCATCAGGCCGCCCCATGCGTACTCGATACGCGCGTCGCGCAACTGCGGATAGACCTTCAGCAGATCGCGCCGCAGGAGGTGCGCGATGATCTCCGGCGCGCGGTCGCGCACCGAGATGCGGCCGCCCCACAGGATGCGCGTGTCGGGCAGCGGGCGGTAATAGTCGAAGGCGAAGCGCGTGTCGTAGACAGCGGCTGAGGTGTCGAGCGCGTCTTTCAGGCGCGCGCCGAGCGGTTCGGTGGCCATCACGTAGGTGGCAATCGGCAGCACCGCGCGCTCGACCCTGGCATACACGTTGCGCGCGTAGCCGCCACCCGCCATCACGACGTGGCGCGCTTCGATCGCGCCGTGCGACGTGTGCACGACAAAGCCGGCGCCCTCGCGCTGCAAGCGTTTGACAGACGATTTCTCGTAGATCCGCACGCCTGCGCCGGCCGCTGCACTGGCGACGCCGAGTACGTATTTCAGCGGATGAAAATGGAACGCGTTGCGCTCGAACAGGCCGCCGTGATAACGGCTCGTCTTCAGTTGCTCGGCAAGCCGCGCCGCCGCAACGGGCTCCCATTCGACGCCGAACGATTCCTGCATCAAGCGCCGCTGCGTTTCGAGCCGCGCGGGTTCGTCGAACCAGTTGGCGAGGATCACGCCGGCATCCGTCGCGTCGCAGTCGATGCCGTAGCGTTGAATACGTCGGCGCATCAGATCGACGGCGTCGGTGGTCAGCGTATAGAGTTCGCGCGCGCGGGCCGGGCCCAGGGTTTTCAGCAGATCGGCGCAATCGAGGCTGTAGCCGCCGAACACGAATCCGCCGTTGCGCCCCGATGCGCCGAAGCCCGCTTGCTCGGCCTCGAGCACGACCACCTCGGTGACGCCGCGCTCGGCGAGTCCCAGCGCTGTCGACAAACCCGCCAGCCCGCCGCCGATGATGCACACGTTGGCGCTGCGGCGGCCGGACAGTGGAGCATGTTCAGGGCGGGTGACGGTGGCTTCGTAAAAGTTTTGCATGCAGCTAGGTTAGCGGCAATCTCACGCACACGTCCAGCCTTTACCTCGGGTAGCAGCAGCGCGCTGCATGGATGAAGCCATCGACAAAACACAGGCCGGCATCCGCATCCCGCGAATGCCGGCCCGCAAGACCGCTTTATCCAGTTACCTGCCCCAGCGCAACACCAGCGGAGCGAGCCGGCGCGCGACCTTCAGCAAGCCTTCACGCGTGGCCGGATGCATCGGCGGCAATGGATGGCGCACCGCGTCCGAGCGGATCACGCCGCCTTCCTTCATCAATGCCTTGCACGACGCGAGACCGCCCTGGCGGTTCTCGTAGTTGATGAGCGGCAGCCATTGCTGATAGTGCGCGGCGGCCGCTTCGGCATCGCCCGCGGCGTAGGCGTCGACGATCAGGCGGATGCCGTCGGCATAGCCGCCGCCGGTCATCGAAGCGGTTGCGCCCGCATCGAGATCGGCTATCAAGGTGATCGCTTCTTCACCGTCTCACGGACCGACGATCGCATCGCCGCCCAGCTCGATCAGCTCGCGCAGTTTGTTCACCGCTTGCGGCACGTCGATCTTGAAGTACGACACGCTTTGCAGTTCGCGCGCCAGCCGGGCGAGGAACGGCGCGCTGAGCGCCGTGCCGCTGACCGGCGCGTCCCGGATCATGATCGGAAAAGGGAGATGGATCTGGCTGGACTCGACATGCCGGAAAACCCGATTTCAACCGCCTCCACATTTGTGACGGTCGCATTACTGCAATGCAGTCCCGATCGGGTGTCGCTTTTACCTACAGATATCGCCGAAATGTTCGTCCGGCAAAAAATGCTGCGCGCGGTGCCGGTCAAACTGAAGTCGCCTTCGCAGACCTTCGGCATTGTGACGCGCAAGGGCGGCGTGCTCTCGCCGGCGGCCGAGCAGTTTATCCAGTTGTTGCGTGGACAGAAAGTAGCGGAACAAAGTACGCAAAACCGCCTGAAACAACGGTTTTTCGGTGCGTGAAAGGTCCTTAATAGCGCATGGCAATTGGCGCTCCGCCACGCCTCGCGAAAGTGTGTTGCCGCCGCGACACTCTCGGGTAAACCGAACCAAATATGCCCATCGGTTCCGCGCTAAACTGATTCAAAGGTGCGCCTGACTTTGCAGTGTGGCGCCCCTCCTCGGAGAGTAGCCATGAATCGGCCACTGGTTCGGTTTCCGCTTCGCGCGGCGGGTAGGGCACCCGTTTGGAAGTGGCTCAAATGGGGGCTGGCAGCGGCATTTTTGCTTGCGCTGGCGTTCGCGGCACGCTTTTGCCAGGTCGAAATCGAAACCTCGCGATTGCAGGCGCGCTATCTATCCGAACTGACGAGCGATGTCGGTTTCTCCGTCGCCGACGGTCCAAGTCATTCCATCCGCTTTCCGTTAGCCGATCACGGTCCTTACGACAGCCGCCTTGGCTACGCTTTGCTGCCGTCGTTCCAGCAGCGCCTCCTCGAACGCGGCTTTGAAATCCGTTCGCAGGCGCGCGATTCCGAGCGGATGCTGTCGCTGGCGGATTACGGCCTGTTTCTGCCTTACGCCGAAAAAGATCAGGCCGGGCTGCAACTCTTCGACGGCACCGGGACGCCACTCTTTGGTGCACAGTTTCCGGGCAACGTCTATGACGACTTCGACGCGATTCCGCCGCTTGTCGTGAGCTCGCTGCTGTTTATCGAAGACCGCTATCTGCTCGACCCGAATCAGCCGAACCGCAACCCGGCAATCGACTGGGGACGTTTTAGCCGCGCGCTGGCCGACCAGGGCGCACGCGTGTTCAACCGCCATCAGTCGACGCCCGGCGGCAGCACGCTCGCTACGCAGATTGAGAAGTTCCGTCACTCGGCCGGCGGCCGCACGGCAACGCCGCCGGAAAAATTGCGGCAAATCGCGTCGGCCTCGGTGCGCGCCTATCTGAACGGCCCGCAGACGATGCCCGCGCGCCAGCAGATCGTCGTGCACTATCTGAACTCGGTGCCGTTGGCCGCGCAACCGGGCATCGGCGAAATCAACGGGATCGGCGACGGTCTTGCCGCGTGGTACGGACGCGATTTCAACGACGTGAACCGCATCCTCAACGCGCCGCCGACGCCGGATAATCTCGCCGGGCAAGGCATCGCTTTCCGCCAGGTGCTGTCGCTGATGATCGCGCAACGTGCGCCGTCGTATTTCCTGAATCACGGCTATGGCGAGCTTCAGCGTCTGACGGATAGTTATTTGCGCTTGCTGGGGAGCAACGGCGTCATCCCGATCCCGCTGCGCGACGCCGCGCTGTCAGCGCAAGTGGAATTGCACCACGCGTCCAGAACGCAGAACGCGGATTCGTTCGTGGCGCGCAAGGCGGTGACGTCGATGCGCTCGCATCTATTGACCGCGCTTGGCATCCCGAGCTTCTATGAACTCGACCGGCTCGATCTGCAGGCCACGGGCACGCTCAACAATTCTGTGCAGCAGGCGGTCAGCGAACGGCTTGCCGCCGCGGCGACGCGCGACGGCGCCAAAGCCGCCGGCCTGGTGGGATACGAAATGCTGCGCGCGTCGGACGATCCGTCGCGAATCGCCTATAGCTTCACGTTGTTCGAACGGCGCGACGGCGCGAACCTCGTGCGGGTGCAAACCGACAGCGTCAATCAGCCGTTCGATATCAATTCCGGCGCGCGTCTGAATCTCGGTTCCACCGCGAAACTGCGCACTCTCGTGACGTATTTGCAGATCGTCTCCGAGTTGCATGCGCGTTATGCACCGCTGAGCATAGCGGAGCTGAAAGCAGTCAAACCCGATCCCAACGACAGACTGACGCACTGGGCTCTCGACTACCTGTCGCATACCTCGGACCGCTCGTTGCAGGCGATGCTCGATGCGGCCGTTGAACGCAAATATTCGGCGAGCCCCGGCGAAACGTTCTACACCGGCGGCGGCGCGCAGACCTTCAACAATTTCGAAGCCGATGACAACGGCCGCATCCTGACCGTACACCGGGCGTTCCAGCATTCGGTGAATCTGGTGTTCGTGCGCCTGATGCGCGATATCGTCCACTACGAGATGGTTCAGACCACCGGGCCGTCGTCGCAATGGCTCGGCGATCCGGCGGCGCGCAAGATGTATCTGACGCGTTTCGCGGATCAGGAAAGCCGCGTGTACATGAACCGTTTCTACACGAAGTATCACGGCAAGACGCCCGACCAGGCGCTGGCGTTGTTGCTGCTCGGCGTGCGCAAATCGCCGCCCAAGGTAGCAACCGTACTGCGCAGCGTGGCGCCGGATGAATCCAACGCGTGGTTCAACGCGAAGATGCGCGCCGCGTTGAAGAACACGCCGGCCGCTTCCATGCTGGACGACGAGGATCTCGCGAATCTTTACGACAAGTACGCGATCGACCGCTTCAATCTGAACGACCGGGGCTACATTTCGAGCGTTCATCCGCTCGAGCTGTGGACCGTCAACTATCTGCGCGAGCATCCGGATGTGACGCTCAACCAGATTCAGAGTGCGAGCCGCGACGTGCGTCTTTCCACCTACTCGTGGCTCTTCAAGACGCGCTATCACGCGACCCAGGATCGGCGCATCAAGCGGATAGTCGAACAGCGCGCGTTCGATGCGATCGGCAAATCGTGGCAGGCGCTCGGCTATCCGTTCGCGACGCTCACGCCGTCGTATGCGGCGGCGATCGGCGCGTCGGGCGACCGGCCGGCCGCCCTTGCGCAACTGATCGGCGTGATCGCCAACGGCGGCAACAAGGTGCCGACCGAAAGCCTCACGCAACTCGACTTCGCGAAAGACACGCCGTACGAAACGCATTTCAAGCGCGCGGCCGTGGCGCCGCAACAGCAGCTGTCGCCGGAAATTACCGGCGTGGTGAGAGGGCTGCTGCGCGACGTCGTGACGGGCGGCACAGCCAGGCGCCTCGCGCAGGGCATGACCTTCCCCAATGGGCAGACATTCGAGGTGTACGGCAAGACGGGTACCGGCGATCAGCGCTTCAACGTGTTCGCCAAAGGCGCGCGTTTGATCGAGTCGCGCAAGGTGAACCGCAGCGCAACGTTCGTGTTCGTGATAGGCGACCGCTTTTACGGCACGCTGACCGCGTGGGTGCATGAACCCTATGCGGCGCGTTACGAGTTCACGAGCGCACTCTCGGTGCAGCTGCTGAAGTCGCTCGCGCCGGTGTTGCAGCCGTTGCTGGAAGAACAGCCCACGACAACCGCCGCCGTGACGAAGGTCGTCACGCAATGAGCGCTCATTGCGCGCTCATTGCGCGTGTTGAGACTCCCGCAACATAGGATCTGGAACCGATGCACGACGCCGACCTGCACGACGCGCGTCGTCGCGCTCGCACGAAGCGGTGAGCGCGACGACGGTCAATGCAATGGAGACGCGGCGCGCGCGGAGTGCGCCGCGCCGGCTTACTTCGTGACCAGTTCGGCAGCGTGTGCCGGATCGGTCGGCAGGATCAGATGGGCAGGTGCGTGGTGTGCGGCGCGACGCGCCGCGACGAAGTACAGCACGGCGGGTACGGCCAGTCCGACGATCCACGATATATCGGTACCGTCGAGCAGGTCGACGAGCGGCCCCGTATAGAACGCGCTTGAAATGAACGGCAACTGTACGAGCACGCCGACCATATAAACGAGGATGCCGGTTACATTCCAGCGCCCATAGCGCCCGTTCGGATCGTAGAGCGCCGGCACGTCGTAACGGTCGCGGGTGATGAAATAGTAGTCGACCAGGTTGATCGCGCTCCACGGCGTGAAGAACGCGAGCAGGAACAGGATGAACGAGGAGAACTCCTTCAGGAATGCATGGCGGCCGGCGAGAGCAAGCCACATTGCTATGCCGACCATGCCCAGGATATAGGCGAGTCTGCTGCGTCCCGACAGGCTTTTTTCGCCTCGAAATCCACTGATGACCGTCGCGATCGACATCACGCTGCCGTAAGCGTTCAGCGTAGTGATGGTGATCTTGCCGAAAGCGATGGCGAAGTAGAGCAGGGCCGCGATCGTGCCGGTGGAACCCAGGCCGACGACGAACGACACTTCATGTCCCGGGAACTGCTTGCCGGCGAGCGCGGCGGCGAACACGCCGAACACCATCGAGACCTGCGCGCCGATCACCGCGCCGAGTGAAATAGCCCAGAAGGTTTTGCGCGGGGACGTCGTGCGCGGCAGGTAGCGCGAATAGTCGGCAACATAGGGACCGAATGCGATCTGCCACGAGGCGGACAAAGATATCGCGAGCAAAAAGCTGCTGAGCGTGAAGTGACGGTTGGCGAGCAGTGCGGAGATATCGTGCCCAATGAGGAGTTGGGCGAACATGTAGACAAACGCAAGGACGCCGACCACGCTTGCGATCCGTCCAACCCCGTGAATCACGCGATAGCCGATCACCGTGAATGCGACGATGACCGCGGTGAACACGACGATCCCGACCGCGTCGTCCACGTGCAGCAATTGCGCGACGGCCTGGCCGGCCAGCACGGAACCGCTGGCGGAGAACCCCACATACATGATGCAGACGAGCACGATGGGAATCACCGCGCCGTAAACGCCGAACTGCACGCGGCTCGAAATCATTTGCGGCAAGCCGAGTTGCGGACCTTGCGCGCCGTGAAGCGCCATGACCCCGCCACCGATCATCTGTCCCACCAGAAGGCCGATCAGCGACCAGAACACATCGCCGCCCAGAACCACAGCAAGCGCCCCGGTGACAATGGCCGTAATTTGCAGATTGGCCGCGAGCCACAGGGTGAACTGGCTGAAGAGGCCGCCATGACGTTCGGCGTCGGGAATGTAGTCGATGGTGCGGCGCTCGGCGATGACGCGAACTCGCGCGCCGTCATTGGAGACAGACATGGAAATCCTCTTAACCAGGCGCCGCGTCGTTCGCGTGCCGCCAATTCTGGACAATCGACCGATCGCAGTTTCGCGGGTCTCCCGATCTTCGCCACCGGACGGCAGCTGACGATCCGATGTGGACTTTATGCGAATCAAAATGTCTAGACAAGTTAACTTCTCTATCGTTTACCCGAAAGGTCAACTGCTCTTCGAGTCGATAGAACGCGCTTGCCAAGCTTACGCATAAAGGAAAAATACGTGTATTTCGAGTCTTTTGGGGCGGCGCGCGCCGGCAGACAAATATTCAATTTGTCTATACAAGGCTAATTTCGCGAGGGTTTGAACCGCCCGCGCGGCGCCACGTCAGCAGTTTGCTGCGCACACGCGTTTGTCGAGGGCTCGGGAACCATTAAATATGGTCGGAACACTTATCTGCGAGCCTCATGGACAGCGCGCACAGCGTCAACGTGCAGTTGACCGTGCCGGCGCTCGCCATCGTGCCGCTCGACGCAATGGCTGCTACCGCCGTCTGGCTAGCTTGAATCTCAACAGACCCTAGTAATCGGCGTCTACCGCCGGCTTGAGAAACAGTTCATGCACCGGCGCGAAGTGCGCGTAGAGCGGCAGAATCGCGCCGCCCATTGCGCGCGCATCGGCGCCGATGGTGCCTTCGAGCAGTTGCGGACGCACCATGCCTTCCCACTCGAAACGATCGAGCACACGCTCGGTACGGCGGATGATTTCGCGCACCAGCTGCCGGTCGAGTTCGCCGTCGATCACGACCGCTTCCAGGTCGAGCAGCGCCGCGGCATTGGTCAGCGCGTTGGCGATCGCCGGGCAGGCGGTGTCGAGCCACTGCTCGGTCTGCCGCCACCACTCCGGCGACAGCGCGCGATGGTCGTGCGCCGCGGCCGGCGGCGCACCCGCATCGCTCAACAACTGTTCGAGCACGAAGCCGGATGCCGCGTGCAGCAATTGCCGGGCAGGCTTGTGCGCAGTGCCGTCGCGAAGCGGAATCGAACCGACGGCGCCGGCGTTGTCATGCGGTCCGCCGTGCAAACGACCGTCGATCACCAGCCCGCCGCCGATAAACGTGCCGACGAACAGATACAGAAAATTGTGAATCCCGCGGCCCTGGCCCATCACGAGTTCGGCGGCGCAGGCGGCGGTGGTGTCTTTGGCGAACTCGACGGGCAAACCGGTCATCGTTGCGACGCGGCTGCGCAAGTCGATTTCGTTCCAGGCTTCCAGAGCGTCGGGCGGCGCGCCGAGAAAGTCGCGCCAGCCGCCGAGCCACAGCGGCGCGGCCACGCCCACGCCGACCACCTTGTTCGCTTTCGCGCCGAGCGTCTGGTTCACGCGCGCCAGTTTGCTTTCGAGCGCGGGGAACAGGGTGCGCGGATCGGGATAGGCGTACTCGAATACATCGCGGCTCACCACGTGGCCCGCAAAATCCATCGCCAGCACGTCGAGACTGCGGCGCCCCACCTTGACGCCGATGGTGTAGGCCCCTTCGGCATGCAAGGCGATCGGCACCGAGGGCTGACCGATCCTGCCGCGCACGCGCGCCTGCTTCTCGAGCAGGCCGTCTTCGATCAGGCGCTCGACGATCATCGAGACCGTCTGCATCGACAGGCGCGTGAGGCGGCCCACCTCGGCTTTGGGAAGCGGTCCGTGCAAGCGGATCGTCTGCAACACGATCCGCTCGTTGAACTGCCGCATGCCGACCTGGTTCGAACCGATCGTGCGTTTGAGGCGGGAGCGGGTGCTGGTGGATTCCATCGTCGTGTGCCGCCGCTCAGCTGGATGAACACATTATGCAATCGCCTTGACGTCCGCTGCCTTCGCGCCCGTCATGATCGCGACAGCCTCGGACATGTGGATGTCTTTGGTGTTGACCAGCGCGGCGCGCCGGCCTAGCCGCTGAATATGAATGCGGTCGGCGACTTCGAACACGTGCGGCATGTTGTGGCTGATCAGGATCACCGGCAGACCGCGGTCGCGCACGCGCCGGATCAGTTCGAGCACCATGTTGCCTTCCTTCACGCCGAGCGCGGCGGTGGGCTCGTCGAGAATCACCACGTGCCGCGCAAATGCCGCGCTGCGCGCCACCGCCACGCCTTGACGCTGACCGCCGGAGAGGGTCTCGACCGCCTGGCGCATCGAGCGGATGCCGATCTGCAAGTCTTTCATATGCGAGGTCGCTTCCTCCAGCATGCGGCGCTTGTCGATCATCTTGAAGAGCGAACCGCGCCAGCCGGGCTTGAGCAGTTCGCGGGCAAGGAACAGGTTTTCGGCGATGCTCATTGCGGGCGCTACCGCGAGTTCCTGATACACGGTTTCGATGCCTTGAGCGCGTGCATCCAACGGGCTGCGGAATTTGACTGGCTTGCCATCGAGCAGAATCTCGCCTTCATCCGGCACCGTGGCGCCGGAAAGGGCCTTGATCAACGACGATTTGCCCGCGCCGTTGTCGCCGATCACGGCGAGAATCTCGCCGGGCAGCACTTCGAAATCGCAACCGTCGAGCGCGGTGACGTTGCCGTAGCGTTTGACGAGTCCGAGCGCCTGCAATACGGGCATCGCGGCCGAAGCGGAAGTAGGTGTAGGTGTCGACATGACTGGCTCCTGTCGGCCTGAGTTAGCGCTTTAGCGCTTACTCAGGCCCCATGCAACGCTGTCGGCCTGAGTTAGCGTGTCGACCTGAGTTAGCGCTTTAGCGCTTACTCAGGTCCCATGCAACGCTGTCGACCAGAGTTGGCGCTTCAGCGCTTACTCTGGTCCCATAGCGCTTACTCAGGCCCCATGCAAGATAATTGCGGTTGGATGATCAACCGCGACGATGAGAGAGTTTGTCCGCGGCGACCGCGAGAATCACCAGCATGCCGGTGATCAACACCTGGTAGACGGAAGAGACGCCGATCAGCGTCAAGCCGTTGCGAAACACGCCGACGATCAGCGCGCCGAGCAGCGTGCCGACAATCGACCCGCGTCCGCCGAACAGACTCGTGCCGCCCAGCACTACCGCGGTGATGCTGTCGAGATTCTCCGTTTGCCCGGCCTGCGGATCGCCGACGCCGGTGCGCGACACCGACAGCAGCGCGGCGATGCCGTAGATCGCGCCGGCCAGCGAGTACACCGTAAGCAGGATTTTCTGCGACGAGAGGCCCATCAGGCGTGCGGCTTCGGCGTTATTGCCGAGTGCGTACAGATGCCGGCCCGGGACCGTGTCGCGCAACACGAACCACGTCGCCAGATACATCAACAGCGTGAGCACGGTGCCGTACGTGACTTCGGCGGGGCCGAGCTTGAAGGTGTTGCCGAAGAACATGATCGCGTCCGGGAGGTTCGACACGCTCTCCGCATTCGAATAGATCTGCGTGA
Source organism: Paraburkholderia lacunae (assembly GCF_003353175.1). Taxonomy (GTDB): domain Bacteria; phylum Pseudomonadota; class Gammaproteobacteria; order Burkholderiales; family Burkholderiaceae; genus Paraburkholderia; species Paraburkholderia lacunae. The sequence continues at coordinate 132,119 of NZ_QHKS01000016.1, read as the reverse complement.
GCGCGAAGGCGATGTTCAGCGTACCCAGCGTGACGATGAACGCGGGCAGCTTGATGCGTGTGATCAGCACGCCGTTGAGCGCGCCGAACAACGTGCTCGCGGCGATGCCGCACAGAATCGCGAGCACCGGCGGCACGCCGAGCGTGACCGCGAATTTGGTCATGATGATCGAGCCGAACGCCATCACCATCCCGCATGACAGGTCGATGCCACCGGTGAGCACGATCAGCGTCTGGCCGATCGCGATGACGGCGACCACCATGGTCTGCTGCAGGATCAGCGACAGGTTCTGGAACGACAGGAAGCGGCCGCTCTGCGAGATGAAAAAGGCGCAGGCAAGCACCAATGCGATCAGCGGGCCGATTTCGGCGAGCGACGGCAAACGGTCGGTCAAGTGGCGCGAGTGGCCGGCAGGCGCGGAGGGAGTCGACATGATGGGTGTCCTCGATGCATAAGCGTGGCTGACAGGCCGCGCGGCAAGTCTGGTGGCGGCCCAGCGGGCGGGCCGCCGTACTGTGTTGCGTTACTTGTTGCCCCAACAGTTGTCGAGGCCGAACTTCGAGTCCTTGCTGTCGACGCCGGACATCGCCTTATCGGTGATGAGCGTGACGCCGGTGTCCTGGTAGCCGGAGACTTTCTTGCCGGTCTTCGCGTAGTCGACGCCTGCCGTCACGCCGAGCGAGGCCATCTTCAGCGGATACTGCTGCGACGTCGCGGCGATCGCGCCGGCCTTCACGTTGCGCACGCCTTCGCAGCCGCCGTCGATCGAGACGATCATCACGCTCTTGTCCTTGCCGGCAGCTTTGAGCGCACGATAAGCGCCGGCCGCGGCAGGTTCGTTGATCGTGTAGACGACGTTGATGTCGGGCGACTTCTGCAGGCAGTTTTCCATCGCCGTCTGACCCTTCGACTGGTCGCCGCGCGTGTCCTGGCTGCAGACCACCGAGGGATCGCCTTCCTTCACGCCGAAGCCTTGCAGGAAGCCGTTATGGCGCAGCACGCCGACCGATACGCCGGGTGCGAGATCGAGGGTGGCGATCTTGGCGGGCTTGCCGTTCAGCGCGGCCTTTGCGTATTGACCGATCAGCACGCCGGCTTTGAAGTTGTCGGTGGCGAAGAGGGCGTCGGTGGCGTCTTGCGGATCGGTGGGCGTGTCGAGCGCGACCACCATCACGCCGGCGGCGCGCGCTTTCTTGATGCTCGGCACGATGGCCTTGGTATCGCTCGGCGTGATCAGAATCGCTTTTGCGCCGGCCGTCAGCATGTTTTCGATCGCGGTGACCTGGCTTGCGTTGTCGCCGTCGAACTTGCCGGCCGCGGTGAGCAGCTTGGCGCCGTCTTTCGCGGCGGCGGCTTCGGCACCCTGTTTCATCTTCACGAAGAACGGGTTGGTGTCGGTCTTGGTGATGAGGCCGACGACCGGCTGATCGGCGGCGTGGGTGGCGCTCGCGCACCACACGGCGGACGCCGCGACGCACATCGACACGATTTTCCTGGCGACGGGATGCCTGCGGGAATTCAGATTCATGAAACGCTCCTCCGGTTATTGGCAACGATGTGGTGAACGCGGGCGGTTGGGCACGCGAGCGCTGCGCGTTTGCAACCTGGTGCGACTCGATGGCAATCCGAATCGGACCACCTAAATCATTCGAGTTGATTTAATAAAGCAGGCGCGTGGGCGCTCGTCAAGAAAGCGATCAGCTGGGAGGATGACGCGCCGGTTTCGTCGGAATGGCGGTACGACTTATCTGGCGAGGCTTTGGGGGAGTGGTGCACTGCAAGATGGAAGCGCCGGGATTGGGGAAAGTCCTGGCTCGATCGAGAGTTAACTGAATGCTGAATGGGATTTTCGCGAGGGGTTAGCCTCTTATCGATCCGACAGCAAAAAGAGCGGCCGGTCGTCTGCGCGGCAAGTGAGATTCAGGCCGCTTTCCCATGCAACCGTCATTGCATGGGTGACCTCGGCAAACTCGGGATGCGCGGCGGCATAGTCGTGCAGTTCAGGCGTGGCTTGCTGAACGCCGTGCGCGACTGCATCGAGCGCATGGCGAACGCGCGCGGCGGACAGATCGCAGGCCAGCCGGCCGAATTTCATCAGCTCGCTGTGCTTCGGATAACGGCTCGTACCGTTGAGCGTCAGAGCCATCGGGTCATTGGGGATATAGGCTTGCGTACACACGATGTCGAACGCGGGCGCAAGACGAACGTCTTCGAGCGGATCGTCATACAGGACGCCGAAGTTTTTTAGGTGCGCGTCACCGTTACGCAGCGCGCAAGACAGCGCGACCGACGTAAAGAACTGCGACAGCGCTTCAGCCTTGTTTTGCGGCGAAACCATCTCTTTGATGCGCCTGGCGATACGCTCGTACGTGGACTCGTATTTATCGCTAGTCGGCATCACATAGAGGGAGCAGAAGTCCTCGAAGCCGCGATAGTGACCTTCCGGCGCCAGATCGAAACGTTCTACGATCAGCAGCGCGCCATCGTCGGATAGCGATACACGCGGCACAGGCAATCCCGCAATCTCCGCGGCGCGCATGCAGAAGAACTCGTTTGCGGCCAGCCCCGGAAAAACGGCCGGGTCGAACGACTTGACGATGTGCGTGGTGCCGCGCACCGCGAGATGGTTCGGCCGGGTCTCGTCTACCGCGCGCACGAGTACTTTGGGTTGCACGCCGGCGACGCCGGAGTAGGTCGCATATTCCTCGAAGATGTTTTCGAGCAGACCCTCCGTGCCGGGCTTCGCGAGCAGGCTGGAGAGTTGCAGGTTGGGCGCCGCCTCGACACGGGTCGAAGTCTCCGCGTAGCGAAGGCGGCCGATCTGCGAATGCCCGACCACCTGAAGAACCGAGAACTCGTCGGGGTAGGCTGCGGTTCCGCGCAGCATCCGCATCACTCTGTCGAGCAGATAGCCTTCCGGAATGTTCGACTGGAAGATCGGATGCAGATGGCTGTAGATCTTGAACTGGTCGGGTCCGACCGGCATCATCAGCGACACCTTGTCTGCCGGTGTCGCCTCAGGAAGATAGTTGAAGACGTAACAATTGGCCTCGAGCGCGCTTCGGTCAAGGATGCCGATCGGCTTGCTATTGTTGAAGACGTACATGATCAGTCCCGCTGCGCCGAGGTACGCGTTGCATTGAGCGTTGCCAGCTTCAGGCGCTCATTCTCGGCAAGCTGCTCATCCCAACTCAGCAGCTTTTGCTCTCGCGGCCGGACGACCAGTTCCAGGTTGAGCTGATCGCAAAGCGCCATGACTTTTCGGATGCCGACTTCGCTGACCGTGCCGTTCTCGATGCCCGAAATGGTGGCCCGGCTCATTCGCAACGGGCTGCCAGCCAGCTCCTGGCTCAGGCCCTTCGCCTTGCGGGCGGCACGAATCGCTTTGCCAATTTCACTGAAGTCCATGATTGCACCGTATGTAATGCATAAAATTTTAAGATGCCTGAATTGATGCATCTTTAAGATCTTTGTGCATTATATTTGATGCAAAATGGAAATCAAGATTAACGAATCATATACGATGCATTTGTAACGAAATTGGTCATATTTTTTTAGAAATGCACCGTATATGATGCAATTAAACTCGGCGATAAGTGCTTCGTGACCGATACGCACCGAGCACTGGACCTGCTCGCCGATCGTCACGGTTTCCCCAAAGTGCATTGATGAAACAGGCGCGCGTGCTCCATACATCGAACTGATTTGCATATCTGAAATGGTCGTTTTGCCGGCGTGTCGAGGGCCTTTAGGATGGCCTGATTTTCGGTCCCTCACGCGAAGCTCAACATCATGTCTACCGTTGCCTATCCGTCGAGTGCAATCGACTCCTCAGCCGCGCACACTGCCGGTGTTTCCGCTTCCCACATCATCCGCTCCGCGCAAGACGTGTCGCGTCTTGTCAACGCGGGCGCCGCGAAAGGCAGCAATGCGCGGGTGGTGATCGCCATCGCGTTGGGCGGCGTGTTTCTCGATGCCTACGATCTCACCTCGCTCGCCTACGGCGTGAAAGACATCGCGCGCGAGTTTGCGCTGAGTCCGGTGCAGGTCGGCTTCCTGTCGTCGGCGATTACGTTCGGCGCGATTCTCGGCGCATTGTTCGGCGGCTATCTGACCGACCGCATCGGACGATACCGGGTGTTCATGGCCGATATGCTGTTCTTCGTGGTCGCGGCCATTGCCGCCGGACTCGCGCCGAACGCCTGGGTGCTCGGCGGCGCGCGCTTCCTGATGGGCTTCGGCGTGGGGCTCGACTTGCCGGTGGCGATGGCTTTCCTTGCGGAGTTCTCTCGCGTGGCGGGCAAGGGCAACAAGGCGGCGAGTGTCGCCGCGTGGTGCCCGGCGTGGTATGCGGCCACCAGTACCTGCTATGTGCTGATCCTCGGGCTCTACGGGATTTTGCCGGATGCGCATCTTGGCTGGCTGTGGCGCCTGACGCTCGCGTTCGGCGCGGTGCCGGCGATCGTGATCATTCTGGTGCGAAGCCGCTATATCAGCGAATCGCCGGTGTGGGCCGCCAATCAGGGCGATCTCGAAGAAGCCTCGCGGATTCTGAAGCGTTCATACGGCATCGACGCCGTGGTGGAGCACAGCACCGAGCCGGTCAAAGCGCCGCGCGCCGCGTCGTGGCGCAACTACGGCGTGCTGTTCAATGCGACGTACCGTCGCCGCACGATTCTTGCCGCGGTGATCGGCAGTGCCTCGTCGTTCGGCTACAACGCGATCATTTTCGGCTTGCCGGTGATCATTGCGAGCTTCTTCCATCAGGGGCCGCTCACGACGATCATCGCCGCGCTGGCGTTGAATCTGGCGTTCGCGTTCGTCGGCGGCCTGATCGGCGTAAAGACTGCGCCGAGCGTCGGCGCGTGGAAGATGACCGTATTGGGGCACTCGCTGCAGTTCGTGTCGCTGATCGGTCTTGCCTTGATCGGCAAGCCGGGCAGCGGCGTGCTGGTCGTGCTGGCGATTCTTTTGCTCGGCGCCTACCTGTTCGGGCAGGGCTTCGGCCCAGGCTCCCATTCGATGACGTATGCATCGCTGAGCTATCCGACCTCGTTGCGCGGTATCGGTGTCGGTTTCAATCAGACCCTCGTGCGGTCCGCATCGACGATTTCGCTGTTTCTGTTCCCCGTGCTGGCTGCCGCGCTCGGCACCAAGGTGTTTTGGGTCATCGCGATTGCGCCGCTGACGTCGCTGCTGTTTCTTTCGCTGATTCGCTGGGAACCGTCGAATTACGACATCGACGGCGAGGACTATCTCGTGCCGGCGGATACGCGACTCGATGCAGCAACGCTACCGCGTGTGGTCATGCCCAATCGCGACGGTTTTGTCGCCGATTAGCGGCCGGGGCGGCTGTAACGAGGACACGCGGGTCCATCAACGGGCAAAGCTGCGGGCGCCTTGAATGCGGCGCATTCGTCCGCATCGCGTTAGAGCATCGCGTTTATCACTCCAGCAGATAACCGTATCGGATTTGCTTCGTTGTCGCCGCGGCCGCGCGCCGGTAAATTCGTCTGACTGCGCCCTCGTGGGCGTCCTCCGAACAGATTCGACGAAGAGTTTCCTGTGACGACTGCCATTGCACCCATCGCCGCCAGCGACCCCGGCCGCGCCAACCCGGCCTCGCGTATCGAGATTCGCGCGTTCGACGGCCCCGTCGGCGCAGAAGTGCTGGGTCTCGATCTCGATCAGCCGCTGAGCAACGAAGATTTCGCGCGCATTCACCGCGCACATCTCGATCACCATGTGCTGGTGTTTCGCGATCAACGCATCACGCCGGATCAGCAGATTGCGTTCAGCCGCCGCTTCGGTCCGCTGCAGATTCACGTGCTTCATCAATTCCAGTTGCCGGGTTATCCGGAGGTGCTGGTCGTCTCGAACATCGTCGAGAACGGCCAGCCGATCGGTCTGGGCGACGCGGGCCATTACTGGCATTCCGATCTGTCGTACAAGGAAAAGCCGAGCCTGGGTTCGCTGCTGCATGCGCAGGAATTGCCGTCGGAGGGCGGCGACACGTTGTTCGCCAACATGCACCTCGCGTGGGACACCTTGCCCGCACATTTGCGCAGCGCTGTGCAGGGGCGCTCGGCAGAGCATACGTATCTCGCGAAATACGCGGAATTGCAGAAACGCAGCCCGTGGCGGCCGAATCTTTCCGCGGAGCAGATCGCGCAAGTGAAGCCGGTGGTGCAGCCGATCGTGCGCACGCATCCGGAGACGGGGCGTAAAGCGCTGTTCGTCAGCGAGCATTTCACGACCCGCGTGATCGGCCTGCCCGAAGGCGAGAGCAAACAGTTGCTCGAGGAGATTTTTGCGCACAGCGTGCGTGCCGAGCATCTGTACCGGCATCGGTGGGCCGAGCACGACATGGTGTTCTGGGACAACCGTTCGTTGATGCATCTCGCCGCCGGCACGCCGGACCATCTGCGCCGCAAGCTCTATCGCACGACTATCGAAGGCGATGTGCCGTTCTGACGGCAACTTCGCCCGCTTCAACCATTACACGCTGACCGGAGTTCCGATGCTCGCCAAGTTTCGCCCGACCGCTGCGCGGTCGTCCTTTGCTCGCCGTTTGACCGCAACAATTCTGAGCTTGTCGATGGGCGCGGCCGGCCTGGCAGCGGCCGTGCCCGCGCATGCCGAAGGGCAGATCCGCATTGCCGAGCAGTTCGGCATCGTCTATCTGCTGCTGAACGTGGCGCGCGATCAGCAATTCGTCGAGAAGGAAGGGCGCAAGCAGGGGCTCGATATCAAGGTCGACTGGGTGAAAGTGTCGGGCGGCGCCGCCGTCAACGATGCATTGCTTTCGGGCGCGGTGGATATCGCGGGCGCCGGCGTCGGTCCGTTGCTGACAATCTGGGACCGCACGCACGGCAAGCAGAATGTGAAGGGCGTCGCGTCGCTGGGCAATCTGCCGTATTACCTCGTGAGCAACAATCCCGATGTGAAGACGATTGCCGATTTCACCGACAAGGACCGCATTGCGGTGCCGGCTGTCACCGTCTCGGTGCAATCGCGCGTGCTGCAATACGCTGCGGCGAAGCGTTGGGGCGACAAGGATTACAACCGGCTCGACAAGCTGACGCAGGCGTTGCCGCATCCTGATGCGGCCGCGGCGATCATCGCAGGCGGTACGGAAATCAGTGGGCATTTCGGCAATCCGCCGTTTCAGGAGCAGGAACTGGCCGGCAATCCGAAGGCGCATATCGTGCTGAATTCGTACGACGTGCTGGGCGGCCCGAGTTCCGCAACGGTCCTGTACGCGACCGAAAAATTCCGCGACAGCAATCCGAAGACCTACCGTGCGTTCGTCGATGCGCTGGCCGACGCGGCGCGCTTCATCACCGCGAATCCGGATGCCGCCGCCGATATTTACATCCGCACGAATCAATCGAAGATCGACCGCAATCTGCTGTTGAAAGTGATCAGGAATCCGCAGGTGCAGTTCAAGGTCGCGCCGCAGAATACTTTGGGCCTCGCGCAGTTCATGTATCGCGTCGGGGCGATCAGGAACGAGCCGAAGTCGTGGAAGGACTATTTCTTCGACGACCCGGCGACCGCGGCGGGGGGCTGACATGGCGTTCTCCTTCAACTTCGCCGGACCTTCAACGGGCCAGGTGGTCCGCATACCGGGAGCGCTCTGATGGTGGCTAATCCCACGCGTCTGTTTCCGAACCGCGCCGAGCCGGCAGGCAGTCTGCCGTTTGCAGACGGCGCGGCGGCCAGCGCGGCAACCCGCGCGGCAACCAGCGAAAAGTTGCTCGCGGTCGAGCACCTCAACCTCGAATATCGCACCCGCGAGCGGATTGTCCGCGCCACGCATGACGTGAGCTTCGACGTCTACGGCGGCGATCGCTTCGTGCTGCTTGGACCGTCCGGTTGCGGCAAGTCGACCTTGCTCAAAGCCGTCGCCGGATTCATCCAGCCGAGCTCGGGAAGCATTGCGCTCGATGGCGAGACCGTGCGCGGCCCCGGCGCCGATCGTGTCGTCGTGTTCCAGGAATTCGATCAGTTGCCGCCGTGGAAGACGGTCGTGCAGAACGTCGCGTTCCCACTGCGCGTGGCGAAAAAACTCTCGCGTGCGGAAGCTAACGAGCGTGCGCTGCATTATCTGGAGAAGGTCGGACTCGCTTCATTCGCCGATGCGTATCCGCACACTTTGTCGGGCGGCATGAAGCAACGGGTCGCGATTGCCCGCGCGCTGGCGATGCAGCCGCGTGTGCTGCTGATGGACGAACCCTTTGCGGCGCTCGATGCGCTCACGCGTCGCAAGATGCAGGAGGAACTGCGGCGCTTGTGGGAAGAGGTGAACTTCACCTTGCTGTTCGTCACACATTCGATCGAAGAGGCACTCGTGGTCGGCAACCGGATTCTGTTGCTCTCGCCGCATCCGGGGCGTGTGCGGGCCGAGCTCAACAGCCACCAGTATTCGCAGGACAGTTTCGGGCGCAGCGACTTTCAGCGCAGCGTCGCGCGAATTCATCAATTGTTGTTCGAGCAGACGGAGACCGTTCAATGAGTGCGCCCGCTACCTTGCTGCCGCCGGTTCGCGAAGAGTATGAACGTCCGCTCGAACCGCTCGGCGAACGGGTTCTCGAAACGCCGTTGCCGCTCGGCAAGCGGATCTTTGCGCAAAGCTGGTTGCGCAAGACCCTGATTGCGCTGGTGCTGATCGCTGTGTGGGAGATCGCCGCGCGCGCCGTCGATAACGATTTGCTGTTGCCGACCTTCGGCGCCACTTTCAGCGCGTTCGTGCAAGGCGTCTGGTCCGGCGAACTGCTGCGGAAAACCGCGGTGTCGATGTCGGTGCTGTTGCGCGGCTATCTGCTGGGCGCCGCGCTCGCCTTCATGTTGACGTCGCTGGCCGTGTCGACGCGCGTGGGCCGCGATTTCCTGTCGATGCTGACGGCGATGTTCAATCCGTTGCCTTCGATCGCGCTGTTGCCGCTCGCCTTGCTGTGGTTCGGTCTCGGCACCGGCAGTCTGTTGTTCGTGCTGGTGCACGCGGTACTGTGGCCGTTGGCGCTCAATACGTACTCCGGTTTTCAGTCGGTGCCCGCGACGCTGCGCATGACCGGCCGCAACTACGGCCTGACCGGCTTGCGCCACGTCCTGCTGATTCTGGTGCCGGCTGCGTTGCCGTCGATACTCGCCGGCTTGCGGGTCGGCTGGGCCTTCGCGTGGCGTACGCTGATTGCGGCCGAACTCGTATTCGGCGCGAGCTCGGGCAACGGCGGCCTTGGCTGGTACATCTTCCAGAATCGCAACGAGTTGTACACGGATCGCGTGTTCGCGGGATTGGCCGCGGTGATCGTGATCGGTTTGCTGATCGAGCATCTGGTGTTCGATACGCTCGAACGCATCACCGTGCGGCGCTGGGGCGTGCAGCAGTAGCAGGATCTGCAACGCGGTGGCCGGCAGCGAGGCATTCGGGCAGGTGCCGTATCGGCAAGACCGGTTGGCGGTGCTGCTGAGTCTCGGCTCGCTGGTTCCATCAGCTATCCTTGCCTGCCTTACTGCGAGAGACCCGCAGCGTCCGCTGCATCGCATCCCCAATCTGCCGCCACAAAAACTCAGCCGCCGGAGAAAGCCGCCGCCCGACGCGCCTGAGGATCTGGCTGCTGAATTCGCGTGCGATGGGGTGCTCCAGCTCCAGCGCGACGAGCCTTCCCGCGTCGAGATATTGCCGCGCCGCGTCGGTCGACATGAAGGCGACGCCAAGTCCGGCCGCCGCAATGGCCTGAGCCGCGGAAAAAAGATCGCAACGGTAGGCCGGCGCAAGATTCAGCCGTTCCGCGTGCAGGATCGCATCGAGATACTGCTGCGCGCCGAACTGTTCAGGCATGAAAATGAGCCGCTGCGCCTTCAATTCATCGAGCCTGATGCGCCGCGGCCCGGCCGCAGCCAGCGCATGGCGCGGGCTCACGAGCGCGCAGAAGGGCGCCGCCCGGAAAGACTTCGCCCGGATCGACGGATCGCGCTTACCGCCCGCACAGAGCCCGATATCCACCTCGTCGTTACGCACCATCGCCGTGATGGCGGCGGTCGAGCCGCTGTGAAGTTCGACCACGATATCGGGAAACTCCGCGCTGAACCGCTCCAGTGCGATTGCCAGCAGATTCTCGACGAAGCCTTCGCCAACGCCGATTCCGACCCGTCCGCGCCGCAGGCCCCGGAACTCCTCCAGTTGGGCCAGCATATCGGCGTCGCGCCGGCAGCTCTCGCGAAAATGCTCGAGCAGGCTTCGGCCGATGTCGCTCAGCGCCACCCGGCGGCCGTGCCGCTCCAGCAGGACCACCCGGTGCCGGCGTTCGAGCTGCGCGACCTGGCGGCTGACCACGGACGCGTTGATCCCCAGCGCGTCAGCCGCCGCGCGGACGCCGCCGTGCACCTCGATCTCGTGCAGATAGCGCAGGCTCCGCGTGTTGAGCGCGTTGTCCCGGTCCGCCTCTTCGTCTTTCTCCATACCGTCGCCTGTTGACTTCGCAGTCAACATTATCATCCCTGAAACGTCATTGATCAGCGTTTTTTGCAGCGAAATACTTGCGCGATCATTTCCCACGGAATGCAATCCGACCATGGCAAGCACGACCCATTTTTGCGCACTCGACGATACGAAAGACCTCCACGAAGAGCTGAGCACCATACGCCGTCACCTCCATCAGCATCCTGAGCTGGCGTATCAGGAGTTCCAGACGGCCGATCTGGTGGCCCGTCAGTTGGAGGGCTGGGGCTATCAGGTGACGCGCGGCCTCGGCGGCACCGGCATGGTGGCGTCGCTCACAGCGGGCAGCGGGTCGCGTGCGGTGGCCGTGCGGGCCGACATGGATGCGTTGCCGATCACCGAGGAAACCGGGCTGCCTTACGCCAGCGCGCACCAGGGCCTGATGCATGCGTGCGGTCACGACGGGCATACGACGATGGTGCTCGGCGCGGCGCGCCATCTCGCCCGGACCCGCCGCTTCAACGGCACGGTCCATCTCGTGTTCCAGCCCGCGGAGGAAATCGGCGCGGATAGCGGCGCGGAGCGGATGATTGCCGACGGCCTGTTCGAGCGCTTCCCGTGCGAGGCGATTTTCGGGCTGCACAATCATCCCGGTTATCCCACGGGTACGTTCATGTTCCGCAGCGGGCCGTTCATGGCAGCGTGCGACACGGTGGACGTCACGATTCACGGTCGCGGCGGGCATGCGGCGCGTCCGCATCTCGCCGTCGATCCGGTGGTGATCGGCAGCACGCTCGTGACCGCGCTGCAGACGGTGGTTTCGCGCAACGTCGACCCCATGGAGACAGCCGTGATCACGGTGGGCGCATTCAACGCGGGACACGTGGCCAACGTGATTCCCGAATCGGCACGTTTGCAGATCAGCGTGCGCTCGTTCGATGCCGAGGTTCGCAAGCTCCTCGAAACCCGCATCCGCGCGCTCGTGGAAGCGCATGCGAGCGCCTACGGCGCGCGGGCCGACATCAAGTACATCGCCGGCTATCCGGTGGTCGTCAACAGCGAACGGGAAACCGGGCTGGCGCTGCAGGTGGCGCGCGAGCTGGTCGGCGACGAACAGGTGATCGACGGGTTCGGGCCCATCGCGGGCAGCGAGGACTTCGCCTATTACCTGCAACACAAGCCGGGTTGCTTCCTGCGCCTCGGCAACGGCGAAGGAGCGCCCATGCTGCACAACGCCGCCTACGATTTCAACGACGCCAACCTTACCGTCGGCGCCGCCTACTGGACCCGACTCGTCGAGCGCTTCCTCGCCGAGCAGGCCTGAGGCGTGCGGACACCCTAAAGCAAACGCCGTGCGATGCCTGAGGCGTTGCGCAGAGGCGCTGAGTGCGACCAGATCATCAATGGGGATTTTTTCATGTCAGCCAAACCTGTGCCGTCAGGCATCGTCGAACAGAATCGTGCTGTGTCATCGAGCAGAATCGTGGTGGCCGCGACCGTCGGCAATCTGCTCGAGTTCTACGATTTCACGGTCTACAGCTTTTTCGCGTTGACGATCGCGAAGCTTTTCTTCCCTTCGCACGATCCGATCGTCTCCACGCTGATGGCGCTCTTCGCATTCGCGATCGGCTTTGTCGCGCGTCCGCTCGGCGGCTTCGTGCTCGGCCGCTACGCGGACAAACGCGGCCGCCGTGCGGCACTGACGCTGACCATCTTCCTGATGGCGCTCGGCTCCCTGACGATCGGCCTCACGCCGACCTACGAGTCGATCGGCCTGGCGGCGCCCGCCATCATCATCGTCGCGCGTCTGGTGCAAGGGTTTGCGCAAGGCGGCGAGTTCGGCGCGGCCACCGCGACGCTGCTGGAAACCGGTTCGGCCAAGGGGCGCGGTTTCCGCGCGAGCTGGCAGCTGGCCAGCCAGGGCGCGGCGGCGTTGATGGGTTCGGGGATCGCGGCGATCCTCACTTATCAATTGAGCAGCACGCAACTGCTGGAGTGGGGCTGGCGTACGCCGTTCCTGATCGGCACGCTGATCATGCCGGTGGGCGTCTATCTGCGCCGCCATATCGTCGAGGAGCCGCCCAAGGCGGAGGCGTCGAAGCAAGTCGTGCTCGAAGGGTATCTCGTGCGCAAGTGGTTCCTGACCGTGTTCGCGATCATGGGCATGACCGTGGCCACCTATGTGCTCATGTACTACATCCCGACGTACTCGATCCAGTACCTGAAGATGCCGGCCAGGCTGTCGATGCTGGTGTCGATTTCGGCGGCGGCCGTGTCGTTGACATTCTGTCCGATATGGGGCGCGCTGTCCGACAAGATGCAGCGCCGCAAACCGCTGACGATGACCGGGCGCGTCATGCTGATCGCGCTGCTGTATCCGGCGTTCTGGCTGATGAACCAGTTTCCGTCGCTGCCGGTGGTGATGGGCCTCATCATCGTGCTGATGTTCTTTTACACGATGGGGTCGGCGCCGGCTTATGCGCTGATGCCGGAGAACTTCCCGAAGCACGTCCGCGCCGGCTATCTGGCGAGCGCGTATGCGGTGTCCGTGTCCGTGTTCGGCGGGAGCGCGCAACTGGTCGTCGCGTGGCTGATCCGCGTGAGCGGCAACACGATGGCGCCGGCGTGGTACATGATCGCGTGCGTGATCGTGTCCCTGATCGCCGTGTCGATGCTCGAGGAAACCGGAGGGCGGGAACTCACCTGAACGGAGCGCTCAGAACAGCTGCTTCTGACCGCTCATCAGCGTCGTGAAGTTGTCGCGCAACATCGGCAGGATGGCGTCGGCGACGGGCTGCAACTGGCGCGTCAGATAGTGTTCGTAATCGATCGGCGAGCGCAGTGTTTCGAGCGGTTCCGGTCCGGCGACCGTCATGACGTAGCTGATCCAGCCGCCGTTCTGGTATTGCAAAGGCCGGCCCTGCTGCCGATTGAACTCGTCGGCCACGCGTGCCGCGCGAACGTGAGGCGGCACGTTGCGCTGGTAGTCGCCGAGCGGCCTGCGCAGCTGTTTGCGGTACACAAGCTGGTCGTCCAGCTTGCCCGCGAGCGTCTCGCGCACATAGTCGCGCACGTAGTCCTCATACGGCTGCCGCCTGAAAATGCGCGAGTAAAGTTCCTGCTGAAACCGCTGCGCAAGCGGTGTCCAGTCGGTGCGCACCGTTTCCAGGCCTTTGTAGACGACGTCCTCGCTGCCGTCCTGCAGCACGGTCAATCCGGCGTAGCGTTTCTTGCTGCCTTCCTCGGCGCCGCGTATGGTCGGCATGAAGAAGCGCCGATAGTGCCGTTCGAATTGCAGTTCGAGCGCGCTGTCGAGGCCGAAGCGCTCCTGCAGATGTTGCCGCCACCACTGGTTGATGTGCTCGACCAGCGCCCGGCCGATGCGGCTCGCGTCTTCCTCGGAATGAGCGTGTTTCAGCCACACGAAGGTCGAATCGGTGTCGCCGTAAATGACTTCGTACCCTTCGGCCTGAATCAGCTCACGCGTGGAGTGCATGATTTCGTGGCCGCGCATGGTGATCGACGACGCGAGACGCGGGTCGAAGAAGCGGCATCCGCTGGAACCCAGCACGCCGTAAAAGGCGTTCATGATGATCTTCAACGCCTGCGAAAGCGGCTTGTTGTTTTCGCGCTTGGCCGTTTCGCGTCCCTGCCAGACCTGGCCGACGATCGACGGCAAAGCGTGGCGGCTGCGCGAGAAACGCGCGCCGAGGAAGCCCGGCACCGATTGGTCGTCGCCGGGATGCTGCATGCCTTCGACGAGACCCACCGGGTCGATCAGGAAGGTGCGGATGATCGACGGATACAGGCTCTTGTAGTCGAGAACCAGCACCGAATCGTAGAGGCCGGGCCGCGAATCCATCACGAAACCGCCCGGACTCGCGGCGCCCGCCACGTCGCCGAGATTCGGCGCCACATAGCCCTGCCGGTGCATCCGCGGCATATACAGATGCGTGAACGCCGCCACCGATCCGCCGCTGCGATCGGCGGGCAAACCGGTGACCGTCGCGCGTTCCAACAGGAACGGCAGCAGTTCGGTCTTCGCGAAGATGCGTGTGACCAGCTCGCAATCATTGAGGTTGTAGCGCGCGAGAGCGGGCTTGTCTTCGTCGAAGCGGCGCTGGATTTCGTCCATCCGCTGATACGGATTGTCGATCGACTTGCCTTCACCGAGCACCGAGCGCGCGACGTACTCGAGGCTGAACGACGGGAAACTCCACGTCGCGGAGCGCAGCGCTTCAATGCCGTCGATGATCAGGCGGCCGGCCGCACCGGCGAAGAAGTGGTTCTGCTGGTGGCTGTGCTCGCGCCACTCCATAACGGCGCCGCCCCGTCCGAGACGCAGCGGCACGCGATACTGTTCGGCGTGCTGCTGCAACACGCGCAGATCGAACTGCACGAGATTCCAGCCGATGATCGCATCGGGGTCGTGCCGCTCGAGCCACACGTTCAGCTTTTCGAGCAGCTGTGCGCGGGTTGCGCAGTATTCGAGCTCGAAGTCGAGTTCGCCGGCCTCGCCGTTCGGCGGGCCCAGCATATAGACCTGGCGCTGTCCGCAGCCTTCGAGCGCGATCGAGTAGAGCTCCGCGCGAGCACTGGTTTCAATGTCGAGCGAGACCAGCTTTAATTGCGGGCGATAGCCGGTGGCGGGCTTCAGTTCGCTGTTCAGCAGCGTGCCGCCGCCCTGCGCTTGTTCCTGCGATTCTTCCTGCGCTTGTTCCGGTGATTCACCGCCGAACCATACCGGCGCGGTGATGAAGCGCTCCATCATGTAGCGCTCGGGCGGGACGATGTCGGCTTCATAGACGTCGACGCCGCCTTGTTTCAAACGCTTCCCGAGCCCGGTCAGTTGCCGGTACTGCGGGCAGTAAAGTCCCATGACGGGCCGGCGCTGAAAGTCGCACAGTTCAAGCGGGCGCAATTCGAACTGTTTCTCGCGGTTCAGGATCGCTTCGGCGCGCTCGCGGTGCACGACCGGGATGAACGCAACCGAAGGCTGTGGACGCAGACGGACATGACGGGGTCCGCCGTCCGTCGCCAGCCAGAAATCGACCTCCGTGCCGGCCGGCGTATCGCGCCAATGTCGGGTCAGAATGAAACCCTGTTCAAGCTCAGTCAAACGTCCACCTCGAAACCGCCTTAGTCGCCATGTGCAATTTTACCGTCATGCATTCGTTGCCGTGACCTTGCGACGGCTGACTGCAACCGCGCCGCGTAGTCTGTATGATCGCCTTGCAGCGATTCCTTCGGCGCAGCCGATGTGCCGGTCAGTCTACTGAGAACGGAGCGAAGAACATGACTTTGGGCAAACTTGTCGTGGTGGCCGTCGTGGCAGCAACCAGCCTTGGTGCGCAGGCGCAGATCGCCGGCACCCAACCCCTTAGCGTCACGGTCGAACAATCCAACGCGCTGCTGAGCGGTTGGAGCGCAAAGAAAAGCATTCTCGGCAAGGCGGTGTACAACGACCAGAACGAAAAGATCGGTTCGATCCGCGATCTGGTGATCGCACCCGATGGTTCGCTGTCGGCGGCAATCGTCTCCACGGGCGGTTTTCTCGGCGTGGCGTCGCATGACGTAGCGGTGCCGATCGCGGCGCTCGATATACGCTCCGGGAATTTCTATCTCGCAGGCGCGACGAAAGACGCGCTGAAAGCGACGCCTGCGTTCCAGTACAACAAGGTTCAGGCGCCGCCGAAGCCTAAGAAACTGAGCGGGCAGTAAGCTGTTTTTTCCGGCTGGGTCGCCGGCGGACTCGCCGGCTGAGAGGTGCAATCACGCTTCCAGGGCGAGCGTGGCGAAGGTGCCGAGCCAATGCTCGCCCATGTAGTCGCCGGCCACATGAGCCAGTGCGCTTTGCAGGTGAAGCTCGGCCGAATCGAACAACGTGACCCGCCGCGCATCGCCGGCGGGCAGCGCACGCGCCAGCGACCGCTGACACCATGCGCGGCTCAGATTCAAGCCATCGAGGTGGGCGATCTTGCCGTCGGTGCGATCGGTCACGGTAACGGGTTCGAACAGGGTGTCGGGCTTCTTCGCGCCGAGATCCGGCAGAAAGCGCCTGAACCATTCGCTGAATTGCGCGGGCGGCAACACGCGCCGCATTAATTCCGCTTCCATCAGCGAAGGCGACAGGAATTCGTCGCCGGCGGGCTCCCACGCCTGACATGCAACGTCGTTCAGAAACCAGCGCTCCGCTGTATTGACCAGTAACACTTCGAGCGATTCACGCGAGGTTTGACGCGCGAAATCGAGCGTTAGGGCAAGCGCGAACGCCATGTTGAAGTGCGTGCCGACGCGCAACGGGTAAGTCGCTTTGGGCAGAAACTCTTCGAATCGTTCGACAAAGGTTTCGGTGAGCGGCGCAAAGGATTTGGACCAGCGTGCGGCCTCACAGAGCTTCAGCGACTGGAGTTGCGCACTCAGCGCGAGCAGCCACGCCCACCCATACGGACGCTCGAAGCCTCGGTTGTGCGGCAGGTCGAGATACGCGCGTTCGCCGGCCACGTTCGCGTCGGTGAAGTGCTCGTCGACCACCGCGATGATGCGCGCCGCTTCGGGAAGATCGGGAAAGCGGTCGAGCAGATGCAGGATCAGCCAGTAGCCGTGCACGCATGAATGCCAGTCGTAGCTGCCGTAAAAGATCGGATGCAACGCACGCGGACTCTGCACGTCCTGCGGACCGGCGAGGGAGTGAGTCAGCTTGTTCGGATACTCGCGTGTGAGGTGATCCAGCGCGAGATTGGCAAATTTGGACGCGAGTTCGGGAGTGAGTTGAGCAATCATCGAGCGGCCCCTCAAAAGCGGAATACGACGAGATACATCAGATCAGTATGGTATCGATCATCAACAATAGCAAAACCGCCGGCCGTCGGGCTTCGTTGGGCCTTCCTTGCTGCACTCGATTTGAACTCAGGTAAAGGGAGCAGAGCTTATGCGCTGCTGGTGCGCTGTTTTAAACGAGAATGGGGCAGCAAATCCAAAGCCGACGGCAAGCTCACAACGGTCCCAACATTTCGACAACCGCCGATTTCTCGAACTCGGGACGATTATTCTATGTCGGTACGGCGACCGGTGCCCACTCGCCGCCGGCGTCGAGCATGCGCACCGCAAAACCGTAGCAGCGCTCGATCAGTTCGGGCCGCATCATTTTGTGTGGCGTGCCCTGCGCGATTATCGTGCCTTCCGCGAGCAAAGCGATCGTGTCGGCATGGCGCGCCGCCAGATTCGGGTCGTGCACGATCGCCAGTGCGCCTATGTTCCAGCGGCGCGCCACGTCCCGGACTGTCGCCAGAAGATGGTGCTGATGCGCAAGATCGAGGGCGGCGGTCGGCTCGTCCAGCAGGAGATATCGAGGCATTGTCCCAACGTGCTCCGGACAAATATCGGCAACAGGCCAGAGCTGAGCAAGGACCCTCGCAAACTGGACGCGCGCCAGTTCGCCCCCGGACAGTGTCGTGATGTCGCGCCCGGCGAGTCCAACGGCCTCCGCAAGTGCCAGCGCCTCGCCGACAATCTCCCGATCGCGTCTTGAAGGCGCGCCGCCGCGTACATGAGGGTAACGCCCAAGCAGCACGATTTCCTCGACGCTGAACGGGAACGCGGGCTGGGAAGATTGAGGCAACACGGCGCGCAGCAGGGCGAGGCGTTGAGGCGGGATCGCACGCAGCGGTTCGCCGTTGAGCGTCAGATCGCCGCTGATGCGCAAACCACGCATTGGGCCCGCGGTGTCGAACTCTCCGGCCAGCGCCTTGAGCAGCGTACTTTTGCCGACGCCGTTGCGGCCGAGGAGCGCCGTCAAGGCACCTGGCTTCACGGCTAGCGAAAGGTTCCGTAAAATCGTGCTTGCGCCTCGCGTCACGCTCAAATGGCTCGCGATCAACATCTTATGTCTGCTCCATCGGATTCACTGAAGTGCCGCTCACAAGCCGAGTTGACCGCGGCTACGCCACAACAGCACGAGGAAGAAGGGCGCGCCGAGCAACGCGGTGAGGATGCCGAGCGGGACTTCTGCCGGCGCGGCCACCGTGCGCGCAGCGAGGTCGGCCAGCATGGTCAGGGTTGCCCCGAGCAACATGGCGCCGGGGATCACCACACGCTGGTTCGGGCCGCATGCGAGCCTCACGCAATGAGGCGCCACCAGCCCGATAAAACCGATCACACCGGTGCATGAGACTAAAGCGCCGACGCTCAGCGCGGAAGCGGCCAACATCGTGCGCTTGACCCGCTGCGTCGGCACGCCCAGGTGCTGCGCCTCGGTCTCGCCAAGTTGCAGCGCGTTGAGCGCATGACCGTTGCGCGCGATCAGGACGATGCCTGCCAGAACGAAAGGCATCACCGCGGCAAGCATCGGCCACTGTGCGCCGCCGAGGCTGCCAAGGCTCCAGAACGTCAGGGAGCGAAGTTGGGCGTCGTCGGCAACGTAGGTGAGCAGCCCGATGGCGGCGCCCACTAGCGCATTGATCGCGATGCCGGCGAGCAGCAATAGCGGCAACGCAAGCCGTCCGCGAGCGGCGGCGAGTCGGTAGACCAGCGCGGAAACCGCCAGTGCGCCGATGAACGCCGCAGCCGGCAGGACGTACAGGCCGGCTGCGGCAAAAGACACACCCAGAAGCGGCCCGAGCACGATCAGCGTGGACGCGCCCAGCGCAGCGCCGCTCGAAATGCCAATCAGTCCCGGGTCGGCCAGCGGATTGCGAAAAAGCGCCTGCAGGGCGCTGCCGGCAGCGCCGAAGCCCGCGCCGACGAGCAGGGCAAGCACCACACGCGGCAACCGGATGCTGAACAGCACAGCCTGCGCTTGCTGGAGCGCAGGAGCATTCAGCACAGCGTCCGAGCGCACCGTGAGTGCGGACCAGACCATCGCGGGTGTCATCCCGTACGCGCCCATGCAAACGGCGGCAAGCGTCGCCCCGCAAAGCGCTGCGGCGAGGCTGCACAGCAGTACGGCTGCGTTGCGACGCCGCCGACCGGCCAGGGTCGACGATTCCGCATGAGAAGCAGGGTCTGTAGGCATACGGAGATGCGCCGCGCTCGATGCGTTCATCGGATTCGCTGAAGAACCTGTGTTCGTCAAGCCTGCCCCAGACGCTGGTTGAGCGTCGCCACGGCAGCGGGCAACCGGGGACCAAAGCCGAGCATGAACAGGGTGTCGAGCGACGCGACCCTTTTCGCCCGGCCAGCAGGCGTGGCGCCGAAGCCGGGACTCGCGAGCATTTTGTCGGCACCGCCCGTTGCGCTCAGCGCTTCGTCGGTGGTAAGCACGATGTCGGGCGCCGCGCTGACCAGCGCTTCGGCCGACAACGGCCGGTAACCGTTGAAGCCCTGCATCGCGTTGCGCGCTCCGGCATAGGCGAGCATGGCATCGGCGGCGGTACGCTGCCCGGCGACAAACGCCTGATTGCCGGTGTTGTTGAGCACGAACAGCACGCGCGGCGGTTGCGTTCGCATGGCGAGTGGCGATGCGTCGACTGTCTGGCGGGCCGCCTTCCATTGCTCGTCAAAGCGAGCCTGCAGCGACTTGCCCGCCTCGCCCGCGTCGAGCGTCCGGGCAATGCCGGCAATCTTCTCGCGCACAGAGTCGACGTCGTGGCGCTCAGCAAACGTCACCACTTCTACACCCGCCTGCTTCACCTGGCTCAGTACGTTCGGCGGTCCCGCTTCCGAAGACGCCAGAATCAGGTCGGGCCGCAACGATAGCAGTCCTTCCGCCGATAGCGCTCGCTGATAACCGACCTTCGGTAAGGCGCCTGCAGCGGCGGGGAACGTGCAGGTCGTATCGGTTGCGACCAGCACGCCGCGTGCATTCGCTTGCGCGTCGAGCGCATAGACGATTTCGGCCAGCGCACCGCCGACAACGATGACTCGCCGCTGCCGCCCTCGAGCATTCGCACGTAGGGGCATTCCAGTAAACAGGAGCGCACCACTGCCGAGCACGATGGCGCGGCGAGCTCCATTCACGCGCCCGGAATTCATGCCGAAGCCTCATCGCGCAGCGCCTCGATCTCCGCGATCAATTCGCGCCACCCGTCGAGTTCAGGCGTGCCGGGTTTGCGCGTGCCGAACAGCATCGCGATGTTTTCGCCCCGCGAGTCGAAGAGCTCCAGCGACGTGACTATGCCGTCGGCCGTCGGCTTACGAACCACCCAGGCACTCGCAATCAGGTCCGTGCGCAGATGCAGGTTGAAATCCGGGTCCAGCACATTGAGCCAGGCGCCCATGACACGGATGGTCTTGATCGGGCCGCTGTGAATCTGAATCATGCCGCGATTGCCCACGAACACCATGATAGATACGGCACTTTCAGACGCGCGGACCAACAGGTTCTGCAACACTCCGGTGGCGACGGGCTGCGCATAGCGCCGTTGCGCGAGGCGCAGCGCCTGCGTGCGGGCGAGCCCGAATTTACGCAGTATGCCGAAGAATTGATGCGTGTCGCTCATCGCGTCCCACGCCGCATGAAATGCCGGCACGTCGAATTCGCTATCGTCCTTGATGACCGGGGGGGCTGCCAGTTCGCCCAGCATCAGACCCGGCACCTGCTCGGCCGCGCCCCAGCGCTCGACGAAAGCGTCGAACGCCGCGTGATCGCTGTGTTCGCGCAGGAAAATCTTGTGTACCGCGTGGCCTTGAGCATCGAAAAATTGCAGACTCTTCTGTTCACCGTGAGCCGTCGCCTCGCGCACGGCGAAGCCCGATGCCCAGTGCTGGTAGAAGACCCGCAGGTCAATTGTGCCGCCCAATACAAGGCCGATGTCGCCGTTGTGGCTCATGTTCCCGTACTGCCCGTCTTTTTCATGGACGGCAGCTTCATTGCGCGTGAGCGCCATGACTGGACCGAGCTGTGGCACTTCTTCGAACAGCTCGATAAAGCGCGGCGTCAGGCGCACGACATGCTCGCCGGCAAACGCGGCGAGTGCCTCGCCTTCGCTGATGCCGAGCGCGAGCGCGGCATCGCGATTACGCAGCTTCTTGTCGGTCTTGAGGGCGACGAAGGCATGACGCAACTGTTGCAACGAAGTGGCGTCAAGGCGAGCGGTGTTTTGCATGGCAGGCTCCTGAGATTGAGGATGGCGCAATGAAAATCGGAGAGGCCGAAGCGCTCGCCGTTACATGTCGATCTTCATGCTGACGGAGACGTTCCGCCCCGGCGCGGTATACGCGTCCTTGATCGACGAGCTGTCGGCGATGCCCCGCACGTCCGACCAGTTCCAGTATTTCCGGTCGAACAGGTTGAACACGCCGAGATACGCGGCCACGTGCTTGCTGAATCGATAGCCGCCGCGCAAGTCGACCACGAACGATGACGGTGGTGCAAAGCACGTTGCCGAACTGCAGCTTTTAGGCGTGATGTCGCTGGATCTCTTGGCCGCCTGGAACAGCAGGTCTGCCTGTGCGAACCATCGTTCGCCCGGCTCGTAACGCACACCGAATACGGCGGAGAACGGGTTGATGGTGTCCAGCGGTTGATTCGCGGCCCCGGTGTTTTCGACGCTGCCTTTGGTGAACGCCATAGCTGTCTTCACGGAAAAGCCCTTCGGCAGGAACCATTCGGCGCGACCTTCAAGGCCGTGAATGCGAGCCTTGCCAAAATTGACGTACTGGAAGACGAGAGGGTCGGTCGGCCTGCCGGTGCCGCCAACGGTCTGCTGCGAAATGAAATCCCGATAGCGGCCCGCGAACACCACCGCGCTATAACTGAGCGGTCCGAAGCCGGTGCCGAGTTTGCCGCGCAGCCCAGCTTCAATGGTGTCGCTGGTTTCCGGCTTGAGGTTCGGATTGCCGATCGACGTGTAGCCATAGAGCGGGTTGGCAAAGCTGTTGTTCACCTGGTCCGGCGACGGCGCACGAAAACCATGGGCATACTGGGCGTACGGAATGAGCGCCGGTGACACTTCGTAGAGCACGGCAAGCCGCGGCGACAGCGCGTTGTCGCTCGACGAAACCGGCGTGCCCGTGTACTGCGGGTCACCTGTCTTTGCGCTGAGCCGGTAGCTATCGAAGCGCAGGCCTGGCGTGACCGTCAACGCGCCGAAACTGATCTGGTCCTGCAGGAAGGCACCGAGAAGCGTGTAATCGGTATCCGGAAAGGCCTTGTTGGGGAAGGGCGCTTCGCCCGCACCTGGAACCGTGCCATTGCGCAGGTTGGTGATTCGGTCGACACTGCCGTCGCCGCCGTACAGGAGCTTGTGCGTGAGGACGCCCGTGTGAAAGGTGCTCTCTGCAAACGCGGAACCGCCTATGATGCGTTCGCTGTAATTGTTGTCGCGGCTTCGCGACGGTTGTGACCCGCGTGTCTCGTAGGACTTCTGGTCCTGCGAAGCGTCCTGGTAGTAGAACTGGACGTGCGCGGTCTGGAAGAATCGCGCAGCGTCGTTACTGAAGTCGTAGTCGAGGCTGTAACGGTTGCGCTCGAGGCGGTCGTTTGCCGTCAGCGCGAGCGTGGCCGGTGGATTCACCGCGGACAGCACATGGCTGTCGATACGCTGCCTGACGGTTTCGGCCGTGAACTTGAACGTGTCGCGTGCCGTGGGCTTGATCACAAGCTTGCCGAGTACCGATTCAGAGTAGGTGTCCTGCGGATTCGCCGTTCCGCGGTTCGGACCCGCCGAATTGTTCGAGCCGGTGCCGTCCAGTTCGTGGCCGCGCCGGCCATCGGCTATCACCATGCCCTGGATCATGTCGTTGCCGCCCGCGGCCTGAACGGTCGCGCCGAAGCTGCGGCCGGCCGATTCGTAACTTGGCCGTACCGAAAAGTACGTTTTTTTGCCGTAGATGTTGAGCAGATCCTGCGGGTCTTTGGTGATGAAGTTGACGGCACCGGTCAGGCCATCGCTTCCATACAATGCCGAGGCCGGACCTCGCAGAATTTCGATGCGCTTCAAGGTGCCGATGTCCGCATAGTCGCCGCGACCCGCTTCCAGCGGACCAAAGCTGAACGAATTCGGCAGACGGATACCGTCCTCCATCAGCAGGATGCGGTTGCCTTCGAGACCACGGATATTGATGCTCGAGTCGCCGTCGCGCCCTCCGGCTGCGGCTGACGAGGTCGGCCGATAGGGTGTGCGCCGGACAGTAACTCCCGGCTCGTAGCGCAGCGCGTCCTTGATGTTCTCCGCCTGCTGTTCTTCCAGTTCTTCGGCCGTGATGACGGAGACGCTGGCTGCGGTGTGGCTTGCTTTCGTTGCAGTCCGGGTCGCGGTGACCGTTACCGGGTCGAGCACGTCCGAGGTACCGCGCAACTCGGCATATTGCGCAGCGGCTTGATTGATCGCGGTAGCAGACGATTCGGTTGCCGCATGAACATGAGGCCAGAAGCCAACGACGCCATAAACGCCAGCAAGCATGGCGGACAGCGGACGCCGCGCGAGACGAGAAGGATGCACGTGAAAATCCCCGACGAAGAGACCCGACAAGCTCGCTGGGTGATTCACGGCACCTGGCTGGCAGCCCAATAGAGGTTGGGCTGGGCGTAGTTAACAGGTAAAAAAACAGGTAAAGCTAAATCAATAAAATCGTTAGCTTTACGAAAGACTGACTTTAATGGTAATGAGAATCATTGTCAACAACAATCGGCGCGTGACTTGGGGCTAGAACAACTCGCGAATCCGGTGATACATCATGCCGAGTTCGAGTGCCGGTCCGCGCAATGCCGGGCCGCCCGGAAAGCGCGCGTGGCGCAGCTGGGCGAACAGGTCGAAGGCCGCTGTTTCGCCCGCCATCGCTTTCGCCACGATGCGCCCGGCGATGCCGGTCAACGCGACGCCGTGGCCGGAAAAGCCCTGCACGTAGAAGTAGTTCGGATCGATCGAGCCGAAATCGGGCGCGCGATTGCGCGTCACGTCGACGAAACCGCCCCACGCATAGTCGATCCGCACGTCGGCCAGTTGCGGGAACACGCCGATCATGCGTTTGCGAATCTCTTCGCCGAGTTGCACGGGCGATGCGCCGGTCGAGCTCGCTCGCCCGCCGAACAGCACGCGATGATCGGCCGACAGACGGAAGTAATCGAGGAAGAAGTTGTTGTCGCAAATCGCCTCGCGTCCAGCGATCAGCGCGTCGGCACGCGCTTGACCGAGCGGCTCGGTGGCGACGATGTACGACGCGATCGGTGCGATGCGCGCAGCGACCGGCGCGGGCAACACATCGCCGATGGTCGCATTGCCGCAGGCCGCGACGAAACGGCAGCGCACTTCGCCGGTCGCGGTACGCACAATGGGTTTCGCGCCGCGCACCACCTCGATCACCGGCGAATGTGCGAACAGTTGCGCGCCTTCGCGCCGCGCCGCATCGGCGAGACCGAGACAGTATTTGAGCGGATGCAGGTGGCCTGAAAACGGGTCGTAGACGCCGGCCAGATAGCGTTGCGAAGCGACGCGCGCGCGCACTTCGTCGGTATCGAGCCACGCGAGTTTCGTATAGCCCCAGCGCTGCGCGGCCGACTCCATCCACGCGCGCAAGTCCGGCACGCGTTTCGGTTTGGTCGCCACCGTCAGATAGCCCGCGGTGAAATCGCAATCGATCCCGTAGCGTTCGATGCGCTCGCGCACCAGCGCGACGCCTTCCACCGACATCGCCCACGCGGCGCGCGCTCCGTCGAGGCCAAGTTGCTTCTCGATGATTTCGTCTTTGGCGAAGCCCACCAGCGTCTGCCCGCCGTTGCGGCCCGATGCGCCCCAGCCCGGGCGATGCGCATCGAGCACGACCACCGACAAGCCGCGCGCCCGGCATTCGAGCGCCACCGACAAACCGGAAAAACCCGCGCCGATCACGCAGACGTCGGCCTCCAGCGTGCTGTCGAGCATCGGATCGTCGACGAGAGGCCGGGCGGCGCTCGCTTCATAGTAGGAGTTGGCGATCAGCGCATCGGCGCGGCGGTCGAGCGTGTTGACAGTAGCGTTCATCAAAGCAGGTCCTTCATTCGATACCAGGCCATCGCGAGTACGAGGGCGGGGGTGCGCAGTGTAGCGCCGCCGGGGAAGTCGCGGTGACGAATCTTGCCGAACAGATCGAAGCGCGACGCCTGGCCGTCGATCGCCTCGGCGATCAGTTTGCCCGCGAGACCCGTGGTGTTCACGCCGTGGCCCGAGAAGCCCTGCGCGAAATACACCGTCGGCGAGAGGCGGCCGAAATGCGGCGCGCGATTCATCGTGATATCGACGAAACCGCCCCACGCATAGTCGATTTTGACGTCGTCGAGTTGCGGGAAGGTTTTCAGCATGTCGCGGCGCATCGCCTCGCCGAGCTTGCGCGGCGCGAAGGTCGAATAGCTGACCTTGCCGCCCCACAACAGACGGTTGTCGGGGGCAGGGCGGAAGTAGTCGAGCACGAAGCGGCTGTCGCAGACGGCGGCCTTCGCGGGCATCAGCGCTTCGGCGCGGTCGGGGTCGAGCGGTTCGGTGGCGATCACGTAGGTGCCGACCGGCATGATTTTGCTCGCCACGTCGGGCGCCAGTTTGCCGAGGTATGTGTTGCACGCGAGCACGACGAATTGCGCGTGCACCTTGCCGCGCGCCGTGTCGGCCACATGCCGGCCGTTTTCCTCGCGCAGCACGGTGACGCAGCTGTCTTCGAAAATCTTCACGCCGGCCGCGCGTGCCGCGCGTGCAAGACCCAGCGTGTAATTCAACGGGTGCAGATGGCCGCTGTCCGGATCGAACAGCCCGCCCAGGTAGCGCGACGATTCGACGTATTCGTCGAGACCTTCGCGCTCGACGTAACGGAAGCGGTCGTAGCCGAAGCGCGTGTGCGCTTCGTCGCGCCATTTGCGCAGCGCGTCCGTATCGCGCGGTTTGTTCGCCGCGGTCAGATAACCCAAAGTCAGATCGCAGTCGATTTGATGTTTCGCGACGCGTTCCTTGACGATATCCAGTGTTTCGAGGCCCATGTCCCAAACACGCTTCACGTCATCCGCCGGCATGAACTTCGCAAACGTATCGATATCGCACGCAAAACCGCCGATCAACTGGCCACCGTTGCGGCCGCTCGCCGCCCAGCCGACTTTCGAGGCTTCGAGCACGGCGACCGAATGGCCGCGTTCCGCGAGGTTCAGCGCGGTCGAAATGCCGGTGAGCCCGGCGCCGATCACGCAGACGTCGACGCTCAGCGTGTCTTCGAGCTGGGGATGGCGGGTGGTGTCGTTGGCGGTTGCTGCGTAATACGAGGCGACGTGAGGCTGCTTCGAGAATGGGAGCATAGGCAGAGCTTGCGGAAGACGCCCGAACGCGCGGCCTTCGATAAGACCGGGCCGCTCGTTCGGGCGATGCGGATTAGAACGAGTAGATGAATTGGGTCGCCAGCAGGTCGTTGGACTTGCCGTATGAACCGTCGTTCTTCAGGAACACCTGTTTGTTGGCCCAGTCGTGGCGGTATTCCACCTTGACCGTAATTTGCTGGGTCGGGTAGAACAACAGATCGAGCGAAACGTCCTGACGGGTGGCGCCCTTGCACTCGAAGCCGAGACCGCCGTTCGCCTTCGAATTGGCCAGGCAGTCCGCGCCGATACCGAAGCCGTCCGCCGTGTCCATGCCGTTCGAATTCAGCGCGATGCCACCGCCGCCGCCGCCGTTCTTGCTGTCGACGAGCAGGTCGTAGCGCACCGTGGCGCCCATTCGGCCGACCACCGGCAGATTGAACTTGCGGTGCGCGAGCAGCGACAGGCCGTACCACTGCGCCTGGCCGCCGTTGAACGCAGCGTTCTGCGCCTGGCCGTAGTCCACTTCGGCGTTGTACTGCACGTCGGCGAGCGTGTAGGCCAGGTCGGCTTCGGTGAAGAAGAACGTGCTGCCCGCGCCCGGCGCGTTGCCGCCTACGCCGTAGGTGACCGCACCGGTAGTCGCGTTGGTCGCGCTCGGCAGCGTCTGACGGCCGATGTTGAACGAACCGCCGATATCGAGTGCGCTCGACCACGTGTAGTCCGTTCGCGCCGTGAAGGTCGGGATCTTGTTGCTGGTCGTGATCGGATCGCCTAGCGAGTTGGTGCCGATCTGCGTCGTCGCGCCGTACGTGCGGTACTGCTCGTTGCCGAGGAAGAACTTCCACGCCCAGTTGCCCGACGTATAGTTCGCACCCACGCCGATGTAGCTGCCCGGATCCGAGAAGTCATACAGCAGGTTGTGCGTGAGCGTCAGCATCTGGTTCGATTGCTGCACTTCGTAGCCGCCGAAGCTCGGAATCAAACCGGCAACGAACGTCGTGGTCGCCGTGATCGGCACATTGACGACCGCCGTGTTCAGGAGGTTGTTGCCGATGTTGCCGTGCTCGTTCGTCAGCAGCGTAATACCGTTGCCGCGGTTCGGCATCAAGGTGATTTCCGCCGACGGCGCCATCGGGCCGACACCGAAGGTCTTCTTGATGTCGAGGTAGAGATCGCCGAACGTACTGTTGAAGTAGTTGTAGGCGCTCTCATGGTTCGCGAACAGGAACGACGAGCTGCTTTGTGCGCGGTTATAGATGTAGGTCGGGTCGATATAGCCCGTCACCGACAGACCCGCGATCGGACCGGTATTGGCCGCGTCCACCAGCGAGTCGACCTTCAACTGCTGGTTGGCGATCTGCTGCTTCATCGTCGTGACTTCGTCGTTGGTCAGCGTCGCGCGGGCGCTGCCGTAATCAGGCGATGAAATGTCGACCGGCGTGGCAGCCACTGCCGGGGCAGGGGCAGGGGCCGCCGTCGCCGCCTTGGGCTTGCTGGCGACTTCCGCGCGCAGTTGCTTCACCTCCTTTTGCAGCGCGTTCAGCTGGGCCTGTAGCGCCTTGATCTGGTCGCTGGTGGCATCCGCCATGGCAAAGCCCGGCAGACTCCCCGCCACCAGCAGGCAGATGAGCTTCTTTCTCATGCAAATTCTCCTTGTTGGTCGTATTGCAATGGACTTCTTATGCCCGTGCCGTATCGAGAGACTTTCGTACGGTGGCTTGTTGTGGCACGGCAGGCAATGGGTCGGCGGCTTCGGCGAGCGCGAAAGCCATCTGCATGTCGCGGTTGCGTTTGCGTTCGCGCAGCTGCATCCAGCGGTTCACGGCGATCACGCCGATCGTCACCGTGGTGATGAAGATCGTTGCCAGCGCATTCATTTCCGGATTCAGGCCGAGGCGCACCCGCGAAAACACGACGAGCGGCAGCGTGGTCGAACCCGGTCCGGACAGAAAGGCGGACAGCACGAGGTCGTCGAAAGACAGCGTGAACGACAGCAGCCAGCCGGACATCAGCGCCTGCGAGATCAGCGGCAGCGTGATCAGGAAGAACACCTTGAGGGGTGTGGCACCGAGATCGAGTGCGGCTTCTTCGAGCGACTTGTTGAGCTCCTTCACCCGCGATTGAACGATGATCGCCACGTAGGACACGCACAGCATCACGTGGCCGATCCAGATCGTGAAGAGGCCGCGGCCCTTCGGCCAGCCCAGCATCTGTTCGAGCGCGACGAACAGCAACAGCAGCGAGATGCCCTGAATCACTTCGGGAATCACGAGCGGCGCGTTGATCATGCCGGCAAACAGCGTGAAGCCGCGAAAGCGTCCGAAGCGGGCGAGCACGAAACCGGCCCACGTGCCGATCACCACCGAAGCGCAAGCGGTCAGCAGACCGATCTTCAGCGACAGCCACGCGGCGCTGAGCAGTTCGCCGTCATGCAACAGCGCGCCATACCATTTCAGCGAGAAGCCGGACCAGACGGTGACGAGCTTCGACTCGTTGAACGAATACACGATCAGGCTGAGGATCGGGATATACAGGAACAGAAACCCGAACGACAGCACGCCGACGGAAAGAGGTTTATTCGGCTTGATCATTTCGAGCCCTCCAGTTCCTTGACCTGGTAGTACTGGAACACGGCCATCGGCACGAGCAGCAGCAGAACCATGGCGACGGTGACGGCGGATGCCATTGGCCAGTCCATATCGTTGAAGAATTCATCCCACATCACGCGGCCAATCATCAGCGTGTCGGCGCCGCCGAGCAGCTCAGGAATCACGTACTCGCCGACCGCCGGAATGAACACCAGCAAACTGCCGGCGATGATGCCGTTCTTCGACAGCGGCAAGGTGATGCGCGTGAACGCGGTCCACGGTTTGCAGCCGAGGTCGTAAGCGGCTTCGAGCAGCGTCAGGTCCATCTTGACCAGGTGCGCATACAACGGCATCACCATGAACGGCAAATACGAATAAACCATGCCGATATACACGCCAATATCAGTGTGGTAGAGACGCAACGGCGAATGAATCATGCCGATCGCCATCAGCGTGTGATTGAGCAGGCCGTCGTCCTTCAGAATGCCGATCCACGCATAGACGCGAATCAGAAACGACGTCCAGAACGGCAGCATCACGCCCATCATCAGCAGGTTGCGGGTGCTCGGCTCCGAACGGGCGATGTAGTACGCGATCGGGTAGCCGATCAACAGGCAGCAGATCGTCGAGACCGCGGCCATCTTCAGCGAGCTGATATAGGTGGCGACGTACAGGTCGTCCTGCAGCAGGAACGCGTAGTGGCTCAGCTGCATCGCGAAGTGCACCATGCCGTCCTTGACCGTCACGAGATCCGTGTACGGCGGAATGCCCAGGCGCAGATCGGCGAAACTGATCTTCAGCACCAGCACGAACGGCAACGCGAAGAACACCGTGAGCCAGAGGAACGGCACGCCGATCACGGTCGAGCGGCCCGACGGCACCAGTATCGACAGGCGTTTTTTCAGCGAGCCGAGCAGGCGGCTGCCGGACGGCGCGCCGAGCGCCGCGGGGGAGGTGGTGGCGGGATTTCTCATTGCGTCAGCACCACGCCGCTAGCCGGCGACCAGTAGACGAACACGTTGTCGTTATAGGACGGCGCACCTTCGCTCATCAGGTGCGAGCTGGAAAGATTCGACACCACGGTCTTGCCGCTCGGCAGACGCACGTGATACAGCGAATAGCTGCCCATGTACGCGACATCCGAGACCACGCCGCGCGCCCAGTTGTGCGGCGTGGCGGGTTTGTCGAGCGACACCTTCACGCGTTCGGGGCGCACCGAGATGCCAACCGGCATGCCGAGCGGGCCGGTAACGCCGTGGCTCACATACATGCGCGCTTCGAGGTCGTCGCTTTCGACGAAGATATGGTCCGGCTCGTCCTCGACCACCGTGCCCTCGAACAGATTGGTCGAGCCGATGAATTCGGCCGAGAAGCGGCTATTCGGAAACTCGTACACCTGGCTGGGCGAGCCGATCTGGACGATGCGGCCTTCGCTCATCACCGCGAGGCGCCCGGCCATCGTCATGGCTTCTTCCTGATCGTGCGTGACCATCACGCAGGTCACGTCGACCTTTTCGATGATGTTGACCAGTTCGAGCTGGGTCTTCTGGCGGATCTTCTTATCCAGCGCCGACATCGGTTCGTCGAGCAGCAGCAGCTTCGGGCGCTTCACCAGCGAGCGGGCCAGCGCCACACGCTGCTGCTGGCCGCCGGAGAGCTGATGCGGCTTGCGCTGCGCGTACTTGCTCATCTGCACGAGATTGAGCGCGTCGGCGACGCGTTCCTTGATCTCGTTCTTCGGCGTGCCTTCCTGCTTGAGGCCGAAGGCGATGTTCGCTTCGACGCTCATGTGCGGGAAGAGCGCGTACGACTGGAACATCATGTTGACCGGCCGTTTGTACGGCGGCATCGCGGCGAGGTCTTCGCCGTCGACGAAGATGCGCCCGGACGTGACCGTCTCGAGCCCCGCGAGCATGCGCAGGAGCGTGGACTTGCCGCAGCCGGAGCTGCCGAGCAGCGCGAACAGTTCGTTCTTCGCGATGTTCAGGTTGACGTTGTCGACAGCGGTGCTGTCGCCGAATTTCTTCACGACGTTTTCGATGCGGACAAATTCATCCGACTTCGATTTCGTCGTCGGTGCGGTGCGGGCCATCTGGGTGGCGCCGGCGGCGCTTTGTGAGATCGTCGAGTTCATGATGTAACCATTCCTTGCGGATCGCGGGCGCAAGTGTCTCCGTACGAGGCGCCTGAAGCGGCTCGCAAGATGCGCTGCGATCGGAAACATGGGACTGCGCGCCGGTGGGACCCAATAGCACGCAGGCTGACTACAGTAGCTGCCATTCAAGCGCTCAGGGTTCGAGCGATCCCTGAGCGCGGGATCAATAATGCTTCGTCGGGTTGGCTAAAATCAGTGGCCGGTCTTGAGCTGTGCCCAAAGGCGGTTTTCGAGGCGCAGGATGTCGGTCGGCATCGGCTTCATCAGCGTCATCTTGCCCAACACCTCGTCGCCCGGATAAACGGTCTTGTCCTCGGCGACGGCCGGCGTGACGAATTGGCGCGCGGCCTTGTTCGCGGTCGGGTAGAACACCTCGTTAGTGATCGCCGCGTTGACCTTCGGGTCCGAGATGTAGTTGATCCACTTCAACGCGGCTTCAGGATGCGGCGCGTCTTTCGGAATCACCATCACGTCGAACCACAGCAGGCCGCCTTCCTTCGCGTTCGAGAATTTGATCTGATACGAGCGTTTTGCTTCAGCAGTGCGGCGGCTCGCGATGCCGACGTCGCCGGACCAGCCGAGCGCGACGCAGATGTCATTGTTCGCGAGGTCGTTGATGTAGCCTGACGAGTTGAATTGGGTAATGTACGGGCGGACTTTCTTCAGCACTTCGAAGGCGGCCTGATAGTCCGCGGGGTTCGTGCTGTTCGGGTCCTTGTGCATGTATTGCAGCGTGGCGGCGAACACGTCGACGGCCTGGTCGAGGAACGACACGCCGCAACTCTTCAGCTTCGACAGATTGGCCGGATCCAGCACGAGTGCCCAGCTATCCACCGGCGCGTTGTCGCCGAGCGCCTTCTTGACGGCCTGCACGTTATAGCCGATACCGTCGGTGCCGTACGCCCAGGGCACACCGTACTGGTTGCCCGGATCGGCGTCGGAAATCATCTTCATCAGCACGGGGTCGAGATTCGCGAGATTCGGGATCTTCGACTTGTCGAGCTTCTGGTACACACCGGCCTGGATCTGCTTGGCCATATAGTTCGACGTCGGCACCACGATGTCATAACCGGAACTGCCGGCAAGCAGTTTGGCCTGCAACGTGTCATCGCTATCGTAGTTGTCGTATTTGACGTGGATCCCGGCTTGTTTCTCGAAGTTCGGAATCGTGTCCTTCGCAATGTAGTCCGACCAGTTGTAGACGTTCAGTTCCGTGTCGGCCGCAAGGGCCGGCGTGACCGACAGCGCCGCAAAACCCGTGAAGGCGAGAAGCGCGGCCCCCGCGACCGCATGACGAAGATGACTAACGCTCATGGTTTTTTCCCTTGATGTGAAGAACCGGCATGAACATGGATCGTGGGTGTGCCCATGCCGGAACGAACTGCCGTTACGAAATTCCGAGTTGTTGTGCAGTCGCGTCGATGGCCTTTTTGGCCTTCGAAACGATTTCGTCGATTTCCAGTTTCGTGATCACGAGCGGCGGCGACAGCAGCATCCGGTCGCCGGTGGCGCGCATGATCAGGTTGCCGTTGAAGCAGAAGTCGCGGCAGATCGTGCCGACGTCGCCGCCGTTGGCGAAACGCTTGCGCGCCTTCGGGTTTTCCGCGAGTTGCAGGCCGGCCACGAGTCCCGCGCCGGAGATTTCGCCGACGATCGGATGGTTAGCGAAGGTGTCGCGCAGCTTCTTCTGGAAGTACGGACCCGTATCGCTCTTGACGCGCTCGACGATTTTTTCGTCGCGCAGCAGCTTGAGGTTGGCAATCGCGACAGCGGCGGCCACCGGATGCCCGGAGTAGGTGAGGCCGTGATTGAAGTCGCCGTTCTCGATGATCGCTTTGGCGACACGGTCATGCAGGCCGACCGCGCCCATCGGGATATAGCCGCTCGTCAGGCCTTTGGCCAGCGTGATCAGATCCGGTTCGAAACCGAAGTGCTGATGCGCGAACCACTCGCCGGTCCGGCCGAAGCCGCCGATCACTTCGTCGGCGGCCAGCAGAATGTCGTACTTGCGGCAAATGCGCTGGATTTCCGGCCAATACGTCGAGGCCGGGAAGATCACGCCGCCCGCTCCCTGGAAAGGCTCACCGATAAACGCGGCCACGTTGTCCGCGCCGATTTCGAGAATCTTCGCTTCGAGTTGTTGCGCGCGGGCCAGTGCGAATTCTTCCGGCGTCAGATTGCCTTGTGCTTCACCGAAGAAATACGGTTGGTCGATGTGCACGATATTTTCGACCTTCGACGGCATCTGTTCGTGCATGTAGCCCATGCCGCCCAGCGTGCCGCCCGCGATCGTCGAGCCGTGATAGCCGTTCTTGCGCGAGATCACGACCTTCTTCGAATGCTTGCCTTGCGTCGCCCAGTATTGATGGACGATGCGCAGCACGGTGTCGTTGCCTTCCGAACCGCTGTTGCAATAGAAGAAGTGATTGAACGGTGCCGGCGCAAGCTCCGCGAGCAGTGCCGACAACTCGATCACCGGCGGATGCGTCGTCTTGAAGAAGGTGTTGTAGTAGGACAGTTCCTGCATCTGCCGGTACGCTGCGTCGGCCAGTTCCTTGCGGCCATAGCCCACGTTCACGCACCACAGGCCGGCCATGCCGTCGATCACCTTGTTGCCTTCCGAGTCCCACAGGTACACGCCCTGAGCCTTGACGATCACGCGGCTGCCGGCGCGATTGAGCGAGCCCATATCCGAAAACGGATGAATGTGGTGCGCGGCGTCGAGCGCGCGGTATTCGGCGGTGCTGCGTTGCTGCTGTGCGGCCTGAGCCGACTGTGCCCCGGCGGCGGGCTGCGCCGGTTGCACGTAAGCGACTTCTTCTGTTCTATAGCTCATACTGCCTCCAATAGTTCTGCGTTTGCTTTTTCTTCGACGTCCATGACGGGCTTAAACCCGTCTTAGACGTGCAGCAGCAAATGCCGGCGCTCCCACGAACTGATTACGCGGAAGAACGCTTCGTATTCGGTTTCTTTCAGTGCGAGATAGGCTTTGACGAATTTCTCGCCGAGCACCTCGGCGATCGGTTCGCATGCACCCATCAGCGTCAGGCCCTCTTCGAGGTTGCGCGGCAACTGGTACGGCAATTCATAACCGTCGCTGAGCAGCGGCTCGGTGGCTTCGAGGTTCTTCGTCATGCCCAGGTAACCCGCGGCCAGTGTCGCGGCGATCGCCAGATACGGATTGCAATCCACACCCGGAATGCGGTTCTCGATGCGGCGCGCAGCCGGGCCCGAATGCGGAATCCGGAAGCCCACCGTGCGGTTGTCATAGCCCCACGCCACGTTGATCGGCGCAGCCATGAAGCGCGACAGGCGGCGATACGAGTTGATGTACGGCGCGAAGATCGGCATCAGCGCGGGGGTGTATTTCTGCAAGCCCGCGATGTAGCTCGTAAACAGGGAGGTGGGCTTGCCGTCCGCGCCGGTGAACAGGTTGTGGCCGGTTTCTTCGTCCACGAGGCTCTGGTGCATGTGCATCGCCGAGCCGGGTTCGCCTTCCATCGGCTTGGCCATGAAGGTCGCGTACATCTTGTGACGCAGCGCGGCTTCGCGCACCGTGCGCTTGAACAGGAACACGCTGTCGGCGAGCTTGAGCGGGTCGCCGTGCATGAAGTTGATTTCCATCTGCGCGGCGCCGACTTCGTGAATCAGCGTGTCGACTTCCAGTTCCTGCACCTCGCAGTATTCATAGATGTCTTCGAACAGCGGATCGAATTCGTTGACCGCTTCGATCGAATACGCCTGGCGTCCGGTTTCCGGACGGCCGGTCCGGCCGATCGGCGGTTGCAGCGGCAGATCCGGGTCCTTGTTCATGTCGACCAGGTAGAACTCGAGCTCGGGCGCGATTACCGGCTTCCAGCCTTTGGCCCTGTAGAGTTCGAGCACGCGCCGCAGCACCCGGCGCGGCGAGATGGCGACCGGCGTGCCGTCGAAGTGAACGCAATCGTGGATCACCTGAGCGGTCGGGTCGACGGCCCACGGAATGATGCGGATGGTGCTCGGATCGGGGACGCAGACCATGTCCGGATCGGTGACGCCGGTGAGCGTGCCGTCTTCCGGATAATCGCCCGTGACGGTCTGGATCATCACCGCCTGCGGCAAGCGCATGGACTCGCCGGATTCGAATTTGCTGCGCGGGATGATCTTGCCGCGCGCGATCCCGGCCATGTCCGGAATGATCGCTTCGATTTCGGTGATGCGGTGTTTCTTCAGAAAATCGTCGATGTCATGCATGATTGTTCTCTCTGTTTTGGTGCGCGACCGGCTCAGGCATGCGTGGCGGCGGCGGATGCCGCGCCATAGCCGGCCTTGGTGCGCATTCGATCGCGGCAGGCGTCGCCGAAAGCGCGGAAGATCGCGGTGGACAGCGCGTCGTTCGCGTGCTTCCACTCCGGGTGCCACTGCACACCCAGAGCGAAGGCGCGCGCGTCTTTCACGCTGACTGCTTCGATCAATCCGTCCGGGGCTGTGGCTTCGGCCACGAGCCCGGCGCCTAACCGCTCGACGCCCTGACCGTGCAGTGAATTCACACGCGCTTCACCCGTGCCGCCGGCAAGACGCTGCAACAAGCCGCCCTGCGTCAGCGTGATCGGATGCGACGGTGCGTATTGCACGTCGAGGTCGTCTTCCTTGTTCTCGCGGTGGTCATTGAAGCCCTCCACCGCGTGAACGCTTTGATGCAGTGTCCCGCCGAAAACCACGTTCATTTCCTGGAAGCCGCGGCACACCGCCAGCACCGGCACGCCGGCGTCGATTGCGGCGCGCAGCAGCGGCAGCGTCGTCGCATCGCGTGCGGCGTCGTGCAGCGTGCCCGGTGCGCTGGGATGACCGCCGTAGCGATGCGGTTCGACATTCGAATAGCTGCCGGTAAACAGCAGGCCATCGACGGTGGCGAGCACGTCGGCGGCGGACTGGCGCTCGCCGAGCGCCGGCAATAGCATCGCCAGCGCCTGTGAGCCGTCCACGATCGCAGCGATGTACTTTTCGCCGACCACGTGCGACGGGTGGACTCCCATCATCGTTCTGTCGGCGCTGATGCCGACTAGAGGTTTGGTTCGCATAACGAATAGACGTGTGTGTTCCCGCGGGACGCCGCATGAACAACGTTAAACACGGCGCGGCACGATTCCGCAGCCAGGCGCCGAGCGCCGGACCGCCGGGGTAGTGCTGGCGGTCGCCGACGACGGAGCGTACCGCGCGTGGTAATCAGGCAGGCTGTTCGATTCGATCCGCTGCGGTGCGCAACCAGTCTGATCCGCGTGAAGCGTGCAGGCGGCAGACGGCACCGCACATGCACGAACGCATGGCTCAATAGAGCGCGTTCACGCAAACGGACGAATCGAACAGCGAAAAGGGGGGAGGCGCTACGGCAGCAGCGATGCGACTTCGTCCGTGCGCACGGCAATGAAGGCGCGCGCGGAGACAGAGTTGTGACGTCGAACTGAACGGCGGGACAGGATCGTGAAGACGGACAGAAAGCGGCGAAACGCAAGGCTGCCGTTGCTGCCGTCGGCGATGGCGCCGTCAGCGCGAAGACATCTCGCCTGACTACGATTCCATCTCACCAAAGGGCCTCGGACTCTCACGATGACACTCGACTAGCGACGTTGAAAGTATTGAACGGCCTGCTCGAAAAACACACCGGGCGTTTAAATAAACAGGACGCTGGGTTGATCGCCTGAAGCGGAAGCGAAGCTGAGTCGCTACATCGCAAAACACTTTTTCGTGCTTCGTGACGTCGGCATGACGATCGCCTGAGAACCATCGTATACGAGCCAATAAAGCCGTCAAATCATTTTTATAAAAGATTTATAAGGGCTTTCCCCAAGGCGTGGCTAGAATCTCGCCCAGTGGGAACGTTCGTTGCGTCATTCATATTTCGGAATGCTTTCAGGGTTTTCCCCAAAGGCGCGACGATTAAAGTGATTAGAATATTCAACACTCGCGCACAGCGCATTGTCTCGATCCAGGCGTTCCCGATCGTCTTCCTATGTCAGAGAACTTAGCGATGTCCTTAGAAGTAGCGACCCGCCTGCAGTACATCCGTAAGAAGAATGGTCTGTCGCAGCGAGAACTGGCCAAGCGGGCGGGAGTGACCAACGGCACGATCTCGCTGATCGAGCAGAACCGCGTGAGCCCGTCGGTCGGCTCGCTGAAGAAACTGCTCGAATGCATACCCATGAGTCTTGCCGAGTTCTTTACCTTCGAAGTCGAAGTGGAGCGCTCAGTGGTGTCGCGCCGCGCGGACATGCCGAACCTCGGCAACGAGTCGATCGAGTTCTATCTGGCGGGCGCGAGTGTGAAAGACCGCAACATGGGCATTCTGCGCGAGGTCTACCAGCCTTTGTCGGATACCGGGCCGGAAATGCTGGCACACGCGGGGCACGAGGGCGGCGTAGTGGTCAGCGGTCAGATCGAATTGACCGTGGACGGCACCACGTGGCTGCTCGATCCCGGCGACAGCTACTACTTCGAAAGCCGCTTACCGCATCGTTTTCGCAATCCCAGCGCGGAGCACCTATGCGAGATCGTGTCGGCCAATTCGCCGCCCACTTTCTAAAGACTCCGCGCCAACGCGCCGCGACGCTGTTCAATGCCGCATGAAGTCGATGCCGATAGGCGTCGTGCGCACAACATTGAGGCATCCTGATGGACAAGAAAACTCTCGCCTTCTGGCAAGACAAGGCCGCTGCGCTTTCAATCGAAGGCCGTGCGTTTATCGATGGCGAATACCGCAACGCTGCCGGCGGCCGCACGTTCGACTGCCTGAGCCCGATCGACGGCAAGCTGCTTGCCAAGGTCGCCGATAGCGGCGCGGCGGACGTCGACGCCGCCGTGGCGGCCGCGCGCCGAGCATTCGATGCGGGCGTGTGGGCCGGCCTGAATCCGCGCAAGCGCAAGGCGATTCTGCTGCGCTGGGCGGCGTCGATCCGTGAGCATCTCGACGAACTGTCGCTGCTGGAAACGCTGGACGCCGGCAAGCCGATCGCCGACACGACCAGCGTGGACGTGCCGGGCGCGGCCTATTGCGTCGAGTGGTTCGCCGAGGCGATCGACAAGGTCGGCGGCGAAGTGGCGCCGGCCGATCATCATCTGGTGGGACTCGTCACGCGCGAGCCGATCGGCGTGGTCGCCGCGGTGGTGCCGTGGAATTTCCCTATCCTGATGGCGTCGTGGAAATTCGGGCCGGCGCTGGCCGCGGGCAACAGCGTGGTGCTCAAGCCTTCGGAGAAATCGCCGCTCACCGCGATTCGCCTCGCGCAACTCGCTTTCGAGGCCGGCATTCCCGCCGGCGTGTTCAACGTCGTGCCGGGTGCGGGCGAGCCGGGCAAGCTGCTGGCGCTGCATCAGGACGTGGACTGTCTCGCCTTCACTGGCTCGACCAACGTCGGCAAGCTGATCATGCAGTACGCAGGGCAATCGAACCTGAAGCGTGTGTGGCTCGAACTCGGCGGCAAGTCGCCGAACATCGTGATGCCGGATTGCCCCGACCTCGACCGCGCTGCGAATGCCGCTGCCGGCGCGATCTTCTACAACATGGGCGAAATGTGCACGGCGGGTTCGCGCCTGCTCGTGCATCGCGACATCAAGGACGTGTTCCTCGACAAGCTGATCGCGGCGGCCCGCAACTACACGCCGGGCAATCCGCTGGATCCGCAAACCTCGATGGGTGCGATCGTCGATAACGTGCAGCTCGAACGCGTGCTCGGCTATATCGAAGCGGGCCGCGCCGAAGCGAAGTTGCTGCTCGGCGGCTCGCGCGTGAAAGAAGAGACGGGCGGCTTCTATATCGAGCCGACCATCTTCGAGATTCCGGTATCCGGCGCGAAGGTCGCGCGCGAGGAGATCTTCGGGCCGGTGTTGTCCGTGATTACGTTCGACACCGTTGAGGAAGCGATCAGGATTGCCAATGACAGCGAGTATGGTCTCGCCGCCGCGGTCTGGACCGCGAACCTGACCACCGCGCACGAGGTGTCGCGCAAGCTGCGCGCGGGCACGGTGTGGGTCAATTGCTACGACGAAGGCGGGGACATGAACTTCCCGTTCGGCGGCTACAAGCAATCGGGCAACGGCCGCGACAAGTCGTTGCACGCGTTGGAGAAGTACACCGAGCTGAAGTCCACGCTGGTGCGGCTGCGCTAAAGGATTCGCAAGCCAGCGCGGCGGCGCGGGGATAACGCGCCGTTGCGTTCCCAATGAATCCGAGGCCGGACGCTGCACGTATCACCTGGAAGCACCGCGTGTGGCTCCGGCATGTTTTTCAGGTATCAGGTCCTCTATGACTGAACTCGTCTACGGCGACGGCGCGATCCGCCGGTCGTCGCTTTATGGCTCATCGATCGAAAACACCTATGCGGGTGTGTTGTCGTTCATGCGCCGCAAGTACACGCGTGAGCTCGACGGTGTCGATGTCGTCGTCTCCGGCGTGCCGCTCGATCTGGCCACCACGTTCCGCTCGGGCGCGCGTCTCGGCCCCGCGGCGGTGCGCGCGGCCAGCGTGCAGCTGTCGGAGCTGCATCCCTATCCGTGGGGCTTCAATCCGTTCGACGATCTCGCTGTGACCGACTACGGCGACTGCTGGTTCGACGCGCACAATCCGCTGACGGTCAAGGCATCGATCGTCGAGCACGCGCGCACGATCCTGCGCTCGGGCGCGAAGATGCTGACCCTCGGCGGCGATCATTACATTACCTATCCGCTGCTGATCGCGCATGTGGAGAAGTACGGCAAACCGCTCTCGCTGATCCATTTCGACGCGCATTGCGATACGTGGGCGGACGACAGTCCGGACAGCCTGAACCACGGTTCAATGTTCTACAAGGCGGTGAAGGACGGTCTGATCGATCCGAATACCTCGGTGCAGGTCGGCATCCGCACGTGGAACGACGACTTCATGGGCATCGATATTCTCGATGCCGCGTGGGTCCACGAGCACGGTGCGCGTGCCGCGGTGGAGCGGATCACGTCGATTGTCGGCGAGCGGCCCGCGTATCTGACCTTCGATATCGATTGTCTCGATCCGGCGTTTGCACCGGGCACGGGCACGCCGGTGGCGGGCGGTTTGTCGTCGGCGCAGGGGCTCGCCATCGTGCGTGGGCTCGGGGCGTTGAATCTGGTGGGCGCGGATGTCGTGGAGGTGGCGCCTGCGTATGACCAGAGCGAGATCACCGCGATCGCCGCCGCGCATATCGCGTGCGATCTGCTGTGTCTGTGGCGGCAACGCAAGGTTGCCGAGCGCTAGGCGCTTTCTATCGGCTTTACGCGGAACCGGCTCAGCCCGTCGACGACGATCGTTCGGGCTGACGCTGGCCTTCGCGCAAGCCCAGTGTGTAGGCGGCGAGTGCGCCGCTCATGATGGCCAGTTGCCACATCAGCATGTCGCTGCCCAACGCGTTCATTGCGAAGCCGGCGACGAGCGGGCCCGCAATCGAACTCCCGGTGAAGGTGAGCGAAATCAGACGCATGTTGCGTGTGAGCGCGGCTTTGTCGCTGCATGCCGCCGCGTACATGCCGAGCGTGATGAACGAACTGTTCATGCCGCCGAGTAGCAGCGCGCTGGCCGCGGCGAGCCACGAGGCGGGCGCCGTCATCGCGAAGCCGCAGATCGCCAGGGTGCTGAGCGTGGCGCAGACGATCACGGCGGCGGCCAGTCCCGCGCGGTCGGCGAACCAGCCGACCGGGAATTGCAACGCCATCCCGCCGAAGCCGAACAGTGTGAGCAAGGTCGCTGTTTGCGTAGCGGTAAGACCGTGCGCGTCGGCGAATAGCGGGAAGAGACCGTAGAGCGCGCCGTCGCCGATGCCGCCGGCCGCGACGACCACCATGCCGAGGCTCACCAGCGGGCCGATCGATTCGCTTCGTGTGAGCCGGTGCTTGGGGCTATTCGGCCGTACCGGCCGTGCTGCGCCGACAGGCGGCTTGTCCGACGCGGTCAGCCACAGCGGAAGCGCCGCGGCGAACGTGAAGGCGGCACCGGCCGCGAACGTGGTGCGTCCGTCGACTGCGCACCACGCGGCCAGCGCGGGGCCGATCACGCCGGCGGCGGCGATCAGCGCTTCATGCACGCCGACCACGCGTCCACTCGATTCAGCGGGGACGAGGCGATAGAGCCATGTTTCGTTGGCGATCCAGCGCAGGCCGATGCCGAAGCCGGTCAACACGCCGGGCACGAGCCACAGCGGCCACCACAGCGCGCTCATGGTGGCGAACGCGACGAGCGTGGCGGCAAGGCCGAGCGAGACAGTACGCTTCGCGCCGATGCGCTCCATCAGCCACGGCGCGATCAGCAAGCCGGCCAGCATGCCGGTCCACTGCGCGGCTGAAAACAGGCCGGCGCGCGGCGCGTCGAGTCCGCGATGGGCCAGCCATACCGGCAGCACCATGAAGCCGATGCCGAACTGGCCGATCTGCGACAGCGCC
This sequence comes from Paraburkholderia lacunae, assembly GCF_003353175.1. GTDB lineage: Bacteria > Pseudomonadota > Gammaproteobacteria > Burkholderiales > Burkholderiaceae > Paraburkholderia > Paraburkholderia lacunae. Next base: position 90,321 of record NZ_QHKS01000016.1, on the reverse strand, counting down.
GACACCCCGGTCAGCGCGGCGATCGCGGGCCAGCGCGCCGGCGCGGCGGCATTCATGCGCCGCTCCGCGCGGGCATGGGCAGACCCTGTTCGTGGCATTCGACCGGGCAGCCGGCCTTCAGGCAAGGGCCGTCGTCGCAGAGGCGGCACAGTTGCATGGCGTGGGCCGGATCGCGGGTTTCGTTCCAGAGGATCTTGATCAGCAGGCTTTCGAGCACGTCGCGCTCGCTATCGTCGAGCCGGCCGACGATGCGTTGCAGGATCCGGTCGCGCGCCGCTTGCAGGCGTTTGCCTTCGCGCTTGCCGGAAGTGGTCAAAGCAAGCGCGACCGAGCGTTTGTCCGCGCCGGATTTCTTTTCGACGAGACCGGCCTCGACCAGTCCCGCAACGGCACGCACCGCGGCCGGGTGCGAAAGGTCGACCGCCTCGCGCAGTACTTCAATAGACGAGTCGGGATATTGACCGATCGCGTTGAGCATGGCGCGAGCCGTGGGGCCGGAGAGCGCGTCGACCGAAGCCTGCGCGTTCATCTCGTCTGTGACCAGCAGAGCCAGCACGCCGAGTAGATTTTCTGTGCGCTGCGTCATGGAAACACCTTAATGTGTGCAACATGCATATATGCATGTTGCACACATTAAGCGCGAAGCGCAAGGGGTTTTTTGTGACGGCAATATTCTTGGTTTCTTTGTCTTTAGCGGCGTCCTTGCGAGCGCGTCGCCAAGGCGAAGCCGATGGCTGTCGCCAGGCAAAATCGGAGCGGGCGGTTTGGGATGGACCTTGCCGGCGAGCGCGTAGCGCGAGAAGGGGCGGATGACTGCCTTGTCACAGGCACTCATGGACCACGGTGTGGTCCGGCAGGTTTCCACTACCGGTGGTTGACCGAGGTGCCCGCTTCAGAATTGGCGGTTCTAGCCGCTTTCTTTTGCCTACTTTTCTTTGCGGCCGGCAAAGAAAAGTAGGTGCCGCCCCGCACAGGGGCAACGCTAATAAACCAATAACAAAAGATAAACCCACCGCCGCAGGCGAACCAAAACAAACCAAGGCGCCGCAGGCAAAACTACTATCAACGTCCTGCAATACCTCCCACGCGCAAGCGCTCCTTATCCCCAAGCAAAGCAGCCCGCAACCTCGGCACGGCGAAGTCGATGAAACTGCGCGTTTTCAGCGGCAATGGCCCTTGCCCCGCATGCATCAGGCTGACCGGAATCGGTTCGGGTTCGAATTCCCGCAGCACCAGTTGCAGCTTGCCTTCCTCCACAGCACGCGCAGCCTGATACGACAGCACGCGCGTGAGCCCCACGCCGGCGATGGCCGCGTCGATGGCGGCTTCCGCAGTATTGACGGACAGGCACGGCTGGATCGGCACCGACTGCTGCTGCCGTGCGCCGCGCGCCGCGAAGGTCCAGATCGGCCCGGATGGCAGCGCGTCGAAATCCACACAGGCGAAGCCGGCAAGATCCCCAGGCGTCTTCGGCGTGCCGTTCTCTGCGAGGAAATGCGGACTGGCGCAGACCACCCGGGACAGGGTGCCGACCTGGCTGGCGACCATGCTGCTGTCGGGCAGTTTGCCAATCCGCAAGGCCACGTCGATGTGCTCGTCGAGCAGATGCAGCGTTCGGTCCGCCAGCATTAGCCGCACCGCGATTTCCGGAAATGTCGCGAGGAAATCGTTGACGATGGGCAGCACATGCAGGCGCCCGAACACCATTGGCGCGGTGACGACCAGATCGCCGCGCGGCGTGCTGTATTCGCCCGATGCCGCGCTTTCCGCGTCGGTCACCTGCTCGAGGATCTGCTTGCAGGCGGCAAGGTAGGCGGTGCCTGCGTCGGTCAATGTCAGCCGGCGCGTGGAGCGTACCAGCAGCCGTGCGTTCAGATGGGCTTCGAGTTCCGCCACCTTGCGGCTGACGGTAGGCAGCGGCGTGCCGAGCTTGCGGCTGGCGGCGGAAAAACTGCCGGTTTCCGCCGCTGCCACGAAGATTGACATTGCCTCCAGACGATCCATAGAGCCTCTCGATCTTCGAGATTTGATCAGTCGAAAATACAGGATTGTCAGTGCTTCTGGAAGGGCCGGCCAGATACCGGCATGGACGATGCGACGCGAGCGTCGATCGGGCGCGAGCATCGCGGCGGCGCCGGCCGGCGAGGCAGCGGCCCGGTTGCTACAATCGTCGTGCACCTACATATACAACGGAGACACGCCATGGCAAACCTTCAGCCGATCAGCCGCTACCCCGTGCCGGCGCCAGGTGAATGGCCCGACGACGTCCGGGCCCGCATCCTTGAAGTGCAGGAGAAAGCCGGCTTTGTCCCGAACGTGTTCTTGACGCTGGCGCATCGCCCGGACGAATTTCGCGCGTTTTTTGCGTATCACGATGCGCTGATGCTCAAAGAAGGAGGGCTCACCAAAGGCGAGCGCGAAATGATCGTCGTCGCAACCAGCGCGGTGAATGATTGCCTGTACTGCGTGGTCGCGCACGGCGCGATTCTGCGCATTTACGAAAAGGCGCCGCTGCTCGCGGAACAGGTCGCCGTCAATCATCACAAGGCGGACATCACCGCGCGTCAGAAGACGATGCTCGACTTCGCGCTGAAGGTTTGCCGCGAGTCCGGTGCGGTCGACGACGCCGATTTCCAGGCCCTGCGCGAGCACGGTTTTTCCGACGAAGACGTCTGGGATATCGCTGCGATTACTGCGTTTTTCGGCCTGTCGAACCGGATGGCGAACGTCATTTCCATGCGCCCGAACGACGAGTTCTATCTGATGGGCCGTGTGCCGAAAACCACTGCCGACGCGCTGCAACAGTAGCTTCATCGCTTGCTTCGGACATCTGATCGCGCGGGCACAGCACGTAGACTGCTAGCGTGTTCGCGCCGTGCTGCGTTCATGCGCTAGTCGTCCTCGCGCGCAGCGTCGGCGAGCTCACCGTGCGGTCGTCGATCGGGAAGCGCAGCATTGCCGCTACGAGTCCGGCCACGACCGTGGCCTCCCACAACAGCGAATAAGAGCCGCTCAGATCGGACACCAGACCGCCTGGCCACGCGCCTAGCCACGCGCCGAGAAACGAGCCGAGAAACGAGCCGAGAAACGAGCCGAGAAACGAGCCGAGAAACGAGCCGATCTGGTGGCTCAGAAAGCAGACGCCGAACAGGCTTCCCAGGTGGCGAGTGCCGAATCTTCGCCACCAGTCCGCTCGTCAGCGGCACGGTCCCGAGCCACGTCAGACCGATGACGGCCGCAAAAATCACGACCGAAGCGGATGATTTCGGCAGCAGAAAGAAGGCGCCGATCGTCACGCTTCTGACGTCGACCGCGTGAATGCGAAAGCCACCTACGCCGGGTACGAATTCCGAGTCGGCCGCAAAAAAATTCGCGTAGGTTGTCGATTTGCGGGAGCATCGTTCGTCGTGGCTATAGGGCGAACATGCAGTGGCAAAAACGCAGGGGAGGAAATGCGCTAACCGATCGGTCGGCCCTGCATCGCGCCCTATGTCCCTTTTCTGCAAGAGGAGATCGCTGATGACTGACGTACACGCATCCGCACAACCGCTGAAGCCGGCCAGGCTGCTGGCCGAATTGCCCGACGGTTTCCCGGGGAGAGCGCGGAATATCGCAGCGCGCGCAACGAACTGCTGGCCGAAGAAATCGAATTGCGGCGCCACATTGAACGAGTGGCCGCGCAGCGCCACGCGCTGCCGCCTGGCGGCGTCGTGCCGCAGGATTGCCGCTTCGAGGGCGAAGAGGGCGCGGTGACGCTGCCGGACATGTTCGGCACGCACGATACGCTCATCACCTACAACTGGATGTTCGGCCCGAAGCGCGCGCGGCCTTGTCCGATGTGCACCTCGTTGCTGAGCGCTTACGACGGCGAAATGCCCGACATCCTGCAACGCGTGGCTTTTGCGGTGATTGCGCGCTCGCCGATCGAAAAACTGGTCGCGTTCAAGAAGGAACGAGGCTGGCGCTATTTACGCCTGTATTCGTCGGGCGGCAACAGCTTCAACCGCGACTACGCCGCCGAAGATCCCGATGGCGACGACTACGCCGCCTTCGACGTGTTTACGCGTTCGGGCGGCACCGTGCGGCATTTCTGGGCTGAGGAGATGGGACCGTCGACGGCGGACCCCGGTCAGGACCAGCGCGGCGCACCCGACCCCATGCCGATATGGACCCTGCTCGACATGACGCCGGCGGGACGCGACAGCAACTGGTATCCGAAACTGGAGTACGGCGTCACGCGTTGACGAGTTCTGCCGTGCCGGATGGTTAGCACAGCTTCGATTTTTGCGGCCGCGTTGCGGCGCGCGCGGCCATTGCTTTGCGCATCGCAGTGCGGATGCGTTCGGTAACCCGTGCCTTGCGTAAAAGCGCAGGATAACTGAGCGGCTTGACTCGACGCATGTCGTAGGAAAATCGATCAGCAAGCGTTATCGCGTCAGAGCGCCGGACAAGACAGCACGCGCTGGGGTGCGAGCGTCGTTCCAGGTTCGCCATTTTTTGCCGGCGTGCCCTGAGTAGGTGCAGAGATCAAACGGACGCTGTTCAGACCTGCATTCGCCAGCACATATTTTTCAGCGCTATTTTCGGGCTGCCAGTACGCACGATATGTGCCGCCGTCGGCGAAGACCAGCAGCCTGCCATGCACGGTTTTTGTGCCGCCAACGAGGTCGACCGGCTCGCCGTCACGCAGCTGAAAGCTTGGCGGCATGGCTGAATTTGCCGTGCCGACCAGCGTGGCGCACGCGCCGTCGTCGGTCGCCGCGAGTGCGCAAGACGACGCGGCGAGCAGAGCCCATGTTGCAATTTCGCGAAATTTCATCTTTTTTCACTCACCAATCTTTAATGGCCACGCGCGCTGTCGACGGCGAAAACAGGCTGTTTGCGTTTTCGCCATAACATACGGGAAAAGCCTGCCAGCCGTGGCCAGCCCACGCTAAAGCACTGAAATTGCAACGGATTGTGATGCGCGGCGGCGCTTTGTAGGGCGACATAAAACCGTAAGCTCGCGATTCTTATGGCGCTTTGCGGCAAAAAAACGTCAAATTGCCGCTGGGCGGGTGATACAAGGCTTACACCCAAGGTTTGCGTGAACCCGCGCCTATGCGTTAGTGTGTCGGTCCCGGCGCAACAGATGTGGCGCCGGTTCCATGATTACCAAACGGGAAGTGCTATGAACAAACAGGAACTGATTGATGCAGTCGCCGCAGCGACGGGCGAAAGCAAAGCGGCCACCGGCCAAACCATCGACGCAATCGTCGACGCGGTAACCGCAGCAGTGGTGGGCGGCGATACGGTGCAACTGGTCGGTTTCGGTTCTTTCTCGACCGGCGCGCGTGCTGCACGCGTGGGCCGCAATCCGTCGACGGGTGCCGAGATCCAGATCGCGGCAGCCAAGACGGTGAAGTTCACCGCCGGCAAGGCGTTCAAGGAAGCCGTCAACGCTTCTTAATGCAACGCGCCTCGCGCCGGCGCATCGACGCCCGCCGCAGGAACGTGCGGCGAGCGATGCATCGGGCGTGAGGAACAACACGCAGCCCAACCCCGGTGACACACACAATCGGCGGTTGGTGCGGCGCGTGCAGCGCCTCTAGTGCGCTTACTGCGGCTTAGTGCGCTCGGTGCGCCTGGCACGCTTGCGATACGCACCCTGCCGCGATCAGCCCGCGCGCCGTTGCCGGGTAGCTTCAGCGAGCGCTTCGAGCACCGGTTCGGTCTGCGCCCAGCTCACGCACGCATCGGTAATCGACACGCCGTAGCGCAGCGGCACGCCAGGTTTCAGATCCTGACGGCCTTCTTCCAGATGACTTTCGAGCATGACGCCGATGATGCGGCGCTCGCGCTGCGACAGTTGCCGCGCGATATCCTGCACTACCTCCAGTTGACGCAAGTGAGACTTGCCCGAGTTCGCGTGCGAACAATCGATCATGACCTGCTCGCGCAGTCCGGCTGACCTGAGCGCGGCGCACGTTGCCTCGACCGACGCGCTGTCGTAGTTCGGTCCTTGCTTGCCGCCGCGCAGAATCACATGCGCGTCGTCGTTGCCGCGCGTTTCGAAGATCGCGGCCATGCCCATCTTGGTCATGCCCATGAACGCGTGACTTGCGCGCGCCGCGACGATGGCATCCGCGGCGATTTGCACGCCGCCGTCGGTGCCGTTCTTGAAGCCGATCGGGCAGCTCAGTCCAGATGCAAGCTGCCGGTGACTCTGGCTCTCGGTCGTGCGCGCGCCGATCGCGCCCCACGCGACCAGATCCGCGATGTATTGCGGGCTCAGCAAGTCGAGAAATTCGGTGGCCGTCGGCAAGCCGAGACCGTTGATGTCCAGCAGCAGTTGTCGTGCGAGGCGCAGACCCTCGTTGATACGGAAGCTGCCGTCGAGACGCGGATCGTTGATATAGCCCTTCCAGCCCACTGTCGTGCGCGGTTTTTCGAAGTAGACCCGCATCACGATCAGCAGATCGTCCTTGTAGGTGTCGGCGGCTTGCTTGAGCCGGTGTGCGTATTCGATTGCCTGATCGTGATCGTGGATCGAGCAGGGTCCGACGATCATCACGAGGCGATCGTCGCGCTCGTGCAGGATCTCGGCAATCGCCACGCGGCTTTCTTCGACGAGAGTCTGTACTGCGGGCGGTACCGGCAGTTCATCCTGCAACAGGGCAGGGGAAATGAGCGGACGTACCGCGCCGATACGAACGTCGTCGATGCGCGTGGTGTCCTGGGTGGCGTCGGCAGAGCCGACTTCCTGATCGTGCAGAGGATTGTCGATGGCGCTCAAAATGTTCTCCCGGGCCGTGATGATGAAATGGCCTCGATGGATGAAGGCCTGCTTGCTGGCTGGTTGGTTTGCCTGCCTGCTTGCTGGTTCGCTGCCGGGATTATGACACTCGCGTGGTGTTGCCGAGATGACGATGGTTCTCAGAGGCGTTTGATCAGTGCCATGGCGGCGGCCGGATTGCGTTCCTTGAAGCCGCTGATGACATACAGAAAGACGTCGCGTGCGGACGTTTTAGCGGGCGCGGCGGCAGCTGTTTGCAGGTCTTCGGGTGTTTTGCCGGCGGCAAGCTGGCGGGCGCGCTCGGCCCATGCGTCGAGGGCTTGGGTCGAATAGCCTTTGGCCTGTTTGTCTGTCGTGCCCATGATGCGGGCGTAGACGAATGGCGCGGTGATGTCGGCGATTTGCGGGTAGTCGCTGTCGCCGGACAGCACGATTGCCACCTGGTATTGTCTGGCTAGCGCAATGAACTCCGGGGTCTTGAAGCTTTCGTGGCGGACTTCGATTGCGTGCCTCAGTTTTTGACCTTCGATGCTTTGCGGGAGCAGTTTCAGGAAAGCTTCGAAGTCTTCTGTGTCGAATTTTTTGGTTGGCGCGAATTGCCAGTTGATGGGCCCTAGTTTTTGCTTGAGCAGCAATACGCCGCTGGCGAAAAATCGTTCTATGGTTTCATTGGCTTGCGCCAGGACTTTTCTGTTGGTCGCATAGCGGGGGGCTTTCAGGGAGAAGACGAAGTCTTCCGGCGTTTCCTGGTACCACTTCTCGTAGCTGGACGGCTTTTGCAGGCCGTAGAAGGTGCCGTTGATTTCTATCGATGTCAGGTTCTGGCTCGCGTATTGCAGCTCGCGGGTTTGGGCCAGGTCTGACGGGTAGAAAGTGCCGCGCCAGGGTGCGTAGGTCCAGCCGCCTATGCCGATCTTAATGGTTGGATTTTTGGCCGTTGGCATTGAGGCGCTCCTGGTGTTCTGGCTTCGCTGGGGAGGGATAGATTAGCGGATTTTTTTGCCTTTGCGACGCTGGTTTGTCAGTTTGCCAACGCCCCGGGCACAACTCTAATCCCCCGGCGTGCGCTCACCGCGCGCACCACCAGGTGCCTTCCTTGAAGACTCTTCGAACCGCCGGGTAGCTTCATCCACCTCAGCCTTGAAGCGCTGCAAAGCATTTGCTGCGACATCCGGCGGTATCAGCGCGGCCCACAAAACATCGATCAACTGATCCGCGGTCGCGTCGATATCGATATGCCGATTTGCCAATGTCGCGTCCCAAAGCACGTGTTCCATCGGCCCAAACACCATTGAACGCAATAACCGCAACGGCATGTCGGAGCGAATCTGTCTGGTCTCCTGCCCCTGCGCCAACACACGCATCAACGGCGCGGTATACCGGCGCTGCAACTCGGTCAGCGCCTCGCCAAGCTCATGATGCCGCGCCCGGCCCTCCGACAACACCAGGGCGCACAGGTCGGTGCCGTTGACCAGCATCAACCGCAAATGCGTTCGCACAATGAAAGCAAACTGCTGACGCACACTGCCGTCACGCGGCAACCCGGATTCGATCGCCGCGATGATCTCGTCATACCAGTCGCCGATCACCCGTGCGCACAACTCCCGCTTGCCGCGGAAATAACTGAATACGGTTGCCTCGGAAATGCCCAGACGCTGGGCAATCTCCGAGGTCGTCGCGCGCTCGTAGCCCCGCTCGGAGAACACCTCGCGCCCCGCCTGAAGAATCTCCTTCACGCGCTGCTGCGACTTGCGCCCGGCTGGCTGGCGGCGTGAGGCAGGCAACTCGGCTTTCAAGGCAACCGTCATATGAGTCAAGTTCAGATTTGTGAGGCAGATAACCCCGGTGACGTCGATCCTATCACGCCTGAGCAGTAGAAAAAGCACAAACACGAGTTTCTGAGTAAAACTCAAAAATACCTATTGACGTATACGTAAATCTAGCGTGAAATGCGCCTTGAACGGTTTCGCGTCTCGTGCGGGATGATGGGTGCGGCCCACAAGGCCACGCTGTCCGCTGAGCCGCACTCAGACAAGCCGGCGCCTGCCATGGCTGACCGGCCGCCAATGAACTCTGGAGACACAGTAATGAGCATCCTGCCCGGTTTGCAATTCCCGCTCGGTGAAGAAATCGAAATGCTGCGTGACAGCATCGCAGGTTTCGCGGCCAAGGAAATCGCCCCGCGTGCCGCGGAAATCGATCGCACGGATCAATTCCCCATGGACCTGTGGCGCAAATTCGGCGACCTGGGCGTGCTCGGCATGACGGTCGCGGAAGAATACGGTGGCGCGAGCATGGGCTACACCGCGCACATGGTCGCGATGGAAGAAATCTCGCGTGCCTCGGCGTCGGTCGGCCTCTCGTACGGCGCCCATTCGAATCTGTGCGTCAACCAGATTCATCGCAACGGCACGGAAGCGCAAAAGCAGAAGTATTTGCCGAAGCTGGTGTCGGGCGAACATATCGGCGCGCTCGCCATGAGCGAGCCGAACGCGGGCTCGGACGTGGTCAGCATGAAACTGCGCGCCGACAAGAAGGGCGACCACTATGTGCTCAACGGCACCAAGATGTGGATCACCAACGGCCCGGATTGCGACACGCTGGTCGTGTATGCCAAGACCGATCCCGAAGCGAATGCGCGTGGCATCACCGCGTTTATCGTCGAGAAGGGCATGAAGGGTTTTTCGGTCGCGCAAAAGCTCGACAAGCTCGGCATGCGCGGCTCGCATACCGGTGAACTGGTGTTCGAGAACGTCGAAGTGCCGGAAGAAAATATCCTCGGTCAGCTGAACGGCGGCGCGAAGGTGCTGATGAGCGGCCTAGACTACGAGCGCGCGGTGCTCGCGGGCGGCCCGACCGGCATCATGGTCGCCGTGATGGACGCGGTCGTGCCGTATATCCACGACCGCAAGCAGTTCGGTCAGCCGATCGGCGAATTCCAGCTGATTCAAGGCAAAGTCGCCGATATGTACACCACGCTGCAGGCCTGCCGCGCATATCTGTACGCGGTCGGCCGGCAACTCGATACGCTCGGCAAGGAACACGTGCGCCAGGTGCGTAAAGACTGCGCGGGCGTGATTCTCTATACCGCTGAAAAAGCGACGTGGATGGCCGGCGAAGCGATCCAGATTCTCGGCGGCAACGGCTACATCAACGAGTACCCGGTCGGACGTCTGTGGCGCGATGCCAAGCTCTATGAAATCGGAGCGGGCACGAGCGAAATCCGTCGCATGCTGATCGGTCGCGAACTGTTCGCCGAAACGGCCTGAGTCACAACGCTGCGCGTCGTGCTGCCTCGCGGATCACTGCGGGAGCACTGCGCGCTGCGGACCACTGCAGCCTGCAGCGCACTACGACGCACGACCCAATGCAGCGCGTCACTGCAGGGCTACCGAAAGCGACGATAGCAACCACCTTGCATGGGATCGGAGTAAGCGCTAAGGGACCAGAGTAAGCGCTATGGGACCAGAGTAAGCGCTGAAGCGCTAACTCTGGTCGACTGCTTTGCATGGGACCAGAGTAAGCGCTAAAGCGCTAACTCTGGTCGACCGCTTTGCATGGGACCAGAGTAAGCGCTGAAGCGCTAACTCTGGTCGACCGCTTTGCATGGGACCAGAGTAAGCGCTGAAGCGCTAACTCTGGTCGACACAGGAGAAGCCAAGCAATGCCGATCATCGAATCAAAGCTGAATCCGCGCTCGGACGATTTCCGCGCCAACGCGGCGGCGCTCGAAGCGCTGGTCGCCGATCTTCGCGCGAAGATCGACAAGCTCGCGCTGGGCGGCGGCCAGGCGGCGCGCGACAAGCACACGGGCCGCGGCAAACTGCTGCCGCGCGAGCGCATCGAGAAACTGCTCGATCCGGGCACGCCGTTTCTCGAGTTCTCGCAGCTCGCAGCCTATGGCATGTACCACAACGACGCGCCGGGCGCGGGCGTGATCACCGGCATCGGCCGCATTGCAGGGCAGGAGTGCGTGATCGTCTGCAATGACGCAACCGTCAAGGGCGGCACCTACTATCCGGTCACCGTCAAAAAGCACGTGCGCGCGCAGGAAATCGCCGCGGAAAATCATTTGCCTTGCGTGTATCTGGTCGACTCGGGCGGCGCCAATCTGCCGAATCAGGACGAGGTGTTCCCGGATCGCGATCACTTCGGCCGCATCTTCTATAACCAGGCGAATCTGTCGGCGGCAGGTATTCCGCAGATCGCCGTCGTAATGGGCTCGTGCACCGCGGGCGGCGCCTATGTGCCGGCCATGAGCGACGAGTCGATCATCGTCAAAAATCAGGGCACGATTTTTCTCGGCGGGCCGCCGCTCGTCAAAGCCGCAACCGGCGAAGTGGTGAGCGCGGAGGACCTCGGCGGCGGCGACGTGCATACGCGTTTGTCGGGCGTGGTCGATCATCTCGCGCAGAACGACGCGCATGCATTGGCGATTGCGCGCAGCATCGTCGGCAATCTGAATCGCACGAAGCAGGTACCGGTAGCGTTGCAGGAACCGAAGCCGCCGCGCTACGACGTGAAGAGCATGTACGGCGTGATTCCGGTGGATACGAGGAAGCCGTTCGATATCCGTGAAGTGATCGCGCGCATCGTCGACGATTCCGCGTTCGACGAATTCAAGGCCCGTTACGGCACCACGCTCGTGACCGGCTTCGCGCATATCTGGGGCCATCCGGTCGGCATCATCGCGAACAACGGCATTCTGTTTTCGGAATCGGCGCTCAAGGGCGCGCACTTCATCGAACTGTGCTGCCAGCGCAAGATTCCGCTGGTGTTCTTGCAGAACATCACGGGCTTCATGGTGGGCCGCAAATACGAAAACGAAGGCATCGCGCGTAACGGCGCGAAGATGGTGACGGCCGTGGCGACGGCGAAGGTGCCGAAGTTCACGGTGATCATCGGCGGCTCGTTCGGGGCGGGCAACTACGGCATGTGCGGCCGCGCGTATTCGCCGCGCTTCCTGTGGATGTGGCCGAACGCGCGCATCTCGGTGATGGGCGGCGAGCAGGCCGCATCGGTGCTGGCCACCGTCAAGCGCGACGGTATCGAAGGCAAGGGCGGTTCGTGGAGCACCGACGAGGAAGAGGCGTTCAAGCAGCCGATCCGCGATCAATACGAACATCAAGGCCACCCGTACTACGCGAGCGCGCGGCTGTGGGACGACGGCGTGATCGATCCGGCGCAAACGCGCGACGTACTCGGTCTCGGCCTATCGGCCACCATGAACGCGCCAATCGAAGACACGCGTTTCGGCGTGTTCAGAATGTGAAGCTGTGCTCAGCGCAGGAGCTCATAGCATGCAATACGAAACGCTGAATGTCGCGATCGACGGACAGATCGCCACGGTCACGCTGAATCGCCCGGACGTGCGCAACGCGTTCAACGAAACGATGATTGCCGAAGTGACCTCGGCCTTCACCGCCCTGAACGAACGCGACGAGGTGCGCGCGGTCGTGCTCGCCGCGAACGGCAAGGCGTTCTGCGCGGGCGCCGATCTGAACTGGATGAAGAAAATGGCCGGCTACTCGGACGACGAGAACCGCGCCGATGCGATGTTGCTGGCGACCATGCTGGCATCGATCTATCGCTGCAGCAAGCCGGTGATCGCGCGCGTGAACGGCGATGCCTACGCAGGCGGCATGGGATTGATTTCGGCGTGCGATATCGTCGTGGCGGTGGAGAGTGCGCGCTTTTGCCTGTCGGAAGCGCGTCTGGGCCTGATCCCGGCCACCATCGCGCCATACGTGATTCGCGCGCTGGGCGAGCAGGCGTCGCGCCGCTACTTCACGACCGCCGAGCAGTTCGATTGCGCAACGGCATGGCGGCTCGGTCTGGTGAGCGAAGCGGTCGCCGCGGAGCAACTCGATGCAACGGTCCGGCAAATCGCGGAAACGCTCTGCGCGAACGGCCCGCAAGCGGTGCGCGCGTGCAAGCAGCTCGTGCAGGACATCGCGGGCCATGAACTGAACGACGCGATGATCGAAGACACGGCGGCGCGCATTGCGCGCACGCGAGCCGGCGCGGAAGGCCGCGAAGGCGTCGCGTCGTTCCTCGAAAAACGCACACCGTCCTGGCGAAGCTAGCTCGCCTTACGATCGCCTCACGAGAAAACCCGGGCGCTTGCAGGCCTCCCACAGAACACCAGCCCCGCAACGGGACACCTCACCGAGACATCTCATGTTCAACAAGATTCTGATTGCGAACCGGGGCGAGATTGCCTGCCGCGTCGCGGCAACCTGCAAGCGGCTCGGCATCGCGAGCGTGGCCGTGTATTCCGATGCGGACGCCAACGCGAAGCACGTCACGGCCTGCGACGAAGCGGTGCATATCGGCGGTTCGACGGCGGCGGAAAGCTATCTGCGCATCGAGCGCATCATCGAAGCCGCGCGCGCCACCGGCGCACAAGCGGTGCATCCCGGCTACGGCTTCCTGTCGGAAAACGAAGACTTCGCGCATGCGTGCGAACTCGCGGGTATCGTCTTCATCGGACCGCCGGTCGAAGCGATCGCCGCGATGGGCTCGAAGGCCGCCGCGAAAGCGCTGATGCATGCGGCGGCCGTGCCGCTCGTGCCTGGCTATCACGGCGACGATCAGGACGCGCAACTGCTGCACCGCGAGGCTGACGCGATCGGTTACCCGGTGCTGCTGAAGGCAAGCGCGGGCGGCGGCGGTAAAGGCATGCGTGTCGTCGAGCGCAGCGAAGATTTCGCTGCCGCGCTGGCGTCGTGCAAGCGCGAAGCGGCGAGCAGCTTCGGCAACGATCGCGTGCTGATCGAAAAGTATCTGACGCGGCCGCGTCACGTGGAAGTGCAGGTGTTCGCGGACCGTCACGGCGGCGCGGTCTATCTGTTCGATCGCGACTGCTCGGTGCAGCGGCGTCACCAGAAGGTGCTGGAAGAAGCCCCGGCGCCGGGGCTGTCCGCCGAAATCAAACGCGAGATGGGCGAAGCGGCCGTGGCCGCGGCGCGCGCGGTGAATTACGTCGGTGCGGGCACGGTCGAATTCATCATGACCGTTACGGGCGATTTCTACTTCATGGAAATGAACACGCGCTTGCAGGTCGAGCATCCGGTCACGGAAATGGTGACGGGGCAGGACCTGGTCGAATGGCAACTGCGCGTCGCCTCGAACGAACCGCTGCCGCTTACCCAGCAGCAAATCAGGATCGACGGTCATGCGATCGAAGCGCGTATTTACGCCGAGCATCCGGCGCGCGGCTTCTTGCCGTCGACGGGTACGCTCAAGCATCTGCGCATGCCGGAAGGCGTCGAGTTCAGCATCGACGCGGCCGGCCTGGGCACGGCCGGTTTAGGCGCGGCCGGCCTGGGCGAGTCGGGACGCAAAGCGCCGGTACGCATCGACAGCGGCGTGCGCGAGGGCGACACGATCACGCCGTTCTACGATCCGATGATCGCGAAGCTGATCGTCCACGGCGCGACGCGCGACGAAGCGCTGGCGCGCATGAATCGCGCGCTGCATGCATGCGAAGTGGTCGGCCCGCATACCAACGTCGAGTTCCTGCAAAGCATCGTCACGAGCGAGCCGTTTGCGACAGGCGACCTCGATACGGGTTTGATCGAGCGTCATCATGACGCGCTGTTCGCGCCCGTGACGAAGCCGTTCAAGGAAGCGCTGGCGCTCGCCTGCGCTGCATTGCTGACGCGCGAAGGCGGCACCGCGCACGGCGCTTCGCCGTGGGATGCGCTGTCGCACTGGCGCCTGAACAGCGGCTACACGCAAACACTCGGCTGGCGCGATGTCGAGAACGACACCGCTTTCACGGTGAGCTTCGCGCGCGACGGCAGCACGCAAACGCTCGAACACGACGGCGTGCGCGAGGGCTTCAGCTGGTCGGGCGGCGCGGGCCGGCACGAATTCCGCGCGACGATCGGCGATGCGCGAGCGACAGGCCGCGTATTCGTCGACGGCGATACGTTCCACGTCTTCTGCCTGGGCGAAGCGCTCGCGTTCGAATGGCAGAATCTGCTCGCGCACGCGGCGGATGCCGAAGGCGGCGAAGGCCGCCTGACCGCGCCGATGCCCGGCAAGGTCATCGCGGTGCTGGTCGAACCGGGCGCCGTGGTGAAGAAGGGCGAGCCGCTGATCGTGATGGAAGCGATGAAGATGGAACACACCATTGGCGCACCGGCGGCCGGTACGGTGTCGGAAGTGCTGTACGCAGTCGGCGATCAGGTTACCGATGGAGCGCAGCTTCTGGTGCTGAACGTGGAATAGGGGACTTCAGGCGAGGCGCGGATAACCCAAGGCCCGCGCTTCGTTTTCCAGTTGCGTGATGCGCTCGTAGTCGACAAAAGGGAGCGCGGAAAAGCCCTTCAAACGCAGGCGTTTTGCGCGATCGGGTTGTGCGGCGAGCGCCTGGTTCAGCGACTCGCATAGTGCTTCGATAGTTGCTGAAGGCACGGTGCCGGAGGCAATCAAAGGCAAACCCGGTGACGCGGCCGTCACACCGATCTGCCGAACTTTCTCTGCCAGTTCCGGCAATTCATCGCAGACAAAGGCGAACGTCACGCAATCGATCGTGGCGACGTCAGCTTCATTGTCCACAACTGCTCGCAACGAGCCGAGATGCGAACCGGTGCGCACGATAGCGCTAAAAAATACCCCGCTAAGCGCAAGCGGCGCCACCGCATGCCGGAACACATTCATGCCGCTATTCGAATCGTCCTGATTGTAGGCGGCGCGCGCGCCACGGCAGTCCGCCAGCGAATCGAACGGCGCGTCCGCTCGCGTCACCAGCACGCTTGAATAAAGCGCGCCGTCGCAGCCCGGTGCGTCGAATTGCGGCGTCGCGATCAATTGCACCTGCTCGCGCAAGCCATGCATCAGCGGATAACCGCAAGTCTGCGAGATCAGCAGATCGGCGCGTCGCCACAGCGCGTGCAGTTCGCCATCGGGCTCGACGATACGGCACGCCGGTTCGACCGTCCGCAACACATCACCCAGCCACTCGCGCCAAACAGCGGCGAGGGCGGGCGTCACGTTATACATCGGCAGGGTGGCAATCCAGGTCATGCCCGCGATTCTGACATATCGGCCGCGCGCTATATATCCCCTGGCGCGAAGCCGGCCCCGGGCGGAGACCGCCGTGATGGCACGGTTTGGGTGCCGGCACAGCAGTGGATTCGCGCTCCGCGTCACAGGTTCGCACTCTGCAATGGCCCTGCGCGAGCGTGGTTTTATGATTGGCGCACCCCACGCTTCCGACGGATCTGCATATGGTCATTCGAACGACCGCGCTTCTGACGACGCTGCTGTGTCTGACGCCCCCCGTCCACGCCGACTGCTTTTCCGCAGCGGCTTCGTATCAGCATGTCAACGAGACGATCCTGCGTGCGCAAGATCGAGACGTCGCTGGCGTCCGATCCAGAGCGCGTCGGCGCCGCGCTCGAATCGAACAAGGAATCCGACGGCCGGCCCGATGACGGCGACGTGCGCGATATGCGATCGGTCCTGCGCCGCCACTGATATCCGCTTACTCAACTCCCCACCGGCGACGCAAGATAATCCCAGTCGTGCAGGAAGATCTGCTCGAAATAAGTCGCGGCATCGGCGTTATAGATGATCAGGCCCGCGTCGCGATTACGCAGCGTGCCGTCAGCCGACCAGTTCTGGCTGCTGACCATCACGACGCTCCCGTCGACCACGATGCCCTTGTTGTGAACGTTCGCCTGACGCCGCAGCACGGATGACGGAATGCCCGCCGCGACCAGTTTTTCTACCCATGCGTCGTTCTGGAACTGACTGGTAATCAGACGCACGTCGAGCCCCCGGTCGATGAGCGCCTTTACGGCCGCGATCAACGCGTCATGCTGCGCATCGTCGGGACGTCCGCTCGGATGGATATATTGAGTCTGCATGTAAAAACGTCGCTGGGCGGACTCGATGAGCGCCTGAACATGCGGCTGATAGTTATCGGGAGTCAGCAGCGGCTGAATCCTGATGTTGTCGGCGAGCGTCTTCGGGGCGAAGAACTGGCGCGGCGCCTTGCCGGCCGCGAGCGCTTCGATCGGCACCTCGAGGGCGGCGGCGCCGTTCCCGCCAAGCGCCGCGCCTTGTGCACTGGCCGCGACGATCGCGTCGTGAGAGACCGTATAGTCGTGCTGCAGGAAAGCCCGGAACGTGTCCGCCAACGCCTTGCTGGTGACGATGACATGCCAGTCGCGATCGTGTGTCGTGGCGAGCTTGCGCGCGGCCGTCACGTCCGATAGATCGATTTCCGGCTGATTGCTGTTGTTCCAGTTGCCCGAAGAGAGCCACAACGTATCGTCTTCGCGCACCGCCACCTTGATGTGATACGCGTTCGGATAGATCCAGACCGGGGCTTTCGGGTCGGCGTTGGTGAGCGCCCAGGTGCCGGTGAAGTGATCGCCCAGATGTTCCAGAAGATCAGCCTGCGTCTCTTCGTCTGTTTGATCGGCGGACGGGTTCTTCGCCGGATGATCGAGCGTGAGCGTCAGTTTCTTGCCGCCGGCAAGCGCATTGTCGAGGGCGGTGAGAATGTGCGCCGAGGTGAAGTCGTACATGCCGACCACCAGTTCCTCGCGAATGCCCTCGATAAAATTCGATAGCTCGGCCCATCCCGCATCGGGGCTCGCGTGCAGTACGAGCGAGACCTGTGCGGTGACAGCGTCGAGACTTGCTCCGGGAGCCGGTGTGTACGCGATCTCTTCCTTCTGTGCGCGTGCGGTGGCAAAGGCCGTCAGCGGCATCGGCGGATTCGCGTGCTCGTTGCCTTGTCCGTCGAAAAAGACTTGATCCGCGAAATCCGGTTGCCGGAGTTCGTGACGTGCTTCGGCCAGCGCGAAATATTTCGCCGGATCGAGCGCGCGCAGCGATTCCATCGGACCGGCGGCGCGCACCTCGACGGGTACACCGTCGAAGACCTTCGGCAGCGAAGCTTCCGCGGCGGCACGTTGGTCCGGCTCCGTCGTCACGACGATGGCGCGCGTGACGCCGCTCGTCAGCGTGGGCCATTGCAAGCCGCTCCGTACCGACAGGATGCCTGGTTGCCTGAAGGACTCGGCGTGCGCGTCGAGCATCGTCCGAATGTCGATCGCCTGCATGTCATGCGGTGCAGCGCTTGCGCCGGCCGCAGCGCTCCTGACGTTGGCGAGCGCCGCCGCAAACAGTGCCGCACCGGTGGGCAAGGCGCTGGCGAACATCGAGCGCCGTGCGTCGCGCCGGATCACGGCCGGCGTGCTCGCCTTGAGATGCGACAGCGAGTGCGGAAACGGCGAGAGACTGTCGACGAAGCTGCGCAGAGAACGCCCGCCCGTCAGCGATCCACCGCCGGGCTGGCCGGTCGCCAGGTCGACGATCTCGGGCGCGCCGAAATGCCGGACTTGCTGGAGTTTGTTGTTCTGCGGATTGAACCAGGTGAGGTAGCCGTTCGGCAGCACCTGGCGCGGGCGGCTTATCCGGCCACTGAAACTGTAGCGCGCGCCCGCCGTGCCGGCGGGATCGAAATAGTGCGGCGTGTAGAAGTCCGAGACGAGCACGTCGTCGATGAGATAGGCGTTGCTGGCGTCTTCGGATGGATCGCAGATCTCGACCAGGAATTCGACTTTGCCGTTGCCGTCCTGGACCTCGTTGTCGATGATCGCGACGGCGTTCGCCGCGGTGAGCCGGTTACCGCTTGGATCGACCAGCATTTCCATGACTTCGTGACTCGCCGACAGAGACCAGGTGTCGCCGGCCAGCACCACCGCGAACGGCTGATTGTGCTCGGTCAGATGAAAGCCGGCCGCGCCCGACTGAACTTCGTCCACGATATACACAGGCCAGATGCCCGGATCGAGGTGGTCGGCGGATTCGAGAGCGACGACGGCGCCCGACACATTCCAGATGGGCCCGAGGTCGCGGCTGATCTGGAGGTTGAGCGCTTGTGCGACGCGCACGACGTCGGTGTAAGGCACAGCGGCGGATTGCGAAACGATTCCAACGCGAGCAGTCAGCATGGCGTGTCTCCCTGGCGGGTTGTGGGCTGAGACTACTCAGCGTGCCGGGCTGATATGGCGTGGCAATGACAGCGAGGTCGGTATTGCGGTGCAGACAGCGCCGCGACTCGGGGTGACAGTTGGCCCGCTTACGCCGCAGGAGCAGCGAAGTGCCGTTGTGGGTCACGGCCTGCTGGTCCTGCAAGTAAGCGGGGCAGGCGCGCGCACTGTCATCCCACGCTAGCCGCTCAGGTAGTATGTCGCGTTCGCTCTTGGCCGATCTGTCGCTTACGTGAGCATTGCATGAACACCTACACCTTGCGTCTGCTGAACGTGTTCGCCGAATCGACTTTTGGCGGTAATCCGTTGTGCGTGTTCGACGACGCGCGGGGCCTGGACGATGTGACCATGCTGGCTCTTGCGGCACAGTTCAATCTCACGTCGGCGACCGAGGCAATCGCTCATCTGCGCGCGCCTATCCAGGGAGCCGGCATTTGGCGGATAAGCGGTCATACATTCTTGTCTCAGCGACAGGACAGAGCGCTTCTCACGAAAGAAAGCTGAGGCCCGCGCCAAGGGCGCCGGCTGCACACACTACCGCTGCAATGCCGCAGACAAGCCACAAGTAAGCGCCGCGAGGCCGATGCCGATGAGGTAGGGCGGTGACGCTAAGCGCGATGAGCAACCCAACCACAAGCGGCAGCATTAACGCGTTGACTACCTGCGCAGCGACGTTCAACGAAACGAGGTTCGGCGCCAGCCAGACGACGTAAGCGCTGCCGGCGACGGAGGCCACATACACCCCGTAGAACCACGGCGCACTCGCGGGCCGGTCTTCGAGCGAGCGCCTGTATCCCGCCACTTCGCCCAGCCCCCACGCCAGAGACAGCGAACAGACAATGGCCGCCACCATCGACGCGCCAAGAACTCCGGCACTGAAGAGGACGCGTCCAGCGTGTGGGCCCACTACTGTCGCGAGGGCGACGCTAATCTCGCCCACGCTTTGTAAGGCGCGTGGTTGACCATTTCCCGATAGCGTTGCTGCCGCGGCGACAAGGACCGCTGCCGTCAGTAGCTGCGTGAGGACCGCACCGATGGCCGTTTCGACCCGAGCCGCCGTGTAGTCTCGCGGAGTGAGTTTTTTATCCGCGACCGCCGCCTGCTGATAGAAGACCATCCATGGATTGAACGTCGCGCCAATCAGCGCAGCGGCAAGGTATCCGAACTGACGATTGCCGAGCGGGAGGTCAGTCATTTGCGGGAACAGGTCGTGGATGTCCGGGTGCGCCTTCCACGCCACAACGAAAAAGGTCAATTCGAAGGCCCCGATGACAATTGCGGCCTTGTCCACGCGTCTATGCGAGCCGGTGAGCACGACGGCTGTCAGCGCGACAACGGCAAGCGGCAAGGTGACGGACCGCGAGACACCATACATCTCGCCCACGCCGGCGACTCCAGTGAACTCGGTCACAAGCGAACCGAGCACGGCAATGACCAGTCCGATTGCCGATATCCATGCCCACAACGGACCGAAGTTCGAGCGGATGAGTTCACCGTGGCCTCGCCCGGTGAAAATGCCGAGTCGGACGGTGAGTTCCTGGACCATGTAAAGCAGCGGAATGAGCCCAGGAAGCACCACCAGAAGATGAAGACCCCATTGCGCGCCGGCATGCGCCGCCGTGACGACATTCCCGGCATCGCAGTCAGCGAGCATGACGAGCAGTCCAGGTCCCCATGAAGCAACCCAGCGCAGACGGGGCGAGACCTTCGGTTTTGGCAGCGGGGAACCAGTCATGCGTTCTGAAAGGAAGTGAAGGTAGTATCCGGCGACGGATTGTAGCGCGCACGGTGCCGTCGACGGGCATGCAACAGCATGAATGATCCACGCTATTGTTGCGGCAAACCATTCCCACGAGGCAAATCATGGTCCCGAGTTCCGACATTCATCTGCTCCCAGCGAAACTCACCGCATTGCGTCCTACACAGATGACGGTGGGTTACCGCGAGGTCACCGAAAAGCGCGACCACTGGAAGACACTCAGCAAGAAGGCGCGCAGTGAGGCCATTGCTTCGCACTGGTTTCCCGCCGTGCTGGGCCCGGAGCAGCGCTATTACATCGTCGACCATCATCACCTTGGGCTTGCGCTGCTCGAGGAAGGTGTCAAGCAAGTGAAGGTGATGATGCTGAAGGACCTGTCGTGGCTGGATAACACAATCTTCTGGCGCATGATGGAGCACAACCAGTGGGTCCATCCATTCGGTGCCGATGGCTCGCGATACGACTACGAACACCTGCCCAGGACCGTAACCGGACTCACGGACGACCCCTATAGGAGTCTCGCCGGCGAACTGCGCCGGGTGGGCGGCTATGCGAAGGATGCGACGCCGTTCAGCGAATTCCTGTGGGCCGATTTTCTGCGCCCACGCGTGCCGGCTGGCAAGATCAGCAAGAACTTTGCGAAGGCGGTCGATCAGGCGAAGACCCTTGCCCACACACCTGAGGCCCGGTATCTGCCCGGCTGGTCCGGGATGACGGACGGCCGTTGACGCGTCGTCCGTCTTCGCCGCCGCAGGTGTCCGGTATCCGCACAGCTACGTCGGCGCAAAGGGCGGGCAAGCGGTGCTGGCACTGTTGCGTATCAGGCGCGACGATGCGCAACGGTCCAGCGACGGGGATCCGCGATCTAGTGACGGGCGTAGAGGCTGTCGCCCGGAGTCGCGGCGGCACGGTTCGCCGATTGGGAGTGGCCGGGGACTACGCCGCCATACGACTCTTGCGAGCCGGTAGCGTCGTCGCGCTCGGCGGCGAGGGTTTGCACGCTCGGACCGCGTTGCGACGCGGGTGCGCCAACCGAGGGCCGGTAAGAGGGGGCTGGACCATAACCGCTGGCGAACGCGGGAACGGCGGCGGAAGCCGAAAGTGCGACGAGCAGTGCAACGATGAGTTTGGTCTTCATGATGGAATTTCGCTAAAAGATGTTCAGAGGGAGGCGCATGCCTTGCCGGATTGCGCCCCGCATGTCAGTTCAGTTACCGGTTCGGGCTAAACCAGGTTGACGGCGACGTCGATGTTGCCCCGGGTGGCTTTCGAATACGGGCAGATCTCGTGCGCCGCGTGCGCAATAGCCTCGGCGACCTCGCGCGCCACGCCCGGCACGCTGACATTGAAGCGGGCCTGGAGGAGGTAGGCCTCGCCCTTCTTGCCCAGATCCACCTCGACCTCAACGGAAAGATCGGACGGAAGCTTCACCTTCTTCTCCTTGGCCACGAGCCCGATGGCAGAGATGTAGCAGGCCGACCACGCACCGGCGAACAGCTGTTCCGCGGTGGGATGCGCCTGGACGGCCGCAAACGTCATGTCGCCGCCGGCGTTACCGGGCGACGAGAGCTTGAGGTCGACGCGGCCGTCACGGCCGCTTGCCGTCGTGTGGGTCTTGCCTGTGAGGAGGACAGTTTCGATCCTGGTCATGATGAATTCCTTGATGGATAAGGGGTGTTGGGTGGTTTTGCTCGTATGCGTTTAGATCGCATGCGATGCATATTGAAGGAAGCGATGCGACATGTCAATCGTATAAGATTTAATCGCATACGATTTTTAATAGGGAGAGGCAGGAATCCGGCGAGGATCAGCGTGACGCCGCTGCTCGGTCCGCTCGGGACCATCGTCGGCATGATGCACTCGTCCCAGCTGTTCGGCGGCAACGGTCTCGTCGACCCGCGCGCCGGGCTGGAGCGGCACGCTTTCTGATTGCCGTGCATCGTGAATAACCGGACCCTCCGGGCGGATCCGGACCGTTGTGGGTAGTGTCCGGGCGGCTCAATTGGGGCGGCATCAATTGCACATCCGGCCGCAAGCGCGCGCGATACATTGCGCATGACCGCATCACACTAGGGAATGCCTACGCTTGAGCCGCTGCGGCTGAGCGTCGTAAAATGGTGGCACATCGGTTTTGGGGACCAGCAATGTGCCTGGCTTCTCGTTGCGATTTCAGCCGCGCTGTCTGGCGACTCCCAGCACTTTTTCGACCCGCTCCTCGTCATGAGGCCAGCGGCCGTCGCGGCTTTGCCGTTGAATCCGCGCCATGACTCCGCTCATTTCCGTGAACAGGCTCAGCAAGAGCTTTCCCGGCGTGAGGGCGCTTCACGAAGTCCAGTTCGATCTCGTGGCGGGGGAAGTCCATACGCTGGTGGGCGAGAATGGCGCCGGCAAGTCGACGCTGATGAAAATCCTCGCCGGCGTGTACACCCGCGATTCCGGCGAAATCCTCCTCGACGGCCAGCCGGTCGAGTTCCCGAGCCCGCGTGAGGCGCAGGCCATGGGCGTGTGCATCATTCATCAGGAACTCCAGTTGATGAACCATCTGAGCGTCGCCCAGAACATGTTCATCGGCCGCGAGCCGCGCGGACGCCTCGGCCTGTTCCTCGACGAAGACAAGCTCAACGCGCAGGCGCGCGACCTTCTCGTCCGCATGCATGTGAATATCGACCCGCGCGCGGTGGTCGGCACGCTCACCGTCGCGAGGCAGCAGATGGTCGAGATCGCGAAGGCCTTGTCGTTCGATTCGCGCGTCCTGATCATGGACGAACCCACCTCGGCGCTCAACGACGCCGAGATCGCCGAGCTTTTCCGCATCATCCGGGAGCTGAAGAGCCGGGGCGTGGGAATCATCTATATCTCCCACAAGATGGACGAGCTGAAGCAGATTTCCGACCGCGTCACCGTGCTGCGCGACGGCGAATATGTGGCCACCGTCGCCGCCGCGGACACCAGCGTCGAAACGATCATCGGCATGATGGTCGGGCGAACCTTGACCGACGTCGCGCCTTCTCACAGCGTCGCGGACAAGGGCGAGGTCGCACTCGAAGTGAAGAATCTGAACGCCGGTCCGCTGGTCAGAGACGTGAGCTTCACGCTGCACAAAGGCGAGATATTGGGCTTTGCCGGCTTGATGGGCGCCGGCCGCACCGAGGTCGCCCGGGCGGTGTTCGGAGCCGATCCGGTCGAATCCGGCGAAATTGTCGTGAGAGGCGTGAAAGCGACGATCAGGCAGCCGAGCGACGCGGTGGCGCGTGGCATCGGCTATCTCTCGGAAGACCGCAAGCGCTTCGGCCTCGCGACCGGCATGGACGTCGAATCGAACATCGTGATGTCCAACTTGCGCAAATTCCTGTCGCTCAACTTTTTCTTGCGCCGCGCTCAGATACGCCGGACAGCCTCCCATTTCATCAATGTGCTCGCCATTCGTACACCGTCCGCGGCGCAGCAGGTGCGGCTTCTGTCGGGCGGCAATCAGCAGAAAATCGTGATTGCGAAGTGGCTCGAGCGCGACTGCGACGTGCTTTTCTTCGACGAGCCGACGCGCGGCATCGACGTCGGCGCCAAGAGCGAAATCTACAAGCTGCTGCGCGCGCTCGCCGAACAAGGCAAGGCGATCGTGATGATCTCGTCGGAATTGCCGGAAATCTTGCGCATGAGCGACCGCATCGTCGTGATGTGCGAGGGGCGTATCACCGGCGAACTCTCAGCTGCGCAGGCGACGCAGGAGCGCATCATGCACCTGGCGACGCAGCGCGAAACCTTGAAAGCGGCGTGAGCCTCGAGGAGCGATCCAATTTATGACACAGCCATCGGATACGTCGGCGCTGGCCAATGAGGGACAGCCGTCCGGCCTTAGAGCCCGCATCTTCGCGCCGGCCGCTCTGCAAAAGCTGCTGGCCTTCGCGAGCCTGATCCTGCTGCTGGCCTTTTTCAGCTTCGCCTCGCCCGCTTTCATGCAGACGGTCAATATTCTCGGGATTCTGCAGGCAACGGCGGTCAACGGCGTGCTGGCGATCGCCTGCACGTTCGTCATCATCACCGGAGGCATCGATTTGTCGGTCGGCACGTTGATGACCTTCACGGCGGTCATTTGCGGCGTGTTTCTGACCTTCTGGCATTTGCCGATGTGGATCGGTGTCGTGGCTGCGATCGGCACGGGCGCGATCTGCGGCACCGTTTCGGGAACCCTCACGGCGAAAATGAAGATACCGCCCTTCATTGCCACCTTGGGCATGATGCTGCTGCTGAAAGGGCTTTCGCTGGTCGTCTCGGCCGACAAGCCGATCTATTTCAACGACACCGAAAACTTCTACATGATTTCTCAGGATTCGCTGATCGGCTATGTCCTGCCGAACTTGCCTATCCCGAACGCGGTCCTGATCCTGTTTTTCCTTGCGGTCGTGAGTTCGATCACGCTGAATCGCACGGCGCTCGGCCGCTATACATTCGCGCTCGGCAGCAATGAAGAAGCCGTCCGCCTTTCCGGCGTGAATGTCGATCGGTGGAAGATCGCGATTTACGGGCTGGCCGGGGCAATTTGCGGCGTCGCGGGGCTCCTTATCGCGTCGCGCCTGAATTCGGCCCAGCCGGCGCTAGGCCAGGGTTATGAACTCGAAGCGATCGCCGCGGTCGTGATCGGCGGGACCTCGCTCAGCGGCGGTGCGGGCACGATTCTGGGCACGATCATCGGCGCGTTCATCATGAGCGTGCTGACCAATGGCCTGCGCATCATGTCCGTCGCGCAGGAATGGCAAATCGTGGTGACGGGCCTCATCATCATTCTCGCGGTGTATGCCGATATTTTGCGGCGCAAGAAAAGCTGAAGCTGGACGAACCGGACAAGAATCAGGAAAGGGAGCGCCAAGGCTCCCCCAACGGCTGAAGGTTGATGGCCACCTTAGGAGGAGCTACCCATGTTGAAAAGAAAACTAATTGGTGTCGTGGTTGGCGTCGGCGCGCTCATCGGCGGGACGAGTCTTGTCCGCGCGGACGAAGCCTACATTCCACTCATCTCGAAAGGCTTCCAGCACCAGTTCTGGCAGGCCGTCAAGGCCGGCGCTGAACAGGGGGCGAAGGAGCACAAGGTCAGGATCACGTTCGAGGGACCGGAAACGGAGGCCATGGTCGACAAGCAGATCGATATGCTTTCGGCCGCGCTGGCCAAGAAACCCCAGGCGCTCGGCATCGCAGCGCTCGACAGCAAAGCGGCCATTCCGCTGTTGAAGCGGGCGCAGGCCGCCAAAATACCGGTCATCGCCTTCGACTCCGGCGTCGACAGCGACATTCCGCTGACGACGTGCGCGACGGACAATCTTGCCGCGGCCGCGCTCGCCGCCGACAAGATGGCCGAGGCGGTCGGCAATGCCGGTGAGGTCGGCGTGATCGTGCACGACCAGACCAGCCGCACCGGCATCGATCGTCGCGACGGGTTCCTGAACGAGATGAAGGCGAAGCATCCGAACATCAAGATTGTCTCGGTCCAGTATGGCGGCGGCGACCATCTGAAGTCGGCGGAAATCGCCAAGGCGATGATCCAGGCCAATCCCAATCTCAAGGGCATTTTCGGCGCTAATGAGGGCTCGGCGGAGGGTGCCGCGATCGGCGTCAAGGAGTCGGGCAAGAAGCTCGTCCTGATCGGCTACGACTCCGGCAAGGAGCAGAAGGAGGACATCAATTCGGGGCTGATGGCCGGCGCTATCACGCAGAATCCGGTCGGCATCGGCAAATGCGTTGTCGACTCCGCGGTGAAGGCGCTGAAGGGCGAGAAGCTGCCCAAGAAGGTCGACACGGGCTTCTACTGGTACGACAAGAGCAATATGAGCGATCCGAAGATCGCCGCTGTGCTCTACGATTGAGCGCTGCCGCCAGGACGCGGCGGGAGAGGAGGGCGCGCGGCGCCTCCTCTTCTTTTCGCGACCTGCATCGCGGGGAGAGACTGTGGCCGCGCAGAGGCCATACGGAAGCCGATAGCTGTCGCCCAGGAGGGTGTTCAGATGTCCACGATTACAAAACTGTCCGTCCGGGACATTCGGTTTCCGACCTCGCGTTCACTCGACGGCTCCGATGCGATGAACGCCGCGCCGGATTACTCCGCCACCTACGTGACGCTCGCCACCGATTCGCCGGAGGCGCTCACCGGTCATGGCCTCACCTTCACTATCGGGCGCGGCAACGAGATCTGCGTGACTGCGGTACAGGCGCTTGCTCCATTGGTGGTCGGCAGAACGCTCGAGGATATCGCGGCGAACATGGGCGCTTTCTGGCGCTCGCTGACGTCGGACAGCCAGCTGCGCTGGATCGGCCCGGACAAGGGCGCCATTCATCTGGCGACGGCGGCTGTCGTGAATGCGGTTTGGGACCTGTGGGCCAAAGCGGAAGGCAAGCCGGTGTGGAAGCTGCTCGCCGACATGAGCCCCGAAGAACTCGTGCGCTGTCTCGACTTCCGCTATGTGACCGACGCGATCACGCCGCATGAAGCCATCGCGATGCTGCATCGCCATGCCAAGACCCGGGACGAGCGCGAAAAGGACATGCTGGTGCGCGGCTATCCCGCCTACACGACTTCGGCCGGCTGGCTCGGTTACGACGACGACAAGATCCGCCGGCTCGCGCGTGAAGGCGTCGCGCAGGGCTGGACGCATTTCAAGCAGAAGGTGGGCGGCAATCTCGACGAGGATGTGCGCCGGGCCCGCATCCTGCGTGAGGAAATCGGCGAAGACCTGAAGCTGATGATGGATGCGAACCAGGTATGGGATGTCGACGAAGCGGTCGCCAACATGCGGCGCCTGGCGCAATTCGATCCGTGGTGGATCGAGGAACCCACGAGTCCCGACGACATTCTCGGCCACGCGGCCATCCGTCGGCGGATTCAGCCAATCGGTGTGGCGACGGGCGAGCACTGCCATAACCGTGTGATGTTCAAGCAGTTGCTGCAGGCGCATGCCATCGACTTCTGTCAGGTGGACAGCTGCCGCCTGGGCGGTCTGAACGAGGTGATCATCGTCCTGTTGATGGCGGCGAAATTTGGCGTGCCCGTGTGCCCGCACGCAGGCGGCGTCGGCTTGTGCGAGTACGTGCAGCACATTTCGATTTTCGACTATATCTGCGTGTCGGCGTCGCTGGAAAACCGGGTGCTCGAGTACGTGGATCATCTGCATGAGCATTTCGTCGATCCGGTCGTGATCCGCCACGGCCGTTACATGCCGCCGCAACGTCCCGGCTATAGCATCGAAATGCATGCGGCGTCGCTCGATCAGTACGCCTTTCCCGATGGCCCGGTCTGGCGGCCCTGAAACAGCGAGCGCGGGAGCATGACCGATGGCGGGCAGCCGTCGGCCGTCAACGGACTGGCGCTCTCGGGCCGTGTCCCGGTCGATCATCCAGCGCAGGCTTTGCAGCCTGCTGCATGACCGCTTGCAGCGCGGTATGAGCGCTATCGAGCGGATGCCGTCCCTTGCCGACGAGACGCGCGGCCGGTGCCATCCACGGGTGAGCAAACGCGACAACTGTTGCGCCGGCTTGGTAGGCCTCATCGGCGGCCCGCCCCGTTGCGGCGAGGCATGCGTCGAGATCTCCGCTTTTGAACAGCTCCCAAACCTGGGCAACGTGATTGATCGACACTGAAGCACGCTCTTTGTTTGCGTACTGCTCGAACAGGCTTCTCGTAGGCTCAACGGCACTTTCCGCGGCACACAACACGATGATTTTTCCGCCAATGCTTGCGGCCGCGGACGCTAACGCAGCATCCGCCCTAACAATCGGAACCGGAGGATGCTCGATGTCGCTCACGGCCGGTCCAAGCGTGGCGCAGGTCAAGATGACAGCGTCGGAGCCGGCGGCCAATTCGAGGAGACAGTCGTTTGTCTGTGCCTTCAACTCGCGGGTGAATGTTCCAGCCTGATCCACTGACAGACGGAGGTCCGATCGCACTTCATGATGAAGGTACTCGATTGGCAGTCCAAGATCTTTTGCCGCTTGCTCAAAGACGTTCTTGTTGCCTTCTATCGTGTGCAAAAAGGAAATTCGCATTGCTGGTTACCCCGATTCAGTTGCATGGTTGATGGTCAGTATCGACACAAATTCATCGCGCCCGGGTCGACCGCTTCGCCGGATGACTCACTAGCATTGTTGCGATGCCGTTCGGGCGTAACAAGACAACTTCAAGTAACGGTATAGCTGGTACCACCCTCGTTCCAGGTACACCAGGGTCGGATTCTCTCCGCAGTGCGGAGAGAATTGAGCTGGACCCATCTCAAGAGCCTCCTGTATATCGACGATCCGCTCAAGCGGGATTTTTATCTCGAGTTGTGCCGACTCGAACGCTGGTCGTCACGCGTCACGGTCATGCGTGCCTTGAAGCGGCTGACGGAGCTCGGCGCGATCGAGCTCAGGCAGCGTCGGATCTGGGTCATCGACCCGTCCAGGCTTCCTGGGTGATTTGGTAACTCGCTATACAGACGGCAGTCCAGTCGCTCGAGTAGAGTGGGGTCGTTGGATTCACATTCCCCGTGCTACAGCTGATTGAAGGACTGCCATGAGCCAGATCGAGCGTCTGCGTCTTCCCGAAGACGACGCCACTTTCGGAAGCAACCGTATTTTCGACCTGTTCCAATACTCGCCCGCAGTGACGGCCAGCGGGTTGGTCTTCATCGCTGGTCAAATCGGTCTGCGGGCCGACGGGACAATTCCGGAAGACCCGAAGGAACAAATCGATGTCGCGTTCAAGCGCGTCGAAGCGGTGCTCGAGCATCTGGGTCTCGACTTCACGGATGTGGTCGAGCTGGTTTCCTACCACGTCGATGTCGGCTCGCAACTTGCGGCGTTCCGCGAAGTGAAGGAGCGCTACATCCGCTCGGACTTCCCGGCGTGGACCATCCTCGGTATCGCAGCGCTCGCGCGTCCCGAGCTCATCGTCGAAATCAAGGTCGTCGCTGCGACGCGCAAGTAAGTCGCGTCTTCGTCGGCTGCTTCCATCGGCCGGCTTCGGCTGACGTCGAAGGCAAGTTCGCCATCGATACGCCCACGATTCTGGGCATCGGCGCGTGTTGAGGTAGGTTGCGGGCGATGGTGAGGCTTTGCGGGATGGTATCGAGTCCTTGGCGCACATTCGTGGACGAACGCACCGCATGTCGGATCGGAACACAACGCATAAACGCACGCTATGTGGTCAATCGAGGATTCGTGAACCTTCAGCGGCGCCGTGGCGTGCCTGTGCCAGTCAGGCTGGGGCCGCCGTATATCGTCACTGGCCACGCATTCAGACTGCAACGATGGCTCTCAGGCAGTCTTCCGGCGCGCGCGCGCACCCAGCGCGCTCTTCGTCTTGTAGGTTACGCCGTGCTGCTCGAGGTAGCCTCGGATCAATTGTCGTACCACCTGTGAAGGCGTCAGGTCCTGCGCCGCGCACAGTTCCTCGAACGCTTCCTTCTTCACTGGATCGATCAGAATTGTGAGTCGGGCGCTTTTGGTTTCCATGATGGGAGGAACAAATCCGAATATGTTAATTCAATTATAATACATCTCCGGAACCTCCACCATCTTCAGGGTTCCGAGGCGCGCCGCAGGCCCGTACCCTTGGGCCCGGCATTTGACCGGCTCACGTCGGAAATGCGCAACGGGCGCCGCCGCGCTGTCCTAACGTTCCTCCCTCGCACGCAGAAAGTCATGTCCGGCCTGCGTAATCGATACAGTGCCTCGCCCTGGGACCGGGACAGACACGAATCCAGCATTGCGCAACTCCTGCGCCACCGACCAGTTCAGTGAAGGCGCAGCGCGTCCGTACCGCGGCTGTGCCAGGCGTTCCAGCGCCCAGATGGCCGAGTGGGTCAAGGTACTGCTTTCGTTGCCGCGTTCTGCTGTCATTTCCTCTCCTCAAGACCGCGCGTGCGTGATGGTCCGCAGCGGGCGGGTACTACTTTGTCAGGCCGATGAGCCGGATCAACATGTCTCGTCATATCGGTTCCAGTCGAATTTCCTGCCGCACTCGATGCTCATGGCTGTGGCGTGCAGATTGACCGGATGCGAGTACTGCAGCGCGCGAGCCCGGTCGAGCATCGAGGTCAAGGACGGAAGACCCTCGATTCCGTTCCACGCGAAGACGGTGACGTTGTGTTCGCTGCCTTCCGAGGGCGCCAGAGCGACCGAGTTCGCGAAAACGTTCCTCAGCGAGCGCAGGTAGGAGTGAAACTCCGGCTCATCCGTCACGAGATTGGCCACCAGGATGCCGTCGTCGCTCAACCGGCGACGACAGGCTTCGTAGAATGACCTGCTGCCCAGTTCCGCGGGCAGGCCGTCGGCATTGAAGCCGTCGAGCAGCAGCACATCGGGCGTGTGATCCGATGCGTTGATGTATCGCGCACCATCCGCACACACCACCCTGAAACGATCGTCGTCGCGTGGAAGTTGAAACAGCTCGCGTAACGCGATCACGTCGGGATTGATTTCGACTGCGGTAATGGCAGTGTCCGGCAGATGGCGATAGCAGTACTTAGCCAGCGAGCCACCGCCCAGACCGATCATCGCAATCCGACGCGGGAACGGCCGGAACAGAAGGAACCCCATCATGGTTCGCGTGTAGCCCAGCGCGAGTGCGGTGGGGTTGTGCCGCAACATGGTGCTCTGCACCCCGCGCGCATCGAAGTACAGCGAAATAACCTGATCGTTCTGTATGACCAGGGGCCTGTTCAGTTTTCTCTGTCTTTTCTTCGTGGGTTTGATTGGACGCGAATCATTGCGCGACCGATCGGCGGGTGCGTGCGTCGTTTCTGGCATGGATCACATCAGGAAGGGTCTTGCGTTCGCAGGATGTCAGACAGTGCCTGGAGCGCCATCAATTCGTCGGGACCGGCCGCAAGGATGCGTACGAGCGTGCCCGCCCGGGCCCGAAGCGATATCACCGACATCACGTCCTTGGCGTTGACCGACCGGCCGTTCGCCATGCATACGATATCGCTGGCGAAACGTGCAGCACTGACCGCAAGCCGTGCTGACCCGTGACCGTTCAATCCCCATTGGCCACCTACCTGAACCGATGCCTCGACCAACCCGCTCCCCTTCGTATGTAGTTCGTGACCCGTCGCGCGACCACTTTCACGCCTTCGCGCCTAGTGCATCGCACCCGAGATGACCTGCCCAAAGAAAACGCGCAGCAGCGGATCCCAGGTTTCATCCCGCAACGAGATCTGGAGCCTGGCGAGACGCCTCATGTCCCGGTCGAGGTAGATCACGCGAAGCGATTTCGGTTGAAGTGGGCCGACAAAGAATCGGCCGTCGTCGTCGAGAAGCAGACATGGACGCTCTCTGTATCGTGCGCCGGAGAGGGAAGTGGTGTCCTGGACATGACGGGCCGATTCCCTCGGATAGACGAAGACCACATTGATGCCGCACTCTTCCAGGCGGTCGCAAATGTCAGCAAACCGGTACAGCATCTGGAAGCCACGCTCACCCGACTTGCCCACGCCGACGACAATCAGCCCGCGGCGACCCATGACGTCGCGCACATAAAGATGCGTGTAGTCATGGGACAGCAGCGGAACACTGGTGCTAATCACATCGATCTCCCTGCGAGCACTGAAACACGGCCGTCTGGCGTGTGTTTCACCGGCAACGCGGCCATGCACACGCTCGAGCGTTTCACGTGAGGTCATTACCATCTTAACATAAGATGATGATAATAACATTATCATGCATCATGCCCGGTCACCGCCACCGTAACGGTCACGGGCTACGTGTGTTCGACGGCTCTTCCAGTACGGTGCACGGGAGCAACCGGGCGGCGAGGCGTGGCGGAGGAGGGCACTGGCGCGGCGGCGCGGGTGGCAGCAGACAGCCCCGTCGAGGCCGCCACACTCGCGGTGCTGCTTGCCCGCCAGCGTCCGGAAACAGTTTGCTGGCATCAGGCGGACAATGACACGTGTGCCTGAAACGGAATCGCGCCCGAGCGCGGACGGGGAGCACGACAACAGGCTCCCTTCCGGAATGCGCGTGGAAGGGCAGCCCGCGTTCCCGGCGTGCCTGGACATCGCCTGTGGAAACGCATGCCTAAACCTGCTAGGATGATAACGAAATTACCATTTACTGGTAACTGGATGTTCCTCGGAAAGCGTATCGGTGCGAACGCAGATGGTGCGCAGAGATACGCCGTGCGCCGTATTGGGGAGAAGTGCCATGCCGTTTGACGAATCTCTTCGGCCGTTCACAGGCGACCGTACCGGGACGGCGCGACATCGATGCCAGCGCGCAGGCCGTCACGGCACCGATGTGTCCCGATCTGTACCGGTATGAAATAAATGGAATGTCACCGCCGGATGGGACCTGTTTCGGAATATCCTTCATCCGGCACACCGGCCGTTGAACAAGACATCTGATTGCACCGGAGACAACGCCTTTGGAACATTTGCTGGTCGTCCATTACGTGCTGCTGGTGGTCGCGGGCTGGCTGTTCATTGGGGTGCTGGGACTCGTCAGCCTGCGCCGCACGCGCGTGGTCGCACACGGGTTGTTCCCGGCAGGCATGCTGTTCGGGGTGCTGCTAGGCGTGCTGGGCATTGCAGGCGTCTTTTCCGCGCCTCAAGAGGCGATCTTGCCGCTGGGGCTGCCGGGGCTGCCGTTCCATATCAGGCTCGATGCGTTATCGGCGTTTTTCCTGGCTGTGCTCGGCATGGTTAGCACAGGCGTCAGTGCATTCTCCGCCGGCTATTTCCGCAAGGGCGAAGGCACGCCCCCCGGGTTGCTCTGCTTCGAGTACCACGTGTGCCTCGCGAGCCTCGCGCTCGTCCTCGTGGCCAACGATGCCTACAGCTTCATGGTTGCGTGGGAAACGATGACGCTCGCTGCAACGTTCCTCGTCATGAGCAACCATCGCATTCCCGAAATCCGCCGCGCCGGCTACCTGTACTTCCTGATTTCGCACGTGGGCGCGCTCGCGCTGCTGCTGTGCTTCGGGCTGCTGCAGGCGGGGACCGGCGACTACACGTTTGCCGGTATGCGGCAACAGCATCTCGACGTGTTCTGGGCATCCGTTGCGTTCATGCTGGCGCTGCTCGGTTTCGGCGCGAAGGCGGGCATCTTCCCGCTGCACGTCTGGTTGCCCGAGGCGCATCCAGCGGCGCCATCGCCCGTGTCGGCGCTGATGAGCGGCTTTGTCCTGAAGGCCGGGCTTTACGGCATGCTGCGGACAGTGTTCGACCTGCTGCACCTGCAGGTCGCGTGGTGGGGTGTCGTGATGCTGGCGCTCGGTCTGTTCACCGCACTGTTCGGCGTGGTGTTCAGCGCGATCCAGACCGATATGAAGAGGCTGCTGGCGTACTCGTCGATCGACAACATCGGTCTGATGTTCGTCAGCATGGGACTTGCGATCCTGTTCCGGGCCTTCGACATGCCGGCGCTCGCCGCGTTATCGTTGACCGCGTTGCTCTACCAGATCGCAAGCCATGCGGCGTTCAAGAGCCTGCTGTTCATCTCGACGGGCTCGGTGCTGCATGCAACGGGCGAGCGCAATCTCGGACGCCTCGGGGGCCTGATCCGTTTCATGCCATGGACCGCGTGGGTCGCATTGCTCGGCGCGCTTTCAAGTGCCGGCCTGCCACCCTTGAGCGGGTTCGTGTCCGAATGGCTGCTGCTGCAGAGTTTCCTGTTTACACCGGAGCTGCCGAACTCGTTCCTGAACATGATCGTTCCGCTGGTCGCCGCGCTGATCGCACTGGTCGCGGCACTCGCCGGCTACACGATGGTTAAGTTTTTCGGGATCATCTTCCTCGGGCAGCCACGCGAGCCAAAGCTCGGCAACGCGCGGGACGCAAGCCCGTGGGAGCGTGTCGGCTTCGTATGGCTCGCAGCGATGTGCGTGCTGCTCGGGTTGCTGCCGGTACAGTTCGTGGCCGTGCTCGATCGCGTGACGCAGGCGCTGATCGGCGCAGGCATCGGGCCGGCCGTCTCCCGGAATGGCTGGCTGCTGCTCGCGCCCACGAATAGCGGGCGCGCGAGTTACATGCCGGTGGTGTTTCTGCTGTTCGTCGTGGGCTGCTGCGCACTGGCCTGGGTACTGGTGCGCCGTTTCTATCATGGCCGGCTGCGCCGCGCGATTCCATGGGCGTGCGGTCATCCGTTCGTGAACGCGCGCATGCAGGATA
Source organism: Paraburkholderia lacunae (assembly GCF_003353175.1). Classification (GTDB taxonomy): domain Bacteria; phylum Pseudomonadota; class Gammaproteobacteria; order Burkholderiales; family Burkholderiaceae; genus Paraburkholderia; species Paraburkholderia lacunae. Next base: position 55,638 of record NZ_QHKS01000016.1, on the reverse strand, counting down.
CGGCTGAGGGGTTCGGGCAGCCGATCCGCGAAATCTTTGCGCCACTGTTCAGGATTGAACGGCAGCTTCCGTCGCCGTTCGACGCGCGTCCCGCGTATCGGGTCGTCGTAACGGACCGTGCGTGGGCGATGATCTACGAACCCATCGAACGCGCTGTCAGGCGCGTCGCATCGCTGGCCGGGATGCTGCAGACGGGCCGCATAGCCATCTATCTGATGTACAGCTTCCTTGTGCTCATCGTCCTGCTGATACTGGTGAGGCAATGATTACGCTCTCCGGATTGCTCTCCCAGGCGCTCGAAATCCTGCTGGCTCTGGCGACCGCTCCGCTGCTGACCGGCTGGGTCAACATGTGCCGCGCCTGGCTGCAGAGCCGTCGCGCACCGTCGATCTGGCAACCGTATCGGACGCTTCACAAGCTGTTCAACAAGGAGTCGGTTGTTGCCCATCATGCGAGTCCCGTGTTTCGCGGCGCTCCCTACGTGATCTGGGCCTGCATGACGCTCGCGAGTGCCATCGTGCCGACGCTGTCGACCGAGCTGCCGCTCTCGCCTGCCGCCGATGCCATTGCGCTCGTGGGTCTCTTCGCACTGGCGCGCGTCGCGATCTCGCTGGCTGCAATGGATGTCGGCACGGCGTTCGGCACACTGGGCGCGCGCCGCGAGATGCTGGTGGGCTTTCTTGCCGAGCCAGCCCTGCTGATGGTGCTGTTTTCCGCGTCGCTCATCACGCAGTCCACGCTGCTGACGCACATCGTCGAGACACTGAGCCACCGGGAACTCGCGATCTATCCGAGCCTCGCGTTCGCGGGTATTGCCTTCACGATGGTGTCGCTCGCCGAGAATGCACGTCTGCCTGTCGACAATCCGACCACGCATCTCGAACTGACGATGATCCACGAGGCGTTGATCCTCGAGTATTCCGGCCGGCATCTTGCGCTAGTAGAGTGGGCTGCGAGTCTCAAGCTGTTTGCCTACTCGTGTATCGGACTGGCTCTCTTCGTGCCGTGGGGCATTGCCGAAGCCGGCAATCCCGCCGCGCTGCTGCTGGCGATACCGGTGCTGTTTGTCAAGTTGCTGGTGGGCGGGGCGTTACTTGCCGTGGTGGAGACCACCAATGCGAAGATGCGTATTTTCCGGGTGCCGGAGTTTCTCGCCACGGCCTTCCTGCTGGCCGTGATCGGCATGCTGGTTCACTTCCTGCTGGGGGCATGATGCACGGCCTCGCGACGCAAATCATCAACCTTCTGGCCGCCGTTCTGCTGATGGTGTCGTTCGCGATGCTCAGCCAGCGGCGCATCCTGTCGCTGATTCATCTCTACACACTGCAGGGTGTCGCGCTCGTATCGGCCAACCTCGTGCTGGGCTTCGTCACGGCGGACGTTCATCTTTACGTCTCCGCCATGCTGACGCTGGTCCTCAAGGTCGGCCTGATTCCCTGGATCCTCTACCGGCTGGTGCAGCGGCTCAATGTGAAGACGGACGTCGAGCCGCTGCTCAACATTCCGACGACGCTCCTGATCGGCATCGTGCTCGTGATCGTGGCGTTCAATGTGGCGACGCCGATCAGCCAGCTCTCATCCTCGGTGGCGCGCGGCGCGCTCGGCATCGCGCTCGCGTGTGTGCTGCTGTCGTTCATGATGATGATCACGCGGGCGAAAGCGATCCCGCAGGTGATCGGTTTTCTTTCGATGGAGAACGGCCTTTTCTTCGCCGCCGCAGCGGCGACCAACGGCATGCCGATGATCGTCGAACTCGGTATCGGGCTCGACGTGCTGGTCGGCATCCTGATTCTCGGCGTCTTCATGTTCCAGATTCGCGAGCAGTTCGACAGCCTCGACATCCACCACCTCGAAAAGCTCAAAGATGACTGATGCCTGGGTCCTGCTGCTGGTTTTCGGCATTCCGCTTGTCGCCGGCGGATGTCTGGCGCTCATTGGACAGCACCGTGCGGCGCCGGACCTCAACGTAGCGTTCAGTTTCCTGACCTTCGTCGCGGCGATGCTGCTCGCTGCGCACACGGTGGCGCACGGTCCGGCTTTTGCGGCCGGCAAGCTCTTCTTCGTCGATCCTCTGAACGTGTTCCTTGTTGCGTTGACCGCTTTTGTCGGCTGGACCACCTCGATCTTTTCGCGGCCCTACATGCGCGTCGAACGTGACCGCGGCAAGATGACGGGTGCACGGATGCGGCTCTATCACAGCATGTACCAGCTGTTCATTTTTGCGATGCTGCTGGCGCTGCTCACCAACAACGTCGGCATCCTGTGGGTCGCGATGGAAGCCGCCACACTGGCGACCGTGCTGCTCGTCAGCGTGTACCGGACCGCGGCGAGTCTCGAAGCAGCGTGGAAGTACTTCATCCTGTGCGGCGTTGGCATTGCGCAGGCGCTGTTCGGCACGATCCTGCTTTATCTCGCGGCGAGCCGGCAACTCAGCGGCGGCGATGCGTTGCTCTGGACCAGTCTGAGCGCGGTCAAGGGCGCGCTCGATCCCACCATCATGTCGCTCGCGTTCGTGTTCCTGCTGATCGGCTATGGCACGAAGGTGGGCCTCGTGCCGATGCACAACTGGCTGCCTGACGCGCACGCCGAGGGGCCCACGCCGATTTCCGCCGTGCTCTCGGGCCTGCTGCTCAACGTGGCGCTCTATGCGGTGCTCCGCTGCAAGGTGCTGGCCGATGGCGCACTGCAAAACGGACTGCCTGGGCGGCTGCTGGTCGGGTTCGGGCTGGTGTCGGTGCTGGTCGCCACTTTTTCGCTGTTGCGCCAGAAGGACGTGAAGCGCCTGTTCTCGTATTCGTCGATCGAGCACATGGGCCTGATGACGTTTGCCTTCGGACTGGGCGGGCCGACCGCGACATTCGCGGGTCTGCTGCATATGACGGTGCACTCGCTCGTCAAGTCGGCGATCTTCTTCGCGGTCGGCCATGCTGTCCAGAAGGCGCGCACGCAGATGATCGACGACATTCGCGGGCTGCTGCGCGTGAGCCCGACGGTCGGATGGGGCATGATGCTGGGGGCGCTGGCCATTCTCGGCATGCCGCCGTTCGGCGTCTTCGCGAGCGAGTTCCTGATCCTGACGACGGCCATCAACGAACTGCCGTGGGCGACCCCGTTGCTCCTCATCGCGCTCGCCGTGGCGTTCGCCACCATTTTCGCGCGCGTACAGCACATGGTATTCGGTGACTCGACGGCGAGCGTGCTCGAGCACCCGCCGGCACTCCTGCCGGTATTCGTTCATCTCGGCTTCGGTCTGATGCTGGGACTTTACATTCCACCGTACCTTGCCACGTGGTACCGGCAGGCTGCGGCGATGATTGCGGGGTGACGCATGCGCATCGACGCGCTCGGACTGTCTGATCTCGTTCAGTTGGCGGCGTCTGCCGGTAAAGCATCTGCCTTTCTGGCACGGACCGACGCCGCGACGTGGGTTCGCATCGCCAGCACGATACGCGAGCAGGGCGGCCGACTGATCTCGTTGTGGGGCGGGGGCGCGGCCACTGGCACATTCGTCATGTCCGCGGCCTATGCGATGGACGATGGCTTGTTGTGGGTGCAATTGCCCGTCGCCAGCGGAGATGAAGGAGGGGGCTATCCCGACCTTTCCGCGATTTTTCCCTGCGCGACACGCATGCAGCGCGCCGTCTACGATCTGCTCGGATTGCGTGCGATGGACGCGGCGGACACGCGGCCGTGGCTGAATCACGGCAACTGGCCAGCCGACTACTTCCCGCTTCAGAAGCTGTCGTCCGGAAACGAGCGCTTCGAATCTCAGGAAGCGGATTATCCGTTCGTGCAGGTCGCGGGAGACGGTGTTCACGAGATCGCGGTCGGGCCGATCCACGCAGGCATCATCGAGCCTGGGCATTTTCGTTTCTCGGTGGTCGGCGAAAAGGTGCTGCGGCTGGAGGAGCGACTCGGTTATACACATCGGGGTATCGAGCGGCTGTTCGAGACGACGCACGTGCTGCTCGGTCAGCGTCTCGCCGGGCGGATTGCCGGCGACACGACGGTCGCATTCTCGTGGGCCTATTGCATGGCCGTCGAGCGCGCTCTTAACGTGTTCATTCCGCCGCGTGCGCAGTGGCTGCGTGCCGTGATGCTCGAGCGAGAGCGCGTCGCGAATCATCTGGGCGATCTGGGTGCGCTCGGCAACGACGCGGGCTTTGCGTTTGGGCTCGCGCAGTTCTCCCGGATGAAGGAAGACTGGCTGCGTCTGAACGACCGCGTGTTCGGACACCGCTATCTGATGGATCAGATCGTGCCGGGCGGTGTCGCGCGCGACGTGCCTGCGGAGTTCATCGAGGCTGTGAGGGACCAATGCGAGCGAATCGAAGGCGAGGTCCGTGTGATGCAGCGCATTTACGAAGAGCAGTCGGGCCTGCAGGATCGCTTTACGGGTGCAGGCAGGCTCCCGGCGAACGTGGCCGCGCATTTCAGTGTATGCGGCCTCGCGGCGCGGGCGAGCGGGCTGGGCATCGATGTACGCATCGACCATCCTTATGCGCCGTATCACGAGGTGCAGCCTCAAATGATGTGCGACAACCGGGGCGACGTGGCCGCTCGCGTCGCTGTGCGGTTCAACGAGGTTTACGAGTCGCTGCGGCTGATCCGCACGTTTCTCGGCGGTCTGCCTGAAGGCGGCATTGTCGAGCCGGTCGAAACCGGTCGGCCGCCATCTTGCGGCGTCGGCTGGGTCGAAGGCTGGCGCGGCGATGTATTCGTGGCCATCGAGACCGGCGAGAACGGGACTATTTCACGCTGTCACTGCCACGATCCGTCGTGGCAGAACTGGCCGGCGCTGGAGCACGCGATCATCGGCAATATCGTTCCCGATTTCCCGCTGATCAACAAATCGTTCAATCTGAACTACGCGGGACACGACCTGTAATGTGGCAACTTCTCAAACAGATCGCACGGACGGACATTCCGACCAGGTCAGTCCCGGCCGCGAGCGACGCGTGGATAACCGCGCAACAGCAGCAGATCCAGCAGGAGATTCTCGACGTGCTCGGCCGCGCGCTGTGCATTCGCCAGATCGATGCGGGCTCATGCAACGGATGCGAACTCGAAATTCACGCGCTGAACAACCCGTACTACAACATCGAGGGTCTCGGCATCAAATTCGTCGCGAGTCCCCGTCATGCCGACATGCTGCTGGTCACGGGGCCGCTCGCGCTGAACATGAAGGAGGCCGTGCACCGTGCCTGGGAGGCGACGCCCCATCCGAAGCTGGTGGTTGCCGCAGGCGACTGCGCGTGCACGGGCGGCATCTTCAGGGACAGTTATGCCGTGTGCGGGCCACTGTCGAACCTGCTTCCGGTGGACGTCGCCATTCCGGGCTGTCCGCCACCGCCGATTGAACTGTTGAGAGGCATTCTCACGGCGCTGCGTGCGAGGCGAGACACGCTCGCGCCGTGACTTGTGCGGCAGACATGCGCCGGAATGGGCTTGGTACCCTATTGTCCGGTTTCTTCGCCGTAGCCTGTCTGTCAACGCGGCCCTACCTGTTGAGCTCCCTGATGCTGTCCACGATCTCGGGATTCGCAAGCGTGGATACGTCGCCGGGGTCCTGATGGCTGGAGATCGCCGCGAGCACGCGCCGCATGATCTTGCCCGACCGGGTCTTGGGCATGTCGGGAACGATGATGACCTGATGCGGTCGCGCGATGGCGCCGATCCTCGCGACGACGGCTTCCGATACCTTATGCGCAATCTCGGGCGTAGGCTCCACACCCGGCTTCAACGAAACATAGAGTTCGGGGACCTTGCCCTTGATCTCATCGGCGACCGGCACGACGGCCGCTTCCGCGACGTCCGGCACGAGCAGCGCGGCCGACTCGATTTCCTTGGTGCCGAGACGGTGGCCCGCGACGTTGATCACGTCGTCGATGCGCCCGAGGATGCGGAAGTAGCCGTCGGCCGCCTCCAGCGCACCGTCCCCTGCCATGTAAGGCCAATCGCGCCAGTCCTTGCTCTGCGGATCCCTGCAGTAGCGGGCATAGTACGTCTTCACGTAGCGGTCCGGGGCCTTCCAGATCGTCTGAAACGCGCCGGGCCACGGGTTGCGGATGCAGATGTTGCCCGCCTTGCCGGAACCGCTTGCAAGCTCGTTACCGTCATCGTCGTAGATCACTGGATGAATCCCCGGAATCCCGGGGCCGGCACTGCCCGGCTTCATCGGATGCAGCGCCGGGACCGTGCTGCACAGGAACCCGCCCGTTTCCGTCTGCCACCACGTGTCGACAATGACCGCCTCGCCCTTGCCGACCGACTGGTGATACCACTTCCAGACTTCCGGCTCGATCGGTTCGCCCACGGTGGTCATGTGCTTGAAGTGGTAGTGATATTTCGCCGGCTCGTCCGGGCCGCTGCGCCGCAGCGCCCGGATCGCCGTCGGCGACGTGTGGAAGATGTTGACCCCCAGATCCTCGGCAATTCGCCACGGCCGTCCCGCATCGGGATAGACCGGCACCCCCTCGTACACGACCGTCGACGCAGCGACTGCCAGCGGGCCGTACACGATGTACGAATGACCGGTGATCCAGCCAATGTCCGCCATGCACCAGTACACGTCCCCGGGGTGAATGTCCTGGATGTTCTTCGAGGTCCAGGCAACGTAGGCAAGATAACCGCCCGTCGAGTGCTGGCAGCCCTTGGGACGGCCGGTCGTGCCACTCGAGTACATGAGGAAGAGCGGCGCCTCGGACGGCATCTGGACAGGCTCGACACGGCTGCCGCGGAATGACCTGAGAACGTCGTTGACAATGACATCGCGTCCTTCGACGAGCTTCGTCGGACTCGAGTACCGGCCGGGATAACGCTGCCAGACCAGCACCTTTTCCGCCGTGTGGCCCTTGCTGGCCGCCTCGGCGAACGCGATGTCGGCCTTCTCCTTGTGATCGATCAGCTTGCCCGAGCGCCAGTAGCCGTCCATCGTGATCAGCAGACGGCTCTCGGAGTCCAGGATGCGGTCCGCGCAGGCCGCGCCACTGAAACCGCTGAATACCTGCGAGTGAATCACGCCGAGCCGGGCGCACGCGAGCATCGTAATGGGCAGTTCCGCCACCATCGGCATGTGCAGGGTGACGCGATCGCCCGCCTTCAGGCCGCAGAAATCGCGCAACAGCGCTGCGAACTCGTTCACGCGGACATGGAGTTCCTGATACGTGATGTGCTGGACCGCCTCGTCCTCGGACTCAGGCACGAAATGGATCGCCGTCTTGTTCCTGTAGTTCGCGAGGTGGCGGTCCACGCAGTTGTAGCAGGCATTGATCCTGCCGCCGACAAACCAGCGCCAGAACGGCGGATTGCTGGCGTCGAACGTCGTGTCCCAGTACTTGTACCAGTCGAGCAGGTCTGCGAACTCCTTGAAGCACTCTGGGAACCGGTCAAGGGAAAAGCGCTCGAACACGTCCGCATCGGTCAGGTTGGCCTGGGCAATGAATGAAGCGGATGGCGAGAAGTAGCCCTCTTCAGGCCAGTGCACGGCAATCTGCGCCTCGGAGACATCGACAGCCTGTTGTCCGGCATCGGTGCGGCGCGATGACTTGTCTCGCGACATGACGATTCCTCCTTGATCCCGCGTGGACCAGAGGTGAACACAGACCCTGTGCATGAAGCTGCCGTATGGGGCGGTCAAATCACAGTCGTGTCGTTTCCCTTCGGGTCGGCGCACCCGCTGTGAAGCAGGATGGCGTAAACCCATTAAAGTCCAGGGCGGACGTGCTGCCAATCCGTGCGGGTGCCGATGGTCTGCGCCGCGTGCCCGATGAGCGTGGTCAAGCTTGCCGGCAGGCCCATCGTGAACTAGATTTTGACTGAGGCGCACCAACCGGGAGAGGGCGTCATGGACCTGCTCGTTGAACGTGTCGATGTGTGGGCGGCCACCATCGAAGATGAACCCGGCGGCCTCGCGCAGGCGTTGAGCGTTCTCAAGGACGCCGGGGCGGACCTGCAGTTTGTCGTAGCCCGGCGAACCCCGGAGTCACCCGGCAAGGGTGTCGTATTCGTCGCGCCGTTGCAGAACGACCGTGAAATCCGTGCTGCCTCGCAGGTGGGGTTCAACGTCACTCCGAGCCTGCATTCCGTGCGCGTCATGGGCGCAGACCGGCCGGGTGTCGTTGCTGAGCTGACCCGGGGGCTCGCTGACGCGAAGATCAACCTGCGGGGTGTCTCGGCCGCCGTCGCCGGCACACAGTTCGTTGCCTATCTGGCGATGGACTCGCTCGACGATACCGTTCGAGCGATCGATATCCTGCAGCAGGTATAGGCGCAGCCTCCCGCCCGTGCCGAACGGGCGGGTACGTCGGTTGACACGCCAGCTCTGCCGGCGCCAAAGCGAAGCGCAACGAAACGCTAGCAGCACCGCGGCCCGTTGCCGCCGTACTTCCGGTCGATCGCCCGCGCGCAGAACACACGTCGCGACAGCAACGGTTCGCCCGGGTGATGCGATGCCATGTGCTCGACATAGCGTTCATAGTCCGGAATCCCGAACAACTGCAGCCAGGTCTGACGAATGCTCCGCGCCATGCGTGAAACGCGCGTGCCCGGCACGTTTTCGGCAGGTCGGGCGCCTGTTGCCTGCTTCATATCGAAGAGCGTTCCCATCGCGAATCCTCCTTACGCCGGGCGTGCCACAGCCGGTGTCTCGTGAGCCGACGGCTGGGCCTGATGCAGCGCCTGCCAGCACATCCTGATCGCGAACACGCACATCGCCAGCACTAGCGCGACGAACACACCACATACTGCTGCATCAAGATAGTTGTTGAACGCAACCCGCTGCATTTCCACAATCGACTTCGCAGGCGCCAGCACCGTTCCATCGGCGGCGGCTCGGGCGAATCGGTTCGCGAGCGCGATGAAGCCGATACGCGGGTCGCTGCTGAAGATCTTCTGCAGGCCCGCCGTTAGCGTGGTGACGAGCAACCAGGCAGTGGGTACCAGCGTCACCCATACATAGCGCTCGCGCTTCATTTTCATCAGCACGCTGGTGCACAGCAGCAGCGCGATGCCGGCGAGCATCTGGTTGCCGACGCCAAAGAGCTGCCACAGCGTGTTGATGCCGCCCAGCGGGTCAACCACGCCCTGATAGAGGAAATAGCCCCAAGCCGCGACACACAGCCCGGTGCCCAGCAGGTTCGCCGGCAGCAGCTGCGTGTTGCCGAGCGGCCGGTAGACGTGACCCAGCATGTCCTGGATCATGAAGCGGCCAACCCGCGTGCCGGCATCCACCGCCGTCAGGATAAAGAGCGCCTCGAACAGGATCGCGAAGTGGTACCAGAACGCTTGCATCGCGGTACCGCCCAAGGCCTGCGCGAGAATCTGCGCCATGCCGACCGCAAGCGTTGGGGCACCGCCGGCGCGTGACAGGATGGACGTCTCACCGATTTTCGCAGCCGTCTGGCTGATCATGTCCGGCGTGATCGTGAACCCCCAGCCGGAAATCACCTGCGCCGCGTGCGCGGCCGTCGTGCCGATCACCGCGGCAGGCGCGTTCATCGCGAAGTAAACGCCCGGCGGCAGCACGCATGCGGCGGTCATCGCCATCACCGCGACGAACGACTCGGCAAGCATGCCGCCGAAGCCGATCAGCCGCATATGCGATTCACGCTCGATCATCTTCGGCGTGGTACCCGACGAAATCAGCGCGTGGAAGCCCGATACCGCGCCGCACGCGATCGTGATGAACAGGAACGGGAACAGCTTGCCCGAGAAAACCGGCCCCGAGCCATCGGTGAACTGCGTGGTCTGCGGCATCGCGAGCGTCGGCGCAACGATATAGATGCCGAGTGCCAGCGCGACCACCGTGCCGATCTTGAGGAAGGTGCTCAGATAGTCGCGCGGCGCGAGCATCAGCCATACCGGCAGGCTCGAAGCGACGGCGCCATAGAGAATGAGCGCCCATGCGAGTTGCGGACCGGTCAGCGTGAAGGCTGGCCCCCAGACTGGGTGAGCGGCAACGGTCTTGCCGATGACCAGCGCCGCAAGCAGCAGCACGACACCCAGCGCCGAAGCCTCGCCGACGCGCCCCGGACGGATGATGCGCATGTAGACGCCCATCAGCAGCGCGATCGGGATGGTCGCTGCGATCGTGAAGAGACCCCACGGGCTGGCCGTCAGCGCCTTGACGACCACGAGGCTCAGCACGGCCAGAATGATGATCATGATGGCGAGTACCCCGACCAGTGCGAGCGAACCAGGCACGGGGCCCAGTTCGATCTTGATCATCTCGCCAAGGGATTTGCCGTCGCGCCGCACCGACGCGAACAGCACGACGAAATCCTGCACTGCACCGGCGATGACGACGCCGGCGAGTATCCACAATGTGCCGGGCAGATAACCCATCTGCGCGGCGAGTACGGGACCGACCAGCGGACCGGCGCCGGCAATCGCCGCGAAGTGATGGCCGAACAGCACCCAACGGTTGGTCGGCACATAATCCATGCCGTCGTTGTAGCGCTCGGCCGGCGTCTGGCGGGTATCGTCGAGCCGCAGCACGCGCGTTGCAATGAACCTGCTGTAAAAGCGGTAAGCAATGAAATAGACGGTGAGGGCGGCTGTCACGAGCCAGACGGCGTTCACGCTTTCGCCGCGCCCGAGCGCGAGCGTCGCGAAAGCAAAGGCGCCGAGCGCCGAGAGTGCTCCCCAAAGAACAATGGACGCGAGCCTTTTCATGGCACCTCCCTGCAGACGCGCTGCCGGACGGCACCCCTTCGTTTGCCACGCAGGCGCGGATTGCTGCGTAGTAGCCCGATCACCGTCGGCGAATGAGACAACCCGGTGCCGACATACGGAAACGCTACACGTGCACCAGGTACACCGCAAACTGCGGTCCAGCAAATTTCTGTCAGATCAGACAGAAGCGACACGAGCAGCCGGCCGCCCGGTGTCGAGCGCATGAGGTGGCGGCGCGCGATCGCCTGTGCCTGACCTGCGCGATGCGCTCTACCCGGAGCCGGCATCCCGCTGGCTCCGGGCAAGCGAGGTCGGCGCATCGAAAGGTTTATGTAATCAGTATAGGTGTGCTGCGGTTCCAGTAAAGCCGGGAACCGCGCTCAAAGCGCATGGCAGCGCTGCCGTTATCCGGTGGTCTGACATTACAACCAGTCTGTGGATATGGGCCGGCATCGAACTTTTCTGGCGGTGCCGCCAGCGGGCCTGTTCGTCGTGTAGATCCGGATGCGACAGGCCGGCCATGAAGAGGGCAGGAGTGAAAATGCGGGCCACGTTACTTCCCCGCATCCATATTGGCCGTGACGACCGCTACGGGCGCGATCGATACCGTGCCCGCGCAAAACGCGCATTCCGTGATCTCACAGGACAGTTATGGATTCGCACTGCAGTTGGGCGCCACCGGCAGAGTTGCGGGGATGGACATCCACTTGACGGCGGGGTGTCAGCGGCGATTTTGCCAACACCCGTTCTCAGCCGATGCTGCGACCAATGAACAGTTTCTTGGGATGGGTGCGCCGCGCGGGGTGTGGGTTGGCTTGCGGTATGCGTGGAAGTTGAGCAGGGAGGGTTCGTGGCATGCGTGCGCCAACCAGAGCATCCGGAGCGGCCCTCATGCCGCTCCGGACGTTTACGCGTTAGAAGAAGCCGAGCGGCTCCTCGCTATAGCTGACGAGCAGGTTCTTGGTCTGCTGATAGTGATCGAGCATCATCTTGTGAGTCTCGCGGCCAATGCCGGATTGCTTGTAGCCGCCGAACGCCGCATGCGCCGGATACGCGTGATAGCAGTTCGTCCACACGCGGCCCGCCTGGATCTGCCGGCCGAAGCGATAGGCACGCGTGCCGTCGCGCGTCCACACACCGGCGCCGAGACCGTAGAGCGTATCGTTGGCGATCTCCAGCGCCTCTTCTTCGGTTTTGAACGTGGTCACCGACACCACCGGCCCAAAGATCTCTTCCTGGAAGATGCGCATCTTGTTGTGGCCACGGAACACGGTCGGCTTCACGTAGTAGCCCTTGCTCAGTTCGCCGCCCAGCGTGTTGCGTTCGCCGCCGATCAGACATTCGGCGCCTTCCTGCTTGCCGAGATCGACATAGGAGAGGATCTTCTCGAGCTGTTCCTGCGAAGCCTGCGCACCGATCATCGTTTTCGTATCGAGCGGATGACCCTGCGTGATCGCGGCGACGCGCTTCAATGCGCGCTCCATGAATCGATCGTAGATCTTTTCGTCGATCAGCACGCGCGACGGGCACGTACACACTTCGCCCTGATTCAGCGCGAACATCGCGAAGCCTTCGAGCGCCTTGTCGAAATAGCCGTCGTCCTGATTCATCACGTCGGCGAAGAAAATGTTCGGGCTCTTGCCGCCGAGCTCGAGCGTCACCGGAATGATGTTCTGGCTCGCGTACTGCATGATCAGCCGGCCCGTGCTGGTCTCGCCGGTGAAGGCGATCTTCGCGATGCGTTTGCTCGATGCGAGCGGCTTGCCGGCTTCGAGGCCAAACCCGTTCACCACGTTCAGCACGCCCGGCGGCAACAGGTCCTGGATCAGTTCGATCAACACCAGGATCGACGCAGGCGTTTGCTCGGCGGGCTTCAGCACAATGCAGTTCCCCGCGGCCAGCGCGGGCGCTACCTTCCACACGGCCATCAGGATCGGGAAATTCCACGGAATGATCTGGCCGACCACGCCCAGCGGCTCGTGGAAATGATAGGCCACGGTATCCGCATCGATCTCACAGACCGAACCTTCCTGTGCGCGGATGCAACCGGCGAAATAACGGAAGTGGTCGATCGCGAGCGGGATATCGGCGGCGAGCGTTTCGCGGATCGGCTTGCCGTTGTCGATCGATTCGGCAAACGCGATGCGCGACAGGTTCTGCTCCATGCGGTCCGCAATGCGGTTCAGAATAGTCGCGCGCACGCCCGGCGCGGTGTCGGCCCACGCCTTGCGGGCGCGGTGAGCCGCATCGAGGGCGAGCTCGATATCTTCTTCCGTCGAGCGGGGAATCGACGTGAAGGGTTCGCCGGTGATGGGCGACACATTGTCGAAGTATTCGCCGCGCACCGGAGGAACCCATTCGCCGCCGATGAAATTGGCGTACTGCCGCGCATACGGAAATTCGACATCGAGAAACTGCATATCTGCGTGATTCATGCTGGACTCCTCCAAGGATTGTGTGACTGGTCTCGATGGTGAAAGCATGCGTTGCCTCGACGCATCCGCAGTGCTGACGCTCTTCATCGTGCGCAGCGTTCAGCGAGAAGCATGCCATCGGGCATTGGCCAGATCGCGATAGGCGTCAGTCGTATCCGGATGCCATGCACCGCGTGCGACGCACTCGGCGCGGCGAGTGGATCGAGCACAGGCGTGGTTCGATTCACCTGCGTAGCAACTGTCATTTTTAGCAACACATCCTCGCTCGACTGCGCCAGTGTGCAACACCGGTTGTCACGCTGCGGCGGCCGCCTGGCAGCGCTCCATGCTCGTCCTTCATGAGCCGCTACGGCTTGCGGCGACGCGACTGCCAGTGGCACGCGACTTGCCTTGAACGGCACAGCAGCCAGTCTGCGTTCACTAGACGATGGTGCCGCCGCGCGGCCTCGCGTCGACAACTCAACAGCAACCATGTTGCATGGGACCAGAGTAAGCCGCTAAAGCGGCAACTCTGGTCGACATAGGAGACAAGCATGAAAGCACGTTTAACTTCGGCGACGCGGCCCACGGCGCTAGCGATGGGCGTGGCCGCTGCCGTCAGTCTGATATTCGCGTCGGCGGCAGCGGCCGACGACTATCCCGCGGTCACCTATGAACGGTTGACCGCGGCGCAAAGCGACCCCGGTTGGCTCACGTATTACCGCACCTATAACGGTCAGGCGCATTCGCCGCTCAAGCAGATCGACGCAGCCAATGTGAAGAACCTCAAACAGGTCTGGAGCTACAAGTTTCCGGCGGACTTGCAGCAGGGTTTCGAAGCCACACCGATTGTCAATGGCCGCTACCTGTTCGTGACCACGCCGAAGGACAACGTGTACGCGTTCGATGCCGCAACCGGCAAGCAACTCTGGAAGTTCGAGCCCAAGCTCGGCGCGGAGTCGTTCAAGACAGCATGCTGCGATGTGATCAACCGCGGTGTGGCGTTATACGGCAAGAACGTTTACGTCGCCATGCTGAGCGGCGACGTCGCAGCGCTCGATGCGCAGACAGGCGGGCTCGTCTGGCGCAAGCAGATGTTCGAGCCGGGTCTGGGCTACGCGTTCTCCCTTGCGCCGCTCGCGCTCGACGGCGCACTGGTGGTGGGCAGTGCAGGCGGGGAATACGGCGCGCGCGGTTTCATCGCGGCATTGAATCCCGACGATGGCAGCGTGCTGTGGAAGCGCTTTACGGTGCCGGCAGCCGGCGAGAGGGGCAGCGACACGTGGCCGAACGGCATGCAGGAACATGGCGGCGCGCCGGCCTGGCTGACCGGCACCTATGACGCCGCCTCGAAGACGCTTTACTGGGGTGTCGGCAACCCCGGACCGTGGCTCGCCGATCTGCGGCCGGGCGACAACCTGTACTCCGACTCGCTGCTCGCACTCGATCCGAAAACCGGCAACCTCAAATGGCATTACCAGTACACGAAACATGACACGTGGGATTACGACGGCGTCAATACACCGGTGCTTGCCACGATCAAGTACCAGAACAAGGAGTACGACGCCATCATCCATGCCGACCGCAACGGCTTTTTCCACGCAATCGACCGCGGCACCGGCAAGCTGATCTACGCGAAACCCTTCGTCACGGCAACCTCGGTCACCGGCTATACGCCGGACGGCTCGCCGATCCAGGATGCGTCGAAATATCCGAAGGCGGGCACGACGATCGAAACCTGTCCGAGCTTCCTCGGCGGCAAGAACTGGTGGTCGGTTTCGTACGATCCGGAGAAGCACCTCGCTATCGTTCCCGCGCTGCATGCGTGCATGTCGCTGTCGGGCAAGTCGGTGAACTACATGGAGGGCCTGCCCTACCTCGGCGAGGGGTTCGAGATCAAGCCGGAGCCGGGCAGCAAGGGCTATGGCGAACTGCAGGCGATCGACGTCGATACCGGCAAGAAAGTGTGGAGTCACTGGAGCAAGCTGCCGTGGAATGGCGGCGTAGCGACCACGGCGGGTGGCCTCGCCTTTAGCGGCTCGCTCGACGGCCATCTGTACGCGTTCGACGAGGCGACCGGCAAGGTGTTGTGGCAAAGCCCGAAACTCGCCAGCGGGGTCATTGCGCAACCGTCGGTGTTCGAAGTCGACGGCCAGGAGTATGTCGCGATCCTCGCCGGCTATGGCGGCGCCAATCCCATCTGGGGCGGTCCGATGGCGAAGGCGGCAGAGAAGGTCCCACGTGGCGGCACGCTGTACGTGTTCGCGCTCAACCATAGCTGATGTTCATGGGGTCGCCGCGTCAGGTTGCTCAGCGCACATTGGCGCGGGCAATCCGGTCGTGGCGGCCCGGCCTTTCCCGGAAGCAGGATCATGAAAACTCGACTTAATTCGTTTGCTCTGGCCAGCGTGCTGCTAGGTAGCGCCGTGCTCGCGCCAGGAACCGCTAGCGCCGGCGTGCGCGTCTGCACGTTTCCCGGCAGTCCGTCTACCGCGCTCGACGAGGCGGTGGCGCGTGAAGCGTTTCGTACGGCGGGGATCGCGATGTCGCTCGCACCCGGCGGATTCGAGGGTAGCGACGACGACGGCGTGTCGCTGAAGGAACTCAACAAGGCGCTTGCTCGCAAATGCGATGTCATTGCGGGCTTTCCGCGCTCGGCACTCGCGGACGGCTCCGGCAGCAAGCTGACCTTCTCGCGTGGCTATCTGCAGTCCGGCTATGTGAGCGTCACTTCGCGCGGATCGTCAGCGCAGGCCAGCAGCGCGGAGGTCGTCGCGGCAACCTACGCGAGTCCCGCGCAGTTGATCGCCGTGCAGCAAGCCGGCGTCAAGCTCGACCTGGAGAACACGGCACAACTCACGGTCGACGCCGTCGCAAGCGGACGCGCCCAACGCGCGATCGTCTGGTATCCGGCCGTTGTGGCTTATGCGATGGAGCATCCGCAGCGGCACTTCGAGATTGCGGGTGCCGCCTCGCCGTATGCCGACTGGAATCTCGTGTTTGCATTCGGCAAGAACGGTGCGGCGTTGCAGCCGCGCATCGACGCTGCGCTGGAGAAGATGGCGTCCGACGGCAAGTTGGCGGCGTTGACCCGCGCCTGGCGGTTGCCGGAATCGGTGCAGGCTGCAGGGCTTCACGCGGGCACATTTGCCTACCGCGATGGCTCTGGCCGTAGCGATGCGGCAGCGTTGCGAATGACACTGGCCGGCAATCGCCAGTCGCCGCAGGGTCGCTTTATCAAGGTCGATGCGAGCGCGCCAGCCGAGGCCCCCGGTTTCGACCGCGCGCAGGTTGCGCACGGCAAGACGCTCTACTCGAGTGCGTGCGCCAAGTGCCACGGTCCCGACCTGCAAGGTCTGAATGCGCCCGCGTTGCGTGGTCCGTCCTTCGCGCCGGCCGCCAACTCCAAGCTCACCATCGGCGGCGTGTATGGATACATGGCGAACAATATGCCGGCAGACCGTCCTGGCAAGATGAAACCCCAGGACTATGCGGACATCATGGCATTCCTGTTGTTTTCGAACGGCTACAGCGCCGGCAAGACCAAGTTGACGGACGACAACGCCAAGGCCTCGTCGACACCGCTCACCGCGCACACCCCGCAATAGCGAACGTTCCGGCGGTCTCCGGGTACTTCACGGAGATCGCCGGGCATCAACGAGGGGATGGAGTGTTCAGGAAGGGAAGGGACGCGACGTACGAGCGAAAGACAGGGCGACGTACCTTTCCAGTCACCTGCCATCCAAACATCCAAACTAGACCGCCGTGCTACCCCAGAAGCAACGAGTTGTCCCTGCTGCGGAAAATCAGCGGCTTGGCCTCGCTCTCACGTACCGGCCGCCGCGCGAGCGTCACCACCTGCCCGATTTGCCCATGATGCTCGGACTTTGCGCACACCGGGTCGGCGGCCGCGGCATCGCCGGTCAGCAGATACGCCTGACAGCGGCAGCCACCGTGATCGGTGTCCCGCTCGTCGCAACTCCGGCAAGGCTCGCGCATCCAGCCGTCGCCGCGAAAAGCATTGAACGCATGACTGTCGTACCAGATATCCCTGAGCGAAGCGTCGTGCACGTTGGGCAGCTCGAGACCCGGCAGCGAGCGCGCCGCGTGGCACGGCAGCGCGGTGCCGTCGGGCGCGATGCCTAGAAACACCGAACCCCAGCCGTTCATGCAGGCCTTCGGGCGTGTCTCGAAGTAGTCGGGAACCACGAACAGGATGCGGCACCGGTCGCCGAGCCGTTCCCGGTACCGGTTGACGGTCGCCTCGGCTTCCTGCAACTGTTCGCTGGTCGGCATCAACTGCTCGCGATTGAGCATGGCCCACCCGTAGTACTGGGTGTTCGCCAGTTCGAGGTAGTCGGCACCCATGTCGAGCGCCATCTCGATGATCTGTCCGACGTGCGGGAGGTTATAGCGGTGCAGCACGCAATTGAGCACCATCGGGTAGCCATGCGCCTTGATCAGGCGCGCTACGCGTTGTTTCAGCTCGAAGGTCTTCGTGCTGGACACGAAATCGTTGACTTCGCGCGTCGAGTCCTGAAACGAAAGCTGGATGTGATCGAGACCGGCGTCTTTCAGACCTGAGATGCGTGTCTCGTTGAGTCCAACACCGGACGTGATCAGATTCGTATAGAAGCCCAGTCCGCGGGCATGCGCGACCAGTGTTTCGAGGTCGTCGCGCACCAGCGGTTCTCCGCCGGAGAAACCGATTTGCGCGGCGCCCATCCGCCGGGCTTGCGTGATCACATCGCACCATGTCCCGGTATCGAGTTCCGTGCCGTGCTTGGCGAAGTCGACCGGGTTGTAGCAGAACGCGCAGTGCAGTGGGCAACGATACGTGAGTTCCGCCAGCAGCCACAACGGCGGGGATGGGCGAGCGCCTGGGGTGTCGGTCGCGGTAATCATGTCAGTCCAGCCAGCCGCGTTGCCGCGCATGATCGATGAAGCGATACACGTCGGCGGCAAGGTTCGATGCACTGAACAGATCTTCCAGTTCGCCGATGATGTCGTCCAGTTCGCGGGTTCCGTCGCAGCGCGCGAGAATTTCGCCCGCGCTCGGATTGAGCTTGACCATGCCTTCGGGATACAGCAGCACATAGGCATCTTGCGCGTCTTCCCATTGCAGACGGAACATCGCGCGCAGACGTGGACGCAGGCAGGCCTGGTGGTCGGGATGGGGGGCGTTCATACGGGGTACGCCTTTTCAATGGCGTCGAGCATCGACCACAGAATGTCGAGCTTGAAGCGCAGGATATCGAGGGCACGCTGTTGCGCGTCGGGTGTCTTGAAGTACTTGAGCGTGACGTCGAGCCCGTGCTCGACATCGCGCTGGGCGAGCGGAATGCGGCTGCGAAAGTACTGCAGCCCCTGCGAATCGATCCACGGATAGAGGTCCGGCCAGCCGGCCAACCGGTCGCGATGGATCTGCGGCGCGAACATCTCCGTGAGCGACGAGCAGACGGCTTCCTGCCACGGCGAGCGCCGCGCGAAATTGACATAGGCGTCGACCGCGAAGCGCACGCCCGGCAGCACGTGTTCGAGCGACCACAATGCATGACGGTCGATGCCGACGGCGTCGGCGAGGTGCGCCCATGCTTCGATACCGCCGGGGTTGTCGCCGTAGCCATCGTGATCGTGCAGCCGCTCGATCCATAGGCGGCGCGTCTGCCGGTCGTCGCAATTGGACAGGATCGCGGCGTCCTTGAGCGGGATATTGATCTGATAATAAAAGCGGTTGGCAACCCAGCCGCGAATCTGCTCCGGCGAACACTGGCCGCTGTTCATTCGCCGGTTGAACGGATGATGAATGTGATAGTGCGCGCCGAGCGCGCGCAGGCGCGCTTCGAATTCGTCCGGCGGCCAGGGGGCGGTGTGGGCAACAGCGGTGGGCAGCGAGGCGTTCATGGCTAGACCTGAAATTGCATTCCGTCGCGTCCCACTTCGATGCCGCGTGCGCGTATCACGGCATGTTCGGCGGAATGCGGATCGAGAATCGGATTGGTGTTGTTGATGTGAATCAGCACCTTGCGCGTTGCACTGGGCAGTGTGTCGAGCAACTGAACCATGCCGGGCTGACCACGATAGCCGCACTGCGCGAGATGACCCATGTCGGCCGCGTGATGCCTGGACAGACCGAGGTCGATCATCTCCGTCGCGGACCAGAAGGTGCCATCGACCAGCACGAGTTGCGCAGAGCGCATCGCTTCGAGCACGGGTTCCGGCGCGGCCGCGAGACCCGGCGCATAGAAAACGCGCGCACCGGTGGCGACGTTCTCGATCAGCAGCGCGATATTGTCGCCAGGCGCGGCTTCGGCGCGGCGTGGCGAATAGGGCGGCGCCTTGCTCTCGATCGGCAACGCGGTGAAGCGGATGCCCTGCGCCGGCGCGACCGTGAAGGGTTGATCGAGCGCGATCTCGTGACGCTCGACGCCGCAGTAGTGGTCGAGCAGCGGAACGAGCGGCAAGCCGGTGGAGAGATCGTCGAACACCGGCGCGCAGGCATACAGCGGCAGTGGTGTCGTGCGTTCGCGCAGCATCAGCAAGCCGGTGACGTGATCGATCTGCGCGTCGATCAGGATGACGGCGGCGATGCCGCTATCGCGGATCGAGCGGGCGGGCTGCAATTCCGGATTCGCGCGCAATTGGGCGAGCAGGTCCGGCGATGCATTGATCAGAATCCAGTCGACGCCGTTCCCGCTGACTGCAATCGATGATTGGGTACGCGGTAACACCTCGCCGGCGCGGTTTCGGGCCTGGGTGCAGTTCGCACAATTGCAGTTCCATTGCGGCAGTCCGCCGCCTGCACCCGAACCAAGAATCTTGATCTTCATGGGCGATGCTCCGGGCGCCGCCGCGCACGCTTACAAGCTGCAACGGGCGGCGGCGCTGCGTCGTTGCTTCAGCGATTGGCGATGTACATCGTGATTTCAAAACCAAAGCGCAGATCGGTATAGGCGGGGGTAGTCCACTGCATGGCTGTCTCCTTGAGTACGGCATGTGATAAGAAAAACCGCATGGGTAAAGCGGTCAGTTCATTCAACGCAAGCTCTGTGCCGGGGAGGTCGAGCGGAGCGATCGGAGCAAACCCGCACAAGGCGATGGCATTGCGTCCTGAATGAATGCGCTTTCACCCATGAGTACGCGCTTCGCTGTGCAGACTTTGACCGGCAGATAGCGCCATGTCGACAGCGTGCTGCTCAATTCTAGGACACCGCTGTTGCAATATGGAGCACGCGTGAAACACATTCTGTTTTACGAAGTTCGCAGCGAGACGCTGCTCTCCCAACTCGCACACGGCATCAGTCCGGCTGCTTTCCGAACTCGTCCACTCCGTCGTCCGCGCCCGCCAACGCCGGCAATTTCCGGTAGATGGTGTTGCGCGAGACGCCCAGCGCACGAGCCGCTGCCGAGACGTTGCCGCGATGCTGGGCAACCGCCGCCGCGATCGCACAGGCAGTCACGTCCTGCAAGCGCCCGCCCTGCAATGGGGCTGCTTCGGCCGTGCCCGCGGCCGGCCCGGCGGCACTGCGCAAATCGTCGAAGAAATCGTCGGGCAGGTGTTCCCGTCGGATCTCGCTGTCCTCATCCACCATGACGGCCGCCGTACGCAGAAGATTGCCGAGCTGGCGGAAATTGCCTGGCCACGCGCATTGTTCGAACAGCGTCATCACGTCGCTTGCGACGCTCAGGGGCGGGCCGTCGGCCTCATCCAGCGACGCGCTTTGCAGCATCTTCCGGATCACGGCGGCCAGATCCGTGCGCTCGCGCAGCGGCGGTAATTTCACGACAAGACCGTTCAGGCGGTAATACAGGTCCTCGCGGAAACGGTTCTGCGCAATCATTTCGCGCAGATCGCGATGGGTCGCGCAGATGATCGCGATATCGACGGGAATGGACTTCGTGGAGCCGAGCGGATTGACGAGACGCTCCTGCAGCACGCGCAGCAGCCGCACCTGGAGCGGGTAGGGCATGTCGCCGATCTCGTCGAGAAAGAGCGTGCCGCCGTTCGCTTGCAGCAGTTTTCCAGTGGCGCCTTTGCGGCGCGCGCCGGTGAACGCGCCTTCTTCGTAGCCGAACAACTCGGATTCGATCAGGCTCTCCGGGATCGACGCGCAGTTGACCGCGACGAACGCGCCCGACCTGCGCGGCGAATCGTTGTGGATCGCCTGGGCGAGCAGTTCTTTACCCGTACCTGTTTCGCCTGTGATCAGGATCGGGATGTCCTTGCCGAGCACCTTGCGGACCTTGGCGATGACCGCCGCGATCTGCGGATCGCCCGTGTCCAGATAGCTGAGTTTCGACAGCTTGTCTGCGTCGACAGCCGCGGGCGGCGGGTCGGCACGCAGCACTGGCTTTGCCGCACCGTACGCCTGCGGCAACAGGCCCTCGTCGGCGAGTGTGGCGCGCCGAAACTCGACGTGCGCACAAATGACCGCGCCGCTATTGAGGTTCAGTGACAGATGGCGATCGCGGCTTGTGCGCAGGCGGTCGATCAGTTGCGCGCTCGTCAGGCCGAACAGCGACGACAGCGTATGCGCGCGCAATGCCGCGAGCGGCATGCCCAACTGGAACTGCGCACTGCGGTTGGCCGACAGGAAGCGGCCATCGCAGGTGAATGCGACGATGCCTTCCATCAACGTGCCGAGAAACTCGGGCCGGCCGTGAAAGGCGATTTGCAACGTCTCGCGAAAGGTACTGGTAAACAGATGATTTTCGATCATCTGCACGGACATCTTGGCCAGCGCCATCGTGTGCTGGTGGTAGCTGTGGTGATCGCCCGTGACGTCGAGCACGCCGATCAGGTCGCCATACGGATCGAGGATCGGCACGCTGGAGCAGGTGAGAAAGCGGTTGGCGGCCAGGTAGTGCTGCTCGCCATGAACGACCGTGGGAGAGCATTCGGCGATGGCCGTCCCGATAGCGTTCGTTCCTTGCCGCTCCTCCGCCCAATTCGCGCCCGGACGCAGCGCAACCTTTTCCGCCCGCCTCAGAAAATCGTCGTCGCCGATGGAATGCAGAATGAGCCCTTCAGCGTCGGTCAGCACAATCATGCTTTGCGTATTGACGATCTGATCGTGCAGCGTTTCCATCACCGGGGTGGCATGCGCGCACAGGATCCGGCTTTGTTCCAGCTTCAACGCCAGCTCCGCGGCCGGCAGGACGTCATAGTCCGGCCGCATCGAGGCGCTCAAGCCGAATGTTTGCGACCGCTCGTGCGATTTCTGAATGGATGGCGTGAGCCAGGCCGCTTCACGCGGTGCGATTGCCGTCGCGGCGTGATGGACATCAGCGCGCATTGTCTCCTCCTGCGAGTCAGGTCTGGTCGTTTGCCAGAACCGTGTGGGCACAATCTGAAGCAATTCGCGCGCCAGATTCGACGTCCCATTCGGGAGAACCGGGGTTATTGGCGGCTTGGAGCGGCTTCGTGACTCCGATGCGTTCGAGAGGCGAAGCATTCGACCGGTGGGCCGAGAAGACGCCCTTCTGGACACCAGGCGATGCATTGCATGTTCGCCCCGAACGGGACGACGGGCTTGATCTGAATCAAGGCACGACGCATTGGCGGCCTCCGCGGCACGGTGAGACCGGCGAGACGTTGGGGCTCCTGGGGACGAAACGGCGGTGCCGCGAAAAAATAAGCTACTGGCGCGTCCCGGACTAGACCCGCATCATCGCGTAATAAGGGTGGTCTCAGGGCCGCTTTCGATTGAAGCGGTCCCGCACCGAGGCCTGCCCGTATTCTTCTGGAGGAACACATGTCTAGCCCGTCTCCTATCCGAATCGGCATTCTCGACGACTACCAGAACGTCGCGCTCGACGTGGCCGACTGGTCCCCACTGAAGGGCCGTGCGGACCTCACCGTCTTCAACGACCACGTGGCGGACACCACGCAGATTATCGAGCGCCTGAAGCCATTCGACGTGCTATGCGTCATGCGCGAACGTACGCCACTTACGCGCACGATTATTGAGCAACTTCCCAATCTCAAGCTGATTGCCTCGACGGGGCCGGTCAACGCGTCGATCGACACGGACGCGGCGGCTGAGCGCGGCGTCAAGGTCGCTCACACCGGATACTCGTCTACACCGACCATCGAAATGACATGGGCGTTGATCCTGGCCCTGGCCCGCAATATTCCAGTCGAGAACCAATCATTGCGCGAAGGCGGTTGGCAGCGCACGCTCGGAACGCAACTGGCCGGCAAGACGCTTGGCCTTCTGGGGCTTGGCCATGTCGGGTCGGCGGTCGGCGTGATCGGCCGCGCATTCCGGATGAATGTGATTGCGTGGAGCCAGAACCTGACGGCTGAGCGTGCGGAATCGAAAGGCGTACAACGGGTGGACAAGGACACGCTGTTCGCGACTTCCGACTTTCTTTCGATCCACCTTCAGTTGAGCGACCGGACGCGAGGTCTGGTCGGCGCAGCAGAGCTCGCGAAAATGAAGCCGACAAGCCGCATCGTCAACACGTCACGCGGTCCGATTGTCGATACCGCGGCGTTGACTGCTGCGCTCAGGAGTGGGCGGATCGCAGGTGCGGCACTCGACGTCTACGATACCGAACCGCTCGATCCGACGCATCCGTTGCGAACGCTGGACAACGTGCTCGCCACAGCGCATATCGGCTATGTGACGCGTGAGATGTATGAGACGTTCTATGGCGATACGGTACGCAATATTGTCGATTGGCTCGATCAGAGACAGTAGCCAGCACGAAGTCCGTGCGTGCCGAGCGCCGCCGCGCCGAAGCGTTGAACCGCGCACGCCGTGGTTCTGTTGAGTCACCGGCGCGCTGACCAGCAGGGAGCGGGTGATCGCGCTGCCCGGTGCCGGGCGACACGGAGGATCACCGCGCGCTTTCAATCCCGCTTGCAATCCCGCTTCGCCAGGCTTACCGGTAACGAACGACGAAAGACGTATGCCTGATGGTTGCGGAGCGAATCCTACGACTCAGAACGACGTGCCGATCTGAAACTGGAACTTCTGATACTTATCCGTCGCGTGCTTGACGACCGGGAATCCGAGCGACAGCTTCAGCGGCCCGATCGGCGAAATCCATTCCAGTCCCGCGCCGTAGCTGTAGCGCAAGCCGTTAGCGCCGGTGCTGTTGCCTTCGTCGCCCCAGACATTGCCCGCGTCGAGGAACGTGAAGACGCGCAGCGTCCGGTCCCATCCGCTGCCCGGCAACGGGAAGGTCATCTCGACATTCGCTACGACCATGCGCGAGCCGCCGATCGGGTCGCCGGTCGTCTTGTCGGTCGGGCCGAGCGAGCCGGATTCATAGCCGCGCACCGAGCCGATGCCGCCCGCGTAGTAGTTCTTGAAGATCGGATACGCCTTGCCGGCGAAGCCGTTGCCATAACCGCCCTGAAGGTTCAGGCCGAGAATGTAGCCGCGCGAGAACGAATAGTAGTACTGCGCCTGCACGTCCGTCTTGTAGTACTCAGTGCCGCCGGCCGGCGTACCGACTTCGCCGTTGCCTTGCAGGAAATAGCCGCGGCTCGGCACCAGCGCGCTGTCGCGATTGTCGCGGGCCCAGCCCACCGTGGCGGGCACGTTGTTCACCACGTGGCCGAATTCGGCCACGTAGTCCTTATAACTCTGCGGCGTTGAGGAATCCGTCGTAAGCCGGTTCTGTTCGATCCCGAGGCCGAAATAAACCGTGTCCGATTCGGAGAACGGAATGCCGAATTTCAGGTCCGCGCCGACGGTGACGATGCGAAAGCTCGTATCGGTGTAGTAATAGAGCGGATAGCTCGTGCGGTAGTAGACGTCCGTGATCCGCTTGATGCCGTCCACCGTGAAGTACGGATCGGTTTGCGTCACCGTCAACGTACGGTACGTCTTGGCGGTATTCACGTTCATCGCGAGACTCGTGCCCGAGCCGAATACGTTGTCCTGCGAGATGCCGGCCGAGAGCACCACCTTGTCGGTCGACGAAAAGCCCGCACCCAGCGTGATCGCGCCGGTCGGTTTTTCGGCCACCTTGACGTCCACGTCGACCTGGTCCGGCGAACCTTCCACCGGCACGGTGGTCACGTCCACATCGGTGAAGTAGCCGAGGCGGTTGACCCGGTCTTTCGACAGCAGGAGGCGGTTCGCGTCGAACCATGAGCTTTCGAGCTGGCGCATTTCGCGGCGTACCACTTCGTCGCGCGTGCGCGTGTTGCCGATCACGTTGATATGACGGATGTAGACGCGGCGGCTCGGGTCCACCTGCAGCGTCAGGTCGACCGTGTGATGCTGCTGGTCGATTTTCGGCAGCGCATTGACGGTGGCGAACGCATAGCCGTATTCGCCGAGTTTATCGACGACTGCCTTGGTGGCGGCCTGCAGTTTTTCCGCGGAGAAGCGCTCGCCCGCCTTGATGTTGATCAGCTTGTTCAATTCGGCCTCGCGATCGAGCAGATTGCCCGCGAGTTTGATCGATGAGATCGTGTACGGCTCGCCTTCATGCAGCGTGACCGTCAGATACATGTCTTTCTTGTCCGGCGTCAGCGATACCTGGGTCGACTCGATGTTGAACTCGAGGTAGCCGCGATTCAGGTAGTACGAGCGGACATGTTCCAGATCGCCGGTGAGCTTGTCTTTCGCGTACAGGTCGTTCCTCGTGTACCACGAGAACCAGTTCGGCGTGGACAGCTGCATCTCGTCGCGCAGCGTATCGGTGCTGAACACCTCGTTGCCGATGAGGTTGACCTGGCGGATCTTCGCGCTCGGCCCTTCGGCCACCGAGAACAGCACCGCCACGCGATTGCGGTCGATCGGCGTGATCGTGGTGGTGACTTCGGCGGCGTAGTAGCCGCGCGTCAGGTATTGGCGCTTCAATTCCTGTTCGGACTTGTCGACCAGCGCCTTGTCGTAGTAACGGCCTTGCGACAAACCGACCGAACTGAGCGCCTTGGTGAGATTTTCCTTGTCGAATTCGTGGATGCCCGCGAAGTCGATCGTGCCGACGGCTGGACGCTCCTGAACGCGAACGATGACGACGTTGCCCTCGGTCGAGATCTGCACGTCGTTGAAGAAGCCCGTGGCGTAGAGCGCGCGAATGGCTTCGGAAGCCTTGTCGTCGGTGAACGTGGTGCCCTGCTTGATGGGCAGGTAGGCGAACACGGTGCCGGGCTCGGCGCGTTTCAATCCCTCGATGCGGATGTCCTGTACCACGAACGGCGGGGCGGCATGTGCCGTGCCGGTTGTCAGCGTGATGCCGGCGAGCGAGAGCGCGCCGGCCAGTCGGCTCGTTAAAACTTGAAGGTTCATCTTGGGTTTTCAGTCCTGATGCAGCGCGCGGAGCGCAGATGACAACGCTCGAAGGCAAAGGTCGAAAAGAAAGCGATGCGTTCGAAATGACGTTCCATGGCTCTGGAAAGCGCGAAGTATAGGGACGTGTTTGCCGCCGATCGTTACTGAAAACTTTCTGCCCATTAAGGTTGATAACGTGACTGGCGTGCCGGATGCGCGAGCCGCTGCGCATCACAGCGTTTGCGCCGAAATAATGGGTTACAGAACCGAAGGATGCGTAGGGCGCGTGTAACCCAGCGGCGCGCTTGCGCTGATATCGTCAAATTGTCGATTCCGCTACCTGCGTTACGCGATTTGGAGAAGTGGTCATGATTGAATTACTGTCCCCGGCAGTTCTTGCAGCGGTCTTGCGCGTCAGTTCAGCACCGATCTTTTCAGCACAGCTCGCCATGGCGTCGCTGTTCACGTCGCGCTACGCCGGGCGCACGGCGAGCGTGGCGCAAAGCAGGACGCCGGCCCGCGCCGCGAGCACGCAGGAGGGTGCCTGGCATGTCTGACGCGACCTTCATGTTGAATTCGATCACCAATATGCAATTGACCGCGGACGGCCAATATCTGCTGATTCACGGCGATCAGCCCACGGCGGCGTTGCACCGTTCGGTGCTCAACGATCTGCTGGTGGCGCTGCCGAATGCGATCGAGCACGCCGACCGCGTGATTCATAACAATCAGCAAATGGGCTTCGCGCTGCATTGTCAGGGCTGGGAAGTCGGGCGCCTCAACGGCATGGAAATGGTCGTGATCCGCTTTCGCCTCTCCGGCAGCGCGGGGTTGTCGTTCTCTTTGCCGGCCGGCCAGATTCCCTATCTGCTGCAGGCGCTGGGCGGCGCGGCGGGCGTGAGCGAGTCCCCCTCGAGCGACGTCACCTTGCAGTAACAGCGTATGCGGACCACGTGGTCGACACGGTGGTCAAGACGGGCGCACGCCCAGGTTTTTCTTCGCGCCGACGCGTTCTTTCCCCTTTCCGATACTTACCTGTTTTGACATCGCGCAGTGTATTTCGACGTCTCCGTTTAAGACCACTCGTTTCGCTCATGCTCTGGACGTCCGGATGCGTGCCGCTCGCCGGCCATGCGCAGCTGTCGGGCGCGTCCGCGATCGCGGAATCGCTCGATGGCGTCTGGGGCCTGCGGCTTGCACCGCAATTGAGCGAACAGCCCGTGCGGGCGGGCGACAAACCCGCCACCGCGGCCATTGCCGATTCGGTGACGACCACCACCGACACGGATGTTTCGCTCAAGGGCCACGCGCAACTGCGGCGTTATGCGTCGATCGTGAAGGGCGACACGCTGCATTACGACGTGGGCAGCGACAAGGTCGACGCCTACGGTCACGTGCAGCTGGTCGACAACGGCAATGTGTTCGCCGGGCCGGACGCGCACTTCTACGTGGAGGCGAATGAAGGCTACATCAGCGTGCCGAAGTACCGCTTTCATCTGACGGGCGGGTGGGGCAGCGCGCAGCGCGTCGACGTGGTCGACAACGAGCGCACCGTCGTCCATCGCGGCACCTATAGCACCTGCCAATGCGAGTCGGCGCCGGCGTGGTATCTGAAGGCATCCGAATTCGATATCGACAACGGCAATGACGAGGGCGTTGCGTACAACGGCGTGCTGTTTTTCCAGGGCGTGCCGCTGCTGGCGAGCCGGTGGCTGTCGTTTCCCTTATCGGGCGCGCCGCGCAGCGGTATTCTGCCGCCGACGTTTTCGATCGGCTCGACCAACGGCGTCGACGTCGCGCTGCCGTATTACTTCAACCTCGCACCCAACTACGATCTCACGCTGACGCCTCGCATCATGTCGAACCGGGGCGCGATGCTGACGGCGGATTACCGCTATCTGCGGCCGAACGATTCCGGCACGATCTCCGTGGCATGGCTGCCGCACGATGCGCTCACCAAAACCGACCGCTATTCGATCGCGCTGAAACAGAACTGGAATCTCGGTTCGGGCTTCGGCGCCTACGTCAACTACAACCGGGTCTCGGATTCGACGGTCGTGACCGATCTCGCTTCGGGCGTGGCGTTTCCGACTGGTTCCACCACGCTGTATCAACAGGAAGCCGGCTTGACGTATTCGAACGGGCCGTGGAGCGTGCTGGCCCGCGAGCAGCGCTGGCAGGCTTTTTCGAGCGATTCGACTTATAACCGCGAGCCGCAGGTCAACGTCCATTACGCGCGCTACAACGTGGGCGGCTTCGACTTCGGCGCGGAAGCGGACGCCACACGCTTCACGATCTCGACCGCGGATATGACGCAAGGCAGCCGTTTCGTTTTCAACCCTTACGTTGCCTATCCGATCGAGCGTCCCGGCTGGTTCATCACGCCGAAGCTCGCATGGCACTTTGCCGCGTACGACCTGACGTCGATCGGCACCGACGTGCCCTCCGGCGAGCCGAAGTCGTTCAGCGTCAACGTGCCGACTTTCAGCCTCGACTCGGGCATGCGCTTCGAACGGAGCGTGCGGCTGTTCGGGCAATCGTATATCCAGACGCTGGAGCCGCGGCTCTTCTACGTGTACACGCCGTACCGCAATCAGTCGTACGCGCCGTTGTTCGATACCGCCACCGCCGATTTCGGGCTGGCGGAACTGTTCATGCCAAACAGCTTCGTCGGCAACGATCGCGTGTCCGATGCGAACCGCGCCACGGCGGCGCTGACCACGCGCTTCATCGACGCCGCGAGCGGCGACGAGCGCGCCCGCTTCGTTCTCGCGCAGCAGTATGACTTCACCGCGCCGCACGTGACGCTCGGCACGAGCGATTCGCTGGCGACGGTGGCGCGCACGGGTGTGATCGTAGGGGCTTCGTACAAGCTCGGCCCGGGTTTCTCCGCGGAACAGGCGGTGGAATACAGTCAGGCCAATCATTACCTCACCCATGCGGAAGCCGGCTTCGGCTGGGCGCCGGGCGTCAGGCAGGTATTGAACGTGGCGTATCGTTATACCCGCGCCAATAGCACGCTCGATTATCAACCGGTCAATCAGTTCATCGTGTCCGGGCAATGGCCGCTCATGCGCAATGTCGTCAGCGTCGCGCGAGTGAATTACGACATGCGCGCGCACCGGTTGATCGCGGGCTTGCTAGGGCTTCAGTACGACGCGGATTGCTGGTCACTGGGTCTCGCGTTCGAAAAGTACACCAACGCCACCAGTTCGACGACGTCGCCGAGCACCGGCGCGCGTGTGATGATGCAGCTTCAGCTGAAGGGTTTTTCGCAAGTGGATAACGGTTTGCTCAACCAGTTTCGCGCGAACGTGCCGGGCTATACGCCGGTGGCGACGGGAAGCGATCCGGTGTCGAGGTTCAGCGACTATCCGTAACGTGATTCCGTTTCAGCGCGCGAGCATGAAGGGCCGCCTCCTCAATGCGACAAAACCGCAGCCAAAAACTCAAGGACACAGATGAAGAAGACCGCACTCGCAATGCTTTCGCTGGCCATGCTCGGCGCAACTGGCGTAGCTCACGCACAAAACAGCGTCACGCTGTACGGCATCATCGATACGGGCTTGACGTACGTCTCCAACGACGGCGGCAAAAAGTCGATCAGCATGTCGTCGGGTAACGAATCCGGCAACCGCTGGGGCCTGAAAGGCTCGGAAGACCTCGGTGGTGGTCTGAAGACGATCTTCACGGTGGAAAGCGGCTTCAACTCGACGAATGGCAAGCTCGGTCAGGGGAGCCGCCTGTTCGGCCGCCAGGCGTTCGTCGGTCTGAGCAGCGACAAGTGGGGTACCGTCACGGCTGGGCGTCAATACGATCCGCTGGTTGACCTGGTTCAGCCGGTTCAGGGCGATGGCTTCCTCGGTGGCGTATTCATCTCGCCGGGCGACATCGACAACGCCGACAACAGCGCGCGCGTTAACAACTCGATCAAATACACTTCACCGTCCTGGTCCGGCCTCCAGTTCGAAACCATGTACTCGCTGGGTGGGGTGGCAGGTGCGCTGGGTTCGGGTCAGAGCTATGCCGCTGCAGCCGCGTACAGCAATGGTCCGGTCAACCTGGCAGCGGGCTACTACCACATGAGCAACGGCAGCGGCACGAACCGCGGCACGACGACGTGGGACTCGCTGTTCAACTCGTCGGTCAACGCCGCGTATTCCACCGCCGCGTCGATCAACAATGCCCGTATCGGCGGCAACTACGTATTCGGCGCGGTGACCTTGGGCGGCTACTACAGCTACGCCGAATACACCGCAGACGCCAGTTCGACGTTCAAGAAGGCGGAAAAGTACAACACGGGTTCGGTGTACGCCGTGTGGCAGGTCTCGGCACCGCTGCAAACCGAGATTGGCTACGTGTACCTGAAGTCGAGCGGCAACTCGTCGGCGAAGTACAACCAGTTCGCTGTCGCAGCAGACTATTCGCTGAGCAAGCGTACGGATGTCTATGCGTGGGCAGCGTACACGACTGCATCAGGAACACAAGACTCGTCGGGCACTGCTGCTGTAGCTGTCATCGGTTCGGCGACGGGCGATTCGGGTTCCAGCAAGCAGGCTACCGTGACCGTGGGTATCCGCCACAAGTTCTGATCGACGTTTGATAGTAGTAAAGCCCGCTACCGCGGGCTTCAGACTGCTGACCAACCCCACGTTTTTCGGAGCGTGGGGTTTTGTTATTCAGGCGTGGAGAATCGCCCCGTGGGGCGAGGCGCTGCGGGTCAGGAAGGCCAGTATTTGTTGTTGCTATTGCGCGGCTAGTCGTGCTCAAGCGATTTTTCCGCATACCCGAGCCGCTGGGTGGTGCCGTCCAGCTTGTCGAGCAGCGTCACCATGAAGCACCGGCTGCCACGCCGGTCCGACTACGGCAGGCACGCGCAGGTCAAATAGCCGATCGAGATAACGTTATCGGAATCGCTTGATTCTCAAGGCGCGTTGCAGTCGCTACGCTGGCGCTTCTATTGCAAGCGAGGGCATATGGCCGCTTCTGTTTCCACGACTTCTTCCATGCGCCGGCGCACGCTGAAACTGCTCGGCGCGGTTCCCGCGCTGGCCGTCGCCGGTATCGCGCCTTCGGGCGGCGCGCACGCCGCCGGGTTAGCGTCGACTACGCTCGTGCTCGGCGATCAGGCCGGCGGCACACGTGCGCTCGCCGAAGCCGCGAAGGTGCTCGACGGCGCACCGTATGCTTTTCGCTGGGCCAACTTTCAGGGCGCGGCGCCGCTCTTCGAGGCGCAACGCGCGGGCGCCGTCGATCTCGCGCCGGCAGGCGACTTGCCGGTGCTCGCGGCGGCGCTCGGCGATCCGACCTTGAAAATCGTCGCGACGCGCGTGGGCTCGGGCGCGCAACTCGGCATTCTCGTCGCGCCGGACTCGAAGATTCGCAGCGTTGCCGATCTGAAGGGGCGCACAGTGTTCGTTTCGTCGGCGCGCGGCAGTATTTCGCAGTTCCAGTTATATGGCGCGCTTGCCGAAGCGGGTCTTTCCAGGGAGGACGTCACGGTCCGTTTCATTCTTCCCGTCGACGCCTTCGCCGCATTTGCGTCGGGATCGATCGAAACATGGGCGACGTTCGATCCTTACTACGGCATCGCCGTGCAGCGCGGCGCGCGGATTCTGCGCGACGGCACGGGCATCAATAGCGGTCTGGGCTTTATCACCGCGTCGGGCGCCGCGCTCACGGACGCACTCAAACGCGCTGCGATAGCCGACGTTCTGCTTAGGTTCCAGCGCGCCGGCGACTGGGCGCTCGCGAACCCCGACGCCTACGCGCAGATCTACGCGACACTCACGCGCTCGCCGCTCGATGCCGCGAGGCTGATCACGCGGCGCGCTTCGCTGAAACAGCATTTTGTCAACGATGCGGATATCGCCGCGCTTCAGAAAGTGGCCGACAGTGCGAATCGCGACGCCATCCTGCCGCGCCGCATCGACGTCCGCGCGATTTCCGACACGCACATCGCGAATGTCTGAAGCATGGAGCCGCTTGCGCGGTTGCGTGGCCGTGTCGTGACGCGGGCGTGAGCAAGCAGGACCAATGGCGCAAGGCGCGAGGGATAGCCACCCCCAGCTTCGACAGTTCGTTCGCTTCTGAAGACCAGACCATCCAGCAACCGGAGCAGCAGGTCGACGAGCCTGAAGGGGTGTCGCAGGGCACGCTGAATAATGGGGTGTAGCGACGGCCGTCGATCGCAACTATGGAGGGGGAGGCACCGGCTCGCCCCTGCCGCTTGGCTCGCAAACCGACACGCGCGCCGTTATCGATGGCTACGTGAAGTTTGGCACCTCGACTTTCGGCGCGGGATTCCTTCATCGGTGAATAGTTGTTTGGTCGGTCAGGATGCGATGGAGTCGCAACCTTGGTGGATGATCAGATTACTGTGCGATTCGGGAACACCGTTGTGCTCACTGCGATCTTGATGCGGGCCACATTCTCAGAGCGAAACGGTCGACGGCTGAGTCCTTCTTGCCTGTATCGGCAGGAAGCCTCGGCCGCTTTGTTTTGTGTTCGGCCGCCAATCTTATTCCTGATGCAAGGCCTCGCTTTCCGGCCGCTGCTGACGCATGCGGGACCTACCCACCACAGCGATGGATGTGCTCGTCGCGGGCGACCGTTCTAGCGCTGCCGGTTCAGATCTTCGAATCCTGCCACGAGCGCATCCAGCAAGTGACGGACGGCCGGAACCATGCCTCGGCGCCTGGGAAAGATCGCATGGACGAGGCCCGGCGTGCTAGCCAGACCTGGCAGCAGGTGGTGCAGTCGGCCGGCCTGAATATCGGCCTCAACCAGTTCCCTGGGCAGCATTGCCACGCCGACGCCCGATATCGCAGCGACCTCGTCGAGCTGCCGGCGCGATCGATCTCTTTTGTGTGACGCAAGCGCGTCGTTGGATGGCACCGAGCTCGTGAAGGCCGATCAGCGAAGCGCCTTCGCGTGATGGTCGAGATGTTCGCCGATGAAAGTGGCGATGAAGTAGTAGCTGTGATCGTAACCCGGTCGCAGGTTCAGTTGGAGCGGGTGCGCGGCTGCCTGGCAGGCGGCGCGCAGGAGTTCCGGTTTCAACTGGCTTTCCAGGAATTCGTCACCGGTGCCCTGGTCGACCAGCAGCGGCAGTCTGCTGGTCGTGGTTGCGATCAATTCCACGGCGTCGTGCTGCTTCCATGCTTCACGATCGGTGCCGAGATACGCGGTGAACGCCTTCTCGCCCCACGGCGCCTGGCTCGGTGCGACGATCGGCGAGAAAGCCGATACGCTGCGATAGCGTTCGGGATTGCGCATAGCAATGGTCAGCGCGCCGTGCCCTCCCATCGAATGCCCGCTGATTGCCCGAGCATCGCTCGCGGGAAATTCGGACTCGACCAATCTCGGCAACTCGTCGACCACATAGTCGTACATGCGGAAGTGCCGTGCCCATGGCTGCTGCGTCGCGTTGACGTAGAATCCGGCACCTTTGCCGAGGTCATAGCCCGGGTCGTCGGGCACATCGTCGCCGCGCGGACTGGTGTCCGGCGCGACGATGATGATGCCGTGCCTCGCGGCGTATTGCTGCGCACCGGCCTTGGTGATGAAGTTCTGCTCGGTGCAGGTCAGGCCGGAGAGCCAATACAGAACGGGACACTTCCTGCCGTGCAGTGCTGCGTTCGGTAAATAGATGCCGAACCGCATTTCGCATCCAAGGGTGACGGAAGCGTGTTTCCACACTTCCTGGTATCCATCGTGGCTCGCGTGCCGCTCGATTCGCTCCATGGCGATCAGGCCTCCCGGTAAGTCGTTTTGGCCTTGGCTGCATGAGCAGACATGTTCATTCTCCTATGCAAGGCTTCAGTAGTGGACGACGGTTCGGATCGACTTGCCCTCGTGCATCAGATCGAATGCCTCGTTGATGTCCGAAAGCGATTTCGTATGAGTGACGAACGGCGCGAGCTGAATCTTGCCGTTCATCGCGTCTTCGACCATGCCTGGCAACTGCGATCGGCCCTTGACGCCGCCGAAGGCCGTGCCGAGCCAGCGCCTGCCGGTGACGAGCTGAAACGGACGCGTCGAGATTTCCTGGCCGGCTCCGGCCACGCCGATGACCACCGATTGTCCCCAGCCGCGATGAGCGCATTCGAGCGCCGCGCGCATGACGTTGACGTTGCCGATGCATTCGAAGCTGTGGTCTACCCCCCAGCCCGTCATCTCGACAATGACTTGCTGGATCGGCTTGTCGAAATCCTTGGGGTTCACGCAGTCGGTGGCGCCGAAGGCGCGCGCCAGATCGAACTTGCCCGGATTGGTGTCGATGGCGATGATGCGGCCTGCCTTGGCAAGCTTCGCGCCCTGGATGACCGCGAGACCGATTCCGCCAAGTCCGAACACGGCCACAGTGTCGCCTTCTTGCACCTTGGCCGTGTTCTTCACTGCACCGAGCCCCGTCGTCACGCCACAACCGAGCAGGCAGACCTGTTCGTGATTGGCCGACGGATTGATCTTCGCCAGCGATACCTCCGCCACGACGGTGTACTCGCTGAACGTGGAGCAGCCCATGTAGTGGTAGACGGGTTTGCCGTTGTAGCTGAAACGGGTTGTGCCGTCGGGCATCACGCCTTTGCCCTGGGTGGCGCGCACGGCTACGCACAGGTTGGTCTTGCCGCTCTTGCAGAACAGACATTCGCCACATTCGGCAGTGTAGAGCGGAATCACGTGGTCACCCGGTTTGACGCTGGTCACGCCTTCACCGACTTCCACGACAACGCCGGCGCCTTCGTGGCCCAGAACGACAGGGAACAG
The DNA here is from genome assembly GCF_003353175.1 of Paraburkholderia lacunae. Classification (GTDB taxonomy): domain Bacteria; phylum Pseudomonadota; class Gammaproteobacteria; order Burkholderiales; family Burkholderiaceae; genus Paraburkholderia; species Paraburkholderia lacunae. Next base: position 20,540 of record NZ_QHKS01000016.1, on the reverse strand, counting down.
ACCCTCCGGATCATCGCCCGAGAGCGTGAAGGCATCCGTGTGGCATACGCCGGTGTGGGTGATCTTCACCAGCACTTCGCCCGCACGGGGCGGCTCGACGTCGATCTCGACAACTTGCAGGGGTTCGCCGGGCGCGAACGCAATGGCAGCACGCGATTTCATGTCAGTCCTTTGGACGAGAAAGAAAGGGATTCGACAACCGGCCATTCGGACGGCCGTCAACGTATTCAGCGGAAGTAGGAACGCACCAGGGAGACGACTTCGTCGATGGATTTCTGCGAGCTTTCGGTTGTTTCAGCAACATGGGAAAACTCCTCTCGCAGATGGCTTTCAAGGACGCCGGCCATCAATCCATTGACGGCGCCGCGGACGGCGGCGATCTGCTGAAGAATCGGTCCGCATTCGGCGCCTTCTGCCAGTGCACGCTCGAGCGCATCGATCTGTCCTCTTACGCGGCGTACGCGTGCCAGAACGCGCTTCTTTTCCTCGGGAGTGTGCGGCATGTCTTCCTTCCATGGGAACTGGGCGGGAGTATATATCGGATACTGGTGGGGAGTATACCTGGCAATTCATCCGATCTTGGGGATCGCTGTGACCAGGCCAGCCTTGACACTTCGTCCAATGTAACGGCGGACATTGCTCGGTGGCACGGCATGCACGGATGTCGGTCTCATGACAACTATGGAGGCGTAGCGTGTTGCCTCACGAAAGAATGTTACCCGACGGATTGTTGTCGTTTCGCTTTCTTTCTTCTCTTCTCTTCTTTCGTGGTTTGCCGGGTGCGGAGCGCCCGGCCCCCGGCGACTTTCAACTTTTCCGCAACTCACACTTCGGCTGGCGCATCAGCGGACTTTCGCAGGCCGCCCAGAATCAGTTCTTTTACGCGCTCTGCTCGCCACGCCTTGACCCGGCGCTGTAGCGTTCGTAGTTGTGCCTGACTTGCGTACGCTTCTGGAAACATCCCGGCCAACCGATCCATCAGTACGTTGGCCGGCGCAGGCACCAGGTTATCTGTGGCGATGCGTTCGAGCGGCAGTTGAACGTCCGTTTCGACAGTCATGAGCGCCCGCACCAGGCCGGGTACCGGCAGCGTGCACGATGCACCGATCGTCAGGCAAATGGCTGCGCGGTTCTACGCTGGAATACAGCTCTACTCGCGCCGGCCTCACAACCAGCCGGTTTCAAAGCTGCACAAGGTGAGCGGCACGCAACCGCTCTCGGTGAGCACCACCTGCTGCTCCAGCTTCACGCCTTGATTTCCTCCTTCTGCGCCGATATAGCTCTCGACGCAAAGCGTCATGCCGATTTCAAACTGACCGTCGTAGCCGCCGCTTTCCCAATCAACCTGATGCGCGATGGACGGATATTCGTCGACCATGCCGTTGCCGTGCGCCACGCAGCTATATCTGTTCTTCAGATATAGCTCCGGCATCTTCCAGGCCTTTTCCGAGAATTCCCGGAATGTCATACCGGGGCGCAACAGATCCATGTTGAAATGGACTTGTGAATAGGCAGCCTCATAGAGCCTGCGCTGCTCGTCGGACGGTCGGGTATGGCCTACCGTCCATGTCCGGGAGATATCCGAGCAGTAGCCATTCGGTCCGACCATGTCGGTATCGAACGCTAGCAACTCGCCGTGCTGCAGAACCCGCGAGGAGCATTCATGCATCCATGGATTGGTCCGGTCTCCCGAGGCGAGAAGGCGGGTTTCAATCCACTCGCCGCCGTGCCGGATATTCTCGTGGTGAAGGTTTGCCCAGAGGTCCTGCTCGGTCATGCCAGGCTGAAGCTCGCGATGCATGCGCTCAATCCCTTTCTCGCATGCGCGTAGGGACTCGTTCATGAGCACGAGCTCGCCTGACGACTTAACTGTCCGGGCCATCTCCATCATGGCCTGTCCGTCCAGAAGGGTCAGGCCGTTCCTGATCAGATAGGCGGCGCCGATGGGGTCGAGCCGGTCGACCGCCAGACGGCGCTCGTTCGGTGCACGCTTGCTCAGCACATCGACAATCTCGGCCCCCCACACGTCAGCGCGGCGCTCGGCTTCGGTGCCCGCGCTGAAGAAGGTCCAACTGACAGCACTGCGCATTTCGAGGCCCAGATTCAGGCCATCCCACACATGCTCGCAACTGTGAAACTCCCAGGCGATGACGCGACCGTCGGCAAACACCATCACATATCGCGACGGATTGCGTCCCGTCCAGATTTGCATGTTCGATGTGTCCGTTGCGTAACGGATGTTCACCGGATCGTAAAGCAATATCGCGGGGCAGTTGTTCTTATGGAGTTGTTCCCGCACCCGGGCCAGCCTGTGGGCCCTGACGTCGGGCAACGTATTGTTCGTCCGTGTCGGATTGGCGGCAGTACTCGTATCAATCGTCTCACTGGCAGACATGCAATTCCTCCGGGGAACCATCTCGCTTTATATGAAACTCGAATCTGGCGTGCTCCGGTTGCCGGGCGACCGGACAGGGGACTCGCCTTCCCGGAATGCAACTGTCGCCGCAGAACACTCAGCGCGCGACGTTGCCCGTTTCATGGAATGGTCGGTCAGAGTTCCAGCACCAGATCGGAGGTAGGGCGGCTGCAACATAGAAGGCGGAAACCCTTCTGGACGTCTCTGTCTCGAATCCCGCCGTTGTGATGCATATCCACGGTGCCTTCGAGTACCCTGGTTTTGCAGGTGCCGCACATACCCTGACTGCAAGAGGATGCAATTGCGACTCCCGCTTTTTTTGCAGCCGCAAGCACGGTATCCGACGGGTTCATCGTGAACGTCCTGGCGGAGCGGGCAAGCTTTACCGTGAAGGTTTCCTGAGCTGTCATGCTCTCTTGCGGGGCAGGGCCAGGGGCAGGGGCAGGGGCAGGGGCAAGTACCGGTGCAACAATAAAGACTACTGCGCAGCGCAAAGTTCAATCGCACCGGCCTCACGCCCAAAGCGTGAAACCACTCATCCCATCCCATCCAGCCTTCCGAAGTGGAATCCGACTCGATGAGGGCGGCGTGGGCGACGTCCTGCAGCGATTCTGGCGCGCCTCGCGATTTCACCCAATTCGGCGAGCAGACAGGAAAGACCTCTTCGTCAAAGAGGAAGGTTGCCTTGCCATCTCCCCATCGTCCGTTTCCGAATCGTACGGCGACGTCAATTTCTTTGGGGCGGAGGTCCGCGGTGAACATCTGCGTGGAGAGGCGAAGCTGAAGATTCGGCTGAGCCTTCTTGAGGGACCCCAGCCGAGGCAGGAGGCGAAAATGTGAGAATGCAGACGTTGCCGCAAGCACCAGTTCCTGTTGGACCGGGCCGCTGGCTAGTCGGTCGAACACGCCTGCAATTTTCTGCATCGACTCGGCGACGATAAAATACAGGGCCTCACCTTCCTCAGTGAGTTTGATTGAACGATGCAGACGGTCGAAGAGCCGAATCCCGAGCGTTTCCTCAAGAAATTTGACCTGCCGGCTTACCGCGGCCTGGGTCACACCTAGCTCATCGGCCGCCAGAGTGAAGCTCCCGTGCCGCGCGACCGCCTCGAACTCGACGAGCGCTGTCAGCGAAGGGACAAGTCGCCGGTATCCCTTAGTCCGTGCGGTTGCCGGTTTCATTTCGCCCCTCCAGTCAAAATAGGGCAGCGGTGTATGAATATTTTCGACAAAGGCATGACGAGCGGATTTAACAATTTCCGCTCAGCATGCCGCTCAGCGCTGATGGTCAACACACTCCCGTGACTCAGGGGCGCGTGGCTTGTGGTTAAGAAACTATCGTCGACCCGGTATGAGCGACGACCAGTACCGTACAGCCGTCTTGCGAGAAGGTACTGTGCCGCGATCCGGCCGGGTAGGACACCGTCTGTCCCGGCAGGAAATCCGTGCCGTCGTCATCCGTGAACACCCCGTCGAGAACAAGAATCAGCTCGGTCGAGTCGTGCTGGTGCTCGAACGACCGCGCCCCTGGTTGCAGACGCATCCAGTAGCTGCTCCACGCACCGTTCTCATCATCGGCAACAGGAATCCACAGAAAGCCAGGTAGCACTGTTTCGCCGATTTTCATAGGCTGCCAGTCGCGCTCATCGATGGAATAACAGCGTCGCCCATTCTTGACGTTCAATCCAAAAAGAACCATTTCATCGTGCGCGGTAGTCATGATCTGCGGTATCCAGTGTCGGTTAAGGGGAAGTCCTGCCTGTCGTGCCTCGGCCGCTCGCTGTTCGGGAAGCCGGGCCGCTTGCATGCCATGTTCATGGTCCAGTTGGCCACGCGCTACCCGGCGGCCAGCGTTGGCGCGTCGCTCTGCGGTCGAGCCACGCGATAGGCGTTCGGCGATTCGCCATATTGTTTTCGGAACTCACGGCCAAGATGCGAAGCGTCGGAGAAACCGCAGGACGTTGCAATATCGGCCACCGTCCGGTCAGAACTCGTCAGCAGCCAGGATGCCGTGCGTATCCGGATCTGTCGCCCGTACGCGTGCGGCGACTTGCCCGTTTCCGCGGCAAACAGCCGCTCGAGCTGTCGGACGGACATCTCGAGACGTCGGGCAAGTTCTCCCAGGCTCAACGGCTGACCCATGTGCTGTTCCATCAACAGGATCGCGCGCCTTACCTTGGGGTGTGTCGCGGGTTCGAGTCCCGGAGGATGCGGCTGCGGGGCATTGCCTTTCTGGGCGTCATCCACAAGCATGATACGCAGCGCCTTCTGCACGACTGTGGCCTCGACATGGCGCAGCAGGATAGCCGCTGCCACATCGATCGAGGCCCGTCCGCCTGAGCAGGTAATCCGGCGTCGGTCGATGACGAACAGCCGGTCCGCAACAAGATTACGTTCGTCAATGCCCGGAAAGCGCTCGACGAAATCCCAGTAGTGGAACCAGCTCACGCATAGGCGATATCCGTCCATCACTTCGGCCCGCATCAAGGCAAATACCCCTGTGCAAATGCCGACCAGGGTGGCGGACGTTTTCGCGGCCTCACGAATGAACTGGAGCGTGGCTTTGCTTGCGGACGGCCCGGAGTGCAGCAAGCCGCCGACGATCACGACGTAATCGAAGGGTCTGGCTTCCTCAAAGGTTGTCCACGGCGTGACCTGGATGCCACAGCTTGCCCGCACGGGCGTAGAAGATTCGCCGACGATGGTCCACGAACAGCGGACTGGCCTGCTCATGTCGCCTTCGTCACTGGCCAGCCTGAGAAGGTCGACGAAACCGGAAAATGCGGTCAGTGTGAAATTGGGCAACAGCACGATTCCAAAGCGGAGCGGCCGGGCGGTTCCGCGATGAATGGGGTCGTTAAACATGGGACTGCCTGCATTAACGCTGCATTAACGCTGTAGAAGCACTCGAGAAGCGCTCTGGAAGCCGCCGAGGAGAGTCGTCTTTCGACGGACCTGCTCATGCTGGTCGAACGGGTGTCAGCAAGAGCTAACTGGTGGTCTGCGCTTCGACGCCTCGCCATTCGCGCATCATCGCGCCGACTTCCTCACCGAGCCATTCACGGAACTGTCGATACTCCGGTCGAAGCTTCGCGTTCTTGTGCGTGATCAGGTAGTGATGACGGTCGTGGAACTCGAGCGCGTCCTGCACCGGCCGAATCAGGCGGCCCTGTTCGATCTGGCGATGGACAAGGTGATGCCAGCCGAGCAGGGTGCCTTCGCCCGCTTCGGCCTGGGCGACAAGGAGTCGATAGTCGTTGCTCTCGAAGTGTTCGTTTTCGGTGACCCTGTCTGTGCCATCACCTTGCTGAAACCAGTTTCGCCACACGCGCCAGTCGACATGTTCACACACCTGGGCCCGTCCCAGCAGCGAGAGGTTCAACGTGGGCTGCGATAGCAGGTCGAGCGGCTTCAACGACTGCCCGCGAAAATGTTGCTCGAAGAACGGCTGACTACAGACGGGATACACCACGTCGTGGAAGAGAGGCTCGACTTCGTACTCCGGTTCGCGCGGCGGATTCTTGGTAATGATGACGTCAGGTTGCATGAGCTCGTCCAGCTCCATGAAATGCTCGGTCACCATCACGACCAATCTGATATCCGGGAACCTTTTGCGGAACGCGGGCAGCCTGAACGACAGCCACAGAGCCGAGAACGTATGCGAGACGCAAATGGTCAGCGCGCGCTTGTCGGAGCGACGCACCGCTTCGGCGGCCTCCGCGATATTCATGATCGACAGATACGACGCGTTGTAGAGAATGCGGCCCGCATCGGTGAGCGCAATATGCCGCCCGGTGCGCTCAAACAGGGCCACATCGAGTGAATCTTCGAGTTCCTTGATTTGCCTGCTGATTGCGGCCTGCGTGACGCAAAGCACTTCTGCCGCCTGCGTGAAGCTTTCGTAGCGCGCCGCGGTGACGAAGCATCGCAGCGCCCGCAACGACGGCATCTGGGCGAGGAGTCTGTCAGCGAATAAATGCTTCTGTTGCATCGTTGTCACCTTTTCACGCGCAAGCGCGTGGTTCTGTCCGAGGACTGCGGAGCTACGCCGCCCAATTTGCCTCGGTGCAAGGCGGCTACCCCGGTCATGAGACAGGGGTATCTCAACTGGAATAGTGTGCGAGTCTCCTTGCTCGCTGGCAAGAGAGGTCAACCCGGGGACAGCGTCGCTCCCGGCGGCGTTAAATGTGGCGTTAAATGCGGCGTTAAATGTGGCCTTATAGGCGACCTTGAATCCTCACCAACACCCGGTCGAGAGCCTCGGCGAAATGTGCGTACGTCCCGCGTTTCGAGAGCTCGTTGTGAACCTGTTCGTTGATGCCACCCGGCGTCATGCAGTGCTCGATCAGCCCCGTAAACGATTTCCCGCTTCTGGTCGTATCGTGTGCGAGACCAACAGCGTAACCCGACAGAAATGAGCGAGCGGCATCGTAATCCAGGCCCTGGCGGACCAGCCATGACGCCTGGGCTTCCAGCACCGCATAGAAGCTCGCCATCGTCGCGGTTACGGCCGACAGTGCGTCGAATTTGGCCTCGTCGTCGACTTCGACAGCTTGCCCCAGTGCCGAGAACAAGGATGTCGCCACGCGGTCCGCGGGACAGATTGCCGTGCTTCCCTTGCCCTCGGCCACTGCCGGCAACGGTATCGCGCGAACGACCTTGCTGCGCGCGCGGACGAGCCTGCGCACTTCGTCGATTGACATTCCCGCGATGAAGCTGATGACATGATGGCGCGAATCAAAATGCAGTTCGCTCAACACGTTGGCAGCGATTTGCGGCACGACTGCAAGACAGACAACGTCGGACGCCTCCAGCACTTCCTGATTGCTTTTGCCTACCTGCACTCGCCTATCAAGCGCGGCAAGCGCCGCAGCAGTTTCCGCATTGCGGGGCGACAGCGAAATGCGGTCAAACGGAAAGTCGAACCGAAGCAATCCGGTGACGACTGCCTGCGTGATGGTGCCGGTCCCGATGAATCCAAGTCGCATTGGGTCTCACATAGCGTTGAAGCGCGGCAGCGTCAAACGCAGCCGCGTCCGGAAAGTCAATAGCCCGGCGTGACAAGCCGGGCTCCCGCTCGAATCGAATTGCCTCAGTCCAGCTTGAGCCAGGTGGTCTTCAGCTCGCAATACTGGTCGTGCGCATAGACCGATTTATCGCGGCCACCGAAGCCCGATTGCTTGAATCCACCAAAAGGGGTCGAGAGGTCGCCCTCGCCAAAACAGTTCACCGTGACCGTACCCGCCCTGATCCGGGCGGCAATCTTGTGAGCGTTGTTGACGTTGTCGGTCCATAGCGATGCAGCGAGTCCATAGCAGGTGTCGTTGGCAATCCGGACGGCCTCGTCGACGTCCGCGTATTCGATGAAGCAGACGACTGGGCCAAAAACTTCCTCGCGGGCGATGCTCATCTGCGGGGTGACGTTGTCGAAGATGGTCGGCTCGACAAACCACCCGCCGGTTTCAGTGCGCGTGGCTTTGCCGCCGCACACGAGGCGCGCGCCTTCCGCCTTCGCTTTCTCGATGTGGGCGAGTACTTTTTGATAATGCTTCTCTTCAATCAGAGAACCGAGCTTGACGTCGGGGTCGAGCGGGTCGCCCGTCTTCCATCCTTGCAGAACGACCAGAACCTTTTCGAGCAACTCGGCTTTGGTAGTCGAAGGAACCAGAATTCGGGAGCCCGCGCTGCAGTTCTCGCCCATGTTCCAGAAGGCGGCGGCGACTGCCTGCTCCGCGACGGCGTCCAGGTTCGCAACGTCGGGCAGAACCACTTGAGGATTCTTGCCGCCGCACTCCAGCACGACTCGCTTCAGGTTCGTGTCCGCCGAGTAATGAAGGAATCGCTTGCCGGTTTCCGTGGAGCCTGTGAAAGCAACCAGGTCGACATCCGCATGGCGGCCCACGGCCTGGCCCGCGCTTTCACCAAAACCGGTTACGACGCTGAGGACGCCCGCGGGCACGCCGGCTTGCGTTGCGAGGTCGGCGATGCGCAGTGTGGAAAGCGACGTCTGCTCGGCGGGTTTCACAATGACGCTATTGCCCACCGACAGCGCAGGGCCGATTTTCCAGGCCAGCATGAGCGCGGGGAAGTTCCACGGCAACACCGCGCCCACGACGCCGATCGGCTCGCGCGTAATCATACTCACGACGCTCGCGCCCGACGGCGACAGTGCGTCGTACCGCTTGTCGGTCACTTCCGCGTGCCAGCGGATACAGGCTGCGGATTCGGGGATGTCCAGTCCCAAGCATTCGCTGATTGGCTTGCCCGCCTCGAGTGCTTCGAGAAGCGCCAGTTCCTCAGCGTTTTCCTCGATCAGTTGCGCGAGCCGCAGAAGCACCGACTTTCGCTGCGCCGGCGCTGCCTTCGACCACACGCCGGACTCGAACGCCTCTCTCGCCGCCACAACCGCGCGGTCGACGTCTTTCGTATCGCACTTTGCGATACCGGCGAGTACTTTTCCCGTCGAAGGATTGAGCGTCTGGAACGTCTCGTTCGACGCAGCCGGACACCGTTGCCCCGCGATAAACGCTCTTCCATCGAGTGAGAAGGTTTCAGCTTTCTGCTGCCATTCCTGATAAGTCGTCATGTCCTGTCCTCACAAATTTAAAGCTCGGCCCCCGCCGAAAATTCCTTCATCCAGATAGCCGCTGAAACCGCTACGTCCGCAATCGGGCGGACCGGCAGCGAGCGCGGATGCGGCTGATTCAAAAGCTGGCGAATGAGTTCGTCGGATTGGCCGAGTGCATATTCGGCGATGAGCTTGCCGGATGCCGACCCTCTGCTCAGACCGAGGCCATTGCATCCGATCGCCTGAAAGACGCCATCGTCTCGGCGTCCAAACAGCGCACCGTTGTTCGCGGACAGACACAACGGGCCGCCCCATGTGTATTCCAGTTCGACGTCCTTGAGCATCGGAAAGCGCCGGTCGAACGACCGTTGATGCATACTCTTCGCCTTCGCCAGGTCGGCTTGCGAAAGTTCGAGGCTGGGTCGAAAGGCGAAGTGGTTGCGAACGCAGATGCGGTCCGTAATCAGACGGCGAACGGTCGAGCCCATGGGGTCGGCGGGAATCAATGCCCACGACCGCGTACCGCCGAGCCTCGCGACTTCCTCCGGGTTCATTACCCGCGTCATGGAGGCGAACGTATAGACAGGCAGCAGACCATTCGGATGCCCGCCGAAGGTCGCCGCATACGCGTTGGTGCATAGAATCACGCGCTTCGCCACAATCGTGCCGCAGTCGAAGCTCAGGACCTTCCCCTGACGCTGGTCTTCTATTCCCTTGACCGCGCTAAGTTCGAAGATCTTCACATTCTCCGGCAACGTCGCCGCGAGACCGCGCATCAGCGCTGCGGGTTGAACCGTACTGCAACCCGGCGTAAATAGCGCGCCCTGATAGAAATCCGTTCCGGTCACGCTTGCAATGGCTGTCTCGTCCAGCCACTCGAAGCCTTCGTCGATGCGAGCGAGTCCTTCTGCAAAGTGGCTCAGTGCGGCGTGGCCTTTCCTGTTTACCGAAGCGTGAAACTTGCCGTCGTCCCGCCAGTCGCAATCGATGTTGTACCGCTTGACCGTCGAGCGCACATAGTCAATGCCGTGACGTTGAAACCGAACATCGGCCTTATCGGCTTCCACACTGCGCGAGTAGCTTTCACTGCTTATGTCGTGGGGTAAATCGACGAAGAATCCGGAATTTCGTCCCGCCGTGGTGCGCCCGATACGGTCCGCTTCGACCAGCGCGATCGTGGCATCAGGCGCAAGCTCCGCCAGACGCCGCGCAGCACACAGCCCCGTAATACCACCGCCGACAACGACCCAGTCATATCGATGCCCGGCAGACACCGTATTGGCGGGCGAGGGCGGTGGCAGACTTTCCCACCAGCCGTTCACGCCGTCTGGCGCCGGGAACCGCGCGAATTCCAGTTTCGAGGTCATGCAGTTACTGCGCGCTGCGCAACATAGGTTGAGCGAGCTGGCCAAACGTGCTGCGCTCGTTGTCGGTCAGCGTGCCGAGCGGCGCGCGGGCAACACCGACAGGCATGCCGGCCAGCTCACATCCGTAGCGAACGTACTGGATGAATTTCCCACTGCGCTCCAGCAGTTCGAGTACCGGCAGCAGTTGCGCCATCAACTTGCGGCCAGTTGCGAAGTCACCTTGCTTGACGCATGCGTCGAGGAGCGCGGTGTGCGCTTCGGGCAGAAAGTTGGAAGCACCGGCGACCCAGCTCCTTGCACCCCATACGAAGAACTCGAGCGCCTGGTCGTCCATGCCGCAGCTCAGTACCAGCCTGTCACGGAAATGCGTGGCGAGGTGATGCAGATGCGAAATGTCGCCGGTGCTTTCCTTCATCGCGATGAAGTTCGGCCGCTCGAGCAGCCTGGTCAGCACGTCATCGCCGATGTCCGTGCCAGTGCGAGCCGGGAAGTTGTACAGCATGATGGGCATGTCGAGGCTGTCGTCCACCGTCAACATGTGGTTCAGCAGCTCTTCCTGCGTCGGTTGGGCGTAGTACGGAGCGGCGAGCAACAATGCGGACAGACCGGCGCGTTTTGCTTCCTGACCCAGACGGATGACTTCCTTCGTCGTGGTCGCATTGATGCCTGCAGTCAGATACGTCTTGCCGCCTGCCGCCTCGGCGACCGTGTTGAACGTCTGAACCCGTTCTTCGAAGCTCAGCGCATAGTATTCGCCCGTCGTCCCGCCGACCCCAAGGCCCGAAACGCGACCGGCAAGATTGGCGGCATGCCTGCCGAGAAGATCATGGTCGATTTCTCCGTCCGGCTTGAACGGCGTGACCAGTGGTGTGTGTACTCCCTCGAAGCTCATTTCGAATTCTCTCTTGTATAAAAGGTGCAAAGCGCTGCCGGGATAGTCGGCAAGAATCGTTGGCAATTCGTTGACGAACCGCTGGCGGATTACACGAGTGCCTCAGCATGTGAGTAAATCGGAAACTGGCTGCACAAATCTCTTACGCGGCTGCGGACCGCACGTTCGACCTGGTCATCGCCGTTGGGCTCCTGTTCGAGCGCCGACAGGACCTCCAGAATCATCTGGCCGACCTGCTCGAACTGGTCGGTACCGAAGCCTCGCGTTGTTCCAGCGGGCGTGCCGAGGCGGATTCCCGAGGTGACTGTCGGGCTTTCCGTATCGAACGGAATGCCGTTCTTGTTGCAGGTGATGCCCGCACGCTCCAGCGCCTTTTCAGCCTGGGTGCCGGTGAGCCGCTTGCCGCGCAAGTCGACTAGCAACAGATGGTTGTCGGTTCCGCCGGTGACGAGGCTCAGGCCGCCCGACGTCAGGACGTTGCCGAGCGCATGGGCGTTACGCAGCACCTGGTCGATATACGTCGTGAATTCCGGACGAAGCGCTTCACCAAAGGCGACCGCTTTGCCTGCGATGACGTGCATGAGCGGGCCGCCCTGCAGGCCCGGAAATACGGCCGAGTTGATCTTCTTGGCTATGTCGCCGTTATTGGTGAGGATGAAGCCGCCGCGCGGTCCGCGAAGCGTCTTGTGCGTCGTGGACGTCACCACGTCCGCAAATCGAACGGGGTTTTCGTGTCTGCCCGCTGCGACGATCCCGGCAATGTGCGCCATGTCGACCATCAACAATGCACCCACGCTATCGGCGATTTCGCGAAAAGCGGCAAAGTCCAGCGCGCGCGGGTAGGCCGAATAGCCCGCAATGATGAGTTTGGGGCGATGCTCTTCGGCAAGCCGACGCACTTGCTCATAGTCGATGCGGTACGTTTCGGGACTCACGCCGTACTGGACCGCGTTGAACCATTTGCCGGAAAGCGCGGGACGCGCGCCATGCGTCAGATGTCCGCCGGCATCGAGCGACATGCCCATCACCGTGTCGCCCGGTTTGACCAGCGCGAGCATCACCGCGCCATTGGCCTGGGCACCCGAATGAGGTTGCACGTTCGCGTATTCGGCATCGAACAGCGCTTTCACGCGGTCAATGGCCAGTGCTTCAATCCTGTCCACGTGCTCACAACCGCCGTAATACCGCTTTGACGGATACCCTTCCGCGTATTTGTTGGTGAGCACGGTGCCCTGAGCTTCCATCACCGCGGCCGAGACAATGTTCTCGGAAGCGATCAGTTCAATCTGGGTTTGCTGGCGACGCAACTCCAACGCAATCTCTGATGCGATGACGGGGTCACGGCTCTGGAGAGTTTCAGCAAAAAAGCGTGAGTTCTCGTTCACGTGGTCACTCCGGAATTAGATCGTGTGAGACATGTCATGCAACGCCGTGAGCGGCCATTACACCTCCGCCCACGGCGAGAACAACGTGATTTATTGCTGCAACCAGGCCTTCAGCTTGTCCGGATGCGCGTCGACGAATTTCTTCGCTGCCGTCGCATAGTCGTTCGTGGCGTTGCCCTCGAACTCGATGGCCTCGACGTCAGCGAGAGTCAGCTTGAAATGCTTGAAGAAAACGTCCGCCTGCGGAAACTTGGTGGCGAACTGTTTGGATGCGAAGGCGTGAACCTGCTCCTCGCCACCCAGCGTGCCTTTGGGGTCCTTGAGGTAACGCATCTGCCACTTCTGGAACAGCCAATGAGGGCTCCAGACCGTGGCCACAATCCATTGCTTCGACTGATAAGCTCGCTGCACGCCTGCGAGCATGCCGGCTTCGCTCGACGATTGCAGGTTGTAGCCGTTCAGGTCGTACGCCTTGATGGTCTTTTCGGACGCCTGCATCAGACCGCCGCCGGGCTCGATACCCTGAACGGTGCCGTTCAGCTTGCTCTTGACGTCGGGCTTCTCCAGATCGGAAATCGACGAGAGCTGGGACTCGGGAATGTACGCCGGCACAGCCCAACCGTTCTTGCCGCCGGTATAGATGACGCTGACGTCGTCCATATCGTTCTTGTACTTCGCGTAATACGTTGCATGAGTCACCGGCAGCCAGCCCCCCACCATGATGTCGAGGTCGCCGCGGGCCACGCCCTGGTACTGGATGCCGATATCGGCCTGAACAAACTGCACCGGCTGCTTGAGGTTCGTCTCCAGAGCGTATTTGGCCACATTGGCCACCGCCAGAACGTCGGCCCAGTTGGTGACCGCCATCTTGACAGGTTCGGCCGCGACCGCCGACCCCACACCGGCAACCATCGTAACGACCGCCGACACCGCCAGTTTCGCAACCAGCGACTTCAACACATTGCTGTTCATACAGTACTCCTACGTGATAATGAAATTTTCTTGAAAATTTGACGGCCGCTGCAATAGCGTGTCTGGTCTCCGAACTCCCTACTACCTACTGCCTGTGGCGATCGCACCGCATTCGCGATGCGATACTGCCGGTCAGGTACGCGCCGCGGCGTTTGTGCCGGCCTTTGCCGTTCCCGCGCCGGGCGTGACTCCGGGTGTGACGCGTTTGGCCTTCTTTGTCTTCTTCGCCTTCACGCCGAAACTTTCCGTCAGGCGGTCGAGCACGATGGCAAGCAACACGACGCCGAGTCCACCTTCGAAGCCGATCCCGATGTCGAGACGCTGGATGCCGCTCAGCACGTACTCGCCCAGTCCGCCGGCGCCGATCATCGACGCCACCACGACCATCGAAAGCGCCATCATGATGGTCTGATTCACGCCGGCCATGATTGACGGCAGCGCATTCGGCAGCTGGATTTTCCAGAGAAGCTGCATGTCCGTGCTGCCGAAGGCGCGACCTGCTTCCAGCAACTCCTCGCGCACCTGCCGGATACCCAGGGTCGTGAGGCGCACGACCGGCGGCATGGCAAACACGATGGTGGCAATCACCGCCGGGACGCGTCCCAGGCCGAACAGGATGACCGCCGGGATCAGATAGACGAAGGCGGGCATCGTCTGCATGAAATCGAGCAGCGAACGCAGAATCATTTCCACCCGTTTGTTGCGCGCGCCCCAGATGCCGAGCGGCACGCCCACTACCAGGCTGAAGAAGGTCGCTGCGATAACGAGTGCCAGGGTTGAAACCGTTTGAGCCCACAGACCCATGTATTGAATGGCGAGAAGTGCAAGACCGACGAAGACCGAAAACACGATACCGCGCCGCCACAACGCAAATGCCACGAGGATGACGAGCATCGCAACAAACGGAATCGCAGCCAGTCCGTCCTGCAGCAGTTTGATTACCGCACCCAGTGAGGCGGAGAAAGCGTCGAAGCCGCCCCGGAAATGCTGAAAGAGAAAATTGACGCCGTCTTCTGCAATTTTCCCGATGACTGACGAGTTCATGCTGCTCTCCGTTCCATAACCTGCTTGAGTATCGTCCGGCAGGACACCACGCCTGCGAGCTTTCCGGCCGTGTCGGTGACGGGCACGTCGTGATCCTGGCTCAACGCAACGGCAGCCAGTTGATGCAGGTCCGCATCCAGCGAAACCGCATTCACGTCCGGGAGCAGGGCGTCGCGCACGGGGCGCGTACCGGCCTTATGCAGAGAGGCTGGCGTGACGCAGCCCTGATATCGGCCTGATTCGTCGCAGACATAGCCGCATTCGACGCCGCTATCGATGAGCGGATTGAGGTAACGTTCCGAGGATGTGCCGACGTCGCAGGAAATGAGACCCCGGTCGATCTTTGTCATGAGGCTGGAGGCCTTGAGGAACCGGGAAACGTCGACGTTGCGGAAGAAGTCCCGTACGTAGGTGTCCGCGGGCGACTGGATGAGCTCCGCAGGCGTGCCGACCTGAATCAGGCAGCCATCCTTCATGATGCCGATCCGGCCGCCAATCTTGATGGCTTCTTCGATGTCGTGTGAAATGAAGACGATGGTCCGCTGCTCTTCTTTCTGAAGCCGCAGAAGTTCGCATTGCATTTCGAACCGGATCAGCGGGTCCAATGCCGAGAACGCTTCGTCCATCAGAAGGACTGCGGGATTGACGGCGAGCGCACGTGCGAGGCCTACCCGCTGCTGCATGCCGCCGGATAGCTCGCTGGGAAGCAGCTTTTCGTACGAGCCGAGACCGACTCGCGTGAGCGCGGTACGCGCGATTTCGTAGCGCTGCGCTTTCTTGATGCCGGCGACTTCCAGTCCGTACGCGATGTTGTCGAGGACCGTGCGGTTCGGCAGAAGCGCGAATGACTGGAACACCATCGCCATCTTCTTGCGGCGCACGTCACGTAATTCCAGCGTGGACATGGGCGCAATGTCGCGGCCTTCGAGAATGACCTGGCCGGACGTCGGCTCGATCAGCCGGTTGAGCAGTCGAACCAGCGTTGACTTGCCGGAACCCGAGAGACCCATGACAACAAAGATTTCGCCCGCCTTAACGCTGAGGCTGACGTCGTTGACCGCCACCATGTTGCCGGTCTGCTCGAAAATCTCGTTGCGGCCAAGACCTTGCTTGATTAGCTCGGCGGCACGCTCGGGCTTCGGCCCGAAGATTTTCGACAGGTTTTTAACCGTAAGAATGCCGGTCCCGGAAACCGCGACACGTTCGACTGCCGCTGCAACGTCTTCCGCTTCCATTGTGCCCGGGCTCAACATATCTCCCGGCGCAAATGTCAGGTTAGGGTTCATTCTGTCTTCCCAACTGGCGAGTTCAAGAAATCAAGCCCGCGATCTCGTCTTCCAGACTCACCCCACACTTGGGGCCAGGATCGCGTCTGACTGAACATCCCCGGCAAGCTTCAGCACGCAACGGGATACCGCTGTCGAATATGAAAGCTGCAAGGCAGCCGGGCGAACAGCAAAAGATGATTCGTCGCATAAAAGAAGAAATATGTCGACCGGGTGCTGCCCGCCTCCGCTTGATGCATGAGGTGCAGCGTATCAAGCCAATTTGATCGATCCAGCTACATTTTCTGCCTGCTTTTCCCTACTTTTGGTAATGCAAGGCCGAGCGTGTCGTGGTGGACGAAGAGGCGCTTCAGCCAGAAGTGCCGCGCAACGTCGGCTTTATCAGGGGTTTATAGAAAAAAGGTGGGGTTTCAGCCAGTCTTTGAATATTTAACGAGGAACCTTGTTATAGGGAATGTCCTGGGCTCGGCGAAATGCTTTGCATAACCAAAAGTCGGGCAAAGCATGGAGAAAACATAGCGGGATATGAGATTTGGCTTGATAAGCTCCGATCCGACTATTCGTGCGAATGGGTCAAAGCTGCACAACAACCATCTGATGGAAGAAGTGTCTTTGGCGGAGCAATGCCGGAGGGTAGTGGAGAAGGCTTCCGTTGCTGACCGGGTCAACGAGCGGTCATGGCGGATAAATCGATGTTAATCATAAATCTAATATTCTTGCTTGGGATCTTTACTATGCGAAATATAAAGCTGCGGGCGTCGGCATTGACGATGACGCTTTCGGTACCGGTCTTTGCGCAGAATACGGTCACGTTATACGGGGTGATCGACGAAGGCATTAACTACCCGAACAACACTTGAACGGGACACGCGTATCAACTGCAAAGCGGCTATGTGCAAGGGAGCCGCTGGGGCTGAAAGGTGCCGCCGACGTGTCGTCGACGAATTCGCAATTCGTCCTGCGGGTAGCACTGCGCCACAAGTTCCGAGTGGGAAGACAGAGCTGGATCTGCGCACCGTAGCCGATGATATAGCCGGCTTTCTCCAGACGCTTGACCCGGATCAGGCAAGGGCTGGGAGAAAGGCCGACCGCATCGGCAAGCTCGACGTTGGTTATGCGGCCTTTCTTCTGCAACTGAGAAAGTATGCGCAGATCAATCCGGTCCAGCTTGCAGTCGCTGCTCATCGTAACGTCGTCGCTCTGCCGATTGGGGTAAGTGGCTGGGGGTGCCCTTTACTCTAGCATGCGGTGGCATGAGTTTTGTCCCTGAGAGCGGCCCGGACATCGGCTTGCGCGAGTACGTCGTCGAGGGTTTTTTCGAGTCGCTCGAACATCAGATCGAACTCCGCCTCGGTGTACGACAGCGCCGGTGCAAAGCCGAGAATGTTGTCGCCAAACGCGCGGAAGATCAGGCGGTTTTCATACGCGGCGGCGGCGATCCGGTCGGACAGTTTCAACGCAGGATCGAAGCCCGCCTTGCTGTCCTTATCCGCAACCAGTTCGAGCGCGCCGAGCAGGCCGCGATGGCGCGAGTCGCCCACCAGCGGATGCTCGAGCAGCGCATCCAGGCCGCGGGCGAAACGCGGAGCGCGCGCCACGCCGTTGGCGAGCAGGCCGCCCTCGTGATACAGGCGCATCACTTCGAGGCCGATCGCCGCGCTGACCGGATGCGCCGAGTACGTGTGGCCGTGACCGACGATCGCTTCGGCGTCGCCGTCGGCAATGCCCTGGTAGATTTCGTCAGACATCAAGACCGCGCCCATCGGCGCATAACCGGCGGTCAGTCCTTTCGCCACGGTCATCAGATCCGGTTCGACGTTTTCGCCCTGGCACGCGAACAGCGGACCGGTGCGGCCGAAGCCCGTGATGACTTCGTCCGCGACGAACAGGATGCCGAGCTTGCGGCAGGCTTCGCGCATCGCTTTCAGCCAGCCGACCGGCGGCACGATCACGCCACCCGAGCCCTGAATCGGTTCGCAGAAGAAGGCCGCGACATTATCTGCGCCGAGCTCCGCCACCTTCGCTTCGAGGGCCGCGGCCGAGGCGGCGATCAGCGCGGCGTCGTCGGCGAAATGATTGCGGTACGCGTACGGCGACGGCAGATGATGCTGGTTCGGCAGCGGCAGATCGAAGTTGCGATGGAACGCGGGCAACGCGGTGAGCCCCGCGCCCATCGACGATGAGCCGTGGTAGCCGCGCTGCAGCGCGATGATGTGCTTCTTCGTGGGACGGCCCGTTGCATTGAAGTAATGCGTGATGAAGCGGATCGCCGAATCCACCGCATCGGAGCCGCCGAGCGTGAAGTAAACGTGCTGCAACGAAGCGGGCGACACCTCGACCAGCTTTTGCGCCAGTTCGATCGCCGGCGCCGAGCCGAAATGGAAGTAGCCGGTCGCGTAGGGCAGCTTCTTCATCTGCGCCGTGGCGGCGTCGACGATGCTCTGCTGGCCGTAACCCACGTTCACGCACCACAGGCCCGAGAACGCGTCGAGCAGCTCGTTGCCGGCCGCGTCGCGCAGGAAGGCGCCGCTGGCCGACTCGAGGACGGTGACGCCGCGGGCTTCGTGCGCGCGGTAGTTGATGACCGGGTGAATCAGATGCTTGCGGTCGGCTTCGATGAGCGAATGAATCGGCATGGTGGTTTCTCGTCGCGGGAAGGAGCTGTTGACCGTTCCATACTACTGATCTGCGACGAGTGCCCGCTCACCTAAACAATTGCCGGAAAAGCGCGCGCCACGCGTTTTGATACGTGGTCTTGGCATTTTCTGCTGCGAACACTGAAAAGCGCCGCCGCGCGGGCGTTTCGTTCCGCGCGGTGCTCAATAGCCTTGAGTCCGGTCGATCTGGCCGAGCATCGGCACACCTTCGCGATGGCGGCGCAGATTATCGAGCGCCACGTCGACAGCGTGTCCGGACGCGTCCATTGCGCGCCGCGCGCCGGGTCGGCTTTATAGAGGAAGGCGATGATGGTCAGCAGATTGCCTGGTTGATGATGCCGTATTGCAGGTAATGCGTATCCTGTCCGGCGTTCGCGGGCTCGCCCGGCGTGGCGGAACGGACCATTTTGACGACCGTGTCCACGCGCGGCAAGCCCAACTGTGCCAGCCACTCCGTGAGACCGCTTTCGCCCGGGGTGTCGATACGCACGAACACGCCTTCGTTCAGCGCTAGCCAGTGGCTGATGAGCGCTTTGGCGCGGCTCGAATCCTCCGACGCGGGCGCGACCACCGGACCGATCGCAAAGCCGTGTCCGAAGCGGCGAAACAGCGCGAAGCCGATCAGTTCGCCGTCGCGGTCGAGCGCGATGCCGTCGGCCGCGCTTAATAGTGCAGGCAAGACTTCTTCACGGTCCAGCCCGCTCGCTTGCGACGCCAGTTCGACCAGCCGTGCCGTATCGCTCGACCCGAGTGGGCGCAGGCGCTCACCGGGCGGCAAGGAAACGAGAGGCGGCTGGAATGCCGTGCCCTGATGCTGGTCGAGCGTGCCGACTGCGCTAAACCCGAGCTTTTCGTATAAAGGCTGTCCGGCCGCGGTGGCGTGCAGGAACGTGACCCGGCTGCCGAGTTCTTCCAGCACCAGATCCATCAGCTTTCTACCGATGCCGCGCCCTTGCTGCCCGGGGGACACGATCACCATCCCGAGCGAGGCGCGGTCGGCGCCGTACTTCCAGCACAGGGCGGTGCCGATCACGCCACTCGCGTCTTCCGCGACGAAGCCCCCGCCCAGAAGCGCCACGAATCTCCAGTCGTCCGCGCGATGCGGCCATTTGAGCTCGACCGTCAGCGCGTGCGCGGCGGCGACGTCGTCGTGGGTGAAGGGTCGATAGGTAATCGAATCGGACACACCGTACTCCTGAATGACTGAAGATTTACGCCGTCACTCTGTCATCCGGTGCGCGGTGTGACTAGGACGATCTTTCTATCCGCGGCGCTCGAAAGGGCCGCATCGAAAATCGATGCAAAACGCCAGGTTTCTTCGCTCATTACGGGCGTGTTCTGCTGCGCGGCGATTTTTATCGGCGACATATGCCGCGCCGACGGCTCTATGATTTCGTCATCGCCGCGGCGTTGTCAAAAAGCCCCCGCGTGGACCCTCAGCCAATCACACAGGAAACCTTGCCCATGGACAGCTTCAATCCGGACGACGTCGCGATTCGCAGCGGGCATTTCATCGGCGGTGAGTATGTGGACGGTGACCTGCGCAGCGGCGGGCGCCGCATCGAGGTGGCGCGCCCTTCGGACGGCGTGATCTATGCTTGGGTGCCACTCGCCGATGCCGGAACGGTGGATCGCGCGGTGGAGAACGCGTGGCAGGCTTTCAGAACGAGCGGCTGGGCACGCATGGCGCCGCGCGAGCGCGCCAAAATCCTGCGCCGTTTCGCTGAGCTGGTCGAAGCCGATGCGCCGTTCCTGGGCCGTCTGGAAGCGCTCGGTTCGACGCGTCCGATTGCTCAGGCAATTGGCTGGGACGTGCCGTTCACCGCCGAGGGCATCCGCTTCTACGCGGAGTTCGCCGACAAGCTGGGTGGCGACGTGGCCGCGACCGATCACGACCACCTCGGCATGACGATCGCCGAACCGTACGGCGTGATCGGCGCGATCGCACCGTGG
>NZ_QHKS01000015.1 GCF_003353175.1 Paraburkholderia lacunae | reverse complement strand
GCAGATCTACAACCAGGAACGACCGCATCATTCTTTAAAATACAGAACGCCCGATGAAGTTCATCGGGCGTTTCTAACCGCGAACAGCGGTGCGTAGGTGTCAACCTATGTCAGGACGGGTCATGTCCGTGCGCGAGAGCGCCGGACTGCGCTGTTTGACGCGCCGCGTTACTTCAAGGCGTCCCGTGCAGCCTTGACGGCGGCAAGAACCTGTTCGGGCGCCGTGCCGCCCGCATGATTGCGGCTCGCCACCGACCCTTCGAGCGTCAGATACGAGAAGACGTCTTCGCCGATCAGATGCGCGACGTTCGGCAACTCGCTGCGCATTTCCGCGAGCGTCAGGTCGGCCAGATCGCAGCCGCGATCGACGCACACCCGCACCGCCAGCGCGACCGCTTCGTGCGCATCGCGGAACGGCAGTCCGCGCTTGACCAGATAGTCGGCCAGATCGGTTGCGGTCGAGAAGCCTTGCAACGCGGCGTCGCGCATGGCTTGCGGCTTCACCGTGATGCCGGCCACCATCTCGGCAAAAATCCGCAGCGTATCGGCAACCGTATCGACGGTGTCGAATAGCGGCTCCTTGTCTTCCTGGTTGTCCTTGTTGTACGCGAGCGGCTGGCCTTTCATCAACGTCAGCAGCGCCATCAGGTGGCCGTTCACGCGGCCGGTTTTGCCGCGCGCCAGTTCCGGCACATCCGGGTTCTTCTTCTGCGGCATGATCGACGAACCGGTGCAGAAGCGGTCGGCCAGATCGATGAAGCCCACGCGCGGGCTCATCCACAACACCAGCTCTTCCGAGAAGCGCGACACGTGCGTCATCACCAGCGCCGATGCTGCCGTGAATTCGATCGCGAAGTCGCGATCGGACACCGCATCCAGCGAGTTCGCGCAGATGCCGTCGAAGCCGAGCGTGTTCGCCACTGCGTGACGGTCGATCGGATAGCTGGTGCCTGCCAAAGCCGCCGCGCCGAGCGGCAGACGGTTCACGCGCTTGCGGCAATCGATCATGCGCTCGGCGTCGCGCGAAAACATTTCGACGTAGGCCAGCAGGTGATGGCCGAACGTGACCGGCTGCGCGACTTGCAGGTGCGTGAAGCCGGGCATGATGGTCGACGCGTTCTTCTCGGCCATGTCGAGCAGGGCCCTGCGCAGATCCTTCAGCAAGCCGCCGATCCGGTCGATTTCGCCGCGCAGCCACAGGCGGATATCCGTCGCGACCTGGTCGTTGCGCGAGCGGCCGGTATGCAGGCGCTTGCCGGCGTCGCCGATCAGCGCGGTCAGGCGAGCCTCGATGTTCAGGTGGACGTCTTCCAGATCGAGTTGCCACTCGAACTCGCCACGCTCGATTTCACCCTTGATCTGCGCCATGCCGCGTTGGATCGCGGCCAGGTCGTCGGCGGCGATGATCTTCTGCGCGGCCAGCATCGAGGCGTGCGCGAGCGACCCTTCGATATCGACGAGCGCCAGACGCTTGTCGAAGAAAACCGACGACGTATAGCGTTTGACGAGTTCCGACATCGGCTCCGAGAAGCGAGCCGACCAGGCTTCGCCTTTTTTGTGCAGTTGGGACGTCATGGTGTTTGGCAGTTGAGCGGTGAGGAGGCTGACAGCGTTTGCGTGAGGTACGCGGGCGCCGCCGAAGCGAAGAAAGACTGTGATTTTAACACCGGGGCGGGCTGCCAAATGGCGCCGGCGGC
Organism: Paraburkholderia lacunae; assembly: GCF_003353175.1. GTDB lineage: Bacteria > Pseudomonadota > Gammaproteobacteria > Burkholderiales > Burkholderiaceae > Paraburkholderia > Paraburkholderia lacunae. Next base: position 184,740 of record NZ_QHKS01000015.1, on the reverse strand, counting down.
CTGCGGCGGTGATTCGGGTAAAAAGCATCCCAAGGCACCGCGGACCAAGCGGGTTGTCCGCGGGGTGTTCGCGGGTCGTCCGCTCACGAGCAGCGGTCAAGGGGTTGTCGCAGCGGCGCCTATTCGCGCACCAGCACCACCAGCTTCAGATCCTCGCGATGCGCGGGCTTGAAGGTGATCTGGTCGTAGACGATGCGGCCGTCGCGCGGATGGTTGAATTCGCGCCGTCCGCCTTCGCGGCCGCCGACGTCTTGCGACGCCCAGAAGCGCGCGAACGCGTCGCTGGCGGCGCTCAGCGAGTCGATCAGCGCGCGCGTGGGCGCATCGTTCAGATGGCGGATCGAGTCGGCGCGAAATTCGGCGGCGAGGCGCCGCGCGCGCGTTTCCCAGTCGAAGATCAACTCGCGCGCGGCCGGTTCGGTGAAGGTGTAGCGCAGCAGATTGCGGTCGTGCGCGCCGTCCAGCCAGCCGACGAAGAGGTCGGAGGCGCGTTCGTTCCAGGCCAGGGCATTCCATTGGCGATCGAGCACATAAGCCGGTGCGTTCACCAGTTGCACGGTTTGCAGCAGCGTGGCGGGTGCGTCGGCGGCGGCCGGGTCGGGCTCGGCCGGATCACGCTGGGCGGCCAGTTCGAACAGATACGCACGCTCGGCGCGCGACAGTTGCAGCGCCACGGCGATTCGCGCCAGCGCGTCGGCCGATGCGGATACCGGCCGTCCCTGTTCGATCCATGTGTACCAGGTCGGGCTGACGCCGCATAACTGCGCGACTTCCTCGCGCCGCAAACCCGGCGTACGGCGGCGCGGGCCCGGCGGCAGGCCGACCGCTTGCGGCGAGAGCCGCTCGCGGTGCGCGCGGATGAAGTCGCCGAGCGCGCGGGCGGGCGTTGCGTCGAGTGGCGGCGGGTGGTCGGCTGAGGACGGCGTGGTCATTCTGTTTAGTCGTTCTGCGTAGTCGTTCAGATCGGGCGGCACTTGGCGGGTGTTATCAATACCAGAATAATTGCTTAACTTGTACTGGTACACGGCGGACTCTATTGTAACGGCTGGAACGGCACACAGCGTTCCAACCCGATCCCACGCAAGTCACCGGAGCCTCCCATGAAACATCACGATCAGGTCGCCGACGCCTTCGGCTCGACCGCCGCCGCGTATTTGACGAGTCAGACGCATGCCACCGGCGCCGATCTGCAGACGCTGGCCGATTCGATCGCGGCGACCCCGGGCGCGACGGTGCTCGACATGGGCTGCGGCGCAGGCCACGCGAGCTTCGCGGTGGCGCCGCATGCCGCAGCGGTGGTCGCCTACGACATCGCGCCGCAGATGCTGGCAACGGTCGAAGGCGCGGCGCGCAAGCGCGGCCTCGGCAACATTCGCACACAACAGGGCGCCGCCGAAACGCTGCCGTTCGACGCTCATTCTTTCGACTGGGTCATCAGCCGGATGAGCGCGCATCACTGGCACGACGTGCCGCGCGCTCTCGCGGAGGTGCGCCGCGTACTGAAGCCGGGCGGCAAGGTATTGTTCATCGACATTGCCGGCATCGATCATCCGCTGCTCGACACGCATATTCAGGCGGTGGAATTGCTGCGCGACGGCTCGCACATTCGCGACTATCGTGCCGACGAATGGATTGCGCTCTTCGAAGCAGCCGGATTCACGGCGACGATTCGCGAGCGTTGGCGGATTGCGATCGAGTTCGAATCGTGGGTGGCACGCATGCGTACGCCTGAGCCGCGTGTGGTGGCGATCCACTCGCTGTGGAATAGCTCGCCCGATGAAGTGCGCCAGTATTTCGACGTGCAGGAAGACGGCTCGTTCAAGCTCGACGCGCTGATGGTCGAAGCGCAATAAGCAGCGCAGCAGGTCGCGCAACTAACAGCGCAACAGACAGCGCAACAGACAGCGCAACAGACAGCGCAATAAGCCGCGCTAAAAGCCGCAAAAAAGAAAACGGCGGAATGCCGCAACCGACATTCCGCCGCGTGCAGCGGACGGTTCGAACATAGCGGGGCGCAGCAAGCCGCACACCCGCCACGTCGCCAAGAAGCGTCAGCCCGTATTACGCAGGCCCGCGGCGATCCCGTTGATGCTCAGATGAATCCCGCGACGCACGCGCGCGTTGGTGTCGCCCGCGCGGTGACGCTTGAGCAGTTCCACCTGCAGGTGATTGAGCGGGTCGAGATACGGGAAGCGGTTCTTGATCGAACGCGCGAGCAGCGGATTTTCCGCGAGCCGCTCGCTCTTGCCGGTGATTTCCGACAACACCTTCGAGGTGCGCTCCCATTCCGCGACGATCCGCTCGAACACGTGCTTGCGCAGCTTCTTGTCGGACACCAGTTGCGCGTAGCGCGAGGCCACCGCGAGGTCGGTCTTCGCCAGCACCATGTCCATGTTCGACAGCAGGGTCGAGAAGAACGGCCACGTCTTGTACATCTTCTTGAGCAGCGCGAGACGGCGTACGCGTTCCGCGTCGCTCGGCGCGCCGTCCAGATGCGCGGCCACCGCGCTGCCGAAACCGTACCAGCCGGTGAGCAGCAAACGGCATTGGCCCCATGAGAAGCCCCACGGAATCGCGCGCAGATCTTCGATCTTGCGTTGCTTCGGGTCCTGCAATTTACGCGCAGCCGGACGGCTGCCGATGTTCAGTTCGGCGATCTCCGAGATCGGCGTCGATTCGAAGAAATACTCCTTGAAGCCAGGTGTCTCGTAGACCAGCGCGCGATAAGACGCCATCGCCGCATCGGACAATTGCTGCATCGTCTCTTCGAAAACGGGTAGTTGCTCGGGCGCATTGCCGTGCGGCAGCAGCGATGCTTCAAGCGTCGCGGCGACCACGGTTTCGAGGTTGCGCCGGCCGATTTCCGGATTGCCGAACTTGCTCGCGATCACTTCGCCTTGCTCGGTCAAGCGGATCTGGCCGTCGACGGTGCCCGGCGGCTGCGACAGAATCGCCTGATAGGTCGGGCCGCCGCCGCGGCCGACCGTGCCTCCGCGTCCATGGAACAGGCGCAGCGTCACGCCGCGCTCGTTGAACAGCGACACCAGCGCGAGCTCGGCACGGTACAGCTCCCAGTTCGACGTGAGGAAGCCGCCGTCCTTGTTGCTGTCCGAGTAGCCGAGCATCACTTCCTGCTCGTTGCCTTGATGTTCGATCAGTGCGCCGACGCCCGGCAGCGCGATCAGATCGCGCATGATGTGAGGTGCGTTGCGCAAGTCGGGGATCGTCTCGAACAGCGGAATCACCATGAGCCCGGCTCTCGCCGGATTGTTGGCGTCGCCGAGACGACCCTGCAGCAGGCCGGTTTCTTTCTGCAGCAGCATCACTTCGACGAGATCGCTGACCGTCTCCGTGTGCGAAATGATGTAGTTGCGCACCGCGCGCGCGCCGAACTTCTCGCGCGTGACGCGGGCCTCTTCGAGCACGCCGAGTTCGCTCTTCACGAGGTCGGAATACTCGACGTACGGCGAGCGCAGCAGACGCGGCTGCGCGAGTTCCGCGAGCAGCACGTGCAACTTGTCCGCTTCGGAGAGCGCCGCATAGTCCGCCTCCACGCCCGCGCGTTTCAGCAACTCCGCGATCACGGCTTCATGGATGTCGGAGCTTTGACGCAGGTCGATGCTGGCGAGGTGAAAACCGAACACTTCGGCAGCGCGAGCGAGCGGCGACAGGCGCGGTGCGGCCAGCGACGCGCCGTGATGCTCGGCGAGCGAATCGATCAGCACATGCAGGTCGCGCACGAATTCGCTCGCGTCGCCGTACGGTTTGGCGCGCACCGGCGCCGCGCCGCGGCCGGCGCTGCGCACCGGCACGCTGCCTTCGCCGAGGCGCACGCGCGCGCTCGCCGCGAGCCGCGTGTACACGCCGATCAGCGCGCGGCGATACGGCTCGTCGACGCGATGCGGCGACTGGTCGGGCGAGGCGGCGGCGAGTTCTTTCAGTGCGTCGCTCGCGCCGGCCAGCAGGTTCGATACCGACAACTCCGCGCCGAGCTTGTGCACCTGCTCCATGTAGTGTTCGAAGATCACCGCGGCCTGGCGCGTGATCGCGTGCTCAAGGGTTTCCGCCGTGACGTTCGGATTGCCGTCGCGGTCGCCGCCGATCCAGCTGCCCATCTGGAAGAAGGGCGGCAGGCGCGCGGCGAGCCCGTGCTCGGTGAGTGCGTCTTCGATGTCGGCGTAGAGCGCGGGGATTTCTTCGAGGAAGGTGGCGCGGTAATACGACAGCGCGTTTTCGATTTCATCGGCGACCGTCAGCCGGGCATCGCGCAGCATCCGGGTTTGCCAAAGCGACGTGACGCGGGCGCGCAGCATCGCTTCGTTGTGCGCTCGCTCGCGTTCGGTCAGCGGCTGGTCGCGTTCGGCGAGCAGGCGTGCGATGTCGTGCTGGGCGTCGAGAATGCTCTTGCGCTGCACTTCGGTGGGGTGCGCGGTCAGCACCGGCACGATCAGCGCTTCGTTGAAGAACTGCTGCAAGACCGGCGTCGCGGCGGCGCCCGCTTCGACCAGCCGTTCGAGCGCATGCGCGACGGTGCCCGGCTGCGAGGTCGAACCGGCCAGCTCGTGAATGCGGTGACGGCGGTTGCGGTGACGGTCTTCGGCAATATTCGCGAGGTGCGAGAAATAGCTGAAGGCACGCACCACGCTAACCGTTTGCTCCGGACTCAGTGAACGCAGCTTCTTGTCGAGCGTCTGCGCGGCTGTGCTGTCGTCTTCGCGGCGAAAGCGCACAGCGGTCTGACGGATCGTTTCCACGACGTCGAACACCGCGTCACCTTCCTGCTCGCGCAGGACATCGCCGAGCAGCCGTCCGAGATAACGGATGTCCTGGAACAGCGGGTGGTCCTTGTCTTCACGCGTGCGGCCGCCGTTTTTCGGCGCCGGCGCGAGCGTATCTTTCGAGACGGCTTGCAGCTTGGGCGTTTTTGCGGTTTTTGCCGTTTTCGCCGTCTTCGCGTCTGGAGCCGCGAGGGTTTCGCCTGCGGCGGCTTTGATCTTGATCTTCGTGGATCCGGCCTTGGCCGGTTTCGCTGCCTTGTCGGCGGTGGCGGCTTGCGTTGCCGCGCTGGCCTTCACGGGCATGGAAGCTTTGGCGGCTTTTGGGGTTTTGGCGGCATTCGCTGCCTGAGCCGCTTTGGCCACTTTGGCGGTGCGTTTGGCCGGCGCGGCCTCGGGAGCAGAAGCGGCGGAAGCGCCGGATGCAACGGCGGCGTCGGCCGCGGAAGCGTTGGGCGATGCGGTGTTGCGGCGAGCAGGGCGCGCCGATCCGGAAGACGTCACGATGGGTTTCCTCAGGGAAGCCAGGGTCTATTGAACGATGGACTGCTACTACGTGGCTACTGCTTGGACTGCAGGAAAACGATACGCGTCGATGGACATGCGCTGGGGATTGGGCCGCGCGCGCTTTGCACAATGCGCACGAAACGCATACTACGTGCACGCTATACACGAGACGCCGCACTGCATCATCGCGCATGCCGCCGCACGATGCGCGAACGACCGTGCGTGAACAGGCGAAGGATGTGGCAGGTGCGCGCCGCGCGAAAGCCCGTCTCCTCCATCGATACCGCGCCAGCACGGCGCTCCGGCGTGCCTGAAGACACAAGGGCGCGTGCTAACATTGATTGTTATTACATCCCGTCATTCGATCAGCAAGCTAATGAACACCGAGACGTTATCCGCGCCACCCCACACGCTTGTGATTGCGTCGCGAGAAAGCCGCCTGGCCATGTGGCAGGCGGAGCATGTGCGATGTGCGCTGCACAAATTATATCCATCTTGCGACGTAAAAATCCTCGGGATGACCACACGCGGCGATCAAATTCTCGATCGCACGTTGTCGAAGGTCGGCGGCAAGGGCCTCTTCGTCAAGGAGCTGGAGAGCGCGCTGGCCGACGGCCGCGCCGATCTGGCCGTGCATTCGCTCAAAGACGTGCCGATGGAATTGCCCGCCGGCTTCGCGCTGTCCACCATCATGGAGCGCGAAGACCCGCGCGATGCGCTGGTGTCCAACGAATACGATTCGCTAGCCGCGCTGCCGGCCGGCGCCGTGGTCGGCACCTCCAGCCTGCGCCGCGAAGCGATGCTGCGCATGCGCTATCCGCATCTGGAAGTGCGGCCGTTGCGCGGCAATCTGGATACGCGGCTGTCGAAACTCGATCGCGGCGACTACGCGGCGATCATTCTGGCTGCTGCCGGTCTGAAGCGGTTGGGTCTGGCCGAACGCATCCGCGCGTTGCTCGATCCCGAAGATAGCCTGCCCGCAGCCGGTCAGGGCGCGCTCGGCATCGAGATTCGCGCCGACCGCGCCGACCTCGCGGCATGGCTCGCGCCGCTACATCACGAAGCCACGGCCGCCGCCGTCGAAGCGGAGCGGATGGTGTCGCGCGCGCTCGGCGGCAGTTGCGAAGTGCCGCTCGCGGCTTATGCGAGCTGGCACGACGGCGCGCTGCATCTGCGCGGCATCGTCGCGACGCCCGATGGCCGGCGCGTGTTGAGCGCGCAGGCGTCGGCGCCCGCGCCGGGCATCGAAGGCGCGGTCGCGCTCGGCCAGCAAGTGGCGAACGCGCTCGAACAGCAGGGCGCCATGGAAATCGTCCGCGCGCTCAGCACGGCGAGCGGCCCCGCCGGCGCGGTGACCGGCGAGTGATGGCGGCCGCTATTCCAGGCAACGCATCGTCTTCCGTCGGCGAGGCGGCATTCACGGCCGTGATTACGCGACCGGCCGGTCAGTCGAGCGAACTGACTGCGCTGCTCGTGGCGGCCGGCATCGTCACGCTGGAGTTCCCGCTGATCGAGATCGCGCCTGTGGCGGACGACGCGCCGTTGCGCGCCGCGCTGGCCTCGCTCGAACGCTATGCGCTGGTGGTGTTCGTGTCGCCGAACGCGATCGACCACGCGTTTGCTCGCAGCAACGCGATCTGGCCGCATGCGCTGCCGATCGGCGTAGTCGGCCCCGGCAGCGTGCAGGCGCTCGCGCGCCACGGCGTCGCGGCGCCCGCGCACCAGGTCGTCAGCCCGCCTGCCGTGGCCGACGACGACACGGCGCGCTTCGATTCCGAAGGCCTCTTTGCCGCCATCGACACCGCGCTCGGCGCGGCGACGCCCGCAGGCAAACGCGTACTGATCGTGCGCGGCGACGGCGGCCGCGAGTGGCTGGCCGACCGTCTGCGCGAAGCGGGCGCCGAAGTCGAGACGGTGGCGGCCTATCGGCGTCTCGTGCCGGAACCGTCGATCGCCGCGTGGGCGCGCGTGCACGCGCTGCTGGCAGGCGCACCGCATGCGTGGCTCCTCACCAGTTCCGAAGGCGTGCGCAATCTGCACGAACTCGCGCAAGACCATCTCACCGCCGACGAGATCGCGCAGCTGAAACAAGCCACGCTCGTCACGCCGCATCCCCGCATTGCGCAGACCGCGCGGGCATTGGGTTTTGATAGCATTACGGTGTCCGGCGCGGGCGATGAGCGAATTGTCCGTGCCTTGCTTGCCGCCGTGCCTCCCGTTGTTCAACCGGTACCGTCCAATCCGGCTCAACCACCGGCTAAATCACGCATGACTGAAACGAACGCATCCACGAACGCCTCACCCCAGCCGGCCGCGACCACTGCGTTGCCGCCGAATCAACCCTTCACGCCCTACGAAGCGCAGCAAAAGCGCCGCAGCGCGAGCGGACCGCTGCTGTGGTTTGTCGTGGTGATCATCGCCTGTGCGGCTGGCGTGGGCGGCTATGCGCTCAATCGCAAGGTGGAGCGCGCCGAGCAGCAGCTCGCGCAACGCCAGCAAGCCAACGACGCGCAGACCAATGAACTGCGCGTCAAGACCGATCAGGCGCTTGCCACGGTTCATCAGTCGGACTCGCAGGTCGCGCAGCTCGAAGGCAAGCTTGCGGATGCGCAAAGCGCGCAGCAGGCATTGCAGCAGCAATACGCCGATCTCGCGCGCAATCGCGATGACTGGACGCTGGCTGAAGTCGGCCAGATGCTCTCGGCGGCGAGCCAGCAGTTGCAGCTCACCGGCAACACGCAACTCGCGCTGTTCGCGCTGCAAAGCGCGGACACCCGCCTCGCCGCTTCGGACGGCGCGCAGGTGGTGGCCGTGCGCAAGGCTATCGCGCAAGACATCGACAAGCTGAAGGCGGCGCCTTCCACCGATCTCACGGGTCTGGCCATCAAGCTCGACAACGCGATCGACCAGGTCGACAGCTTGCCGCTTTCCGGCGAAGCACCGATCGCCCATGCCACGCCCAAGGCGGCCACCTGGGCCGACACGGCGAAGGTGGCCGCGGCTACCGGCGAGCCGCGCTGGAAAGTGTGGTGGCGCGAAGTCACGAGCGGCATCGGCCAGCAACTGACCAGCCTCGTGCAGGTGCGCCGCATCGACAACGCCGACGCCATGCTCGTCGCACCGGATCAAGGCTACTTCGTACGCGAGAATCTGAAGATGCGCTTGCTGTCGGCGCGGCTTGCGCTGCTCTCGCGCAACCAGACCACGCTGAAGTCCGACCTGCACGCGGCGGACGCCGCGCTCGGCCGCTACTTCGACAACACGTCGAAGAAGACGCAGACCGTGATCGATCTGGTCAGGCAGGTGGACGCGGGCTCGGTGGCAGTCGAGGTGCCGAATCTGAATACGAGCCTGCAGGCCGTCAGCCAATACCGGAGCCGAGGTTAATCATGGCGATCCGGGGACTTCTATGGCTTGCGTTGCTGTTCGCCGTCGCCGTGGTGCTGGCGGTGGTCGGGCGTTTCGACACGGGGCAGGTGCTGCTGGTCTATCCGCCGTACCGCGTCGACATCTCGCTGAATCTGTTCGTGGTCGGCCTGGTGGTGCTGTTCATCCTGCTGTATGCGCTCCTGCGCATCGTGCGCAATATCTGGCGCATGCCGCAGCGTGTGGCCGCGTATCGTGCGCGCTCGCGGGTCGCGAAGGCGCACGCCGCGTTGCGTGACGCGATCGGCAATCTGTACGCCGGCCGTTTTTCGCGCGCTGAAAAAGCCGCGAAGGACGCGCTCACCATGGGCGACAACCGGGGCGCAGCCGGTTTGATCGCGGCCACCGCGGCACACCGCATGCATGAATACGCGCGGCGCGACGAATGGCTCGCGCAGATCGACGAAGCCGACTGGCAGGACGCGCGCCTGATGGCTACCGCCGACATGCGCGCCGACGGCCGCGACGCGGACGGCGCGCTCACCGCGCTGACCGAAATGCAGTCGCAGGGTGCGCGGCGGATTCACGCGCAGCAGATCATGTTGCGCGCGCAACAGCAATTGAAGAACTGGGGCGAAGTGCTCAAGCTCGTCAAGACGCTGGAAAAGCGCGAGGCGATTCATCCGGCGGTCGCGGTGCGTTTGCGTCAGCTGGCGGCGGAAAACCTGTTGCGTGATCGGCGTCACAATGCCGATGCGCTGCTCGAGCTGTGGCATTCGCTATCGGCCACCGAACGTCATTCGCCGCGTCTCGCAGATCTCGCTGCCGAACTGCTGGTCTCGCTGAATCGTCCGCAGGAAGCGCGCAAGATCGTCGAAGAAGCGCTGGCGCAGAACTGGGACGCGCGTTTGCTGCGTCGTTATCCGGACACCGCCGCCGGCGACGCCTTGCCGCTTATCCAGAAGGCCGAAGGGTGGCAGCAGGAGCGTCCGGAAGATGCGGATCTGCTGTTCGCGCTGGGCCGCTTGTGTCTGCATCAGCAGCTGTGGGGCAAGGCGCAGTCGTTCCTCGAACACGCGCTGAAACTGGCCGACAACGAGACCTTGAAGATTCGCTCGCATCGCGCGCTGGCGCGTTTGCATGAGCAGCTCGGCGATGCGGATAAGGCGAGCCAGCATTATCGCGAGAGTGCGCTGGCGATGAATGTGGTTTGAGGGTTGTGCGTTGCCGCGTGCTCGAATCGGCGCGGAAGTAGAAGGAAATAAAAGAGCCCCCGGCGCCGAGCGATGCCGGGGGCTTTTTCGTTGGGGCGTGAAGCGTTACGCCTGACATGCGACGCAGGACGTTTGACGGCGCTACCTGCTCTACGTCGTCAATCGGCTTACTTGCTAACCATCTTCGCCGGCACGCTGATCGCCAGCAACCCGCCGAGAATCATGAACGCCGCCAGCATGTACATGCCGGAATCGTTCGCGGCGGTCGCCTGCTTGAGCCAGCCGACCGCATACGGACTCAGGAAGCCCGCGAGGTTGCCGATCGAGTTGATCATCGCGATGCCGGCTGCGGCACCGGTGCCGGCGAGGATCGCCGTCGGCAGACTCCAGAACAGCGGCAGGGTGGTCAGGATGCCCATCGTCGCGAGCGTGAGCGAGGCCATGGCGAGCACCGTGTTGTGTGCCCACACCACCGACAGGATCAGCCCGATCGCGCCGGCGAACGCCGGCAGCGCGATATGCCAGCGGCGCTCGCGCGTACGGTCCGCGCTGCGCGATACGAACACCATGGCGACCACCGCCGCCGCGAATGGAATCGCGGACAACAGGCCGATCATGAAGGCATCGGTGACGCCGGTCGTCTTGATGATGGTCGGCAGCCAGAAGCTCACGCCATAGAGGCCCATCACGAACGAGAAGTACGTGAGGCTCAGCATCAGCACGCGAGCGCTCGTCAGCACCTGGCGGATCGGCATGTCGTGCTTGGTGGCTTCTTCGGCCGCGACGTGGCGTTCGAGCAGTTGCTTTTCCTCATCGCTCAGCCACTTTGCCTTCGAGATGCGGTCGTCCAGCAGCAGGAACACCATGATGCCGACGATCACCGACGGCAGCCCTTCGAGCAGAAACAGCCATTGCCAGCCGTGCCAGCCGTTCGCGCCGTTGAAGCTCTTCAGGATATAGCCGGATACCGGCCCGCCGATCACGCCGGACAACGCGATCGCCGTCATGAACAAGGTGGTCATGCGGCCGCGCCGGTGCGCCGGATACCAGTACGTGAGGTACAGGATGATGCCGGGGAAGAATCCCGCCTCTGCCAGACCGAGCAGGAAGCGCATCACGTAGAACATCGTCGGCGTGGTGATGAACATGGTCAGCATCGAGATCACGCCCCACGACACCATGATCCGCGCGATCCACACGCGCGCGCCCACCTTGTGCAGGATCACGTTGCTGGGAATCTCGAAGATGAAATAGCCGAGGAAGAAAATCCCCGCGCCGAAGCCGTACACCGCATCGCTGAGATTCAGATCGGCGCTCATTTGCAGCTTCGCGAAGCCGACGTTGACGCGGTCGAGATACGCGACCACGTAGCAGAGCATCAGAAACGGCGCGAGCCGCCAGGTGACCTTGCGGTAGGTCGCCTCCTCGAACGTGGAAGGCGGCGCTCCCGCGCCGGGGTGGTGGAGCGGATTTGCGGGACTAGCCATTGTGTCTCCTCTTTTCTTGTGGGAATGAAGTACCGCCGTCAATCGATTCTATCTGCGCGGGGTTGTCTGCACGGTGAATCGACACTGGGGGAAAACACTGACTTCGAAGCAGGCGGCGAGGCGGGCCGCATCCCGGACCAGCGAACGGATACCTGCCGGCGCCGCATCCTGCAGGCCCGTGTGCCGGGGTGCGCATCGAGCCATGCATCGGGCCGTACATCGAGCCATGCATCGAGCCAGCCATCGAGTCGTACATCGAGTCGTACATCGAGCCGTACATCGGGCCGTACATCGGGCCGCGCCCAGCGGCCCATATGCGCGGCCGCCATGCCGGTTAAACGCAGCGTCCGCCGTCGACTTCGAGGCACACGCCGGTGACGAACTCCGCCTCGTCCGAGGCCAGGTAGAGGGCGGCGTTGGCGATGTCCTGCGGCGTGGAAAAGCGCCCGAGCGGAATCCCGGCGAGAAAGCGCTTGCGATTCTCAGGCGTATCTTCGACGCCCATGAATTCCGACAAGAGCGCCGTTTCGCCCATCACCGGATTCACGCAGTTCACGCGAATGCGGTCGGGACCCAGTTCGACGGCGAGCGACTTGCTCGCGATGATCACCGCGCCCTTGCTGCCGTTGTACCAGACGAGGCCCGGCCGCGGCCGCACGCCCGCCGTCGACGCGATATTGATGAAGGTGCCGCCGCCCTGCTCGCGAAAATACGGCACGAATTCCTGCACGCTCCAGTAGATGCTTTTGACGTTCACCGCGTACACGCGGTCGAACTCGGCTTCGGTGACGTCCAGCACCGGCTTGTTGCGATGTGTGGTGCCGGCATTGTTGACGACGATCTGCACGCTGCCGAAGTCTTCGAGTGCGGCTTCGCGCAGTTGCTGCCAGTCTGCGCGTTGCGCGACGTTGCCCGCCACCGCGATCGCCTTGCCGCCGGCCAGCGCGATTTCGCTCGCCACGCGCTCGGCCGCCGCGCCGTTCAGATCGTTGACCACCACATTCGCGCCTTCGCGCGCGTAGGTCTTCGCGATGCCTTCGCCGAAACCCGAGCCGCCGCCCGTGACGATGGCTGTTTTACCTGTCAATCGCATGATGTCTCCGTTGTTGGTTGTGAATGGTGATGCGTGACGCGAAGTGTCCGACGGCGACCTAAGCCCGACCTAACCATGCCGGATCGCGATGGTCTTCAGCACCGTGAAGCCGTACAGCGCTTCAAAACCCTTCTCGCGGCCGTGGCCCGAATGCTTGACGCCGCCAAACGGCAATTCGACGCCGCCGCCCGCGCCGTAATTGTTGATGAACACCTGGCCCGAGCGCAGGCGCCGCGCAAGGCGCATTTGCCGCGCGCCGTCGCGCGTCCAGATGCCCGCGACGAGGCCGTACTGTGTACCGTTGGCGAGCGCGAGCGCTTCATCCTCGTCGGCGAAGGACATGGCGGCGAGCACCGGGCCAAACACTTCGTCGCGCGCGAGGCGATGCGTGGGGGGTACGTCGCGCAGCAGCGTGGGCGCCTGATAGAAACCGCTTTTCGGCGCTTGTGGAATCACTTCGCCGTGTGCCGCCATCGGGATGCCGTCGTGTTGCGCGTCGGAGAGGAAATCCCACACGCGTTGTTGCTGTTTCGCGTTGATCAGCGGTCCGCAGTCGAGATCGGCATGCGACGGACCGACGCGTAACGCGTGGAACGCGCTGCTCAACCGCTCGAGTAACGGCTCGTAGATAGTCCTGTCGATCAGCACGCGGCTGCCTGCCGAGCAGGTTTGCCCGGCGTTTTGCACGATTGCCGAGATCAGTACGGGGAGCGCCGCATCGAGATCGGCGTCCGCGAACACGAGTTGCGGTGACTTGCCGCCCAGTTCCAGCGTGACCGGCACGTGATTCTCGGCGGCCATCTGCGTGACGAGCTTGCCGGTTTCCGGCGATCCGGTGAACGAGATGTGATCGATACCCGCATGGCGCGCGAGCGCCGCGCCGGCTTCATAGCCGTAGCCGGTGACGATATTCAGCGCGCCCGGCGGCAAACCCGCCTCAGCGGCCAGTTCGGCGACGCGCAAGACCGACAGGCACGCATCCTCGGCCGGTTTGACGACGCACGCGTTGCCGGCGGCGAGCGCCGCGCCGACGCTGCGGCCGAAAATCTGCATCGGGTAATTCCACGGCACGATATGGCCGGTCACGCCGTGCGGCTCGCGGATCGTCAGCACCGTGTAGCCGGCCTGGTAAGGCAGCGTTTCGCCGTGCAGTTTGTCGGCGGCGCCGGCATAGAACTCGAAGTAGCGGGCGAGGGCGGCGGAATCGGCGCGCGCCTGTTTGAGCGGCTTGCCGGTGTCGCGGGCTTCGAGTTGCGCCAGTTCTTCCTGGCGGGCGGCGACCAGCATCGACAGCCGGTACAGCACGCGGCCGCGTTCGGCGGCGCTCGCTTCACCCCACGCGCCCTCGAAGGCGCGGCGGGCAGCGTGGACGGCGGCGTCGATATCCGCCGCGGTGCCGCGCGCAAGCTGGGTGAACGGCTGGCCGTCCGAGGGATCGAGCACGGCGATCGTCTCGCCGCCCGATGCGGCAGCCCATTCGCCGCCGATGAAGTGTCTGGCTTCTTCCATGCATGCTCCGGTGAGGCGCGAACCCGAGGCACAAACCCGAGGTTCAGATACCTGATGTTCACAAACGAGAGGCACAATCGAGAGACGCCTGACGATTATCGCGCCGATCCGGCCAAGGGTGGCATCGGCCGATTGGCTATAATGGCGCATTCCGCACTGTCCGGCCGCTGCGCGTTGTTCGACAGGTTGCACGTCTGTTGAACCTACACGCGGCCTACGCCGCACGCCGTGTTTCGAATTCCATCCTGATCAGAGAGCGCTCATGAGCTTCAATCACGTCCCCGCAGGCAAAGACCTTCCGCAAGATTTCAACGTCATCATCGAAATCCCGGCGCAGAGCGATCCGGTGAAGTACGAAGCCGACAAGGATCTGGGCCTGCTCGTCGTCGACCGTTTCATCGGCACCGGCATGCGCTATCCGGCCAACTACGGTTTCATTCCGCAAACGCTGTCGGGCGACGGCGACCCGGTCGACGTGCTGGTGATCACGCCGTTCCCGCTGCTGGCAGGCTCCGTGGTGCGCGCACGCGCGCTCGGCATGCTGCAAATGACCGACGAATCGGGCGTGGACGCGAAGCTGATCGCCGTCCCGCATGACAAGATCTGCCCGATGACGGCCGACCTGAAGTCGATCGACGATGTGCCGGCGTATCTGAAAGACCAGATCAAGCACTTCTTCGAGCAATACAAAGCGCTCGAAAAGGGCAAGTGGGTGAAGGTCGAGGGCTGGGCGGGCGTCGAAGCCGCCCACAAGGAAATCAGCGAAGGCGTGGCGAACTACACGAAGTAAGCTGCGTTACCCCCCCGGTTGGAAAAAACCGCGCGAGCCTGCAAGGGCCGCGCGGTTTTTTTATGGGCCGGCTTTTCGTGAGCCTCATGCAGCGTTCGATGTGCATGACCGGATGCCGTTTGAATTCCCGCATGGCCCGGGCGTCCGGCCTGTCAGTCTTATAGACGAAGTGCATCGGCTGAATGAACCGAAGGCATTTTTTTGTTTAGGTGTAAACCCTTATCATTCGCCGCCTGTCGCGCGTTTCCTGTCGTCGGTGTATGAATGCGCCGACGCGGCGCCGACGCGCGTTTTTGGGAGCCCACCGTCCGGATGCTGAATCGCAAGTCCAATCCATCGTCGCAACGCTGGTCGAGCCGGCTCTACGCGATCGTCAACGCTATTTACCGCAAACGGCCGGTATGGATGGTGTCGTTTTCGACGAGCGAGGCGAGTCTGTCGGAAGGGCTGAGAGCCGCGTGTGCGTCCACGGCCATGCTGGCGGTGGGTAACCTGCTGCACGATCCGACCTTCGCATGGGCGGCGATCGGCGCCTTCTGGACGTGTCTGGCCGACGCCGCCGGCTCCAACCGGGCCCGCTTCGCTTCGATGATGGGCTTCGCGCTTCTGTCGACGCTGGGCGGCGGCGTGACCGCGTTCGCCTCCGGTGTCGGGACTTCGCTCGCGGCGCTCGCCATGCTGGTCTTCACGACGCTCGGCGCCTTCGGAAGAATATGGGGCGCGGCCACGTCGCAGGTGACGATTCTGGCCGCGACCGCATGCGTGGTCATGGTCGACCGGCCGATGCGCGACCTTCGGGAGGGCATGGCGTTTCTGGGCGTCTACTTCGCCGGATGTCTGTTTGCCGTCGTTCTGAGCCTGACCGTCTGGCGTATTCATCCGTTTGGCGCGAGCCGGTCTTCGCTGCGTGCCGTGTATCTGCGTCTGGCCGACATCGCCTTCGACAACGCGCGCCTGCTCAAGCAGCGCGCGGCGCCCGGGCAGTGGGCCACGCATGCCGCGAAATTTCGCGCCGATGCGCGAGCCGCGCTGGAGCGCTCGCGCCGGGTATTGGCGAAGGTGCCGGTATCGAGAACCGGTGGCCGGGAAACCTATGACAATCTCCTTGCCTTGCTGACCGAAAGTGAATCGCTGTTTGTCTATCTGATTGCTGTCTCCGGCGCCTGCGAAAAGGCGCCGAACGACCTGCGGCGCTCGAGCCGGGCAGCTCGGCTGCTGGCCGGAATCGGCGACGTGCTGCGAAGCATTGGTCTCGCCGCCAACGATGGGCAATGGGGGCGCATGGCCAGCCTGCAACCGCGCTTGCAACGCCTCGCCCGGCGGCTCGAATCCGAGCTGATGGAACCCGTGAAGCTGAAGTCCGGTTTCGAACTGGTCGATTTCGCGCCGGCGTATGCGCAGACCGAGGAGTGGTTGGACAGCGCCGCCAGAGTGGCGGCGCAGACATGGTCGACGTTCAAGGCGAACCTGTCGAGTCAGTCTGTCGGTCTGCGCCACGCCGCCCGCGTGGGTGTCGCGACGACGGCGGGATTTCTCGTCATACGGGTGCTAGGGCTGCCCTTCGGCTACTGGGCGACGATGGCGACGCTGCTGATCCTGCAGCCCTCCATTGCCGCGACGTGGCCGCGGAGTATCGAGCGTGCGGCCGGAAGCATCGTCGGTGGCGTACTGGCGGCCGGCATTGGCTATGCGATTCATTCGCCGCTCGGTATTTCATTCGCCGTCTTTCCGCTGGTGGTGGCGACGATGGCGCTGCGTCCCGTCAGCTACAGCCTCTTCGTTCTGTTCCTGACGCCTACCTTCGTGCTGGTGGCCGACTTTGCGACGCCTGGCGCCAACGAATTTTCTTTCGCGCTCACGCGGCTCGGCAATAACGTGCTCGGTTGCGTACTGGCGCTGCTCGCGACGTTCTATCTCTGGCCAACCCGGGAAAAGGTGAATCATCGGACCTTTCTCGCGACAGCGGTGCGGGCCAACCTCGAGTATCTCAGGGCCGCCCTGGAGTACCCCGGGCGCAGCGCAAAGGACATGCAACGGTTGCGCAGAGCCGCCGGATTGAGCAGCAATAACGCCGAGGAGGCCATTAGCCGGATTCGCCTCGAAAAACTGGAAGACTCGATGGCCGACACCGTCACCCTGACGGTGCTGAGCCTGCTGCGAAAGATGGCGGGCACCGCGGCACAACTGCGGCTGAGTGCGAACCGGCGCGGCATGCACGATGAACTCGGCGCCTGGATCGAGGCGGCGAGCACCGACATCGAGGCCGCGTTGAACCGAACGCTACGGCCGATCCGGCGCGACCTTCCCGCGCGAGACGGGCTGTCGTCACTGGAGGCCGATGTGGTCGGAGAGATTTCCCTCATGCATCGGCTGCTGACCGAGCGGATGCGCGAGGCGAGAGCTTAGGCGCAGTGAAGGCGCATGCATCAAGCCACGCAGAGCAGAGCAGAGCAGAGCAGAGCAGAGCAGAGCAGAGCAGAGCAGAGCAGAGCAGAGCAGAGCAGAGCAGAGCAGAGGTCGTGGTCGCAGTGCGCGCTGCTTCGTTAGGCAGCGCCAGCTTCGTCCTCCGCCGCCGCTTCTGCGGGCGCGGGCAAGGGCAGTACCGAATCCAGGGTCCGCAACCCCGCGGCCAGCGCCCGCTTCTCAGCCGGCGACAGACGCTTGACCCAATACTCGGCGCGCGATGCGCTCGAGCGGTCCGCCAGCTCGAACGACACCAACACCTGCACCGGCTTGCGCGAACGCGTATAACGCGCGCCTGCGCCGCTCACATGTTTGTCGAAGCGCGCCTGCACGTCGGTGGCAATGCCGGTATAGACGCTGCCGTCCGAGCACTCGAGCAGATACAGAAACCACGGCATGAATGTGCTTCAGCTCCTGAACGGATTGTGTTCGCGCAGCTCGTCCACATACGCGTGGATGCTGTTCTTCTCGTTGTCGAGAAAGTGGCCGACCGCATCGGCGAAGGCCGGATGCGCGAGCCAATGCGCCGAGCGCGTCACGGTAGGCAGAAAACCGCGCGCCATCTTGTGCTCGCCCTGCGCGCCGCCTTCGAACGCGCCGAGCTTCTCTTCGATGCAGAATTCGAGCGGCTGGTAATACGCGGTTTCGAAGTGCAGGCAGGGCACATGTTCGAGCGCGCCCCAGTAGCGGCCGTACAGCGTGCCGCCGGTTTGCGCGTCGCGCTGATAGACCACGAGCGAGCTGGCAATCGGCTTGCCTTCGTATTCGGCCATCACCAGCATCAGGTTCTCCGGCATCGACGCGCCGATCATGCGGAAAAAATCGAGGTTCAGATACGGACTCGAAAAGTGTTCGCGGTAGGTTTGCCGGTAGCACTTGCTGAAGAAACGCCAGTCCGCGTCCTGAATGTCTTCGCCGCGGATCCGGCGCATCGTCACGCCCGCCTCGCGTACCTTTCGGCGCTCGGCGCGAATGTTCTTGCGCTTTTTCTGTTCGAGCGTCGACAGGAAATCGTCGAAGTCGCGATAGCCGTCGTTCAGCCAGTGAAATTGCACGCCTTCGCGCTGCATCATGCCGAGATCGGTCAGCGCGTTTGCTTCCGTTTCGGTCGGAAACAGCACGTGCAGCGACGACACGTCGGCCTGTTCGGCGAACGCCATCAGCGTCGCGGCCAGATGCCGCAACGCGTGCGTATCCGCCGCCAGCAGCCGGTTGCCCTGCACCGGCGTGAACGGCACCGCGCACAGCAGCTTCGGGTAATACGGCAAGCCATTGCGCTTGTACGCATCGGCCCAGGCCCAATCGAACACGTACTCGCCGTACGAGTGCCCCTTGAGATAGACGGGCGCGGCCGCCGCGAGCCTGCCTGAGCGCGGATCGGTCAGCGTGACGAATTGCGGCGCCCAGCCGGTGTCGGCGACCGCGCATCGGGTCGCGCAGAGCGCGCTCAAAAACTCGTGCCGCAGAAACGGTGTGGGCTGCGGCTGCTGCGCAAGCAGGGCATTCCATTCAGCGGCGTCCACCTCGGAGGGCGACGCCAGAATGCCCGTGCGATAATCAAAGCGTTCCTGGTTCAATCTGTGTGACTGTTTCCAATGAGCGACGCGCGGCTTTGAGCGGTGCGTCGTTCGTTTATCCGATTTGTCCGTTCCGTCGAGCTATCCAGCCGCGGTACTCGCAAGCCGCGTGGCTTGCCTGTCGATCCTGCCATGAAGACCCGAATCGCTCTTGCTCAAATCAATGTCACCGTCGGCGATTTCGCCGGCAATGTCGCGAAGATTGTCGCTGCTGCGCGCGCCGCGCACAACGATGGTGCGAAGCTGCTGATCGCACCGGAACTCGCGCTCTCCGGCTATCCGCCCGAAGACCTGTTGCTGCGTCCCGCGTTCTACACGGCGAGCGCAGCGGCGCTCGCCGATCTCGCCGCGCAACTCAAGCCGTTCGCCGGCCTGCATGTGATCGTCGGCCACCCGCTGCGCGACGCGGCGCACGGCCATGGTAATGCAAACGCGCCGATCGAGCGCGGCGTGCCGCCGGTCGACACGTTCAACGCGGCGTCGCTGATCGTCGACGGGGAAGTGGCCGGCACGTATCGCAAGCAGGATCTGCCGAACACCGAGGTGTTCGACGAGAAGCGCTACTTCGCATCCGACCCGAAGCCGTTCGTGTTCGAACTGGAAGGCGTGAAGTACGGCGTGGTGATCTGCGAAGACGTGTGGCATGCGTCGGCTGCGCAAATGGCGAAGTCGGCGGGCGCGCGAGTGCTGCTGATCCCGAACGGCTCGCCGTATCACCTGAACAAGGAAGCGGTGCGGGTCGACATTCTGCGCGCGCGAATCCGCGAAACCGGGCTTCCGATGGTCTATGTGAACATGGTCGGCGCGCAGGACGAACTGGTGTTCGACGGCGGCTCGTTCGTGCTCGACAGCAAAGGCGAACTGGTCGCGAAGATGGCGCAGTTCGAGGAAGGCCACGCGATCGTCGAGTTCGACGGCGCGCGGCCGGTTCCGTCTGCGATCGCGCCGGAGCTCCCGCTCGAAGCGCAGGTGTACGCGGCGCTCGTGATGGGCGTGCGCGACTACATCAACAAGAACGGCTTCCCGGGCGCGCTGATCGGCCTGTCGGGCGGCGTGGATTCTGCGCTGGTGCTGGCCGTGGCGTGCGACGCGCTCGGCGCCGACCGGGTGCGCGCGGTGATGATGCCGTCGCGCTACACCGCGGACATCTCCACGACCGACGCTGCCGACATGGCCCGCCGCGTCGGCGTGCGTTACGACGAGATCGCGATCGCGCCGATGTTCGACGCGTTCCGCAGTTCTCTTGCCGCGGAGTTCGCCGGCCGCGCCGAAGACGCCACGGAAGAAAACATCCAGGCCCGCATCCGCGGCACCTTGCTGATGGCGCTGTCGAACAAGTTCGGCTCGATCGTGCTGACCACCGGCAACAAGAGCGAAATGGCGGTCGGCTATTGCACGCTGTACGGCGACATGGCCGGCGGCTTCGCGGTTATCAAGGACATTGCCAAGACGCTGGTCTACAAGCTGTGCCATTACCGCAACCAGACCACCACGTTCGGCAAGCAGAACGTGATCCCCGAGCGGATTCTGACGCGCGCGCCGTCGGCCGAGCTGCGCGAGAATCAGACCGATCAGGACAGCTTGCCGCCGTACGAAGTACTCGACGCGATCATGCGCATGTACATGGAAGAGGATCGCTCGCTCGCCGAAATCATCGCGGCGGGCTATGCGGTCGAAGACGTGAAACGCGTCACGCGCCTCATCAAGATCAACGAGTACAAGCGCCGCCAGGCGCCGATCGGCATTCGCGTCACGCACCGCGCGTTCGGCCGCGACTGGCGTTATCCGATCACGTCGCGCTATACCGAACCGGTCGAGTGAGCAGGGCCGCGCGTTAGAACGAACGCTTATGGACATCCATAAGCGTGTCCAAAAGCGCGCGCCGGATTGCCGCAACGCATCCGGCGCGGCGTAGAATAAAAATCATCCATTTCCCTTCCACTCTTCCAATCACGAGACGAGGTTCGCCATGAAGCGCATCACTGCAGTCATCAAACCGTTCAAACTCGACGAAGTGCGCGAGGCGCTCGCGGAAGTCGGCCTCACCGGGCTGACCGTTACCGAAGTCAAAGGCTTCGGCCGGCAAAAAGGCCACACCGAGCTCTATCGTGGTGCAGAGTATGTGGTCGACTTTCTGCCGAAGGTGAAGATCGAAGTGGTGGTCGCCGATAATCAGTGCGATCAGGTGATCGACGCGATCATCGGCGCAGCGCGCACCGGCAAGATCGGCGACGGCAAGATTTTCGTCGCGGACGTCGAGCGCGTGATCCGTATCCGCACGGGCGAGGAAAACGAAGCGGCGGTTTGAGCGGCGCGGCCTGCAGCATTAAAACGCCGGTATAAAGCGCCGCCGGCATTGCAACGGGTGCAGCGCACGTATCGCACGCACCGCCACGGTGCGCGGAGGCCGTAAAACACAGTGGTAAAACCGCGCGCAGAAATAAAAAACGGTGCGATACCCTTTCGGACATCGCACCGATACGCGCCTCTCGCAGCAGCGTGAAAAAGATTCTCTCGAAAATCTTGCGACTACGCCCCGAAGGAAATCCCCTTGGGGCACACCGTTCGCTTAGAACGAGTGTTGAATACCTGCGTACACGCCGGTCTGGCTCTTGCCGGGCAGCGGGTTCTCGTTGTACGAGACCGTGCCGTCCGAATTGGTGATGTTGCCGCCATTACCTGCGTTGTTCGCGTCCAGACCGAAGTTAGCCGTCTTGCTGTTGCGCACGGTGGCCACCTGGATGTCCAGCAGCGTGCGCTTGGACAGGTTGTACGAACCGCCGATCGTGTAGATCGTTGCGTTACCCGCGCCCTTGTTCGCATTCACGTGATAGACCGCTGCGATCAGCGCGGCAGCCGGCGTGGCTTGCCACGTCACACCACCCCATTCGTGATCGAGCGAGGTCGGCGCCTGGCCCGCTGCGCTAGCTGCTGCCGACGTGCGGATCGCCTGGTACACGCCCTGGATCTTGAACTGACCGAGGAACACGTTGACACCCGCCGTGTATTCACGCGAGAAGTTGAACGGGTCGGTGAACTGGCCGTTGTTTTTGTTGCGGATTTCGTCGTACAGACCGCGCACCTGGAACAGCGACGAGGTGTACGTGAGTTGCAGACCGGCTTCGCGGCCTTGCGACGTTGTGCCGTTACCGTTCCAGCTCGTTGCGTTCGACAGTGCGTACTGACCGTACACGTCAAAGCCGTAGAACTTCGGCGACTGGTAGGCAATGTTGTTGCTCGATTGCGGCCAGTTGCGGCCACGCACCAGCGATGCCGACGACCAGTTCGATTGACCAAACGGGTCGAAGTCCCACACGCCGTTCGAGATGAAGAGCATGCGGCCCATCGTCAGCGTACCGTACGCGTCGTTCGACATACCGACCGTTGCCCAGCGATTGAAGAGACCGCCGCCGCCAGGACCTTGACCGTTCATGGTGTTGAACGAGCCTTCCAACTGGAACAGGACCTTGTTGCCGCCACCGATGTCTTCGACACCCTTCATGCCCCACAGGCTCGTGCCCCAGTCACCGCTTTCAGCGCGGAAGCGCGACGTGGAACCCGTGTAATTAGCGTTCGGAAGGCCACTGATGTATTCCAGGCCAGCGTCAAGGCGGCCGTACAGCGTTACGCTGCTTTGGGCGTGCGCAACTACACCAGCTGTCATCAGCGCCGCGGCGAGCAAAGCTTTCTTCATCTTCTCCTCCATACCCTGTCAAAAAGTGAAACCCAGTACTGCGAATGGTGTTCGGACGCTTGCAGCGCCGAACAGAAATCGGTACCAGGGAGATTAGCGGGTGGATCGGGTCTCCTGCCGTGACGAGTAGCCTTGGCGGCTATGCTGAGCGTCATGCCGATCCCTCGCCGACCGGTTCTCCTCTGTGTTTTGAAGTGAAACTACTTTTAATGAACTTTGTTTTGCTACTTTGGTTACTAATTTATCAAAAATACCCTTGTCTGGGAGAAGAAATTAGTACCTGTCTCGGCAGGTGTCTCCAAATTGCAATACGAATGTGCGCGGGGAACTGCCGCCACGTCCGAAAAACGGCCGGAAACCCTTATACGACAAGGGAATCACGGTTCGGAGCGAGCAGCGTTAAGGATTGCCACTATTGACGCTTCAAATGCAGCGGAGTAAGGCGGGCGCGGCGGGAATCCGGGCGTGCCGGCAGCCATTTTCGCGGCGCAAAAGGCCGGAATGCACAGGTGAGCGAAACAAAAAAGGCGCTTGTAAGCGCCTTGTAATTCTACTTCGACTACAGCCCAGATAGCGGGCCGTACAAGCGCCTCTATTTGAGGCTGCCGGAAAGAAACTGTTTGAGCCGCTCGCTCTTCGTGTTCCTGAAGACTTCGTCGGGATGGCCTTCTTCCTCGACGCGGCCCTGATGCAGGAACATCACGTGATTCGACACGTTGCGCGCGAACGCCATCTCGTGGGTGACGACGATCATCGTCCGGCCTTCTTCGGCGAGCGTCTGCATCACCTTGAGCACTTCGCCGACCAGTTCGGGGTCGAGTGCGGAAGTGGGCTCGTCGAACAGCATCACGTCCGGATGCATGGCCAAGGCCCGCGCAATCGCCACGCGCTGCTGCTGGCCGCCCGAAAGATGCGACGGATACTGTTTCTCCAGGCGCGGAGCCAGGCCCACTTTCTCCAGATACTGGCGCGCGCGCTCTTCGGCTTCCTTGCGCTTCAGACCCAGCACATTGATCGGCGCCTCGATGATGTTCTCGAGCACGTTCATATGCGCCCACAGGTTGAAGTGCTGGAACACCATCGACAACTTGGTACGCACGCGCTGCAACTGCTTCGGATCGGACACGCGCAGCGCACCGGCCTTGCCGATCTGCGTGCGGACTTCTTCGCCGTCGACGAAGATGCGCCCCGAGTTCGGCTGCTCGAGGAAGTTGATGCAGCGAAGCATCGTGCTCTTGCCTGAACCGGACGAGCCGATCACGCTGATCACGTCGCCGGCGTTGGCCTTCAGCGATACGCCCTTGAGGACTTCGTTGTCGCCGTACTGTTTGTGAAGTTCGTCGACGAAGAGCTTTTGCTTCTTGGTGTTCATCAGGATCCTTGGCGGGCTTGCTTGGGGCGCGGTGCCCTGGGTTACTTGCCTTGCGGCCGCAGGTAAGCGAGCCAGCGGCGCTCGGCGCGGCGGAACAGCCACACGAGCGCGAAAGAAATCAACAGATAGAGCAGGGCGGCGAGGCCGAACGCATTGAACGACTGGTACGTGGCCGAGTTCACGTCGCGGGCGATCTTGAGGATGTCCGGTACGGTCGCGGTGAACGCGACGGTGGTGGCGTGCAGCATCAGGATCACTTCGTTGCTGTAGTACGGCAGCGCGCGGCGCAATGCCGACGGCAGAATCACACGGCGATACAGCGTGAACGACGACATGCCGTACGCACGAGCCGCTTCGATTTCACCGTATGGCGTCGCCTTGATCGCGCCGGCGAAAATTTCGGTGGTGTACGCGCAGGTGTTCAGCGTGAACGCGAGCAGCGTGCAATGCATGCCGTCGCGGAAGAACGCATTGGTCAGATCGTGATTGCGGATGATCTCGAGGCTATACAAGCCGGTGTAGCAGAGCAGCAGTTGCACGTAGAGCGGCGTGCCGCGGAATATATATGTGTACAGCCACACCAGACTGGCAAGCCACTTCTTCTTCGAGACTCGCGCGACTGCGAGCGGAATCGACAGGCAGAAACCGAGCCCGATCGACACAACCAGCAGCCATAGTGTGATCGCGACGCCGGTGAGCCGGTAGCCGTCGGTATAAAGATAGTTGCGCCAATATTCCTGGATGATCTCGATCATAGATCCGCCTTTCGCACGCCGGTCGAGTAACGCTTTTCGAGGTACATCAGCACGAAGTTGGACACTGTGGTGATGACGAGATAGATCGCCCCCGCGAACAGGGTGAAGAAGAAGAAGCGCAGCGTGCCTTTGCCGGCATCCTGCGAGGCCTTGACGACGTCGGCGAGACCGATGATCGACACCAGCGCAGTGGCCTTCACCATCACCTGCCAGTTATTGCCGATGCCCGGCAGCGCGAAGCGCATCATCTGCGGGAACATGACCCGCGAGAACACCTGCCAGCCGGTCATGCCGTAGGCCGCGCCAGCTTCGAGCTGGCCGCGCGGCACCGCGAGAAACGCGCCGCGGAAGGTCTCGGTGAAGTACGCGCCGTAGATGAAGCCGAGCACCGCGACGCCGGCCACGAACGGGTCGATGTCGATCTGGTCCCAGCCGAGCATGTCGGTGAGGTTGTTCAGCCAGATCTGGATGCTGTAGAAGAGCAGCAGCATCAGCACCAGATCGGGCACGCCGCGAATCAGCGTCGTGTAGACGGTGCCGACACCATTGGAAAAGCGGCTCTTCGACAGTTTCGCCGCCGCGCCGAGCAGGCCCAGCACGAAAGCGAACGCCAATGACAACACCGCCAGTTTGACGGTTTGCCAGGTGCCGTTGAGAAGCAGCGGGCCGTAGCCTTGAAGGAACATATGGGGTCCTTGACGATGCGTTTGCGACGCACCGCGAAAGACGCGGCCAGCTATGCGCCGCGTTGTGCCGCGAGCCTGAGCCCGCTGTTACCTGCGGCGCACAGCGCACCGCTGTGCAAATCATGACTGCACGGCCGTTGCCGGCTTTGCAGCGCGCGTTTCAACTCCCGGTTCGACTCCCCTTCGAGTCTTGCCGACTGTATTACGAAGCCGGGGGAAAGCCCATGCGGGCGAGCCCCGAGTTTCGTGGGTACTGCGTGTTGCGTATTGCGGATCGACTGCTCGGTGACTGGGTCAACGTCCCGGATAGATGTCGAAGTCGAAGTACTGCTTCGCGAGCTTCCTGAACGTTCCGTCCTGGTGAACCTGTGCCAACGCCTGATTGAACATCGCTTTCAGCTCGGCGTCGTCCTTGCGCAGGCCGATTGCCGTGCCTTCACCGATCGTCTTCGAGTCCTTCACTTCCAGGCCGGCCCAGGCGAAGCCTTTGCCGCGCGGGGTCTTCAGAAAGCCGGCGTCGGCTTGCACTTCGTCTTGCAGGGCGGCGTCGAGACGCCCCGATGCGAGGTCGGCGTACACCTGATCCTGATTCTGGTAGGGCACTACGGTCACGCCCTTGGGCTCCCAGTAGGCCTTTGCGTAGGCTTCCTGGGTCGACCCCTGCTCGACGCCGACGTGTTTGCCCTTCAGCGATTCAGCCATCGGCAGGAGCGGCGAGCCGGCCTTGGCGATCATCCGGGCCGGCGCGTCGAACAGCTTGTCGGAGAAGTCGATCTGCTCGCGGCGCTTGTCCGTGATGGTCAGCGACGACACGATCGCGTCGTATTTCCTGGCCTTCAACGCCGGGATGATGCCGTCGAGGTCCTGCTCGACCCACACGCACTTGACGTTCATTTTCGCGCACAGCGCGCGGGTCAGATCCACGTCGAAACCGACGACTTGTCCGCTGGCCGCCTTCGATTCGAACGGCGGGTAGCTGGCGTCCACCCCGATGCGCACGGTTTTCCATTCTTTCGCCATGGCGCCCGTGGTCATGACGGCGAGCGCCACGCACAGTGCGAACTTCTTCATGTTTCTCCTGGATCAAACTGATCGTCTTGTGGCTCGATCTCGACGACCGCCGGCTGGTGGCCAGCCGTCGCTATTCTAGGCGGTCAAAATTGTTGCGCCGCGTGTGGATGCCGCGCCGGAGCGGCGCATCGAGCGGCCGGTGCGTGAGGGCTGAGTCCCGCGGTGGTTCTCGCGCAGTTGTCTCCCGCTATCCACGGCTGTCTCTTCGCGCCCCCGCATGCCCGGGCATGCGCCCGTATGCCGGGCCCGCCGGCAAGCCCGCGCGCCGACCTTATCTCGAAAAGGGCGGTATTTTACCCGAACAGGGGCAGCGCGCCAGTGTGGAACCCGCAGGGCGGCGGGCAACTGGCGCAAATGCGTTGTGCATGCGCGACGCCGTTGTGCGTGGCCTGGTCCACGATAATTCGCCGTGGCTGACAATGGGCCGGCTTTCGTGTCCTGTGCCGGTCATCCTAGGGCCGGCAATCCGGGGGGGGGGCGGCAATCCGGGGGGGCGGCCGACGGGGAGTCCGCCCGCCGGAATCAGGCCGCCCGCGGGCGGGCAGGTCAGAAGCCGGTCAGGCCGTGCGCCACACCCGCGCCCGATTGCGTGGATTTGTGGAACGATCCGGTGCACCCACGCGGATTGTCTGGCGCGCGTCGTGCCCATACATTCTCGCCATCGTTATTTACCGACCAGGAGTACCCCATGATCGAGATTCGACGCTCCGACGAGCGTGGCCATGCCAATCACGGCTGGCTCGACTCGTATCACAGCTTCTCGTTTGCGGACTACCGCGATCCGCAACACGTGCATTTCGGACCGCTGCGGGTCATCAACGAGGATCGCATCGCCGGCGGCCAGGGCTTCGGCACGCACGGCCATCGCGACATGGAGATCGTCACCTACGTGCTCGACGGCGCGCTCTCGCACCGCGACAGCATGGGCAATGGTTCGACGATTCGTCACGGCGACGTGCAGCGGATGAGCGCCGGCACGGGCGTGATGCACAGCGAGTTCAATGCATCGCCGGACGAACCGTTGCACCTGCTGCAGATCTGGGTGATCCCGCAACGCGCGGGCGAGCAGCCCGGCTACGAAGAAAAACGCTTCGACGATGCCGACAAGCGCGGCCGTCTGCGCGTGGTCGCTTCGCCCGACGGCCGCGACGGTTCAGTGACGATTCACGCGGATGCGTCGATCTACGCGGCGCTGATCGATGGTACGGAGCAGGCTGAGTTTGCCTTGCCGAATGGTCGTCTTGCTTACGTGCATGTGGCAAGGGGCGCACTTACCGTGAACGGCGAAGCACTCGATGCCGGCGACGCGGCGAAGCTCGCCGACACCGACAAGGTGACGCTCGAAAAGGGTGATAACGCCGAAGTGCTGCTGTTCGACCTGGGTCCGCTGAACGGCTAGGCGGTCGAGCGGCTGAGCGGCTAACCCGAAGAGCGCGCGAGTGGATGCGCGGTTGAACGGGTGAGGCGGCTGAGCGCCCATGGCCGATGGTTGACGACGCGACTGGCGTATCGGCTTGCACGCCGCGCGCTCAGACAAAAACGCCACGGAAAACTTTCCGTGGCGTTTTTGCATTCACGCGGCGGCCGGCCGAAGCGGCTGTCCGCAGCGCGTGCCGCTTACTGATTGGCAGCCGGCGCGGACGCGGCGTCCTTTCGATTCTCCCAGCGCTCGCGCATCTTTTCGTGACGTGCTTCCATCTTGGCGAAGCGCTGTTTCAGCGCCGTGCTGACGGTGGTCTTCTGCTGGTCGTTCAGGCCGTTATAGAACTTGAGCCATGCGTCAGAAGTTTGCTGACGCAGTTGTGCGTCCTTCTGCTCGACTTGCTGATGCGCCGCGGCCATCGCGTTCAGGTCCAGAATCGGCTGCTGCTGCGCGGCCTTGAACTGGTTCTTGATCTGCTCGTGGTTGGCGCGCTGCGCTTCGTGGTTCTGCTTCATGGTGTCGAGCGCGGCTTGCCACTGCTTTTCCTGATCCGCGTTGAGGTTCAACTGGTTATGCAGCTGGGTCAGTTCCTTCATGAAGTGGCCATGCCAGCCGCCGTGTTCGCCGTGATCGGCAGGTTGCACGGCATAGGCGGCGCCCGCGCCGATGGCGAGAGCAGTAGCGGCGACGGCGAGAATGCGCGACAGTTTATTGGTGGACATGTAAAGCTCCTTGGAATGGAATAGCCGACGATGCAACCGGCAACAGAAGACGGCCTGCATTCGGTAAGACACAGCGTAGAGATGTGCGCCCGGCGCTGTGTTACGCCGCTGGATGCGGCTATTACGGAGCATTACGTGCGCCTTTCACCGTAACACCCGGTAACCCTTTGAGGGTCGGCCGGGGTCGGAAACCCACCCTCCTGCGCGTTAAACTTGAGCCATGGCTACTCAAATACTTGTTGTCGACGACGACGTCGAATTGCGCGATCTGCTGCGCGACTACCTGGCCCGTCAGGGCATCGAGGTTTCGGTGCTGCACGACGCCGGCTCGCTCGAGCGGCGGCTCGAACGCGAGCGCCCGGATCTGATCGTGCTCGATCTGATGATGCCGGGTGTCGACGGGCTGACCGCGCTGCGCAAGCTGCGCGCGTCGGGCGACGACATTCCCGTGATCATGCTCACCGCGCGTGCGGACGACGTCGACCGTATCGTCGGTCTGGAGCTCGGCGCGGACGATTACCTTGGCAAGCCGTTCAACCCGCGCGAGCTGCTGGCGCGCGTGCAGGCGGTATTGCGGCGGCGCCGCACGCTGCCGTCGGCGGCGGCGCCGGAGCAGCGCGAACCGTTCAACTTCGGCCGCTTCACGCTGGATTTCCAGTCGCGCACGCTGCATCTCGAAGACAAGCCGCTCACGCTGTCGGGCAGCGAATTCGCGCTGCTGAAGATTTTCGTCAATCACCCCATGCGCACGCTCACGCGCGAGCGCCTGCTCGAACTGCTGCACGGCCCGGAATACGACGGCACCGACCGCGGTATCGACGTGCAGGTGTGGCGCTTGCGCCGCATTCTCGAAACCGATCCGTCCACGCCGCGCTTCATTCAGACGGTGCGCGGGCGCGGCTACGTGTTCGTGCCGGACGGCGAACAGCATGCGCCGACCCATTGATTCACTGTTCGGACGGCTGGCGCTGCTAGTCGTCGCGGTGCTGCTGCTGTCGCATTTCGCGTGGTACGCGCTGATGCGCCTCGAGCGCAGCCAGCTGCAAGTGCGCTACGCGGTCGAGGAGGCCACCTTCCTCGTCGACGCGGTGCGCCAGCACGTCGCGCATACGCCGGACCAGCCGTTGCCGTCGCGCGTGAGGCTGGTCGATCCGGCCAGCCCGGACGTGCCGCCAGCTCCCGCGAACCTGCCGGCGCCGCTCGAACGTTTCATCGACGACGTGCGTGACCGCATGCCGTCAGGCACCCTGGTGCGGATCGGCCAGCCGGGCCATCCGCCCACGCTGTGGGTGCGCGCCGTCTCGGATCGCAACTGGATTGTCGTGCCGGTGCAGCCGTTGCGCACGCCGCGTTCGCTCGACCGTACGGTGCTGTGGCTCGCGACCATCTTTTCCTTCGCGGTGATGGCGGCGCTATTTGCCGCATGGGCGTTGCAGCAGCCGTTGCGTTCGCTCGCCCAGGCGGTGGCGCGGTTCGGCCGCGGCCTGCCGGTACCGCCGGTGCCCGAGCGCGGCCCGCGCGAATTGCGTCAACTGACGCATGGCTTCAACCAGATGGTTCAGGAAGTCGCCCGTACCGAGAACGACCGCGCCGTGATGCTGGCCGGCGTCGCGCACGACCTGAAAACACCGCTCGCACGCTTGCGGCTGCGCGCCGAGATGATGGACGAGGTGAAGATGCGCGACGGCGTGGTGCGCGACGTCGATTCGATGACGCATATCGTCGAGCAGTTTCTGGTGTTCGCTCACGACGGCGCCGATCGCGGCGAGGCCGTCGAGGTGGATACGCAGTGCGAGCGCGTGGTGCGCAGCTATCGCGCGGTGGCGTCCGGTGCGCCGACCGTGCAGACCGAACTCGAAGCCGGGCCCGGTTTCCTGCTGCCTGCCGCCACGCTCGACCGGATTCTGTCGAACCTGCTCGACAACGCGCACGCGTACGGTGCGCCGCCGATCGTCGTCGCCACGGCGCGCACGCCTCAGGGTTTCACGCTGTCGGTGCGCGACAACGGCAGCGGCATCGCCGCGCAGGATCTGATCAACGCGAGCCGTCCGTTCGTGCGGCTCGATCCGGCGCGCGGCGGCAACGGCCATAGCGGTCTGGGGCTGGCGATCGTCGAACGGCTGGTGCGGCGTGCGGGCGGAGAGTGGGAGATCGGCAACCACGAGGGACGTGGCTTGCGGATTTTGATGAGCTTTCCGTTCGAGTCGGCGCCGCGTGTCGCCGCGGCATCGGAAAGTGCGTGGTAGGTCGGGGGTGAGGGTGGCCGCGCCCGCCCCTTGCGTATAGTCGGAGCGCGCGCCTGAGCAGTTCGGCAAGCGCAGTGGCGCTAGTCTGAAAACAGTGTGTTCAGCGCATTCGCCGCCTCGTTATCCACCGTGTTCCACGTCACGGTTTCGGCTTCGAAGATGTAGTGTGTGGTGTATTTGCCGAGACGCGCGAGTATCTCTTCCTGAATCAGTTCCGGCGCGACGTCCAATTTCAGATACCACGCGGTCGACGACAGGCGTGTCTGAAATGCGCCGTATTCGGCCAGCAAGTGGTCGAACGCGTCAGCATCGTGATCGCGGCACACGATGACCAGATTTCCCTTCATGCGAATCTCCCGTTAGAGCGGTAGCGGCAACCTCAATAGCAGGGTTGATGATACCTGCTTCGTCACGGTATGCCGAAGGCTGGCTCTTGCGGGGTCTTGCGTTACGTCATCTGGATTCCGGATGCGCGCGCGAAAGCGTTCCGTTGCGCATCGATTTGTTGTTACCAGGCGTTGGCGACAGTGCGAGCCGGCGGCGCGGTGTCGTCGGGCGGGAGCGCTTCGGTGCGGTCGCGGCCGCCGGTCTTTGCCGCGTACAGCGCGAGGTCGGCGCGGCTCATGATCCGCTCGGGCAAATCGTCGGGTGAGAGTTCGGTGATGCCGATGCTGACGCTCAGGCCCACCGAGGCAGGCAGCTTCGGCGAAGGAACCGCCTTCAGGCGCAGGCGCAGCCGTTCCACCACGTCGCGGCCGCCGGCGAGGCCGGTGGCCGGCAGCAGCAGGCCGAATTCTTCACCGCCGAGCCGGCCGACCGCATCGGCGCCGCGCAATTCGGCGCGGCAGGTGTCGACGAAATGTTCGAGCGCACGGTCGCCGGCGGCGTGGCCGAAGCGGTCGTTGATCTGCTTGAAGTGGTCGAGGTCGGCGATCGCCATGCACAGCGGCTCGTTGTTCGCATGCGCGCGGTCGATCTCGCGGCTCAGCAGATCGAGAAAATAGCGCCGCGACAGTGCGCCGGTCAGCGCGTCGTGGCGCGCCTCGGCCGACAGCAGCGTATTGGCCGATTGCAATTGCTCAGCCAGGTCGCGCGTGGCGCGATGGTGGCGCCGCTCGCGCACATACGACACGGTAATCACCCACGCCAGCGCGACCGTGCCGGCGAGCGTCAGAAACACCAGCAGATGATCGCGCGTGTGATTGCGCAGCAATTCAGGCCAGGCCGCGAGCGGGTCCACCAGATGGGCCGACAGCCCCGAGTTCAATCCGCCGCGCGCCTGGTAAAGCGACGGCAAGGGCCGCTCGGTCATGCCGAACAGTTGTGCGGCGATTGCGGTGGGCACCCACGGCGCCTGCTCGCGCACCTGCGGGGCGACCTGAATCCGTACGTCGGGGAACGCGTCGCGGTGATAGGTGGTCTGGCGTTCGGCCGCGCTCATGTGCTGGATCCGCGAGTCCGGTAGCGCGTGGCCTTCGAGCGCGCTGTTGTGCGCCATGATGATGACGCCGTTCTCGTCGGCAACGAAGGTGCCGGCGTGCGCGACCCAGTGACGCAACCGCGCGATCCCCACCTTGGCGACTACCACCCCGACCAGCAGGCCATCGGCGTAGACCGGCGCCGCGATGAAGATGCCCGGCTCGCCGCTCACGCGGCCGACGCCGTAGGCTTCCGAGAACGCGCCGAGCAGCGCGTTGGTCAGATAACTGCGCGTGCGCATGTCGGCGCCGACCAACGATTGCTCTCCGGCAAGCGGGTTGTGGATCGAGTTGCTCGACGCGACGCAGATGCCGTTGGCGTTGACCAGCCAGATCTGGTCGAGTCCGGAGAAGCCTTGCGCGTCGTGCAGAAAGTCGCTGACAGCGGCCATCTGCGGGTCTTTTAGCAACGCGGCGCGCTGGGCGGGTTCCGCCGCTGCGTCGTTCGCGGCATAATTCTGCGATTTTGACAGCGCGTGCTGCACCACGTCCATCTCGGCCATGGTTGCCGGAAGGGCCCGCGACATCGCGAGGTCGCTGGCGATCACCTCGGCCATGTTGTCGACGATCGACGTGGATATTTGTCGCTGCACGTGCAAGGCCGCGTCCAGCTCTTGCTGTACCATCCGGTCCGCGACCATGCCGGCCACGAACCAGCAAACGAGCACGATCAACACTAAGCTGACCGGTCCGGTTGCCTGGCGCAAGGTTGTCCTGTTCATCGACCCTCTGATCCGTCTGGCTGTGGCATGCAACAAGCTCGTTCGTGGCAGCGCGCAGGCGCTGATTCGTCGTAGTGGAAAATCGGGTGGCGGGGTGCCGTGGCGGCCCGGGATGAACCACGAACATGCGCCACGAACATGTGCGTCGTTTCCCGATTTTAACCGTCGTGAGACCAGACGCCACCGTTATTGCGGGGATGCGAAGCACGCTCGCCTAGCCCATCAGGTTCTTAACGGCAGCGTGTCGGGTTTCTGAATGGTTGCGCGGGTTTTCCGG
Source organism: Paraburkholderia lacunae (assembly GCF_003353175.1). Taxonomy (GTDB): domain Bacteria; phylum Pseudomonadota; class Gammaproteobacteria; order Burkholderiales; family Burkholderiaceae; genus Paraburkholderia; species Paraburkholderia lacunae. Next base: position 151,513 of record NZ_QHKS01000015.1, on the reverse strand, counting down.
ATGACGCGGGGCGATGCCTCACGGATCCGCGGCAGGCCCTCGGGGTGGCTGGCGCGCGACGATAAACGACCGCGGTATGGCTTGCCGGTGACGGGCGAGATTCGTTGCCGGGAATTTGCCGCTATTTACCGCGAAAGGTTGTGCCTGAAACATAGGATGGTGTAGTGTCGTGCCGTCCAAAACAAGGAAAGCTCGCCAGCCTACGGGCGGCGCCTGCGACGACAGGGGTCCGGCGTCATGGTAACGGTCCCGGGCGGCTCGCCCGCGGACCCGTCCGTCACCGGTCCACGTGTCTCCAACGCTAACGATTTACCGCGCACACGCGTTTTGCCATGCCTGATTTCCGCTTTCCGGACCGATCTTCAGACCGCCGCGCAGAAGGCGCGGCTTCCTTTGTGCGTTCGAACACCTGTATCAACGGGGAGGGCGTCTGATGGATTTCAGTTTCGAACTGAAGCGCACTGCCAATGCTTCCGCCTGGCGGGTGTTGCCCAATCGCTGGGACTTCGTCGCCTTTCCCCTGATTATCTGCATCCTTGCGATGGCGGCGATCGGCTTTCACGAGACGCTGGCGCCGATGGCGACGCTAAAGACTCAGGCGATCTCGCTCGACCCGTCGAACCTGCCTGAATATGCGATGCGCACTACGCTGCGCATGCTCGCGGCCATGGTCGCGTCGCTGATCTTCACGCTGGTGTACGGCACGCTCGCCGCCAAGAGCCGCCGCGCCGGCATGGTGCTGGTGCCGATTCTCGACATCCTGCAATCGGTGCCGGTGCTCGGCTACATTTCGTTTACGGTCACGTTCTTTATCGCACTGTTCCCGGGCCGCGTGCTCGGCGCCGAACTGGCGGCGATCTTCGCGATCTTCACGAGCCAGGCGTGGAACATGACGTTCAGCTTCTATCAGTCGCTGCGCACGGTGCCGCGCGATCTGGACGAAGTCTCGCGCGGCTTTCATCTGACGTCATGGCAGCGTTTCTGGAAGCTCGAAGTGCCGTTCTCGATGCCCGGGCTCATCTGGAACATGATGATGTCGATGTCGGGCGGCTGGTTCTTCGTGGTCGCCTCGGAAGCCATCACGGTCGGCAACAACACGATCACGCTGCCGGGGATCGGCGCGTTTCTGGCGCAGGCGATCTCCGAGAAGAATCTGCACGCGATCGGCTGGGTGATTCTCGCGATGACCGTCGTGATTCTCGCCTACGACCAGTTCCTGTTCCGCCCGCTGGTCGCATGGGCCGACAAATTCCGCATGGAAACCACCAGTTCGGGCAATGCGCCGGAATCGTGGCTGCTCGACCTGATTCGCCGCACGCGCCTGATTCACCGTTTGCTGGTGCCGCTCGGCTGGATGTTCGCGAAGGCCGCGCGCATGCCGTTCCGGCTGCCGGCGATTCACGCGCCGCGCTTCCAGATTCCGCAGCGCGAGAAATCCTCGCGTATCGGCGACATCGTGTGGGCGGCGCTGGTGCTGGTCGCCACCGTCTATGTGGTGTACCGCGTGTTCATCTATGTGCGCACCGGCGTCTCGCTCGACGAAGTCGGCCACGTGGTCGTGCTTGGACTCATCACGCTGCTGCGCGTGGTGCTGCTGATCGCGATCGCCTCGGTGGTCTGGGTGCCGATCGGCGTGCTGATCGGGCTGCGTCCGGCGCTCGCGGAGAAGATCCAGCCGCTCGCGCAGTTCCTTGCCGCGTTCCCGGCCAACTTGCTGTTCCCGGTGTTCGTCATCGTGATCGTGGGCTTTCATCTGAACCCGGACATCTGGCTGTCGCCGCTGATCGTGCTCGGCACCCAGTGGTATATCCTGTTCAACGTGATTGCCGGCGCCAGTTCGTATCCGAACGACTACCGCGAGGCTGCCAAGAATTTCCATATCCGCGGCTGGCAATGGTGGCGCCAGGCGATGCTGCCGGGCATCTTCCCTTATTACGTGACGGGCGCGATCACCGCGTCGGGCGGCGCGTGGAACGCGAGTATCGTCGCGGAGTTCGTGCAGTGGGGCGACACGAAGGTGGCCGCGCATGGCTTGGGCGCGTATATCGCACAAACCACCGCGGCGGGCGACTATCCGAAGATCATTCTGGGCATCGCTGTGATGTCCCTGTTCGTGACCCTGTTCAACCGCCTGCTTTGGCGTCCGATGTACGCCTACGCCGAAGCCAAGCTCCGGCTCGATTGAGAAATGAAGGCAAAACGCGATGCAAAATCCTAAAGCTGCTATGACCGCCGCGCCGATCCAGACCCCGCCGATGCCGCCGCGCCTCGGTGAAGAGATCTTGCGCGTCAAGGACGTGTGCCGCGGTTTCAACAAGTCGCAGGGCGAGCTGCTTGTCCTCGACGATGCGAATCTGTCGTTGCGCGAGGGCGAGATCGTGGGTTTGCTGGGCCGTTCGGGCTCGGGCAAGTCGACGCTGTTGCGTATCATCGCCGGTCTGATCGAGCCGACCGACGGCGAAGTCACCTACATGGGCAAGCCGCTCGACGGGCCGGCCAAGGGCGTCGCGATGGTGTTTCAGACCTTCGCGCTGTTCCCGTGGCTGACCGTGCTGCAGAACGTGGAGGCGGGTCTCGAAGCGCAGGGCGTCGCCGCACGCGAGCGGCGCGAACGCGCGCTCGCCGCGATCGACCTGATCGGTCTCGACGGTTTCGAAAACGCCTATCCGCGCGAGTTGTCGGGCGGCATGCGCCAGCGCGTCGGCTTTGCGCGCGCGCTGGTGGTCGACCCCACACTGCTCCTGATGGACGAGCCGTTCTCCGCGCTCGACGTGCTGACCGCCGAAACGCTGCGTACCGACCTGCTCGATCTGTGGACGCAAGGCCGCATGCCGATCAAAGCGGTGCTGATCGTCACGCACAACATCGAGGAAGCGGTGTTCATGTGCGACCGAATCCTGGTGCTGTCGTCGAATCCGGGCCGTGTGATCGCCGAGATCAAGGTGCCGTTCAAGCATCCGCGCAACCGTCTCGACCCGGCGTTCCGCCGCCTGGTGGACGAGATCTACGCGAAGATGACCGCGCGCCAGACCGACGAGAAAACCAAGAAGGGGCTCGAACTGCACAGCTGGCTGCCGCATGTGTCGACCAACCTGATGGCCGGTCTGATCGAAACGCTGGCCGCCGCGCCGTACCACGGCCGCGCCGACATGCCGGAAATCGCCCGCTCGCTGCATCTGGAGGTGGACGATCTGTTCCCGGTCGCGGAAGTGCTGCAACACCTGGGTTTCGCCGACGTGCGCGAAGGCGATATCTTCCTGACCCCGCCGGCGCGCGTCTTCGCCGAGTTCGGTACGCAGGAGCGCAAGATGATGTTCGCCGAGCATCTGCTGCGGCACGTGCCGCTGGCGGCCCGAATCAAGAAGGTGCTGAACGAACGGCCGGGGCATCGGGCGCCGCGGGTGCGCTTCGAGCAGGAACTGGAGGATTTCCTGTCGGACAGCGCCGCGGAAGAGACGCTCGACGCGGTGATCAACTGGGGCCGTTATGGCGAGATCTTCTCTTACAACGACCAGACCGAAATTTTCAGTCTGGAAGACGTGGAGTCTTAAGTTCGGTCAAGGCGATTAAGACGCTTCAGGCAAAGCGGCAGGGGAGACCCTGCCGCTTTTTTATTGCAGATTGCCCCAGCGTTCGACCGCCGGTTCCGCGGACGCCCACTTCCAGCCTTTGTCCTGCTGGCACGCGCTGCCGGTGTACCAGGCTTCGTGCGCGTTCGGTCCGTCGCCGTCCTCGACCGAAAACACGAACTCCTTGCATAGCGTCAGCGCCGAAGCGAATGCGCGTGTCACACGCACCTTGCCGTGGCCGTTCTCGATCGGCAGCGTGTGCTTGACCGACCAGGGCCGCGTCTCGCCGACCGGCATCGCGCCCGCCAGGGCGGCGATCATGTTCTGCTGATCGGTGTGCAGGGTGCGCATGTAGCGGCCGATGGCTTCGTCGGTGGCGGCCTGCACGGCGATGCCGACGCCGATGCCCACGGCCGGATTGGTGGTCACGAGACCCGAGGCGACGCCGGCCGCCGCGCCGCTCGCCGCACCGACCGACGAGCAGCCGCTCGTCAGCAGGCCGGCGCTCACACAGAGTGCACTGGCTAGCGCCAGACGCAGGCGGGTACCGGAATGCACAGGAGGCACCGAACGTGGAATCAAACGTGGAATCAGGCGCGGGACCAAACGCGGGACCAAACGCGGGACCACACGCGGGACCACACGCGGGACCGAACGCGAAAGCGCCTTCATTGCAGCGCGCCCCAGCGTTCGGTGGCGGGTTCAGCCGACGCCCACTTCCAGTTGTCGCCGTCGCGGCAGATCGATGCGACATAGAACGTGCTGCTCGCGGGCACATTTTGGGTGGCGGTCTGATCGACCGAGAAGACGATTTCCTTGCAGTCGAGCGCGCCGCTGCTGATCGTGCGGCTGACAGTGACGCGGCCATGTTCGTCGTCTTCGATCGGCATGGAGTGGGTCACGCTCCACGGCGCGACGGCGCCGACTTCGAGCGGCCCGGCGATTTTCGCGATGCCGTCCTGGGTATTCTTGTGGACCACCCGCTCCGAGTACTGCACGCCGGCGCGGGCTGCGGCCACCGCGCCGAGACCGATGCCGGTGGCGACCGCCGCATTGTGGGTGACCTTCGACGCGAGCGCGGCGCCGCCGATACCGGCACCGGCAGTGGCGCCTTCCGAGTAGAGCGACCCACAGCCGCTCAACGCCGACGAGATCGCCATCGCCAGCGCGACAAGCGCCGCTGCATTGGAGCGCCCGCGTTTGCCCGTTGGTTTTGCCCGGTTGGCCCGCACCCTACTTGTTTGCATTTTTCTGTCTCTGCTTCTGCCGGCGCCCTTCATTGACGTTCAACGCGACTGGGTGAACGAACAGCGCGCCGATTTCATCGTTGCGATACGCGCTGCCGCATTTTGCAGGATGCTATTTGTAATTGGCAGAGGGAAAGTGCAAGCAATTGCAAAAGATGATGCGGGTCAAATCGGTTTCTGTTGAGCGGATGCCAATTTGCCTGGTGGTGCGAAGGGATTGCTGGCGGGAGGACAAGCCGGGAAATTGAGCGTGGATGTGGACAGCGGAGACGCGCTCACGCGAACCTGGCGCGCGAGCGGGATGCCACAGCCTATTGTTCGGTTTCTTCTTCCGCAGCTTCGCCGCCGTAGGCGCTCAAGCGGTTGTACAGCGTTTTCAGACTGACGCCGAGCGCCTTGGCCGCACGCCGTTTGTCGCCGCCGCAATATTTCAGCGTGCCGAGAATGATCTGCTTCTGCGCATCGGCGAGCGGCGTGCCGATCCACACGCTCATCGCATTGCCCTGGGTGACGGGCTTTTTCACGCGCGCCGCGAGATGCGGATGCGGCAGCTCGACCGTCTTCTCCGCGAGAATGAATGCCCGATAGACGGCGTTCTTCAACTCACGCACGTTGCCCGGCCACGACCACGTGCGCAGTGTTTCGATCGACCGTTTGCTGAAGCTCTTGTTCGTGCTTTCCTGCTGGTTCAGCAAGGCGAGAAAGTGTTGCGCGAGCAGTTCGCGATCGCCTTCGCGCTCGCGCAGCGGCGGCGCGCGCAACGGAAAAACGGCGAGACGGTACATGAGATCTTCACGCAATCCGTTTTCCTTGACGGCCACCGCGGGGTCGCGATTGGTTGCGGCGATCACGCGCACGTCGCCGTGAATCAGTTCGTTGCCGCCGACCCGATAGAACGTGCCGGTCTCGAGCGCGCGCAGCAGCTTGACCTGGCGGACCGGCGCCAGCTCGGTAATTTCGTCGAGGAACAGTGTGCCGCCGTTCGCATGTTCGAAGTAGCCGACGCGGCCCTGGACCGCGCCCGTGAAACTGCCTCTCTCGTGGCCGAACAATTCGGCTTCGATCAGCTCATCGGGAATCGCGCCGCAGTTGACCGCGACGAACGGTGCTTCCTTGCGGCTGCTTTGATCGTGAATCGTGCGGGCGATCAACTCCTTGCCGGTGCCCGATTCGCCGATGATCAGCGCGGTCGCGTCGGTGCTGGCGACGCGCGCGATCTGCTCGTACAGATCGAGCATCACCGGCGAGGAGCCGTACAGCAGCCCATACGATTTCAGTCCCGCGATACCGTCCGCGACGCGCTGCTTGGCCTGTGCCGAAGCCTTGCCGCCGGCGGAGACGGTGGGCGAGTCCAGCTCGGTTGACGCCATAAACGGGGAGCCCTGTGCAAATGTAGTTCGTTGTTGCGGCGCGCAGGCCTATAACGAGATATTGGCCCGCAAGGTCAATATCTCATAAAAGTCGATTTAACCACTTCGACGGCGCTTGCGGCAATCGGCGTGGCGGGTGGTGAAATACATCGATGAGCGGTCGGTCGAAAGTGCTGGAACGGGCGGAAACGCGGTTCGCGAGCGGCAAATTTACCGGGAACGATGTTTGCGACTGGCGCCTGGCACGCATCCGTTTCCGACGTATTGCGCCGGCTATCGACGCCCTCTGACAGCTCGCCGGACACGATTCGCGAACGCAGAACCCGGACATGGGAGTGAATGATGACTGACACCACGCAACAGCTTGCACTCGGCGGCCAGAGGATCGTCCAGGATCTGCAAGTGCTGCTGAAGGACTCGGAGGAAATGCTGCGGCTCGCCGCCAACGTGCCGGGCGAAGGCGTCAGCGCGCTGCGCGATCGCCTCGGAACGCACGTCGAGAGTTTGCAGTCAGCGCTCGGCGACGCGCAACAGAGCGCGCGACGGGGCTATCGGGCCGCGACCGTCAACGCCGAGCGATACGTGCGGCACAACCCGTGGCAGTCGGTCGGCATCGCCGCGGGGGTGGGTTTCCTGATCGGCGTACTGGCCGCGCGCCAAGGCCCAGCCGCTCCAGGCCGATCTGCTTCACTACGAGCTTCACGACAGGCTTCACGATGAAAAGGAGTTCACGATGGCACGACCTAAAATTGCCATTTTTGGCGCGCTGATGGGTGTCGGTGGTTGGCTGGCCCTGCGCTATGTGAAGAAAAACCGTGCTTCGCAGGTTTCGGCGGCGCGCGAATTGAGCCGCTGGGAGGATGAGGGCGGCACGGTGGCCACCCCGCCTACCCCGGCCGGCAGTGTCGAGACGGAGGGTGTCAATCCGGCTACTCATGGCGCCAATGGCTCGGAGCATCCGAACGGCAACGGCGGCGCATGGCCATTTCCGCGCAGCTGAACGCCGCTGCTTGAACCGCATCGCCGGGGCACCGCAACCTGCTGTGCGATGGTCGGATGCGGTGCTGCTTTGTCTCGATAACGCCGTATAATAGACAAATTCACAACAATTATGCGTTGTGGCCTAGGCTCTCTCCATATATTGTTGCGATATTGAGTTAAGTCGAAGGCTTGGCGCTTTTGCCGTAAAGTTGGCGTGTGCTCACATCCGGGCGCGTCGCAGCCAGGCGAAAGGGCGCCGGCCGGCTTTTTTGGGCATGCGGTTCAGCATGTTTCCCCATTCACGCTTTCGGGCTTTTGAGACGCGATGCCACACGTACTGATTGTCGACGACGACTCCGGTACCCGCGAGGCGCTTTCCGCCATCATCGGGGAAGACGGCCTCACCACCGCTACCGCGGGTGATTTGCGCGAGGCGCGTATTCAACTGGTCCGGCAGATGCCGGACGTCGTGTTTACCGACCTGAAGCTGCCCGACGGCAGCGGCGTCGACCTGTTCGAAGACCTCGATCCGCGTTCGGGCGTCGAGGTGATCGTGATTACCGGCCACGCCACGGTGGAGTCGGCGGTGAACGCGCTGAAGATGGGCGCGACCGACTACCTGGTGAAGCCGATCAACATGCAGCGCGTGAAGGCGATCCTGTCGCGCCTGCCGCGCCCCGGCGATCTCAAGGCGGAAATCGGCACGCTGCGCGGCGAGTTGCGCCGCATGGGCCGCTTCGGTCTGATGCTCGGCAATTCGCCGGCCATGCAGGAGGTGTACGACCAGATCGGCCGTGTCGCGCCGACGGCGGCCTCGGTGATGCTCGTGGGCGAGTCGGGCACGGGTAAGGAGGTCGCCGCGCAGACGCTGCACCAGCTCAGCCTGCGCCGTAAGCATGCGTTCCTCGCGGTGAACTGCGGCGCGATTTCGCCGAACCTGATCGAGTCGGAAATGTTCGGCCACGAGCGTGGCTCGTTCACCGGCGCGGACCGGCAGCACAAGGGTTATTTCGAACGGGCGAACGGCGGCACGCTGTTTCTCGACGAAATCACCGAAATGCCGATCGAGTTGCAGGTCAAGCTGCTGCGTGTGCTGGAAACCGGCATGTTCATGCGCGTCGGCACGACCAGGGAAATCGAAACCGACGTGCGTCTGATCGCCGCGACCAATCGCGATCCGGAGCAGGCCGTGCTGGAAGGCAAGCTGCGTCTGGATCTGTACCATCGCCTGAACGTGTTCCCGATTAGCCTGCCGCCTTTGCGCGACCGGGGCAAGGACGTGGAGCTGCTTGCCCAGTCCTTCCTCGACGAACTCAACGAGCATCACGCTACGAAGAAGCATTTCCCCGCCGCGGTGAAGGAGATGCTGTTGTCTTACCCTTGGCCGGGCAACGTGCGCGAACTGAAGAACTATGTGCAGCGCGCGCACATCATGTCGGCTGCCGATTCGGACAGCACTGCAACGGTGCCGTTGCAGATCACGTTGTCCAAGCCCGCGGCCGGCACGGCGATCACGATTCCGTTCGGCACGTCGCTCGCCGAAGCGGATCGTCAGCTGATACTCGCGACCCTCGAACAATGCGGCGGCGTGAAAACGCGCGCGGCTGAGATTCTCGGCATCAGTCTGAAGACGCTGTACAACCGTCTGGTCGAGTACGGCAACGACGCGCGTGAAGAAGGCGACGCCGGCACGGACGAAGCGCGCGCCTTGGGCGGCGCCGACGCTTAAAGCGCTACGCCCAACGCACTACGCCCGACGCACCACGCCCGCGTACGACGTGCGCGCCGTCTCGCCAGGAGCGCGTCGATTCCGGCACAGACCTTGCAGCGATTCAATCGAACGCGAAAACGAGGATCACCGACATGCCGGAATATGCCGCCGCTCCTGTGCTTCCCGCGCTTGCTCTTGCGAAGCACGCTCACCGTCCCGAGCCGGTCGAGCCGCCGTTCACTCCTGATGAGCCCGACACGCCCCCCACGCCGACTCCAGATCCGTTCGAACCGGTTGCACCGCCGATCGGCGATCCGCCGCCGCAGCCGACTCAAGCACCGCAAGCCGCCAGGCTGCGGCAGCAACGCGTGCAACTCTGACAGGCTTTGTGCGCGACGCCACATACCGGCGCAGCGATTTTATGTACTTGTTACAAAGCCGGCGCATCTTTTACCGGCAATTTGGCTTCGTGACCCCTAGACTATATTGATGCCGCGTTGTTTCGGCGGCGGCCTTCCCTTGGAGGCGGCAATCATGAGACATCCCGCACTGCGACGTTCCGCGCGCCACTCGAAGCGCGATTCCCGGCCGTCCAGCAGCAATAGTGTTCCGTCGGCGACGCCGGATCCGGCCGCGCAGAACCGCGTCGCGCCGAACGCCCCGCCGGACGGCGAGCACAATCAGGGCGGCGTGCGTTCGGAAGGTCTGGAATATCAGCGCGATCTAGGCTCGGAGCAGGACGCCTGAAGCACGCCTGACGCGGGCGGTTGCAGGCTTCCGGGTTAGTCGTACAAAGCAGAAAAAATTTCTTCGCGGTGCTATGGTGTCGCGCGTTTTTGCTCGCCCTTCGCATTTGCATACATTTTGATTTCTGTTGTCTCTCAAAACGGCACGCGACTTGCGTGTACCGGCCTGGCATCTATCCGTATGCAACGAAACAACTGACTGAGGTGGAGCACCAATGAGCAGACTGGTCGTGGTATCGAATCGTGTCGCGCCGACCCAGGAAGGGCGTCCCGCAGCGGGCGGGCTCGCGATCGGCGTGCTGGACGCGCTGAAGGAAACCGGCGGAGTCTGGTTCGGCTGGAGCGGCGAGACGGTGGCTGAACCGTGCGATCCAGTGATCGAAAAGCAGGGCAATGTCACGTACGCAACGGTGGGTCTCACCAAGCGCGATTATGACCAGTACTACCGAGGCTTTTCGAACGCGACACTGTGGCCGACGTTCCACTATCGCAATGACCTGTCGCGTTACGACCGGCAGGAATACGCGGGCTATCAGCGCGTCAACGCGACGCTCGCCAGGCAGCTCAATGAGCTGCTGGCGCCAGGCGACATCATCTGGGTGCACGACTATCACCTGCTGCCGTTCGCGCGCTGTCTGCGCGATCTCGGTGTGAAGAATCCAATCGGCTTTTTCCTGCATATTCCGTTTCCGGTGGCCGAAGTGCTCCGGACGATTCCGCCGCACGAAGAGCTGCTCAAGGCCATGTGCAGCTACGACGTGATAGGTTTCCAGACCGATGCGGACCGCCAGTCGTTCGTCGACTATATCGAGCGCGGCCAGCATGGGACATCGAGCGAAGACGGCATGGTGCACGCCTATAACCGCTTCCTCAAAGTCGGCGCCTACCCGATCGGCATCTACCCCGATGCGATCGCCAGGGCGGCGGAGCAGTTCACCGACCGCAAGCCGGTGCGCAGCCTGCGCGACGGCATGCGCGGGCGCAAGCTGATCATGAGCGTCGACCGGCTCGATTATTCGAAGGGGCTGGTGGAGCGCTTCCAGGCGTTCGAGCGCTTGCTGCTGAATGCGCCTGGCTGGCACGGGCGCGTGTCGCTGGTGCAGATCGCGCCGCCGACTCGCGCCGACGTGCAGACCTACCAGCGGATTCGTCAGACGCTCGAGGGCGAGGCGGGGCGCATCAACGGCCGTTTCGCGCAACTCGACTGGACGCCGATCCAGTACCTGAACCGCAAGTACGAGCGCAATCTGTTGATGGCGCTGTTCCGCCAATCGCAGGTCGGCTATGTGACGCCGCTGCGCGACGGGATGAATCTGGTCGCCAAGGAATACGTCGCCTCGCAGGATCCGGCCGATCCGGGTGTGCTGGTGCTGTCGCAATTCGCGGGTGCGGCCGAGCAGTTGCCGGGCGCGCTGGTCGTCAATCCGTTCGATCTGTCGCAGATGGCCGAGGCGCTGGAGCGCGCGCTGTCGATGCCGCTTGCCGAGCGGCAGGCGCGTCACGCCGACATGATGGCGCCGATGCGCGAGAGCAATCTGTCGGTCTGGCGCGATACCTTCCTCGCCGACTTGCGCAATGTCGCAACCGCTTCTTCGGTGACGGCCAAAGCGGTGAAGCTCGCTGACGTGACGGCAACCTAGCCGGATCGAGGGCGGCCGCGCGGGTTTGCTGAAGCGCCAGCACGCTCACGCGCGCTGTACGACCCGCAACGTGCTGACCAAGGCGGCGACTGCCGAGAAGCACGCGGCGACATACAACGCGACGATCGGCCCATGCTGCGGCGCGACGCCGAAAATCAGCGCGACCAGCGCCGCGCCGAGCGTCTGTCCTGTCAGCCGCGCGGTGCCGAGCATGCCGCTCGCACCGCCGCTGCGTTCGCGCGGCGCGGCCGACAGCATGGTCCGGTTGTTCGGCGACTGGAAAATGCCGAAGCCCGCGCCGCACAGCGCCATGCGCCACGCGATCTGCACCGGTTCGGGGTGCGCGCCGAGCGTGGCGAGCAGCAGCAGGCCGGCCGTCAGCGCAACGAGCCCGATGCCGCCGAGCCAGCCCGCCGATATCTTGTCCGCCAGCACGCCCGACAACGGCGCCGCCACGACGATCACGAGCGGCCAGGGCGTCATCAGCAAACCGGTTTGCACTTGCGACAAACCGAGTGTGTCCTGAAACAGAAACGGCAGCGAGACGAACGCCAGCATCTGCGCGCAGAACGAACAGACCGACGTGCCGATCGACAGCGCAAACACCGGAATCCTCAGCAAATCGATCGGCAGCAGCGGGGCGGCCTGCGTCAACTGACGGCGCACGAAGAAGTAGCCGATCACGAGCGCGCCGAACGCTTCGAACGCGACGTAGCCGAGGCGCTCGCCGTGGCCCAGGCCGTCGACGGCGAAGATCAGCAGGCCGAACACGAACGCGTTCATTACCGCGCTCAGGTAGTCGTACGGCGAATCGTGGCCGGGGTTCAGCGGCAGCGCCTTGAATCCGCCGACAACCGCCGCGATGCCGATCGGCACATTGATCGCGAACAGCCACGGCCACGAGGCGACGGCGAGCACGCCGGAGGCGACCGTCGGCCCGACCGCGGACGATATGGCGACCACCATCGCGTTGATCGCGACGCCGCGCCCGAGTTGCGTGGGCGGATAGATCATGCGCACGAGTGCCGTGTTGACGCTCATGATGCCCGCCGCGCCGAAGCCCTGGACGACGCGCGCGAGCGCAAGCGCCGGCAGCGACGCGGACAGCGCGCAACCGAGCGAGGAGACGGTGAACAGGATCAGCCCGAACAGATAGACGCGCCGGTAGCCGATGCGGTCGCCGAGCGACGCGAGCGGCAGCAGCGAGATCGTGACCGCGAGCTGGTACGCGTTGATGACCCAGATCGAGCCGGCTGCGCTCGCATGCAGATTGCGCGCGATGGTGGGAAGGGCCACGTTGGCGATCGCGCTGTCGAGGACCGCCAGCGTGAGAGCGAGCGCGATAACCAGCATCGCCCAGTAGCGTTGCGGAACCGGCAAGCCCTGCTCGGCGGGTTCAGTTGGCAATGCGTCGGGTGCGGGAGGCTCTGCGGCGGAGGCCGGAAGTGCACCGTCCGTGCGGGATGGTTGTGCGTGCATCGTTCTTTTGATTTGCCGGGGTGGCTCCGGGGCGGCTCCGGGGCGGCTCTTTAATCACAGGATGAGCCACGCGCGTCGCTTGCCACGTCGGGAGGAACACCGGCGGCAGCGACGATGCCGGTACTGAACAGGTAGACAGGCATCGCGTCTCGCGCGTTATTTGAGTTCGTACAGTCCGGTATGCGTGGTCGAGTCGATTTCGTTCAGATGCGTCATGAAGCGGGCGACCGCGTTAGTGGTCTCTGCGGTGATCGGCAGAAGCGGCACCTTCAGCGCGTGCAGGCGGAAGATGTAGCGATGCGTTCTGTCGCCGCGCGGCGGTGCGGCGCCGCCGAAGCCGACCGTGCCGTAGTCGTTGCGCACTTGCAGCGCGCCCTGCGGCAGCAACGAGCCGTCTGCCTTGCCGGCGTTGCGCGGCAGCGAACGGGCGTCGGCCGGAATGTTGACGACGACCCAGTGCCAGAAGCCGCTGCCGGTTGGCGCGTCGGGATCGTGGACGGTGAGTGCGAAGCTTTGAGTGTCGGCCGGCGGTGCCTCCCACTGCAGCGCGGGCGAGATGTTCCCGCCTTCGCCGTCGACGCCGAATGCCTTGTCGTCGAATTCGTGGGCTTTCGGCATGAAGCCATTGGTGGGGAACGCGTCGGACCAGAGGCGGAAATCAGCCATCGTATGCCTCCCTTCAAGGTGGTTCTGGAGATGGTCGGGGCGCGGTTTCATGCTGCCGGCGTATCGCCGTATCGACCCGCAAAAAATCCCCCGGGTGAGCCAATCGAGTGTATCACCGGCGGCCTTCGGATTCGCTCGAGCCCGGCAGGCGACAAGCGGCTTTCAGCCGCGTTCTTCGAAGCTCGGTGCGTCGCTGCGCAACCACTCCACGAGCCGCTGCAACACGCCCTCGATATCGCGATTGGCGCCGCGCAGCGCGCACTCCCACACCACCGCGACGCGCCAGCCGCTCGCTAGCAAGGCTTGCTGGACCTTGTCGTCGTTGCTGCGGTTGCGGCCGATCTTGTCGCGCCAGAACTCGGGCCGGGTTTGCGGCCACTTGAACAGATGGCAGTCGTGGCCGTGCCAAAAACAGCCGTGCACCAGCACGACGGCGCGGTAGCGCGGCAGCACGATGTCCGGGCGGCCCGGCAGATCGCGGGCGTCGAGCCGGAAGCGAAAACCCTGACCGTGCAGGAGGCTGCGGATCAGGATTTCGGGTTTCGTATTGCGGCCGCGGATGCCGGACATCATCCGGCTGCGCGTCGCACTATCGACGATATCGACCATCGTAAGAGACTCGGGTTGCTGTCCTCGATAGCTTAGGCTTATAGCGAGAGGGTTTGAGTCGAACCGCGCTGATGGCGTGTCCCCTCGGCGAGCAGGGTTTGCACATGCGGCAGCATGATGCGCGCGACTTCCCGCATCACCGGCATCACGACGCTGTTGCCGAACTGGCGGTAAGCCTGCGTGTCGCTGACGGGAATCCGGAACGTGTCGGGAAAGCCCATCAGCCGCGCGCACTCGCGTGGCGTGAGACGCCGTGGGCGCGACTGCTCGCCTTGATAGACCAGAATCTCCGAGCCGTCCTTGTGATAGCGCGCCGACAGCGTGCGCGCGACGCTGTCCGGATAAGCCATGCCGAAGCCGAAGCCGTTACCCGCCGCGCGATGTTTCGCCGCGTAGTTTTGCAGATAGGTCCACAGGTTCGGGGTGAGCGTGTACTTCGGTTGAACGCGCCGGGTGGCGTGATCGAAGAAACGATCGTGGTCCCACGGCAAGTCCGGTTCGCTGCCGTCGGTGCGGTGCAGGATCGAGCCCAGACGCGGGCCGTGTTCCGGCAGATGCAGATCGTCCCACGAGAAGGACGTCCTGCCGCGAAAGCCGACGATGATGATCCGCTCGCGATGTTGCGGCGTGAAGTGCTGGCCGTCGACCACGCGGTAATGCACCTCATAGCCGAGCTCTTCGCGCAGGGTTTGCAGGATCACGTCGAAGGTGCGGCCCTTGTCGTGCGAGAGCAGATTTTTCACGTTCTCCAGCAGGAACGCGGCGGGGCGCTTCGCCGCGATGATCCGCGCGACGTCGAAAAACAGCGTGCCTTGTGTCGTGCACTCGAAACCGTGCGGCCGGCCGAGCGCGTTTTTCTTGCTGACGCCGGCAATCGAAAACGGCTGGCACGGGAAGCCGCCGAGCAGCACGTCGTGGCTCGGCACATTTTCGGCGGGGAACGAGACAATGTCGCCGATCAGCGTGTGATCGGCGTCGGCGGGGTAGTTCTCGCGATAGGTCCTGGTGGAAAAATCGTTCCACTCGCTCGTGAAGACGCAGGCGCCGCCGTGCGCCTCGAAACCCATGCGAATGCCGCCGATGCCGGCGAACAGATCGATGAAGCGGAAACTGGGTTCGCCGTGGGCCGCACCGGCCCCGGCTCGAGCGCCGGTATGCAGCAAGTCGCGCAAAGCCGGTTCGAGCATGGCTGGACACGGTGTTTCGCCTTTCTCCCAGCGGCGCACCGTCTTGATGTCTTTGCCGACGTACGCGGCGATTTCGCGTTGAGTGAAGCGGGTGCGCGCCTGCTTGAGCAGTTCGAGCGGTGCGGCGAGGGTCACGGGTGTCCTTGCTGGGAATTTTTGCGGACATTATGACCCAAGGTCGTCCCATTTTTCCTGTTTTCGCGGACGATGGGCAGAAAATATTCGGCGTTCGACGGGCGGGTTTTTGGAAATGGGCAAATGTCACAATTGGCCGTATAGGCTTATGTCGTGACGCGAATTCCCCGCGTTGCGACGTGTTGTGGCCGCGGCTTTGTTCGCGGCCTTTTTTTATGCGCTGGAAGTGCTGGAAGTGGTGGCGGGCGAGGGCGCCGCCGAGCGGACTTCAGATCTGGCCGCTGGCCGGTGACGATGTATTCCCTGCGTGGGTGGCAGACGGCAAATCATGCTGCGGCGCCATTGCTTCCCGCGCCGGCTCGGTGGCCAACGAGTCGAACTCATCGATTTGCAGCAACAGGCTATCGACTGCGCACAGCTGGGCGTGAGACAGATTGCCCGCGTCGAGCAACTGATACAGGCGCTTGCGCCAGTAGGCGCACGGCAAAATCGGTCCACCGAGGTCGCCGCGTAACGAAGGCCGCATCACGCGCGCAATGTGCGCGATGTCCTGATCGATCAGCGCCGCTTGGGATGACCCCGTCGGCGTAATGAGTGTGCGGTCCATAGCGCTGTTACGGCAGGTTGCGGCGGGACTTTAGGCCTTTTTAAAAAAATATTTTCGCGGCAGCTTCAACGGGGGAAACCGTTGTTGCAAGCCGCAAGCCGCAAGCCGCAAGCCGCAAGCCGCAAGCCGCAAGCCGCAGATCGCAGGCCGCGCTCGCCTGGGAGTAACCCGGGTTCGGCGCCGTGTACCGCGCTCTGCCCTTAGACTTGGCGCATCCAACAGGAGGTGCGCCATGACACCCGAAAAAGCGCTTTCGATGTTCGAACGACAGTACCTGGAAGGCAAAGCGCCCGTCGATCTCGAAGCCACCTGCGCGAATTTCGCCACCTGGCTGGCGACAGCGTGGGAACAACTCGACGGCGAGCAGAGGACGCTCTTGACGACCGTCGGTGCGGCCTTGTGGCGCGAAGGATATGACCTGCGCGCCGGCACCGCGACCAAGGATTTGTGGTGAACCCTTGAGCGCTGCCTCGCGTGGCCACACTCGCAGTGGGGTGTTGCGAGGCGGCGTCGCACGCGTTGTGCTGAGTCGGTTTATATTTGGCGGTCCCGCTTTCGGGGCCAGCTGTTCGGTCCGCGGTCCAGCCCGCAGTTCGGCCCGCGGTTCGGCCCCATTGCCAATTTCCGATTTCCAGCCGCAGCGCTCGCACAAGGGTTAAATCACTACCATGACCGAACTATCCGCGTTCCCCATCACGAAGAAGTGGCCTGCTGAACATCCGGAGCGGCTTCAGCTCTACTCGCTGCCGACGCCGAATGGCGTGAAGGTGTCGATCATGCTCGAAGAGATCGGTTTGCCGTATGAACCGCATCTCGTGCGTTTCGATACGAGCGATCAGATGACGCCCGAGTTCATGTCGCTGAATCCGAACAACAAGATTCCGGCCATCATCGATCCGCACGGCCCCGACGGCAAGCCGTTGCCCTTGTTCGAATCCGGCGCGATCCTGATTTATCTCGCGGACAAGAGCGGCCGGCTGATTCCGAAGGATGCTGCGGGCCGCTATGAAGCGATCCAATGGGTGATGTTCCAGATGGGCGGAATCGGCCCGATGTTCGGCCAGCTGGGCTTCTTCCACAAGTTCGCCGGCAAGGATTATGAAGACAAGCGGCCGCGCGACCGCTATGTCGCGGAGTCGAAGCGTTTGCTCGGCGTGCTGGAGCAGCGGCTCGACGGACGCGACTGGATTATGGGTGACACGTACTCGATCGCCGATATCGCGACCTTTCCGTGGGTGCGCAACCTGATCGGTTTCTATGAGGCGGGGGATCTGGTCGAGATCGCGGATTTCCCGAATGTGCGGCGGGCGCTGGCTGCGTTCGTCGCGCGTCCCGCGGTGGCGAAGGGGCTGGAGATTCCGAAGCGCGCCTGATTTTTCGAGGTGGCCGGGGTCGGCGATGCTCGCCTGCGTGGCGAGCCAGTTCCTGGCAACCCGGGCACATCCGCGAGGGCGCTGCGTTTCGGTCAATGCTGCCCGGCGTTCAGCAGCAACCAGACTTGTCGAGGGACGGGGCCCGCGACGATGCGCGCAAACGCGGCGCCGCAGCGGATGCAAGTGAAGTGTTGCTCGGCTTGAGCGTCCTTCACTGCTCCGGCGGCGTTCAGTGTCAGGTTGTCGTGTGGCTCGACTGTCGACGGCTGTCCGTAGAGTTCCGCGCACGGCGCGCAGGGTTGTATCCAGAGTTCCATTGTCTTGAGCAGGTTAGGTCGTACGATTGTCGCGTTTGCAGCAACAGTGATTTCATGAGTTAGGTATTTACCCTAGATTGGGCCCCTCCTAGACTACGTCCATGGGTTGCAGGCAAGCAGGTCTGTAGCGCCACACAAAACAATCTCTGGAGGTAGTAATCATGAAATCGCTCATCAAGGCTGTTGCTGTTGCTCTGGTTCTCGCCGCTCCGGTCGCATCGTTCGCGCAATCGAACGGGCCTGTGACGCGTGCCCAGGTTCGTGCCGAGCTGGTCCAGATCGAAAAGGCCGGTTACCGGCCCGCTGCCGGTAAAGATCCGTACTACCCGGGAGATATCCAGGCCGCTGAAGCACGGGTCGCTGCACAAAATGGTAACGCGCAAACGAGCGGTTATGGTTCGGCTACAAGCGGGTCGGCGCAATCAGGCAGCCGGACCGAGACGACCGTGAGTTCGTATTCGGCGCCGGTGGTCTACATCGGTCGCTAATCGAGTAGGTGGCGACCGTAGGCAAAATTGACAGTGACAAAAAAGCCCCGTGGCGCAAGGCGCACGGGGCTTTTTTTGCAAATTTGGGTGATGCTGGGAAGCTAGTTGGTCCCCCCGACAGGAATCGAACCTGTATCTAGCGCTTAGGAGGCACTTGTTCTATCCATTGAACTACGGGGAGAGGATAGCTTTGATGGGATGGAACCGAGCCTTGCTGCTATTGGCTTCCGCCTTGTCCCGTGAGCGTTTTCGGCTTTTTTGCTTCTTCCTAAATGAAGCGCCATGACGCCTTGTGAACCTTGGTTTAGCACCGTCTCTACTACAAAACGACCCCATAGCAACGATACGCGATCTGGCGCTGCTACAGCTTCGGAGACGGGGTAATTATGGCTTCAATCCTGCCGGTGGGCAGTCGCTGGCGTGCTCAGGTACGCAAGCGAGGGCAGAGTATAGCAAAAACGTTCAAAACGAAAGGCGCTGCCGAGGCCTGGGCGCGGGAGAAAGAAGTCGAGATCGACAAGGGGCAGAACGCCATCGACGTGGCGACCGCGAGCGTAGCCTTTGACTGCCTGTAAGAAGAGCGCAGCGTATATCGAACCCGCCGGACGGGAGGCGGGCAGCGAGGCGCCTCTTCCGCAAATCAAACGGCCCGGCAGGCATCGCCCGCCGGGCGGTCCAGACCACCGGACGTACCGCGTTCAAGCACCGCACTAAAACGGTGCGCCACCAGTTCAATCCAGCGGACTCAGAACTCCACCACTGCAAACTCCGCCTTGCTCACGTCGCACAGCGGGCAACGCCAGTCTTCCGGAATCGCGCTGAAGCGCGTGCCGGGCGGAATGCCTTCGTCGGGCAAGCCTTCTTCCTCGTTGTAGATCCAGCCGCAAATCAGGCAGACCCAGCTCTTGTATTCGGTCACTTCAATTACTTCGCTCACGACGCACTCTTTCCAGGTTCAATCCAACAATCCGCCCGTTCCGCCCCTTTTTGGGGCAGTGGCGGCGATCTGCAATAGTACCGGAATTTGCCGAACGGACCTCCGGATACGATGCCGCAGCGCCGCAACCCGCCCAGCAACCCGTCCGGCAAACGTGCCGCAAACCACCCGGCATCGCGCTGCGAATCGCGTCACGCACCCGGTGTATGCTCTGACCCGCGGCTTATCTCGACACCGTGCATGCCCGACGCATGGCGTCCTTCGCGGCGGCCGGCGTCCGTTGGTTTGTCCCGCCACGGCCGTCCGGCGCGCAGCGCATCAAGCCGCTTTCCTCAAAGGAGAAAACGATGTTTAAAAACAAATGGTTGGCCGGCGCCGTGCTGGCCGCGTTGCTGGCCGCATCGGGCGTGGCGCGGGCCGAAGGCGTGTCGTTCGTGCAGCCGAAGGACGGCGCAACCGTCAGCAATCCGGTGCACGTCGCGTTCGGCCTCGACGGCATGAAGATCGCGCCGGCGGGCACGAGGACCGAAGGCACGGGCCATCATCATCTGCTGATCGACGGCAAGCCTCTCGCCAAGGGCGAAGTCATTCCGGCCAACGACAAGTCGCTGCACTTCGGCAAAGGCCAGACCGAAACGGATCTGACGCTGCCGCCGGGCGACCACACATTGACGCTGCAATTCGGCGACGGCGCGCATCGTTCGTACGGTCCTGGCATGAGCAAGACCATTACAGTGCACGTGAAGTAATCTTGCCGTGCGACGCTGACGGACGTGCAAGTCCCGTCCGGCAGCGTTTTGCATTCAACATCCGCTCTGCAAGCCGGCCATTCGGCCTATCTCGTCCGGCATACAGGCACCCGCCCGTGCGCCCGGTACAATGAGCAGATCCGACTCATCGCTGTCTTCTCCAATTCTCCATGTCGCTTTACACCATTACCGGAGCTCAACTGGCCTTCGGCCACGTCGCGCTGCTCGATCACGCGGATTTCTCTCTCGAAGCGGGCGAGCGCGTCGGGCTGATCGGCCGCAATGGCGCGGGCAAGTCGTCGCTGCTGAAGATCGTCGCCGATCTGACCAAGCCTGACGACGGTCTCGTCACGCGTCAGCAGAATCTGACCTCGGTTTATGTGCCGCAGGAACCGGAGTTCGATACGGACGATACGGTGTTCGAGGCGGTCGCCGCCGGCCTGACTCACGCGCGCGCGCTGCTGGATGAATACGACGCGGTTGCCAATCAGCTCGCCGATGCGCCGGAAGGCCCCGAGCACGACGCGCTGATGTCGCGGATGAACACGCTGCAATCGTCGCTCGATACGGCGGACGCCTGGAACTGGAGCACGCGCGTCGCCACCACGCTGCAGCAGATCGGCCTGAATGGCGAAGCGCGGGTCGGCTCGCTGTCGGGCGGGATGCAAAAGCGCGTCGCGCTGGCGCGCGCGCTGGTCGTGCAGCCGGACCTGCTGCTGCTGGACGAACCGACCAACCACCTCGACTTCGACGGCATCCGCTGGCTCGAGGAACTGCTGGTGTCGCTGCGCGCGGGGCTGCTCTTCATTACCCATGACCGCGCGTTCCTCGATCGTGTCGCCACGCGTATCGTCGAACTGGACCGCGGGCGTCTGTTGTCGTATCCGGGTAATTTCTCGGCCTATCAGACGCGCAAGGCGCAGCAGCTGGAAATCGAGCGTGTCGAAAACGAAAAGGCCGACAAGCTGCTGGCACAGGAAGAAGTGTGGATTCGCAAAGGCGTGGAAGCGCGCCGTACGCGCAGCGTCGGCCGGATCGCGCGGCTCGTGCAGATGCGCAACGAGCGCGCCGAGCGCCGCAACGTGCAGGGCAACGTCAAGCTCGATGTCGGCCAGGGCGAGAAGTCCGGCAAGATCGTCGCCGAACTGACCGACGTGACCAAGCGCTACGGTTCGCGCACGGTGGTCGACAGGTTCACGGCCACGGTGATGCGCGGCGACAAGATCGGTTTCGTCGGTCCGAACGGCGCGGGCAAGACCACGCTGCTGAAAATGATCCTCGGCGAGTTGCCGCCGGACGAGGGCACGGTGCGTGTCGGCACCAATCTGCAAGTGGCGTACTTCGACCAGATGCGCGCGCAGCTGGATCTGGAAAAGAGCCTCGCCGACACGATCAGCCCGGGCAGCGAGTGGGTCGAGGTCAACGGCCAGCGCAAGCACGTGATGAGCTATCTGGGCGACTTCCTGTTCGCGCCGGAGCGCGCGCGTTCGCCGGTCAAGTCGCTCTCGGGCGGCGAGCGCAACCGTCTGCTGCTCGCGCGTTTGTTCGCTCGGCCGGCCAACGTGCTGGTGCTCGACGAACCGACCAACGACCTCGACATCCCCACGCTCGAACTGCTCGAAGAACTGCTCACCGATTACGACGGCACCGTGCTGCTGGTCAGCCACGATCGCGCGTTCCTCGATAACGTCGCGACTTCGGTGATCGCGTCGGAAGGCGGGGGCAAGTGGCGCGAGTATGTCGGCGGTTTTACCGACTGGCAGATTCAGAGCGACCGCTCGCAGCGACTCTCGGCCCAGCAGGAGACGCAGAAAGAGCCGGGCAAGGAGGCCGCGCCGAAAGACAGCGGGGCGGGCCGCAACACGCAGCGCACTGCCAAGCTGTCGTTCAAGGAGCAACGCGAACTCGAGGCGCTGCCGGAGAAGATTGCCGCGCTCGAAGCCGAGCAGAAAACCATCGGCGCGCAACTCGAAGACGGGTCGATTTTCGCGAAGGACCCGCAGGAGGGCACGCGCCTGACCGAGCGCTACGCCGCGATCGACGAGGAACTGCTGATCTCGCTGGAACGCTGGGACGAATTGGAAAACAGGCGCAAGTGACGCACGGGGGCGGCGCGATCGCACATCGTGCCGCCGGGTCACTCTCAGGTCGCGAAACAGGCCGAAGCTGAGCGCTGCCCCTTATCCAGACGGCCAATCTCGCACTCCGTGAATTGCCGCCTGTATCGAAATCAGTAAAATACCCCGCGAACAGGCTTCCCCGGCGTTCGCACCGGCGCAGATGCGGTACAGCCGGCATCGAGCGGCCGTCGAGCGCGCCAAGGGGAAGCAAGCTTCAAAGCAGCTTGCCCGCACTGCGGGCACCCCACCTAACCCCGTTGTTTCGTTTCGCTTTTTTTGAAAACTCAACGCATTGTCCACGGACCTGTCCACAGGACCTGTGGACAACGATGAACCGACGGACCCGAGTCAACCATGTCTACGAAAAAGCCAAACGCCGCGTATAGCGAAGCGTCGATCAAGGTGTTGAAGGGCCTGGAGCCGGTCAAGCAACGGCCCGGGATGTACACCCGCACCGAGAATCCGCTGCACATCATTCAGGAAGTTATCGACAACGCGTCGGACGAGGCCCTTGGCGGCCACGGCCGGCAAATCACGGTCACGCTGCACGCGGACCATTCCGTCTCGGTCGAAGACGATGGCCGCGGCATTCCGTTCGGCCTGCATCCGGAAGAAGGCGTGCCGGTCGTCGAGATCGTTTTCACGCGCCTGCACGCGGGCGGCAAGTTCGATAAGGCCGCCGGCGGCGCGTACACGTTCTCGGGCGGCTTGCACGGCGTCGGCGTGTCGGTCACCAACGCGCTGTCCACGCGCCTCGACGTCACCGTGTGGCGCGACGGCAAGGTCGCCGAACTGGGCTTTGCCAACGGCGACGTCGCCAGGCCGCTCGAAGTGCGGGCCGCGACGAAAAGCGACAAGAAGTCCGGCACGCGCGTCACCGCGTGGGCCAATCCGAAATACTTCGACTCGCCGAATCTGCCGCTCGGCGAATTGCAACGCCTGCTGCGCTCGAAAGCGGTGCTGCTGCCGGGTGTCGAAGTCACGCTGATCAACGAGAAAACCGGCGAGCAGCAAAGCTGGAAATACGAAGACGGCCTGCGCGGCTATCTGCTCGAAGGCATGAACGGCGGCGATCTGCTGATTCCGCTGTTCGAAGGCGATCGCTACGTCGAAAACGCGCGCACGAGCGAAGAGACCTTCGCCGAAGGCGAGGGTGCAGCGTGGGTCGTCGCGTGGAGCGAAGAAGGTACGCTGATGCGCGAGTCGTACGTCAATCTGATTCCTACACCTGCGGGCGGTACGCATGAATCCGGTTTGCGCGACGGTCTGTACCAGGCGGTGAAGAGCTTCGTCGAATTGCACAACCTGCAGCCGAAGGGCGTCAAGCTGCTCGCCGAAGACGTATTCGCGCGTGTGTCGTTCGTGCTGTCGGCGAAGGTGCTCGATCCGCAGTTCCAAGGGCAGATCAAGGAACGCCTGAATAGCCGCGACGCGGTGAAGCTGGTGTCGTCGTTCTCGCGTCCGGCGCTGGAGTTGTGGCTGAATCAGCACGTCGAACACGGCAAGAAACTCGCCGATCTCGTCATCAAGCAGGCGCAGGCGCGCACGCGTGCCGGCCAGAAGGTAGAGAAGCGCAAGAGCTCGGGCGTCGCGGTGCTGCCGGGCAAGCTGACCGACTGCGAATCGACGGAAATCGGCCGCAACGAACTGTTCCTTGTCGAGGGCGACTCGGCGGGCGGTTCGGCGAAGATGGGCCGCGACAAGGAGTATCAGGCGATCCTGCCGCTGCGCGGCAAGGTGCTGAACACGTGGGAAACCGAGCGCGACCGCCTGTTCGCGAACAACGAAGTGCACGACATTTCGGTAGCGATCGGCGTCGATCCGCACAGCCCGGACGATAAGGTCGATCTGTCGAATCTGCGCTACGGCAAGATCTGCATCTTGTCTGACGCCGACGTGGACGGCTCGCACATCCAGGTGCTGTTGCTCACGCTGTTCTTCAAGCATTTCCCGCAACTGATCGAACGCGGTCATGTGTGCGTGGCGCGTCCGCCGCTGTTCCGCGTCGATGCGCCCGCGCGCGGCAAGAAGCCGGCGCAGAAGCTCTACGCGCTCGACGAAGGCGAACTCGAAGCCATTCTCGACAAGCTGCGCAAGGACGGCGTGCGTGACACGCAATGGTCGATCAGCCGCTTCAAGGGCCTCGGCGAAATGAGCGCGGAGCAGCTGTGGGACACCACGATGAACCCCGACACGCGCAGGCTTACGCCGGTGGCGCTCGGCGAACTCGACTACGACGCCACGGTCGCGCGCATGACGATGCTGATGGGCAAGGGCGAAGCGGCGTCGCGGCGCAGCTGGCTGGAAGAAAAGGGCAACGAAGTGGAAGCGGATATCTGAGCGCGCGTAGCGCGTCGGATCGCACAGTCACTTCACGCCAAATACGGATACGGAATCTAGATGGACGACGATAACACTCTCGACCTTTTCACCGAGCCGCCGCCGCCGGAAGGCGACTTCCTGACGCTCGGCAATTACGCGGAACGCGCGTACCTCGACTATGCGGTAAGCGTGGTCAAGGGCCGTGCTTTGCCGGATGTGTGCGACGGCCAGAAGCCGGTGCAGCGCCGCATCCTGTTCGCGATGAACGACATGGGTCTGAGCGACAACGCCAAGCCCGTCAAGTCGGCGCGCGTGGTCGGCGACGTGCTGGGTAAATATCACCCGCACGGCGACCAGTCCGCCTACGACGCACTCGTGCGGCTCGCGCAAGACTTCTCGATGCGCTATCCGCTGATCGACGGCCAGGGCAACTTCGGCTCGCGCGACGGCGACGGTGCAGCGGCGATGCGCTACACGGAAGCGCGCCTCACGCCGATCGCGAAATTGCTGCTCGACGAAATCGACCAGGGCACGGTCGACTTCATGAAGAACTACGACGGCGAATTCGATGAGCCGAGGCTGTTGCCCGCACGCTTGCCGTTCGTGCTGCTGAACGGCGCATCGGGCATCGCCGTGGGTCTGGCGACGGAAATCCCGTCGCACAATCTGCGCGAAGTCGCGGCCGCGGCGGTCGCGATGATCCGCCATCCGAAGCTCCAGCACGCCGAGCTGATGCAGCATATTCCGGGTCCGGACTTCCCGGGCGGCGGCCAGATCATTTCGAGCGAAGCCGAGATTTCCGCCGCATACGAAAGCGGCCGCGGCAGCCTGAAGGTGCGCGCGCGCTGGAAGATCGAAGACCTCGCGCGGGGCCAATGGCAACTGGTGATCACCGAACTGCCGCCGAACACGGCCACGCAGAAGGTGCTCGAAGAAATCGAAGAGCAGACCAATCCGAAAATCAAGCTCGGCAAGAAGGCGCTCACACCCGAACAGTTGCAGACCAAGCAGACCATGCTGGCCTTGCTCGACGCGGTGCGCGACGAATCGGGCAAGGATGCGCCGGTGCGCCTCGTGTTCGAGCCGAAGTCGAGCCGCATCGATCAAACGGAGTTCGTCAATTCGCTGCTCGCGCATACGAGCCTCGAATCGAACGCGTCGCTGAACCTGGTGATGGTGGGCGGCGACGGCCGGCCGCGTCAGAAAGGCCTGAGCGAAATCCTGCACGAGTGGATCGCGTTCCGCTTCGCGACGGTCACGCGCCGCACGCGTCATCGTTTGCAGAGGGTCGACGACCGGATTCACATCCTCGAAGGCCGGATGATCGTCTTTTTGAATATCGACGAAGTCATCCGCATCATTCGCGAATCGGATGAACCGAAGGCCGCGTTGATCGCGGCGTTCGGGCTGTCCGATCGCCAGGCCGAAGACATTCTCGAAATCCGGCTGCGTCAGTTGGCGCGCCTCGAGAAGATCAAGATCGAGAAGGAACTGGCCGAATTGCGCGACGAGAAGGCCAAGCTCGAAGAACTGCTCGGCAGCGAATCGGCGATGAAGCGTCTGCTCATCAAGGAAATCGAAGCCGACGCGAAGCAATACGGCGACGAGCGCCGCACGCTGATCCAGCAGGAAAAGCGCGCGACGTTCGAAGCGCGCGTGGTCGACGAGCCGGTCACGGTGGTGGTGTCGCAGAAGGGCTGGGTGCGGGCGCTCAAGGGTCACGGGCTGGATACGGCCGGTTTCACTTTCAAGGCCGGCGACGGGCTCTACGCAGCGTTCCAGTGCCGCACACCGGATACGCTGGTCGCGTGGGGCAGCAATGGCCGCGTCTATTCGGTCGCCGTGGCGATGCTGCCGGGCGGCCGTGGTGACGGCGTGCCCGTCACGTCGTTGATCGAACTCGAATCGGGCAGCCATCTGATGCATTACTACGCGGCCTCCGCGGATCAGGCGCTGCTGCTCGCGTCGAGCAACGGCTTCGGCTTTATCGCCAAGGTCGGCGATATGGTGAGCCGCGTGAAGGCCGGCAAGTCGTTCATGACGATCGACGCGGGCGCCGCGCCGCTCGCGCCGATGCCGATGCTGCCGGATGCGAAGCACATTGCGTGTCTGTCGTCGGGCGGGCGTCTGCTGGTGTTCGGCCTCGACGAGATGAAGACGCTGTCGGGCGGCGGACGCGGCGTCACGCTCATGGCGCTAGACGATAAGGAAACGCTGGTGCAGGCGCTGGCGATCAACGACGCGGGTGTCGTGTTGATCGGTACGCGCCGCGGTGGCCGCGTGGACGAAGAGAAGCTGAGCGGCGCCGCACTCGCGCCGCATATCGGCAAGCGGGCACGCAAGGGGCGCGCGCCTGAGAGCAAGATGAAGCTCGACGGTATGCGTCCGGTGTTGGCCGCTTAACCAGGAATCAAAGCAAGGAAGCAAAGGTGGGAACGCGGCGTGCGTTCGGGTTCTGGTCGAACTTCAAGTGCGCGCCGTGGGTAGCAAAAAAATCCGGGGTGTAGCCGTCGCGGTATCGGGCGCGCTGCAATTACAACTACAAAGAATGTCAAGAGGGCGCCGGCGCATGGAACTGCGCGTACAGTGCGTGGTCGAACGCGCTCAGTAGCCGCTGCCAATATCATTCGTCATAAGCGGTGTGGCGTCGTCGGGAGAGGAAAACAACATGAACAAAGCTATCGAACTCGCGCTCTTTCTGCATCTGCTTGCCGTCGCCGTATGGGTCGGCGGGATGGTGTTCGCGCATTTCTGTTTGCGTCCGGCAATTGCCGATCTTTCGCCGCAACTGCGCTTGCCGTTGTGGGAATCGGTGTTCAGCCGCTTCTTCAATTGGGTCGCGGCGGCAGTGCTGGTGATTCTGCTGACCGGCGGTTTTCTACTGATGCAATTCGGCGGCGGTCACGCCACGTGGCCGTTGCATGCGATGGCCGGCCTCGGCATCGTGATGATGCTGATCTTCGGGCATATCCGCTTCGCGGTATTCCCGCGCATTCGCCGCGCGGTGCAGGCGCAGAAATGGCCGGACGGCGCGCAGGCTGTCGGCACGATCCGCCGCCTGGTGCTCATCAATATCGTGCTGGGCGTCGTGACGGTCGGCGTCGCGGTGCTGTCGCGCGGGTTCTGAAGCGCGGAACGGCGAGGCTTACGGCAAGGTGCCGTAAGCAAACCACAGCCCGCATACCACGGCCACTGTTCCGTACACCACGTACACCGGCACCTTGAGCTTCGCGAAGCACATGCCGGAGAACAGCGCGGTCAACAGATACGCGGGTTCGAGCGGCACATGAGCCGCAATGCGCAGCACGGCCACCACGAGAAACGCGGTCGTCACCGCACGCAAGATTCGCATGCCGTGCTCGAAACGCGGATGGGTCTTCAACTGACGCAGATGCCGCTGCGCCAGCACCGCGAGACAACCTGACGGCACGAACAGCGCGAGCGTGGCAATCAGCGCACCCGGCCAGCCATCCACCAGATAGCCGAAGAACGGCACCACATTCAACAGCGGCCCGGGCGACAACGGCGATAGCGAAAACGCTAAAGTAAACTCGTTGTCCGACACGCCGATAGCCGGTGTGACGAACAGCGTCTTGAGCACCGGCAGCGCGGAGAAGCCGCCGCCGAACAGCGTCATGCCCGCGCCCGCCAGGCGCGGCCACAGCAGCGCCAGTTCATAGCGATGCGGCAACGGCAGCGCAAACAACACCAGCAATACGCACAGAGCGGCCAGCAATTGCCAGTCGCCACGCGCGATCGACAGGATGATTCGCGTATTGCGATCCGGGCTGACCAGCCAGCCGGTGCCGAACGCGGTGCCGAGCATGACCACATAGGCTGCCGGACTGTGCGCAAAGAAGAGCGCTACGCAGCCGAGCGCCACCGCGAGCCATTCGAGTTTGCCGCGCACCAGCGCGCGCGTCTGTTTATACCAGGTGATCGCGATCAGCGTGGCCAGCACCACGCTGAAGTGATTGAGCAATGTCTGCGAAGCTGCGGCGCGTATGACCGGCGTGCGGTAGAAGATCGCGAACAGCGTCATCAGCGTGAAGAAGGGCAGCACGCTCGCGACACCCGCCACCCAGGCGCCGGCGCGTCCGCGGAGCGCATGTCCGACTTGCACGGCGACATTGCATCCAACCGGCCCAGGCACCATCCAGGCCAGCGCGATCAGATCGGAAAACGCTACACGCGAGAGCCGGCCTTCACGTTCGACGTAGTGATTCTCGAGTTGTGCCATGAGCGCGAGACCGCCCCACGACAGCGCCGACAGGCCGAACACGACCCTGAACAGCGTCCATAGCGGTTCCCGTTTTCCTCGTCTGGCGGCTTCTTGGCTCGTGATGGTCTGCATGGCGCTGCGAGCGCCCCGTACGCGCCCGCCCTGTGGAATCATTGTTATGCTGGCGCGCCCGGCGTGCCGGCATCGCGCTATATCGTAGTACGGAGTGAATGTAGCCGGTTTTAGGGTGGTGCGCCTGTCATGAACATGAGAGGCTTGTAACTGTTCGTGTCAGGCGTTTATCTGGCCGGGATCGGCCCCGCATCAGTCGTTGGCGCTCGTGCTGGACACACTGCTCGCGCTGTCGACGGCGTGCGCAGCGTGGCGATCCGTCATGCCGCATACGCCGAAGCGTTCGAGCAACGCCGGAATCGCGTCCACCGGGACCGGACGCGAGAACAGGAAACCCTGGGCCTCGATATGGCCGAGCGCGGCCAGCCAGGCAATCTGCTCTTCGGTCTCGGTGCCTTCGACCACCACCGTGAGTCCGAGCGAGCGCGCCAGGTTGACGATCGCGGTGACCATCACGCAGACGCTGCGGTCGCCCGGAATCGCCTGGACGAACGAACGGTCCACCTTCAGCGTATCGACCGAGAAGCGATTCAGATAGGACAGCGACGAATAGCCGGTGCCGAAATCGTCGAGCGCGATACGCACGCCCAGGCGCTTTAACGCGAAGATTTTCTCCGAGACGAGTTCGGGGTACTCCATCATCGCCGTCTCGGTGATTTCGAGTTCGAGGCGGCGTGCGGAGATGCCGGTTTCCTCGATGGCGTGCGAGATGGTTTCGTACAGATCGCCGCGCCAGAACTGCACCGCCGAAATGTTCACCGCCAGTGACAGCGTGTCGTAGCCCTGCTGCTGCCAAAGCGCGAGCTGGCGGCAGGCGGTTTCGATCACGAAGTCGCCGATCGGCACGATCAGGCCGGTCGATTCGGCGACCGGAATGAATTCGTTGGCCGGAATCAGGCCATGCTGCGGATGATTCCAGCGCACCAGCGCTTCGAAACCGGTAATGCAGCGGCGCGTCAGATCGATCTTCGGCTGATAGGCGAGAAAGAGTTGCCCTTCGGCGAGCGCGACGCGCAACTGCTGTTCCCACTTCATCAAATGATCCGCGCGATGCGACAGTTGCGGCGAATAGAACTGGTAGCAGTTCTTGCCCGCGTCTTTCGCGCTGTACATCGCCAGGTCGGCTTTTTTCAGCAGGTCGATCTCGCTCTCGTTGACCACCGAGTAGAGCGCAATGCCGATGCTCGCATGCAGCACGAAGGAGCTGCCGCGGACCTCGAAAGGCTTGTCGAATGCTTCGGCCGATGCTTCGGCCAGCGTCACGGCGCGCTTCTCGACGTTGTCGCCCTTGATCATGACGACGAACTCGTCGCCGCCGATGCGGCTCAACGAGCCGCCGTCGTTGACTGCCGCGGCGAGGCGCGACGCGGTCATTTGCAGCACGATGTCGCCGGCGTTGTGGCCGAGCGTGTCGTTGACAGTCTTGAAGTTGTCGAGATCGATGAAGAGAATCGCAAGGCGCCCGAGATTGGCCGGTTGCGCCACGTCGTGCCGCAGGCTTTGCAGCGTCGCATAGCGATTGCGCAAGCCGGTCAGCAGGTCGTATTCGACCAGATGCGTCATCTCGCGCTCGCGGCCGAGCAGCTTGCCGATCAAACCGGTCGCGACGGCGAAGAAGCTCAGCATGGCGAGCGAGATGAAGCCCGCCATCAGCAGATAGACGTTGCGCGTGTGGTTGTAGTCGGCGAACTCTTCGGCTTGCGACAGGCCGACCAGGACGCCGAGCGGATAGCCGTCGATATGCCGGTACGACACGATGCGCGTGACGTTGTCGAGCGAGTCGACATAGGTGCCCGACACGTGCTCGGAGGTCGGATACGAGCCGCTTGCCGAGAACGCGCCGTTGGCGTTTTCGGCGCTGCCGGTACGCCGTGCGAGCACGGTGCCGCTGTCCGAGATCACTGCGATCACGCCTTCGCGGCCGATTGCCGCGTTATTGTAGAAATCGCTGGTGAAATAGCTGGGGTCTTCGGACACCACCACGACGCCCGCAAACGAGCCGTCCGGATGATTCAGGCGCCGCGTCATCTGCAAGGTCCAGTGGCCGGATATACGGCCGAGCACGGGCTTGCTGATAAACAGCTGATCGTCGTTTTCGTGTTCGTGGACCCTGAAGTGCTCGCGGTCGGACAGGTCGATATGCTTCGGGTTGAGTTCGGCCGTGTTGGCGATCAGCGTGCCGTGCTCGTCGATCAGCGACACCTGCACCAGCGTCTCGCTTTGCACGACACCTTTCTCCACCGTGCTGGCGAGATCGAAGTGATTCGGGGTTTTCTCGAACTCGTATTTGACAAAGCGGGTGATCTGATCGACCTGGTGAATCGCCTTGACCGTGTGCTGCTCCAACGCCGCGGAAAGAATTGCAGCAGAGGCCATCGCTTCGCGGTAAGTCGCTTCTTTTTCGACCGATAGCCGCGCGAAGATCACTGTCCAAAGCAGGATCAGGACCAGCACGCCAAGCGCGGGAATCGCGAGCAAAGCGCGCCGGCGCGACACGGCGGGCTCGCGGCGAGGTTTGGCTTCGCGCTGGACGGAGAAGCGGTATTGGCTCATCTGGCGGTCCGAGCCCTGGTGCCGGCCGGCTGCAACTGCGCGAGCATTGACTGCGCTAATTTCATGGATGGCTGCATGGTGACCAAGGTGCCGGTACTGCTGCGCAGAGGAAGGGAGCGTGGCGTCGTGCCTGACCATCCGCAGATCGTTGAATACCTTTCGATATTACTTAATGCGAATGGATTAAGGAAGGGTTCGCGCATCGGGTATACGCGGGCGCAGACCGCCATTCCTGCCGGCTGAATTCGCAAACCACGTGGTCGGCCATAAGGCTGAGGCGGGGTGGGCGCTTGCGAGGTTTTCATCGGGATTCGGCTGTCCGGCGTTCAGGTGTGGCAGGCCTCTGACAGGCCTGTCGTCATGCGTGTCGCATAAATTGGGCGTGATGCATGGAAACAATGCAAGGAAACAATACGGACAGTAATTCGCCAATTTACCGTTAGGGGCGCCCGGAAAAGGCGATGTGCAGTGTTGGCTCGCATCGGCGGGTCTGGTGAATCCGGCAGGGTGGGATGGTTGGCGGATTCTATCTGGTGATGAGGGAACGATCTACCTCGCCACAAATGCAAAACGCGCCGCGGGTGATCGACACCTCGCGACGCGTTCAGTACGCGTTCCGAACGACTGGCCGGCCAGACTGGCAACCAGGCAGATTCGGCCGCGTTATTTCACCGCGTTACTCGACCTTACTCGACTTCGGCAATCATCTCGATCTCAACGCACGCGCCGAGCGGAATCTGTGCCACGCCGAACGCCGAGCGCGCATGCTTGCCGCGCTCGCCGAACACGTCGGCGATCAGTTCGGACGCGCCGTTGGTCACCAGATGCTGCTCGGTGAACTCGAGCGTCGAGTTGACGAGGCTCATCAGTTTGACGATGCGCGTGACGCGATTCAGGTCGCCCACATGCGCTTGCAGCGTGGCAAGCAGGTCGATCGCGATCGAGCGTGCTGCGGCCTTGCCTTCTTCGGTGTTGAGCGTGGCGCCGAGCTTGCCGGCCCACACCTTGCCGTCCTTCTTCGCGATGTGGCCGGACAGGTACACCGTGTTGCCGCTTTGCGCGCTCATCACATAAGCGGCTGCCGGAGCGCCTGCGCCCGGCAGTTCGATGCCCAGTTCCTTGAGCTTGTCGTAAACATTCGTTTGAGACATGTCGTGTCCTTGGTCGGTAGTGAAAATTCGGTGACGGGTAACGAGTGACGCGCGGCGGGCGAAGACCGATTAAACCCTCGCGCGAATCAGTGCCGCGAGACGCGCCACGCCTTCGTCGATCTTGGCGGGCGGCACCGTGACGAACGACAGGCGCAGCGTATTGTGCTGCGCTTCGTTCGCGAAGAACGGACCGCCCGGCACGAATGCGACATTCTGCGCGACGGCTTCTTCGAGCAGTTTCATGCTGTCGATCTGCGCGGGCAAGCGCACCCACACGAACATGCCGCCTTCCGGACGGTTCCAGCTCACGCCCTCGGGCATATGGCGTTCGAGCGAGGCCAGCATCGCCGCGCATTGATCGCGGTACAGCGCGCGGATGGTCGGCACGTGCGTGTCGAGGAAACCGTCCTTGACCACTTCGTACACGATACGTTGCGTGAAGCTCGGCGTGTGCAGATCGGTGGCCTGCTTGGCCTGCACGAGTTTGAAAATCAACTCCTCGGGCGCGATGATGTAGCCGACCCGCAGGCCCGGCGCCAGCACCTTCGAGAACGAGCCCAGATGGACGATGTGATCCGGCGACATCGACAGCATGGTGGGCAGCGGCTCGCCCGCATAATCCAGCGCGCCGTACGGATCGTCTTCGATCACCGGAAACGGTGCGGTCTTTGCAAACGCCGCAAGAGCGCGGCGGCGTTCGACCGGAAGACGGCGGCCCGTCGGATTCTGGAAGTTCGGTTGCGCATACAGGAGGCGCGCGCCGGCCGTCAGTTCGGGCGTGAGCGCTTCGGGAATCAGGCCTTGCTCGTCGGTCGGCACCTGCACATAGCGCGGCTCGTACATCGAGAACGATTGCAGCGCGCCGAGGTAGGTCGGCGTTTCGACCAGCACGGGGCTGTCCGGGCATACCAGCACTTTGCCGAGGAGGTCGAGCGCCTGTTGCGAGCCGGTTGTGATCAGTACCTGGGTGGGGCGAATCTGCGCACCGTTCACCGAATAACGCTGCGCAATCCACTCGCGCAGCGGCAGATAGCCTTCAGTCGCGCTGTATTGCAAGGCCGCGGCGGGCGCGTCGCGCAGAATCCGGTCCGACGCTTCGCGCATGCGCTCGGCGGGGAAGGTGGCCGGCGACGGCAAACCGCCCGCGAACGAAATGACTTCCGGCCGCTCCGTGACCTTCAGGATCTCGCGGATCGCAGAGCTCGTAAGCTTGCGCGCGCGTTCGGACAATTGCCACGTGGGGGCTTTCAAGTCGCTTTGGTCCATGGTCTCCTCATCTGGTGTGTCTGGAACCGGTCAAAATTTCAATTATCGCGCGAGTCGGCGACCCGCGCGCGCTGCTTATTTAAGGGTCCGTAGACCGTCGGGCGTTTCGAATTCGGCGCTGAGCGCCGCCGCGCCTTCGGTCGGCGCCAGCGCAATCAGGTGCGCCGCGCCCAGCCATTGCAATTGCGCCGCTATCGCATCGGTCTGCGGATGGACGGCGGTCAGCGATTTCAGCGCGATTCCCGTCTCCGGCAATACCGCCGACGGATGCCGCGGCGTGTCCCACTGAATCAGCGACGGCAGCACGCCGTCGCCGGCGCCTTGCCAGGCGGGGAACGCGCCGTCGTCGGGCACGGTCAGGCCCCATGTGAATTCGCCGCGCGTCATCGGCACGATCGGCGCGATGCGCTGCGGATACTGCGTTTGCCACGTCGCAAGGCGTTTCGGCCGGTCGACGCGCGCGACCCAGTGCGACAGGTATGGCCCTTTTTCGAGCCGCGCATGGGTCGCCGGATCGTCGAGGGCGAACAGCCGGGGCCGCGGCGTGCCACCGTCCGCTGGCGCGGCGGCTTGCGGATCGATCGCGATCACCTCCAGATACACGCCGTCCCACAGGTTCAGCAGGCGGTTGTGCGTGCGCATCAGCGGATGCGCGCCGCCGCCGGCCGGTGCGACACCGAGCGTGTCGGCGACGTACTGCGCGCCCTCGTCGAGGGTCCGGGCGGAAATCACGAGGTGATCGAGACGAAGCGAATGAACGGTCATGGCGGATCGAAGCAACGGTTTCTGCGGTGAACCGGAGCGCGCGCCGGGTAGGACGGCAACGCTGCCGGGGTCGTAAGCATAACCGTTCACCGGGTCGGCAGGCGAGGCGAACGGTGGCGGCGGTTGCGCCGCCACCGTCAATTCGCGGCTGCGCGCCTCGTCGGGCGCCTCGATGATCCGCTGCTCGTCTCAAATGTAGCGGCGGCGACCGGCACAGTAACGGTACAATCGTTTCGATACTATTCGGTACAGTTGGAGCCCGCTATGTCCGTCCCGCTTGCCCAGATTCCCGCTCCGCACGACACGGCGTTGCTGACGCTGGTCGAGCAGCTCGTCCAGTGGGCGCGCCGCCGCATCGAGGAGCGCGTGTTCCGCCCCGGTATGCGCATGCCGTCGATCCGCAAGCTGGCGCTCGACAAGGGCGTGTCGCGCTTCACGGTGGTCGAGGCGTACGAACGGCTGGTGGCGCAGGGTTACCTGGAGTCGCGGCGCGGTTCGGGCTTCTATGTGCGCGAGCGGCTCGGCGGCGTCGCGTCGGGCGAGATCCGGGCGGCCGCCGAAGCCGCGCCCGCGCCGACGCCGATCGACGTCGTCTGGTTGCTGCGCAATATGCTCTACACGGGCGCGCGCCCCGAGCGCAGCCCGGGGCTGGGCTACCTGCCGAGCCGCTGGCTCGACGGCGATCTGATCACCAACGCGCTGCGCACGCTCGGCCGGCAAAGCGGCGCGCAGATGCTCGGGATCGGCACGCCGCTGGGCTTTTTGCCGCTGCGCCAGCAGCTGCAGACGCGGCTGGAGGAACTGGAAATCGGCGCGTCGCCGGAGCAGATCGTGATGGTTTCCGGCATTACCCAGGCGATCGACCTGATTTCGCGCATTTACGTAAGGCAGGGCGATGCGGTGATCGTCGGCGATCCGGCCTGGTTCCAGATGTTCGGGCGCTTTGCCTCGCAGGGCGCGCGGCTGGTCGGCATGCCGTATACGCCGGACGGTCCCGACCTCGACGCGCTCGAATCGCTGGTGCAGACGTGGCGGCCCAAAATGCTGGTGATCAATTCGGTGCTGCAGAACCCCACCGGTACCTCGCTCACGGCCGCGCAGGCGTTCCGCATCCTGCGCCTCGCCGAAGCCTACGATTTCATCGTCGTCGAAGACGACATTTACGGCGATCTATGTCCGCCGGGCAATCCGGGTACGCGCCTCGCGAGCCTCGACCAGTTGAAGCGCGTGATCTACCTGAGCAGCTTTTCGAAGACCCTCGCGCCGAACCTGCGCGTGGGTTTCATCGCCTGCGCACCGGACGTGGCGAAGGCTGTCAGCGATCAGAAAATGCTGGTCGGCATGACCAGCCCCGAACTGAACGAGCGCGTGCTCTACAAGATTCTCACCGAAGGCCATTATCGGCGGCATGTCGAGCGGCTGCGCGCGCGGCTGGACGGCGTGCGGGAGAAGTCCGTGCGGATGCTGGAAAAAACCGGCATGAAGCTCTTCCTGACACCGACGGCGGGTATGTTTGTATGGGCCGACACCGGGGTCGACGCGGACGCGCTGGCGGCCGCCGGCCATGAAGCGGGGTTTTTGCTGACGCCCGGGAGCCTCTTTTCGCCGCAGCAATCGCCGACCACGTGGATGCGCTTCAATATCGCCAACTGCGGCGATCCGGCGCTGTCGACGTTCCTGTGCGGCTATCTCGACAGCGTCGCGCGGCGCGCCTCTTGAAACCTCGCCGGATCGCCCCCAGCTAGGCGCACGCTCCGGGCGAGCGTGCAGCGTGAGCCGTGCCGCGGCGTCGCGCCTGAGCTGAACCCTATTCGCAACAGAGAGGAAGTCCGACCATGGCACAAGAAACCATGAGCTTTCAGGCAGAAGTGAAACAACTTCTGCACCTGATGATCCATTCGCTGTACAGCAACAAGGAAATCTTTCTGCGCGAGCTGATTTCGAACGCATCCGACGCGGCCGACAAGCTGCGCTTCGAAGCGATCGAAAACAGCGCGTTGTACGAGAACGATCCGAATCTGCGGATTCGCGTGTCGTACGACAAGGCCGCGCGCACCGTCACCATCGACGACAACGGCATCGGCATGAGCCGCGACGAAGCGATCGCCCACCTCGGCACGATCGCGCGTTCGGGCACGAAGGAATTCTTCGGCAAGCTCTCCGGCGACCAGCAGAAAGATGCGGCGCTGATCGGCCAGTTCGGCGTGGGCTTCTACTCGGGCTTCATCGTCGCGGACAGGATCACGGTCGAAACGCGCCGCGCCGGCTTGCCGGCGTCCGAGGGCGTGCGCTGGCAAAGCGCGGGCGAGGGCGATTTCGCGGTCGAGCAGATCGAGCGCGCCGCGCGCGGCACGACCATTACGCTGCATCTGCGTGCCGATGAAGACGACCTGCTGTCGTCGCATCGTCTGAAGTCGATCATCCAGAGGTACTCGGACCATGTCGCGCTGCCGATCCTGATGAAGAAGGAAGAGTGGGACGCGGAAAAGAGCGCGATGGTCACGAAGGACGAGGACGAGACCGTCAACCAGGCGAGCGCGCTGTGGACCCGCGCGAAGAGCGACATCACCGAAGAGCAGTACAGGCAGTTCTATCAGCATCTGTCGCACGATCACCAGGACCCGCTCACGTGGACGCATAACCGCGTCGAAGGACGCAGCGAATACATCCAGCTGCTGTACGTGCCCGCGCATGCGCCGTTCGACCTGTTCAACCGCGATCATCGCGCCGGGCTGAAGCTGTACGTGAAGCGCGTGTTCATCATGGACGACGCCGAGCAACTGCTGCCCTCGTATCTGCGCTTCGTGAAGGGCGTGATCGATTCGAGCGATCTGCCGCTAAACGTGTCGCGTGAAATCCTGCAGGAAAGCCGCGACGTCAAGGCGATCCGCGAAGGCGTGACCAAGCGCGCGCTGTCGATGCTCGAAGAACTGGCCAACTCGGAGAATGACGCCGACAAGGAAAAGTACGCCGGTTTCTGGAAGGAGTTCGGCCAGGTGCTGAAGGAAGGCATCGGCGAGGATTTCGCCAATCGCGAACGCATCGCCAGGTTGGTTCGCTTCGCGTCGACGCATACGGAATCGCCGGAGCAAACCGTTTCGCTCGCCGATTACGTCGCGCGGATGAAGCACGAGCAGAGCAAGATCTATTACGTGACCGCGGACACCTGGCAGGCTGCGACTCACAGCCCGCATCTCGAAGTGTTCCGCAAGAAGGGCGTGGAAGTGCTGCTGCTGACTGATCGCGTCGATGAATGGATGCTGTCGTTCCTGAACGAATTCGACGGCAAGCCGCTGCAAAGCGTCGCGCGCGGCGATCTCGATCTGGGCGCGCTGAACGACGAAGAAAAAGAGGCGCAAGAGAAGGTCGGCGAAGAGTTCAAGCCTCTGGTCGACAAGATGAAGGAAGCGCTGAAGGACAAGGCGAAGGACGTGCGTCTGACGTTCCGCCTGACCGATTCGCCGTCCTGCCTCGTCGCCGACGACGGCGAAATGAGCGGTTATCTGCAACGCATGCTGAAGGCCGCGGGTCAGCAGGCGCCGTCGTTCCATCCGATTCTCGAAGTGAATCCGGAGCACGCGCTGGTGAAGGGCTTGCATGCGGACAGCGCGAACTTCGACGACTGGTGCCATCTGTTGTTCGATCAGGCCCTGCTCGCCGAAGGCGGCGCGCTGGAAGATCCGGCGAGCTTCGTGAAGCGGACGAACGCGTTGTTGCTCGCGCGTGCGGGATGAGTTCGACTCAGCTTCGCGCTGACGCTCATGGTTGAAAAATGCGCTGCTTCGGCAGCGCATTTTTTTTCCGCGGGCGGTTTCGCGCCGGTTCGTCCTGGCGGGAGGAGGGGCAGGTCTGGCGATCGTCTGACGGCGTCGCCGTTATAATCCGACACCATGTCTATCCGTTTCGATGCCGCCGACGCCCACTGGCGCGTCGCTCCCTTACCCGGCTTTAGCGCTGCCCAGAAAGACTGGCTGACCCGCGGTGGTTCGCTGACTGCGCATCTGCGCACGCTTGGCGCGGTCGCGGTGCGCGTCACGCGCGAAGCCGTTGCGCTGCCGTGGGCCGACGAGTACGCCGCGCTCGGCCTCGCGCCGCGCGCACCCGCATGGGTTCGGGAGGTGGTGTTGTCGGTCGACGGCGTGCCGTTCGTCGCCGCGCATAGCGTGGCGCCTCTCGCGGCGAGCGTCGGCGTATGGCAGGCGACGCGGCGACTGCGCACCCGTCCGCTCGCCGAGTTGCTGTACAGCGATAGCAGCGTCGCGCGTTCGTCGCTGGTGAGCCGCAGGCTGACGGCGCGTCATCCTCTGTACCGGCTGGCTGCGTATGAGATAGGCGGCGCGCCGCCGCATGCGCTGGTCGCGCGTCGCTCGGTGTTCGAGCGCCACGGTGCGCCGCTGATGGTGACCGAATGCATGTTGCCCGCGCTGTGGGCGCAGCTGGGTTCGGCGGCGTGCGACTCGTCCGCGCCTGCACCGCATGCGACACATCCGCGCTCGCGCGAACATGGGCGCCCGCTCGAGCACACCGCATCGCGAGCGCATCCCACGCATCCCGCGGTTCGTGCGCGAGACGAGGCGAGCCGCTGATGCTGCGCGGCTTTCCACCCGTCGTCGCCGCCGGTACGCATACGCTGATTCTAGGCAGCTTTCCCGGCGAAGCGTCGCTCGCCGCGACGCAGTATTACGCGCATCCGCGCAACCAGTTCTGGAAGCTTTTGGGTGCGGTTCTTGATGAGCGGCAGTTGCATGATCTCGATTACGACGTGCGGCTCGAACGTGTGTTGAAATACGGGATCGGACTCTGGGACGTGCTCGCCGCGTGCCATCGCGAAGGGAGTCTCGATTCGGCGATTCGGAACGCCAGGCCGAACGATTTCCATTCGTTGCGCGAGCATGCGCCGCAGTTAAAGCGGGTCTGCTTCAACGGCAAGACGGCGGGACGGTTTGCCGACGTGATCGGCGCGGCGGGTTACGAAACGCTCGTATTGCCTTCTTCGAGTCCAGCCAATGCGACGCTTTCGTTCGATCAAAAACTGTCGCTCTGGCGAGAGATCCTTTCCTGAGGCCGGCTTCTCAAAGCGAAGGCCGCTGGATAGCGCTTGTCGGCCCCACCACCGCCGTTGGAGCGGTCACTAGCTTAACGGCGAGCCTGCCGCACGCGAGCACACCCGCGTGATTTGCTCTGCCCGCCCTATCGCTTTGTCTCAAGCTTGCGACATGTCGAACCAATCCGGCTCTCAGCCTCCGGATGCAAACTCGCCTAGTGAAGCAGACGATTGCGATCAAATCGAATGTCCGGAGCTGCGCTAACAGTGCCGCTGCGCGTCTCGTAACTGAAACGTTTTTTGCGGCCTCCAACTCCACCCGACGCGCAATCAATGACGACGGCCCCCGCCGGTGCACGCGGCAGATCGGGTGGCACACCAATTGCATTGTTCGCCACTAGAAAATGAAGTCGCAGCACATTGACTGCACACGACGTCGATACGAGTCAGCGAAACGACAAAACGTCGGGCAATCACAAATAGTGCAAAAAGCAATTAATCAACGAGCTCTTGACCAGGGCTTCTAATCCGGGGGACCCATCATGATCGCCGCGACTGCCACTCCTGCCTGACAGATAGACGGTTCGCCTGCATTTCGATGCAACGGCCGCCTTTCGACATGCACGCCTTACGCATGCATGCAGCGGGAACCCTCCCGTAATTTTCTGATAGCTCTGCATATCGGGGCTCGCGCGCGCCTGCAGGCTGCGCTCGCAACTACTTCATGGACTTGAAAGGGGGTGATCCGCGAAGAAGACGTCTTTTCCAACGTTGTTCCTAATCATCGTGGCCCGCAAGGGACCGCCGGGACTGCACAAGATCAGTGAAGGCGTTGTCTCGATGGGTTACGAATCTCAATTCCTTAAAGGGGTTTGACAATGAAAAAACTTGCTCTGATGCATGCCGCGATTGCAGCGGCGCTGTTATCGGGTGCGGCCGGCGCATCGGCCGCTTCCACCACCACGACGTTTGGCGTTTCGGCGACAGTCAGCGCCTCGTGCGTGATCGACTCGGCCGATGCGCTGACATTTTCGGCATTCATTCCGGGCAGCGGCGCCCAGGCTGCCACGTCGGCCATCAAAGTCCGCTGCACGAACAACACTGCCTTCAATGTCGGGCTCGATGCCGGCGGCGGCACGGGTGCAACGGTGGCCAATCGCGTCATGAAGAACGGTTCGAACACGCTCAATTATTCGTTGTACCGGGACTCGGGCCACCAGAACGTGTGGGGCAATACGGTGGGCACCGACACGCTCTCCGGCACCGGCGCAGGCATGGCGAGCGCGAACACGCTCACCGAAACGGTCTATGGCCAAATTCCGGACCAGCCCACCGCAGTCCCAGGCGCGTACGCGGACACCGTAACGGTCACCGTATCGTTTTGACCGGACGGGGGGGCGCGATTGGCGCTCTGGTTGCTCCCCCCGTGCGTGAACATCGCAAGCGGCAACCCGATGCAGTTGCTTGGTCTGGCCTTAGCGGCCTTAGCCGTGTTGGAGATCTTATGTGTAGCCTGTCTATGACAAAGAGCCTGCGTAAAGCGGCTAGATGGACTGCGGGATTTGTCCTCGCCACCGGCTGCGCGGCGAGCCACGCCGCAAACTTTACAGTGTCTCCGGTACGTGTCGAGCTTTCGGCCGCGCATCCGAGTATTGCCCTTACGGTACGGAACGAGTCGGCGGACGAACCCGTGGTCGTGCAACTGCGCACCGTGGCCTGGTCACAAGACACGGGCGACGATATCTACGCTCAGACGACGGACCTGCTTGCGGCGCCCCCGATCTTCACGATCCCGGCAGGCGCTTCCCAGGTGATACGTATCGGGCTGCGGCGCCCGCCAACCGCCGAGCAGGAGATCAGCTACCGCCTCTTTTTGCGTGAAGTTCCGCCCGCGCCCAAACCAGGTTTTGCGGGCGTACAGATTGCGCTGGAAATGAGCTTGCCCGTATTCATCAAGCCAAAAAGCGCAAGCGCTCCGGTACTGCATTGGCAAGCCGCCTCACAGCCGGGGAGCGACGGAGCGTTAAAGCTGATCGTGAAGAACGACGGAACCGCCCATGCCCAGGTCGCGAACCTTGTGTTATCTGCCGCTGGCAATGATCGCCCGGTCGCTACGCACGGTCAATTTGCCTACATCCTGCCGGGACAGTCCCGCCAGCTGACATTCACACCCAGTTCGGGCTCGACACCGCCCGTTGCGGCCGGGTTGCATTTGACGGGTTATTCCGATGCGGGCGACATCGATTCGAATGTGGCGCCGGGCGACCGGTAATGCGACACGTGTTGTCATCGTGCTGATCTCGAGCTTAATCAACTCCGGTATGACACTCGCAGACGACCACATCGCCCCGCCGGCATCGCGCCAGTCGGCAAGCGTTGATGTCGAGGAGTTATTGTTTCAGATCGATATCAACCAGCAAGGCCTGGATGAAACCGCACTGCTGCTAAAAGCCGGTGATGGCGGGCTCTATGCGGCCGGGGAAGATCTGAAGCGTTGGCGCCTGAAAACGCCCGACGTCGCTGCGCTGCGCCATAAAGACGAAGCGTTTTATCCGCTCAAGTCGATCATGGGCCTCACGTATGCCGCCGACGAGCGCAACCTGACGCTGGCGATCTCCGTCCCCGCACAAGCGTTCATGGGCGCCTCGTTTGACGAGATGCACAAAGACAGACCGGTCGCGGTACGACCTGGGATCGGAGGCTTCCTGAACTACGATTTGTTCGCCGAGCGCGCATCGGGTCAGATGCACTCGTCCGGTTTGTTCGAACTTGGTTTTTTCAATCGCTTCGGTGTGGGGACAGGCAACTTCCTGGTGGATGACTCGGGTTCGACACGCCGGTTCACGCGGCTCGACACGGCATGGGTCGTCGATCAGCCGGACAAGCTCACGAGCATCCGGATTGGCGACGGAATCAATCGAGCGGGCATGTGGGGGCGCGCGGTGCGTTTCGGGGGCATTCAATATTCGACAAACTTTCTCACGCAGCCCGGTCTCGTCACGCTGCCGCTGCAAGGTGTCAGCGGTCAAGCTGTGCTGCCGTCGACTGTGGACGTGTATGTCAACAACAACCTGTCGTCGAGGCGCGACGTGGCACCTGGACCCTTCTCGATCAACAATGTGCCGGTCGTCACCGGAGAAGGCGATGTGCGCGTCGTGGTGCGCGACGTAATGGGTCGCGAGCAGGTCATTACGCAGGCCTTCTACGCGAGCTCCAACTTGCTCGCCAAAGGGCTCCAGGATTTCTCGTACGAACTTGGAACAGTCCGCCGCGATTTCGGTCTGGCAAGCAACGACTACGGGCAATGGTTCGCCGGGGTTACCCACCGCAAGGGGCTGACCGACTGGTTCACGGCCGAAGTGCATAGCGAGG
The DNA here is from genome assembly GCF_003353175.1 of Paraburkholderia lacunae. Classification (GTDB taxonomy): domain Bacteria; phylum Pseudomonadota; class Gammaproteobacteria; order Burkholderiales; family Burkholderiaceae; genus Paraburkholderia; species Paraburkholderia lacunae. The sequence goes on along the minus strand of NZ_QHKS01000015.1, from coordinate 108,755 downwards.
TTCAAGCGACGCAACAAAACATCGGCGTTGGAGGCGTCCTGCTCGCTCCGCCATTCGGCGTCGTCAACGTGTCCGTGGCCGCAAGCCATAGCCACAACGGTACAGGCAACCTCGCGACCCTGGGTCTGGAAAGCCAATCGAACATCTTTAACGTCGGCGCGCACGTGCAATGGGCGAGCCCGCATTTTGCCCAACTGGGCCTTGACCCGAGCATGCTCGCTCCTCGATTGTTGACGAGTCTCAACGCCGGCGTGGTTGCAGGTCGCTACGGATCTTTCGGTATCGCACACGTTTTCGCCGACAACCGCGACAACAACAAGCTTCAGATCGTATCGTTGAGCTATAGCGTCCAGCTGCCACGCCTTGGATTCCTCAATATCGGCGTGAGCAAGCCCCTGAAGGGCAGCGCCGGCGCAATAGCGGGCGTGAACTGGACGCTGCCGCTCGGCAACACCATGACGGCTTCCGTTGCGGTGACCCATCAGCCCGGTGCAAACGAAGTTGTCGCGCAACTGCAACGAGGACTTCCGGTGGGCGATGGATACGGCTATTCGCTGCAGGCAGGCACAGCAACGCAAGATGCGAGACTGGATCTGCAAAACAAAGTCGGTACGTATAACTTCGAAGCGGCTTCGTATCACGGGCAAACCGGCGCGCGCGCAAATGTATCCGGCGGTATCGCGTTGCTCGATGGCGGCGCGCATCTTAGCAGGGAGATAACCGACAGCTTCGCGATCGTGAAGGTGCCCGGCTTTGCCAACGTAGGCGTCTACGCCGATAACCAACTGGTCGGACATACCGATGCCAACGGTGAGGCGTTGCTGCCCAGATTGCGTGCTTACGAAAAGAACCCGGTTTCGATCGAGCAAGCGGACCTGCCGTTTGACGCGAAGATCGGCACCTTGAAAATGGACGCGGTGCCGTATTACCGCAGCGGCATACTGCTCGAATTCCCCGTGACACGCTCGCACGGTGCGACGTTGACAATCGATCTGGAAGACGGCGCTCACCTGCCGGCTGGCGCGCTCGTCAGCGTCACCGGGCAAACTGAAGAGTTTCCCGTCGGGCACGATGGTGTCGTCTATCTCACAGGTCTATCCGAACGTAACAAACTGCGCGCCACATGGCTCGGGCGGAGTTGCGACATCACCGTGCCTTTTGCGCCTGGCGACGATCCACTGCCTGATCTGGGCACGTTCTTATGCAAGGGAGTTCAACGATGAAACATCGCAATCGCCTTCGCGCGCCGCGAGGGCACAGCACTGACATTGCGCTTGCACACCTTGCGGTTTGTGCGGCGGCCGTACTTTTCTCGCACGCAGCCGTGGGGGCTAGCAGCTGCTCGGTAAGTGCGTCGGGGTTGGCGTTTGGCCTCTACGACACGATAAACCCGGTAACTAACGGCGCCGTCACAATCACAGTGAACTGCAATGCCGCGCAGGTCTCCGGCGCGCTGAGTGCAAGTGCGGGGAACTCGACCAACCAGTCCAACCGGCAGATGTGGTACATGGACACCCACGGCGTACGACAGACGCTTCGCTACAACCTCTATACCGATGCGGCGAGGACCTCGGTCTGGGGCACGACCAATACCATTCCTGTAACCGTTGGAACCAGTAAATCCGCGACATTGACGGCGTACGGACTGATCCCCGGTAACCAGAATGTCGTGCCGGGAACATACAGCGACTCAATCACGATCACGTTGACCTACTGATCTCGACATCTCCATTCAGGGATGCGGTTGCAGGTCGTTAATGGGTACTAGCGCCAAATGAAACCAGGTGGAACTATGAACTACAGCGAGCATATGATTAGAAAAGGCGCGGTGGCGATGGCCATACTTTTGATGGTTGCCGCCCCGCTGATCAGCGAGGCAAAGCAGACGACAAAATCTCTGGCGGTAGCCACTACGGTGCAACCCTATGTGAAGATTGCCGCCACGCAACCCGCGCAATTGGTGATCACCAACAAAGACGTCAATTTGGGCTACGTCGATATTCCCGATACGTCAAACCTCAACGGCACACAGCTTGCCGTGCAGACCAACGATCGCGCCGGGTACTCGTTGCTGTTTCGAGTGTCCGCGGCAAACCAGCCGCTTTTCAGTTCGATCGAGGTCATTGGCCTTGGCACGACAGCCGTGCTTCCCGCATCCGGCGGCACGATCAATATGACCTATAGCGGGTTGAACACGAACTTCAAAATCACTTACCGCCTCATACTCGCGAAGAAGGTCAAGGATGGTACCTATACCTGGCCGTTTGCAATGAGCGCGCAACCCAACTGAATTAGCCAAAACATCAACCAGTTCTGGGGTCTGCTCGGCACGGTGCTCGGCGAACCGCTTGCCGAGCTCGCTTACGAAGCACGTCTGAGGCGCGTACTCGCGCATGGCATCGGCGTATGGGACGTGCTGGCGGCTTGCCAGTCTGCTTCAACGGCAAGACGGTAGGCCGCTTCGCGCCGGTGATCGGCGAGGCCGGCTACGCCACCCTCGTATTGCCTTCGTCGAGTCCGGCAAATGCTATGCTCTCGTTCGACCAAAAATTGCGCCTTTGGCGCGACATCCTCACATGACGAAACTGATCAAGCGCGCTTCGGCTGAAGCGCGTGCTTTCCGCCATCAAGACGCCGACGCTGCGGGCGGCAAACAGAAAGCAGTGCGCAATAACAGGCGCGCGCAACACGGCGACGATCTGCACGACGCGCCGCAAATCGAAGCACCGCGCAAGCCGCGTTTCGCTCCTGTCACGTTCTCGGAAGAGGGCGGCGTGCGCTTCCTGCATTTCGGCACGGAATGGGTGCAAGGTGCGATGCGTCTGCGCAAGCCGGATCACATCGAACTCGAATACGCGCAGCAGATGATGGCCTGGCTGCTGTTCATCGAAACGCCCAAGCGCATCGTCCAGCTCGGTCTGGGCGCTGCGGCGCTAACCAAGTTCGCCCATCGCTTCCTGAAGCGCGCGAAGGTCGAGGCGGTCGAGTTGAATCCGGCGGTCGTCGTCGCCGCGCGGACGATGTTCGAACTGCCGCACGACGATGCGCGCCTGACCGTGCACGAAACCGACGCGTGGGACTTCGTCAACGACCGCGCCAACCACGGCACGATCGGCGCGCTGCAAGTCGACGTCTACGATGCGACCGCGCGCGGCCCGGTGCTCGACAGCGTCGCCTTCTACCGTGCCGTGCGCGCGTGTCTGACCGGCGCGGGCGTGGTGACGGTGAACCTGTTCGGCGATCACCCGAGCTTCGTGCGCAACATGAAGCGGCTGAATGAAGCGTTCGACGGCCGCGTCGTCGCGCTGCCGGAAGTGCATGACGGCAACCGCATCGCGATCGCCTTCTCGGGCCCGGCGCTCGACGTGCCGTTCACGGCGCTGCAAGCGCGCGCCAGGCTGATCGAAGCCGAACTCGGCCTGCCGGCGCGCAAGTGGATCAAGGGTCTGCAGGAATCGACCGGGCAGACCGGCAACTCGTTCTCGGTCTGACGATCGACAGGCAGCCGGGCCGGGCAAGCCGGCTCGACTGCTCTCAGACGCAACGCCCGCCGCCGCACGGTTTATGCGGCCGTGAACAGCCGGGGACACCTGGAGCGCGAACGGCTGGACCGGCGTTCCGGCAGAGTCCGGCGGGAAGACACAGCGAACGCAGCCCGTGCCGCCAGCGCCGGCATTAGAGCCGACCCGCGAGCCGACCCGCGAGCCGATACCCGAGCCGCGCTCGTCCCGCCTCGCCAGCACCGTCCCGCCTCGGGTCGCCCCTGCTTGACCGCATGTCCGCGGCTCCTATACTCTTTCGATGCTTTCGGGGCGCCCGTCGCTTATCCGCGGGGGCGGCTCCCCGCTGCGGGATCCGCCACCCGTCAAAACACGGGCCAACATTTCAATAATAGGTAGGAGGAGACGTCATGGCTCACGACGCCGACGCGAACAAAGCCAGCAAGCGCTGGCTCTGGTTGCTGTTGCTGCCCTGGATCGCAATGGTCTGGGTGCCGTCATATAACAAGGTCGAACCGCAACTGTTCGACTTCCCGTTCTTCTACTGGTATCAGCTCCTGTGGGTGCTGATCAGCGCGATCATCACGGCGCTCGTGTACTTCAAAACCAGGGCCCCTTCGACGGGCCGTCCGCAAGGGGGCGCGCAATAATGAACGCCACCGCGACATTCGTCTTCGTACTGTTCTTCGTCGGCGTCACCATTCTGGGCTTTATCGCGGCCCACTGGCGGCGCGGCGATCTCGCCCATCTGGAAGAGTGGGGTCTCGGCGGGCGGCGCTTCGGCACCATCGTCACCTGGTTCCTGCTCGGCGGCGACCTGTACACCGCCTACACCTTCATCGCCGTGCCGGCGCTGGTGTTCGGCGCGGGCGCCACCGGCTTCTTCGCGCTGCCGTACACGATCCTGATCTATCCGTTTGCGTTCGTCGTGTTCCCGAAACTGTGGAGCATTGCCAAACGCCAGGGCTACGTGACATCGGCCGACTTCGTCTCGGCCCGCTATGGCAGCCGCATGCTCGCGCTGGCGGTCGCCTTGACCGGCATCGTCGCGACGATGCCGTACATCGCGCTGCAACTGGTCGGCATCGAAGTGGTGATCGGCGCGCTGGGTTTCGACACCTCGGGCTTTGTCGGCGATCTGCCGCTGATCATCGCGTTCGCGATTCTCGCGGCGTACACGTACACCTCGGGCCTGCGCGCGCCGGCCATGATCGCGGTCGTCAAGGACATCCTGATCTACGTGACGATCTTCGCCGCGATCATCGTGATTCCGCCGCAACTGGGCGGCTTCGGCCATATCTTCGGCGTGGTGCCGCCGGCCAAGCTGTTGCTGAAGGCGCCGGATGTGTCGAGCCTGAACGGCTACAGCGCGTATGCAACGCTCGCGGTCGGCTCGGCGCTGGCGCTGTTCCTGTATCCGCACTCGATCACCGCCATCCTGTCGTCGAATTCGGGTAACACGATCCGCCGCAATATGGCGATGCTGCCGGCTTACTCGCTGGTGCTCGGTCTGCTCGCGCTGCTCGGCTTCATGGCGCTCGCAGCGGGCGTGAAGGATATGCCGGAATACGCGCCGTACTTCAAGGCGTTCGGGCCGAACTTCGCGGTGCCGGCGCTGTTCCTGCACTTCTTCCCGTCGTGGTTCGTCGGTGTCGCGTTCGCGGCGATCGGCATCGGCGCGCTGGTGCCGGCGGCGATCATGTCGATCGCGGCGGCGAACCTGTACACGCGCAACATCCACAAGGAGTTCGTGAACCGCAACATGACGCACGAACAGGAGACCAACGTCGCCAAGCTGGTGTCGCTGATCGTCAAGGTCGGCGCGGTGGCGTTCGTTCTCGGCCTGCCGCTCACGTACGCGATCCAGCTGCAACTGCTGGGCGGCATCTGGATCATCCAGACGCTGCCGGCGATCGTGCTGGGCCTGTACACGCGCGTGCTCGACTACCGCGGCCTGCTGCTCGGCTGGGCGGCCGGCATCGCAACCGGCACGTGGATGGCGATTTCGCTGAAGCTGGCCGGCTCGATCTTCACGATCCATCTGTTCGGTCTCGCGATTCCGGGCTACGCGGCGGTGTGGTCGCTGGTCGTGAACCTGGTGGTGTCGGTGCTGGTGAGCATTCTGGTGCGCGTGATGGGTATGCAGCGCGCCGAAGACCGTACCCGTCCGGAAGACTATCGGGACGCGGTCGAAGGCTGAGCAAGCTGCACTACCTCGCGTCAATGAACCGCGCCCGCAGACGAAAGTTTGCGGGCGTTTGTTTTCCCGGCGCACTCTGGTGCACGATAGCGGAACCGTTCTTCAAAGCGTCCGTCGCGCCACCATGGCCTCTGCCGATTCCCCCACTGTGATTGCCCGCCGTTCGGCCATCAGCCGCATGGTGCGCGCGGTCGCGTCGCCGTATTACCGCTATCGCCACGCGAGGGTGTTGCACAGTCTGCGCGTCGGCCTCGCGATGCTGGTGTCGATTCTCGCCACGACCGGTATCGATATCCCGCACGGCATCTGGTCGTCGGTGACTTTGCTGGTGGTGATCGGCGGCTTGCAGCATCACGGCAATATCCGCAAGAAGGCCGCGGAACGGGCGGCGGGCACTTTGCTCGGCGCGTCGATCGGCCTGGTGTTGATCCTGCAGCAGAACCTGATCGGCTCGCTGCCGCTCACCTACGTGCTGATGTCGATCGTCGCCGCGATCTGCGCGTGGTTCGCAATCGGCTCGTCCGGCTATATCGGTCTGTTGACGGCGATCACGATGTGCATCGTCGCGGGCCACGGCGACAATCTGATCGACGTCGGCCTGTGGCGCACGCTGAACGTGCTGATCGGCATCGTGATCGCGCTGGCGTTTTCGTTCGCGCTGCCGCTGCACGCCACCTACTCGTGGCGCTACGGCCTCGCCGACAATCTGCGCGAATGCGCGCGGATCTATGCGCGGCTGCTGCAAGGCGAGACGATCAGCGAAGACGAGCAGATCAAGAGCTTTCTAAGGATCAACAAGCGACTGGTGCAGTTGCGTTCGCTGATGCCTTCGGTGGCCAAGGAGATCGATGTGCCGCAGGCCCGGCTCGAGGAGGTCCAGCGCTTGCACCGCTCGGTGCTCAGTTCGCTGGAACTGCTGGCGAGCGGGCCGCTGATCCGCGCCGACGCAGCGGCGCGCGCCGCCTTCGCGCAGGAGGGCGGGATCGGGGTGCGCGCGGTGCGAAGCATTCTGCTGGCCACGGCGCGCGGTCTGCGCTTTGGCCGCGCGACGCAATTCAGGATTCCGGCCGCGTCGCCGCTTTCGCCGGCGCGTAGCGACGCCGCGTTGAAACTGCCGCCCGACTTGCAAGGTCCCTATTGGCTCGGGCAGCGGCTGGCCGAACAGGTCGACCGGCTGCGCGCCTTGCTGCTGGAAACCGAGCCGAACTGGAACATCGAACGGCATGCGCGGACGTTGCTGAAGGGCTAGGGTGAGGCAACCGGCCGAAACCGGAGCGCCGTTGCAGCGGCCGCTGCCGGCACGGCAGCAGCGGTATTCGCTACGACGGGCACAGGCGGCGGCTTCAGTCTTCCGGTACCGTCACCATCCAGCCGAGACCGAAGCGGTCCACCACCATGCCGAAGCCCTTGCTCCAGAAGGTGGCTTGCCACGGCATCGTCACCCGTCCTCCTTCGGCTAGTGCATTGAAATATTTTTCGGCCGACGCCGCATCGTCGGCTGTCAGCGACAGGCTGAAGCCGTTCATCGGGCCGGCATTGGGGTCGCAGTGGCCGTCGGATGCCATCCAGACCGTCGAACCGAGCTTGATGCTCGCGTGCATGATCTTGTCCTCCATGCCGGCGCGCAACTGTCCTTGTGCATCAGGCGGAGCTTCCTTGTAGCGCATCTGGCATACCACCTCCGCGCCGAGCTTCTCGCCGTAATACTTGAGCGCTTCTTCGCAACGGCCATTGAAAAAAACGTAAGGCTGGACGTACATGATCGTCTCCCGGAGTCTTGGGTCTGCAAAACGCGTCGCCGCGAACCTCCAGACGTGCGCAGGTTGAGGTGCGGGCGGACGTGTAGACGATTGTAGTCGTCCGTTGCAGCAGTAATTGTGACGATCTGACGAAAGAGCGGCACGTTCGACGCAGCCCCGATAAAACGCGGCCAAAAGCGAGCTGGATGCGAGCCGGAAGCGGCCGGGAAGCGACCCGGAAACGGCGCGCGGCCCTGAGCCGGAAGGCTCAGGGCCGCGCGCTTGAGCGGAGGAGGCGGGTTTAACGCAGGGCGTCGATCAGCTTTTCCAGCTTGACGGCGTCCGCGGCGAACGCGCGAATGCCTTCGGCGAGTTTTTCCGTCGCCATGGCTTCGTCGTTGACGAGGAAGCGGAACGACGATTCATCGACCGGCACGCGTTCGATATCCGCGCCCGTGACGATCTCCGGCGACAGCTTGCGCTCCACTTTCTCCGGGCTCTCCTGCAGCTTTTGCAGCAGATCCGGACTGATGGTCAGCAGGTCGCAGCCGGCCAGTTCGAGAATCTGGCTCGTCGTGCGAAAGCTCGCGCCCATGACTTCGGTCTTGTAACCGAACTTCTTGTAGTACGCGTAGATGCGGCGCACCGATTTGACGCCCGGATCGTTGGCGCCGCCGTCTTTCGCTTCGTCCCAGGCGCTGCCGGCGTTCTTCTTGTACCAGTCGTAAATGCGGCCGACGAACGGCGAAATCAGCTGCGCACCCGCTTCGGCACAGGCGGCCGCCTGCGCGAGCGAGAACAGCAGCGTCATGTTGCAGCGGATGCCTTCTTTCTGCAGCACTTCGGCTGCGCGGATGCCTTCCCACGTGGAGGCCAGCTTGATCAGCACGCGCTCGCGCTCGATGCCGTGCTCTTTGTACAGCGCGATCAGTTCACGGCCCTTGGCGATCGAGCGTTCGATGTCGAACGACAGGCGCGCGTCCACTTCGGTCGACACGCGGCCCGGGATGATCTGCAGGATTTCGGTGCCGAACGCGATCAGCAACTGGTCGATGATTGCGCCGACCGGCTTCGATGCGTGCGCTTTCACGGTCTTTTCGAGCAACGGACGGTAATCGTCCTTCTGCACGGCCTTCAGAATCAGCGACGGATTGGTGGTCGCGTCCCGCGGCTTGTACTGGGCGAGCTGCTGGAAGTCGCCGGTATCGGCAACGACGGTGGTGTATTGCTTGAGTTGGTCGAGTGCGGTTGTCATGTTCGAGCCTTCAGGGCGTATGTGCGCCGTGGTTCAGGAGAAATGAGGTCGCCGCCGGACAAAAAGTACAACCAGTCTGGCGGCCGCGGGTCACGCTGCAGCGTCGGCCCGCCATGTTGCCGGGAAACGCTGCCGGATACTTCTATTTTATGGCGGATCGCCTGATGCAGCATTGACACTTGCCACCGGCGATCCGTTCACGCGGATTTCAGGCCCCGCATTTCCGGCGCCGCATGGTCACGGAGCCCGTCACACGCGGCGCGCGTTCAGCACCAGTTGCGTGAGCATGCCCGCAACCAGTCCCCAGAATGCCGAGCCGATCGACAGCAGGGTGAGGCCCGAGGCTGTCACCATGAACGTCACCAGCGCCGCTTCGCGCTGTTTGATGTCTTGCATCGCGTTGGCAAGGCCGCTCATGATCGAGCCGAACAGCGCCAGCGCGGCGACGGAGACGACCAGCGCCTTCGGCAAGGACGCGAACAGCGCGGCGATGGTGGCGCCGAAAATCCCGGCGATCAGATAGAAAATGCCGCACCAGACGGCGGCGGTGTAACGCTTGCCGCGGTTTTCATGCGCTTCGGGGCCGGTGCAGATCGCCGCCGTGATCGCCGCAAGATTGATGCCGTGCGAGCCGAACGGCGCGAGCAACAGGGAGAGGATGCCGGTCGCCGAAATCAGCGGCGCGGATGGCGTCGTGTAGCCGTCCGCGCGCAGCACCGCGATGCCCGGCACGTTCTGGGACGCCATCGCGACGACAAACAGCGGAATGCCGATGCTGATGCCCGCGGCCACCGAGAACGCCGGCATGGTGAGCATCGGTTGCGCGAGCGCGACGTGAAAGCGGCTGAAGTCGAGCAGGCCGAGCCCGCCGGCGGCGATCGTGCCGACGATCAGCGTCGTGACGATTGCGTAGCGCGGCACGAGGCGTTTGACGATCAGGTAGGTGAAGAACATCGTCAGCACGAGCGCGGTCTGGAACTGCGCGGCACGGAAAATCTCGCTGCCGATTTCGAACAGAATGCCTGCCAGCAACGCCGAGGCGATACCTGCCGGGATTTTTTTCATCAGCGTATCGAACCAGCCGGTCAGGCCGACTACGGTCAGCAGCAACGCGCAGACGATAAACGCGCCGATGGCCTCCGAGTAAGCCACATGCGGCAGCGACGACACCAGCAGCGCCGCGCCCGGTGTCGACCATGCGATCACGATCGGCGCGCGAAAGCGCAGCGAGAGGCCGATCGTGCCGACGGCCATGCCGATCGATAACGCCCAGATCCACGACGAAATCTGCGCATCGGTCAGACGCGCGGCCTGGCCTGCCTGGAACATCAGCACCAGTGAGCTGGTGTAGCCGGTCATCATCGCGACGAAGCCGGCAACGACGGCTGACAGCGAGGTGTCGGCGAACGGTTTGAGACGCCCGGGCGATGCGATGGCAGGGGACAAATCGGGCGATGAAGACGGACTCATGCAGATGCTTTCTTGTAGTTGGCGTTAGAACGTGAACGGATTATTTACTCAGCATGCGCATCGCCGTTTCGAGGCCGGCGAGCGTGAGCGGATACATGCGGTGGCCGAGCACTTCGCGGATTGCGCTGACCGACTGCCGGTACGGCCACAGGGCCTCCGGCTCGGGATTCAGCCATGCATAGTGCGGAAAATGATCCGCCAGCCGCCGCAGCCACACGGCGCCGGCTTCGGGATTGTTGTATTCGACCGAACCGCCCGGCTGCAGCACTTCGTAGGGACTCATCGTCGCATCGCCGACGAAGATCAGTTTGTAATCCGGCGTGAACTTGTGCAGCACGTCCCACGTGGGCATGCGCTCGGCGTGGCGGCGGCGATTGTTCTTCCACAGAAAGTCGTACACGCAGTTGTGGAAGTAATAGAACTCGAGGTGCTTGAACTCGGCCTTGGCCGCCGAAAACAGCTCTTCGGTGCGTTTGATGTGATCGTCCATCGAGCCGCCCACGTCGAGCAGCATCAATACTTTCACCTTGTTGTGCCGCTCCGGCACCATCTTCAGATCGAGCCAGCCGGCGTTGGCAGCGGTGCTGCGGATCGTGTCGGGCAGATCGAGTTCTTCGGCGGCACCTTCGCGCGCAAACCGGCGCAAGCGGCGTAGCGCGATCTTGATGTTGCGCGTGCCGATTTCGACCTGGTCGTCGTAATCGCGGTAGGCGCGCGCTTCCCACACCTTGACCGCGGTGCGATTGCCCGCCGCATCGCCGCCGATGCGCACGCCCTCCGGGTTGTAGCCGCCGTTGCCGAACGGCGACGTGCCGCCCGTGCCGATCCATTTGCTGCCGCCTTCGTGGCGCTCCTTCTGTTCGTCGAACAGTTCCTTGAGGCGCTCCATCAGCTTGTCGAGACCGCCCATCGCTTCGATCTGCGCTTTTTCTTCGAGCGACAGATCGCGTTGCAGCTTCTTCTTCAGCCAGTCGAGCGGGACGTCGAAGGCGAGCTCCGAAGTTTGCGCGACGCCGTTGAAATACGCGCCGAACGCCTGGTCGAATTTGTCGAAATACTGCTCGTCCTTGACCAGCGTGATGCGCGCGAGATAGTAGAAGTCGTCGAGCGACGGCGCGATCACGTTGGCTTTCAGCGCTTCGAGCAGCGTCAGATATTCCTTCACCGACACCGGCAGTTTGGCCGCGCGCAGCGAATAAAAGAAGTCGATCAGCATGCTGTTTCCTCTGCGGCGGCTGGTGAGCGATACTGCGCGCTCAGCCACGTCGTGACGACGGTGATAGCGGTATTAACGGTGTTAGCGGTTGTTGCGGTTCATGAAGATCAGCCGCTCGAACAGGCTGACGTCCTGTTCGTTTTTCAGAAGCGCGCCATGCAGCGGCGGAATGATCTGTTTCTGATCGCTCGCGCGCAGCGCCTCGGGCGGGATGTCTTCGGCGAGCAGCAGTTTCAGCCAGTCGAGCAGTTCCGACGTGGACGGTTTCTTCTTCAGTCCCGACACGTTGCGCAATTCGAAGAAGCTCTGCATGGCCGCGGCGAGCAGTTCCTTTTTGATGCCGGGATAATGCACCTCGACGATCTGCTGCATCGTTGCCGGATCGGGGAACTTGATGTAGTGGAAGAAGCAGCGGCGCAGGAACGCGTCGGGCAGTTCTTTTTCATTGTTCGACGTGATGACGACGAGCGGGCGCTGTTTGGCGCGAATCAGCTCGTGCGTTTCGTACACGTAGAACTCCATGCGGTCGAGTTCGCGCAGCAGGTCGTTCGGGAATTCGATGTCGGCCTTGTCGATCTCGTCGATCAGCAGCACCGTTTGCTGGTCCGACTCGAACGCCTGCCACAGCACGCCCTTGACGATGTAGTTGCCGATGTCCTTCACGCGCTCGTCGCCCAGCTGCGAATCGCGCAGACGCGACACCGCGTCGTACTCGTACAGACCCTGTTGCGCCTTGGTGGTGGACTTGATGTGCCACTGCAGGAGCGGCATGCCGAGCGCGGCGGCGACCTCTTCGGCCAGCATGGTTTTGCCGGTGCCGGGTTCGCCCTTGATCAGCAACGGGCGTTTCAGCGTCATCGCGGCGTTGACCGCGAGCTTGAGGTCGTCGGTGGCGACGTATTGCGATGAGCCTTCGAAACGCATGGCGAGATGGTCTTTTTTGAGAAAAAACCCAGTATAAGTCAGAAGGCCTGTTGGGCCGAAACGGGCTCGCGTATGGTGTCATCCGCGCTGCCGAACGCCGGCGGGCGGTGGTCGGGCGGCTCTCGCGCGGTCGGCGCGGGGTGGCGGCATGGCCCGCGGCGCGCCGACCGCGCGCTGACGCGGCTGCACCCGGCCCGCTGCGGGAGGCAGGCTTGCTGCCGGCGCAGCAAAGCGGCCCTGGGCGCGGGTTCGCGGCAGCAGGATGCGCCGCCGCCCCGCGCGGTGGACGTTCGGCGCGGCGTCGCGGTACAATTAGCCCGATTTTTTTGGCCTGCGTGGCTACCCTATAAGAATAACGGCGCGGGCCGTTGCCTTTTTGGGCGCCCGTTTCCCCTCAAGCCAGGTTACATGCTATGAATAAATTCGTCGGCAAACACGTCGTGATCGCAGCGCTGTCGGTGCTCGCGGGCTATGCGGCCAGTGCGCAGGCAGCGGATGTCGTCGGCAACGCGAAGGCGGGCCAAGGCAAGGTCGCGATGTGTATTGGCTGCCACGGCATCCCTGAATACCGCACGGCTTACCCTGAGGTCTACCGCGTGCCGATGCTCGGCGGCCAGAATCAGGCATATCTCGAGAACGCGCTGCACGGCTACAAGAAGGGCGACCGCCATTTCGAAACGATGCACGCGATCACCGTGTCGCTGTCGGATCAGGACATCGCCGATATCTCTGCCTACTACGCAGCGCAAAATTCCTCTTCGAAGAACAATCCCGACAAGTGATCGGCGTCGGTCACTCGGTTATTTATATTCGCGGGATAGGAGAATTCATGAATAAGCCCCAACAGGCACTCCACACGGTGTTCAAGGCTGCATGCGCGTCGGCGGCAGTGATCGGTCTGGCTGCAGCGAACGTCGCGTACGCCGCCGACGCCGGCAACGGCAAGGTGCTGGCCGACAGCCACAATTGCGCGGCTTGCCACGGCGTCAACCTGAACAAGCCGGTGAGCCCGGAATATCCGAAGCTCGCCGGTCAGCACGCCGACTATATCTACTGGGCGCTGCGCCAGTATCAGATGGGCAACGGCAATCCGCACCTCGGTCGCAACAACGCGATCATGCAGGCGCAGGTGCAAAGCCTGTCGCAAGGCGACATGAAGGACATCGCGGCTTATGTCGAATCGCTGAACGGCGATCTGGTGCAGAAGAAGTAAGCGTGCCGCGCTCTTTCAAGCGCGCTTTTTTGCACTATTGCTGATTGAACGACACCCTGCTTCGGCGGGGTGTCGTGCTTTTGGCGCCACGCTTTGCGTTATTGCGTGACGCGCGGACCGCCGTGGTCCGGCCCCGCCGTGGCCTCAGTCGCGCGTGGCGCGCCGTTCGATACGCTGCAAATACGCGTCCGTATCCGGCGGAGTGCCGGTGCGCTGCGCTTCCCAGATGGTTTCGCCGAGGCAGTCCATGATCGCGTGTTGCGCCTCATGGGTCGAGCCGAGGCGTGCGGCGAGGCGCTCGTGCGCGGCACGAATGCCGGGCGGCTGGTCGATCGACAGTTGCTCGGTGATCGCCAGATGCATCGACAGATGCAGGAACGGGTTGGTCTGTCCGCGTTCGGGCGAGTAGTCCTGGGTTGCCGCGCCTTCGCTATCGGCCAGATCGGCGTGGTACTCGGGATGCTCGACAATCCAGTCGGCGGCGATCGCTTCGAGCGGCGTCAGAATCTCGCCTTGACGCTGTTTGCGCCAGGTGTCGGTGAAAAAGAGGCGGACTTCGTCGCGGCTGGGATTGAACATCGTGGGACCGGTGCGTTGAGGGTGATGCGGAGGTGCAGGGCGTCATTTTACGCCGGGGCTGGAGGGCTCGCTGATGGTGCTGCAATGACCTAAAGGCACCTCAGGCATCCCAGGCATCCCAGGCACCTCAGGCACCTCAGGCACCTCAGGCACCTCAGGCACCTCAGGCACCTCAGGCACCTCAGGCACCTCAGGCACCTCAGGCACCCCAGGCACCCCAGGCACCCCAGGCACCCCAGGCGTGCCTGGACGGCAATGTTGCAGGAGGGGGCGCGACCGAGGCGCTCGCGCGCCTTCGCCGCGTCGCGTTCAAAGATCCGGCGGCGGCGTCTTCGGCCGGAACTCGCACAGCGGCTCGATCACGCAGTGCCAGCATTCCGGCCGGCGCGCCTTGCAAACGTAGCGTCCGTGCAGGATCAGCCAGTGATGCGCATCCTGCTTGAATTCGGCCGGCGTGAATTTCTCCAGCGCCACCTCGACTGCGCGCACATCTTTTCCCGGCGCCAGCCCGGTTCGATTGGCAACCCGAAAGATATGGGTATCGACGGCGATGGTGGGATGGCCGAACGCGGTGTTCAGGAGCACGTTCGCCGTTTTTCGGCCGACGCCGGGCAGACTCTCGAGCGCTTCGCGATCTTGCGGCACTTCGCCGCCGTACTGGTCGAGCAGGATGCGGCAAGTCGCGATAACGTTCCTGGCCTTGGTCCGATAGAGCCCGATGGTCTTGATGTAGTCCGCGACGCCTTCTTCGCCGAGATCGAAGACCTGCTGCGGCGTGTTCGCGACGGGGAACATCTTGCGCATCGCTTTATTGACCGACACGTCGGTGGCCTGAGCCGACAGCAGCACGGCAATCAGCAGTTCGAACGGTGTGGTGTATTCGAGTTCGGTGGTGGGATGCGGGTTGAGACTCTGAAGCGTCTCGTAGATGGCGCGGCGTTTGTTCGCGTTCATGCCTAGCGTGAGGGGGCGGTTAGCGCTTCGTGGAGTGAGTGTCGGTGTCGTCGTCCGCCGCGAGTCCCAGACGGCGGCGGCGCGCTTCGGCTGCGTCGATCTGCGCCTGCACGTCGGCACTGACATGCTCGGTGTTCAGCGGACCTTGTCCTTTGGCTGCAAGCTCTTCTTTCTTTTTGCGCGCACGCTCGAGCGCGGCCTGGATGATCGCGCGTTTTTTCGCTTCGGCGTCGTCCGCTGCCGGCGCGGCTGGCGCTGCGCCAGCCGAGGCTTCAGCGCCTTGCGCAGTCCCGCTGCCCGCGGCTCGCCGCGCTGCAGCACGCGCTTCGGCGGCTTCGCGTTCGTGCGCAAGACGTGCTTCGCGCCGGTCGTGGCGTTCACGCGCGGCGTCGGCCTGGGTCTGGGTCCACGCGTTCCAGCCGGTTGCTTCGCCGGTAACGGGCGGCATCGCGATGCAGTCGACCGGACAGGGCGGTACGCACAGGTCGCAACCGGTGCAGAGCTCCGCGATCACCGTATGCATCTGTTTCGGTGCGCCAACAATCGCATCGACGGGGCAAGCCTGCATGCACAACGTGCAGCCGATGCAAAGTTGCTCGTCGATAACCGCCAAAGGACGCGGCCGTTCAACGCCATTGGCGGAATTGAGCGGAATCACCGGCTTGCCGAGCAGCGCGGCGAGGCGCGCGACGCCTTCGGCGCCGCCCGGCGGGCATTGGTTGTAATTGGCCTCGCCGCTAGCCACGGCTTGCGCATACGGACGGCACGCCGGATAGCCGCACTTCGTGCATTGCGTCTGGGGCAGCAGATCTTCGATGCGATCTGCGAGTGTTATGGAATCGGTCACAGTCACGACATTGGGGCTTGCTTCGCGGCCGCGCGGCGCCGAGGGCGGCCTCGGGGAAAGCGTACGGCAGGCTGGGCAACACAAAAGCGCGGCGAAAGCGCGCAAACACCCGCCGATGCAGGCGAATACACGCGAGCGCTCGCTCGCGCCGGGCTTGAACTAAATAGCACATTATCGCCGATTTCCCCAATTGCGATCCGCAATCCATGTGCCATAATCGAAGCGCTTTTTCGAAAGACCGCAGAAGGGTGTCCCCCAACCATGGCGCGCCCGTTCAACGCTGTCGGTGCAAGGCCCGAGGAGAGGCCGGCGGCGCGATCCGGATAACGCGGCTCACGAAGACGATGCCACCATGAATCAGCCGAAAATCAAAAGAGATCCTGAAGGCACGCGGCGCCGCATTCTGCTTGCGGCAGCCGAAGAGTTTGCAAATGGAGGGTTGTTCGGCGCGCGCGTCGATCAAATCGCCCGCCGCGCGGAAACTAATGAACGCATGCTCTACTACTACTTCGGTAGCAAGGAGCAGCTTTTCACTGCCGTACTCGAACACGCATTCAGCTCGCTCAACGAAGCGGAGCGCACGCTCGAACTGAACGGCGTCGCGCCGGTCGAGGCCATCACGCGCCTCGCGCATTTTGTTTGGGATTACTACCGCGATCATCCCGAGTTGCTGCGTCTCGTCAATAACGAGAATCTGCATGAGGCACGCTACATGCAGAAGTCGACCCGCATCCGCGAAATGATCTCGCCGATCGTCGCGACGCTCGGCGGCATTCTCGAGCGCGGCCAGCGCGCGGGGCTGTTTCGCACTAACGTCGACCCGCTGCGCTTTTACGTGACGCTGTCCGGCATGGGCTACTACATCGTGTCGAACCGCTTCACGCTCGAAGCGACACTCGGCCGCGATTTCAGCACCGCAAGCGAACGCAGCGAACTCGTACAGATGAATACGGAGTTGCTGCTCGCGTATCTGTTGCGGCGTTAGAGCACATCGCAGGCGCTTAGAAACTTCAGAAGCGCAAGAAGCTCCAGAAACGGCAACGGCCTCCGAAGAGGCCGTTGTTCTATGTGTCTGCGTGACTACTTGACGCTCAGGCTTCGACTTTTTCCTTCGTCACCTTCGGCGCCTTGTTGTGCTCGAGGATGAAGTCGCGCAACTGCGGATAGATGATGGTGCGCCAGCGGCGGCCCGAGAAAATGCCGTAGTGGCCGCATTTCTCCGCGGTGAAGTGACGCTTTTGCTGCTCCGGAATACCGCTGCACAACCCGTGCGCGGCGAAAGTCTGACCGTCGCCGGAGATATCGTCCAGCTCGCCTTCAATGGTGAGAAGCGCGGTCTTCCTGATGTCTTGTGGACGCACCCGCTCTCCGGCGACGTCCCACGTGCCTTCGGCAAGACTGAACTCCTGGAACACCACGCGGATCGTGTCCAGGTAATAGTCCGCGGCCATATCGAGCACCGCGTTGTATTCGTCGTAGAAGCGGCGATGCGCTTCGGCGTCGTCTTCGTCGCCACGCAACAGGCTCTGGTAGAAGTCCCAGTGCGACGCCGCGTGCCGCTCCGGATTCATCGCGACAAAGCCGGTGTGTTGCAGGAAGCCCGGATAAACCTTGCGGCCCACGCCCGGATAGTTCGGCGGCACCGTGAAGATCACGTTGTTCTCGAACCATTCGTACGAGTGCTGCGTAGCCAGCGAGTTGACCGAAGTCGGGCTCTTGCGCGCGTCGATCGGGCCGCCCATCATCGTCATCGTGCGCGGCGTCTCTTCGCCGCGGCTCGCCATCAATGAGATGGCGGCGAGCACCGGCACGGTCGGCTGGCACACCGAGATCACGTGCAGATTCTTCGCGCCGATGTGACGGATGAATTCCTGGATGTAGGCGATGTAGTCGTCGAGGTGAAACTCGCCTTCTTCGAGCGGCACCATGCGCGCATCGATCCAGTCGGTCAGATAGACCTTGTGGTCCTGCAGCAACGTTCGCACGGTATCGCGCAGCAGCGTGGCGTGATGTCCGGACAACGGCGCGCACACCAGCACGATCGGCTCGTCTTTCAATTGGGTAACAGCGTCGCTGTCGTCCGCGAAACGCTTGAAGCGCATCAGGCGGCAAAACGGCTTTTCGATGATCGTTTGTTCGATGATCGGGATGTTATGGCCGTCTTTGACGATCTGATGAAGGTTGAACTCGGGTTTCTCGTAGTCTTTGCCGAGCCGGTAGAGCAGTTCGTAACCGGCCGACAGCCGCGTGGCGCCCGGCACGTAGGCGAGAGGGCTGGCCGGATTCGCGAACGACTTGGACGCGGCCTGAGCCCAGGCGGTAAGGGGGCTTAATATCGCCCGCTGGAATTCGTGAAATTGGTAGAGCATGGGTGCTCCGTACTTAAGCGGTTCGCATGGGGCTTCGCAAACACGCTATGGCGTTGCGGCTGGCCGTATTGGTTGTGTGTTGGCGCAATGATTTTCGGCCGACAGTCTCTGTGATCATATCGAACAAAGCGTACTTGTGCAATGCAGCAATTTTCGCGCGAGGGACGCGCAAACGTCATTAAATCATGGTACTGGCGATGCTGCCGCGCCGCTATCAGGGGTTGCCGCAGCCTTAAGTTGTGCCTCCCCGATGCCGTTATGGGGTGGCTGGCCGATGACCTCGGCCATCTTCTGCTCGTGCTTCATCAGGTTTAAACCGGTGTGCACCAGCGCCACATGCGAAAACGCCTGCGGGAAATTGCCGACCAGGCGCTTCGCGGCGGGATCGTACTCCTCGGAGAGCAACCCGACATCGTTGCAAAGCGCGAGCAGCCGTTCGTACATGGCATGGGCTTCAGCGATGCGGCCTTGCAGCGCGAGGTTGTCCACCATCCAGAACGAGCACGCGAGGAAGGTGCCTTCTCCGGGCGGCAGGCCGTCGTCGTATTCCGTGGTGCGGTAGCGCATCACGAAGCCGTCACGCATCAGATCTTTTTCGATCGCCGCCACCGTGCCTTTGATGCGCGGATCGTCCGGCGGCAGGAACCCGACCAGCGGCAGCAGCAACACGCTCGCGTCGAGCTGGTCGCTGCCGTAGAACTGCGAAAACGCGTCGAGCGCCGGATTCCAGCTATTCGCACACACCTCGGCGTGGATTTTCGCGCGGGTCGCGCGCCAATCGTCGAGCGGGCCGTCCAGCTTGAACTTTTCCGCCGACTGGATCGCGCGGTCGAAGGCGACCCACGCCATCACCTTCGAGAAGGTGAAATGCTGGCGTCCGCCGCGCGTTTCCCAGATGCCTTCGTCCGGTTCCTGCCAGATCGTGTCGAGGTGGCGCAGCAGCGCGCGTTGCACGTTCCATGCCGTGTCGTCCGCCTGCAGGCCGCCCACGCGCGCCAGATGCAGCGCGTTCATCACCTCGCCGTAGACGTCCAGTTGCTGCTGACCGACCGCGTTATTGCCGATCCGCACCGGTCTTGCGTCCTGATAGCCCGGCAGCCAGTCGATTTCGAACTCGGGCAGCCGCCGTTCGCCGGCGATGCCGTACATGATCTGCAACTGATCCGGCGCGCCGGCCATCACCCGGCCAAGCCAGGCGCGCCACGCGCGCGCTTCGTCGTAATAGCCGCCGCGCATCATCGCCAGCAGCGTGATGGTGGCGTCACGCAGCCAGCAGTAGCGGTAGTCCCAGTTGCGCGAGCCGCCGAGCTGTTCCGGCAGCGAGGTGGTGGGCGCGGCGACGATGCCGCCGGTCGGTTCGTAGGCAAGCGCTTTCAGTGTGATCAGCGAGCGGCGGATCGGCTCGGCCCACTTGCCCCCGACAGTGCTGCGCGACGACCATTCGAGCCAGTGATTCTCGGTACGAGCGAGCGCCGTATGCGGATCGCGAGCGGGCGGAATACGCAGATGCGAGGCGGTATAAGCCAGCGAAAACGGCACCCGCTCACCTGCGGTGACGGTGAATTCGGCAACAGTCTTCATGTTCTCGCCGCGCAGTTCGACCGGCGTGCGCAGTACCGCGGTGTCCGGGCCGGCGATCGCCTTGATGCCGCTGTCGTGCTTCAGGCGCTCGACCCACGGAATCGAAAAGCCGTAGTCGAAGCGCAGCACGAGTTCCATCCGCATACGCAAGGCGCCGCGTTTGCCCACCACGATCCGTACCATCTCCGACCAGCCGTTGGCCGGCGGCATGAAATCGATCAGCGTGACCGCGCCCTCCGGCGTGTCGAAATCGGTTTCGAGGATCAGGGTTTCGCCGCGATAACGGCGTGTGATTGTCGGCGGCGTGTCGCAGACCGGTGAAATCAGCCAGCGGCCGTTCTCGGGCGTGCCGAGCAGGGCGGCGAAGCAGGCGCCGGAGTCGAAGCGCGGCCAGCAGAGCCAGTCGACGGAACCTTCGCGGGAGACGAGCGCAGCCGTGTGGCCGTCGCCGATGAGCGCATAGTCTTCGATGAGTGCGGGCATGGGGAGCGTGTCTCTAGTGCGCGCGATCATGGCCGCTGCGCCTCGTGTCCTTGTTACTACCGGACTCGCGCGATGCGCTTTGGTTCAGCGCGCAATGGGGCAAAACGCGAGTTGGTAAATTGTCAAATCACTGCCTACAATCGGACTTCAACCTGCTGCGCCGCGCTTTCCGGCTAGCGCATCGGGTTTGCCCCTGGCGCGTGCAGACGCCGTCTCGGAGGACCAAAGCCATGCTGAACCCGTCGAAATCCGATTGCATCACGATTCTCTCGGCCGCCAGCGAACTTGCCGACGATTCGATGTTGCCGCTCGACCCTGGCCGCCTCGGCTTGTCCCGCAACGGGATGCTGGCCGCCGCTGCGTTCCTTAGCGAACGGGCCTGCTTCCGCCATTACCGCGAAGGTGACGGCCATTATGCCGTCGGCGCGCTGTCGCTGCAGGGGCGCCTGCGGCTCGAGCAGCTGTCGCACGGCTGATCATCCCGCAGGCACGGGTTTCGGCATCGCGCCGTTTGTCAGCTCGGTTTGTCAGCTCCGGTTGTCCGTAGCTGCCCGCGGTTTGCCGCCTGGCGTCACTACCAGGCTCTTCGTCACGGCAACCGTCACCGCGCGTGCCATTCGTTTCGCTTCCTTCCGCTTTCTTCCGCTTTCCTCTGATACCTGGCCGCGCTCATGCGGAGCGATCGCCGGGCCCGCACCGCGCCCGGCCGTTCATCTTTTGCCGCCGTCTGCCGCCGCTCAGAAGTGCGACGACCCCACGCCGAAGAGTCCAATGATGCCGATGATGATCAGATAGAGCGCGACGATGTAGTTCAACAGGCGCGGCATGACGAGAATCAGAATGCCGGCGATCAACGAAACGAGCGGGCCCAGGCTGAGTGTGACGTTCATGAAGACTCCGTGGTGTGAGACTCGATTGAGAAGAACGATCTGCGAGGTGGGAACGATTGCTGCTCGAGCACACCGATAACCGGTAGCCGGATTGGCTGCATGATCCGGCGCAACGCTTTTATACTTGCGTCGATTACTACAATGCTCATGCTCGACAGACGGCGCGGCAGACCAGCGACACATTACAACCGATTCAATCAAATAACCGATGTCCAGGAGGTCGTATGCTTCGTCGTGCCACGGCCGCGGTGCGCGCCGTTTCAGGCTCTGCTTTGCCGTTACCGTCAACGCCAGGATTCGCCGGACGGCCGGCGCCTGTGCGCTCCGCCCGCTCGATAATAAAAGGTTTCGTGCTCATGGTCTCGATTGTCGCGTCGCATGCGTTTGCGCAAGATGCCGGTCCGGCTCCCGCCGACGGCGTCTATGACCTGCTGGTCGGCACTTATACGGGTGGCGGGAGCGAGGGACTCTACGTCTATCGCTTCGACACGAAGACCGGCGAGGCGACCCGCGTATCGGCCGCGCAGACGGTCAACCCGTCGTATCTGGTGGTCAGCCGTGACCGCCGCTTCGTGTACGTGGTCAATGAGTTGCCCGGCGACAACGGCCCGGCGACGCAGCGCGGCGGCATCAGCGCATTCCGCTTCGACGCCGCGAGCGGCCAGCTGAGCTTCCTCAACAAGGTTTCGTCGGACGGCAACGATCCGTGCTATCTGAGCCTGTCGCCGGACGGCAAGTATCTGCTGGGCGCGAACTACTCGGTGGCCGCTGACCCGGGCGGCAGCTTCGCGGTGTTCCCGTTGCGGGCGGACGGCCAGGTCGGCGCGTCGGTGCTCACGGTGCATCACGAAGGCGGCGGTCCGGTGAAGGGCCGCCAGGACAACTCGCACGTGCATTCGACGGTGTTCTCGCCTGACGGCCGTTACCTGTTCGCGCAGGATCTCGGCGCCGACAGGCTGTACTCGTATCGCTACACGCCCGACGGCAGCCGCGGCCTGTTCGGCCCGACCGACTCGCGCTACACCCAGGAGAAGGCCGGCACCGGCCCGCGCCATCTGGTGTTCGGCGTCGACGGCAAGCATGCGTACCTGACGAGCGAGCTGAACGCCACGGTCAGCACCTTCGAGTACCACGACGGCAAGCTTGCGCCAGTGCAGACGCTGTCGCTGACGGAGCCGGGTTTCAAGGGGGCGGTGGGCGCCGCGGCGATCCATCTGTCGCCGGACGGGCGCTTCCTGTACGCGTCCAATCGCGGCGATGCAAACGAGATCGTGATCTTCTCGGTCGACCCGGGCAACGGTCGTCTGAAGAAGATCGGGCATCAGTCGAGCCTCGGCAAGTCGCCGCGTGAATTCGCGATCGACCCGACCGGTAACTGGCTGATCGTCGGCAATCAGAACAGCGACACCGTGTACGTGTTCAGGCGCGATCAGCAGACTGGTTTGCTCGAGGCGAATCCGAAGCGCTTCGACATCGGCTCGCCGGTGGATTTCAAGCTGGTTTCGCCGTCGTGAGGATTGGGTGACGCGTGCGATGTGAAGACACGCGTTGAATAAAAGACGGGCCGCTCGAACGAACTGCACCCCGCAAAGTTGGACACCCATCCAACCTTTGGGGCGCGGTTCAAAGCGGCCCGTCTTTTATGGCTTGCTTTGCTGCGTCTATTCAGCCGGTCCTGGTGCGAGCACTTCGCGGCTGCCGTTGATGCCCATTGCCGACACGAGGCCCGCTGTCTCCATCTGCTCGACGAGGCGCGCCGCGCGGTTGTAGCCGATGCGCAATTGCCGCTGCACCGACGAGATCGACGCGCGCCGTGTCCGCACCACGAAGGCGACGGCTTCGTCGTAGAGCGGGTCGGCTTCGGCGTCCGGCGTGTCGCCGAACAGATCCTGCGCCGCACCGCCATCGGTGGCCGGGCCGTCGAGAATGCCTTCCTCGTATTGCGGCTCGCCGAACTGCTTCAGATACTCGACGATCCGATGCACTTCCTCGTCGGCGACGAATGCGCCGTGCACGCGCTGCGGGTAACCCGTGCCCGGCGGCAGGAACAGCATGTCGCCCTGGCCGAGCAGCGATTCCGCGCCCATCTGATCGAGGATCGTGCGCGAGTCGATCTTCGACGACACCTGGAACGCCACCCGCGTTGGAATGTTCGCCTTGATGAGGCCTGTGATCACGTCCACCGACGGCCGCTGCGTCGCGAGAATCAGGTGGATGCCGGCGGCGCGCGCTTTTTGCGCGAGCCGCGCGATCAGCTCTTCGATCTTCTTGCCGGCAACCATCATCAGATCGGCCAGCTCGTCGATCACCACCACGATGAGCGGCAGCGGCGCGAGCGGCTCGGGCGCTTCGGGCGTGAGCGAGAACGGATTGCCGAGCTTCTTGCCCTTGGCTTCGGTGTCGCGGATTTTCTGGTTGAAACCGGCCAGATTGCGCACGCCGACCGCCGACATCAGGCGGTAGCGTTTTTCCATCTCACCGACGCACCAGTTCAGCGCGTTGGCCGCCAGCTTCATATCGGTGACGACCGGCGCGAGCAGATGCGGAATGCCTTCGTAGACCGACAGCTCCAGCATCTTCGGATCGATCATGATCAGGCGCACTTCTTCGGGCGTCGCCTTGAAGAGCAGCGAGCAGATCATCGCGTTGATCGCGACCGACTTGCCCGAACCGGTCGTGCCCGCGACCAGCATGTGCGGCGCCTTCGCCAGATCGGCGACCACCGGATGACCGGTGATGTCCTTGCCCATCGCCAGCGTCAGCTGCGAATGCGAGTTCTGGTAGACGCTCGCTTCGAGAATTTCGGACAACCGGATCGTCTGGCGCTTCGCGTTCGGCAACTCGAGGCCCATGCAGGTCTTGCCGGGAATCGTCTCGACGACGCGGATCGACGTGAGGCCGAGGCCGCGCGACAGATCCTTCATCAAGCCGACGATCTGGCTGCCGCGCACGCCGAGCGCCGGCTCGATTTCGAAGCGCGTAATGACCGGGCCGGCCGAGTGGCCGACCACCGTCACGGGCACTTTGAATTCCTGCAGGCGCTGTTCGATCAGGAGCCCGGTCTCGATGAGCTTTTCTTCGGACACCGGTTCGACATCGGTGTCGGCGTGCGCGAGCAGATCCAGCGTGGGCAATTCGACCATCGACGCGGCGGGCGCGTGGAACTCGAAACCGTTGGTCGGGCTGTGGCCGCGCAGCGGCGCACGCGGGGCTGCAGGTTCGGCAGGTTCAGCAGGTTCGGCTGTCGGTTCGGCGGTGAACGGCGCCGACGATGGCGCGAATGAAGCGATCGGTGCGGTCGTCGGCCCGCCGGTGCGCTCGTCGGCGAAATCATCCGTTGCTGCCGGTTCGTCTTGCGCCGCGAAGCCAGGGAAGCGGACGACGTTCGACGCGTGCGGTGCGCTTTGCGGCGATGCGGCAGCAGCCGCGTCCTTTTTTTCCGGCATATCTGACAGGGCGGGGGAGTCCACCGGGTCGGTTTCGATTTGTGCGGCCGCTTCGCTCGTGTTCACGACGTGCAGCGATGGCACGGTGTGATGCGTGGCGGCGGTATCGCTCGACGCGGTGGTGTTGCTCACGCGTTGCGCACCCGCCGACGCTGCCGCGCCCAGCGACACGACGGCCTCGATGCTGGTTTCCCAAGGCACGAGGGTTTGATCGATGACGACTTCGGCGATCGGCGCCGCCGCGAGGGCAGGTGCTTGCGTCTGGATCGGCTCACGCCGCTCGATATGCACTGCCGGGGAGCTTGCGTTGCCCGGGGCTCCAATCTGCGGCGAAGCGGCAGACGTAGGCTGTCCTGCGTGCGCTGCGTTGACGGCATCCTCGGCTGCGGCGGCAGCAACGTTCGACGTTGTCACTGTTACTGGCGACTCGATAGGCCATTGCACGACGGGCTCGCTGGATTCCGTCACGCGCGCTTCGGGCGCGGCCGCCATCTGCGCCGTTTCGACGCCAGGGCTCGTCGATCGATACGCGGGCGCTGGGTGGTCTTCACCCGGCGCAGCAGGCGCGCCCGCTTGCAGCGCCGCAGCTTCCGCGCTTTCGGTTTGCGGAAGCGGGTTTGACGCCGGTGCCGCAGTGGAGGCTTCGACAGGAGCAAACGCGGGAGCCGGCGAAACCGTCGTCACCGTCGCCGTTTCCGCACCGGTGCTGCGTGCGAGACTTACACCGGCGAGATCGGTCCAGCGCGCGGCGTTTTCCTCGATGCTGCGAAGGGTTTCCTGCACGCTGGCGGGCGGCGTGACCGGCTGCGTCGTCGCCATCGGCCGCGTGTAACCGGGCGCGGGCGAGTCGTGCCGGGCCGGACGGCGCGCAATCGCTGTTGCGCCGAGGTTCGTCCCCGGGGCGGCCGCGAACGTCTGCCCGGCGGACGTGGGCTGGCTGCCTGAAGGCACGGCGCTTGCAGCGCCCGGCCGTGCGGACGGAAGGCTCACTCCGGACGTGGAACTTGCAGCCGTATTTGCCGCGGCGCCTGAAACGGTTCGCGCAGCATTCAGCGTTTGCGACGCGGGTGCCGCGACGGCCGGCGCGACTGCTGCGCCGGCCAGGCCTGCCGCACCCGAGCCAATGCCGATGGAACCCGCCGGCCGTTGCTCCCCGGCCGGGCGCCGGCCCATCTGCGCGCCGCCATCGCGAGCCGGGGTCGCGCGCGAGCCCGCTCCCGATGCCGTTGAGGATGCCGGGCCGCGGGGCGCCGCTGCCGGATCGCGCAACCATCCGGCCGGCGTAACCGGCTCGGCGGGCATGCGCGCCGCGGTCCTATCCTGGTTCAGGGCTTGCCTCGTTACCGGCGCCTCGCGCGGCGGCGTTCCCGACGGCGTCCGCGTTGCCGGCTCAGTTTGCTGTGTCTGGCTGCGCGGCTTCACTCCGCCGGCGCGCCAGTTCGCCCCGGCGCCGCGCGCCGTCGCGTCTTTGCCTGCCGCAGCCACACCCGTCACACTCGCGGCCCCCGCCGCAGGCGTGCCGCGCCCGCTCGCCGGCGGCCGCCAGACGGTCGGGCGGGCATAACGTCCGGTGCGTCCGTTGTTTTTGGGCGGCATCGTATTGGCGGGCGGCGAAACGTGCGACGGCAAACCGTCATCGACGCTGCGATGGCGGCGCGCTTCCTCGTCGCGTTTGGCGAGACCGCGCGACAGGCCGAGGCCGAACGCGCCGTCGGCCCATACCGCGACGTCGCGCCAGCGGAACTCGAGCAGCCAGGGCAAGCTGATCGCCAGCAGCGCGAGCGCCGCGAGCGGCGTGCCGGGATGGCCGAACAGATGACCGAAGCCTGCCGCCAGCGCATGTCCGGCACCATTGAAGCCCACCGCGCCAATCAGCGACGCCTCCAGCGTGCAGCTCGCCACCATCACGCAGACGAAGCCGAGCCAAAGGCGGATCGTGCCGGGGCCGCGCAAACCCGCGCCGCCCGGCAGCGCCGACTTCACGAGGCGCCACAAAAGAGGAATGAACCAGACGGCCGACCCGCCGAACCAGCCGAAAACTACCGTGTGCATGCTTGACATCAACGAATGACGGACGCGCAAAAACGCAATCCGTCGAGTTTAAACCGGCGAAGCCCGATGCTTCGAAGGCAGACGCAAGTTTGCTTGCGCCCGGTAGGAAAGCAGGCCGGCGCGCGGCCTGCCGTCGGTGAAAAACAACGGCTGCCGCGACAACCGGCGCGCGTCATGCGGACAGCCGCGGCGGCAAGGAGGCCGCCGCGCCGCCCGGACCGCATGGCCCGGACCGCATGGCCCGGACCGAATGGCCCAGACCGCATGGCCCAGACCGCATGGCTCAGACCGAATGGCTCAGACCGAATGGCCCAGACCGCATGGCTCAGACCGCATGGCTCAGACCGAATGGCTCAGACCGAATGGCTCAAACCGGATGGCCCACACCGAATGGCCCACACCGAATGGCCCGGACCGCGTGGCCCAGACCGCACGGTCCAGTCATTTTGCGCGGCGGTCGAACGTCAGCGTGTCGCCGTTATCGAGCACCAGCTGCATCTGCTGCGGCTCGCGCATTTGCACACCGGTACGGTCGATGTGTACGAGCGCGTTGAGATACGCACCTTCGATCTGTCCGCCCGGCGTCATGCACGCCATGCGTGTGCCGCCCAGCGTGCCGAAGCCCAGTTTGCCGTCTTTCAGCGTGTACGAGCCCATGTAGCGGTTGCAGCCGGAAAAGCCGCTGGCGTGGCGCTGGCCTTTGTCCGTGGACAGCACGAGCGTGATCGGCGCGCCCTCGGCGGCGGACGGAACCGCACGCGCCGTGCCGTCGGCCTGCTTCCAGCCCGAGAGCACCCAGCTGGTGTCGTCGAGCAGCTGCGTCGCGGCAGGGTTGAACGGGTCGGGCGGCGCGGCTTCCGAGTCGGGATGTTTCGGCATCGCGCAGGCGCTGCACAGCGCAGCCACGCTCAACGCGGCGACGGCGGTGCGCGCATGAGCATGCAGCCAGGTACGCAGATAAGCGCGCAGCGGCGAACCAGCCGGCGTGACGGCACGACGGCGGGTCGCTGCAGCGGCCACGCGCGGTGCAGGCGGCGCGGCTTGTGGCGCGACTTGCGACGCGACGTGTGACGCGACTTGTGGCGTGGCCCGGGACGCTGCGGACAACGTGGACGACGGTGTGGCAGGCTGCGCTGCCGTCGACGGCGCACAACACGTTGCGATGAAGCGCGCAATACGTCGCGCGGAGGGGCTTTGGAGCATGGCGTCGTTCCACTTCAAACTGGCGAAGGCGTAAGGGTAACGCACTAAGCTCGCCGCACGCGAGCGCGACCGCGTGCCGAGGGCGCCGCAGCGCTGTCGCGCGCCTTGCGCGCAGACTGCGCTGCGGCCGGCGAGCGAGGCGTGGCAAGGGGTTATGTCGGGGTGCGCATCGAGGTATGTATCGGGGTGCGCATGTTAACATCGTGTTCCACTCAATCCCACCCTCATCCGACTTTTATCTGGAGACCCCATGCAGATCGGCAAACGGATCGGCACCCCCCTTTTTGGATCCGCCACGCGCGTCATGCTGCTCGGCGCCGGCGAGCTCGGCAAGGAAGTGATCATCGCGCTGCAACGGCTGGGCGTCGAAGTGATTGCGGTCGACCGTTACCCGAACGCGCCGGGCCACCAGGTCGCGCACCGCTCGCACGTGATCGACATGACCGACCGCGCCGCGTTGCGCGCGCTGGTCGAACAGGAGCGCCCGCATCTGATCGTCCCCGAGATCGAAGCGATCGCCACCGACGCGCTCGCCGCGATCGAAACCGACGGTCTCGCCGAGGTGATCCCGACCGCGCGCGCCACGCAACTGACGATGAACCGCGAAGGCATCCGGCGTCTCGCCGCCGAGGACCTCGGCCTGCCGACCTCGCCGTACGCATTCGCCGATTCGCTCGACGAACTGCGCGCGGGCATCGCCAAGGTCGGCTACCCGTGCGTGGTGAAGCCGGTCATGTCGTCGTCGGGCAAGGGGCAATCGGTGCTGAAGAGCGACGCCGACGTCGAACCCGCGTGGCAATACGCGATGGCCGGCGGCCGTGTGAATCATGGCCGCGTGATCGTCGAAGGTTTTATCGACTTCGAATACGAAATTACCCAGCTGACCGTGCGCGCGATCGATCCGGCGAGCGGCGAAGTCAGCACCTGTTTCTGCGATCCGATTGGCCACGTGCAAGTGGCGGGCGACTACGTCGAGTCGTGGCAGCCGCAGCCGATGAGCCCGCTCGCGCTCGAACGATCGCGCGAAGTAGCGCACAAAGTGACAGCGGCGTTGGGCGGCAGGGGCCTGTTCGGCGTGGAACTTTTTGTACGCGGCGATGACGTATGGTTTTCGGAAGTCAGCCCGCGTCCGCACGATACGGGTCTCGTCACGCTATGCTCGCAGCGCTTTTCGGAGTTCGAGTTGCATGCGCGCGCGATCCTCGGTTTGCCGGTGGATACTTCGTTGCGCGCGCCGGGGGCGTCGGCGGTGATTTACGGCGGTCTGGACGAAGTGGGCATTGCTTTCGAAGGTGTCGCGGCGGCGTTGGCGGTGCCGAACGCGGATCTGCGCCTCTTCGGCAAGCCGGAGAGTTTCGTCAAGCGCCGCATGGGCGTAGCGCTCGCCAGCGGCGCGAACATCGACGAAGCGCGCTCGCGGGCGAAGCAGGCTGCGGCAGCGGTGCATCCGGTTTCCGCGAAGTAACGCGTGCTGAAGCGCGCCGGACCGTCTCGACATGCAATGAAGTCACGCGCGCTTTGCAAACCCGTAGCGCGCGAATCCTGAATCGTTGAAGTAGAGGTAGGTATGGCCCTGGAATCTCGCAAAGATACGCGACGTGGGACGCCTGGCCGGCTTGGCGCACTCGCCGTGCTGCTCGCGCTGTGTGCCGGGATGACAGGGTGCGGCCTTGCCGCCGCGCCGTGCCGGGTCGCTTCGGCGGGTTTGAAGATCGTGCCGCTGGTCGGCCACGTCGCCGCTGCGCCCACTGATGCGTGCGCCGACGTGATCGATCCTTAGAGCGGTCCCATCGGCGATTCGTCAGCGATTCATCGGCGATTCATCAGCGGGCCGTGGGCGGCCCGCAAGCGCTCCGCCGGCGTGCCGGCCTATGCATGATGCGCAACGACAAGCGAGGCATTCGATGAAGAAATGGCTTGTTGCAGTAACCGCGGCGGTGAGTTTCGCGGCGCTGTACGGCAACGCATGGGCCGCGCCATTGCGGCTCGCCGAGATTCAGGCCAAAAACCGGCAAACGCAGAAATACACCTGCGCGACCGGCAAGATCCTGCAAGTGACGTATTGGAACACGGCGAACGGCCAGAGCTTCGCACTCGTGCCGGTGAAGGGCCAGCAACTGCTCTTCGTCAACACCCTGTCGGCCTCCGGCGCGAAGTATCAGGCCGGCAGCTACACGTGGTGGACCAAAGGCCCGCGCGCCGAACTGTACGACGCAATGGACGGCGAAAACGCGCCGCCTGTGCTGTCCGACTGCATCACTCTCAATCGCTGAGCACGACGTGGCGGCTTTCTCTACCGTGCCGCCGCTTGCCTCGTCTGACCTCTGCCTCGCGGTATCGCCCGCCTGCGCGCATCTTTTCCGTTCGAGTAGTAAGCTGTCCGGCATGGCATTCGCTCTATCCGACCGTGCCTCGCAGTGCTCCGCTGTGCCCTGCGGGCCAGGCCGCGCGTTGCCGGCGCGGCGGCCGTCTTCGATCGTCCGTTCCCGGACCTCAACGCGCGGGCTCATGGCCCGCGTCGTTTCATCAAGCGAGACCCTCCATGAAAGCATCGGACCTGTTCGTCAAATCGCTGGAAGCCGAAGGTGTCGAGTATGTGTTCGGTATCCCCGGTGAAGAAAATCTCGATCTGCTCGAATCGCTGCGCCGCTCGAAAATCCGTCTGATCCTCACGCGTCACGAGCAGGCAGCCGGTTTCATGGCCGCCACTTATGGGCGTCTCACCGGACGCACCGGCGTCTGTCTCGCCACCCTCGGTCCCGGCGCGACCAATTTCGTGACCGCCGCCGCGTACGCGCAGCTGGGCGGCATGCCGATGCTGATGGTGACCGGGCAAAAGCCGATCAAGTCGAGCAAGCAGGGGCATTTCCAGATCGTCGACGTGGTGCGGATGATGGAGCCGCTCACCAAATACACGCGGCAGATCGTGTCGATCGCCAACATTCCGGCGGCGGTGCGCGAGGCGGTCCGCCAGGCCGAGGAAGAGCGGCCCGGCGCCACGCATCTGGAGTTGCCCGAAGACGTCGCGCACGAAGAGGGCGACGGCAAGCCGATTCCGAAGAGCTACAGCCGCCGTCCGGTCGCCGAGGAAAAAGCGGTGGCGCGCGCGGTCGAGGCGATCACCAGCGCGAAGCACCCGTTGCTGATGATCGGCGCGGGCGGCAATCGCAAGACCACCACGCGGATGCTGCGCGAATTCGTCGACCAGATCGGCATTCCGTTCTTCACGACACAGATGGGCAAGGGCGTGATCGACGAATCGCATCCGATGTGGCTCGGCAACGCCACGCTCTCGGACGGCGACTTCGTGCATCGCGCGATCGACCACGCGGACTGCATCATCAACGTCGGCCACGACGTGATCGAGAAGCCGCCTTTCTTCATGCGCAGCGGGGAAGCGGGTGAGAAGACTGTGATTCACGTGAACTTCCTGGGTGCGGAAGTCGATACGGTGTATTTCCCGCAAATCGAAGTGGTCGGCGATATCGCCAACGCAGTGTGGCAACTGAAGGAAAGTCTCAAGGAGCGTAAGGAGCATTGGGATTTCACGCGCTTCAAGGAGATCAAGCAGCACTTCGAAGAGCACCTGGTGAAGGGCCAGCACGACGACCGCTTTCCGATGTATCCGGTGCGGATCGTCAACGACGTCTACGAGACTGCGCCGGCGGACGGCATCGTGTGTCTGGACAACGGCATGTACAAGATCTGGTTCGCGCGCTACTACCGCGCGCACGAACCGAATTCGCTGCTGCTCGACAATGCGCTGGCTTCGATGGGCGCCGGTTTGCCGTCCGCGATTGCCACGAAGATCGTGCACCCGGATCGCAAGGTGATGGCCGTCTGCGGCGACGGCGGCTTCATGATGAATTCGCAGGAGCTCGAGACGGCGGTGCGCCTCAAGCTCGATCTGGTGATCCTGATCCTGCGCGACGACGCGTTTGGCATGATCCGCTGGAAGCAGGAGAACATGAATTTTCCCGACTACGGCATGACGCTGCGCAACCCCGATTTCGTCGCGTATGCGCAGAGTTATGGAGCGATCGGGCATCGGGTGGAGTCGGCGGCGGACTTCGCGCCGTTGCTGCGCGAATGTTTCGCGACACCCGGTGTGCACGTCATCGACGTGCCGATCGATTACTCGGACAACGAGCGTGTGCTCAATCGCGAGATCAAGCGGCTGAGCGCGCAATTGTGAGTGGCACGCACGCGGCAGACGGGCAGCGCGGGTTAGCGTAGCAGGCGTAGTAAGCGTACCCGAGGTGGCGGGGCATAGCCCCTGCTGGCTGCATCGCTGCTGACCATGCATCGGATCAAGGAGAACGCGTCATGTTGCAGAAGACTTACCCGTACTACCTCGCCAACCAGGCGGTGGCCGCCAACACCGATCTCGAAGTGACCGACAAATTCAGCGGCGAGGTAGCGACCCGCGTCGCGATGGCGGACGCGGCCGCCATCGACAAGGCGATCGGTTATGCCGTCGACGCGTTGCCTGCGTTGCGCGCGTTTCCGCCCTTCAAGCGCCAGGCCGTGCTGGAACATTGCGTGAAGCGCTTTCGCGAGCGTTACGACGAACTCGCGCTCGCGCTCTGTATCGAAGCCGGCAAGCCGATCAACGACTCGAAAGGCGAAGTCACGCGGCTAATCGATACGTTCAAGGTGGCGGCCGAAGAGTCGGTGCGCATCGATGGCGAGATCGTCAATCTGGAGATCTCGCCGCGCGCGAAGGGCTATCACGCCTATGTGAAGCGCGTGCCGATCGGTCCGTGCTCGTTCATCTCGCCGTTCAATTTCCCGTTGAATCTGACCGCGCATAAGGTTGCGCCGGCGCTCGCCGCGGGCGTGCCGTTCGTGCTGAAGCCCGCGAGCCGCACGCCGGTCGGCGCGCTGATCATGGGCGAGATTCTGGCGGAAACGGACTTGCCGAAAGGCGCATTCTCGATCCTTCCCGCGCATCGGGACGGCGCCGATCTGTTTACTACCGACGAGCGATTCAAGCTGCTGTCGTTCACCGGCTCGCCGGCGGTCGGCTGGGAGCTGAAGAAGAAGGCCGGCAAGAAGAAGGTGATTCTGGAGCTGGGCGGCAACGCGGCGGCGATCGTCGACGGCGATCAGGGCGGCAAGCTCGATTACGTGGTCGACCGGCTTGCGTTCGGCGCGTTCTACCAGTCAGGGCAGAGTTGCATCGGCGTGCAGCGGATTCTGGTGCATGCGAAGGTCTACGACGCGCTGCGCGAAAAACTGATCGCGAAGACGAAGTCGCTGGTGATGGGCGATCCGAAAGACGAAAAGACCTTTGTCGGGCCGATGATCTCCGAGTCGGAAGCGAGACGCCTCGCCGGCTGGATGGAAAGCGCGGAGCAGGCGGGCGCGGCAATCGTCGCGGGAGGCAAGGTCGAGGGCGCGATGTTCGAGGCGACGCTGCTCGAGGGCGTGAAGCGCGACACCGATCTGTATCGCAAGGAAGCCTTTGGGCCAGTGGCGATGCTGGAGCGTTTCGATGATTTCGACGCGGCGCTGACTACGGTCAACGACAGCGACTTCGGCCTGCAAGCCGGCGTGTTCACCGATTCGCTCGCGCATGCGCATCGCGCGTGGGACCTGCTCGAAGTGGGCGGCGTGGTGATCAACGACGTGCCTTCGTTCCGGGTCGACAACATGCCGTACGGCGGTGTGAAGGATTCGGGGCTGGGGCGCGAGGGTGTGCGCTACGCGATCGAGGATATGACCGAGCTGCGGCTGATGGTGATGCGCGAGACGTGGTGACGGGCGGGGCGGCGTGCTGCCGGGGATGTTTCTGGCGCTCGGCGCCCGCGGACGCGGTTTGTGCGCCGGAATCCGGCCCCGGGCCGGATACTGCCGTCGGGCGACAGCGCGGGCGCGGCATCGCTGCTGTCACGCAACTGTCGTCTGCACCAACTACGCTGCCAGCGAGGCGCCCGCGTGCGGGGCTGCGATTGGCCCAAGCCGGCCCGCACGGCCGGTTGACCGGGTCGCCCGGACGGTTTTGCCGGCGTAAGCAGAAAGCCGGCACATGCGCCATGAGTGTTTTTGCTGAAGTGCTACAATAGCGCCCTTTCCGGCGGGTGTTTCCGCCGGCCGGAGCCGGCCGCATTTTTTCCCGCAATTCCGACGGGTCCCGTGCGGAACGCCGTGGCTCCGCCTTCATCCTGATGCCTTCTGCGGTTCCGACCGCTGCCGCGCGCACGCGCCAAGCGCATTTTTAGCGAAAGCCACCATGTCCGACACAGCCGTCACGCCCAGCACTGCGACTTTTGATCAATTCGGTCTCGCGCCCGACATCCTGAAAGCCGTCAAAGAATCGGGCTACACCACGCCTACGCCGATCCAGGAGCAGGCGATTCCCGTCGTGCTGGCCGGGCGTGACGTCATGGGCGCCGCGCAAACCGGCACCGGCAAGACGGCCAGCTTCTCGCTGCCGATCATCCAGCGCTTGCTGCCGCAGGCCAGCACGAGCGCATCGCCCGCCCGCCATCCGGTGCGCGCGCTGATCCTCACGCCGACCCGCGAACTGGCCGATCAGGTCGCCGCGAACGTGCAGGCGTATGCGAAACACACGGCGCTGCGCAGCGCCGTGGTGTTCGGCGGCGTCGATATGAATCCGCAATCCGAGCAACTTCGCCGCGGCGTCGAAATCCTGATCGCCACACCGGGCCGTTTGCTCGATCACGTGCAACAGAAAACCGCCAACCTCGGCCAGGTGCAGATTCTCGTGCTCGACGAAGCCGACCGGATGCTCGACATGGGCTTCCTGCCCGATCTGCAGCGCATCCTGAACCTGCTGCCGAAGGAGCGTCAGACGCTGCTGTTTTCGGCCACGTTCTCGGGTGAAATCAAGAAGCTCGCGGCCACTTACCTGCGCAATCCGCAGACGATCGAAGTCGCGCGCAGCAATTCGACTGCGACCAATGTGACGCAGATCGTTTATGAGGTCCCCGAAGGCGACAAGACCGGCGCGGTGGTGCAACTGATTCGTGAACGCGGCCTCAAGCAGGTGATCGTGTTCTGTAACAGCAAGATTGGTGCAAGCCGTCTGGCGCGGAGTCTGGAACGCGATGGCGTTGTCGCTACTGCGATTCATGGCGACCGCACGCAGAATGAGCGCATGCAGGCTCTGGACGCTTTCAAGCGTGGCGAGATCGAGGCGCTGGTCGCTACTGACGTGGCGGCGCGTGGGTTGGATATCGCCGAGCTGCCTGCTGTTATCAATTTCGATCTGCCGTTCAACGCGGAAGATTATGTGCACCGGATCGGGCGCACCGGGCGTGCTGGCGCTTCCGGCGATGCTTTGTCGTTGTGCAGCCCGAATGAGCGTAAGCAGCTCGCCGATATCGAGAAGCTGATCAAGCGGCCGCTGGATGTGCAACGCTTGACTGTCGATACGCCGGTGCGGCATCACCATGAAGAGCGGGCGCCGCGGCGCGAGCGCGAAGGGCGCGATGAGCGGGCGGGGCGCCGGCGTTCCGGGGCCGCTTCTTCGGTTTCGTTCGATCGTCCGCATCATCATCGTGCTCAGCCTGTGGATGATTTCTTCCTCAAACCGTATGAGCCGTCGCCTTCTTCCGTTCGGAAAGTCGACGAGGCTGCCGCGTCTGCGGCTCCGCAGAAGTCTTCGTCCAAACAGCCGCTGGCTGCACTGCTGGGTGGGTTCGGGATGCCGAGGAAGTCTACTTCCTGATTCTGGTATCTGCTCGTTGGGCTTTCCTTGGCCTTTCTTTGGTCTTAAGCGGGATTCTCGCGCCGGCATGGTAGCGGGACATCGGGTCCGCGTTCCCGCGTCTTTCGCGCTAGTGCTAGTGGCGAGGCGGCCATTCTTCCGGCGGGGCTGCGCGCGCCGCAGCGGTATTTCTACAGCCGCTGGCCGTGCTCGACTCGTGTCCTAGCGCCCCGTTTTGCGCACACCCATTCGCCGTGCCCATGCCGACGTTGCCGCAGCATAAAAGCCTTCTGGCGTCGTATGCCCGGCGCTCCCTAACTCCAGTCCCAGATACCGTGCGGCTGCGCCAAGCGCTTCGAGCGGTGTTTCAGCATCCAGCGCGATAGCGCCGTTTTGCTTACTGAGCTTTTCACCCTGGTCGTTCGTGACGACCGGCACATGCAGGTACTCGGGCGTCGGCACGCCGAGGCAGCGCTGCAGGTAAATCTGCCGCGCCGTCGAATCCATCAGGTCCGCGCCTCGTACGACGTGCGTCACGCCCGCGTCGGCGTCGTCCA
Source organism: Paraburkholderia lacunae (assembly GCF_003353175.1). Classification (GTDB taxonomy): domain Bacteria; phylum Pseudomonadota; class Gammaproteobacteria; order Burkholderiales; family Burkholderiaceae; genus Paraburkholderia; species Paraburkholderia lacunae. The sequence goes on along the minus strand of NZ_QHKS01000015.1, from coordinate 72,602 downwards.
CCACCACCGCCAGTTGATACGCCCACTGGCCGTCCGCTCGCTTCAGCACGAAATCACCGACCTCGGTGGCCAGGTTCTGTGTCTGTGTGCCCTGCCAACGGTCTTCGAATGTCATCACCGCAGCTTGGCCGTCCGGCACGCGCAGACGCCATGCGCGCGCAGGCTTGCCGTGCAGGCCGTCGCGGCACGTGCCGGGGTACGCGAGTGTGGTGTTGCGCGCGTGCGCATGCAATAACGAATCGGCAATCTCCTTGCGCGTGCAGCCGCACGGGTAGATCAAGCCGGTAGCCTTCAGCTGCTCCAGTGTTTCCTGATACCGTGCGATGCGCCGGCTTTGCCAGACCGGCGGCTCGTCGGCGTGCAGGCCGAAACGCGCGAGCGTGGCGAGTATGTCTTCGGCGGCGCCTGGAACCGCGCGCGGCGCGTCGATGTCTTCGATACGCACGAGCCATGCGCCGCCATGCGCACGCGCGTCCAGCCAGCTTGCGAGCGCGCTGACCAGCGAGCCGAAATGCAACGGCCCTGTAGGAGATGGCGCAAAGCGTCCGCGATAAGCCATGGGTTTGACGGGTGGATTATTGCGCGCTAGGGATGGCGCTCGTCACGCGGCGCGTGCAGCCTTGCTGTCCGGATGGCATTCCGGACACGTCTTGCCCGCCACATACAACGGCGATTGCTGCGCTTGCGGTGTGACCACCGCGCGGCAGCCGAAGCATTGCACGGTCGCGGTCGGTTCCAGTTGCGGATTGAGCGCGGTGCGATAGTCGAACACGAAGCAGTCGCCGTGGTAATGCGCGCCGCCCACTTCCTCGAAATACTTGAGGATGCCGCCTTCGAGCTGGTACACGTTCTCGATGCCGACTTCCTTCATATGGATCGCGGCCTTCTCGCAACGGATCCCGCCGGTGCAGAAGGACACGACCGTCTTGCCCTGGAGGTCGGCACGGTTTTGCTCGATGACTTCGGGAAACTCGCTGAATTTCGTAATGCGGTAGTCGAGCGCGTCGTCGAAGGTGCCGACGTCCACTTCGAACGCATTGCGCGTGTCGAGCATCACGACCGGCCGGCCTTCGTCGTCGTGGCCGCGGTCGAGCCAGGTTTTCAGCGTGGGTGCGTCGACGAACGGCGCGCGGCCGAGTTCCGGCCGGATCGCCGGCTTTTTCATCGTGATGATCTCGCGCTTGAGCTTGACCAGCATGCGGCGAAACGGCTGCTTTTCCGACGGGCTTTCCTTGAACTGCAGATTTGCGAACTTGCCCTCGAACAGCGGATCGTGGCGGATGTAGTCGATAAACGCGTCCGCCGCGGCGCGCGTGCCGGCGACGAACAGATTGATGCCTTCCGGCGCCAGCAGCACGGTGCCGCGCAAGCCGAGCGCGCTGCAGCGCTCGGTGACGAAAGGCCGCCATGCGGCTGTGTTTTCGATAGTCGCGAAGTGATACGCGGCGAGATTGACGATGCTCATGTTTGTCCAGCGGTAAAAAGCGGCCAGCGGCGTGAGAGCGGCGCGCATTGAGCCGCTGTGTGGCGCGGCCACGTCGAAAGGGTGAAACCCGTATTATCCCTCAAGCCGACGCTTCGACCGACTCGGCCGAATGGTCAGCCTGTTGCGCCAGCGCAAAGCGCGCACGAATCTGGGCCGCGTTGGCGCCCGACGTGCGCCTTCGCGCGATCGAGGCGCACAGATTGCGCGCGTTGTTCAAACCCAGTGTTCAACCCCGTTGTTCCACCCGTTCGCCGCCGCCGGACGCCGGCGCGCGGTGCTCACGCGTTGAGTCCCTGGCCGAACGGCCAACGCGCGGGTTTGGCCTGAAAACTCCGGGAGGGTGGAGTTACAATGTCGCCCATGTCAGATCCTCGCTTCGTTCATCTCCGCGTTCACTCCGAATTCTCGATTGCCGATGGCATCGTGCGCCTCGACGACATCGTCAAGGCCGCCGCCAAAGATGGTCAGGGCGCGCTCGCCCTCACCGATCTCGGTAACGCGTTCGGCCTCGTCCGTTTCTACAAGGAAGCCCGTGGCAAAGGGGTCAAACCCATTGCCGGCTGCGACGTCTGGATCACCAATCCGGACGACCGCGAAAAGCCCTCGCGCCTGTTGCTGCTGGTCAAAGACCGGCGCGGCTATCTGAATCTGTGCGAACTGCTCAGCAAGGCTTCGCTCACGAACCAGTATCGCGGCCGCGCGGAAGTCGAAGCCGGCTGGCTCGAGTCCGGTCTGGGCGAAGGCCTGCTTGCGTTGTCCGGCGCACAACAGGGCGACATCGGTCTGGCGTTGGCCGCCGGTAACGAAGAGGCGGCGAAGCGCAACGCGCAGCACTGGGCGAAGGTGTTTCCGAACGGCTTCTATATCGAGTTGCAACGCTGCGGCCAGCCGGGCGGCGAGCAGTACGTGCAGCAGGCGGTGGCGCTCGCGGCGTCGCTGAAACTGCCGGTGGCCGCCACACACCCGATGCAGTTCATGACGCCGGACGATTTCACCGCGCACGAGGCGCGCGTGTGTATTTCCGAAGGCGACATTCTGGCGAATCCGCGCCGCTCGAAACGCTTTACGGCCGAGCAGCATTTCCACACGCAGGAAGAGATGACTGCGCTGTTCGCGGACATTCCAGCGGCGCTCGCCAATACCGTCGAAATCGCCAGGCGCTGCAACCTGACGCTCGAACTCGGCAAGCCGAAGCTGCCGCTGTTTCCGACGCCCGACGGCATGTCGCTGGACGACTACCTCGTGCATCTGTCGAAGGAAGGTCTGGAGAAGCGGCTCGAGCAGCTGTACCCGGATCAGGCGGAACGGGACGCGCAGCGCGAAACGTACTACAAACGCCTCGAATTCGAGTGCGGCACGATCGTCAAGATGGGCTTTCCGGGCTACTTCCTGATCGTCGCGGACTTCATCAACTGGGCGAAGAACAACGGCGTGCCGGTCGGTCCGGGCCGGGGTTCGGGCGCGGGTTCGCTGGTCGCGTATGCGCTCGGCGTGACCGACCTCGATCCGCTGCGCTACAACCTGCTGTTCGAACGGTTCCTGAATCCGGAGCGGGTCTCGATGCCCGACTTCGACATCGACTTTTGCCAGCACGGCCGCGATCGCGTGATTCAGTACGTGAAGGACAAGTACGGTGCGGACGCCGTGTCGCAGATCGCCACGTTCGGTACGATGGCGGCGAAGGCCGCGGTGCGCGACATCGGCCGCGTGCTCGATCTGGGCTATATGTTCACGGACGGCATCGCCAAGCTGATTCCGTTCAAGCCGGGCAAGCACGTCACCATTGCCGACGCGATGAAGGAAGAGCCGCTCCTGCAGGAGCGCTTCGACAACGAAGACGAAGTGCATCAGTTGCTCGAACTCGCGCAGCGTGTGGAAGGCCTGACGCGTAACGTCGGCATGCACGCGGGCGGTGTGCTGATCGCGCCAGGCAAGCTGACCGATTTCTGCCCGCTTTACACGCAGGGCGACGAGAGCGGCGTCGTGAGCCAGTACGACAAGGATGACGTCGAGGCCGTCGGCCTCGTGAAGTTCGACTTTCTGGGCCTGACCACGCTGACGATTCTCGACTGGGCCGAACGCTATATCCGGCGCCTCGATCCGTCGAAGAAGGACTGGTCGCTCGCGCAAGTGCCGCTCGACGATCCGGCGTCGTTCTCGATCCTGAAGAAAGCGAATACGGTCGCCGTGTTCCAGCTGGAAAGCCGCGGCATGCAAGGCATGCTGAAAGACGCCCAGCCTGACCGTTTCGAGGACATCATCGCGCTGGTGGCGTTGTATCGTCCGGGCCCGATGGACCTGATTCCGAGCTTCTGTGCGCGTAAGCACGGCCGCGAAACGGTCGAGTATCCCGATCCGCGCGTCGAGCCGATCCTGAAAGAGACCTACGGCATCATGGTCTATCAGGAGCAGGTGATGCAGATGGCGCAGATCATCGGCGGCTACTCGCTCGGCGGCGCAGACTTGCTGCGTCGCGCGATGGGTAAGAAGAAGGCCGAGGAAATGGCCGAGCACCGCGCGTTGTTCCGCGAAGGTGCCGCGAAAAACGGCCTGAGTGCCGAGAAAGCCGACGAAATCTTCGACTTGATGGAGAAGTTCGCGGGCTACGGCTTCAACAAGTCGCACGCGGCTGCCTACGCGCTGCTCGCGTACCACACCGCATGGCTGAAGGCGCACCATCCGGCCGAATTCATGGCAGCCAATATGTCGCTCGCCATGGACGACACGGACAAGGTCAAGATTCTGTTCGAAGACTGCCTCACGAACGGGATGAAGGTGTTGCCGCCGGACGTCAACCAGTCGGCGTACCGTTTCGAACCGGTCGCGGAAGCGGACGGCAAGCGCTCGAAAACGATCCGTTACGGTCTTGGCGCGATCAAGGGCAGCGGCCAGAACGCGATCGAAGAAATCCTGCGCGCGCGCGAAGAAGGTCCGTTCATCGACATCTTCGATTTCTGCAATCGGATCGATCGCCGGATCGTCAATCGCCGGACGGTGGAGGCATTGATCCGCGCCGGCGCATTCGACACGTTGCATGCGAATCGCGCGCAGCTGATCGCATCGGTGTCGCTGGCAATGGAAGCCGCCGAGCAGGCGAGCGCCAACGCCATGCAGGCGGGTCTGTTCGACATGGGCGACGCGCCGTCGCAAGGTCATGAACTGCTCGACGAACCGGAATGGCCGGAAAAGAAGAAGTTGCAGGAAGAGAAGGCCGCGCTCGGCTTCTACCTGTCGGGCCATCTGTTCGATGCGTACAAGGACGAAGTGCGCCGTTTCGTGCGCCAGAAAATCGGCGATCTGAAGGAAGGGCGCGACAAGCTGGTGGCGGGCGTGATCGCGTCGCTGCGCACGCAGATGACCCAGCGCGGCAAGATGCTGATCGCGCTGCTCGACGACGGCACCGGCCAATGCGAAGTGACCGTCTTCAACGAGACCTTCGAAGCGCACAAGCAGCTGTTCAAGGAAGACGAACTGCTGGTCGTGCAGGGCCAGGCGCGTAATGACGCGTTCACGGGCGGCATTCGCTTCACTGTCGAGACGGTGATGGACCTCGGCCGCGCGCGTTGCCGTTACGCGGAAGCCGTCAAGGTTCAGATGAACGGCAATGCGGACGCCTCGGCGTTGCGGCGTGTGCTCGAAGCGCATAGCGCGGGCAAGGACGAGCCGCAGGCAGCGGCGGCGCCCGCTGCGTCAGTGCGGGGCGGTGGTGGTGGCGGCCGGAACGGCGGCGGCTATGGCGGTGGTGATGGCCGCCAGCGCCAGGCTGTCCAGATCCCGAATGGGCTCGCTGTGCAAGTGGTCTATCGCAGCGAGAATGCACAAGGGGAAATGCGTCTGGGCGACGCATGGCGCGTGAAACCTACCGACGAACTGCTGGCTGCATTGCGCGGCGAGTTCGCCGGAAGTTCGATCGAAATCGTCTATTGAGGCCGGGCGGGCGGAGTCGCCCGCGGCTTGTCCCCCAGTCGCGCCAGCTTCACGAACCGGTAGTACACCGTTTCCGCATTGAACACGGCGATCATGAATCCGGCACGGCCGTCGAGAAACCCGCGCCGCAAGAGGTAAGTCCGCACGAACGCCCACAGGCCGCGACCCACGGCCTTGCCGAAACTGCCGCGCTTGCCTGCTGCGTGACGCTGCTGAGCGCCTGCCGTCGAATACGTGTCGAGCTTGCGCAATACGCCCTCGAAGTCTTCGTACGAGTAGTGCATCAGCTTGCCGGTCAGGCGCTGCGCCGGCGTGTCGAACACCAGGCGCTCGTGCACCAGGTCGTCAGAAAAACGCGCCGCGCCGCGCTTGAACAGACGCGGAATCCAGTCCGGATACCAGCCGCTGTGCCGAATCCAGTGGCCGCAAAAGCTCGACAGGCGATCCACCGCGTAGACGTCGGTGGTGGGCGCGGCAAGGGCCGCGCGGATTGCCGCCGCAAGTTCCGGCGAGACGATTTCGTCGGCGTCGATCGAGAGTACCCAGGTGGTGGACAGCTGATCGAGCGCGCGGTTTTTTTGCGGACCGAAGCCAGGCCAGTCGGTTTGTTCGAGCACGCGGGCGCCGTGTGCGCGGGCGATCTCGACAGTACCGTCGGTGCTGCCGCCGTCGATCACGACGATCTGATCGGCGAAGGCCACGGCTTGCAGGCATTCGGCCAGCCGAGCCGCCGCGTTTCTGGTGATGATGGCGACGCCGAGGGTGGTTTCTTGCATACCTGAATTGCGTGGTGGGTGCGGAGTGACGGAATAGGTCGCGCAAGTATACACAGCACGGTGTACGGCGCAGCGCATGCGGCCGGACACGCCCGCCCGCCGGCAGCGGTCCTATCCCTTCCGGCCGGTTCATTAGCACCGGCCGTGCGATCCCCAACCGTTTACAATGCCGTATTTGATTTTTTGCGTAGCGGACATTCCGTCCGCCGCGCGGATGCCGTCCCGCATTCCCAGAGGATTCCTTGAGCGCGAAGCCAACGTTAAGCAAACCCATCGGTGCAGGTGAGGCGTCGTCGCCCGTCGTCGTCATGCGGCGCTTGTGGCCGTATATCAAGCCGCTGCTGTGGGTGATGATCGGCGCGATCGTCGCGATGGCCGTGAGCGCCAGCACCGACGCGGCGATTCCCGCTCTGCTCAAGCCGCTTCTGGACAAAGGCTTCGGCGCGCATGCCAGCGACCGCGCCAAATGGTTCGTGCCGGTTGCCGTGATCGGCCTTGCCCTGATTCGCGGGGTGTCGCAATACGCGTCCGGCTATCTGCTTGCCTACGTGTCGAACAAGATCCTGCTCGAACTGCGCCTGAAAATGTTCGACCGGATGATCCACTCGAGCGTGGCGTTTTTCCAGCGCGAAACCGCGAGCACGGTGATCAATGCGATCGTCTTCGAGGTGAACCAGATTCTCAACGTGCTGCTGAGCGTGCTGGTCACGCTGGTGCGCGATTCGCTGACCGTGTTGTTCCTGCTCGGCTATCTGTTCTACCTGAACTGGCGTCTCACGCTGATCGTCGCGGTCCTGCTGCCGGGGATCGGCTGGCTGGTCGGCAAGATCAACCGCCGTCTGCGGCGCCTGAACCGCGAGCATCAGCTGCTGACCAACGAGCTGTCGTACATCGTCGAAGAGACGGTGGGCGGCTACAAGGTCGTCAAGGTGCACAACGGCGAGCAGTATGAGATCGACCGCTTCACGTCGATGAGCCGGCGTTTGCGCGGCTACTCGATGCGGATGACGGTCTCCGGCGGTCTCGCGCAGCCGTTGACGCAATTCCTCGCATCGATTGCGCTCGCAGTGGTGATTACGATCGCGGTGGTGCAGTCGTCGTCGGATCAGACCACCGTCGGCGGCTTTGTCGCCTTCGTCACGTCGATGCTGCTGATCATCTCGCCGCTGAAGCACCTGATGGACGTGAACCAGCCGCTGCAACGCGGCATGACCGCGGCCGAGCTGATCTTCGGCCTGATCGACGAGCCGTCCGAGCCGGCCGGCGGCGGCAAGCCGCTCGATCGCGCATCGGGCGAAGTCGAATTCCGCGACGTGTCGTTCACGTACGGCAGCAACGCCACGCACAAGCGCCACACGCTCGACCACGTGTCGTTCAAGGTGGCGCCGGGCGAAATGGTCGCGCTGGCCGGTCCGTCGGGCAGCGGCAAGACCACGCTGGTAAATCTGCTGCCGCGCTTTTTCGATCCGACGGGCGGCGCGATTCTGGTCGACGGCGTCGCGCTGCCGGAATACGGCCTGCACGCGCTGCGCAGCCAGATCGCGATGGTGAGCCAGGACGTGGTGCTGTTCAACGATACAGTGGCGCAAAATGTCGCCTACGGCCAGAAGGCCGATCCGGGCAAGGTCAAGGCGGCGCTGCGCGCGGCCAACCTGTGGGATACCGTCGAGGCCATGCCGAACGGCATCGAAACGCTGATCGGCGACAACGGCATGATGCTGTCGGGCGGCCAGCGGCAACGTCTGGCGATCGCCCGCGCGATCTACAAGGATGCGCCGATCCTGATCCTCGACGAAGCGACGTCCGCGCTCGACTCCGAATCCGAGCGCCACGTGCAGGCCGCGCTGGAAACGCTGATGAAGGGCCGCACGACACTCGTGATCGCGCACCGTCTATCGACTATCGAGCGCGCGGACCGGATTCTGGTGATGGACGCAGGGCATATCCTGGAGCGCGGCAGTCATCGCGAGCTGCTGGCACAAAACGGGCTGTACGCGCATTTGCACCGCATCCAGTTCCAGCAGGACGCGGCATGAACGCGGCAAGACGCGGCAAGAACGTGGCATAAGCGCCATGGGCGTGGCACGTTCGTGACATAACCGTGATATGAGCGCGCGGGCGGCGGAAACATACGCCAGCCTACGCCGCCGCTCATGCCGCGGCGTCTGATTCCTTTGCCGCTAACCGCGAGAGTTGCGTGCTGATCGCGCTCATGATCGTTGCCGGCGCAATGTCGTCGACGTCGCCGGTACTCGGAATGCCGATCGAACGGCATGCTTCAGTCAGCCGCAGATAAGGCGGTTCGCGGTCGGAAAAGAGCGACACGCTTGGCGTTGGAGTCGAGTGGGCTACGTGCATCAGGCCGCCATCCGCGCCCACAAAAAGGCTTGCCCTCGCGACGATCTCGCGCGACTGCAGCAAGCTCAGCTTGCCGACACACGAGCTGATCTCCAGTTTGCCGAACTTCAGCTTCAGCAAGCTCTCCGCCATGCCGAGCCCATTGTCCGACCCGAGCAGAACGATCTGCTTCGGTATCTCCCGGTTGTCCGATTGATCGATGAGTTCGAGCAACCCGGCCCAGTGACGATAGGTACGGTTCGCGTCGAGTCCGCCGATGGCCAGTGCCAGATAGCGCCCGTCCGGCACGAACGGCCGGACCGAGTCGCGGGTTTGGGCCTGCGTCGCCAGGTAGGGCTTGCTCATCGATACGACGTCGGCAGCGCCGTAGCCGAGCGCGAAGACGTTGTTGACCGCTGCGTAGCTAAAGCAGGTCTGGTTGCGGTCCGGTCCGTAGAAATACTGGAACAGGCAGGCGAACGGCAAATCCCTGAAGTGCCGCGTCTTCAGTTTGATCGACGGCAGGTTGTACTCCGACATCAGGATTGCGTCGTAATGGCGGCCCTGCAGATCGCGTAAATCGGAAAACACGTGCTGGAACACGTCGTCTTCCGCGAACAGCGGGTGCAGGTGCGGCAGCGTGAACAGATCGATCGCGAAGCCACGGCCTTTCAGCAGCGCTCGTCCGGACATATCCATCGTGGCGTCGCCGAAATTGCGCTTGCCGGTGTAGATCCACAGTAGCCGTTTGCACGCGGCGGCGTTTCCGAGTTCAAGGCGCGTCTGGCCACGCCATGCCAGCAGCAGATATCTGTGCAGATATTTTTTGGCGATCTTCGCCCGCGAGGTCTTGCGCAGAAACACTTCGGGCTCGTGCGCGACGCCCGCATACGGGATGCGGGTGGAGCGGCTGACGGCCGACTCTAGGCTTCTTTTCACGGTGGCGGGCGCAATGCAGTAAAGCGCGCGCATCAATCGGTTCATTTCGGATCGTCGGAAATGGCGTGTTTTTCGGGCTACCGATGCCTGCAGTGCTCAAGACGCGGCAACTCGTGCGGGAGAGTTTGCGGTCCGTATGGTACAGCACACTCCTACATGCTTACTGAAACATTCCTGGGAGGTTTTCCAGCATGTTCTGGCACTACGATAGGAACCTTCCAGAGCGCGCTGTCGCTGGGGGACGGGGCGACCGGGCACCGCTGAATTACAGGATTAGGGCGGGAACCCGGTACAATAGAGAGGTTAATCTACCCGGTTACGCGCGCCGGCCCGCGCACGCAACTGGTCAAATTCCAGAGACATGTCGACGCCCACCAAAAATGCTTTCCTGAGCGTCAACTCACGAAGCCTGCTGCCCGCGTTATTCCTGCTCACGTATCCGTCGGCCACCTTGCTCTTTCACGGTGCCGGAAGTGCGTTGTCAATTGCGGCCGCGGTTATTTCGCTTGCATTGCTTGCCTCGCCGAGAGCGTGGACCGGCCTGCCGTCGATCCAATGGGATCAGGTCGATATTGCGCTGTGCGTTGCCACCGCATGCCCGGTCGTCGCGGTACTGGTCGGCGGCGCGTGGCACGGCGGCGTGGTGGCCAGCACGCTCGATTCGCCGTCGCGTTTCGTCGCCGCCGCACCGCTCGTCCTGGTGTTGCGCCGCTGCCTGCCGCGCACGCTCGAGTGGGCCGATCTGTCGTTCGCACTCGCCGCGCTGGCGTCGCTCGGCATTCTGCTGATCGCGCCGCGCGACTGGGGCTTCGGCCGGCTCAGCAGCCAGTTCCTGAATCCGATTCACTTCGGCGATATTGCGCTGCTGTTGGGCGTGCTCTCCATCCTGTCGCTGAACTGGTGGCGAAAAGACCGGCTGCTGGTGCGCGTCATCAAGGTGGCCGGGCTTTTCGCCGGACTCTGCGCGTCGCTGATCACCGGCTCGCGCGGCGGGTGGGTGGCCATTCCGGTGGTCGCCGTCATGATTCTGTACGTTCGCAGCCGCGGCAAGTCACGCAAGTGGAAGGTGTTGCTGCCGCTCACGATCGTTGCGATTCTGGCCGGCGTGTACGCGTTTTCGCCGACCGCGCGCGATCGGGTCGGCGACGTGTCGTCGGATGTGGTGAAGTACACGCACGGCGACAAAGACACGCCGCTCGGCATCCGTCTGCAGCTCTATGAGGCGGCGGCCCGGATCGTCGAGAGCCATCCGCTTCTGGGTCTCGGCGGCAACGGTTTCCGCAACAGCATGCAGTCGTTTGCCGACGCGGGCATGCTCACGCCGGCCGCCGCCCAGTTGGGCAGAGGCGAGGTGCATAACCAGATGTTCGCCTACATGACCGATTACGGCATCGTCGGCGGTCTGGCGCTGCTGGCCATCTACGTCGTGCCGGGGGTGATTTTCTGGCGGCGCCTGAGCGCGCCGGTCGACCCCGGGCGGCGGGCGGCGCTGATGGGGCTGACGTTTGTCGTGGCGTTCTGGATCTTCGGGCTGACGGTCGAGACGTTCGATCTGAAGATGACCGTGTCGTTCTACGCCAGCGTCATCGCGATCCTGGCCGCGCTCGCGACTTATGCCGACACGAAGGCAAACCGCGAGGCAAACCGCCAGGCAGGCAGCGGCGCATACAGCGAGGCCGCCCGCGCGGCGCGCGATTCCCGTCCATGAAGACCGTCACCACGTCATGTTCAGCATCCTGATTCCGAGTTGGAACAACCTGCCGTATCTGAAGCTGTGCATCGACAGCATCCGGCGTCATTCGGCGTTCGATCACGAGATCATCGTGCATGTGAACGAAGGCAGCGACGGCACGCTCGAATGGGTCCGCGCCGAAGGCATCCGCCATACGTGGAGCCACGGCAATGTCGGTGTCTGCCTCGCGCTGAACGATGTCGCGCGGCTCGCCACGCGGGACTGGATCCTGTTCCTGAACGACGACATGTTTTGCACGCCGGGCTGGGACCGCGCATTCGAGGCGAGCTTGCGCACGCTCGGCCACTCGTCGGCGTATCTGTCTTCGGTGCTGATCGAACCGGCCGACACCGGCAATGCAAACGTTACTGCCGCCAACTTCGGCACCGGCCCCGACAATTTCGACGAAGCCGGCTTGCTGTCCTACACCGCGAAGATGACTGCGCCTGATCGCGACGGCGTTGCCTTGCAGCCGATGCTGGTTAGCCGCCAACTGTGGCATACGGTGGGAGGCTACAGTATCGAGTTCGGCCCCGGCATGAGCAGCGATGACGATTTCCTGATGAAGCTGTGGCTGGTCGGTTGCCGCGTGTTCCGCTCGGTCGGCGCGAGCCGCATCTATCATTTCGGCTGCAAATCCACCGGACGCATTCGCCGCAATCGCGGCGGCCGGCAGTTCCTGATGAAGTGGGGCATCTCGCAACGCGACTTCACGCGCAACTATGTCCGGCAGACGGCGTCCGCCGCGACCGGCACGCTGGCCAACGTTCCGCGTGCGCCGTTCAAAAGCCGTCTCAAGCGCGTGATTTATGCGCTCGGCCGCTATCCGTTCGAGGATCTGGAAGGCTGGGAACCCAATCTTCCCGCGAAGCTCACCTTCATGAAGCCGTTTGGCGACAAGGTCGCGGAGAAGGCCAAGGACGAAGCCGGCAAGACCGGCGAGGTCAACAAGATCAACAAGATCGACGAAAAGGCCGGCGACAACTGATCCAGGCTGCCGCCGATCAGGCTCGGTCCGCTCGCATGGGCAAACCACAACGGAATCCACCTTCGATGTTCTCAATCATCATCCCGACCTGGAACAACCTGCCTTACCTGCGTCTCGTGATCGACAGCCTGCGGCGCCATTCGACGCACGCGCACGAGATCATCGTGCACGTCAACGACGGCTCGGACGGCACCTTGGCGTGGGTGCGCGAGGAGGGCATCGAACACACCGCGTCGCCGGGCAACATCGGCATCTGTCACGCGGTCAATATCGCGGCGGCGCGCGCCACGCGCGATTACATCGTCTACATGAACGACGACATGTACTGTTGCCCCGGCTGGGACGATGCGCTCGTCAAGCGCCTCGCCCAGATGCCGGCGGACAATCTGTTCATGCTGTCCGGCACGATGATCGAGCCGGTCGACAGCGGCAATCCGTGTGTGGTCGTGCAGAACTTCGGCCGCGACGTCGAGAATTTTCGCGCGGACGAACTGGTGGCCGCCTCGCCGAGGCTCGTGCGCGCCGACTGGCGCGGCGCCACGTGGCCGCCCACGCTCGTGCATCGCGACTGGTGGCATAAGGTCGGCGGCTATAGCAGCGAATTGAGCCCCGGTATGAGCAGCGACAACGATTTTTCGATGAAGCTGTGGGACGCAGGTTGCCGGGTTTTTCTCGGCGTCGGCGACAGTCTGGTTTATCACTTCCAGCAGAAGAGCACCGGCAAGATCGTCAAGAACGACGGGCGCCGCCAGTTCCTGAACAAGTGGGGCATGACGCAGGCCACCTTCGATCGTTACTACCTGCGGCGCGGCACGCCGGTCGAAGGCGGGCTGGCGATAGGCGACCCCGCGCAGACCGGCCGCTTGCGGCGCGCGCTGCTCAAGTCGCGCATCAAGCGCGCATTCAGCTGAGGGCCGACGCGAATCGACAGGCTCGCGCTGCCCGCTTTACCGGTGTGAGACGTGCAATACGTATCACACGCCGCCGGTCACCAACGGCAACACCGTCAAATCCGGATGCGTGCCGTCGACGATGCTCCGCCCCACATGCACGCCTTCGTACACCGCCGCGTCCTTGCCGATGAAGCTCTCTTCGCCATCGGGATGAAACGGGATCGTATGCCCGGGGATAGCCGGATCGGCGCCCGGATGGCAGACGTAGCCGATATACGTGTAACGGTTGTCGGCTGGGGCTGACGGGTGTGCTTCATCGGGCGCGTTCTTGAGAAACGGCGCCACGTGAATCTCAAAACCCTCGTACTCCACTATCTCCCAAGATGCGGTTTCGTCGGACATGGCCGCCTCCGTCTATGTCGCGCGTTTCTCAAAAAGTCTAGGTGATTTGAACGCAAAACGTGCTCAAAGACGGAGTGGGCAAAACCACTTTGGCTTGATTGCAAGCAACTGCCTGAGCAGCGTCAGGTTGCCTTCGAGGTGCCGGTTTCCGGCAATGCGGCCATCCTTCACGCGATAAAGATCGAAAGTCTGGAAGTCGACGATCTGACCCTTGCCTTTGAATTTGATAATCGGTCTGTCGCTTAAAGGATTGCCGGGTTTTATTTGAAAATAGGCGAGATAAGCGCGGGCAAGCGCGCGCCGATCGCGACGCCGGCTAGCGCGGCGACATGCCCGGATATCCCTGCCCACTTTTCCCAACTTTGGCCAATGCGGGCCAAGTTGCATCGCCGGCCGGCGCCGTCATATAGAATGGCGCGCTTTGCCCGTACATCATCGCTCATGTGGTTCAAAAATCTTCAGCTTCACCGTCTTCCCGCTCCGTGGTCCATCACGCCTGAACAAATGGAGAAGTGGCTGGCGCCGCACGCGTTCGCGCCAGGCAACAGCGTCGAGATGCAAAGCCACGGCTGGGCGTCGCCGCGCGATAACGATTCGCTCGTCTATTCGCTGAACCGCCAGATGTTGCTGGTGTTTCGCGCGGAAAAGAAACTGCTGCCCGCCTCGGTCGTCACTCAGGTGACCAAGGCGCGCGCTGTCGAACTCGAAGAGCAGCAGGGCTTCAAGCCCGGCCGCAAGCAGATGCGTGAACTCAAGGAGCAGGTCACCGACGAACTCCTGCCGCGCGCGTTCAGCATTCGCCGAGACACGCGCGTGTGGATCGATGCCGCGAACGGCTGGCTCGTGATCGACGCTGCTTCGCAAGCGGTCGCCGACGAGGTGCGCGGCCTGCTGGTCAAGTCCATCGACCAACTGCCGCTCGGCACGGTGCGTGTCGCTCAATCGCCGGTTGCGGCGATGACCGACTGGCTGCTCTCAGGCGAGGGCCCCGCGGGTTTCACGCTCGATCAGGACACCGAGTTGCGCTCGGCCGCGCAAGGCAACGCGACGGTGCGTTACGTCGGTCATGCATTGGATGCCGAAGACATGCGCCGTCATATCGAAGCCGGCAAGCAATGCATGCGGCTCGCGATGACGTGGAAAGATCGCGTGTCGTTCGTGCTGACGCCGTCGCTGACGATCAAACGCGTCGTGCCGCTCGACGTCCTCAAGGAAGCGAGCGACCCCACCGCGCAAAACGACGACGAGCGCTTCGATTCCGACGTCACGCTGATGACCGCCGAACTCGACCGCATGCTGGCCGATCTGCTCGACGCGTTGGGTGGCGAGCAGGGCGAGGCGGTGCCGCAAGCCGCGGCTGCCTGAGCTTGTTGAGCTGTCTTGATCTGCTGTATGCCGGCGCGTTGGGCAATCCAGCGCGCCCGTCGAGGAAGCCGTGCATAACTTGCGCTTCGCGGGCGAAATCGCAGGCGCTTCAATGGCTTGCAGAGTTTGCCGGATAGTTATGCACAGATTTGCGAACATTTTCTGTGGACAAGTCCGCAACCACTTGTTGTTGGCCCTCGCAGCAGACAAACAAAAAAGCGCCCAACATCATTCCCCAACTGCCAGCGTCACTCTCCGACTGCCAGCGTTGCTCTCGAACCGCCAGCGTTGCTCTCCAACCGCCCGCGTTGCTCTCCAACCGCCAGCGTTGCTCTCCAACCGCCAGCGTTGCTCTCGAACCGCCAGCGTCACTCGCCAACCGCAAGCGCGTGCCTGCGCCGCCGCAGCGCCGCGCCGATCGACACCGCCGCGCCGATGCCGCCCATCGCCAGCGACAGCGCCACGATCAGCCAGCCGGTCTGCGCCCGTGCGGAGAACACGCCGACCAGCAAGCCGGCGAGCGGCTGCGTCATGTTGTTCAACAGGATGATGACGCCGATGGTTTTGCCGTAGTCCTGCGGCGGGATGATTTTTTGCCGGGCGCTGCGGATGTAGACGTTGAACATCTTGTCGAAGCCGACGATCAGCAGGAAGCCGAGCGCATAGCCGCGATGGTCCACACTCGCACCGGCGATCACGCCGCCCGCACAGATCGCGACGAAGGCGACCCGGCCCAGCATCTGCGCGGGCCAGGAGGTGCGTGCGATCGTCAGGAGGATCAGCACCGTGGCTACCGCGCCGGCGGTCTGCAGGCCGGCATAGTAGCGGCTCGATTGCGCGTGAATACCGGTCACCATGGCGGCCGATGTCGCGAGCGTCACGCCGATCACCAGGTTTTCGGCCGCGGCGAGCAGCACGACTTTCTTCAGGCCCGGCAGAAGCAGCACATGCCGAAGCGCGGTGCGCAGCGGCCGCGTCCAGTGGCCGGGTTCGATGCGCGATGGCGTGCCGGCGCGAAAACCGCTCGTGCGTTGCCACAGCAGAAGGGCGCCGTCGGCGAACAGAAACAGCGCGCCGGTGGCGCCGACCACCCATTCCCAGCGCCACAGCCCGAGCAGCAGCGCGGCCAGCATCGGGCCGAGGACGAACCCGAGTTGATCGGCCAATTGCGAGTAAGCCAGCACGCGCTGAAACTGCTGCGTGCTGAAGATCTGCGGCAGCATCACTTCGCGGGCGACCAGCCCTTGGCTCGTCAGCACGCCGCACAACGCGGACAGTGCAATCAGCCAGCCGATTCCGCCGAACAGCGCATAAGCGAGCACGCCGCCGAAACACACCAGCGCACGCACGGTCTGACTCACGCGCATCAGCTTGAGCGGCGAGATGCGATCGCACAGCGCGCCGAAGAACGGAAACACCAGATAGCGCGGCAGCGTTTCGATAAAGAACGCGACGCCGGACCACGAGACCTTGTGCGTCGTCTGAAACACGACGAGCGGCACGAGAAACAGCAGGATCTGATCGGCGAGGCGCGCGACAAACAACGAGCAGAAGAAAGCCTGATGGTTGACGCGCACCGTTCATATCCCGCCGTTGATGGACCGGGAATGATCCTACCAAAGAACGCGGTCTTGCGGCCCGGCGTGAGCCCTCCCTATGCGAGCCTCTTATCCTCCGCGATATGCCTGTTCGAGCAACGCGATATCGAGCTTGACCATTTTCAACATCGCGGCCATCACGCGTTTCGCCTTGGCGGCATCCGGGTCTCGCAGCATCTGGCCCAGTACGTCGGGCACGATCTGCCAGGAAACGCCGAACTTGTCCTGAATCCAGCCGCATCGCTGCGGCGTGCCGCCGTCGGCGAGCTTCGCCCAATAACCGTCGATCTCCTCCTTCTGAAGGACGGGGCGCGCCGCTTACTTCATGTCGCGCATGCCTTGCTGAATCTGCTCCGGCGTCAGATCGCGCTTATGTGTCGCGAGCGACCAGTTGTGGCCGAACGGATCCTGAATCTGGCCATAGCGGTCGCCCCAGAACATGTCGCTGACGGGCATCGTGACGGTCGCGCCCGCGTCGACAGCCTGCTTGAAGCTGGCGTCGACATCTTCGACGTAGAGATGAATCGTGACCGGCGAGCCACCCAGCGCTTTCGGACCGACGGTGCGATGCTCGGGCCATTCGTCGGTCAGCATCAGCACGGAGTCGCCGATTTTCAGCGAGGCGTGCATGACCTTGCCGTCCGGGCCCGGCAGGCGCATTTGTTCGACAGCATTGAACGCCTTGGTGTAGAACGCGATGGCGTCCGCGGCGTTGGCGCAAATCAGATAGGGCGTGAGCGAGTGCATCCCTTCGGGGATCGGTTTGACGGGGCTGGACATGACGGCGACTCCTTGAAGTAACAGGTTCGAGAGTTGAAAGCCCCGCTGCGCGAGCCGGGTCTTCAACGTTATGACGACTGAAGCGCGGTCGGATCGACACTCCGGAAAAAATATTTTCGGGCACGGGCGTAAGCGTTCGCTTCAATGCACTGAATCCGCGCCTGAGCCGCGCTCGACCCGTGCGCAGCCTTGGCGTCCAACTCTTGCGCCCAACCTTTGCTCGACCTCGTTAGCCGGCCGGGTTGTCGTCGTCCGACGGCGTCGCTGCGCCGCTAACGGGTGCGCCGAGGATGCTGATCTGGAACGTCGGGGTTGCCGCCAGCGATTGCAGCGCGGCGTCTTCCGGAATGTGTTCGAACAGCGGCAGAATCACCGAGCCGCCGATCACCGCGCGCCGGCTATTGTCGGCTGTACGCAAGCCCCACACGTCCTGATAGGCAACCGGGACTGCGACGCCGTTGCGGGTGGTGTTGCCGATGTACAGCATCACATGGCCGCCGATGTAGATCAGCGTACGCATCGGCTCACCGTGCTGCGCGAGATAGTCGAGCCGTTGCGCCGGCGTCGACGCCGACAGATCGACCATGCGCCCGGCGCTCATCTGCGTCGACGAATGGCGCGGCAGCCACACGCCGAACGTCGCGAAGATGCTTTGGAGTTCCGACGAGCAGTCATTGTAGAACCCGCTATTGCCCCAGCCGTACGGCCGCCCGATCAGCGTTTTCATCAGTATCGCCAGATGACGCGGCGTGGCGGCGAGCGGTAGCGGGCTGATTTGCGTTTCGTCGAGCTGGGCGCTGCGGATAGTCGCATGGCCGTCCACATCGCGGGCGGGCACCAGCAGCTGGCGGGAGGCGGGCTGGTCCGCATTGCCGCTTGCAGTCGTGATTGCCTTCCTGATTGCGGCCGCATGGGCGTTCTTGCCCGCGGGTCGCCCGGCGTTTTCAGGCGCGAGCGGCAGCAGCGTACCGGCCGGCGCAGCGAAGCGGAACACGCCGTGGCTGTCTCGCACGGGTACCGAGGCAAGCGTCACCGCGCCCAGCGACTTGCCGGCGGCTGCGCGCCAGGTGTCGACAAAGGTGTCGTCGGTCATGCCGACGCCGTCGCTGCGCACCCAGCCCTGCACGTCGGGCGTCTGCACATAGGCCCACGCACCGTCGACGCTCGTACCCAGCACATACAACGGCGAGCCCGGACGCACCGCCGAGATTTGCAGGTTGTCGAACGGATAGCCTTCTCCTGCGAGGCGATGGTCGTAGAAGGACGGGTCCATGGTCGGCAGCTCGCGCGCCATCAGATTGTCCGTGGCGATCGCGCGGCGCTCCGGCCGATAGGCGGGCGCCTGCTCGAACTGGCCGACGTTCATGTTGAGCGTGATCGCGTCGATCCACGCCTTGTCGTGCGGCCGGAAATTCTCGCCGTAGCCGAGCGCGGCGCCGGTCTTGCCTGTGTTGTCATATTTGGCGATCCGGCGTTGCTGCAACGCGGCAATGTCGGCGCCTTGCTGGCGATAGACACGCATGCTCACAAACGCGGAATTCCACGGCGACGGCGCGTTGGTGCCGGTGCCGAAGTAGCGCGCGGAGAGCACCTTGAAATGCGCCTGCTGTTCGGCGGGACTCAGGAACGGCTGGTCGTAGCCGGGACTGTCCGGCTCGAGCCAGTGATCGACGTTCTGGTCGTAATCGGCGATCGGGAACAGCGTGACGGGGTCGGCTGGCGCGTGCGCTTGGCGCGTCGGCGCGGGATTGCTGCAGGCGGCGAGGGCCGTGCACAGCGCGACGCTGGAGAGGGCGCGCAGCAGGTTGGCACGAGCGGTACGCCATGCGGCCGGGAACACGGTTGCGGTTGCAAGGCGGGAGGTGACGGCAGCAGGCATGGATTCGACGGGAATGGTCAGGAAAAGGGGGCTAGGGGCTCGATAATACGGCGTCGCGTGCGGCGTATGATCCAATACACTCGCTTTCACATTCAACCGATAACCTCGAATTGTCCATCGAGGCCGCAGCAACAGGAGATCAATCATGCGAACCAGCGCACGCAATCAATTCGCCGGCGAAGTGGTCGAAGTCAAACGCGGTGTAGTGAACGACGAAGTCACGCTGCGCACTCAGGACGGTTTCGAGATCGTGGCGATCATCACGCACGGCAGCGCGGCTTCGCTCGGGCTCGCGGCAGGCAAACCGGCGTTCGCGCTGATCAAGGCATCGTCGGTGATCGTGATGGTCGACGTGGCGAAGAACCAGGTGTCGGCACGCAATTGCGTCGCCGGTACGGTGTCGGCGGTGACGAAGGGCGCGGTGAATTCGGAAGTGACGATCACCGCGGGCGGCGCACAGATCGCCGCGATCATCACCAACGAAAGCGTCGAGCGCCTCGGTCTCGCGAACGGCAAACCGGCCACGGCGATCTTCAAGGCGTCGAGCGTGATCATCGGCGTCGATCAGTAATCGAGGCAGCGCTCGTGGCGGCGCAGCGTGACTGAAGCGTGACTGAAGGGCAACCGAAGCGCGAGCGAAGCGTGACGGTTTCGGTCCGCGCAACGCCTGAAGCAGACAGGGCGGAAAGAGGCCGGCATGCCCGGCCGCTCGAGCCGTGAATGAAATGACGGCTTGCTTTACACTGCACGCCTGTTTGTTCCTCTTTCCGCTTTCATCACGGACACCGTCATGTTCGAAGTTTCCTCCGCCTCGCATCTGCCCAAAGCCGCGCAATACGAAGAACTGGTTGCCCAGGCGCGCGCGCTTCTCGCCGACGAAACCGACTGGGTCGCGAATGCCGCGAACTTTTCGGCGCTCGTGTTTCATTCGTTGAGCGATCTGAACTGGGCGGGGTTTTACTTCCACGACGGCCGCGAACTCGTGGTCGGGCCGTTTCAGGGCAAACCTGCCTGTGTGCGCATCGCGCTCGGCAAGGGCGTGTGCGGTACGGCCGCGCAGACTCGCCGGACACAAGTCGTACGCGACGTGCATGAATTTCCCGGCCATATCGCCTGCGATAGCGCATCGCAATCGGAAATCGTCGTGCCGCTCGTCGCACCGGACGGCACGCTGATCGGCGTGTGGGACGTCGATAGCCCGATCGTCGAACGCTTCGACGAGGAAGATGCCAGGGGAATGGAAGCGCTGTGCGCGGTATTCATCGAAGCCGCGTTGCCGCGCGCGCCGTCGGCGTCTTAAGAAGCGCGGACAAGCAGGATCGACGGCACGTCCGCGCCGTTTTGCCGTCCGCGTCAGGAACGCTTCAATTCGCTTCCCATACTCAGGAAAATCAAAGGCCGGCGCGATGCAAGATCCCTCCTACGCCGAAACGCGCACGCGCGATGGTGCGCTTGCGGCGGCGCCATACGGCATGTTTATCTGCACCGCGGACGGCACGTTCGACAGCGTCAACGCCGCTTTCGAACGGCTGACGGGTTTTGCCGCCGAAGAGCTGGTTGGCCTTCGCACCCTCGAGTCGCTGCACGACCCCGCGGAACTCGCCAGGCGCCGTGCCGAATGGCCGGCGCTGGCCGCCGTCACCTCGCGCTACGAAGGCGAATGGACCTGCGTACGGCGCAACAACACGTCCGTGCGCGTGGTTCTTGCACTGGCGCCATTGGCTGCCGAACCGAACCTTCCCGGCGCTGTGGCGCCGCGCTATGTCGGCATCGCCATTGACATGACGCGTTATGCGCAGTCCGAGGCTCGACTGTGGTACGTCGCGCATCACGACGGCGTGACGCGCCTGCCCAATCAGACGCTATTCACTGAACGCCTCGATCTGACAATCGCGCGCTGTCAGCGGACCGGCGGCGGTTTTACCTTGCTGATCGCCGAGCTCGACCACCTGCGCAAACTGCGCGACGCGCTCGGTTTGCACGCGGCCGAACTGGTGTTGCAGATTGTCGGTGAACGGTTGCGCGGTCTGTTTCCCAACGACGGTACGATAGCCTCGATCGGCGGCGCTCAGTTCGCGCTGCTGATCACCGAAAGCGGCGCGGCCGCCGATGGATTCGCCGCGGAAGCACTCGCCCGCATTGCCGAGTCGATCGACTATGCGGGCACCACGCTGAACATCACCGCGAGCATCGGCATCGTCGCTTATCCGGTCGATGGCGGCGACGCGCCGACGCTGATGCGTCGCGCGGGCGTGGCGTTGTCGGCGGCTTCGGCGGTGACCGGCAATGCGGTGCGGCGCTTTTCCGCTGCGCTCGAAGGCCAGGCGGCGCGCCGCTTCGAACTGGAGACGATGCTGCGCGACGCGCTCGAGCGTCAGCAGCTGCATCTCGTGTATCAACCTCAGGTGACGCTCGGAACCGGCCGCATCGCGCAAGTGGAGACCCTGCTGCGCTGGAATCATCCGCAGCGCGGTTTGATCAGTCCGGTCGAATTCGTGCCGGTCGCGGAGGAGGCGGGCCTGATCGAGCGCATTGGCGAATGGGTGATCCGCACCGCGTGCCGGGATGCGGGTAAATTGCTGCGGCTCACCGGCACCTTGCCGCGGGTGGCGGTCAACGTGTCGCCGCAGCAGTTCCAGCGGCACGACCTGTTCTCGACGATTCGCGAGGCGCTGGAAGAAGCCGCGCTCGACCCTTCGTATCTGGAAGTGGAAATCACCGAAGGCGTGCTGCTCGACGACACCGAGCAGGCATTGCAAACGCTGCATGCGTTGCGTGAATTGGGCGTTGAAGTCGCGGTGGACGACTTTGGCACGGGCTATTCGAGTCTCGCGTACCTGACGCGTTTTCCGCTGAATCGCCTGAAAATCGACCGCTCCTTTGTGATGCGCGTGACGACCGATCCGCACTGCGCGGCGCTGGTGGGCGCGATCATCGCGATGGCGCATGCGCTGAAACTGCGGGTGACCGCCGAAGGCGTCGAGACGGCCGAGCAGGCCGAGCAGCTGGAGGCGCTCGGTTGCGACGAAGCGCAGGGGTTCTGGTTCTCGCGCCCGGTTACGGCCGCGGCGCTGGGCAATCTGCTGAAGCCGTTGGGTGCGGGTTGAGGCTGGGATGGTTCTACATCAGCACGATGCACGCTGATTCTCCATCGACAGATCATGGAACGACCACAAGTGTCACGATCACCGGCGGCGCAGCACAGTCCAGCAATACTGTCTGCAATGTGAACATCAACGGCGACGGTTTCGCTTTTGGAGGCGGTGCCAAGGCGGTTACGCTTCCCATCGGCCTTTTTGCATGGCCTCTTCCAACATGCCAAGTGTCAAGGATCGCCCACCTAGCGTTTCGCGTGCCTCCGTGCTGAACGGTGACTTAACTACCGCAGCGAGAAAAGAGCCGATGCCCAGCTTCGCGGACGGGTAGTAATGGTGGATGTCGAATCCGGCCATATCCACATGAAACTTCGCGGCCCATTCGTTCATCAACCGAGTGATGTGATCTGGGTTCATGTCCAGATCATGGTACAGGTCGGTGTCTCGCGTCAGTTCAAGCCGGCCAACGATTGGCTTCCCGGCATCCTCCGCGATGAACTCTTCCAGCCTATTCCAAACGTCTGCCATCACAAACGATCCTCTGGCTTTACAAGGCCGTTTATATGCGTTGACCGAACGATAGATGATTGTAGACGCATCGGAAGCGAGAATGACCCGGCCAACACCTGGAATCGCCCGGCCAACGAACGCACCAGGACTCCGGGTGAATTTGATCCGCAGCAAGATAAGGCTCTTGAAAGAAGTTACGGTCGGCAGAATCCGGTGCTTCAACTCGTATGGCAACAGGCGACGAGATATGGGCCGCATCGAGCAATCGGGAGCGGCTAACCCAGTGGTTCCAAGGGCATCATTTTCGGGACTTGATTCACCATAAGCATTGATCGAGCGCCGCTAGAAATGCAAAACCCCGCCGGAACGGGGCTCAAATCTCAAAACGATCGATTTGGCGCACGGCGCCGTCAAGCGTGTGCCTTGGCGTGCCGCGCCTCTTGCGCCGGCCCAATGTCATGCCATTCAGGTTCTGATCAGCGGGGTGCCTTCTGCGCTTTGTGGCGACGTAGCAGCGCTGACGCTATCCAGACAATGATTGCTGCGACGACGAAGCTCGCGGCGAGCAACACGGCAAGCAAGACGTTTTCTTCGCCCTCGGTTCCGACAACGCCAAACAGGTGGAACAACGGTGTCAGTGCCGACCAGGCGGCATCGCTGCCGACCCAGCGCGCGAGCGGGTCGATTCGCGAAAGGCCCATGAACACGAGCGGGGTCAGCAGGACCGTCAGGCCCACGCGCAAGATACCTTTCATCGCACGTCCACCGTACCGTAGTAGGGGATGTCCGTGCCGGGGAACACCGCCGCCGGTTGAGACAGCAGATAGGCGCTCAGTCGATCGAACTGCGCCTGCGACGTGAGCGTGATACAGCCATCGCTGATACCCCAACGGCCATTCGGATGCAGGCGGAAATTGCCGCGTTTTACGCCGTTCACGAACGTCCAGTCATCAATCTTGCCGTCGGCGCTATACAGTGCGAACCAACTCGCCCGATTACTGTTAGACCACATATCCAAGGCGAGGTCGCGCACGCGTCCGAGACGTCCGCCTGTCTCGCGCTTGATGATGTAGTAGCGGCCCTTGGGGATAGGGCCGGCACCAACGACGGCGGTATCGGCGGGGTTGTCGACGTGATCTTTATTGCCTGAAAACGCTGCTACTCCACCGAATCCGGTACATAGAAGCGTCGAGAGTTTTTGTCCGTTGAGAGCAAATGCGCATTGCGCTGGCATTTCAAACCTTTGAGGCGGCGATGCAGTAAGGTATGACAAATGCCGGGGTTTATGCAACAGACGGAGGTCCGTTGAGGCGAGAATATGCCAGGCGAATTGATAACCTTCGGCAGGCCGCCACATCATCGAGTTGAATAGAAATACTCTCCCTCATCACGGCATGGCCGCGGCGCGTCACAGCATAAAGTGGTCCCTACGGCGCACGCCGCAATCGATTCCGATGGGGGTATCGTGAGCAAACCAAAGAAGCGGAGCCACTTGCGCGTAGTCAGGAACGAGGGGGCGCCAGCGACTTCCGTGCCGCATGAAAACGCTTCGTCCAGCCGACTCGATCGATGGGGCCTTAAGCGCGTGAGCTTTTGGGAATGGTTGGCAACGCTACCAGCGTCGGCCGAGAGATTCTGTCAACTCGATTTCGGTTTCATCAATTTCTAGGAGCGTGACGGACTTTACCTCTTGGCTTTTTGCATCAAGCGTGCAACATGTCTTCATCGCCCTTCTATTTTTTGGAGCCCCAAGACAATGAACATTTTCAACCGTATCGCTATCGCTATATCGATCAGAACGGCAAGACCATCACTTACAGCCGGCACGATATCTGGCATTTGCGCAGCCTGAGCGACGATGGCTATATGGGCCTGAGCCTCATCACGCTCGCGTGCCAAGCAATTGGCGAAGGGCTGTCGATGCAGGACTATTCCACGAGGTTTTTCGCCAACGATGCGAAGCCCGGCGGCGGATGGATCGAATACCCAGGTGGGTTCGCGAGCAAGGAAGCCAAGCAGCAATTCCGCGATTCCTGGCAGGATCTGCAGGGCGGCTCGAACCGCGGCAAGGTGTCGTCGTGTCGTAACGGAATCAGGCTGACCTAAGGCCGCCTTCGGGCGGCTTTTTAACGCATAAAGCAAGGCATGATCGGACGCGGAAGACGGCCAGCCGGGACGCAACACGGTATAGTGTTTGAAAAAATGTGCCGGGGGTTCCTCTAGGGGAACAAGATGGGCGAACTCTTTTACTACTTGAGCGCCGCGATGGTCGGCGGCGGTTTCGGAACAAGCGGGATTTTCGGCCAGATGTTTCTCTGGAGCGGACTCATTCTGATCGCCGCGTCATTCGCGTTCAAGGAAGGCGATTGACAGGTGAGAACCTCCCCCAATCCGCCGCCAAATCCTCGAGTTGACTAGAAATACACTCCTTCATCGAGGCATGGCCGTCGCGCAGCGCACCCTAAAGTAGGCCATACAGCGCATGTGCGCCGCAGCCAGTTCTAACGGGGGCATCGTGTGAGCAAACTAAAGAAGCGGACGCACTTGCGCATCGTCAGGAACGAGGCATCGCCGTCGCCCCCTTTGCCACAAGAAAACGCTCCGGCCATCGTCATTGAAGTCAAAGATGGCATGCTTGTTACGTGCCAGGTGGATGCGCGCATCGAGGATTGCGGCGAGCTGCTCGCGGGGATACTGATGGCCCAAACGGCGATTCTTTGTAAGATGCGCAACGCATAGAGCGCTAGGGGTGTTCATCGGCCGCCCGATATGCGGCCGATCAGCGGAAGATGATGCAGTAGTGGGAGACTATCTGGAGGAAACGACTCGCCGACCAAATGGAACAACGGCACGGAAGAAGATATTGCAACTCAGGCCGGCGCACTGGCTGTTGCGATGTTTCACTCATGTAACGGAAATTCACGTTCGGATGCTTCGCTCTACGCGCTACTACTTCGCGCACTCGCCGGGCAATCATCCGCCGCAGATGGAAAACACGGGAGTCCGTCGAGTTGGCAACGCTGGAATGGGTGGCCTGGTTCAATCATCATCGATTGATGAAACCCCTCGGCTACGTCCCGCCTGCTGAAGCTGAGGCAAACTACTATCGGCAACTTGAAACACCGGTCGCCGAACCCGCATTAACTTAAACCAACCAGCCTCCACGATTCCCGGGGCGGTTCAGTAGCTACGCGCGATTTCTGATTGTATTGAAGGCATGAAACCCTTTGCTGTAAAGGGTTTAACGATTTACATCAGCACAATGTCGTACTGCTCCTGACTTAAATTCGACTCCACCTGCAACGACACCGGCTTGCCGATGAAATCGATCAGCATCGCCAGATGCTGCGACTCCTCTTCGAGAAAAAGATCGATCACCTGCTGCGACGCCACCACGCGAAATTCCTTCGGATTGAACTGCCGCGACTCGCGCAGTATCTCGCGCAGCACGTCGTAGCACACCGTGCGCGAGGTCTTGACTTGGCCCTTGCCCTGGCAAACCGGGCAGGGCTCGCACAGCACATGCGCCAACGACTCTCGCGTGCGTTTGCGCGTCATCTCCACCAGCCCGAGTTGCGAGAAACCATTGACCGTCACGCGCGTGCGGTCGCGCGCCAACGCCTTCTTCAATTCGCCGAGCACCTGCTCCCGATGCTCGACGTTTTCCATATCGATGAAGTCGATGATGATCACGCCGCCCAGGTTGCGCAGCCGCAATTGCCGCGCGATCGTATGCGCGGCTTCGAGGTTGGTCTTGAAGATCGTATCGTCGAAGTTGCGTGCGCCTACATAACCGCCGGTGTTCACGTCGATGGTGGTCATCGCTTCGGTCTGGTCGATCACCAGATAGCCGCCGGACTTCAGGTCGACGCGGCGTGACAACGCGCGCTGAATTTCCGCCTCGATGTTGTACAGATCGAAGAGCGGCCGCTCGCCGGTGTAGTGATGCAGTTTCGACGACACCGCCGGTGTGAACTCGGCTGCGAAGTCGGCGAGCATCTGATACGTCTCGCGCGAGTCGACCTGAATGCGCGAGGTTTCGTCATTGACGAAATCGCGCAGCACGCGTTGCGCGAGATTCAGGTCCTGATACAGGAGGCTGGTAGGCGGCATGCGCTGGGCTTGCGACAGAATCGTCGCCCACGTCTTGCGCAGATAGGCGACGTCGCCGGCCAGTTCTTCGCTGGTGGCGTCTTCGGCGATGGTACGCACGATGTAGCCGCCTTTCTCATCAGTGGGCAACACGGCGGTCAAACGCGCGCGCACGGCTTCGCGTTCGGCTTCGCTTTCGATCTTCTGCGAAATGCCGATATGCGGTTCCTGCGGCAGGTACACCAGCGTGCGCCCGGCGATGCTCACTTGGGTGGACAGCCGCGCGCCCTTGGTGCCGATCGGATCCTTGACGACCTGCACCATCAGCGTCTGGCCTTCGAACACGATCTTTTCGATCGGTTGGTGCGGCGCCTGATGCTGCGGCTCGCCGGCAATGCGCGGATGCCAGATATCGGCTACGTGGAGAAACGCGGCGCGTTCCAGACCGATGTCGATGAAGGCGGATTGCATGCCCGGCAACACGCGGACGACCTTGCCGAGATAGACATTGCCGACGCGCCCGCGCGACAGCGTTCGTTCGACGTGAAGTTCCTGGACGGCGCCTTGCTGGACGAGCGCGACGCGCGTTTCCTGCGGCGTGACATTGATCAGGATTTCTTCATTCATGGTGTTGTTTTAGAAGTCGATGCGCGCTGCACGCAGGAGGGCAGCGGTTTCAAAAAGCGGCAAACCCATGATACCTGAATAGGACCCGTCGATATGCTCGATAAACTCGGCCGCGCGTCCTTGCACGCCATACGCCCCCGCCTTGCCGAGCGGCTCGCCGCTCGCCGCATAGCGGCGAATCGCATCCGCGTGCAGTGCAGCAAAGCGCACCTTGGACACCGATAGCGCGGCGGGCAACAAGGTGCCCGCCGTGTCGACCACGGCCACGGCCGTCAGCACTTCGTGATCGCGGCCGGCCAGACGCGTGAGCATCGCGAACGCGTCGTCTGCATCGACGGGTTTGCCGAGGATCGCGTCGTCGATCGTGACGGTTGTGTCCGCAACCAGGATCGGCTGCACAGCATGCTCGCCGGCCACGAGGCGCGCGCGTGCGGCATGTGCCTTGGCAATGCAGACGCGTTGCACGTAGTCGCGCGCTCGCTCGCCGGGCAGCTCGGCCTCGAGCGCTTCGGCGTCTTCATCGGGACGCGGCAGCAGCAGTTCGAAGCGCACGCCGAGTTGCTGCAGCAACTCCTGGCGGCGCGGACTTTGAGAAGCGAGGTAGACGAACGGGTGCAGCGCGGCGGAGCTTGGCATGAACAGGTTTCGAAGAAGCGGATTGCATGAACGCGCGATGAGCTTGTCTTTCAAGCATCGACGAGCGCATCGACGAGCGTGTCGACAAGCGCGTCAATGAGCGTGTCGATGCGCTCGTCGATGAGCGGGGCAACTAGCGCGTCAATGAGCACGCCAATCAGCGCGTCGACCGGCGCCGCAGGCAACGAGACCGGAAAACGCGCGATCTGTCAGCCGCCTCGTTCGCTCACGCGCGGTGATAAGGGTGATTTTGCGTGATGGTCCACGCGCGGTAAAGCTGTTCGGCGAGCAGCACACGGACCATCGCGTGCGGCAGCGTCAGACTCGAGACACGCAGCAGCATGTCGGCACGCGCTTTCAAATCGGGGTCGAGCCCGTCGGCGCCGCCGATCAGAAACGCCACGTCGCGGCCGTCCTGCTGCCAGCCGGGCAGGGCGGCGGCAAGCTGCATCGTGGTCCAGTCCTTGCCGCGTTCATCGAGCGCGACAATGCGCGCGTTCTTCGGCAACGCGGCCTCGATCTTCTGCCGCTCGGCAGCCATCACGCTTTCCGCCGGCCGCCCTGACGAACGCTGCTCGGGCTTGATCTCGCGCAGCTCGATACGCAGCTCGGGCGGCATGCGCTTCGCGTATTCGTCGAAACCGGTAGCGATCCAGTCCGGCATCTTGTGGCCGACGGCGAGGATGTGCAGCTTCATCACGGATGTAATCGCGGATATGAACGCGGATTCGATCGCAGAGACGATCGCAAAGACAGTCGCAAAGACAGTCGCAAAGACAGTCGCAAAGACAGTCGCAAAGACAGTCGCAAATCAGGCGATGGGCGAGCCAAAGCGCTTAGCGGCGGCGTGCCGGCGACTTGCGGGCGGGCTTCGCAGCCGGCGCTTCGTCTTCTTCCTCGTCGTCAAGCGGCTCGCTTGCGCTCGCGCCGCCGAACGGGTTCGGCGTCGACAGCTTGAGGCGCACCGGCTTCTCGCCCCAGATTTCTTCGAGGTTGTAGTACTGGCGCAGTGCCGGTTGCAGGATGTGCACGATCGCGTCGCCGCAATCGACCAGCACCCATTCGCCGATGTCCTCGCCTTCGGTGCTGACGATGTCGCCGCCGGCTTCCTTGACGTTCTCGCGCACGCTGGAGGCGAGCGCTTTGGTCTGGCGGTTCGAGGTGCCGCTCGCGACGATCACGCGATCGAACAGAGCGGTCAGGTGGCTGGTGTTGAACACCTTGATGTCTTGCGCCTTCACGTCTTCGAGAGCGTCGACGATCACGCGTTGCAGTTTGCGAATATCCATGGGGTTACCGGTGGTACAGATGATGTTGAAGAATATAGTCCCACACCGCAGCGGGGACATGGCTCGCGGCGCGGGCCTGGTTCTGGTCCTGCTGCTCGCCCTGCTGTTTGCCGCGCCGTTCGCCGCCCGTATGCTGGGCGAGCCGCTGCGCTACCTGTTCGCGCAGATACGCGCGAATGTCGGTGGCCGAGACGTTGAACGCAAGCGTCGTATCGATCAGCAAGTGGCCGCACGACGTGGCTTGCAGCACCTCGGCGCGGGCGCGGCGCGCGTCGATTTCTTGCGCGACCGCCGGCGGAATCGACGCGAGGTCGAAACCGGGACGAGTGGCCGCGCAGATATGCGCGAAGTCGAACAGACGCCGCCAGTCGTGCCAGGTGTCGAGATGCACCAGCTGATCCGCGCCGATCAGCAGCGCAATCGATGCCTCCTGACCTTCGCGTTCACGCCAGCGTTGCAGCGTGTCGATGGTGTAAGTGGGGCCGTCGTGATCGATCTCGTCGGTCGCGACGCGTACTGTGACGCCCGGCAGCACGAGTTCGCTTGCCGCCGCGCGCGTCATGGCGAGGCGATGCACGGCCGCCGACACGTCCGATTTCTGCCACGGCTGGCCGGCCGGCAGCAGCACCAGTTCGGTCAGTTGCAGCACGTCGGCGAAACGGCGCGCCAGCGCGAGATGGCCGTCGTGGATCGGATCGAAAGTGCCGCCGAGCAGTCCGATCCGGCGGGGCAGGGCGACGGGATGAGCGTTCGGCTTCAGGTGAAAATCCTTTGTCGTGACGATGCCGGGTGCGGTGCGGGCGCGAGCCTCACACCCACTCGCGCGGCACGAGAAAATCGCTGTAAAGACGCGCTTCCGGCGTGCCCGGTTCGGGTTGCCAGTTGTAGCGCCAGTTCGCCACAGGCGGCATCGACATCAGAATCGATTCGGTGCGTCCGCCGCTCTGCAGCCCGAACAGTGTGCCACGGTCGAAGACCAGATTGAACTCGACGTAGCGGCCGCGCCGGTAGGCCTGGAAATCGCGCTCGGCCTGGCTGTACGGAATGTTGCGGCGCTTTTCGATGATCGGCATATACGCTTTGAGGAACGCATCGCCGACGCTTTTCAGCATCGCGAACGATTGATCGAAGCCCGGCGCGGAGAAATCGTCGAAGAAAATCCCGCCGATGCCGCGCGGTTCGTTCCGGTGCTTGAGGAAGAAATACTCGTCGCACCAGCGCTTGAAACTCGGATAGAGGTCCGCGCCGTAAGGCTGCAACGCGTCGCGGCAGACCCGATGGAAATATCGCGCGTCTTCTTCGTAGCCGTAGTACGGCGTCAGATCCATGCCGCCGCCGAACCAGAAGACCGGGTCTTCGCCCGCCTTGGTCGCGATCAGCAGGCGCACGTTCATATGCACGGTCGGGCAGTGCGGATTGTGCGGGTGCAGCACGAGCGAGACGCCCATTGCTTCGAAGCCGCGGCCAGCCAGTTGCGGACGCGCCGCGCTCGCCGAGCCGGGCAAGGTGTCGCCGGCGACGTCCGAGAAACCGATGCCGGCGCGCTCGAAGAACTTGCCGCCTTCGAGAATCCGCGTGCAGCCGCCGCCGCGCAGCTTCTCGCCGGGGGCGCGCTGCCATGCGTCAGTGGCGAACGGCGTACCGTCGAACGCGCCGAGCGTGTCCGCGATATGCGTTTGCAGGCCTTGTAGCCAGCTACGCACGGCCTGTGCGTCATAGCTCGATTCGGTCATGAATGCAGATGCTGAGTGCGGCACGCTTGTCGCGCCGCGGGTTCTTCGTGAAGGGCGGCCGGCTTTGTTCGGATAGTCCGGCGAAAGCGCGGCGGTACGGTTGTCGGCGCGGTTGTTTGTACGGTTGTTCGTCCGGCCCTCGCGCCTCGCCGTCGCGTCTGGGTGTCGCCTGGAACCCGTTTGGCGGTAGCCGGAGCAGTACCTGATGGGCGCCCGCATCATGCGGCGGACTCCGGAACAGCCGCTGAAAACCCGCAGTGTAGCGCCGATGGCGCCACCTTACGGGCGAGCAGGGTCGTGGCTTAGTGCTTACCTTCGATCTTGGCGTCGTGCTTGCGGTTCAGCGCACGGTAGCCGATGTCGCGGCGATACTGCATGCCGTCGAACGAGATCTGATTGATCGTCTCGTACGCGACCGACTGCGCGCTGCGCACCGAATCCGCCAGACCGACCACGCACAATACGCGGCCACCCGAGGTGCTCAGCTTGCCGCCGGCGAGCGTGGTGCCGGCATGGAACGTGACCGAATCCGCCGCTTCGGCCGGGATGTCGCTGATGCGGTCGCCCTTGCGCGGTGTCTCCGGATAGTTGTGGGCGGCCAGCACCACGCCGAGCGCGGTACGGCGGTCCCATTCCAGTTCGACCGTATCGAGCGTGCCGGCGATCGCCTGCTCGACCACCTTCGAGAAATCGCCCTTCAGACGCGCCATGATCGGCTGCGTTTCCGGGTCGCCCATCCGGCAGTTGAATTCGAGCGTTTTCGGGTTGCCTTGCGCGTCGATCATCAGACCCGCATACAGGAAACCGGTGAAGCGGATGCCTTCCTTCTCCATGCCGCGCACGGTCGGCAGGATGATTTCGCGCATCACGCGGGCATGCAGTTGCGGCGTGACGATCGGCGCGGGCGAATAAGCGCCCATGCCTCCGGTGTTCGGGCCCAGGTCGCCGTCGAGCAGACGCTTGTGATCCTGGCTCGACGCGAGCGGCAGCACATGCTTGCCGTCCACCATCACGATGAAGCTCGCTTCTTCGCCGGCGAGGAATTCCTCGATCACGACGCGCGCGCCCGCATCGCCGAGCTTGTTGTCCGACAGCATCATGTCGACCGCGGCATGCGCTTCTTCCAGCGTTTGCGCGACCACCACGCCCTTGCCGGCGGCGAGGCCGTCGGCCTTGATGACGATCGGTGCGCCCTTGGCGTCGAGATACGCGTGCGCCGCGGCGACGTCGGCGAAGGTTTCGTATTCGGCGGTCGGGATCGCGTGGCGCTTCATGAATGCCTTGGCGAAATCCTTCGAGCTTTCGAGCTGTGCGGCTTCCTTGCTCGGTCCGAAAATCTTCAGACCACGCGAGCGGAACAGGTTGACGATACCCGCGGCGAGCGGCCCTTCCGGCCCGACCAGCGTGAAGGCGATCTGTTCTTTCTCGACAAAATCGGCGAGCGCGGCCGGCTCGCTGATGTCGATATTGCGCAGACGCTCGTCCTGGGCAGTGCCGCCGTTGCCGGGAGCAACATAGACGAGCTGGACCCGTGGCGATTGCGCGAGCTTCCATGCGAGCGCATGTTCGCGACCGCCGGAACCGACGACGAGTAACTTCATGTGAATCCCCGAGACTTAAAAACCATAAACGGCTGACGCAGCGCGCTCAGCCGTGCAATAGCAGCAAGGTTCGCACAGCGCGAAAGGCCTGGCGGTGGCGCAAGCCACATTGCGAACCCGTGTGAAAACGGTGCGGCAACGATACGGAAAACGCTGCAAACGCCCGCTCAGCAGCAACGCGAGGGCCGGCCGGCGGCTTGGGCAGCGGGTCGATGCAAACCCGTGCGCCGCCGGGGCACGCTCATTCGTCGGCGATCGCGGCGTTTGTATAGACTTCCTGCACGTCGTCCAGATTCTCCAGCGCGTCGAGCAGCTTCTGCATTTTCACCGCGTCGTCGCCGGTAAATTCGACTTCCGTCTGAGGTTTCATCGTCACCTCGGCCACTTCGGCCTTGAAGCCCGCGGCTTCGAGCGCAGTCTTCACCTTCGGGAAATCGTTCGGCGGGCACAGCACTTCGATACTGCCGTCTTCGTTCGTGACGACGTCGTCAGCACCGGCTTCCAGCGCGGCTTCCATCAGCTTGTCTTCCGGCGTGCCGGGCGCGAACAGGAACTGGCCGACGTGATCGAACATGAACGACACCGAGCCGTCCGTACCCATGTTGCCGCCGTTCTTCGAGAACGCGTGACGCACTTCCGCCACCGTACGCGTGCGGTTGTCGGTCATCGTGTCGACGATCACCGCCGCGCCGCCGATGCCGTAGCCCTCGTAGCGGATTTCTTCGTAGTTTGCACCGTCGACGCCGCCTACGCCGCGCTGGATCGCACGGTTGACGTTATCTTTCGGCATGTTGGCGTCGTACGCCTTTTCGACGGCGAGCCGCAGACGCGGATTCGAGTCGATGTCGCCGCCGCCCATGCGCGCCGCGACCTGAATTTCCTTGATGAGCCGCGTCCAGACCTTGCCGCGCTTGGCGTCGGCCGCTGCTTTCTTATGCTTGATGTTGGCCCATTTCGAATGACCCGCCATACCTTTCTCCATCGCGCGCGCCAGCGGGGCGCACGCATAGTGCAATTGTCGTTGCGATGTCGGGCGCCTGCGTTTTGCGCGCCTCGATGTCAGACGGTTTCAGCTTGCTCAACGCCTGGTCATGCCTGGCCTCGTGATGCCCGGGTATGTCCGTTACGGCCGCCTCGTTATGTCCCAGGCATGTCCGGGTTATATCCCGGGTATGTCTCGGGTATATCCCGGGTATGCCCGTCACGCCCGGCTGGCGGGACCGAAGTTGGAGCGCTGTTGGGACAGAGCGGTACGGCCAGCGGACTGAAAACGCCGCGCCGGTCCCGGCGGGCTCCGCGAAAGGCGCGATGCGCCAGGCAGTTGTGCAAGTTGAGCCGCTCCTTGAGCGGATTCGAATTTTATCATGCCGCGGGGGCGCGGCAGAGGGGCGCCATGCCGGAAAGTGCGCGGCGGCGGCGTTTTCCGCCCGCCGCTCGCGTTCTTTTCAAGCCGCTTTCAGTTTTTCGTGCCGAACAGGCGGTCGCCGGCGTCGCCGAGACCCGGCACGATGTACGCGTGCTCGTTCAGATGCGAATCGAGCGACGCCACATACAGCTTGACGTCCGGATGCGCGTTCTGGAACACCTCCACCCCTTCCGGGGCGGCCACCAGCGCGAGGAACAGAATATGCTCGCCGGCCACGTTGCGGCGCTTGAGCACGTCCACCGCGTGCACGGCCGAGTGGCCGGTCGCCACCATCGGATCGCACAGAATGAACACGCGGTCTTCCAGATCCGGCAGGCGCACCAGGTATTCGACCGGGCGATGATCCTCCGCGCGATACACGCCAATGTGGCCGACGCGCGCCGACGGCACCAGTTCCAGCAGCCCGTCCGACATGCCGATCCCGGCGCGCAGCACCGGCACGATCGCCAGTTTCTTGCCGGCGATCACCGGCGCGTCGATCTCGACGAGCGGCGTGGTGATGCGGCGCGTGGTCATCGGCAGGTTGCGGGTGATTTCGTAGCCCATCAGCAGCGTGATTTCGCGCAGCAGTTCGCGGAACGTGCGGGTGGAGGTGTCGCGGTCGCGCATGTGCGACAGCTTGTGCTGGATCAGCGGGTGATCGAGGATGAAGAGATTGGGAAAGCGACTGTCCTGAGTCATGGCGGGGGCGCGCAAGCGGCGGCAAGAGAGATCGGGTTTCGGAGATCGGTTCGGCGGCCCTCGCCGGCCGGAAATCCGGCCGGCGGGCGCGCCACGCCTGCAAGTTTACCGAAAGAGTGTCGCCGGAAGATACCGGAGATTGCAGCCGAGCGGCACAGTCCGGCACCGATTCTTCTAGAATCGGGGGGAAACTTGCAACAAGCGCTCAAGACTTCGACAAGAGGACACACACATGGACATGGGAATCGCCGGACGCACCGCACTGGTTTGCGCGGCCAGCAAGGGTCTCGGGCGCGGCTGCGCGGAAGCGCTCGCCGCCGAGGGCGTCAACCTGACGATCGTCGCGCGCACCGCGGAGACCCTGGAGGCGACCGCCGCCGAGATCCGCAAGCAAAGCGGCGTGGAAGTGAAGGCGGTGGCGTGCGACATCACCACGCCCGAGGGTCGGGCGGCGGCGCTCGCCGCCTGTCCGCAACCGGACATTCTGGTCAACAACGCAGGCGGCCCGCCGCCGGGCGACTTCCGCAACTTCACGCACGAAGACTGGATCCGCGCGCTCGAAAGCAACATGCTGGCGCCGATCGAGCTGATGCGCGCGACCATCGACGGGATGAGCGCACGCGGCTACGGGCGCATCGTCAACATCACGAGTTCGGCGGTGAAGGCGCCGATCGACGTGCTGGGCCTGTCGAACGGCGCGCGCTCGGGGCTGACCGGCTTTGTCGCGGGACTCGCGCGCAGCGTGGCGCCGACCGGCGTGACGATCAACAACCTGCTGCCGGGCCTGTTCGACACCGACCGCATCGCGACTACCTTCGAGGCTCAGGCCAAGGCGCAAAACATCTCCATCGAAGAAGCGCGCCAGCGGCGCATGAAGTCGATTCCAGCCGGCCGTTTCGGCAATCGCGACGAATTCGGCCGCGCCTGCGCCTTCCTGTGCAGCGTGCATGCCGGCTACATCACCGGGCAGAACTGGCTGATCGACGGCGGCGCTTACCCGGGCACGTTCTGACCCGCCTGCTTTCATCACTACAACAACGACACTCACCACGGTTCAGGAGTCTTACGTCATGACCACCCGCATTGCGCTGATCGCGCACGATCACAAGAAGGACGACATCGTCAGACTGGCCGGCGAATACGTCGACACGCTCAGGCGCTGCGACATCATCGCCACCGGTACGACCGGCTCGCGGATCGCCGACACCCACGGGCTGACGGTCGAGCGCATGTTGTCCGGCCCGCACGGCGGCGACTTGCAGATCGGCGCGCAGCTCGCCGAAGGGCGCGTGGACATGGTGATTTTTCTGCGCGACCCGATGACGCCGCAGCCGCACGAGCCGGACATCAACGCGCTGGTGCGCGCGTGCGACGTGCACAACATCCCGTGCGCGACCAATATTTCGACTGCGCGGATGATTCTCGACGTGCTGGCTTTGCGCCTGACGCGGCAGGTCTGAACGCGCTTGCTTCACGATCGGAATCAAGACGAAGATCACGCTTAAAACGACGAACCACGGAGGCAAGATGGTCAAAGCGATTCGATTCGATAAAACGGGTGGCCCGGAAGTGATGAAATGGGTCGATGTCGAAGTAGGCGAGCCGGGCGCGGGCGAGATCCGCATCAAGCAGAATGCGGTTGGGCTGAACTACATCGACGTGTATTTCCGTACGGGCTTGTATCCGCTGCCGCTGCCGGGCGGCCTCGGCATGGAGGCTGCCGGGGTGGTGACGGCGGTCGGCGCGGGCGTGAGCGATCTCAAGGCCGGCGACCGGGTCGCGTACGTCGCGCGGCCGCCTGGCGCGTACACGCAGGAACGCGTGCTGTCGGCGGCGCAGGCCATCAAGGTGCCGGACGCGTTGAGCGACGAGCAGGCGGCGTCCGTCATGCTGCAAGGGCTGACCGCGCAATACCTGCTGCGCCGAACGTATCCGGTGAAGGCCGGCGACACGATCCTGATCCAGGCCGCGGCGGGCGGCGTCGGCTTGCTGGTTTGCCAGTGGGCGAAGGCGCTCGGCGCAACGGTGATCGGCACGGTCAGCTCCGACGAAAAAGCCGCGATTGCCAAGGCGCACGGCTGCGACCACGCGATCGTCTACACGCGCGAGAATTTTACGAAGCGCGTGCGCGAGATCACCAACGGCGCAGGCGTGCCGGTGGTGTACGACTCGATCGGTAAAGACACGTTTACCGCTTCGCTCGATTGCCTCGCGCCGCTCGGCATGTTCGTGAGCTTCGGCAACGCGTCGGGGCCGTTGCCGCCGATCGATTCGTCGGAATTTGCCGGGCGCGGTTCGCTGTTCTTCACGCGCCCGACGCTCTTCACCTATATCAGCAAGCGCCACGATTACGAGGCGATGGCTGCCGAACTGTTCGACGTATTGGTGTCGGGCAAGGTGAAAACGAGCATCAACCAGCGCTATGCGCTTGCGGACGTCGGCGAGGCGCACGCCGATCTCGAGGGCCGCCGCACGACGGGCTCGACGATCCTGCTGCCGTGAGCGTCATGCAGTAAGCGCGCGGTAGCGCAGCCGAAACGAAAAGCCGCGCCGCATTGACGCGCGCGGCAGCGGGCAGCCGGCCACGCAACGCGCGTCGACACCCGCTATCCCAAGGCCCACAGACATAAGGCCGTTCCACTTCACGGTGGCGCGGCCTTTTCCGTTTACGCGATTTTTATACGCGTCCCGACATCTTTGACCAGGCCTTTACGCGCTTCGACATAACGTTCGATCTATCCAAAGTCCGTGTAGGGAGAAAAAAATGGATGTGCTGTATGTCGGGGGGCTGGTGCTGTTTTTCGCGCTGACCTTTGCATTGATCGCCGGCTGCGAAAAGCTGATGGTGTTCCGCCGTGGCCGGGGAGCGCGCTCATGAACTGGATTCTCTGGTTATCGGGCGCGGCCACCGCGCTGCTGTTCGCTTACCTCGTTTATGCGCTGCTGCGCGCGGAGGACATTGAATGAACTCGAACAATGTCCTGCAAGCGGGGCTTTTCATCGTCGTGTTGCTGGCCGCCGCGGTGCCGATGGCCCGCTACCTGAGCGGCGTGATGGACGGCAGCTCGCGCGTGGTGCGCTTGGGCGGCCCGATCGAGCGCGTGTTGTATCGCATCGCCGGCGTCGATCCGTCGGCGGAAATGGGCTGGAAGCACTACGCGATCGCCACGATCGCGTTCAACGCGCTCGGCGCGCTGTTCCTTTACGTGCTGTTGCGCGTGCAGGGCTGGCTGCCGGGCAACCCGCAACAGTTCGGCCCGATGACGGTCGACGCCGCGTTCAATACGGCGGTCAGCTTCGTGACCAACACGAACTGGCAGGATTACACGCCTGAGCAGACCGTCGGCTATCTGACGCAGATGCTCGGCTTCACGGTCCAGAACTTCTTTTCCGCGGCCACCGGCATCGTGGTGGTGATCGCGCTGATTCGCGGCTTCGCGCGTCACACGGCGCAAACCATCGGCAACTTCTGGGTCGACCTCACGCGTGTGACGCTTTACGTGTTGCTGCCGATGTCGGCCATCCTCGCGGCTCTGTTGATGAGCCAGGGCGTGATTCAGAACTTCAAGGCGTATCAGGACGTACCGACGCTGCAAACCACGACGTACGCCGCACCGAAGCTCGATGCGCAAGGCAATCCGGTGAAGGATGCGAAGGGCAATCCGGTGACGGTCGATACGCCGGTGAAGACGCAGACCATCGCGATGGGGCCGGTCGCCTCGCAGGAAGCGATCAAGATGCTCGGCACCAACGGCGGCGGTTTCTTCAACGGCAACTCGGCGCATCCGTTCGAAAACCCGACACCGTTCTCGAACTTCCTGCAGATCTTCGCGATCCTGATCATTCCGGCGGGGTTGGCCCTCGCGTTCGGCCGCATGATCGCGGACCGCAAACAGGGCGTCGCGGTGCTCGCGGCGATGACGATCGCGTTCGGCGTGTGCGTGTTCGGCGAAATCAGCGCGGAGCAGATGGGCAATCCGGCGTTTACCGCGTTGCATGTCGATCAATCGGCGAATGCGCTGCAGGCGGGCGGTAATGCGGAAGGCAAGGAAGCGCGCTTCGGTATCGCGCAGTCGGGCATCTTTACGGTGGCGACCACGGCGGCTTCGTGCGGCGCGGTGGCCAACACGCACGACTCGCTGACGCCGATCGGCGGCCTCTATCCGATGCTGCTGATGCAACTCGGCGAAGTGATCTTCGGCGGCGTGGGTTCCGGTATGTACGGGATGCTCGTGTTCGCGCTGCTGGCCGTGTTCGTGGCGGGCCTGATGATCGGCCGCACGCCGGAATACGTCGGCAAGAAGATCGAAGCGTACGAGATGAAGATGGTGTCGATCGTGGTACTGCTCACGCCCCTGCTGGTTCTCGTCGGCACCTCGATCGCAGTGCTGACCGAGGCGGGCAAGGCGGGTATCGCCAACCCTGGCGCGCACGGCTTCTCCGAAATCCTTTACGCGTTCAGTTCGGCCGCTAACAACAACGGCAGCGCGTTTGCGGGCCTGACTGTGAGCACGCCGTTCTACAACTGGCTCACGGCCATCGCGATGTGGTTCGGCCGCTTCGGCACGATCATCCCGGTGCTGGCGATCGCCGGTTCCCTCGCCGCGAAGAAACGCATCGGCGTGACCGGCGGCACGCTGCCGACTCATGGCCCGCTGTTCGTCGTGCTGTTGCTCGGCACGGTGCTGCTGGTCGGTGCGCTGACTTATGTGCCCGCGCTCGCGCTCGGTCCTGGTGTCGAACATCTGATGATGATGGGCGCCCATTGAGGCAGCCCTCGCGAACCAACGAGTGAACAGGCGCAAGTCACGCGATAACGGGAAATTCGAGGATTCAATGACTGAACATAATGCAACCAGGTCCATGTTCGACCCGGCGCTGCTGCGCCCGGCGATCGTGGACTCCTTCAAGAAGCTCACGCCGCGCACGCAGTTCCGCAATCCGGTGATGTTCTGCGTGTATGTCGGCAGCATTCTGACGACCATTCTGTGGATCGCCGCGCTCGGCGGCCAGGCCGAGGCGCCCGCGGGCTTCATTCTCGCGGTCACGCTGTGGCTGTGGTTCACGGTGCTGTTCGCGAACTTCGCGGAGGCGCTGGCCGAAGGCCGTTCGAAGGCTCAGGCGGCGTCGCTGCGCAGCGCGAAAAAAGACGTGATGGCCAAGAAGCTCAACGAGCCGCATCCGAAGGCGCCGATCCGCATTCTGACGGCGTCCGATCTGCGTAAAGGCGACGTCGTGCTGATCGAAACCGGCGACGTGATTCCGGCCGACGGCGAAGTGATCGACGGCGTCGCGTCGGTCGACGAATCGGCGATCACGGGTGAATCCGCGCCGGTGATCCGTGAATCGGGCGGCGATTTTTCGTCGGTGACGGGCGGCACGCGCGTGCTGTCGGACTGGATCGTCGTGCGGGTCACGGCGAATCCCGGCGAGGCGTTCCTCGACCGCATGATCGCGATGGTCGAAGGCGCGAAGCGTCAGAAAACGCCGAACGAAATCGCGCTGACGATCCTGCTGGTCGCGCTGACGATCGTGATGCTGCTGGCTACCGCCACGCTGCTGCCGTTTTCGATGTTCTCCGTCGAAGCCGCAAAAGCGGGACACGTGGTGACGATCACCGCGCTGGTCGCGCTGCTGGTCTGTCTGATTCCGACCACCATCGGCGGGTTGCTGTCGGCGATCGGGGTGGCCGGCATGAGCCGGATGATGCAGGCGAACGTGATCGCCACCTCGGGCCGCGCGGTGGAAGCCGCCGGCGACGTCGACGTGCTGTTGCTCGACAAGACCGGCACGATCACGCTCGGCAATCGCCAGGCGTCGACCTTCGTGCCGGCGCCCGGTTTGACCGAAGAAGCGCTCGCCGACGCCGCGCAGCTGTCGTCGCTCGCCGACGAAACGCCTGAAGGCCGCAGCATCGTCGTGCTCGCCAAGCAGCGCTTCAATATCCGCCAGCGCGATATGGCGTCGCTGCATGCGGTATTCCTCGGCTTCACCGCGCAAACGCGGATGAGCGGCGTCGACCTGTCCCCCAAGGGGACTTCCTCCGGGGCGCCGAACCGCGAGATTCGCAAGGGTGCGGCCGATGCGGTGAAGCACTACGTCGAAGCCAACGGCGGGCGTTTCCCGGCCGAAGTCAGCAACGCGGTCGCCGAAGTCGCACGTCGCGGCAGCACGCCGCTGGTGGTCGCGGAGAAAAGCGAGCAGGGCGCACGCGTGCTCGGTGTGATCGAACTGAAGGACGTGGTGAAGGGTGGCATCAAGGAGCGCTTCGCCGAACTGCGCAAGATGGGCATCAAGACGGTGATGGTGACCGGCGACAACCGTCTGACGGCCGCGGCGATTGCTGCTGAAGCGGGGGTCGACGACTTCCTCGCTGAAGCCACGCCGGAAGCCAAGCTCGCGACGATTCGTGCGCATCAGGCAGAAGGCCGGCTGGTGGCGATGACCGGCGACGGCACCAACGACGCTCCGGCGCTCGCGCAGGCCGACGTCGCGGTGGCCATGAACACCGGCACGCAGGCGGCGAAGGAAGCCGGCAACATGGTCGACCTCGATTCGAATCCGACCAAGCTGATCGAGATCGTCGAAATCGGCAAGCAGATGCTGATGACGCGCGGCTCGCTCACCACCTTCTCGATCGCCAACGACGTCGCCAAGTACTTCGCGATCATTCCGGCCGCGTTCGCGACGACCTATCCGGCACTGAACGCGCTGAACGTGATGCATCTGGCCACGCCGGCCTCGGCGATCATGTCGGCGGTGATTTTCAACGCGCTGATCATCGTGCTGCTGATTCCGCTCGCGCTCAAAGGCGTGCGTTATCGCGCGCTCGGCGCCGCGATCCTGTTGCGCCGCAATCTGCTGATTTACGGTTTGGGCGGGATCATCGTGCCGTTCATCGGCATCAAGCTGATCGATATGGTGCTGGCCGCGTTCGGCTGGGTGTGAGAGCCGCGCGTCGGGATGCCATTAAAAGGAATTGCCAATCATGAAAAATCTGTTCCGTCCGTTGATCGTGATCTTCGCGATACTCACCGCCGTGACCGGCCTTGCCTATCCCGCGGTGATGAGCGCTGTCGGCCAGGCGGTCTTCCGCGATCAGGCCAACGGCAGCATGCTCGAGCAGAACGGCAAGGTGGTCGGCTCAAAGCTGATCGGCCAGCAGTTCGATGCGCCGCAGTATTTCTGGGGACGCCTGTCGGCCACCAGCCCGATGCCGTACAACCCGACGAACTCGGGTGGCTCGAACCTCGGGCCGACCAACCCGGCGTTGACCGATGAAGTCAAAGGCCGCATCGACGCGTTGAAGGCCGCCGGCACCGATATGTCGAAGCCGGTGCCGGTCGATCTGGTGACGTCCTCAGGCAGCGGTCTCGATCCGGAGATCAGCCCGGCGGCCGCCGCCTATCAGATCGAGCGCGTGGCGAAAGCGCGTAAGCTCGCGCCGAACGATGTGCAGGCGCTGGTCGGGCGTTACACGAGTGGCCGCCAGTTCGGCATTCTGGGCGAGCCGCGCGTGAATGTGCTGCAACTGAATCTGGCGCTGGATGAGATGAAGCAAGGTTAAATGCTGGGGTTCGGGTCGGCGGCGTCCATGTGACGCCGCCTTCGCCATTTGTTGCGCCTGGCATTCGCGGTGCCTGCCAATGCGGTGGCCGCCAATGCGGTAGCCACCAGCACGGTAGCCACCTGCACGGTAGCCACCTGCACGGTAGCCACCTGCACGGTAGCCACCAGCACGGTAGCCACCAGCACGGTAGCCACCAGCACGATAGCCGCCAGCACGATAGCCACCAACGTGGTAGCCACCAACGCGGTGGTCGCCAGCAAGCTAGCCGCCAGCAAGGTAGCCGTCGTTCGCGGCGGTTCGTCGTTTGCAGCCTGTCCGCAACCGTGCCACCATGCCTGCAACAGCGCTCGCTTTACTATGAAAACCATTGAGCATGAACCGCCCCGATCCTGACGAATTGCTCGACAAGCTGCAACGCGACGAAGCGAAACGTCAGCGGGGGAAGCTGAAGATTTTTTTCGGCGCGTCCGCCGGGGTCGGCAAGACCTATGCGATGTTGCAGGCCGCGCGCCGCCGTCTGGATGAAGGCGCGGACGTGGTGGTCGGCATTGCGGAGACGCATGGCCGCGGCGAAACCGCCAGGCTGCTCGACGGTCTCGACGTGCTGCCGCTCATGCAGATCGAGTATCGCGGCCGCAAGCTTGGCGAGTTCGATCTCGATGCCGCGCTGGCCCGCAAGCCGCAACTGATTCTGGTCGACGAACTCGCGCACTCGAACGTGCAGGGCGCGCGGCATCTGAAACGCTGGCAGGACGTCTACGAACTGCTCGACGCGGGCATCGACGTCTATACGACGGTCAATGTCCAGCACCTCGAAAGCCTGAACGACGTGGTCGGCCAGATCACCGGCATTCGCGTCTGGGAGACGGTGCCCGACCGTGTGTTCGATCGCGCCGACGAAGTTACGCTGGTCGACCTGCCCGCCGAGGAACTGCTCGACCGGATGCGCGACGGCAAGGTGTATATGCCGCAGCAGGCCGAGCGCGCGGTGCGCAACTTCTTCCGCAAGGGCAATCTGATTGCGCTGCGTGAACTCGCGCTGCGCCGTACCGCGGATCGCGTCGACGCGCAGATGCGGGAATATCGCGCGGACCGTTCGATCCAGCGCATCTGGCAGGCGCGTGAGCGCCTGCTGGTGTGTGTCGGTCCCGGCCCGGAAGCGCCGATGCTGGTGCGGGCCGCGGCGCGTCTCGCGGCCAGTTTGAAAGCCGACTGGATCGCCGTGTATGTCGAAACGCCGGCGCTGCAGCGTTTGCCCGACGCGCGCCGCGAACGCACGCTGAACGCCTTGAAGCTCGCGGCCGAACTCGGCGCGGAAACCGCGACACTCGCGGGCACCGATGCGGTCGCCGCATTGATCGGCTACGCGCAGGCGCGCAACGTGTCGAAGCTGGTCGCGGGGGCGTCGTCACGCACCGGCTTGCGGCGCCGGCTGCGCCGGCCGCTTGGCGAGTGCATCGCCGAACGCGCGGGCGACCTCGATCTCACCCTGATCCGC
This sequence comes from Paraburkholderia lacunae, assembly GCF_003353175.1. Lineage (GTDB taxonomy): Bacteria > Pseudomonadota > Gammaproteobacteria > Burkholderiales > Burkholderiaceae > Paraburkholderia > Paraburkholderia lacunae. The sequence continues at coordinate 28,742 of NZ_QHKS01000015.1, read as the reverse complement.
GCGTCGTCGGAACGCGGTGGCGCCGAGCATCGCCGTTTGCTGAACACCACAGCGAACGCGTGGCGCGAGGCATTGAGCGCGGCGCGCGAGCGCCGGTCGCCGCCGCACGCCTACGGTATCGCGCTGGCGATCTGCGCGGGCATCACGCTGCTGTCGAGCCAGTTGATCGACCATATCGATCTGACGAACCTCGTGATGCTGTACCTGCTCGGCGTAATTTTCACGGCCGTGAAGCTAGGCCGCGGACCGGGTGTCGTGCTGTCGTTCCTGAGCGTCGCCGCCTTCGATTTCTTTTTCGTGCCGCCACGGATGTCGCTGTCGGTCTCCGATACGCAGTATCTGTTGACCTTCTTCGGCATGTTGCTGACCTCGCTCGTGATCAGCCATCTGACTTCGAGCTTGCGCCGCGAGGCGAGCGTCGCGCGGCGCCGCGAACAGCGCACCGGCGCGATGTACGCGATGGCGCGCGAACTGGCCGCGGCGCTGGCGACCGAGCAGATCGTCGGCATCGGCAGCCGGCACGTCAGCGAGGTGTTCGGCGCGCGTGTCGCGATCCTGTTGCCGGACAGCGTCGACCAGGTGAAGCAGAAGATCGAAGACCCCGACGCGGCGATTACGCTCGAAGGCGAGATGCTCGATATCGACGTCGGCCAGTGGGTCTACGATCAGCAGAAACCGGCCGGACATGGCACCGATACGCTGCCCGCCGCCGCCGCGCTGTACTTGCCGCTCAAGGCGCCGATGCGCACGCGCGGCGTGCTCGCGGTCGTGATGCGCAACGAAGGCGAGCTCGACGTGCCCGAACAGCAACGCATGCTCGACGCGTTCGCCGCGCAGATCGCGCTGGCGTTGGAGCGGGTGCATTACGTCGAAATCGCACGCGATGCGCTGGTCAACATGGAGTCGGAGCGCTTGCGCAATTCGCTGCTGTCGGCGATCTCGCACGACTTGCGCACGCCGTTGACAACCATCGTCGGCTTCTCGTCGATGCTCGCGCAGTCGCATGAAGCCCACCCCGACGCGCAGCCCCGCGACGATCTGGTGGAGGCGATCCACGAAGAAGCGCTGCGCATGACCGGCATCGTCACGAATCTGCTCGACATGGCGCGCCTGCAGGCGGGCAGTTTGCAATTGAACCGGCAATGGACCCTGCTCGAAGAGACGGTCGGCGCCGCCTTGCGTGCCTGCCGGCGTGTGCTCGCGAATCATCCGGTGCAGGTGAAGCTGCCCGCGGATTTGCCGCTGTTGCACCTCGATGCCGTGCTGATGGAGCGGCTCTTTTCGAATCTGTTCGAGAACGCGGCCAAGTACACGGCCGCCGACACGCCTCTGACGATCGGCGCGCAAGTGATCCTGGACGGCGGCAAGCAGTTCGTGCGCATCACCGTCGACGATGGCGGGCCGGGCCTGCCCGCCGGCATGGAGGCGCGCGTGTTCGAGAAGTTCACGCGCGGCGAGAAAGAATCGGCCAAGCCGGGCATCGGGCTCGGCCTCGCGATTTGCCGCGCGATCGTCGAGGCGCACGGCGGGACAATCGGCGCGCTCAATCGGATGACGGCGGCTGGTCGCGTCGAAGGCGCGCGCTTCTGGTTCACGCTGCCGGTGGAAACGCCGCCCGCCGCGCCTGACGTGCTGGAAGACGAGGACATCGGCGCGTTGCCCGATGATTCGGCACCGGCACCGGCACCGGCACCGGCATCGGCATCGGCATCGGCATCGGCGACGCCAGGCGGCACGACGGCGCAAGGCGAGCCCGACGCCCCGGCGGCGCAATCGCCGCAACCACGGGAGCACGCTGCCGAGGCGCCGCTCGAACTCAATTCACCTCAACACCCGCTTTCCAAGCCGACCCATGAGTGACCCCAGCATTACCGTCGTCCTGATCGAAGACGAAAAGCAGATCCGCCGCTTCGTGCGAACGGCGCTGGAAGGCGAGGGCATCGCGGTGCACGACGCCGAAACCGGCAAGCAAGGTCTCGTCGAAGCCGCGACGCGCAAGCCCGATCTGGTGATCGTCGACCTCGGCTTGCCCGACACCGACGGCCTCGATGTGATCCGCGAACTGCGCGGCTGGAGCGAATTGCCGGTGATCGTGCTGTCGGCGCGCACCCAGGAAACCGAGAAAGTCGCCGCGCTCGACGCCGGCGCGGATGACTATCTGACCAAGCCGTTCGGCGTCTCCGAATTGCTGGCGCGGATCCGCGCGCATATGCGGCGGCGCAATCAAGGCGGCGCCAACGAATCGCCGCAGGTGCGTTTCGGTACTGTCACCGTCGATCTGGCCTTGCGCCAGGTGAGCCGCGATGGCGCCGCGGTCCATCTGACCCCGATCGAATATCGGCTGCTCGCGACGCTGGTGCGCCACGCCGGCCGCGTGCTCACGCACCGGCAACTGCTGCGCGATGTATGGGGGCCATCGCATGTCGAGAGCCATCACTATCTGCGGATCTATATGGCTCATTTGCGCGGCAAGCTGGAGCGGGATCCGGCGCAGCCGGAACATATCGTCACCGAGACGGGTGTCGGATATCGCCTGGTCGGCGCGGTTTGACGCTGTCCGCAGCCCTGCTGCAGCCCTTGTGACAGGACGCCGCAGCGGCCGAGTACACCATTTTGGTAAAATTGCGGATCGTAAGGACGACCTTACGCATCCGCTACGAACGGGGACGGCCCCATCTGACCATGGAGTTGTCTCGTGTCCTGGTTGCTTCTACTAATTGCCGGTTTGCTCGAAGTCGCATGGGCTGCCGGTCTCAAAACCTCCGAAGGTTTCACCCGGCTCTGGCCGTCCGTGTTCACGGTCGCGACCGCGCTCGGCAGTTTCGTCCTGCTCGCCGTGGCCATGCGCCAGCTGCCGCTCGGCACCGCGTACGCCGTGTGGACGGGGATCGGCGCGGTCGGCGCGTTCATCTTCGGCATTGTGATGATGGGCGAATCCTTGACGGCCGCGCGGGTGGCGAGCGCATTGCTCATCGTAGTCGGCTTGATCGGCCTGAAGCTCTCGTCGGGGCATTGAGCCGTCGTTGGCAACCGCCGACCGCCGCCGACCGCCGCCGACCGACTTGCCGCCGACGACCGTGTGCGCTGCACGCGCCCTATGAGCGAGCGCCAATTGTTTGCCGCTCTGCGTTCTGCGAATTAACGTAGCTATAATGAAGTGGAATCCATCCTGAAATTGCCCGCGGCCCGTTTGGCGCGGCCGGCTTGGCGCGGGTCTGACGACTTCGGTGCGGCGGCTCCCTTTCCCTTGCCCGTCGAAGCGCCCCGCACGCACAGCGCGCCTGGAGGCGGCCATGCTTGAATCACTTTCGCTTGCTGCTGGCCTTTCATGGGGCAGCGGGCTGCGCCTCTATCTGACGGTCCTGCTGGCCGGCGTATTCGAACGTCTCGGCCTGATCCATCTCCCCGACACGCTGTCCGCACTGTCTTCGCCGTGGGTGATCGGCGTCGCAGCCGCGCTGACGGTCGCCGAATTCATCGCCGACAAAATCCCCGCCTTCGATTCGTTGTGGGACGCGATCCATACCTTTATCCGGATTCCGGCCGGCGCCGTGCTGGCCGCTGGCGCGCTCGGCCATGCCGACCCGGCGCTGCTGATGGTCGCCGCGCTTGCGGGCGGCACGCTGGCGGGCACGGCGCATCTGGCGAAAGCGGGCACGCGCGCGCTGATCAATCTGTCGCCGGAACCGGTGTCCAATATCGTGACCTCGACCGCTGAAGACGGTCTCGTGTTCGGCGGTGTGCTGCTTGCGCTGTTCGTGCCGCTCGTGTTTCTGGTGCTGATGGTGGGCTTCCTGATGCTGGCGAGTTGGGCGTTGCCGCGGCTCTGGCGCGGGGTTCAGGGCGGTTTTCGCGGGATGGCGACGCACATGGTGTCGCGTTTAGCCAGGAGCAGGCACGATTGAGCGATACGGTACGAGGTTCGACCGCGCACGTCGTATCGAAGCGCCGGTTTAGCGGCGCCGATTTGCTGCGCCAGACTATGCGCATGACGGCGCGCGACTGGCGCGCGGGCGAACTGACTATGCTGCTGCTGGCGCTGGTGTTGGCCGTCGCGGCTTTGTCGAGTGTCGGGATTCTGGCGGACCGGCTGCACCAGGGGCTCGAGCGCGACGCGCGCCGGATGATCGCTGCCGATTTCATCGTGCGCGCCGATCATCCGGTCGATCCGCAGTTTTCTCAGCAAGCCAGGGCGCTCGGTCTGAATACGGCCAGCACCACCATCTTTCCCAGCATGATCAATTCGACCGGCGCGCAGCCGGTCTCGCGCCTTGCCGCGATCAAGGCGGTGTCGCCGGGTTATCCGTTGCGCGGCGCGTTGCGGATCGCCCCCGCGCCCGGTGCGGCGGATCATCCCGCGCAATCGATTCCGCCGCCGGGCACCGTCTGGGTCGATCAGGCACTGCTCGATGCGTTGAAGCTGCATGTCGGCGGCGAGGTCAAGGTCGGCAGCCGCAGCTTCACGATCGGCGCGGTGATCACGCGCGAACTGGATCGCGGCTTCTCGTTCGTCAATTTCTCGCCGCGTTTGATGGTGCGCGCCGACGAGGTCCAATCGACCGGCCTCATCACATTCGGCAGCCGCGTGACGTACAGGTTGCTGGTAGCGGGCGCGGATGAGTCGGTCGCGCGGTTCGCCCAGTTCGCGCATGACAGGGTCGACGGCGGCAAGATGCGCGGCGTCGCGCTCGAGTCGTTGCAGGACGGCCAGCCGCAAGTGCGTCAGACGCTCGACCGCGCGAGCCACTTTCTCACGCTCGTCTCGCTGCTCACGGCATTGCTCGCGGCTGTCGCGATCGCGATGGCCGCGCACCGTTATATGCGCCGGCATCTGGACAGCTGCGCGGCGATGCGCTGCCTCGGCGTCAGTCAAGCGACGCTGCGCGCGCTCTTCACGCTCGAATTTGCCGGCCTCGGTTTGATGGGCGGCGCGGCGGGCGTGGCGCTCGGCTATGTGGGGCATCTGGTGCTGCTGACGTGGCTCGGCAGTCTGATCGATGTCGTGTTGCCGTACCCGAGCGGATGGCCGGTGCTCGAAGGCATCGCGGCGGGTCTCGTGTTGCTGCTCGGCTTTGCGTTGCCGCCGCTCCTGCCGTTGACGCGCGTGCCGCCGATGCGGGTGTTGCGGCGCGAATGGGGCGAGGCGGGGCGCACCGCGTGGGCCGCATACGCTCTCGGCATCGTGCTGTTCGCTGCGCTGCTGATCGTCGCCGCGGGCGAGCTGAAGCTCGGCGGCATTGTCGCGGGCGGCTTTGCGGGCGGCTTGCTGGTGTTCGCGTGCATCGCGCGGCTGGCGTTGTGGGGCGCTTCGCGTGTCGTGCGCAGCGAGCGCGTCAATGCGGGGATCGGCTGGCGGTATGCGCTGGCGTCGCTGGAGCGGCGCAGCAGCGCGAGCGCGCTGGAGATCACCGCGCTCGGCATCGGCCTGATGTGCCTGTTGCTGATCGCGATGACGCACAACGACCTGGTAGCCGGCTGGCGCAAATCGACGCCGCCGGATGCGCCGAATGAATTCATCATCGACATCCAGCCCGATCAACGCGAAGCCGTCACGCACTATCTGGGCGCGCATGGCCTGCCAGGCACCGTGCTCTCGCCGATGGTGCGCGGCCGCTTGCTCGCGATCAACGGCAAGCCGGTGAATCCGGACGCGTTCAAAGGCGACGATGCAAGGCGGCTCGTGGACCGCGAATTCAATCTGTCCTACACGACGACGCTGCCCGAAGACAATCGTCTTTCCGCGGGCACGTGGTACGGCGAAACGAAAACGCCGCAGATTTCGATCGAACAGGGGCTGGCGAAACTGATCGACGTAAAGCCTGGCGACACGCTGCGCTTCGACGTGACGGGTTTGCAGATCGACGCGCCCGTGACGAGTGTGCGCAAGCTCGATTGGGGTTCGTTCAAGGTCAACTTTTTCGTGCTGATGCCGCCGGCCGCGTTGCAGGATTTCCCGGCGACGTTCATCACCAGTTTTCATTTGCCGCCTTCGCAGCAGGCGACGATCGACGGCCTGATTGCCGCGTATCCGAACCTTACTGCGATCGACACCGGGCCGATTGTCGCGCAGGTGCAGCGCGTGATGCAGCAGGTGATCGGCGCGGTGCAGTTCCTGTTTGCGTTCACGCTCGCGGCCGGCGTGCTCGTGCTGTATGCGGCGCTGGCCGGCACCCGCGATGAGCGTATGCGAGAATCCGCGCTGCTGCGTGCGCTGGGGGCGTCGCATCGCCAGGTGCGGGCGGTGCAGATTGCCGAGTTTGTCGCGGTGGGTGCGCTGGCGGGGCTGATGGCGGCGCTCGGCGCACAGGCGATCGGGTGGGTGCTGGCGACCCGCGTGTTCGAGTTTTATCTGAGTTTCGATCCGTGGCTGTTGCCGGCGGGCGTCGCTGCCGGGGTTGCTTGCGCCGGTGTCGGCGGCTGGCTCAGCTTGCGGCATGTGCTGTCGCGGCCGGCATTGCAATCGCTGCGGGATGCGTGATTTTTCTCTTTTGTTGTGTGGCTGGGTATGAGCGATCTTGACGACGAAGGGTCCGCGGCGGGACCGACGGCCTTCGAACTGGTGGGCGGCGAAGCTCGCGTGCGCGAGCTGGTCGACCGGTTTTACGATTTGATGGATCTCGAGGCCGAGTTCGCCGGGATTCGGGCTTTGCATCCGGAGTCGCTCGAGGGTTCGAGGGACAAGTTTTTCTGGTTTCTGTGCGGATGGATGGGCGGGCCCGATCATTACATCAGCCGCTTCGGGCATCCTCGCTTGAGGGCCCGGCATTTGCCGTTTGCCATCGCGTCCAGCGAGAGGGATCAGTGGCTCAGGTGTATGGCCTGGGCCATGGAGGACGTGGGGCTTGCCGAATCGCTGCGCGAGAGGCTGCTGGGGTCGTTCTTCGAGACCGCTGACTGGATGCGGAACCGGAATGGCTGATACAGCTAAAAGGAGTACTGCCAAACCGCCCCATCGCAAAACACATCAGCTGGGTTTGACCACAACCGTACAAGTAATCCCTGCTGCAAGCACGACATCGTCGGGTACGGAATCGATCCTCACCCTGACGGGCACGCGCTGTGCCAATCTCACCCAGTTGAAAGTCGGATTGACATCCGCCAGCAACTCGCGGCTTTCGGGATTATCGCGGTCGTAGATCCCTCGAGAGATGCTCTCGACATGCCCTTGCAGAGTGCCGCCGCTCATCAGCCGAACTTCAGCCTTGTCGCCGACGCGAACATGAGGAAGCTTGGTCTCCTCGAAGTACCCATAAACCCAGAAGGAATGGCTATCGACAATAGCCAGCTTGGCAGAACCCGCAGTTGCATAGTCGCCGCGAAAAACATTGAGATTGGTGACGTAACCGTCGACAGGCGACACCACCCGCGTGCGCGCCAGGTTCAACCTGGCCGCATCGAGCGCGGCGAGAGCCTGCTGATAGGCAGCGTCAGCAGCCGACGCAGTGTGCGTCGCGTTCTCACGGCTCTCCTTGGAGACGACCAAAGCATCCATATCCGCGCGCCGCTGCGCATCGTCGCGCCGCATCTGCAATTCGGCCTTGCGCGCGGCAACCGCCGCCTGCGCCTGCTCCACGGCGATCTCATAGTGCGACGGATCGATCTGCATCAGCAGATCGCCTTTCTTCACCAACTGGTTGTCCTTGACAGGCAAATCGACCACCGCACCCGACACGTCCGGCGCCACGTTGACGATCTCGGCGCGCACGCGCCCATCGCGCGTCCACGGTTCATCCATGTAATGAACCCACAGCACGCGTCCAATCAAAATCGCGACGATAAAAACAACGGCAGTCGCGACGAAGCCCACAAAATTTCGAACGGTCATGTTTCGACTCTGATCAACGATAAACGGCGAGACCCAGCACGCCGCACACACACACGAGCAAGCTGGCCCGGAACAGGGACGGATGCCACACCATGCGATACAAGCCCGTATGGGCAATCGCACGGTCCAACACCCAGGTAAGCGCGGCGCCCGCGATAAACAGCAGCACGATGGCCGGCACGTAGGCGTCGAAAACGGCAATATCACGTGGCATGACGAACTCCTTCAGACGCGTCGGCACGTCCGCTCACCAGCGGTTCAAGCGGCGATTGCGGATCGAGCAGCGCGGTACGAATGAAATGCAGTTGACTCAGGATGCCTTGTAGCCGTTGGCGCTCCTCACGCGGCGGCGTGAAGGTCGCCAGCATCTGCTGAACCGCGGCGATGGCGTCGATGGTCGCCGCCAGCGCGCGGTCGAAGCGGTCCGCGCGCGGCCGCTCGAAGAGCGCGGTCACCGCGCTGCGCATCGCGCGCAGCGACACCCGCCACGGCATCGTCTTCGCGTAGCGCGCATCGGCGGGCAGGGCCGCCACTTCGCCGCGCAGATCGATCATCGCGTTGCCCACTTCGAGCACCGAGAACAGCCAGCCCAAGGTGTCGCGCTTGAGCGCGGGCTCGCCTGGCGCGAGCGCGTTGATCTGGAACATCAGGTCGCGCGCGCCGCTCTCGAAACGCGAACGCACCCGGCTCATGCCCGCGCGGCTCGCCAGCACCACCTGGCGGCGCAGATCCGTCAGCAGACGATTGCGCAGCCACGGTGCCGACGGCGGCAGCAATACCGCGAAGGCAATCGACGTCACCAGCATCGACAGCAGCAGCGCGATCGAATCGTTGATGAAGCCGCTCGGATCGTAGCGAATCACGTTGTCCGGTCCGGCGAGGAAACAGAAGAAGATGCAGTAGCCGATCCCGTAGCCGGCCAGCGACGGCCGCGTCGTCATGAATACGCCGAGCAGCAGGAACGGCGTGAGCGCGGCGCACAGCAGCGGAAAACCGTCGATGTGCGGATACACGCCGAACACCGCGATCATCCCCAGCACGGAGGCGGCCAGCGTGCCGCCGGCCATCTGGAACGCGGTGCGCATCGGATTCGGCGACGACGACGCCAGCGCGCAGGTGGCTGCCGCAGTCAGCACGAGCGTCGAGCCGCTCGGCCACGCGCTCGCGATCCAGAACGCGCCGAGCACCATCATCACGATGGCCGCGCGCAAGCCGGCCACGCCCGCGGCAATCGAGTTGGTCCTCGGCTCGTAACGCTCGATCCAGCGCTCGCGCTCGTGCCGGTCGACGGCAAGCGACGCGTAAGTCGCCGCGTACGCATGCAGATCGTCCACGAAGCGGTACAGCAATTCGGCGCCGGTGTCGAAGTCGAGCAGCGGCGTGTCCGCCTGCGTTTCCAGTGCGGCGCGCGTCTCGCGCACACGCTTGGGCAAGGCAGCCTTGTAGGTATCGAGCTGCGCGGCGGCGTGCGCGGCATCGGCGGCGCTCAGCACGGGCTCGCCGGACTTCGCGAGCAGCGGGGCGATCTCCTTGAAGTACGGTTCGAGCGCCTCGATCGCAACGGTTGCGCCACTCGTTTGGGCGTCGCGCAGCCGGTTCATCAGTTGATGCAGCGCGTGAAAGCGCGTCGATGCCGTCATGAATTCGCTGTTCAGACGCGCGAGGCGGCCGCCGCGCATCCGCGAGCCGGGACCTTCGAACATGGCCACGCTGCGCGCCGCTTCGAAGCCGACGATGTCGGCGACAAAGTGCGCGTTGGTCGCCTCGATCTGCGCGCGGTCGTTGCGGCCCGCCAGCGACGCGGACACGTACTCGACGAACGCCGAGAAGCGCGCCCGCACGGTGCTGCGCATCTGCAAGCCGGCGTATTGCGGCAACACGAGACCACTGACCGCGCCCGCACAAACGATGCCGACCACCACTTCGGCGACCCGCGTGAGGGCGCTCAGAAACGCGCCGTCCGGATGTTGCGAAGCCGGAATGCCGATCAGCGCGGCGGTATAGCCGGCCAGCACGAAACCGTACGACTTGAAATTGCGGTTGCGCGCGGCGCCGGCGGTGCAGATGCCGACCCAGATCCCGGTCGCGACAATGAACATTTCCGGCTGCTGCGCAAAGAGGCCGATGAACGCGAGCATCACGACGAGGCCGACCAGCGTGCCGCAGATCCGGTAGAAGCTCTTGGCGAACACCATCCCGCTTTGCGGCTGCATCACGATGAAGACGGTGGTCATCGCGGTGCGCGGTTGCGGCAGGTCGAGCTTCATCGCGATGCCGAGCGCGAGAAAACAGGCGGCGAGCGTTTTAAACAGATAGGCCCACGTGCGGCCGTCGGTGTGCGCCCAGTCGGCGACGGCCGTGCAAAGCGCGGCGAACGAGGCCGGCGGCGAGGAGGGAGAAGGGGTGGCTGACATGGTCGACGTCCTCATTCAGCCGCGCTTGCGCTGGTGGACGAGCGGCTGGTGCTCGTCGCGGCGCTCAGGCGGGCGTTGCCGTCGGCACGCTTTGCTGCAGCGCGCGTCGGTTTTGCCGGCGAGGCGGCCCGGCTCTGCGGTTGTGCTGTGGTGGAAACCTGCGCGGCGTTATTTGTGCGGCTGGTGGAGCCCGTTTGCGCCGGCGTGTCCGACGGCCCGGCCGCGGCGGTCGAATCGGCTGCGGCTTTGCTCTTGCCCTTGCCATGCCCCGGCAGCGTTTCGTCTTGCTGCGGCCCATTGGCCGGTTCGTCGAGTCCGCCGCCCAACGCCGTGACCAGCGATGCGTGCGCGCCGAGGCGCTCGGCCTGAATCTTCGCGACGCCTTCCTGCGCGCGCAGCAACTGGCTTTGCGCGACCAGCACGTTCAGATAGTCGGTCAGGCCGCGCCGGTAGCCTTCGCGGGACAATTCGTAGTTCTTGCGGGCCGCCGCAACCGAACGATCGGCGTCGTCTGCCTGAGCGGCGAGCGAGCGGATCCGCACCACCTGGTCGGCGATGTCCTTCAGCGCGCCGACGATCGACTGGTTATAGCGATCCACGGCCTCGTCGTAGCCCGCCGACGCCGCGCCGAGTTGCGAGCGCAGCCGCCCGCCGTCGAGGATCGGCAGCGACAGCGCCGGCCCGGCGCTCCAGCTATGCGACGGATTCTTCAGGAACTGGAACAGCGGCCCCATCGCCGCATAACCGCCGATCGACGCCAGCAGGTTGATGTCCGGATAGAAATCGGCCTTGGCGACATCGATGCCGCGCGCCTGTGCCGCCACCGTCCAGCGCGCCGCGACCACGTCTGGCCGATGGCCGATCAGATCAGCGGGCAGCGTGCTCGGCAGGCCGGCGGGCGCGTCGAGCGCGAGTACCGGACGGCGGATCGAATCGCCCGCACCCGGACCTTTGCCGGCCAGCGCGGCCAGCTGATTGCGGCCGAGTGCGATCTGTTCTTCGATTGCATCGATCTGCCGTTCGTATTCCGGCAGCGGCGTTTCGGCCTGGCTCACTTCGAGCTGCGTGCCGATGCCGCCCTTCAGACGGCGCGTGGCCAGATCGGCGATCTGCTGCTGTTGCTGCAACGTGGCCCTGGCGATGTCGAGCAGCGCGTAGTTCATCGACATGTCGATGTACGTGCGCACCACATTGCCTTCCAGTTCGAGCTGGGCGGCGCGGGCATCGGCGGCGCTTGCATGCGCGGAGTCGAGCGCGCGTTCGGCTGCGTTCCTGTCCTTGCCCCAGATATCCAGGTGATACGCGAGCCCCAGCGTGCCGGTGTTGTTCCACGACTGCTCGCCCGCGAGCGGACCCGGGCCGTAGTACAGGTTGTCGGCCCATTTCTCACGCTGGATCGACAGACTGCCGTTGACCTGCGGCGACAGCGCCGAACGGGCCACGCCCGCCATCGACGCGGCTTCGCGTACGCGCGCCTGCGCCACGGCCAGCGTCGGATTGCCCGCCTGCGCGGCGTCGATCCACTCATTGAGCTGCGGGTCGTTATAAGCGCGCCACCAGTCGGCGGCCGGCCATTGCGCGTCGGCATCGGCGGCCCGGATGGCGTTGCCCGCATCGAGCGACGCGGGCTCGATTCCGCTGGCTTGCGGCGCGATGCCTCCGGTATTGGCACAGCCGGCGATTGTTAATAGGATCGTAAGAACCGCGACGGCGGCGATCCCTTTCGGTACCGGAGACTGCACGATTTCCTCCACAAATAGCTATAGAACCTTGTGCGCCATTATATTTTTCGATTGATTGGGGAATAACCGGTAAAGATGCAAGGCATTTTTACGGAAGATGAGACAATCGCCTTTGCGAATCGTGTAACAATCGCTGCGGATCTTCAAGGAATGCTATGGATACGCTTCAAAACATGCGCGTATTTGTCCGCGTCGTCGAAGCGGGCAGCTTTACGGGTGCTGCGCAGCACCTGAACACGACCACGGCGTACGCGTCGCGCGCGGTGTCCGATCTGGAAGCGCACCTGCGCACGCGGCTCTTGAACCGCACCACCCGCCGCATCGCGTTGACCGAGGCCGGCGAGCGCTATCTGCAACGCTGCGAGCAGATCCTCGCGTACGTCGATCAGGCCGAGGCGGAAGCGAGCGACGCCCACGCGCGGCCGTCCGGCAAACTCAAGGTCCACGCGATGACGAGCTTCGGCCAGCACTATGTGGTGCCGGCCGTCAGCCGTTATCAGCAGCGTTATCCGGATGTGCATATCGAGCTGACGCTCGCGCAGCGCCTGCCCGATCTGCTCGACGAAGGATTTGACGTGGCGCTGACGCTCGCCACCGGTCTGCCGGATTCGGGTTTGGTGTCGCAGCGCCTCGGCAGCGCGTTCAGCATTGCGTGCGCTTCGCCGGCTTACCTGGAGCGGCACGGCGTGCCGCAGACGCCCGCCGACCTGGTGCGGCATACCTGCCTGCAAATGGTCACGCCGGTATTTCCGACCGATAAATGGACTTTCGACGGCCCGAACGGCGAGGAAACGATCGCATTAGGACCGACGACGTTCCAGGTGAACGTGGCGGAAGCGATGGCGGTCGCGGTATGCAGCGGCATGGGCGTCGGCCTGATTCCGATCTATTCGGCGATCAGCGGTTTGCGCAGCGGCGAGCTCGTGTGGCTGTTGCCGGAGTACACATCGCAGGAAATGAATCTGTATGCGCTGTATCCGTCGCGGCAATATCTGGACGCGAAAATCCGCACCTGGGTCGAATTTCTGCGCGACGAGCTGCCCGCGACGCTGGCGGTCGACCAGGCCGAGCTGCGCAAATTTGCGCGCACCTGATGCGGCGCGGCGGCGCCGGTTGACAGATTGGGCGCGCCGGCCGTGACGCGTTGTTACAGAAGTGTCGCGTCGCAACATTTCCTTACTTCTGCGCCGCGGTCGATTTGCTAACGTGTCGTTCACGCGCGGCCGACTTCAGCCGGACGCGTTCAGTCAGCAGCCATTCGGCGAATCGCAACAACTGGAAGGACGAGGGATTCATGGATACGCATCTGATGATCGGCGTGGCCGTCATGTTGGGACTGATCGGCATCGCCGCATCGCGCGATTTGCTGCGCCGGCTGCGTGAACAGCAGCCGCAACTGGTGCCGATCAAGGTCGAGCGTCCGGCGGATTTGTCTACGCAAAGGCGCGACCGCTGAGTTTTGCTGACGTGCCTGGCTGGCACGCCGGGTTGTCGCGCTTCGCTTGATTGCCCGCTTAATTACCAGCTTGATTGCCGCGCTTAATTGCCGCCTTGGCTGGGATATTCACCTGGCACATCCAGTAGGCCCATTCAGCGGGCACGCTTTACACGCTTTAGTTATTGAGTTTTTTCGGCCGGTGCGCCGCGGTTTCAGTCCAGCGCTTCAATCAGACGCGGCTCGTCATTGAGCGTGCGGTCCACCTCGGGGCTCACGCGGTGCCAGCGAAAGCGCCCGGCGGGTACGCAGGCGCCGCGCGCGAGCTGCTGGAGTTCGTCCGGCGGCAGCGCCGGGTCCAGCCAGCGGCGCGCCGCATCCGGCGCGAACACCAGCGGACGGCGGTCATGCACGTCGATCAGGCCAGCGTCGGCGGTGGCCGTCACAATCACCAATCCCATACCCTCCGTTTGCGGCGCAGTGCCGCGCACGCTCGATAGCGCGGCAAAGTACATCGGCGCATCGCTTTTCAGGCGCACGAAGTAGGGCTGGCGGATCGTTCCCGCACCCTGGCGTGTGCCTTGGGTCGTGCTCCGGGTCGTGCTCTGTAACGCGCTCTGTACCGCGCTCTGTACCGCGTCATCGCCGGTATCCGTGTCGGGCGCCGCCTCTACGCGCCATTCGAACCAGCCGTCCGCCGGCACCAATACCCGTCCGGTTTTCCACAGGGCCTTGAAATAGCGGGCGTGCGCCGCGGTTTCGGCACGGGCGTTGATCGTTTGCGGCAGATGTTGAACGCGTGCCCAGTCTGGGCAGTAACCCCAGTGAATCGCACGCAGCGTTTGGTCAGGATAAATCGCGAGCGGATGCGTGCCGGGCGACAGGTTGTAGCCGGGGCGGCGGTCGGCGGCGTCGAACAGCATCAGCGGATCGCTGAGGCCGAGATGCTGCGCATAACGAAGCGGATCGCGGTACTGACTGATTCGACCACACATGAGCGACCTCCGGACGCGACCGGCTCGACCTGCCTGACTGAATCGGCCGATCGAGCCGATCGAGCCGATCAAGCCGATCAAGCCGATCAAGCCGATCAAGCCGATCAAGCCGACTGGCGTCGGCACGTCAGTCACTACAGGGCCGACCCCAGCCGCAGCCGATGACAACAGCGTAGTGCGCGCCGCGTAGCCTGGCTACCCAGATCGGCCCGAGCCAGCCCTAGATCTCTACCACCTTGTCCCAGGCGAACTGCGGATTTTCCGGTTGACGGGTGCGCCGGTCGAGATAGCCGCGCGGATTGCACACCACGCGCGTGCCGTTCACCGTGTAATCGAACGATGTATGCGTGTGTCCGTGAATCCACAGCGCGACGGGCGCGCGCACCAGTTCCGGTAAATGATTGACGAATCCGGCCGACACGCGGTCTTGCGCGTAGCGCTCGGCCAGACTCAGCCGGTGCGGCGCGTGATGCGTGACGACGATCGTCTTGCCGTCGAACGGTTTGGCCAGCTCGCTCTCGAGCCATGCGCGCGCGTGCCTGTGCAGCGCGATGGAGTCGGCGGGCGTGAAATCGCGCGGCGCATCCAGCATGTCGTGCGGCCAGTTCATCTGGATCAGGCCGCGGAAGTCGAGCATCACCTGGCGCGCCGCTTCGATGGATTGGGCGAGCGCGGCTTCGTCGGCGCCGTATAACGCGAAGTCGGTCCACAAGGTCGTGCCGAGTACGCGCCAGCGGCCCTCCGGGTCGACCAGCGCGGCGTTGTTTAGCACGTGCACGTTATCGACCGAGGCCGCCGCGTCGTAGAGCGCCGTTTCGAGCGCGCCGAATTCGCCGTCGTAGTACTCGTGATTGCCGGGCACGTAGACCACCGGCACGGCGCCGTCGAAAGTTTGCGCGGCCCAGCGCGGCCCGGCCGCGTGATTGTGGATGTCGCCGGCCAGCACGATCAGATCCGCCTGCGCATGCGGGATCAGCTCGGGCTCGTCGTTCTCCAGATGCAGATCGGACAGCACTCGAATCTTCACGAACGGCTCCTGCGGCGGCCCCGAAGCGGGGGCCTCTAACGTTAGCGTAGCACCTTGCCCGGGTTCATCAGGTTCAGCGGATCGAGCGCGCGTTTGACGGCGCGCATCAACTGCACCTCGACGTTCTGCTTGTAATGCATCGCTTCGTCGATTTTCAATTGACCGAGCCCGTGTTCTGCGCTGATGCTGCCGCGGTGGCGGTGCACGCTGTCGTACACGATCTGATTGATCGAGCTCTGGAATTCATCGAGGAACGCCTTGGCGCCGACGCCCTCGGGCGCCTGTACGTTGTAGTGCAGGTTGCCGTCGCCCAGATGGCCGAACGTGACCATTCGCGCGCCCGGCACTGCTTGCGCGATCGCCGCGTCGGTTTCCTCGATGAAGTGGCCGATGCGCGAAATCGGCACCGCGATATCGTGCTTGATGTTCAGACCTTCTTCCGCCTGCGCAAGCGGAATGTGTTCGCGCAGATTCCAGAAAGCCTGGGATTGCGCGAGATTTTCCGCTACCACCGCGTCTTCCACCAGACCTTCTTCCAGCGCGGTTTCCATCAGGTGCTCAAACAGGCCGCGCGCGTGTTCCTCGCTTTCGCTGTCCGACAGTTCGAGCAGCACCACTTGAGCGTGCGGCTCGGCAAACGGATAGCGCATCTGCGCAAAATGACGGCCGACCAGCCGCAGACAGAAGTCCGACATCAATTCGAAACCGGTCAGCAGCGGTCCGGCGACGCGTTGCGTCAGCGACAGGAAATCGAGCGCCGCATGAGGCGACGCCAGCGCGGCGACCGCCGTGACGCGAGCGGCCGGCTGCGGATGCAGCTTGAGCACGGCGGCGGTGATGATGCCGAGCGTGCCTTCCGCGCCGATGAACAGGTCGCGCAGATCGTAGCCCGTGTTGTCCTTGCGCAGTCCGCGCAGGCCGTCCCACAGTTCGCCTTGCGGCGTGACCACTTCGAGGCCCAGGCACAACTCGCGCGTGTTGCCGTAGCGCAGCACGCCGGTGCCGCCCGCGTTGGTGGCGAGATTGCCGCCGATCGTGCAACTGCCTTCGGCGGCGAGGCTCAGCGGGAACAGCCGGTCCGCTTCCTCCGCGTGCTTCTGCACCTCGGCGAGGATGACGCCGGCTTCGACGGTGATCGTATTGTTGTGCGGATCGATGTCGCGCACGCGGTTCAGACGCCGCAGGCTGACGACTGCCTGCGCGCCGCTCGCATCCGGCGTCGCGCCGCCGGCAAGGCCGGTGTTGCCGCCCTGCGGCACCAGCGCGATGCGATGTTCGACGGCGAGCTTCACGAGCGCCGCGACTTCTTCAGATGTGGCCGGGCAGAGCACCGCGCAGGCCGCGCCGGTGTAGCGGCGGCGCCAGTCGGTGCCGTAGGGGGCGGTGTCGTGCGGGTCGGTCAGCACGTGGGCGGCGCCGATGGCGTCGCGGCATGCGGTGAGGAATACGGCTTCGGTCATGATGGTCGGTCAGGGTGTTCGGCGGATAAGTTATGCGGGGAGCGCTGTCCTCATTCGGCGCCGGGCGGGGGCTGCTGCCTGGTTGTCTGCTGCACGGCCTGCCTTGCGGCGTGCTTGGCGGATTGTTCCGCGGTTTGCTCCGTGGCTTGTTTCGCCGCTTGTTTCGCCGCTTGTTTCGCGGCCTGTTTTGCCGCGCGCTTGAACGGCGCGACATACGCGAGCGTGCAGACGAAAAAAACCACCGAGAGCGCGGTTTCCAGCCAGCCGAGCTGCGCGCTCAAACCGTGGTCGCTCCAGCCGCGCACGATGCCCTCGGCGAAATACAGCAAGATCAGCATCGACGCCCATTGCTGCGTGTAAAGCCGGCGCCTCCAGACGCCCGGCAGCGCGATCAGCAGCGGCAATGCTTTGAGCACCAGCACCGAGCCGCCTGGCCGCAGAGGCGCGAGCCACCCTTCCCAGGCAACCGACAACACGATCAGCGCGAGTAGCGCCGCGGTAGCGCCGAGCGCGCTTGAGTGGTTTTGCTGTAGGGGTATGGCGCTTGCAGTTGCTGATGCGTTGGCCGCTGTCGCGTCTGTTGGCGATGCCCCGGCCACTGCCGCATCCGGTCCATGCACGGAAGTTCGGCCATCGAGCCCGCCCATGGACGTTCGAGCATCGGGTCCGCTCACGGACGTTCGGGCATCAGGCCCGCTCATGGAAGTTCGAGCATCGGGTCCGCTCACGGACGTTCGGACATCGGGCCCGCTCATGGACGTTCGAGCATCGGGTTCGCTCCCGGACGTTCGGGCATCGGGCCCGCTCACGGACGTTCGCTCATCGACGCCGCTGTGCGCGCGACGCGTGCGCCCAGCGCGATTGCGAGCGTTTTTTCGTCGGCGGAGATGCCTTGTTCGGCGCTGCCCGCGCGTGCGAAATGGGATGCGCCGTACGGTGTACCGCCGGTTTGCGTGGTGGTCAGCGCGCTTTCAGTGTAGGGAATGCCGACGATCAGCATGCCGTGATGGAGAAGCGGCAGCATCATCGACAGCAGCGTGGATTCCTGGCCGCCGTGCAGACTGCCGGTCGACGTGAACACGCACGCCGGTTTGCCAGCCAGGGTGCCTGACAACCATTGCGGCGTGGTGCCGTCGAGAAAGTATTTGAGCGGCGCGGCCATGTTGCCGAAGCGGGTTGGCGAGCCGAGCGCCAGACCGGCGCATTCCTCGAGGTCGCGCAGTTCGACGTAGGGTGGACCTTCGACGGGGATGTCCGGCTGGGTCGCTTCGCAGACGGTCGAAACCGCCGGCACGGTACGCACGCGCGCCTGCATGCCCGGGACGCTGTCGACGCCGTGCGCGATCGCCAGCGCGAGCTCGCGCGTGGCGCCGTGGCGGCTGTAATAGAGCACGAGAATGTCTTTCATAGGCCTCATCGGTGAACGGGTATTATAGGGGTTGGGTCCGCTGCACAGGCCATGTATAGCCGTTCGGCCAGGCTTGGCGCACTGTCCCGAGAGACCGGTTCATGAAGCGAGGAGGTGGGTTTGTTGTCCAGGGTGCGTCTCGATCTCGATACGCTCAAACGGCTCGCGCAGTTTGCCGCGAAGCGCAGCAGCGAAGATCGCATTCCGCAGGTGGCCGGCAGCCTCACGTTCACCAGCATGCTTGCGCTCGTGCCGCTCGCCACGGTCGCGTTTGCGCTGTTCACCGCGTTTCCGTTATTCAGCTCGTTTCAGGAGTCGCTGCAGTTCTTTCTTGCCGACCATCTGATGCCCGAGCAACTCAATAGTCAGATTTTCAAGTATCTGAACCAGTTCGCGTCGAAGGCCAAGGGGCTCACCACGATCGGCATGATCGTGCTGTTCCTCACCGCGGTGATGACGATGATGACGGTCGAATCCGCCTTCAACGTGATCTGGCGGGTGCGCAAGGCGCGGCCGATCGCGCAGCGCATATTGGTATATTGGGCGATCATTACGCTCGGGCCGATTCTGATCGGCGTGAGCCTGTCGATCTCGTCTTATCTGTTCACGCAATCGATGGCGTTCACGGCGACCCAGCGTATCCCGGCGATGATCGAATGGGCGCTCACCGGCGCTGCGCTACCGTTGACAGCGCTCGCCTTCACGATTCTTTACGTCTATCTGCCGAACTGCCGGGTGGAATGGCGCGACGCGGTGATCGGCGGCGTCACTGCTGCAATCGCGTTCGAACTCGCCAAGCGCGGCTTTGGTTACTACGTGCGGCGTATTCCCACCTACACTGCGGTGTACGGCGCATTTGCCGCGATCCCGCTGTTCCTGCTGTGGATGTACCTGTGCTGGTTCATCACGCTGGCGGGGGCGATGATTGCGTCCGCATTACCGGCGATCCGCATCGGCCAGTTCCACCGGCCCACTTTCGAAGGCAGCGATCTGTTCGACTCGCTCGAACTGCTCGCCCGGCTTTCGGAAGCGCGCGATGCGGGCAAGCGCGGCTACACGTTGCAGGAACTCTCGCGCATGCTTCGCCGCGACATGGATACGACAATCAATCTGCTGCAAAAGCTCGAGGAGATCGAATGGATCGCGTGCTTGCAGGAAGACGGCATGCGGCCGCATTTTCTTTTGTTGGCGAATCCGGCGCAGATCACCGTCGAGCGCTTGTTCAACCTGTTCGTGGTGGATCGCGCGGAGCTCGAATATCAGCTCGGACTCAAGTCGACGCGCGTGGATGGCGCAACACTTCTGGCCGCGCTCGAGAACGACGAGCTGAAAGTGACGCTCGCCACGCTGCTGGCGGCGCGCGCCGCCGCGCGTGCGGCGCGTGCCGAGGAAAACGAGCGGGGCACTTCTTCAATGCCGCATCAAGCCGCCTGACGTTGCAGCCGAACTGCGTGCGGCAAAAAGACAGCGGAACTACAACCAAACTACAGCGAAATCTTCCCGATGCAGATGTCCTTGAACATCACCCAGTCGCCCATCAGGCTGTAGAGCGGATGCCGGAAAGTCGCCGGCCGGTTCTTCTCGAAGAAGAAATGTCCGACCCAGGCAAAGCCATATCCGCAGACGACGGCGGCCGGCAGCCATAGCCAGTCGCCGGTGGCGAGCGCCATGGCGAGACAGCCGATCACGCCTAGCGAGCCCACGAAATGCAGCCGGCGGGAGACCATGTTGCGATGCTCGCTCAGGTAGAACGGATAGAACTCCGCGAAACTCGCGAAGTGATCGGTGTGCGCGGTTTGAGCCATCACGGCCTCCGAATTTCGACGCTTGTCGACTCCATGCCTGTCGCATCGGAAGATGCTTCGCCGCGCGCCGACGTGCTCAAAGCGCGCTCGAAAGTGGACAGGCTTGAATCCATTGTGCGGCTATCGGGCCATGCGCGCAACCTGGCCATTTGGCCGATGGCGCGCGCCCATCGGCGCGGCTATCGTGACCACTCGCGATGGTTGCCGGAGGCCGCTCGCGGCATGCGTGGCAACTATCGGGCGGCGGTTGCCGCCTTTGAGGCGAAGTTGAACAGGGCGTCGAGTGTGGCATCGGGTTGCTCGGTCATCAGCGCGTGACCGGCTTCGAGCGTGACGGTGTCGACGTGTGCCCCGGCTTGCGCGAGGGCGTCGGCGAGCGCTTTGGCCGCGCGCGGTGGCGTCATCGCATCGCGTCTGCCGACGATCAGCCGTGTCGGGCAACGTACCTGCTCGGCACGCGCGAGGCCGTCCGCGTAAGTGTTGCAGGCGGTGAAGTCGGTATGGAACAGATGTGCTTCGCCGCTCGCCGAGACGCGCTCCATCAGCCGCTGGTTCATGCCATGCAGCCAGAAGCCGGGGCCGGGGCACGAGGGCTTCGCGGCGAGCGTCGAATGCGACCACTGGTTGACCATGCCGATTGCATCGGGCTCGCGATGCATCGCGGCGTCGAGCAAGGCGTCGGCGACGGGCATCGGCACGGCGGTGGCGAGCAGAGCAAGGTGCGTCGCGCGTTCCGGATAGCGGCCGGCGAAGTCGAGTGCGGCCAGCGAGCCCATGCTGTGACCGGCCACGAATGCGCGTTGCACGCCGGCGGCGTCGAGCAGGGCGGCCAGCCAGTCGGCCATGGCCGCAACAGTGACAAGCGCCGGACCGTCGCTGCGGCAGTGCCCGGGCAGATCCACCGCCAGCACGCCGAAGCCGTGGTGCGCGAAGTAGCGTGTTTGCAGCGCCCATACGCTATGGTCGTGTTCGGCGCCATGAATGAATATGGCGCTCGGCAAGCTGGCGTCGAACAGTTTGCCGCCGGTATAGGCGTAGGCCGGTTTGCCTTGAACGGTAAGGATCATGCTGACTCCGGGCGCGCCGCGCCGCCGGCAGCGGACGCGGCGGACTGACCGGACGGGCCGGCTTTGGGCGAAGTGGCTCCGCTCGCTTTTTGCGCGGCTTTAAGCGCGCGTTTGAGGTCGTCGATCAGATCGTCGGGATCTTCCAGGCCGATCGAAAGGCGGATCGTGCCTTCGGCGATGCCGGCTGCGGCAAGCGCGGCGGCGTCCATGCGGAAGTGCGTCGTCGATGCCGGATGGATCACCAGCGAGCGCGCGTCGCCAACGTTCGCAAGGTGCGAGAACAGCGACAGCGCTTCGATGAAGCTGCGTCCGGCGGCGCGGTCGCCGCGCAGATTGAAGCTGAATACCGCGCCCGCGCCGCGCGGCAGCAGACGCTGG
This sequence comes from Paraburkholderia lacunae, assembly GCF_003353175.1. GTDB lineage: Bacteria > Pseudomonadota > Gammaproteobacteria > Burkholderiales > Burkholderiaceae > Paraburkholderia > Paraburkholderia lacunae. The sequence goes on along the minus strand of NZ_QHKS01000015.1, from coordinate 7,186 downwards.
GCGAGCGCATGGTCCGGATGCGTCGGCAGATCCGGATAAGCGACGCTTTCCACTGCTGCGTGGGCGGCGAGGAAGTCGACCACCTTGCGCGTATTCGAGACGTGCCGCTCCATGCGCAGCGGTAGCGTCTCAATGCCTTGCAGCAGCTGCCAGGCGGCCTGCGGATGCAGGCAGGCGCCGAAGTCGCGCAAGCCCTCGCGGCGCGCGCGCAGCAGGAACGGCGCGACCGTGCTTTCCTCGGCGAACACCATGCCGTGAAAGCCCTCGTAGGGCTCGGTGAATTCGGGAAAGCGGCCCGATGCGTCGAAGTCGAACGTGCCGCCGTCCACCAGTACGCCGCCGATCGTCGTGCCGTGGCCGCCGAGGAATTTGGTCGCCGAGTGGTAGACGAAGTCGGCGCCGTGCTCGAACGGTTTGAGCAGGTAGGGCGTGGTGAACGTCGAGTCGACCAGCAGCGGCACGCGGTGCTCATGCGCAATCTGCGCGACCTTGACGATATCGAGCACGTCGAGGCCCGGATTGCCGAGCGTTTCGCCGAACAGCAGGCGCGTGTTAGGGCGCAGCGCCGCGCGCCACGCGTCGAGATCGCCCGGTTTGACGAAAGTCGTCTCGATGCCGAAGCGCCGCAGCGTGTAGTGCAGCAGGTTGTGCGAGCCGCCGTACAGCGCGCTGGAGGCGACGATATGGGAGCCTGCGCCCATCAGCGTGGCGATCGCCAGATGCAGCGCCGCCTGGCCGCTGGCGGTGCCGATCGCGCCCGCGCCGTTTTCCAGCGCGGCGACGCGCTCTTCGAACACGGCCACGGTCGGGTTCGAGATTCGCGAGTAGACGTGGCCGGCGCGCTCCATATTGAAGAGCGCAGCGGCGTGGTCCGAATCGCGGAACGAAAACGAGGTAGTCTGGTAGATGGGCGTGGCGCGTGCGCCTGTGGCGGGGTCGGGCGCTGCGCCGGCGTGTAGCGCAAGCGTATCGAAACGGTTGGCGGACATCGTGGGCGGCGAAGCCACGGGCGGCCTCGCGAAAGGTGAAAGTGGCGGCCATCCTATCACCGGCACGAATCGCTTCAAGCGCGGTTTTCCCGATGGGCGCAGTCCGGGTTTTGCCCGGCGCGGCGCGCGAACCCCCGCTGCGCCTTGGCGGGCGGGCCGCTTTCCTTTTATGGGTCTTTCCGCTAGGATCGAAAATCATTCATGCTTCGCAAGCTTAGCGGGCGTTACGGAGACAGATTATGCGAGTCAGCGACATTCTTAAGGTCAAAGGCAACACCCTTTTCACGGTCACGCCGGATACGACGCTGCACGACGCAGTCAATACGATGGCCGACCACGACATCGGCTCGCTGGTCGTGATGGAATACGGCGACCTCGTCGGCATGCTGACGTTTCGCGAGATTATCCTGACGTTGAGCAAAAACGGCGGCAGCGTCGGCACCTCGACGATCCGCAAGGTGATGGACGATCACCCGCTCACCTGCACGCCGGAAACGGACGTCAACGAAGTGCGGCGCATGATGCTCGAGCATCACGTGCGCTATTTGCCGGTCATGGAAAGCCGCACGCTGATGGGCATCATCTCGTTCTACGACGTCGCGCGCGCCGTGGTCGAAGAGCAGGGCTTCGAAAACCGTATGCTCAAGGCGTACATTCGCGACTGGCCGGAAGAACAGCAGGAACAGCAACCGGCGCGCTGATTCATGACGGCTCGCAGCGGCGCTCGATCCGTTGCCGCGAGCTTGAAGGTGCACCGAAGGCGCGCGCGAAAGCGTGCGCCTTTTTTGCGTCTGGTTTAGCGTCAACGCCGTTTTCTGCCGCGCGCCGGGTTGGCGCAGGTTCCTTTGTCCATCGTTGCTCTTTTAGTCCGTTCTCCGACCTTCATGAGCGATCGTCCGTTACCCGCCGCCCGCCGCGCCGCCCGCGCTCACAACGCGCACGAGTCCCAGTTCCGCCTGCTCGGCCAGCGCCGTTTCGCGCCGTTTTTCTGGACCCAGTTCCTCGGCGCGATGAACGACAACGTCTTCAAGATTGGCTTCACGTCGCTCGTCACGTATCAGGCAGCGCGGTTTTCCGGCGTCGATCCGAAAACCGCGGCGTTCCTGATTTCGGCGATCTTCATCCTGCCCTTCGTGCTGCTGTCGGCCACCTCCGGTCAGATCGCCGACAAGTACGACAAGGCGATGCTGACCCGCTTCGTCAAGAGCTTCGAAATCGTCGTGATGCTGATCGGCGGCGCGGGCTTCTGGCTGCATAGCGCGCCATTGCTGTATCTGTGCACCTTTCTGATGGGCGTGCATTCGACCATCTTCGGGCCGGTCAAGTATTCGTACCTGCCGCAGCATCTGTCGAAGCCGGAACTGGTCGGCGGCAACGGCCTGGTCGAGATGGGCACCTTCGTCGCGATCCTGATCGGGACGATCGTGGGCGGTGCGGGGGCGGGTTTCGCCGAGCACGGCGCGGTGCTGCTGGCTTGCGCCTGTGTCGCGATTGCGCTGGTCGGGCGAGCCATGTCGAGCTTCGTGCCGGTCACGCCGGCGCCGCAACCCGATTTGCGCATCAACTGGAATCCGGTCAGCGAGACGTGGCGCAACCTGAAACTGGCGCACGAAAATCGCACGGTGTTTCTGAGCCTGCTGGGTATTTCCTGGCTGTGGTTCGTCGGCGCGACCTTTCTGTCGTCGTTTTTCCGTTTCGCGAAAGACGTGCTGTCCGCCAATCCGGATGTCGTGACCGTGCTGCTCGGCACCTTCTCGATCGGCATCGGCACCGGTTCGCTGCTGTGCGAAAAGCTCTCGAAGCGGCGTATCGAAATTGGCCTCGTGCCGCTCGGCTCGATCGGCATGAGCGTGTTCGCGATCGATCTGTTTTTCGCCAGCCACGCGTTGCCGGCCGCGGGTCATCTGTTGAGCGTCGGCGAGTTCCTCGCGCGGCCCGCCCATTGGCGCGTGCTGGCCGATCTGTTCCTGCTGGCGATGTTCGGCGGCTTTTACAGCGTGCCGCTCTATGCGCTGATCCAAAGCCGCAGCCAGCCGAGCCATCGGGCACGCATCATTGCCGCGAACAATATTCTGAATTCGCTGTTCATGATCGTCTCGGCGCTGATGGCGATGGGCCTGACCGCCGCCGGCTTCGGCATTCCGGCGATTTTCCTCGTTACCGCGCTGCTCAACATCGTGGTAGCGGCCTACATCTATTCTCTCGTGCCCGAGTTTTTGCTGCGCTTTGTCGCGTGGGTGCTGGTGCATACGTTCTACCGGATTCGTCTGGTGCACGCCGAACGCATTCCGGATGAGGGCGCGGCCGTGCTGGTGTGCAACCATGTGAGCTTTGTCGACGCGATCGTCATCATGGCCGAGAGCCCGCGGCCGATCCGCTTCGTGATGGATCATCAGATCTTCAGGACGCCGTTCGCCGGCTGGGTGTTCCGCCACGCGAAGGCGATTCCGATCGCGCCCGCGCATGAGGATCCGGAATTGCTGAAGCACGCCTATGAGCGCTGCGCGCAGGCGCTCGCCGACGGCGATCTGGTCTGTATCTTTCCAGAGGGCAAGCTGACGAAGACCGGCGAGATGAATCCGTTCCGTCACGGCGTGACCGAGATCATTCGCCGCACACCGGCGCCGGTCGTGCCGATGGCGCTGCGCGGGTTGTGGGGCAGCGTGTTTTCGCGCGCCGACGACGCGCGCTGGCCGAGGCCGGTCCAGAAAGGCGTGATGAGCCGGCTGACGCTGGCCGTCGGCGAACCGCTCGATCCAGCGGCTGCGACGCCGGAGGTGTTGCAGCAGATCGTCGCCGAACTGCGCGGCGCGCGGAAGTAGCAAGAAGTAGCGCGAGGAGCCCGCACGTGGAGCGGGCGCTCAGCCGTGCGAACGGGTTCGGCACAGCGCAGCCCTTGCCCCGTGGGGCTGGCATAATAGCGCTTTCCCCGCTTTCCTTTGGACGACGCCCATGTCCGGCAACACTCTCGGTACGCTTTTCACTGTCACGTCCTTTGGCGAATCGCATGGTCCCGCAATCGGCTGCGTGATCGACGGCTGTCCGCCGGGCATGGCGCTGAGCGAAGCCGACATCCAGATCGAGCTCGACCGCCGCAAACCCGGCACGTCGCGCCACGTCACGCAGCGTCAGGAAGAAGACAAGGTGGAGATCCTGTCCGGCGTGTTCGAAGGCCGGACCACGGGCGCGCCGATCGCGCTGCTGATCCGCAATACGGACCAGCGCAGCAAAGACTACGGCAACATCGCCGAAACTTTCCGCCCGGGTCACGCGGACTACGCCTATTGGCAGAAATACGGCATTCGCGACTATCGCGGCGGCGGCCGTTCGTCGGCCCGTCTGACGGCACCGACGGTGGCGGCCGGCGCAGTTGCGAAGAAATGGCTGCGCGAGCATTTCGGTACAGAGATTCGCGGCTATATGGCGGCGCTCGGCGAGATCGACGTGCCGTTCGTCGACTGGGCGCACGTGCGCGAGAATCCGTTCTTCGTGCCGAACGCGGATATCGTGCCGCAACTCGAAACCTACATGGACGCGCTGCGCAAGGACGGCGATTCGATCGGCGCGCGCATCAACGTCGTGGCTTCCGGGGTGCCGGTTGGACTCGGTGAGCCGCTGTTCGACCGCCTTGACGCGGACATTGCGCACGCCATGATGGGCATCAACGCGGTGAAGGGAGTCGAGATCGGCGCGGGCTTTGCCAGCGTCGCGCAACGCGGCTCGGTGCACGGCGACGAATTGACGCCGGAGGGGTTCGTCGGCAATCACGCGGGCGGCGTGCTCGGCGGCATTTCGACAGGACAGGACATCACGGTCTCGATCGCGATCAAGCCGACCTCGAGTATTCGCACGCCACGCCGCTCGATCGACAAGGCGGGTCAGCCGGCGATCGTCGAAACGTTCGGGCGTCACGATCCGTGCGTCGGCATCCGCGCAACGCCGATCGCCGAATCGATGCTCGCGCTGGTGCTGATCGACCACGCGCTGCGGCACCGCGCGCAATGTGGCGACGTCCGCGTGGCCACGCCGAAGATCGCGGCAAGCGCGCCTTGAAGTGAAGTGCGCTCGCTGAACCCCGTCGTTCGACCCGCGCAGCATTGTTTCGATGGCAGATTCGAACGCTGGGCCGGCAGATAGCCGCCTCGCGCGCCTGCACGCACGTGTCGCCGCGCCGCAGGCCGGCGCGGCCGACTGTCTCGCGTTCGGGCAAAAGCTGCTGCAAGGCGCCGGTCGCGACAAGATCCGTCAACGCGAGGCGCTCGCCGCTCTGGTGCGCGCTTACCGACTCGATCCTTCCTGCGATCCGTCACTGCTCCATGCGATTGCATAAACGGCGTTCATCGTGCGCGATTGGGCGCTGGTCGACTCTGCCACCGCGCTACTTCTCGCACAGAACGCCGACGATGCCGACGCCCTGATCTGGCGCGCGGCTGCCGTGCAGCAGTGCGACGACTTCAAATTGGCCGAACAGCTGCTGCGCGAAGCGGTGCGCATTGCGCCGGGCAGTCCGGTGGCGTTGCATAAGCTGGCGCTGTGCATCAAGGAACAGGCTCGTTTCGGCGAGGCGGAAGGGGTGCTCAGGCGGGTGCTCGAACTGTCGCCGAATAACATGCATGCGCTGTTCGATCTGTCGGAGCTCGAAATCCGCTCGGGGCGCTAAGCCGAGGGCTGGGCGCATTACGAATCGCGCATGGCGTTCGGCGACGATCTGAACGACGCGCAGCATGCGCTGGCTGCGATCAATGCATATTGGCAGGGCGAATCGCTAGCCGGCAAAACGCTGGTGGTGTACGGCGAGCAAGGCAATGGCGACTGCCTGTGGGGGGCGCGTTTTCTGCCGCTGCTGGCCGAGCGGGCGCGACGTGAAGGTGGCCGCGTGATCTTCGGTCACGATGGACCCTTGCGGCATTTGTTCGAGCGCATGTTGCCCGCGGATTTGCCGCTCGATACCGCTCTTGAAACGCGGCCGGATTTTCATTGCGGGTTGATGAGCCTGCCGCTGCGGCTTGGCGTTTTCGACGCGAGGGGGTGGGGCTCACCGTACCTGAACGCGGAGCCGGCGCTTGCTCAGGCGTGGCGCGAGCGGATAGGTATTCATGCTGCCTGCAAACCCGGCGCACATGCCGCCGGCAAACGAGGCAATCGCAAGGTCGGACTGGTGTGGAACGGGAACCCGAAACATGTCCGTGACATGCGTCGTTCGGTGCCCGGTCGAGCAATTCGAGCCGTTAGTGAGCGTGCCGGGAACGACGTACTTCGCGTTGTCGCCCGGGCGGAGCTCGACGGTCGCGCAGTGGCGCGCGCGGGGCGCCGATGTTGTCGACCTGACGCATCATTTCGAGTCCGGATTCGATGATGTTGCTGCGTTGCTGGTGAATCTCGATCTGATTGTCACCATCGATAGCGGGCCCGCGCATCTGGCAGGGGCGCTGGGTGTGCCGACATGTTTGATGATCGATCGTGTGTCGGCCTGGTTTTGGGGCGATCAGACGCAGCGCACGGGTTGGTACGATTCGGTCGAGCTGTTTCGCCAGACCCGGTATCGGTGTTTGGGCACCGGTTGTGGCCGAAGTGCGAAGGCGGATTGAGATGCTTGGCGGGGTTTGATTGTTTGGTTCGTTTGCCTTGGGCGGCGGCATTTGTCTGTGTTTTTTGGCGTTGGCCTTTCTTTTTGTATTGGGCTTATTAGCGTGAGCTCCGCAAGGGGGCAACGCCAATCACCAGTAAGAAAAGAAAAAGCCAACGCCGTGGGCATACAACCAGCGGCGCCGTGCAGGCAGAAAAAACAGAATCACATATTCGGATAGTTAGGGNTATCGCAGGTCTTGCAGTGCACGCAGTTCTGCGCGTTGATCACGAGGCGTTCGCTGCCGTCGTCGTTCTTCACGAACTCATACACTGCGGCCGGGCAATAGCGTGACTCCGGGCCGGCATAGGTCTGCCAGTTCACGTTCACCGGCACCGAAGGATCTTTGAGCGTCAGGTGAGCCGGCTGATTCTCTTCATGGTTGGTGTTGGAAATGAACACTGAAGAGAGCCGGTCAAACGTCAGCTTCCCATCCGGCTTCGGATATGTGATCGGCTTGCACTGCGACGCGGGCTTGAGCATCTCGTGATCGGAATGCTGGTGATGCAGCGTCCACGGCACATTGCCGCCGAGCACCTTCTGCTCGATGCCGACCATCAGCGTACCGAGG
>NZ_QHKS01000014.1 GCF_003353175.1 Paraburkholderia lacunae | reverse complement strand
CGCATGCGCATTGCCTGCAAAAACCACCCGGCGAACCCGCAATTCAGCAGCAAATCGCATGCGCAGACCTCGTGAGCACTGCTTCGGTCATCGTGACGGGGCGCTTTTCAACAGCCTGCTAGGGGGATAACCGCATTCTCTACGCAGCGGATGGACATGCCGGTCCGGCAAACGCACCAGCCCGAAGAAGTACCGACATCCCATCGTCCTTTTATTGCCGCGCCCTTTGCTCGGGGGACGCGACATCGTCTCCATAGAACAGCGACAGTTCCGCTGCGAAGTCACCATCGCGAAGAAACGTTACACCGAAGCACCAGCACTATTACGCCAACCCCCAGGCGTGATCCGCTGTGAAATGAGGGCTAACGCCCATTTCACAGCCAACTGTCCTCCATAGCAGGCATGCCGCCCATTGATTTTTCGACCCCAATTCGCATGCCCAATATCGATGCAAATCGCCATACGTTTACAGCTTTCGTACGACTTATCAATTTCATGCAGCAATGTTCATACGTTACAGCTCGTTACGTCTTTTAAGCATACTAATGAGTATGGTTGCACTCGATTCTTCCCACGAAAGCTCTCTTTCATCGCGAGTCCCACGCGGTTCGATATCTGCGGGCTGACCATCACGGTGGCCCGTGATTTGTCTGCCCAAAGTTCTCCAGCGGCAAAGTTCTTCGGGACCCACTACCCGGGAAGGCGTCACATTTCGCGCAGCCGCAAGGCTGCGCACACAGGATGGCCGATGCCGGAATCCCGGTCATCGGCTCGCTTGCAACTGAACCCCATGTAGTCCGTTTCGCGGCGCGCCTCGCGCGCGGCAGACAGACCAACATCCGATAGCGAATCGCTTACAGTTTGATGAAATCGCATCTACTCCTACTCTCGACACTCTCATTAGCACTAGCAGGTTGCGGCGGTGGCGGCGGCGGCAGTGCAGCAACCCAGGCCAACAGCGCCGCAGGTGCAAACGGCAACTCGTCTTCCTCGGCCCTGTCCGCCAACCCCAACGCAACGTTCGGCTGCGCTGCGCCGGCCATTTCGGCGGGCTCCGGCAGCGCGGTCATCTCAGCCGATACGCCGAGTGCCGACGGCACGCGCATCTTTGCCTCAGGCAGCACCTTCCAGCTAGCCTTCACGACCAACGCCCCGTCCGCGGACACGTTGAACTGGTCCATCACGGACACCGTCGGCAGGGTTGCGGCGAGCGGCAGCACCGCCGTGCCGAGCGGCTCGAAGACCATTACGTTGAATTGCACTTCGACGCTCGCCGGTTATTTCGCGGCGTCGGGCACGCTCGCCCAGAACGGCGGCCAGTTGCCGCAAGCCGGCACGCGTCCGGTCGGCATCGCGACTTTCGGGGTGATGCCCAATCTCTCCGGCGTGGTTCCTGCCGTCAGCTATGCGCATCAGGAACAGCATCGCTTCGGCATGCAAGGCGCGAACGACAACGGCTCGCTGCTTGCCGCTCTCGGCATCGGCTCGACCATCGACGATCGGCAGCTCTCGACGATGGAGCCGAACGCAGCGAACACGTTCAACCCGTCGACCAGCACGCTCGATCCGTTCTACAAGTCCGGCAACGTAATGCGCTTGATCCGTCTGGACGGAATTCCCGCCTGGGCGAGCAACACCGGCGCGTTCCAGGACGACACCGGCGTGCCGAAGGACCTTTCGTACTACCAGAACTACATGAGCCGGGTGGGCACGGAATCGAATGCGATTCGCACCACTTATTTCCCGCAGCAGTCGGCCAATTATTATCAGGTGACGTGGGAGCCGAACCAGATGTGGACCGACACGGACGCCAACTTCATCGCGCTGTATCAGTCCGTCTATCAAGGCATTCATTCGACCGATCCGCACGCGGTGGTGATGGGCCCGGCCGATGCGTTCCCGAGTCTGACCACGACGCGTCTGAAGCGCCTCGCGCCGCTCGGTTTCGGCAAATACATCGACGGCGTGGCGACGCACGGTTACTACGACGCGGGCACCTCGCCTTCGCATCCGCCGGAGCGCTACGATAGCGACCCGTCCACCGCCAGCGGCTCGTTGCGCGGTCAGATGCGCAACCTGCGCGCCGAAATGGCCACCGATTACCGTTCCGGCATGAAGCTGTTCTCGACCGAGGCCGGCATCAGTTACGACCTCGGCAGCTCGTACGGTCCGAACTATCCGAGCGCGAACGTGTTGTACGCGCAAGCCGCGGTGGCGGCGCGCATGCACATCATCACGCTCGGCGAAGGTGCCGATCAGACCTATGTGTTCTATGGCGCGGACTATCCGAACGAAGTCGGCTACGGCACGTTCTTCGATCTGAACGATGCGCAAGGCGCATTCGGCGCGACCAACATTAGTCCGAAGCCGGTTGCGATGGCGATCGGCGCGATGACGCGCGCGCTCGACGGCACCAACACGCTGGGGCCGGTGAACGGCACGCCGACCGGGGTCTACGCCTACGCATTCCAGCAGGTGGGCAACGGCGCGGTGATCACCGCGTTGTGGGCGCATAGCAACAACGTGTGGAACGCGAGCGCCGGGTTCAGTTCGACCTATAGCGTGCCGTACAGCCTCACGGTCGATGCGCCCGGCACGAGCGGCACAGTGCAGGTGATCGACATGATGGGCAATGCGTCGAGCGCGAATTACAGCAACGGTACGCTGACGCTCACGCTGACGGAAGCGCCGCTGTACGTGGTGTCGAACAACGCGTCGGTCGCCAAGGCCAACGCGACCGTTCCGGCGGGTTATGCCGGCAGCTAAATACTGAGGCTGAATTAAGGAAGGCGAAATAAAACGTCAGCCGGCCCGATGGCCGGCTGATGTCATTGTCAATACATGCAGGGTTCGAGCAGGCGGAAGCGGGCTCGAGCAGGCGCAAGCAGGTTCAACCTTCCCCCAGCCGCCCCTCCATCCCGCTCAATTCGCGTTCGCGCTCCTTCGACAGCCCGCCGATCGGCGGCCCCGCAAAGCTCTTGCGCACGCCCGCGCCATACCAGATCGCCAGCAACACCACGAGCAAACCGGCGAGCACGTAGACCACTTTCTCGTTCGGCGGCTGCATGCCGACATACGCCAGCACCAGCGCACCGATCACCGCCGCCACCGCGAACGGCTTCGACAGCATGCCCAGCTGGAATGGGCCCTTCTCGTTCCACGTGCGGCCTTCCGCGAAAACTCCCGCGGCGATCGGCATCGCATAGGAGATGAAGAGGAACACCGCACTACCCGCGCTCAGCACTGTAAAGGCATCGCCGTACAGCGTCACCACGATCGCCAGCACCGCCGAGGTCCAGATCGCCACGCCCGGCGTACGATGTGCCGCGTTCACCTTGCGCAGCCACTTCGAAGCAGGCAGGCCGCCGTCGCGAGCAAACGCGAACATCATTCGCGAGGTCGAGGTCACCGCTGCAAGACCGCACACGTAGTTGATGAAGAACATCAGCAATTCGATCACGATGCGCAGCGGTCCCGGAATCGGCGCAAGAATCGCTTCGAAGAAGCCCGTGCCCTGCTTCACTGCGGCGCCGATGTCCGGCATCACCAGCACGAACGCGCACACCATCACGTAGCCGAAAATGGTCGACCAGAACACCGAACCGACGATGCCGCGCGGCACGTTGCGCGCCGCCTCATGCGTCTCCTCGGACGTATGCGCGGACGCATCGAAGCCGGTGATCGTATAGGCGGTCAGCAGCAGGCCGGAGAGAAACGCCATGGCGATGGTCTGCTTCGGCCACGCGCCGCCGTCGACGCCCGTGAAATTGGTGAACGTATAAAGCCGCGACAGATCGATCTTGACCGGCGAATACGCGAACAGCGCCACCACCAGCATGACCGTCACCACGAAGATCAGATAGCCCGACAGGTCGGTGATCTTGCTGGTGATGCGAATGCCGCGATGATTGAGGAAGGCCTGCGAAGCGGTAATGACGGTCAGAAAGATCGTCTGATGCCACCAGCCGAGCGCCTCGGGCTTCACGCCGAACATCGGCGCGATCAAGGTGCGGAAGAACGGATCATAGGTGCCGTAATTGATCGCGGCGACCACGAATACGAGCCCGAGCAGATTCAGCCACGCGGTGAGCCAGCCCCACGTCTTGCCGCCCAGAATCGAGCTCCAGTGATAGAGACCGCCGGCAGTCGGATACGACGATGCGATCTGCGCCATTGCCGCGGCCACCACCAGCGCGAACAGCGAGCCGAGCGGCCAGCCGAGTCCGATCGACGCCCCGCCCGCCGCCGACAGCCCCATCTGGAACGACGTGATGCCGCCCGACAGAATGCAGATCAGCGAGAACGACACCGCGAAGTTCGAGAACGCCCCCATGCGTCGGGACAGTTCCTGCGCGTAGCCCATCTTGTGCAGCAGCTTGACGTCGTTGTCGGCGGACTCCGCCGACGGCACGACCGTGTTGATGTCCATAACGCGATCCTTTGAACAGGGTGATGCCGATGCGGCGAAAGAGGCGTGACCGCGCGACGGGAAACCGGCTCACGCGGCCGTGAAGCAGTTATCGACATACAGATGCGCGCCGTTGACGAAGCTGGCGTCGTCGCTGGCGAGAAAGAGCGCGGCGCGCGCGACCTCTTCCGGCGCGCACAGGCGACCCTGCTGCACCGACAAGGCAGCCTCGCTCGCATCGAAACCGTATTTCGCCAGTGCGCTGATTTCGCGGCGGCCGTGCGGCGTATCGATAAAACCGGGGCATACCGCGTTGCAGCGGATTCCGCGATCGCGATACTCGACGGCGATCGCGCGCGCGAACATCGCGCATGCGCCTTTGGTTGTGCAGTACAGCACTTCGAGCGGCGTCGCCGCGACCGACGAGATCGACGCCGTGCAGACAATCGAACCGCGGCCCGCGGCCAGCATGTGCGGCAGCACGGCGCGCGTCATCATGAACATGCTCTTCACGTTGACGTTCATCAGCCAGTCGTAGTCTTCGTCGGTGGTATCGACGAACGGCTTCACGACGATGCTGCCGGCGTGATTGAACAGCACATCGACGCGCCCGAAACGCGCGACGATGTGCTCCACCGCCGCATCCACGGCGGCGCGCTTCGACACGTCGGCGGCGAACAGTTCGGCCGTGCCGCCTGCGGCGCGAATCCGCGTCACCACTTCCTCGCCCGCATCGGTATTGATATCGACGACGGCGACCTGCGCGCCCTCCTGTGCGAACAGCAGCGACGCCGCGCCGCCTGCGCCCGTTGCGCCGCCCGAGACGATGGCGATCTTGCCCTCCAGCCTGCCTGCCGGTCTGCTCATGCGTGACTCCCATTCTGGCGCATTGCGTTGAGCACAAAGTAGGAGCAGCAAAAAGCGGCGACTATCCAAAATTGGCAAAAAGTAAAAATCCCGTAAAAAGCCGCCTGGCTGACAAACACATTACGGAACCACGTGGCCACCGCGTCTGCACGCGGTCCCGGCCACGGTGAGCGCCTCTTTCACAATTCCGGCGCGGGGTTTTTTTTCGCATACACTGGGCGGCACGAGCGTTTCGGGGAGCGCCACCAGAATCGGGAGAAGCTATGCAACCGGTCTACCAGAGAGGCAGCGCCGTCGAGATTCGCCGTTGCCGGAACATCGACGAGCAGGCGATGTTGCTCGACGCATGGAACCAGAGCTATTGCCAGATTTCTCGCGGCGCCTTCGACGGCTCGGTGAGTTCTTTTCTGGCCGGCGGCGTACGCGTGCTGGTCGAGCGGCTGAACCGCACGGTGTATCAACGCGGCCAGGTGGCAGCGTCGAGGCTGGCTGTCGGCGTTCCGTTTCAACTCGAGGGACATGCGCTGCTATGCGGGCAGACCAGTCATCGCGACGGCTTGCACGTGTTTTCCGGCGAGGGTGGCTTCGAGTTTTTATCGCCCGACAAGCACGTCGTGGTGAATCTGGAGATCGAGCCCGGCGCGATCGGCGATCGGCCGGTGCGATCGCAGCTCGATGAGATTACGCCGCTGCTGGGCGCGAGGCCCGGCATGCTGAATGTCGATCCTGCGCGATTGCAGAGCCTTCGCGAGGTCTTGAAGCTATTGCTCGACGCGGTAGCCGCCACGCCCACTTTGCTCGATGACGCGGGCGTGGCCGCGGCGTTTGAGAAATCGGTGATATTCGGCCTGGCCGACGCGTTGCAGGGGATACAGAGTGCCGATCCTCATGGACATATCGAGGCGCGTACCGCGAGGAACTGGCAGCTCGTGCGAAGTGTTCGCGAACTGGTCGAGGGGTCGCCTGATTGCCCGCTGTCCGTGGCGGAGCTCTGTGCGCGGTTTCGCGCGAGCCGGCGCACCTTGCAATATGCTTTTGAGGACACCCTTGGGGTGAATCCTTCTGCCTATATACGAGCCGTTCGGCTCGACCATGTGAGACGTGAATTGCGGGGGTCCGCTTCAGTGACCGAAGTCGCTACGCGGTGGGGGTTCTGGCATTTCGGGAATTTTTCCAGCGAGTACAGGGGGCAGTTTGCGGAGCTGCCCAGCGAGACCTGGCGGCGTAGCCACGCGCAAAAAACTCAACCACTAAAAACAAAAGCAGCGCACACTACTGTCAGCTCCCTCGCGGAGCCACAAAGCCAATTGGGAGTCCATCATGGCAAAAGGTCAACTCCGCAGTAACCGCGAAGCGAAAAAACCCAAACAGGAAAAGAAACCCAAACCAGCCACTTCGCCCTCCGGCGCACCGCCGATCCGCGTCATGCCGAGCACGTCCGCAACGACCCAAAAGAAGCATTAGAACGGCAAGCCCGCCCTGAACAATTCTCGCAGCGGATGCCGGAAGCAATCTTGTTCCGGCACAGGCGTCTTCGGACTCATCTGCACCTCGTCGAAAAATGCAGGATTCTCGCGCTAACGTGCGAGGTTCCTGCAAATCTCACAACACCATTTCCGCTTCGAGGCTCCGTCGCACGAGGCCGTCCGGGCTATTCAGGGACTGCGCTACGTGCTCGCACGCATCGCCGACCATGCGATCAACCGCATCGACGAACTCGCACCGTGGGTCGTTGCCGATCAACTCCGCACCGCAGTCTGAAGATCACAATCTCCAGTCAAGACGTTGCTGGTGCCACGCTTATCTAACAATTAGCTCAAGACGGCCTTCAACGGTAAGCGCTGCTGGGTGAAGGCGACAAATAGATTACGGAAACGGCTCGGGAACGCGCCTGCGAAATCATTTCGTCGAAGGTGCCCGCGTACGGAAACGGGCTAAATCCTCATCGACCCGGTCTGGCCGGTTGTCACATGTTTTGGGCCGGTTTCTTCACGCACGCTCCATGGACAAACTTCGACTATGAGCACCCCTCAGGAAGACTTCCAGCATGATCCGTACGATTTTCTTTCGAATAACGTGGTTTATCCAAACATAAGCGTGCTTCGCCAAGAATATCTGCTTCCAAATGTCGGCGGCGAAGCTTTCGTTATCAGGCCAGCGCCTGTCATTCCTGTCACCGTGAAAAAAGTTCCCAACGCGAGTTCAACGACAGGCGGCGTCTTCGCGCTAGTCAGAGCTGGTGACAAAGACCACTTCCCCCTGCGCGCGTACTACTTGCCCTATATGCAAAACAAAACGTGCGGCGGCGTTCTGCACAAGAGCGCCGAGTGGATGTTTACCGCCGCAATGGACGGGTGCACGTTCGGCGCTGGCTCCGTCACTGCTGACGGTGTGTGCCTGGCCGTGCATGCCAATGCGGCAAGCGCCGGCCAAGGCGGTCGCGACGAACAGCGCAGGCAGCAAGACGAACAGATCGCGACCACTTTCTCCACACTTGGCAGTTCGAAAACGATGAGCATCGCACCTTCGAACTACATGTCTGACGGTGGTGGAGGCTCGGCTCCTGCCAAGATATCCGCGACCACGTTCGGCAAACGTTCCGGCGACAAGTGGGAGTTTTTCGTGTTGAGATTTACCAGTAAAAAAGCCGGCGATGATCAATTCATGCGGGAATACCTGCATAAAGGCATAATCGGCGCGACCAGCTGAACGGGAAATATCGATCTGTCACCCTCGGCGGATGCGCCGGGGGCACCCGGTCGCAGCCTGTTGATCATGGAGAGTTTGCGGCTTGTAATCAGGTCGGGAAGTCCCACCCTTTCCGGTACAGCAAGCCGGATTCGGTGTTGTCCTTGAAGTACTTTGCATCCGTGCCGGGCGTCCAAACGTACCCGGTCCTGGTGCTATTTGGAACACCAATCCGTTTGCCACGGTCGGTCCACTTTTTCATCTTGTCGCCAAAGGCGGTAAAGAATTCAGCCGGCTTGCAGACGATGTTTGCCCACGGATCGATGATCCACTGGTCGTCACCCGAGTAGTCCATTGTCTTGATCGAACCGAAGCCAGGTTTGTTCTTCATCAGGATGCAGAACTGGTGGTCTCCAGGATCATCGATGATGGCAATCCATATGTTTAAGCTCCTGCTTTTAAAGGCGAAACAGAGAAGCCATGTCATTTCGGCGCAATTGCCGCCTCGGAGCTGGTGCTTCTTAATCATCGCACCCATCTCAGCCGGAGTGGGCGCTTTCCCTGTGAGCTCCACTATGGCCTGCTTCTTGCCATGAATCGTCTGGCGTATCGTGGCGGCAAGCGGTTGATTGGTATTCCTCCTCTCCGCCTGCCCTTCCTTCAACGTAACGCCCTCGACCGGGGGCGCGTCGTATCGCTTGTTATCCGACTTCATGCCCGAATGCTCAGGGCCGTCGAAAAAATCCCGAACCCAATTTTTCATGATGTTGGCGTTGGCCTTGGTGTACATGAAACCTCCCGTTTGCCACTCGTTCGCGGAGAGCCGCCGTCAGAGCCTGCTGGCGAGCCCGGCTTTGTCCTCCCGCTAGGCTACGAGGCAATCGTTTCCCAACCGTTTCCTACGGTGTGCCGTAAGCGTGACACCTGCAGCGTCTTGACGGGAGATTGTGATCTTCAGACTGCGGTGCAGAGCTGAGCGGCGACGACCCACGGTGCGAGTTCGTCGATTCGGTCGGTCGCATGGTCGGCGATGCGTGCGAGCACGAGGCGCAGATACGCCTCAGGATCGATGCCGTTGAGTGTTGCGGTGCCATCGGTCTAGACGGTGCTCAAGCAACGCTTACCCAAAATCCGCCGACGCTGAGTTTCCTGTTCATGCCTGTCCCCTGATTCGTTTTTAGTCCCGGCAGCATGCCGCAGAGGCAACCACAGTCGCCAGCACGGTGTAATTTTTTGTCAAACATCCATCCCAAAAATAGACTTCTTTTATGGATAGCGGTAAGTGTCAAGCTCCTCTTTTTTACGGGAGTTGAATAAAAAATGGCATGGGACAAAGTTGGCGCAGTACATTACCTTCAATCGCACGCGCAGCCAACGAGCATAGGCAGGTGCGCGGAATATACGCGCCGCGCCATTGAGTGGGGTGGTCTCCACCTTATGCGAACCGGGTCAGCGAGAAACGACGGTTCATCACTCATTTGCGTTGGCTTTCACGAAGTACACGGTAATCCGCAGCGCGGCGATGTGGTCGTGATCCAGCCAATTCCGGGTCACCCAGACGGACACATGACGATGTTTGATGGACAAATCTGGATATCTGATTTTAAACAGATGCATGGCTTTTACCCCGGACCGGCATATAGAAGCGCCCAGCCGCCTTACAAAATTTATCGGCATGACTGATGAAAAAATACCTTCTACTGATATACGTCGCGTTGGCTCTCGCTTCAGGCGTGATGCAGCCTGCAACAGCAGCAAGGTCAGGCACTCCCGAGGCCACCGTCAGGGCGTTTTACACATGGTATCTTGAAAGGGAGGGCGGGCCTTACCAGTTGACGGATAACGCCATCTATCGCTACGTCGCAAAGCCGACGGTAGATAATTTGCGGGACGACTACAAACATAACCGGTTACCGGGGGAAGCGACTATTTCACGAGGGTCCAGGACCTTGATGAAAAGGACTGGCTTAACCACATGACCTTGCACCCTACCGTCATGCTTGACGGGGTGGCGTTTATAGCAGTGACGTTTGGCACAAAGGAAAAAAAGAATCTCGTTGTGTTCGTGCGGCAGGAACAGCAGGGACTTTGGAAAATCATCAAGGTTGAGGATACAAACAACTATCTGGGCTATCACCAGTACGACCCGACAGACTAGAACACGCTGACTCCAACCGCACTGAATGCCCCCCCTCTGACCGAGGGGCTTTTTTATAATGTTTCCAGGTTGTAACGACTGTGGACCATCGAAAGAGGCAAAAATAACTTTTGAGAAATGCCAGAGGTATATCGTAGCTAGTCCGTCCTTATATGGGCATCAGCAAAAGCTATCTGGAAATATCCTCCAGCGCGACATCGCGGGTCTTCGGCCCAAGCGTAGCGATAGCCAGCATCACGATCACCATCGCCCCCGAAATAAACACGAACACCCCGTTCACCCCGAAGCGGCCCAAACACGCCGCGATCACGAACGCGGAAAACATCGCCGAGAGCCGGCTCCACGAATAGACAAAACCCACCGCCCGCGCCCGGATGCTGGTTGGAAACAGCTCCGCCTGATAGGCGTGATAGCTGTACGAAATGATGTTGCCCGCCAGCACAAGACAAACACCCAAACTCACCAGCAACACCGTCTCGCGCGCCTGGCTGAACAGCAGGCCGCACACCACGTTGACCGCCGCCATGCAAATGATCACCGTCTTGCGCTCGAACCGGTCGGCAATCAGCAACCCGAGCAACGGCCCCAGCGGCGCGGCAATCGCGATGACGCTCGCGTACATCAAGCTCGTCGTGACGGTAATGCCCTGCTTGATCAACAGCGTCGGAATCCAGTTCGCAAAGCCGTAATAACCCATCGTCTGAAACACGTGAAAGATGATCAGCATCAGCGTGCGCTTGCGGTACGGCGGCACCAGCAGATCGCGGAACGTGGCACGCGCACGCACCGATTCGGGCAACGCCGGCTCCGGCAACGGCCTGCCATATTCGCGTTCGACGCGCGCTTCAAGACGCGTCATCACCGCGTCCGCTTCATCGATACGCCCTTTCTGCGCGAGCCAGCGCGGACTTTCCGGCAACCCCAGGCGAATCCACCACACCACCACGGCGCCGACCACGCCGGTCAGCACCACCAGACGCCAGCCGTCGAGTCCGAAGTAGCGATGCGGCACCAGCAGGTAGGACAGGAACGCGACGATCGGCACGGCGCAAAAACCGACCGCCTGCGAACATGCCGACGCGCGGCCACGCACATGCTTCGGCACGAGTTCGGAGATGTACGTGCCGATCGTGACGATCTCCACACCGATGCCGATCCCCGCGATGAAACGCCAGAGATTCAGCCCAAGCGCGGTGTCCTGAAACGCCATGATGATATTGGCCGCCGTGTACCACAGCAGCGACCACGTGAAGATCGCCCGCCGGCCGAAACGGTCGGCGAGAAAACCGCACGCCGCCGTACCGATGAACAGCCCCGCGAACAGCGCGGCAATAAAACTCGCCACGCCGCTGGTGCCGAACAGTCCATGCGTCGTCGCGGTCAGAATGCCACTGCGTACGAGTCCGGGCGCAATGTAGCCGGAGAACATCAGGTCATACAGTTCGAAGAACAAGCCGAGGCTCAGCAGCATCACCAGCTTCCAGATCGAACGCGTGGCGGGCAAACGGTCGAGCCGCGCGGAAATGCGCGCGCCGTTCAGCGCGATCTCGCCCGCTTGCGCACCGGGCACGGTGTCGGCATCGTTACCGGAAGGCAAACCGCCAAGCGTACCGGCATGGCCGGCCGCCGTTGCATACACCACATGATTCGACGATTTCATCGTTTGTCTCCTTTGTCGATCGGAGTTGGCGCTTCAGCGCCTACGCCGGTCCCATGCAAAGCGCTTACTCCGATCCCATGCAAAATGGTTGCTGAATTCCAGTCTGATGCCGGATGAAATTGATTGGCTATCCGCAACGCTTTAAAAACTCACACGACAATCAGGCAGCTTCGCGCGGCGTCCGAGCCAGGCCACCGCCGAGCGTCGCGATCTGCGCGTCGTCATAGCCCAGGCCGCGCAGCACTTCGGCGGTGTGCTCGCCGATCTTCGCGATCGGCCGACGCGGTTGCAGGCGTTCGCCGTCCATCGAGATCGGCAGCAGCGGCATCGCGGTTTCGCTGCCGTCGTCGAGCGTCAAGCGGGCGAGGCCGCCGCTCTCGTTCAGGTGCGGATCGTCGAATAGCTCTTCGGGCCGCGTGATCGACGCGAACGGAATGTGGTCGCGCTCGAACTGCGGCACGAGCGCAGCGCCTTCAAAACGGCTCAAGGTTTCGCCGAGCGTGCGCAGCAGCCAGTCGCGCGCCAGCACCCGATCGTTGTTGGTCGCAAGCCGCGGGTCGGCCAGCAGATCGGCGCGGCCGAGAATCGCGCACAGCGCGCGCCACTGGCCGTCGCCGGTCGCGGCGATGAACATCTGCTCGTCGTTGGCGAGCTTGAACACGTCGTAGACCGCCCATGCGCTGATGCGCTCGGGCATCGGCGCGGCGGGCACGCCGGTCGCCGCGAACTGCTGCATGTGCTGCGCGGACAACAGCACGCAGTTTTCGAACAACGCGCTCTGCACTTCCTTGCCGCGCCCGCTCGTATGCCGTTCGTGCAACGCGGCGAGCACGCCGATCGCGCCGAACATGCCGCCCATGATGTCGTTGACCGAACTGCCGGCGCGCAGCGGACGGCCCACCGGTCCCGTCATGTAGGCGAGGCCGGCCATCATCTGCACGACTTCGTCGAGCGCGAGACGATGTTCGTAGGGACCGTTGAGAAAGCCCTTGTGCGAAACGTAGATAAGCCGCGGATTGCGCGCGCGCAGCGACGCATAATCGAGACCGAGGCTCGCCATGCGGCCGGGCTTGAAGTTCTCGACGAACACGTCGGCGGTATCGACGAGCTTATGCAGCGCCTCCAGCCCCGCTTCGGTATCGAGGTCGAGCGCGATGCTCTTCTTGTTGCGATTGAAGGTGCGGAAAAAGCCCGCGCCGGTGCCGAGCAAACGGCGCGTGCCGTCGCCGCGCGGCGGCTCGACCTTGATCACCTCGGCGCCGAGGTCGCCGAGAATCATCCCGCAGGTCGGCCCCATCACCATATGCGACAGCTCGACGACGCGAATGCCCGCGAGCGGCAACGCACCCGTACCGGGTTGTGAGGAAGACGAAAGCGGATTCATTGCAGCACCTGTGATGCGGAAAGTTGAGCGGTGGCGGTGAACTGCTTCGGCAAACCGGCGCACGCCAGGTAGCCGTACAGCGGTTCGCCGGGTAAGGCGTCGGCCAGCACCGCACGCGACGCGATCAAACGGACGAGGTCGATGCCGGTGTCATAGCCCATGCTGTCGAGCATGAACACCAGGTCCTCGGTATTGACGTTGCCGGTCGCGCCGGGCGCATGCGGACAGCCGCCGAGGCCGGCCAGCGACGCGTCGAATTCGCGGATGCCGTGTTGCAGCGCGATCAGCGTGTTGGCAAGGCCGAGGCCGCGCGTGTCATGGAAATGCAGCGAGCGCAGTTTGTTGCCGGCCACGC
This sequence comes from Paraburkholderia lacunae, assembly GCF_003353175.1. Taxonomy (GTDB): domain Bacteria; phylum Pseudomonadota; class Gammaproteobacteria; order Burkholderiales; family Burkholderiaceae; genus Paraburkholderia; species Paraburkholderia lacunae. The sequence continues at coordinate 178,442 of NZ_QHKS01000014.1, read as the reverse complement.
CGCGCACCAGCTCGATGATTTCGCCGACCTGGCGCGGCGTCGCTTCGCCGGTGGTGTCGCCGAGCGCGATCACATCGGCGCCCGCATCCAATGCGGCGCGCGCAATCGCAGCGATGTCGGCGTGAGGCACCGCGCCTTGCAGCGTGCAGCCGAATACCGTCGACAAGCCCGCGATCAACGCGACACGTTGCGCGCCGGCGTTCGAAGCCGTGTCGATCAACTCGCGCATCGCCGCGAACGCGTCGATCATCTCCGCGGGCGTCTTGCGCACATTGGCGAGGCTATGCGCGGTGCTCACCGAAATCGGCGCGACGATCCGATGCACGCCGGATTCGAGCGCGCGTTGCGCGCCCTTCAGATTCGGCACCAACGCGGTCACGATCAGGTCATCGTAAGTGAGCGCGTGGGCGATCACTTCGCCGGCGTCGGCCATTTGCGGCAACAGCTTCGGCGGCACGAACGACGCGACTTCCATATGCCGCACGCCCGCCGCATAGGCGGCGTCGATCCAGCGCCGTTTGAACTCGGTGGGCATCGTGCGGGCGATGCTTTGCAAGCCGTCGCGCATGCCGACTTCGGTCACGACGACGCGCTCCTGGTTGTCACTCATGGTCTTGAATCCTGCGGAGAATGCGGGAAATGGTGAAACTGGATGACAGCGTGCCCGCGCGAGGCCGCACGGCAAAGTCTGCGTTGACGACGCACTCCATCGCCGCTCGCGATGGCGCGTGAGGCAAGCGGGACGGGCGTGCGCCGTCGTCGAGGGAAAACCCTTAAGGGCTTTTCAGAGGGGATTCGGCAGGACGATCACGGCCGGATTTCAGGCGGTGGTTCAGGCGGTGGTTCAGGCGGTGGTTCAGGCGGTGATTCAGGCGGTGATTCAGGCCGTGATTCAGGCCGTGGTTCAGTCTGTGATTCAGGCCGTGGTTCAGGCTGTAATTCAGCCCGCAGTTCAAGCCGTGACTCAGGCCGTACGTGTACTCAGCAGATGATCGAGCAGATGCGTCGCCGTCAATGTCAACGCATGGCGGTCGCGCATGCAGATCACAAAGCGTCGCTGCGCCCACGCGTCGCGCAGCGGGATCACCGCGAGGCCGTACTCGTCGGCGGCATGACGTGACACCGCTTCGCGCGGCAGGATCGCGACGGCCAGGCCCGCCTGGATGAAACGGTAAGCGGCGTCGAAGGTCGACACGTAGGTGCGGTAGTTGAGCTCGCCGCCCTTTTCGAGCGCGATGCGCTGCATCAGCGCGTTCACCGACGCATTCGATGAAAGCCCAAGATGTTCGAATGCCAGCGTCTGCTCGAAGCCGATTTCGGTCTCGCCTGCGAGCGCGTGATCGCGCGGCACGATCAGCGCGAGGTGGTCGGAGCGATACGGCAACACGTCGAGACTGCCCATCGGCACCACGTCGCGGCAGATGCCGAGATCGGCGACGCCCTCTTCCAGGCCGCGCACGATCTCCGCACTGACGCGCTCTTCGACATCCACGCGAATCCGCGGATTGGCCTTCAGAAACACCGACAACGCTTCGGGCAAGAACTCGACCATCGACGACACGTTCGCCAGCACCCGTACGTGGCCGCGCGCACCGGCGGCATATTCGCTGAGCTCGGCTTGCAGCCGTTCGTGGCCGCGCATGATCAGCCGCGCGTGCCTGAGTAGCGCCTCGCCTGCGGCGGTCGCGCGCACGCCGCGCTGGCTGCGCAAGAGCAACGCGACCTCGACGAGCGCCTCGAGATCGGCAAGCCGCCTGCTGACGGCGGACGGCGCGATGAACTCGCGCTCGGCAGCGCGCGCAATCGTGCCTTCCTCGCAGACCGCGATGAACAGGCGCAACGTCACCTGATCGATTTGCCACATGAACGGACGCGCCTCGGGTGTTTGAAGTGGAAAGACGAGGTGGACAAGCGAAGTGGGGAAAATTATGCCCGAGGAAAACGGCGGCCGAACCCAAGTCAGGGTATTCACGCCCGCCGCGCGCTGCGTTGCGCAGGTTTTCCGCGCGCCGCCTTGCTGGAAACTTTCGGTCTGGCTATGCTGACGCACGCGTGCGGCGTGCTCAACGCGTGCACAGCTCGTGCGCAGCGCCGCACCACCAGGACCCACGCAAACGGCGCCGCACGAGACACGGCCAGTCAACGCAATCAACCAGGAAACGCCATGTCCACCACCAGCCTCTTCTTCACCGCCGCGGGCGTCGGCCTCGCCATCGCGGCGCCCGTCGGCCCGATGGGCATGCTGTGCATCCGCCGCACGCTGACCGGCGGTCCGCGCGCGGGGCTGGCAATCGGCTTCGGCATCGCCAGCGGCGATGCGGCCTACGGTTTGATTGCGGCACTTGGGCTGGTCGGCATTTCGCAGTTCATGCTCGCCTACGATCGGCCCTTGCATCTCGCAGCGGGTCTGTTTCTGCTGTACCTCGGCTTGCGCACATTGCTGCAAAGGCCGCCCGCCGATACGCCGAACGGCGACGGCAAGCTTGCGCAGATCGGCCGCGCCGGCGCGCTGCGCGCGTACGCCAGTTCGCTGCTGCTCACGCTCACCAACCCGCAAACCGTCATCATGTTCGCCGCGTTGTTTACGACGCTGGCGCCGCGCGGCGCTTTTTCATCGGGCATCGCGCTGACGACGGTCAGCGGCGTGTTTTGCGGCTCGATCGCGTGGTGGTGTTTTCTCGTCACCGTGGTGTCGCTCGCTCGCCACGCGATCGGCAGCAAGCTGCGGCTCGCGATCGACCGGATCGTCGGGATCACGCTGGCGGCATTCGGCATCGTCGAAGTTCGCCGGGCGCTTTGAGCGGCCGCTGTTGGGGAGAGGGCATGGAGCGTCGGAGAAAGACGCGCGTGAACCTCCGCTGAAGCCGCGCCGATAGACGTCTTTATACGCAAGCGCGGCAGTTTTGCGACAATAGCGCCTTTCGCCACGCCGACAACGCGCCTGTCCATCGACCATCGAAGCCAGGCACATGCCGGCATTGCCACCCAACCTACTCAACCCACCCGACCGCCAGCGGTCTGCTCAATGGCCTTTCCCCATATCGATCTGCTGTATTCCGTATCCGGCCTGTTCGTCGGCTTTCTGGTCGGACTGACGGGCGTCGGCGGCGGCTCGCTGATGACGCCGATCCTCGTCCTGCTGTTCAACGTGCACCCGGCCACCGCGGTCGGCACGGATCTGCTGTACGCGGCCGCGACCAAGGCGACCGGCACGCTGGTGCACGGCCTGAAAGGCTCGGTCGACTGGCAGGTCACGCTGCGTCTGGCCGCCGGCAGCGTGCCGGCGGCGACCGTCACGCTGCTCCTGCTGCATCGTTACGGGATGGACACGCCGGGCGCGAGCCGGCTGATCCAGATCGTGCTCGGCGTGGCGCTGCTGGTGACAGCCGTCGCGCTGGTGTTCCGGCCGCAGCTCGCGGCCCTCGGTGCGCAGCGCTTGCGCGAGCCGAACCAGGGCCGCACGCTCGCGCTGACCATGCTGACCGGCGCGGTGCTCGGCGTGCTGGTCTCGCTGACTTCGGTGGGAGCGGGCGCGATCGGCGTGACGGTGCTTCTGCTGCTGTATCCGCTGCTGCCGACCACGCGCATCGTCGGCTCCGACATCGCGCATGCGGTGCCGCTGACGCTGCTGGCAGGCGCCGGCCATTGGCTGCTGGGTTCGGTCGACTGGTCGATGCTGTTGTCGCTGCTGGTCGGGTCGCTGCCGGGTATCGCAATCGGCAGTTATCTGTCGTCGCGCGCGCCCGATGCGCTGCTGCGCAACCTGCTCGCCGCCACCTTGACGCTGGTCGGCGTGCGCCTCGTGCTGGCCTGAACGCCGGGCCAGAGCGGCGCGCCGGTTACTTGAAGAAACGGCAGGTCAGATCGGTCTCGAACTGCCGGACCCATTGCCCGTGCTGGTCGCGATAGCACTGCGCCCAGCCGCCGCGCCGCACCGTGACGAGGCGCTCATGCGCGGCGTCGTCAGGATCGGCGCAGGCGCTGATGTCAAAATGCGCCGGCGCGAAGCCGTGCCGAGCGCACACGAGTTCGAAAGCCGCCCGGTCGCCGATTGGCAGATCGGTGTAACGCAAAAACGTGGTTTCCATGGCCTTGACTCCGGTTCCCCTTGCAGCAAGGTACGCCACACGACGGGTCAATTGTGTGTCATAGCGCACACCGGGCGGTCCGTTGCCGTGCCGCCCGCGGCCTCGAAGTGCCCCGATCCATCATCACCGTTTCAAAAATCGCCGCTGCCAAAAATAATACGAAAAAAAACGGGCTCCGACCGCTTGCCGGAACCCGTTTGCTGACATGCATCAAGATGGCGCACGGGGGCAACCCATCGCACGCTCCGTGAGCGTGCCGCACAGGGCGCCTCGCGGCGCCTCACGGACTTGTTGCGCGTCTTGCCCCTCGTGCCACCCGCTTACTGCTGCTCGACGCTCAGCTTGTTCGACACCGACGTCACACCCGCGACGCCCTTGGCGACGTCGCCCGCCTTGTCGATCTGGCCCTGGTCAGGCACCGAACCCGTCAGCGTAACCGCGCCCCCGCGAGCGCGCACCGCGATGTTCGACACGTCGATGCCTTGCGCCTTGGCGAGCGCGCCGCGCACCTTGCGGCCGAGCTGGCTGTTGGCCTTCTTGGCGGTCTTGGCGCTCGCAGCCGGGGCGGCCATGGCGCCGCTTGCCTCCGCATCGCTTGCCTGAGCGTACACGTTGCACGCCACCACCATCGCCACCACCGAACCCAGCGTCTTCAGAAAACCGACCGATTTCATAATTTCTCCTTTTGCTTCACATTGGACCGCATCTACCAAGCGGCTTCGTTACGACTACCGGCGGCCGGGCCCGGGCGCGACAAGGCGCGGCTGAGCGACGGCCGACTATGCTGCAACACGGTGAGCGAGAGGCGAGAGAGGCCGGCCGCCGTTGCCGCGCGCGATGACTGGCATGCGCTGCGGCAGGAAGGCCGGCAAGCCGCGAAGTCCGCCAACGCGCCCGGTTCTCCTATGTCGTGCCGGGTCGCGCTGCGCAAACGTCTAATCGCGGCAGCGATGCACAATTTAATCTAGCCGGGCCAGAAGCGCAAAGGGTTTAGTCATGCGTCGGGCGTGGAGCCGACGCCGCCGATGCGTAGTGAATCCCGCCGTCACGAGAAACTCAGGTACCATCGGCCCGGACGCGCGCCGCCGTCTGACGGCCCGGCATCGAGCCGGCCATGGCGAGAGCGCCTCGACTTGCGCTACGCTAAAAGCGTTGCCGCATCCTTGTTCACCTTCGACCGTAGCCGTCACGTCATCCGATGAAGCCTTCCACCGGCCGCAAACGCCGTCCCCGCCTCGTTGCCCGTTTCGTCGCGATCTCCTGGCGCGATCTGGCGGTCTCGTTCGGCCCGATCCTGCTGGTCGTCGTCGCGGCGATATGGGTCGCCGTGCGGCTGATCCAGCCCGCCCCGCCTAGTACGCTGACGATCAGCGCCGGTCCCGAAGGCAGCACGTTCTGGACCGCCGCGCAAAAGTACAAGACCATTCTGGCGCGCAACCGCATCACCTTGAACGTGTTGCCGTCGGAAGGCTCGTTGCAGAATCTCAAGCGCCTCTCGGACCCGAACTCCAACGTCGATGTCGGCTTCGTGCAGGACGGCGTCGCGCCCGGCCCGGTCAGCGACGGTCTGACGTCGCTCGGCAGCGTGGCGTATATACCGCTGGCGATTTTCTATCACGGCCCGACGGTCATGCGGCTCTCCGAATTCAAGGGCTCGCGTCTGGCTGTCGGCGCCGAAGGCAGCGGCACGCGGGAACTGGCGCTCGCGCTGCTCAAGTCGAACGGCATCGAACCGGGCGGCGCCACTAAACTGCTGCCGCTCTCCGGCGACGAGGCCGCGCAGGCGCTCATCTCCGGCAAAGTCGACGCCGCCTTCCTGGCCGGCGATTCGGCGCAGCCGGCGGTGATGGGCAAGCTCTACCGCACGCCCAACGTACAGTTCTACGACTTCACCCAGGCCGATGCCTACACGCGCCGTTTTCCGTATCTGACGCAGCTCGTGATGCCGATGGGCGCGTTCGACCTCGGCAAGAATCTGCCGTCCGCGCCGATTCACATATTGGCGCCGACCGCCGAACTGGTGGCGCGCGACTCGCTGCATCCCGCGCTCTCCGATCTGCTGATCGAAGCGGCGCGCGAGGTGCACGGCAAGGCGAACATCATGCAGCGGGCCGGCGAGTTCCCCGCGCCGCTCGCGCACGATTTCCCGATCAGCGACGACGCCGCGCGCTACTACAAGTCGGGCAAGGGCTTCCTCTACCGGATCCTGCCGTTCTGGCTCGCGAGTCTTGCCGACCGGTTGCTGGTGGTCGTGGTGCCGCTGATCGTGTTGCTGATTCCGGCGCTGCGCCTCGTGCCGTCGCTGTATGCGTGGCGGGTGAAGTCGCGCATCTATCGCTGGTACGGCTCGCTGATCGCGATCGAACGCAGCGCGCTCAGCGAATATTCGGCCGCCGAACGCACCACGCTGATCGAACGGCTCGACGCAATCGAGGACTCGGTCAACGGCCTGAAGATGCCGCTCGCTTATGCGGATCAGTTCTACGTGCTGCGCGAGCACATCGGCTTCGTGCGCGAGCGGCTGACGCATGGCCGCGAGGTCCAGCGCGACGCGTCGGCCGAGCCGGGCGAAGCGGATGAAGCAGATGAACCGGGCGATGGACCCACGCCACTCGAGGCACACGAGGCAAACGAGGCAAATCACGCGGCCGAAACAGGTGAAGCGCGGGAGAGCGGCGAGGCGGGCGCCAAGGCGCACGAGTCGTCGGACGAGCGCCCTGCATGAGGGCCGGCATCGCCCGCGCCCACCCGGGCCTGACGTGCACGGCAACGGCAGTCCGCCGGCTCCTCGCCAATTTGACCGCTGCAAGCAGCGGCCGCACCGCGTAAGATCATTACAATTCCGACGGTTTAGCAGAGGCGCGCAGCAGACGCACACCGTTCGGAGCAGGCAATCCGGGAGACATCCATGACCGTTGGCATCGACGCCGCGCAACCGCTGTGGTTTTACGATTTTGTCTCGCCGTTCACCTACCTGTTGCTCGAGCAACACGACAAATGGCCGGGCTTCGACTTCGCCTTCACGCCGGTCGTGCTGAACGACCTGTATCGCCACTGGGGTCAGCGGCCGGCTTACGGCGTGCCCGCCAAGCGTGTGTTCATGTACCGGCACGCGCTGTTTCGCGCGGAGCAGCTCGGCATTCCGTTCAAGATGCCGCCGGCTCATCCGTTCGACTCGATGAAGCCGCTGCTGCTCGCCACCGCGGCGAAGGCCGACATCCTCTTCGTGCGCGAGATCTTCCGTTTCATCTGGCGCGAAGGCCGCGATCCGTCGAGCGACGCAGCGTTCGCCGAACTGTGTGAACGCGTCGGCCAGCCGGACGGGCCCGAGTTGATCAGGAGCGAAGCGGCAAAGGCGCAATTGCAGCGCAACACGACCGATGCGATCGGCCTCGGCGTGTATGGCGTGCCGACCTTCCGTCTGAACGATCAATTGTTCTGGGGCGAAGACGCGCTGCCCATGGTGCTGTATTGCGCACGCTCGCCGGGCTGGCTCGATTCGGAGGAAGTGAAGCGGGTCAGTTCGCTGCCGTCGGGCCTCGTGGACAACTAAACGTCGGCAAAGCGAAAGCTTCGTGCGAATCGGGCACGCCGCGGTAGGCAGCGGCAGGCGACGGCGTGCGATGACGTGCATCAGGGCGCCGAAAAAACCGTGCTGATGCCGGCCATACCGCGCCCGCTATGGCCGGCACACCGCAAACGGGCCTAAGGTTATAACCTTTACAACCTTAGACCCTGCGCTCGCGAACCGTCGTGCGGGCGGCTCCGTACGACGCGTCACCTGAGCCCGATCCGCTTGCTCCGCCTCGCCTGAATCATGGACGACACCGCCGCCTCCCTCGACATCTGGCTCGTGCGCGTGCTGCGCACGCTGCTGGTCGAGCGCAGCGTCACGCAAACCGCGCTGCGTCTGAACCAGACCCAGCCTGCGATCAGCACCGCGCTACGCAAGCTGCGCGAAACGCTGAACGATCCGATCCTCGTGCGCGGCAAGTCGGGCATGGTGCCGACCGAATACGGCGAATCGCTGCTCGCGTCCGCGCAACGCGTGCTGCGCGAGGTCGATTTCGTCGCCACGCCGCACGGCGATTTCGATCCCGGCCGCTCGCGCCGCACCTTTCGCGTGGCAGCACCGGATTATCTGAACGACTTCTTCATGCCGACCGTGATCGCGCAGTTTCGCGAGGCGGCGCCGCACGCGCGTCTGGAAATCGATTCGCTGAGCCCGATGCTCGATCACTCGGCCGCGCTCGACGCGGGCGAACTCGATCTCGTGATCGGCAACTGGCCGAAGCCCGATCCGCGCTTCGAGCGCAGCGATCTGTTCTCCGACACGGTGGTGTGCCTGATGCGCGCCGATCATCCGCTCACGCGGGCGCCGTTGACGCGTGAAGCGTATCTGGCTGCCCCGCATCTCGCGCCGACGCCTTATAGCGGCGCGCGCGGCGGCGCCATCGACATCGGCTTCGCGCGAGCCCGTGCCGAGCGGCGCATCGTCGCCACGCTGCCCTACTTCGGCCTCGTGCCGCAAACGCTGCTGCAATCGGATCTGATCTTCACCACCACGCGCCGCTTCGCGACGCACTACGCGAACATGCTGCCGCTGGCGGTCGTCGAAGTGCCGATTCCGTTTCCGCGCATCAAGTGCTATCAGTTGTGGCATCCGCAACCGGATCGGCCGAGCGACGTCGGCTGGCTGCGGAATTTGATGTCGCAAGTGTCGGAGGGATTGGTGGCGCAAAAGACGCGGCGCGTGAAACGGCCGCGGGAAAAGAGGACATCGGAAGTGTCGGGTGCCACAGGAAGTGGAAACTGTGCCAGGTAAGTGAAAAAGTGCAGCCGCGGAAAGTGAAAAGATCGCCCAAGGGCTGAGCGAATGAGCGCTGGGTGGCCAGGCCCGCTGTTCGGAAGGTCTGTTGCGGCGCCCAGGCCGGAGACGGCCGACGGGCTGCCTATCTCTACACGGCCATTGTCGCGTCCGGCTCAGATCGACCCCGGAACGGACTTCTGGGATAACCCATGCAGCGGCGGTGCTTCCCGAGGTGAAGCGGCCATTCTCCGACCGACGGCTTAGGACCTAAGCGTTCTCCACCAAGGCGGGTGTTTGAATTGGTGTCACTACACGTTTACGCCATCGGCCAACCTAAGCGCCGGGGAAAAAGTCTGCCGACCAAATACCATGTGAAGAAGCCGGGGTGATTTAGCAGCACGTTCGAGCGTTTGCTACATCGCGCAAAAGTGGTTGTTATCCGGTTACAAACCCGGAAGCGGACTCACGCTGCGTACCCTGTCAAATGTCGGCAAGCGTCGGTTGGATAGTGTATGTCCATGCTATGTCCACGATCTCACAATTCAATTGGGGGTTCGGCCTGACAGGCACAGCGAATGCTTCACCTGCGTCGTGTCGTCGCCAACTGTGGAGTCACCGCGGAAAAGCACGCCGGATGGCGACTCTGGCCACCCGTCCGGATCGGCCAGGAAGATGGCGAGCGTTTTCATACTCAAAGGCCTACGATAGAAAACCTGGTACACCGCTCCCATTGCCGTGGCGAAACCAGGGGGTCGAACACGCAGAACGGCCCCGCGGCTCATTTCGACGAGCACTCCGTAAGGGGACGGCACATGAACGTAGTGAATGGAAGGATCAGACGAAACGATCCGACGCGTGTTGTAATGTTCAGACAGGCCGAGCTTGCGCATTCGGGTGCAGGTAGCCCGGATGCAGACATCAAGGCCGCACTGCCTGCGCGGGGCAGACGCCTTGCGCTTTGGGTTGCGTCGGCAAGCGCATTGGCTGTCGGGGTCATGGGTATCGTCGCGTATGGCGATCGGTTCGACTATGATCAGGCGCTCGGGATCATCGGACCCACGTCGCCAGCGCAACACACGTCTTGGTCCGGTCATGTCGCGCTACCATCGTCGCCTCCCGCTCGCGGAACCGCGGTTGCCAGTGCTGAGCTCACCCCGCCTGTGTCTTCCGCTCCGTCCGAGCACCGCGCTGAACCTACTCCGGATTCTGCTGCGCCGCAGTCGGTTACACGAGGGCCTGGTCAAGCAAGCTTTGCCGCCACACAGAGTCGCCGGCATTCGGCGCCGCACGTGAGAGCAATCGCGCGACATGCGCCCGAGATCACCCGACCCACATCGCCAACGCAACAAGCGCCTTCGTCCGGTCATGTCGTGACATCATCGTCACCTCCTGCCCAGGGAACTGCAATTGGCAGTGCTGAGCTCGCCCCGCCCGTGTCTTCCGCTTCGTTCGATGACCGCGGGGCACCTTCTCCGAATTCTCCTTCACTGCAGCGGGCTGAAGGACAGCCTGCAGGCGGTCACGGCGGAGGCGGTTCGGGCGCAGGCGGTTCGGGCGCAGGCGGTTCGGGCGCAGGCGGTGTAGGCGCAGGCGGTGCAGGCGCAGGCGGTTCGGGCGCAGGCGGTGCGGGCGCGGGCGGTGCAGGCGCAGGCGGTGCAGGCGCAGGCGGTGCAGGCGCAGGCGGTTCGGGCGCAGGCGGTGCGGGCGCGGGCGGTGCAGGCGCAGGCGGTGCAGGCGCAGGCGGTGCAGGCGCAGGCGGTGCAGGTGCAGGCGGTCACGGCGCAGGCGGTTCGGGTGCAGGCGCAGGCGGTGCAGGTGCCGGCGCGGGCGGTGCAGGTGCCGGTGCAGGTGCCGGTGCAGGCGCAGGTGCAGGCGCAGGTGCAGGTGCAGGCGCAGGTGCAGGCGCAGGCGCAGGTGCAGGCGGTTCGGGTGCAGGCGGTCACGGCGCAGGCGGTTCGGGCGCAGGCGGTTCGGGTGCAGGCGGTCACGGCGGAGGCGGGAACGGCGGAGGCGGGAACGGCGGAGGCGGAGGCGGGAACGGCGGAGGCGGGTCAAGGTAATCGGCCGCCTTGTTTTCAGCCGCCCTTTCGTGCAAGAGACGAAGGTCATGCCGACTACCGGACGGGTAATCCCAATTGATCAGACGGCCAGTTTTCACTAGCTGCGGGACCGCACAAGAAGAAACGTCAACGTCGGCGCGCCGACGTTTTCTGTTTGCCTGTCTGGTTCGACTATCTGCTTCGACTGCCCAAACCGACCCCTCAGACGCTCGCGCAGAGCTTGTGCGTCGCCGCCTGGGCCACCGCCTGCCGCGCGCGAACGCGCAGCAGTTCCGCGCACACCGCGACCGCAATGGCCGGCGGCGCCTTGTCGACGATACCCGCCACGCCGATCGGGCAAGTCATCTCCACCAGCCGATCCAGATCCACACCGCGATCCAGCAGGCGGCGCTCGAATTTCACGCGCTTGGTCTTCGAGCCGATCATGCCGAAGTAGGTGAAATCGCGCCGCCGCATGATGCGCTCGGCGAGCGAGAAATCGAGCGCGTGATTGTGCGTCATCACGAGGAAGTACGCGCCGGACGGCGCCGCATCGACGATCGCGTCGGGTGTGTCGGTTGCCTCGATCTGCACGTTGGCGGGGGTTTCGTCGGGGAACAGTTCATCGCGTTCGTCGACCCACTGGACGACGCACGGCAAGCCCCCGAGCAGCGTGACGAGCGCATGGCCGACGTGGCCCGCGCCGAACAGTACGACGTGCATCGGCGCCGCAGGCGCCGCTTGCACGGCGCTGCGCCGGCCGATCTGAACGGAAGAAAAGTCGTTCATGGCGATCACCATTGCATTGAGTATTTTATCGCTGCGGCTACTGCCGTGCCGCCGCTGTCGCCGCCCGCACCGCGCCGACAGCCTTGAGGATTTCCTCGCTCGTCGCGGGCGCGTTCAACGGCGGATTGACCTGGTGGCCCCCCACTGCCGACACCGCATCGCGAATCGCAAAGAACACCGAGAACGGCAGCAGCAGCGGCGGCTCGCCGGTCGCCTTCGAACGATGGATGCTGTCCTCCGCATTGCGGTTCCTGAACAACCGCACATTAAAGACCGGCGGCGTATCGTTGACGGTCGGAATCTTGTAGGTGGACGGCGCATGCGTCATCAGCTTGCCGCCGGCGTTCCACCACAGTTCCTCGGTCGTGAGCCAGCCCATGCCCTGGATGAACGCGCCTTCCACCTGGCCGACATCGAGCGCCGGATTCAGCGACGCCCCTACGTCATGCAACGCGTCCGCACGCAGCACGCGCATTTCGCCGGTCAGCGTGTCGATCACGACTTCCGACACAGCCGCGCCGTACGAGTAGTAATAGAACGGCCGGCCTTGCAGCTTCGACTGATCCCAGTAGAGCTTGGGCGTCGCGTAGAAACCATCGGACCAGAGTTGAATGCGTGCGACGTAGGCCTTCGCGATCACTTCCTCGAACGGCACCACGATATCGCCGACCAGCACGCGGTCGTGCGCGAAGCGCACGTCGGCGGCGCTCACCTGTCCTGCGCCGAAGCGCTCGGCCGCAAATGCCGACAGACGTTCGCGCAACTGCCGCGCCGCATCCTGCGCGGCCTTGCCGTTCAGATCGGAGCCCGTCGATGCCGCGGTGGCGGACGTATTGGCGATCTTGCTGGTGTCGGTGGCCGTGACCCGAATACGGTTGAAGCCGACGCCCAGTTCATGCGCGACGACCTGCGCGACCTTCGTGTTCAAGCCCTGGCCCATTTCGGTGCCGCCGTGGTTCACCAGCACCGAGCCGTCGGTGTAGATGTGCACCAGTGCGCCGGCCTGATTGAAGTGCGTCACGTTGAACGCGATGCCGAACTTGACCGGCGTGAGCGCGAGCCCCTTCTTCAGCACCTCGTTGTTCGCGTTGAACTCGTTGACCGCCGCGCGCCGCGCCCGGTATTCGCTGGTCGCTTCGAGTTCGTCGATCAGCTCGTGAAGCACGTTGTCTTCGACCACCTGACCGTACGGCGTCTGGTTGCGCTCGGTCTTGCCGTACAGATTGCGGCGGCGCACGTCGAGCGCATCTTCGCCGACCGAACGCGCGACGTTGTCCATGATGTACTCGATCGCGAACGCGCCTTGCGGACCGCCGAAGCCGCGGAACGCGGTATTCGACTGCGTGTTGGTCTTGCCGCAGAAGCCGTCGATCGTCACGTCGGACAACCAGTACGCGTTGTCGAAGTGGCACAGCGCACGCGTCATCACCGGACCGGACAGGTCGGCGGAGAAACCGCAGCGCGAAGTCATGTCGACCGTCACGCCGTCGATCACGCCCTTGTCGTCGTAGCCCACTTCATACGTGTAGTGGAAATCGTGGCGCTTGCCGGTGACCATCATGTCGTCGTCGCGGTCCGGACGCAGCTTGACCGGGCACAGCAGCCTCCACGCGGCGAGCGCCGCGCAGCACGCGAACAGACCCGATTGCGATTCCTTGCCGCCGAAGCCGCCACCCATGCGCCGGCATTCGATCAGCACGTTGTGCGACGCCACGCCCAACGCGTGCGCGACCATGTGCTGCATTTCGGTCGGATGCTGGGTCGAACAATAGACGTGCATGCCGTCGTCGTCCTTCGGCACCGCATAGGAAATCTGGCCTTCCAGATAGAACTGCTCCTGCCCGCCGAGCAGCATTTCACCCGCTTCGCGATGTGCCGCGCGGGCGATCTTCGTGTCGGCTTCGCCGCGCGCGAGTTTCATCGGCGGCAAGACGTGCTGGTTCGCGGCGCGCGCCTGCTGCGCGGTAAGGATCGCCGGCAGCTCTTCAAAGACGACTTCGGCACGGCGCGCGGCCAACCGCGCCGCTTCATGCGAAGTCGCGACGACGATGAACATCGGCTGGCCGACGTATTGCACGACACCGTCGGCGAGAATCGGGTCGTCGCCGTGGATGATCGGGCCGACGTCGTTGACGCCGGGGAAATCGCCCGCGGTGAAGACCGCGACCACGCCGGGGGTCGCGCGCACCTTGCCGAGCGACATCGAGACGATCTTCGCGTGCGCTTTCGGCGACAGGCCGAGCGCGGCGTGCAACGTGCCGGCGAGCGTCGGAATGTCATCGGTGTAGGTCGCCCGGCCGCTCACGTGCAGATGTGCGGATTCGTGCGGACGCGAGATGTGCACCTGGGTAAAGTCTTCCTGGTCCTGAAGGTCTTTCAGAAACGGCTCGGCATGCTGATTCATTGTTCTACTCTCCGTATCCTTGTGGCTTCTCAGGCGCTCGCCGCGGCGACCGCGCGAACATCCAGCGCGCTCTTCGGCAGCGGATTGGTCGGACGCGTTTCGAGCCAGAAGCGGTACAGCGTGTTCTTCGCCGCTTCGAGGCGATAGTTGCTGGTGGCGCGCATGTCGGAAAGCGGCGCGTAGTCGTTGCCGAGCGCGAGCATCGCGGCCTGCGCGGTGGCTTCGTGCCAGTCGGCGTCGCGCAGCACGGCCTCGCCGTGCGTGGCGCGCTTTGGCGTGGCGGCCATGCCGCCGAATGCGATGCGCGGCTCGCGGATCACGTTGCCGTCGGCGATGAACGAGAACGCCGCGCACACGGCCGAGATATCCGAATCGAAACGCTTCGAGAGTTTGTAGGTGCGAAATTGCAGCTTGTTGCGCACACCGGTGCGCGTCGGCACCTTCAGCCCGACGACGAACTCATGCTCCGCCATGTCCTTCTTCTGATACGCGAGGTACAGATCTTCGAGCGGCAATTCGCGTTCGATCTCGCCGCCGCGCACGATCACGCGCGCACCCAGCGCGATCAGGCCCGGCATCGAATCGCCGATCGGCGAACCGTTCGCGATGTTGCCGCCGAGCGTGCCGGCATTGCGGATCGGCAGCGACGCGAAGCGTTGCCACATTTCAGTCAGCTCCGGATACTGCTTCGCGATCTCCGCGTAGGCATTCTCGACGGTGACGCCCGCGCCGATCTCGATCCAGTCGCCGCTGGTTTCGAGCTTCTGCAACGCCGCGATCTGGCCGACATAGACGATGTTGCCGAGCTCGCGCATCTGTTTGGTGACCCACAGGCCGATGTCCGTGCTGCCGGCGAGAATCCGCGCGGCGGGTTCGGCTTCCTTGATCTTTGCGAGCGCTTCGACCGTGCGCGGCGCGGCGAACTGCTGACCGGCGTGCTCGTAGTGAAACGTGCCGCTGCGCTCGAGCGTGGCAAGCGTGCCGGCCAGCGCGCCGACATTGACCGGCGCTTTCGGTGCGGGCGCTTCGAACATGCGCACGGCCGCGTCGACGATCGGCCGGTAGCCCGTGCAACGGCACAGATTGCCGGTCAGCGCATTGCTGATTGCTTCACGCGACGGCACGGTCTTGTTCGCGCAGCTATGTTCGTGGCCGTGCTTTTCGTACAGCGACCACATCGACATCACGAAACCCGGCGTGCAGAACCCGCACTGCGAGCCATGACACTCGACCATCGCCTCCTGCACCGGATGCAGCGAGCCGTCCGGCTGACGCAGGTCTTCGACGGTGAAAAGCGCTTTGCCGTCGAGCGTCGGCACGAACTGGATGCAGGCGTTGACCGCCTTGAAGTCGACGCCGCCCTTCTCGTTGCGCTCGCCGATCACGACCGTGCACGCACCGCAATCGCCTTCGGCGCAACCTTCCTTGGTGCCGGTGCAGTGCGCGTCCTCGCGCAGATACTGCAGGACCGTGCGGGTGACGGGCGCGTCCTTGATCTCGCGGATCGCGTTGCGGTGGTAGAAGCGAATCGGCTCAGTCATGTGTCGTTACTCTCGAATGTTCTGTGTCCGTGGGACGTGCTGCGGTGACGGTTCGAAAACTATCACCGTCAATAAATACAACCCATAGCGGGGATCGCATGCGGGACATATCCGCAAAACGATATAGAGATAGGTTTGACGCGCGGTTGGCTTATGTCGATCGGACCGTTTTGCCATGTTTTTTAAATTTCTGTTGATTTATGGCCAACAGCTTGTGGACGTTCTACCGCGGCAGGGGCGGACATTGACATGTGCGCCGCGGAAACGGATCACTTTATCAATCTGGCACCGTTATTCGGGCCGTAAAATTATTAAGCGCCTTCTGCAAGGGAATCGGTTCCATGGGAAAATCGCGGTTTCCCGCCGTTTTCAAGTCTCGTTTTCCCCATGTCCACCGACTCAGCGACGCCTCGCAGCGAATTTGCGACGACCATGCAGATCATTCCGGTCGTCTTTTTCACGTTTCTTTGCTACCTGACGATCGGAATTCCGCTCGCCGTGCTGCCCGGGTACGTCCACGACGACCTCGGCTACAGCGCGGTGCTGGCCGGTGCGGCGATCAGCGTGCAATACCTGGCGACGCTGGCATCGCGGCCCCTCGCAGGCCGCACGGCGGACACGCTGGGTCCGAAGCGGACGGTGACGATTGGCTTGCTGGGTTGCGGAGCGAGCGGAATCTTCCTGCTGCTGGCGGTGTTGTGCGCGCACTGGCCGGTGTTGAGTCTGGTCTTGCTGGTGTGCAGCCGCCTCCTGCTCGGCTTTGGCGAAAGCCTGTGCGGGACGGGCGCGATTCTGTGGGGGATTGGCCGCGTGGGCACGAGCAACAATGCGCGGGTGATTTCGTGGAACGGCATCGCCACTTATGGCGCGCTGGCTGTCGGTGCGCCGCTCGGGGTAGCGATCGCGCACACGGTTGGGTTTGCCGCGCTGGGCATTCTGGTGATTTTGCTGGCGGCGCTCGGGTTTTATCTGGCCCGGCCGATCGCGCCCGTGCCGATCGTGCACGGCGAGCGGATGTCTTACCGGAGCGTGTTCACGCGGGTATTGCCGCACGGGATTGGGTTGGCGCTCGGTTCCGCCGGCTTTGGGTCGATTGCTACTTTTATCACGCTGTTTTATGCGGCGAGGCACTGGCCGAATGCCGCTTTGTCGCTGACGGTGTTTGGCACGCTGTTTATCGGCTCGCGGCTGTTGTTTGCCAATACGATCAAGACCTACGGCGGGTTTCGGGTCGCTATTGCTTCTTTTTCGTGCGAGTGCGTTGGGTTGCTGATGTTGTGGTTGGCGCCTGAACCGCATATTGCCCTTGCCGGGGCGGCGTTGACCGGGTTTGGGTTTGCTCTGGTATTTCCCGCTCTGGGTGTCGAAGCCGTCGGGCTCGTGCCGCCCGCCAGCCGCGGGGCTGCCTTGTCGGCTTATTCCGTGTTTCTCGACCTCTCTCTTGGCATTACGGGGCCGTTGGCTGGGTATATTGCCGGCGAGTTCGGCTATGGGTCGGTGTTTCTTTTTGCGGCGGTTGCCGCTGCCGCGGCGGTTGGGCTTTCTACGCTGCTCTATTTGCGCAATGCCAAGGTGCCTAATTTGCCTGCGGCGCTTTGAATTTTTTTGCCCTGCGCAGCGCTATGGGTTGTTTGCCCGCGGCGCCGATCTTTGCTTGCCTTGCGCGGCGCACAGACAACAGCGCCGCGAAGGCAAAAAGCTAAAAACCTATGACTTCCCCCCGGAAAGGCTGAATTCCAGGGCCGCCACGCCAGCCGGCAAATCAACCTTAACGCCGAGATCGACCATCGTCCGGCCAAGCGCGTGCAACGTGCGAAAAAGATTATGCTCGCGGCACTGCTCCCCCATCTGCCCGATCCGAACAATCGGCAGCCCGAAGGAGCCGGATATCTCGACTTGATGCTGCCGCGAGATATGCGCGCACACGTCCCCAGGACTCAGCCCGACGGGCACTTCAATCCCGACGACAGAATTCAACCGGCAAGCCGCAGGCGCATACAACTGCAAGCCCAAGGCCGTCACCCCCTCCTGCAACGCCAAAGAACACTTCAGATGCCGCGCAAAGCGCTTTTCCAAAGTCTCGGCGCAAACCAGCCGTAAAGCCTCATGCAAAGCCAGCACGCCCGACACAGGCGCGGTGTAGTGATAGCCGGCGTTGTGCCAGAAATTCTCGGCGAGCGAAGCATCCAGACACCAATGCGCATTGGGCGCCGTACGCCTCTTCACCCTCTCCCAGGCAGCGTCGGAAAACGCAATCAGGGACACCCCGGGAATCGACGACAAGCCCTTTTGTCCGCCGGTAATCACCGCATCGATCCCCCATGTGTCCATCTCGAGCGGCATCGTACTCAACGTGCACACCGCGTCGACGATCACGAGCGCGCCCGCGGCCTTCGCCAACGCCGCAATGTCCTTCAAGTGATAGTTCCACACCGTATTGGACGTCTCGCCCTGCACCACGGTCACGATCTCCGGGCGCTCGCGGCGGATCGCCTCGGCAATCTGGTCGAGGCTCGCCACCGAGCGGTCGGCGACCTCCAACGTCGTCACCTGCGCGCCGACGCGCCGTCCCATCTCCGCCATGCGCTCGCTGAAAAAACCGTTCTTGATGCTCAGCACCCGCGTGCCTTCCCACGCGAGATTGGAGATCGCCATTTCCATCGCGGCCGAACCCGGGCCGGCCACGCCCAGCACCCATTTCGAATTCGTCTGGAACACGTAGCGCGCCATCGTCTTCACCTGGCCGATCACCTTCACCATCGTGCCGCCCAGGTGATTGATCACGACCGTGTTGGCCTTGGCGACGGCGGCGGGAATCGGCACGGGGCCGGCGCCCATCATCAGCAAAGGCTCTTCGGGAAGAATGGCGTCGAGCGATTCGACAACCGGACAGGGCACAGCAAAGGAAGCGGAACTGGATGATGAAGTCGGCATGATCGATACGTGAATGTCAGAGCGCAAAGGAGCAAACGGCCTCGCCAACAATGACACTGGCGAGGCCGCTCAGCCGATCATTCACCGATCCGCGCAATTGCGCAAGTTTTTTGACTATGCTTCACCGCCCGGAAACGTCGATCAATGTACAGATCAATGCGTCATTCCACGTTGCTCCTGCCGAGTTTCTTGCTGGTAGCCGCGTTTTCGAAGATCACTCGAACCTGCCGCTACAGGACGACGTGCTGGCCCGTCTGCTGATGTTTCCGAACGTGATCGTCACCGCGCGCGAGGCGTTCTTCACGCGCGAAGCGATGAGCGAGATCGCACAGACCACGCTCGATAACGTCGCGGCATGGCAGGCGGGTAGGCCGCGCAAAGTGGTGCAGGCGCGCGGTTAGGCGGACGCTCAGGCCGGGCGCAGCTCGCCAGGTGCAAGCGGCTCTGCGGCGGCTCTGGCCGGGGGCGCCCAGACGGAGCGCCCAGCCGGGCGCTCCCGGCTAGTCGCCGGCTTCCACCGTGGTCGAGCGAATCGCCGTGCGGGCGTCGTCCGCCGCGCCGCAGACTTCGCGCAGCAACGCCGCCTCGCGCTCGTGCACTTCCACCGGAAACCAGCGCGCGCCGGCATCGGCCAGATAGCGCGCGCGATGCTGGCCATTGCGAAACGCGACGACGCCCTCGCGCTCCAGACCCAGCCAGCCCAACAGACCCGGCGCGCGACGCGTCGTGACGGTCACGTACGGCATCGCCGGAATGCGCGGGTTGTCAGGATCGAGAAACTCGCGGATGCCGCGCATCTTGCCCGAATGCCATTCGGCGACCGGCTTCAGCACGTAATCGGTATCGTCGCGATCCGCGCACGCGAGCAGCTTGCGCGCATCGACCAGTACCACTTGATGCCGCGTGCCGTCGGCGACGAAGACGCGCCTCAGGCGCACATGGTCGTACCATGGATGGTCATGCAGAGGCACGACCCAGACCGACTCGGCGGAGGCCGGCGCGGCGGCGGACGATGGGTTGGACAAAGGCAAAAGCAGGCTCGATAAGCCAGCGCGCAAGCGCCAGCGAGTTAGAAGAGCGCCTACGCTACGAGTCGATTGTGTAAGAAGCATGACAAGCCAATGGTTTAATCGCCCGGCATCGGCGGGCGTCCGCAGGTCTGACGGAGGTAACGATGATATCCACCCAAAATTTCACTGACCACGTGCGCATCGAGGCCAATGAGACCACCGGCGTCGCCACCATCGTGCTCGATCGTCCGGCCCGGCGTAATGCGGTGGACCGCCCTACCGCCGATGCGCTCAGCGCCGCCTTCCGCTGCTTCGAAGCGGAGCCCGCGTGGCGCGCGGCGATACTGTTCGGCGCGGGCGGCACCTTCTGTGCCGGTGCGGACCTCACCGCGCTCGCCGACGACACGCGCCGCAACGAACTGCACGCCGACGGCAGCGGCCCCGGCCCAATGGGACCGACACGCATGGCCTTCAGCAAACCGGTGATCGCGGCGATTGCCGGATACGCCGTCGCGGGCGGTCTGGAACTGGCGGCGCTGTGCGACCTGCGGGTGGTCGAAGAAGACGCGGTGCTCGGCGTGTTCTGCCGCCGTGTCGGCATTCCGCTGATCGACGGCGGCACGATCCGGCTACCGCGCCTGATCGGGCTCTCGCGCGCATTGGACCTGATTCTGACCGGCCGCGCCGTGCATGCCGAAGAAGCGCTCAGCTTCGGTCTGGCCAACCGCGTCGTGCGCAGGGGCGAGGCACGCACGGCGGCCGAACAGTTGGCCGCCGAGCTGGCGGCGTTTCCGCAAGCGGCGCTGCTGGCCGACCGCCGCTCCGCGTTCGAGCACAGCATGCTCGACGATCTCGCCGACGCGCTGCGGCGCGAAGGCGCCGGCGGCTATCAGGCGGTGTTCGACGAAGGCGTCGCGGGTGCCGAGCGTTTCGCCGCCGGCGCCGGCCGCCACGGCGAAACGCTCGGCCCCGGCGGCAACGGCGGCTAGGGCCGGCCAAGCGCTGGTCAAACACCGGTCAAGCGTCGGCCAACCGCTGGTCAAACACCGGTGAAGCGCCCATCAAGGGCCAGTCAAACACCCGCCGTACATCGGGCCATTGCCGATTAAGCCCGCCCCGCCGCGTCTTTCAGCGAAAAACAACAGTCCGCATCACGTTCAGCAAAGGCCCAGCAAAGCCGTTTTGACTTAGGTAGAATCCCTTACTGTTTACCCCTTACACGGCGTATGCGCTTTTCGCCCCGAAAACGCGCGCCAGCCGCGTGGCGCTCCCCGCCCCGCCGATTCTCGCTCCATCATCATGCCTTTACCCCTGCTCGCTCTTGCCGTTGCCGCTTTTGGAATCGGTACCACTGAATTCGTGATCATGGGCTTGCTGCCCGATGTCGCGCGCGACCTGGCCGTGCCGATTCCCGCTGCCGGCATGCTGGTGTCGGCCTACGCGCTCGGCGTCACGATCGGCGCGCCGATCGTCGCGATCGCAGTGGCGAACATGCCGCGCAAGAAGGCGCTGATGAGCCTGATCGGCGTGTTCATCGTCGGCAATCTGCTGTGCGCGGTCGCCCCAGGCTACGCGGTGCTGATGGCCGCGCGCATCGTCACAGCGTTCTGCCACGGCGCGTTCTTCGGCATCGGTTCGGTGGTCGCGGCCGGTCTGGTGGCGCCGAACCGCCGCGCGCAAGCGATCGCGCTGATGTTCACCGGCCTCACGCTCGCCAACGTGCTCGGCGTGCCGCTCGGCACCGCGCTCGGCCAGGCGGTCGGCTGGCGCGCGACCTTCTGGGCGGTCACCGGCATCGGCGTACTGGCCGCGGGCGCCCTCGCCGTGTGCCTGCCGTCGAAAATCGACATGCAGAAGGCCAGCCTCGTGCGCGAATTCAGTGTGCTGAAGAATCCGCAAGTGGTGATGGTGCTCGGCATCAGCGTGCTCGCGTCGGCCAGCCTCTTTTCGACCTTCACGTACATCACGCCGATTCTCGAAGACGTGACCGGTTTCACCCCGCATGCGGTCACGCTGGTGCTGCTGCTGTTCGGCCTCGGCCTGACGGTCGGCAGCACGCTCGGCGGCAAGCTGGCCGACTGGCGGCTGATGCCGTCGCTGGTGGCATTTCTGCTGGCGATCGTCGTGATCCTGACCGTCTTCACCGGCACGATGCACGCGGAGATTCCGGCGCTGATCACGATCTTCGTGTGGGGCATCCTGGCCTTCGCGATCGTCCCGCCGCTGCAAATGTTGATCGTCGACCGCGCGAGCCATGCGCCGAATCTGGCATCGACCCTGAATCAGGGCGCCTTCAACCTCGGCAATGCGACGGGCGCCTGGCTCGGCGGCATGGCGATCGGCGCGGGCGCGCCGCTGACGACCTTGCCGTGGGTCGGCGTCGCGACCTCGATCGGCGCGCTGGTGTTGACGCTGTGGTCGGTGTCGATCGATCGGCGTACGCAACGGATGGCCGTGCCGGGTTAAGCACTGACGCGGCTGCCGGAGCGCCCCGGCCGCCCTGGAACATACCGCCGAACGCGGCCCTCGTCCGCGTTCACCCCATCCTCGCAAAACCCCACACCAAGCCCCACCAGGAGATGAATGACCGGCTGCCCTAGTAGCATCTGGCCCGATGAAAGTCATCTTTACGCGCGATTTCCTCGCCCTGATCCTGAGTGTGGCCGTGGTCGGACTCGGCAGCGGCGCCACCCTTCCGCTCACCGCCCTCGCGCTGACGCAGGCCGGCTATGGCACCGACGTGGTCGGTCTGCTGCTCGCCGCGGCGCTCGCGTTTCTGACAGCCGCGTGGTGGGAAAGGCGGCGGGCGCCGCTGCGCGCGATCGGATGACGCTCCGGCACTGATTTTTGGCGCTTCCGACTGCACCTTTGGTGCTAATTTTGGTGCCACTTTGCACGGCGCTTCGCCAGGACAGCCTATGTCGCATGGCGCGGTGGCCGGCATCGGGGAGAACGCCATGCAAACTCTGCCCAATCCGCGTCGTTTTTTCCTGCTGAGCGTGCTGATTGTTTGCGCGTCGATCTTCATGAGTTGCGGGGGCGGCGGTGGCGGCGGGACTTCAGGTGCGGCCAGCGCCGGTGGCAGCGGCACCGGTAGCGCAACCGGTGGAACGGGAAGCACGGGCGGCACAGGCACTTCGGGCACAGGCACGTCGTCAGGCGGCGGCACAGCAATGTCATCAGCCAGCGATGTCGCGACCTACCACAACGACATCGCGCGCACCGGCCAGAATCTCAACGAAACGATCCTCACTCCCGCGAACGTCAAGGCGGCTACGTTCGGCAAGGTCGGCTTCTTTACGGTGGACGGCAAGGTGGATGGCGAGCCGCTATTCGCTGGAGCGCTGGCGATTGCCGGCGGCACGCATAACGTGCTGTACGTCGTGACCGAGCACGACAGCGTATTTGCATTCGACGCCGATACCGGCGCGCAACTGTGGAAAGTCTCGGCGCTCCTCGCCGGCGAAACGCCGAGTGACGATCTCGGGTGCGCGCGGCTCACCCCGGAGGTCGGCATCACGTCGACGCCGGTAATCGACCGCTCACGCGGGGCGCACGGCACGATCTACGTAGTCGCGATGTCGAAAGACGCGGCCGGTGCCTACCACCAGCGCGTGCACGCGCTCGACCTCGCGACCGGCGCCGAACTGCTGAATGGCCCGATCGAAGTCACGGCGTCGTATCCGGGTAGCGGTGCCAACAGCTCGAACGGCCACGTCATATTCGCACCGTCGTCTTACGCGGATCGAGCGGCGTTGCTGTTGCTCAACGGCGTCATTTACACGACGTGGACCTCGCATTGCGACGCCGGTGCGTACACCGGCTGGATCATCGGCTACAGCGCCGATACCTTGCAGCAGACCTCCGTGCTCGACGTCACGCCGAATGGTTCCGGTGGCGCGATCTGGATGAGCGCCGCCGGGCCCGCATCGGACGGCTCGTCGATTTATCTGCTCGACGGGAACGGCACGTTCGACACCACGCTCAACGCCAGCGGCTTTCCCGCTCAAGGCAACTTCGGCAATGCGTACCTGAAACTCGGCACGTCCAGCGGGTTGTCGGTCGCCGATTATTTCGCGATGTCGAACGTCGTTCAGGAGTCGAACGCCGACGAGGATCTCGGCTCGGGTGGCGCGCTCGTGCTGCCCGATCTCACGGATGCGAGCGGCGCGGTTCACCATCTCACGCTGGGCACGGGTAAGGACGACATTATTTACGTCCTGAATCGCGACTCGATGGGGAAATTCAATGCGGCCGGCGACAACATCTACCAGGAAATTCCATCGCAGTTGAGCGGCGGCGAATTCGGCATGCCGGCCTATTTCAACAGCACGGTTTACTTTGGCTCCGTCAGCGATCATTTGAAGGCGTTCACGATCACCAATGCGCGGTTATCGGCGACGCCCACGAGCCAGACCGTGATGAGTTTTGCTTATCCTGGGACGACGCCCAGCATTTCGGCCAATGGTTCCGCCAACGGGATTGTGTGGGCGGCTGAGAACGGCAACGTGGCGGCGTTGCACGCGTTCGATCCCGGCAATCTCGCCACCGAGTTGTACAACAGCAATCAGATGGGTACGCGCGATCAGTTCGGCGTGGGGAACAAGTTCATCACGCCGATGATTGCCAATGGGAAGGTTTATGTCGGTACGACGAATGGGGTTGCCGTGTTTGGATTGCTGGCGAAGTGAGCGACGGCGTACAAACCATGGCGCTACCGAAGCGCCGGCAAAATCTCCCCAACGCACGTGCCAAACCCAACTCGATAGCCATCCCCCTGGCACCACCCGGCGAGGATCAGCTCATCACCATCTTCGATAAACGCACGTGTGCCGCCATGCTCCAGCGCCAACGGCTTCTTCGCATTCCAGGTCAGCTCCAGCAGGCTGCCGAATGAATCTTCGGCCGGACCGCTAATCGTCCCCGAACCCATCAGATCGCCGACGCGCGTGTTGCATCCCGACACGGTGTGATGCGCGAGTTGCTGCGCCATCGTCCAGTACATGTACTTGAAGTTGGTCCGCGCGATCGTGCTCGCCTGCTTCGCTTGTTGTGGCCGCAGCTTCACTTCCAGCGAGATGTCGAAAGCATGCTCGCCGTCGTGACGCAGGTAGGCCAAAGGCTGCGGTTCCTGCACCGGCTGCGCGACGCGGAACGGCTCGAGCGCGTCGAGCGTGACGATCCACGGCGAGATGGTGGTCGCGAAGGTCTTCGCGTTGAACGGTCCGAGCGGCACGTATTCCCACTGCTGGATATCGCGTGCGCTCCAGTCGTTCAGCAGCACCATGCCGAAGATGTGCGCTTCGGCATCGGCGCATGCGATCGGCTCGCCCAAGGCATTGCCGCGACCGATCACGAAACCCGTCTCCAGTTCGATATCCAGCTTGCGGCACGCGCCGAATACCGGACGCTCCTGATCGGGCAGCTTCAGTTGACCGTTGGGACGGCGTACGGGCGTGCCGCTCACCACCACCGACGAAGCGCGCCCGTTATAGCCGATCGGCATCTCCGACCAGTTCGGCAGCAGCGCATTCTTCGGATCTCGGAACATCGAGCCGACGTTGGTCGCGTGCTCCTTCGACGAATAAAAGTCGGTATAGCCGGGAATCTGCACCGGCAAATGCAGTTGCGCGTCGGCCTGGCGCACCAGCACCTTCGAGCGCAAGGCGGCATCGTCGCGCAAGGTCGCCGTGTCGCGCGCCAGCAGGCTGCTCAACTGAATGCGCACGCTGCGCCATGCATCGCGGCCGAGCGAGATGAAATCGTTGAGCGTGTCGCGGGCGAAAACGCCCTCCTTCGACACGTTCAGCACACCAGCCGCCTCGAGCGCCGCCAGATCGACAATCGCGTCGCCGATCGCCACGCCCACGCGGCGCGTCGCATTGTTCCTGTCGCTGAAAATACCGAACGGCAGATTCTGAATCGAAAAATCGTTCGTCGATTCGTTGGCCGATTCGATCCAGCTCTTGCGCGACGGATCGAGCGTCGCCTGAAGATCGCTCAATGCGTTCATCGTTGCTCCGGGTTGAAATGTTTCTTGAGACCTTGCCAGCATTCGTAGTAATCCGCCTGCAATTGCGCGGTTTCGAGCGCGAAACGGGTCGGCTTGATCAGCGTGCGGGTTTCGAACATGAAGGCCATCGTGTCGCCGACTTTGTTCGGCGTCGACGTGTCGCCATGCGAAGCTTTCTCGAAGGTGTCCGCATCCGGGCCGTGACCCGACATGCAGTTGTGCAGACTCGCGCCGCCCGGCACGAACCCTTCGGCCTTCGCGTCGTACACGCCGTGCACGAGGCCCATGAATTCGCTCGCGACGTTGCGATGGAACCAGGGCGGGCGGAAGGTATCTTCGGCAGCGAGCCAGCGCGGCGGGAAGATCACGAAGTCGATCGTATCGACGCCCGGCGTATCGCTTTGCGCTTGCAGCACGAGGAAGATCGACGGATCCGGATGGTCGAAGCTGATCGAGCCGATCGTGTTGAAGCGGCGCAGATCGTATTTGTACGGCGCGTAATTGCCGTGCCACGCCACCACGTCGAGCGGCGAATGGCCGATGTCCGCGCGCCACAGATTGCCGTTCATCTTCGCGACGAGTTCGAAGGCGCCTTCGCGGTCTTCGTAGGCGGCCTGCGGCGTGAGGAAGTCGCGCGGATTGGCGAGGCCATTCGAGCCGATTGGGCCAAGATCCGGCAGACGCAGCAGCGCGCCGAAGTTCTCGCAGATGTAGCCGCGCGCCGCGCCGTCCGGCAAGCTCACCGCAAAGCGCACGCCGCGCGGAATCACTGCGATCTCGAACGGCTCGACATCGAGTCGGCCGAGTTCGGTCGCGATATGCAGGCGCCCCTCCTGCGGCACGATCAGCAACTCGCCGTCCGCGTTGTAGAAGAAGCGGTCCTTCATCGAGCGGTTCGCCGCGTACAGATGGATCGCGCAACCGTTCATCGCTTCCGCTGAACCGTTGCCCGCCATCGTCACCCAGCCGTCGATGAAATCGGCCGGCTTGGCGGGCGTCGGCAACGCGTCCCAGCGCAACTGGTTCGGCGGCGTCGGCGGCACCTCGGCAAAGTTGGCGACGAGCCGCTCCGACGGCAGCGGTGTGAACGGCTTATGCACCGCGGCCGGACGAATCCGGTACAGCCACGACCGGCGGTTATGGCCGCGCGGCGCGGTGAACGCGGTGCCCGACAATTGTTCGGCATACAGACCATAGGCCGCGCGCTGCGGCGAGTTACGGCCTTCGGGCAGCGCGCCCGGCAGTGCCTCGGTCGCGAATTCGTTCGCGAAACCCGACTGATAGCCCGGCTCGATTTCGAGCCGCGAACTGGCGGTGTTCGGCGTGCGTGTTGGGGTTGTTGGGGTTGTCGGGGTATTCATGCAAGGTTCTCCGTTGATACTTGAGCTGTCGACATGGGCTGTCGTCATGAGCTGCCGACGCCAGTTGTCTACGTCAGGCGGTCTGCGGCGCCGCTGGGCCGCGTTGCCGCGTCGCGCCGGCCAGCGCGATCACCAGCAGCGCGGAGCACAGCACCGGCACGGCAGCCGCGTGAAAGAGCGATGCGTTCGACCAGTTCATCGCGATCAGTTGCCCGCCGACCAGCGGTCCGATCACCGAGCCGATCCGGCCGATACCGAGACTCCAGCCGATGCCGGTCGAGCGCAGCGTGGTCGGATAGAAATGGCCGGCCAGCGCGTTGACAGCCGGCTGTCCGCCAACTACGCAGAAGCCGCCCGCGAACACCACGATCAGCAGCCACGGCAGCGCGTGCGCGACCGTGCCGATGGTGCCGACCGCCAGCGCCGCGCCCGCGAAGCACACGAACAGCACGCGCACGAAACCAAAGCGTTCGATGAACCAGCCGAGCAGCAGCGTACCGACCACGCCGCCCGTCTGCAGCACCGTCCCGACGATCACCGCGGTGCCCGGCGAGTAGCCGGCATCGCGCATCACGGTCGGCAACCAGTTGGACAGGAAATACAGATCGATCAGGTTCATGAAGCTGATCGCCCACAGAATCAGCGTGACCGGGCCGCGGCCGGCGCGGAACAGTTCGGCGACCGGCGCGCCGTCGTTGCGCTTCTCACGCACTACGACGCGTGTGTTTGCATCGATCGACAGCGTCGGATCGAACTTCTCGATCCAGCGCAACGCGCGTTCGCTGCGGCCTCTGAGCACCAAAAACTGCAGCGACTCCGGCAACCCGGCGAGCATGGCGAATGCGAGCAGCAAGGGCACTGCGCCGCCGACCCAGAACACCGCCCGCCAGCCGTAGGCCGGAATCAGCGCGGCGCTGATGAAGCCGCCGAGCGCCGCGCCCAGCGTGAAGCCGCACGACACCAGCATCATGCGTTTGACGCGATGCGCGGGCGTCGAGAATTCGCCGACCAGCGCCATCGCGTTCGGCATGATGCAGCCGAGCCCGAGGCCGGTGATGAAGCGCAACGCGATCAGTGCGGGGATCGTCTCGACGAACGGCGTGGCGAGCATCGACAACGCGAAAAAGAGCGTCGCGCCGATCAGCACCGGACGGCGGCCGATCCGGTCGGCCAGCACCGACAAACCCAACGCGCCCAGCAGCATGCCGAACAGGCTCGCGCTGAATACCGGCCCGAGCGCAGCCTTCGACACATGCCATTCTCCGATCACGCTCGGCGCGACGTAGCCCATTGCCTGCGCGTCGAAGCCGTCGATCACGAGGCACAGCCCGCATAACGCAAGCAGCATCAATTGAAAGGCCGGGTGATGTGTTTCGCCGAGCACGCGCTCGACTTCGATCACGTTGGCGGCGGCCGGGGCCGGTTTGGCGCTCATTGGGTTGTCCCCTCATCCTGACTGGATTGATTTAGCAGCGGCGTATCCGTGGCGGGCAGAGGTGCGTCCTGAATACGTGCTGGACAGCAAACGCACTCGCCCATCGCAGTCGCGCTGCAATTTACGTATAGTAAAACCAATTACGAATAGTGAAATTAACGTATACCCTGAATGGTCTGTCCGGAAGCCGGAACGGCCCATGGCACAAGCGTTCGGCCGATAACGTTATGAGCATTTTGTTCATGTGCGCGTGGTGCGGACTGCTACCATCAGGAGTGCGGCAATCGAGTCGCGCTGCCGAGCGCCGAGTGCGCACCTATTGCCATCCATTCGTCCTTCATGATTCCGCCGACCATCCCCGATCTCATTGCCCGCGCCTCCGGTCACCCGTTTCTCGGCGAACATCTGGCGATGGGAACAGGCGTGCACAGCGAATACGCGATGGCCGAATTCGACGGCATCCAACTCGGCAGCGCGTATGAGCCGATCTTCGATATCAGCGTGCATTCGTTGGCGCAGTCGCTTTCGTCGGGTCCCGAGTGCGTGGACCAATTCGGCGATGAACTGGGCTTTCAGGCGGTCACGCAGCGTCTCGACGGCGAGCCGTTCGACCTCTTCGATCCATTCGACCGGATTGCCGACGATCAGGAGCTGGTCGCGCTGGACCGCATGTCACGCGCGCTGCACGCCATCAATTTCTTCGGCACGCAGCGGCACGGACTGCTGTTTCTGCGCGTGCATGAGCGCTTGCTGAAGAGCGTGAAGTACGACCACGGACGGCATTTTTCGAGCGTGCTGGTGTCGTTCGGACTGAACCCGTCACGCGTGGTGATCGAGTTGCCGGCAGCCGCGGTCGCGCACAAGACATTCCTAGGCTATCTGACCAGGAGCTATCAGCGCTACGGTTTCAAGGTGGCGGGCAATCTGTCGAATGCTGGGCAGATTCTGTCGGTGTCCGATACGGCACGGCTCGACTTCATCAAGATGGATGCGGCTGTCGCACTGCGCGAATCGATGGTCAAACCGCTCGTGGGTTACGCGAGCCGGCTACGGATTCCGCTGATCTTCAATCGCGTCGTGGACGGCCCGCAGTTCGACGCGCTCCAGCAATACGACGTGCGCTTCGTGCAAGGGCCGTTGTTCAACGCGCATTATCACGATCGGGCGGCTTGAGGCGCTCGAGCATTTTTATGTTGCCGCTGCGTTTCTCGCTTGAGTTTTAGTTCTGGCCGATCAGCGCCTCACCTGCCACGTCAACCCGTATCGCCCAGGCGCCGCGCCAGTGATTTCAAGCGCGGCGCCACGCTTTCCCGAAACACGTCCTCTCCCATCGACGACGCCGGCCCGCTGCAGCTGAGCACCAGCCAGCGCCCTTCGCGCGGCTCGCGAAACGGCACCGCCACCGCGTTCACATCGTCATGCCAGGCGCGAAACGAATAGCAGCAGCGTTCCTGCGCAAAGGCTTCGATTTCGACTTGCGCGTCGGCCACCAAGGCCGGGCCCTCGTTGCCCGCAGCCTTTTTCAGTTCGGCCAGCAAGGCCACGCGCAAGTCGGGCGGCTGCACCGCGAGATAAGCGCGTCCCATCGAACTCGTCAGCATCGACAGTTTCGAGCCGGAGGCGAGCCCGAGCGTCAGCGCGGTTTCACTGCGGATCGTCTCGAGGTAAATCATATCGAGGCCGTCGCGGCAACCGAGCGACACCGCCGCCCCCACTTCGCGTGCGAACGTGCGCATATGGGGGCGCGCGAGTTCGAGCGTGTCGGTTCCCGACAGCAGCGCAAAACCGAGCGACAGCACGCCGGCATCGAGCGCATATTTGCCGAGTGATTCGTCGAGCCGCAGATAGCCGAGCACCGTCAGCGTGTAGGCGAGACGGTTGACGGTCGCCTTCGGCAAGCCGGTTCGCTCGACGAAATCGCGGTTGCCGAGCATCGTTTCGCCCGGCTTGAACGCACGCAGCAGATCCAGCCCGCGTGCCAGGGCCACGACGAATTTGCGCTCGTCGAGCGGTTCGGAGAGAGTGGATGTGGGCGTCATGTGATGATACACTCGGTCGTAGTTTGCAAAACATTGTTTCGCATAGCGGAACTTAAGTCAAGTTCGTCAAGGCAAACTCAAGTCACAGGAATCAGGAGATACGTCATGGCCGAGGCCGCGCAGTTTCACTGGGAAGACCCGTTGCTGCTGGATCAGCAGCTCACTGAAGACGAACGCATGGTGCGCGACGCCGCCGCCGCGTACTCGCAAGACAAGCTTGCCCCGCGTGTGCTCGAAGCGTTCCGTCATGAGAAGACCGACATCGAGATCTTCCGCGAGATGGGCGAACTCGGCCTGCTCGGCCCGACAATTCCGGAGCAATACGGCGGCCCCGGTCTGAACTATGTGGCGTATGGCCTGATCGCGCGCGAGGTGGAGCGCGTCGATTCCGGGTACCGGTCGATGATGTCGGTGCAATCGTCGCTGGTGATGGTGCCGATCTACGAATTTGGCTCGGACGCGCAAAAGCAGAAGTACCTGCCGAAGCTCGCCACCGGCGAGTGGATCGGCTGCTTCGGCCTGACTGAACCGGACCACGGCTCCGATCCGGGCAGCATGGTCACGCGGGCGAAGAAGGTCGACGGCGGCTACTCGCTGTCGGGCTCGAAAATGTGGATCACCAATTCGCCGATCGCCGACGTCTTCGTCGTGTGGGCGAAGCTCGAAGAAAACGGCAAGGACTCGATTCGCGGCTTCATTCTCGAGAAGGGTTGGAAGGGGCTGTCGGCGCCGACCATTCATAGCAAGGTGGGCCTGCGCGCTTCGATCACCGGAGAGATCGTGCTCGACGAAGTGTTCGTGCCGGAAGAAAACCGCTTCCCGGAAGTCAGCGGCTTGCGCGGTCCGTTCACGTGCCTGAATTCGGCGCGCTACGGCATCGCCTGGGGTGCGCTTGGCGCGGCTGAATCGTGCTGGCACACGGCGCGTCAGTACGTGCTGGATCGCAAACAGTTCGGCCGGCCGCTCGCCGCGAATCAACTGATCCAGAAAAAACTCGCCGACATGCAAACCGAAATTACGCTCGGCCTGCAAGGCGTGCTGCGCCTCGGCCGGATGAAGGACGAAGGCACCGCGGCTGTCGAAATCACCTCGATCATGAAGCGCAACTCATGCGGCAAGGCACTCGACATCGCACGGCTCGCACGCGACATGCTCGGCGGCAACGGCATCTCGGACGAGTTCGGCATCGCGCGGCATCTGGTGAATCTGGAAGTGGTGAACACGTACGAAGGCACGCACGATATTCACGCGCTGATTCTCGGGCGCGCGCAAACCGGGATCCAGGCATTTTTCTGATGAGGCGTCGCTAGTTGGCGTCGCGCGATAAAAAGCGGGTTCTTTCGAACCGGCCTCAGACTGCTGACCAACCCCACGTTTTTCGGAGCGTGGGGTTTTGTTTTTCAGGCGTGGAGAATCGCCCAGTGGGGCGAAGCGCGGAGGACCAGGAAGGCCAGTCTTCGTTGCAGCGCCGCGGCTTTATGCCGCGGCCTCCTGTGCAGCTTATTTTTCGTTGCTTGCTTCGCGGCTTATTTGTCAGGTTGCGGCGTCAGACGCAGATACGGACGCAGCGCCTTGTAGCCCTTCGGAAATTTCTGCTTGATCACTTCCTCATCCTTCAACGACGGCACGATCACCACGTCATCGCCCTGCTTCCAGTTGCCGGGCGTGGCAACCGAATAGTTGTCGGTGAGCTGCAGCGAGTCGATCACCCGCAGCACTTCGTCGAAGTTACGGCCGGTGCTGGCCGGGTACGTGATGATCAGCCGCACCTTCCTCTTCGGATCGATCACGAACAGCGAGCGCACCGTGAGCGTTTCGTTGGCGTTCGGATGAATCATGTCGTAGAGCTCGGCGACCTTGCGATCGCCGTCGGCGAGAATCGGGAATCCGACGCTCGCGGCCTGCGTCTCGTTGATGTCCTTGATCCATTCCTTGTGCGACTCGGCGCTGTCGACCGACAACGCGATCGTCTTCACATTGCGCTTTTCGAACTCGCCCGCCAGCTTGGCCGTCAACCCCAGTTCGGTCGTGCAGACCGGCGTGAAGTCAGCCGGGTGCGAAAACAGCACGCCCCAACTATCGCCCAGCCATTCGTGGAACCTGATGCGGCCGATACTCGCCTCCTGTTCGAAATCCGGTGCGATGTCGCCAAGACGTAGACTCATATTGCAGCTCCTTGTTGTATTTGGACATGTCGCGCGAGTGTTCGCCCGCAGCGCCCCCGCAAAAATACAGGATACGGGAGCGGCCGTACACGACGAACCAAGAATGCGTCACTTCGTTAGGCGTTTTTGTAATTTTCGCCGCTTTGGTGGAAACTTTGCGGGACAGATCAACTCCATCTCAGGCAAACTTTACTGCACGGTGTACTCGATCACGGAATTTTCTGGCTTTATCCCAACCGGGAACGGTTCGTGCGTTTGTTTGGACGAAGCGGGCACTGTGCTCGCCAGCGGCCGTTTCTTTAGTTACGATTCACGCGTGGCGTAACACGAAGGGGAGCTGTCAATGTCGGAAGTCAACAAGGAGAGATTGATGTCGGATATCAAAACCGTCCTCGCGGACGCTGAAGATCTGCTGAAACAGGCCGCGAGCGCCACCGGCGAACGTGCTTCGGAACTGCGCGAAACGGCGCTAACGCGTTTGAAGCAGGCACGGGAGAAGGCGGCTGACGTGCAGGTCGTGGTGGTCGAAAAAGGCAAGAAGGCCGCCCGCGCCACCGACGACTATGTGCACGAACATCCGTGGGCGTCCATCGGCATCGCAGCGGGCGCCGGCGTGCTGCTGGGACTTCTGATCAACCGCAAGTAAAAGCGGCCCCGTTGCCGGGCGCACGACGTCCGGCACACCAGCAAATCGAGTTGACCGGCGCATGCCCGGCCGGTCCGCTTTTCCTGGCGCGCTCGCTCCCGCGCCGGTTAGGCCTTCACGCGCAACGCCCACAGCCATGACGATCGATACACAATCGCAGCGCGGAGAACACAGTCCGATGCGCCGCATCATCGGTTCCGTATTTGCCATTCTGCAAACGCGGCTTGAACTGGTCGGCATCGAACTCGCCGAAGAAAAAGACCGACTGCTCGGCGTGCTGTTCCTCGGCCTCGCAGCCATGATGCTCGCTACGATGGCCTTGGTCGCCTTGACGGCGCTGATCGCTATCGCGTTCTGGGACACGTACCGATGGCAGGCGCTCGCCAGCATCACGGCGGTTTATGCGATTGCCGGACTAGCCTGTGCGCTGAAGGCGCGCAGCAGTTTGCGCAATGCGCCGATGGTCTTCGAAGCCACCCTTGCCGAGTTCGAGAAAGACCGGGATATCTTCCGCAAACAGTGACACGGCTACGCATAAGCGGTGATTGAAGCGCCCTGCGCCTTCCGCATCTGCCGCCAGCGTTTAGCAGCGCCGTTTTACTGCCCCCCCCACTACTGCCGCCGACCCGCCATGAGCCAAAGCCATTCCGATACCGCTTTCCGCAACAAGCGCCTCCAGGCGAGAGATTTGAGCGCGCCGCATCTGCGCGCGTTGCGCAAGGAACTGCTGATGGTGCGCGCGGACGTGGAGCGGGTGGAACTCGCTCAGGCAACCGTCGAGCTGCGGCAAGTCGTGACGCACTTCAGCTGGCTCAAATTCATCGTGCCGGGCTTCGGCGGCATGCGGGTGGGCAGCGGATCGAAAGCAGGCATCCTGAACGCGGCGAGCATCGGCGCGCTACTCAAACAGTACCCGCTCATCAGTTCGATCGCCTCGATCTTGCTGGCCAAGCCGCTGCGCGCGACCGTCCTGGCCAGCGCGAAACCCGTGATCAAGTGGGGCGGCCTTGCGCTTGCCGGCTGGGAAGCGTACCGGATCTGGCAGCAGATAAAGAACGACTCCAATGCGTCCGCCGGTGACAAAGCAGGACCTGCCGATGGCGGCTCCTGAACCGGGCGGCTACGACGTTCTTGGGATAGCTGGCTGATTGGGGTGTGCGGCTTGGCGTCGAGTCTGGGTTGCCTTCGAGTCTGGCTTGCTTTCGAGCCGGCGGCGCTGAAGAACGCCGGCTCGTTTCGCCTCCCAGCGAGCACCCTTCGGCTCGCTCTTCTAACTCGTATTCCAGCATTCGGCGCGGGCCATTACCGCACCGCTTGCGCCACTTCTATTGCTTCGCAGACCCGTTGCATCGAGCGTAAAGATGCCGCAAGCGTCGTCCCGCATCGGGCCGGCCTCGGTGGGTGCAGCTTCCACAGAGTACCCGCCGTTTGCGTCGTCAGCCGGCAGCACTCGCAGCCGATAGATCGGCGTGCCGAATCGCGGCGCCTGATCCAGGCCGGGCGGCAACGTCGCAGCACTCCCGCTTACCGTTCTTTCGACGAACTGGGCTGCCTGATAAAGCGCCGATGCTGCATCAATTCTGTGCGTCCGCGCAACGTGGCTCCGGTACGACGGCACCGCAAACGCGACCAGCGTCGCGGCTATCGCCAATGCGATCATGAGTTCGAGCAGCGTGAATGCGAATGCGTACGGCTTCGTCATGAACCTCCCTTCAGAATGGCCGCGCGACAACGCGCCGCCAATGCCGCTCGATCCGCGCGCCGTCAATCACGAGTTCCATCTGCAGCCACACCTGAGACTCTCTCGCCCGGCCGAAACCACGCGCGGTCAGTAAATACGCGCGGGCATCGGCACGAGTGCCCAGCCGCCACGCTTCGATCAGACACTGCGGCGCCCGCAGCGAGCCGGGCCATTGTGCGATGGGCGTGACAGCGCCCGTTTCGAAGGCGGCTTCGAGCTTCCATTGGGTCGGCTCGCCGATTGCGACCGGCGCAGCGGCCACCGGCTCGACGGCTGCTGCTGCGACGACACTGCGGACGCACAAAGTCAGCGCCGAATCCGCGGCGTGAAATGCCTGCAAATAGTCGCGTACGTTGGTCGTGCCGCGCGCTGCCGCAAGCGATGTCTCGAACCAGGCAGCGGAGGTAGCCAACAGCATCGCGGAAATCAGCAGGACAATCGGCAAAACCGCGCCGCCGCTGCGGAGTCGGGAGATGTGGTCGGTACGGCTCCTCACAGCGAATCCGCCGCCTGATTGCGGATCGCGACTCGTCGCCAGAACGCCTGCCGCGGCCGCGTATCGGCGCCGACGATGCTCGCGCCGTCGCAATCGACGTAGCGCACGCGCCGCCCTTGCGGCGCGCCTCGTACGAGTACGCAGAGATCGACGGCAACGACCTTCGACCATTGATCGGCGCTCAGCGCGGAGGCGTCAATCGCGCTCAGCGCACCGGCCAGCCAGTACTTGAGCCGCACGCGCTCGACGCCTTCGACCAGCGGCTGCGCAGAGCCGACCTTGCCGCTTCCTTCGCAGTACAACTCCGGCTCACCCGTCGAGCCGCTGATTCTGGCGAAATAGCGATTGACGATCGACACGCCCTGGCCACCAAACGCCGCGCTATTGCTGGTCACGGCTTGCCCCAGGCAATCGGTGGATTGACTGGTCGCCGACGGCCACGTCGACACGTTGTCGCCGACATAGCGAACCGCGACGCCGTCGGAATGACTCGCCAGCGCCTCGCAGGCGAGACTGTCGTCCGCGCCGATCGGACGGCCACCCGAACACCCGAACAGCGGTGGCGGACTGTTGAACCTCACGACGTCCGCAGGCACGAAACCGGCCATCTGAAGCTGCTGGCCGATCAGCGTGAGTGCGCTCAGGCCGGCTTCGCGGACCCGCAGCGCATCGCCCGCACGCTCGAATGCGGTCCGCTGCGTGGTATACAGC
This sequence comes from Paraburkholderia lacunae, assembly GCF_003353175.1. GTDB lineage: Bacteria > Pseudomonadota > Gammaproteobacteria > Burkholderiales > Burkholderiaceae > Paraburkholderia > Paraburkholderia lacunae. The sequence goes on along the minus strand of NZ_QHKS01000014.1, from coordinate 142,220 downwards.
GACACCGTGCCGGCGGTCACCACCAGTCCCAGCGCGATTGCAATCACAAGCTCGACCAGCGTATGGCCGCGCGCAACAAGCAAACGCCGCGTCATTTCGCGAACGCCAGTGCAACGCACGAGGAGCCTGCGGGAATGTCCACGCCGCCACAGGACTCAGGCTTGTCGATTACGTCACCGGAGCGCGGCATGTCGCGCAGCGCCGCCCACGTCACGCGCGCCAAGGACACGCCGCCGTTTTCACCCACAGAGGCTTCGCCGTGTGGCAACAGGGACGCCGCGCGCGCACTCCATCGCCTGAGCGCGGATTCGCCCGCAGACGGCACGCACATCGCTTCGGCGACGGAATCGGCTATCCACGCGGCGTGCTCGCGCATTGCCATCGCGCGCGCTTCACGCGCGGTCCACAATTGACCGGCGATCAATCCGAGCGCCGTCACCGCCATCAGCGCCACGGCGAGCATGACTTCGATCAGCGAGCTGCCGCCACGCTTCGATGCGCAGCGGCGCGGCGTCACGTTGAATGAATGCCGGTTCATGACGTCGCTCCGCATGCGCCCTCCACGATCCGCGCACGGCCACCCGCCGCAATACGAATGCAGCGCCGCCACTTGTCGCCCTGCGTCGCTTTCGATAGAACGCGCGGCGCGATGTCGAAGCTGCGAAATGTGCCGATCAACTGCCCGGCCGGTGGCGTGAAGGTGAGATTCGTCTGCGTCCCGGTGATGCTGACCGCCGCAAGCTGCGGGTGCGCGCGCAGCAGCGAAAGCGCGCCGCCGCGCTCAGCCAGCACCGCCCAGCCGCATGACCAGTCGGTAACGCCTTCGCCGCACGCTTGCCCCGCGGCAAGACAACGCCGCGCAGCGTCGATCCGGCACACGGTAACGCGCGTACCGCGCCGCAATGCTTCACTGCGCGCATAGGCAAGCGTTGAAGCGAGCGCTTTGGCGCGCGCATCGACCTGATCCCGCAGATGCCACGCTACAAAGGACGGTGTCGCCATCACCGCGATCACCGCCAGCAGCGTGACGACAACCAGCGTTTCGATAAGCGTCAAGCCGCGACGCCGCCACAAACAGACTGCATCCCATTTCATCTGCATCCCTGATCGTTTCAAAGAATGCAGTCAATCTAGCGGGTCGGAAACGCGCCAACAATCGGCCGAATGGCCAGGTGGCGCTCAGACACGCTCCCACGCAAAAATGCATGCGCGACGAACCATAACGGGGAATGGAGATGCCTATGCGCGAACAGACGCGACTAAAAACGGACACTCAACCGGAAACTCGACCGCGAGTCCGGGCGCGACATCATCAATCAGCGCTTGCGGGGAGGCTTGGGCGGGGAGGAGGCGCGGCGAAATTCTTCGATTACGTCTTCGAATTCGGAAACGTCTTCAAAGCGCCGGTATACGGAGGCAAAACGCACATAGGCAATCGTGTCGAGCGCGCGCAACTCGTTCATCACGAGTTCGCCGAGGCGCTCGCTGCGCACCTCGCGCTCGCCGCTGCCGAGCAATTGATACTCGATGCGGGCGACTGCCGCATCGATCTCGTCCGCCGCCACCGGGCGCTTGCGCAGCGCCAGTTGCATGCTCGCGACAATCTTGCGGCGGTCGAATTCCGTGCGGCTGCCATCCTTCTTGACGACCGACGGCAACGCCAGCTCGACCCGCTCATACGTCGTAAAACGTTTGTCGCAGGCCGGGCAGCGGCGGCGCCGGCGAATCGTCGCGCCGTCTTCGGATACGCGGGAATCCACAACCTGCGTATCGGCATGCCGGCAGAAGGGGCAGTGCATGGCGGCTTAGCGGTAGACCGGGAAGCGCTGAGTCAACTCGGCGACCTGCGCGCGCACACGCTCGATCGTGGCCGCGTCTTCCGGGTTGTCCAGCACGTCGGCGATCAGGTTACCCACCTGCTCCGCTTCCTTGACGCCAAAACCGCGCGTGGTCATGGCCGGCGAACCGAGACGCACGCCGCTCGTGACGAACGGCTTTTCCGGGTCGTTCGGAATCGCGTTCTTGTTGACCGTGATGTGCGCCGCGCCGAGCGCCGCTTCCGCAACCTTGCCGGTAATCTTCTTCGCGCGCAGGTCGACCAGCATCACGTGGCTTTCGGTACGGCCCGAGACGATGCGCAGACCGCGTTTGACCAGCGTTTCGGCCAGCACGCGTGCGTTTTCGACGACTTGCTGCTGATATGCCTTGAATTCCGGCGACAGCGCTTCCTTGAATGCGACAGCCTTACCGGCGATCACGTGCATCAGCGGGCCACCCTGGATGCCCGGGAAGATGGCCGAGTTGATCTGCTTTTCGAACTCGGCCTTCATCAGGATCACGCCGCCGCGCGGGCCACGCAGGCTCTTGTGCGTGGTGGTGGTGACGAAATCGGCATGCGGCACCGGGTTCGGATAGACGCCCGCGGCGATCAGGCCGGCGTAGTGCGCCATGTCGACCATGAAGTACGCGCCGACCGACTTGGCGATCTTCGACATGCGCTCGAAATCGATACGCAGCGCGAACGCGGACGCACCGGCCACGATCAGCTTCGGCTTGTGCTCCTGTGCGAGCTTTTCAGCAGCGTCGTAATCGATGTCTTCGGCTTCGTTCAGGCCGTAGCTGACCACGTTGAACCACTTGCCCGACATGTTGACCGGCGAACCGTGCGTCAGGTGACCGCCGTGCGCGAGGCTCATGCCCATGATCGTGTCGCCCGGCTTGAGCATGGCGAAAAACACGCCTTGATTCGCCTGCGAGCCGGAGTTCGGCTGGACGTTCGCGGCTTCTGCGCCAAACAGTTGCTTCACGCGGTCGATCGCCAGTTGTTCGGCGACGTCGACGAACTCGCAGCCGCCGTAGTAGCGCTTGCCCGGGTAACCTTCGGCGTATTTGTTGGTGAGTTGCGAGCCTTGCGCGGCCATCACAGCCGGGCTCGTGTAGTTTTCCGACGCGATCAGTTCGATGTGCTCTTCCTGGCGGCGGTTTTCCTGCTGGATGACGTTCCAGAGTTCAGGATCGACGTTGGCGATGGTGCTTTGGGCTCTGTCAAACATACGGATTCCGTTGAGTGTGTTCAGGTTGACCGGATCGTGCGCCGAATCTTGCGTAGAGGGTACGCGGCGCTGCTGGCGGCTGGGCCAGCCCTGACGTGGCGGATGGAGAGACGCCGCACACGCGAGGCAGGACAGCCACCGGCAGCGCAGATCAATGCGCGCGGATCACAGCTGCCCAGGCGAACGGCAAAACGGCACCCTGCGCTTCACGGTGGGTTGCTCCACCTTGAACCCGATTGCTTGTATCGGTTCTATCGCCAGTCACGCAGGGATGAGCGCGTTAGTTTATTGGAAGCGGATCGAATAGGCAACCGGCCTCCTGCCGCCCCAGCGGGCGCTCGCGGGACATGCCGCGGCGCCGGCGTCCGGGCCTCGCAAACATCTGGCGAAAGCTCGCCGGCAAGCCGGGCCGAGCCCCTCCCGCAGCCGCTTGTGCGGCTCGTTCATCCTTGCCGCAGCGCCGCATTGGAAGTAGGCTTGGGACCTTTCTCTCTTACCGACCAGGGAACTGCAATGATCGTGTTCGTCACCGGAGCGTCCGCGGGATTCGGCGCCGCTATCGCTCGCACTTTCGTCAAAGGCGGCCATCGGGTCGTCGCCACCGCGCGGCGTAAGGATCGCCTGCATGCGCTCGCCGACGAGCTCGGCGACGCGCTTCTGCCGTTCGAACTCGACGTGCGCGACCGCGCCGCCGTCGAAGCCATGCCGGCTGCGCTGCCGGCCGATTTCGCCGCGATCGACGTGCTGGTGAACAACGCCGGCCTCGCACTCGGCGTCGAACCAGCGCACAAGGCGAGCCTGGACGAGTGGAACACCATGATCGACACCAACTGCACGGGCCTCGTGCAGGTTACGCACACGCTCTTGCCCGGCATGGTGGAGCGCAACCGCGGACACATCTTCAACCTCGGCTCGGTGGCCGGCCGCTGGCCGTACGCGGGCGGCAACGTGTACGGCGCCACCAAGGCGTTCGTCCGCCAGTTCAGCCTGAACCTGCGAGCCGATCTGGCCGGCACCGCGCTGCGCGTGACCGACATCGAGCCCGGCCTGTGCGGCGGCACCGAGTTCTCGAACGTGCGTTTTCGCGGCGACGACGCGAAAGCCGCCAATGTCTACCAGAACGTGCAGCCGCTGACGGCCGAAGATATCGCCGACTCGATCTACTGGATCGCCACGCGTCCGGCCCACGTCAACATCAATACGATCGAGTTGATGCCGGTGGCTCAATCGTTCGCCGGTTTGGCGGTTCAGCGCGGCTAAAATTGCCGCGGAAGCCCGCCAGGCGGGGCGCACATCTTGAAACAGACCTCGGGGTGTGCGTTCCGGTAAAATGCGCCGCATGAATATGTCGACCAGCCAGCCCGGTACGGAAATCGGCTTCACGTGGCTAATCCGCGTGTATTACGAAGATACCGACGCCGGCGGCATCGTGTTTTACGCCAATTACCTGAAGTTTTTCGAGCGGGCGCGCACCGAATGGCTGCGCGCGTGCGGCGTCGACCAGAACCGGCTCGCGGACGAAACCGGCGCGCTCTTCGTCGTGCGCAGCACTGCCGTCGACTACCGGGCGCCGGCCCGGCTCGACGACATCGTCAAGGTCGTGAGCCGGATCGAGCGTCTTGGCCGGGCGTCGGTCGACTTCGCGCAGGAGGCGTGGCGTGACGGCACGCTGCTTGCGGCCGGCTCCATCCGGGTCGGCTGCGTCGAGCGCACCGCGCTGCGGCCGGCCGCGATTCCTCCATCCGTGCTCGCCGCCTTGCGGCGCGGGCCGGGCGTGAACGACGGCGGCATGTCAACGAACAATGTCTGAACCCCGTTGTTACGGGGCCAGTGAACTCGTATCGATCAAGCAACACAAAGCATGGTTCGGCTTGCAATGTCGCCGATGCTTCCGTTTTGCTCACGGCAAGCTTCGAGTGGCCTTGCAGGCCGGACGCCCCCTTCCGGGACGTTAAAACGAACCTTTATGAACACTACACAAGATCTGTCGATCGTTTCTCTCGTACTCAATGCGAGCCTGCTGGCGCAGGCAGTCATGGCGCTGTTGCTGCTGTTGTCGCTGTTGTCGTGGACGTTCATCTTCCGCAAGTGGTTTGCGATCCGCCGGGCACGCGCGCAAACTGAACGCTTCGAGCGCGATTTCTGGTCGGGGGGCGACCTGCAGGCCCTTTACCAGAGCGCCGCGAACAACCGTCATACGATCGGCGCGCTGGAACGGATTTTCGAGTCCGGCATGCGCGAATTCCTGAAAGGCAAAGAAAAGCGCCTGAACGATTCGGGCGCGATTCTCGACGGCGCACGCCGGGCGATGCGCGCCGCGTTCCAGCGTGAAATGGACGTGCTCGAAGCAAATCTGGCGTTTCTCGCGTCGGTCGGCTCGGTCAGCCCTTATATCGGTCTGTTCGGCACGGTGTGGGGGATCATGAATGCGTTCCGCGGCCTCGCCAACGTGCAGCAGGCCACCCTTGCGAACGTCGCGCCGGGCATTGCCGAAGCGCTGACCGCTACCGCAATCGGCCTGTTCGCCGCGATTCCGGCCGTGGTCGCCTACAACCGCTACGCGCACGACATCGACCGTCTGGCGATCCGCTTCGAGACCTTTATCGAAGAGTTCTCGAACATTCTGCAGCGCCAGGCACAGTAAGGAGTCCACGATGGCAGGCTCTCGCCCCTCCAGCATGCGCGGCGGCCGCTCGCGCCGCGCGATGGCCGACATCAACGTCGTGCCGTACATCGACGTGATGCTCGTGCTGCTCGTGATCTTCATGGTGACCGCGCCGCTCGTTGCCCCGTCGATCGTCAATCTGCCGACCGTCGGCGGCGCCGCGCCGCAGCAGCAAACCCCGCCCGTGATCGTGAACATTCGCGCGGACGGCAATATGAGCGTCAAATACAAGGACGACGCGGGCGCACAGCAGCAGGAAGACATGACGAAGGCCGATCTGAACGGCTTCATCGCCGATCGCGCGCAGACGCATCCTGATCAGCCCGTCGTGATCGCCGCCGACAAGACCGTGAGGTACGAAGTCGTGATGAATGTGATGTCCCAGCTGAAAGCCCGGGGCGTCAAGCGCGTTGGATTGCTCGTCAAATCGCAATGATCCGCAAGAAATCCGAATATCCGCTCCAGCCACCGCGTGAACGCGGCACCGGGCGAGCTTTTGTGTTCGCGGTGCTGATGCATTTGCTGCTCGGATTTTTCCTGTACCACGGCATTCAATGGCAAAACAGCACGCCCGAAGGTGCGGAAGCCGAACTGTGGACCGAAGTGCCGGATACGGCGATTCCGCGTGTGCCCTCGCCGCCGCCCGTTCCGGTGGCTCCGGCCCCGCCGCTGCCAGACGAACAGGCCGACATCGCGCTGCAGGAGAAGAAGCGCCAGCAGCAGGAAGCCGCGCGTCAGGCGCAACTCGCGGAGCAGCAGCGTCAACAGAAGCTGCAGGCCCAGCAGGAAGCCGAGGCGAGGCGTCAGCAGCAGCTCGCTGAACAGGCGGCGCAACTCGCCGCGCAGAAAGCCGCGACAGCCAAACAGAAGCAGCAACAGCAGCAGGCCGACAAGCTGAAACAACAGCAATTGGCCGAGCAGCAAAAGCAGCAGCAACTGAAAGAACAGCAGCAGAAGCAGGCTCAGGCCGACGCGCAGAAGAAGGCCGATGAGCAGAAAGCGGCGAAGGCCAAGGCGCAAGCCGATGCCGCGGCGCAAGCCAAGAAAGTCGACGCGGAACGTCGCGAGCGCCTTGCACAGATGCAAGGCATGGCCGGCGGCGCAGGTTCGACCGGCAACGGGCTCGGCAAGACCGGCACGGGCAGCGGCTCGGGCGGCAACGCAGCATCGCCGGGTTACGCGGACAAAGTGCGTCGCGTGGTGCGTCCGAACATCTCGTGGGGCGGCGAAACAGAGGGTCTCGAGACAGTAATCTCCGTGCGCTGCTCGCCGACTGGCACCTTGCTGAGCGCGACGGTCTCGCACAGCAGCGGCAATCCGGCCTGGGACGACGCCGCGCTGCGGGCCGTCCAGCGCTCCGATCCGATGCCGCAGGACATCGACGGCAAGACGCCCGCCAGCTTCAAGATTACGTTGCGGCCGGCCGGTTGATATGCGGCGGAGCGCCACGTGAAGGTGAGTTGACAGCAGACGCAGCGCCCCGCCCAGCGTGGCGCGCCCGGGAACGAAACGGATGTTTTCCGGTCTGTCTGCTGTTGTGAAGTGTTAGCAAAACCGTTTTTTGGGGAATCCATACAGCATGAGTTTGATGACCAAGCTAGGCCTGCGGACACTTGTAGCGTCGTGCCTGATCGCCGCGGGCGGTGCCGCCCACGCACAACTCAACGTCCTCGTGACAGGCGTCGGGTCCACACAGTTTCCGATCGCAACGGCGAATTTCGCCAATGAAGCGAACTCACCGCAGCAGGTCAGCACAATCGTGCGTCAAGATCTGCAGCGCAGCGGCAAATTCACCAATATCGACGCGGGAAGCACGCCGGTTTCCGAAACCGATTCCGTCGACCTGGGCAGCTGGAAGGCCAAAGGCGCCAACGCCTTCGTGTCGGGCAGCGTGAACCGCCTGCCGAACGGCCAGTATGAAGTGCGCTTCAAGCTGTACGACACCGTCAAGCAGGAAAGCCTCGGCGGCCTCGTGCTGGTGAGTCCGGAAAGCGGGCTGCGCATGAGCGCGCACAAGGTCGCGGACTACATCTACGCGAAGCTGATGGGCGGCCGCGGCGCGTTCGCCACCCGCCTGTCGTACGTCATCAAGACCGGCGGCCGTTACCAGTTGCAGATTTCCGATTCGGACGGCCAGGACGCGCACATCGCCCTGTCGAGCCCCGAGCCGATCATCTCGCCGGCGTGGTCACCTGACGGCACCAAAGTCGCGTACGTTTCGTTCGAGAAGAAGAAACCGATCGTCTATATCCACGATCTGCCCACGGGCCGCCGTGTGGTCGTATCGGACCAGAAGGGCAATAACAGTGCGCCGGCATGGTCGCCGGACGGACGCACGCTGGCCGTCGCGCTATCGCGCACCGGCAACACGCAGATTTTCGCCGTCAATGCGGACGGCAGCGGCCTGCGGCGCCTGACGCAAGGCAGCTCGATCGACACCGAACCGTCCTTCTCTCCTGACGGCCAGTCGATCTACTTCACGAGCGACCGCGGTGGCGCACCGCAAATCTACAAGATGTCGGCCCAGGGCGAGAATGCCGGCGCCGCGCAACGCGTGACCTTCACGGGCAGCTACAACACCAGCCCGCGCGTGAGTCCGGACGGCAAGCAGCTTGCCTATATTTCGCGCGTCGGCGGCGGGTTCAAGCTGTATATCCAGGACCTGCAGGGCAACACGGCCACTGGCCTGACCGACACCATCCATGACGAATCACCGAGCTTCGCGGCGAACGGTCAGTACATTCTTTACGCCACACAGGTGAACGGCCGTGGCGTGTTGGCCGCAGTGTCGACCGATGGTCGTACGCGGCAGGTCCTGTCCGTTCAGGGCGGCACCGTACGTGAGCCGTCCTGGGGCCCGTTTATGCAATAACGTTTATGCAACAACACACAAGGAGAGTAACAAATGATGTCTAAACTTCGTTTCGCATTTGCCGTATTGATGGTCGGTGCGCTGGCGGCATGTCATTCGGGCGTCAAGCTCGACGAAAACGCCAACAAGGGCGGCGCAATCGGTACGCAACCGAACCCGACCGACGTCGCACAGGTCAACGTCGATCCGCTGAACGATCCGAACAGCCCGCTCGCCAAGCGCAGCATCTACTTCGATTTCGACAGCTACTCGGTCAAAGACGATTACCAATCGTTGCTGCAACAACACGCGCAATACCTGAAGAGCCATCCGCAACGCCACGTCCTGATTCAGGGCAATACCGACGAACGCGGCACCAGCGAATACAACCTGGCACTCGGCCAGAAGCGTGCTGAAGCTGTGCGCCGTTCGCTGTCGCTGATGGGCGTGACGGACTCGCAAATGGAAGCCGTGAGCCTCGGCAAGGAAAAGCCGCAAGCTACCGGTCATGACGAATCGTCGTGGGCACAAAACCGCCGCGGCGACCTCTTGTACCAACAGTAACTAACGAGTGATGAGCCGAATGACGCTTCGTTTCTCCTGGCTGCGGTTCGCCGCAGCGGCCTGCGTCGCGGGTACGGTCCTCGCGGCCGTTCCCGCGCATGCGGGCATCTTCGACGACGATCAGGCCCGTCAGGCCATTCTCGATCTGCGTTCGAAGACCGATAGCCTGTCGAGCCAGTTGTCGGCGGCGCAGCGCACGATCCTCGATCAGTCCAACCGTCTCGACCAGCTGAATCAGCAGGTCGCGACGCTGCGCGGGCAGAACGAAGACATGGCCAACCAGCTCGCCACGCTGCAAAAGCAGCAGAAGGACTACTACACTGATGTGGACACCCGTCTGAAGAAAATCGAGCCGCAGCAACAGACGGTGGAGGGCGTCCAGGGCGAGGTGCAGCCGGGTGAAACGGATTCGTTCAACGCGGCCTCGCAGCAGTTTCGCAACGGCGACTTCAAGAATGCGGCAGCGTCGTTTCGCAGCTTCATCTCCAAGTTCCCGAACAGCCCCTACCAGCCGACCGCGCAGTACTGGCTCGGCAACGCGCTGTACGCACTGCGCGACTACAAGGGCTCGACGGCAACGTGGCAAGGCGTCGTGAAGAATTACCCGCAGCATCCACGCGCGCCCGAAGCGCTGCTTGCGATAGCGAACAATCAGCTCGAGCAAGGCCAGAAGGCCGCGGCCAAGAAGACGCTGGAGCAGATCGTCGCGCAATACGGCGGCTCGGACGTCGCGCAAACGGCGCAAAGCAAGCTGTCGCAGATCAAGTAGTTGTTTGACGTTTAGCGGTTCGCGGTAAACGCGCAGTGTCCGTCGTCAAAAGCCACGCGCGCCTCTCGCCGGAAAGCCCGGGGTAGTAATACCTCGGGCTTTTCGCTATCCGGAGTGCCCTGGGTACTGAAATGGCCGCAGCTGGTTGACAGCCCCTAGGGCTGTCGCTATAATTCCGCTTCTCTTTTGGGTCGTTAGCTCAGCTGGTAGAGCAGCGGACTTTTAATCCGTTGGTCACAGGTTCGAATCCCGTACGGCCTACCAAAAGATTCAAGGGCTTAGCTTCGGCTAGGCCCTTTTTCTTTGCTCCGCAACTAGTACAGCGCTCCGCAATTACTTAGAACTCGCAGCCACAGCGGCGCCCGATACCGGCCGAAAAAGAGACCCCGGCAGGGGAGTGACTGGAGAGCATCGCGCCGAAAAGTTAACAGCACGGCGCGCTGTCCCCCGGCAGGGGTCTTTTTCTATCGAGAACGCTCCAAAACCCGAAACGATGTTCAGAACTTAGTGCGCCTTCGCCCTAGTGCGCCGCTTCGACGGCAATTTTAGGCACCTCAGATCGGCGCTGCTTCATAAGGACGGCAAGCAGGTCCATATGTGGGCGGATACCGACCACCGATCTCACATTCAGGCGCAGTCATCCAGCGGATTTAGATGGCAGGCGCGAACGACCGAAACTGGCCAATGTTGTTGAAAAAGTCGCTGCACGGCGTGTTCAATACGCCGGTGAAAAGATCGACCTCTCAGATTGACCTACAAACCTCTCGCAAGCATCGGCTGAGGGTAAGAAGATCCCCGAAATGTTGCTGATGCGAGAACCGATGACTGGCCTCAACCAATTTCTCGCGGAAATCGCTGGCAGCGGCCAAATTGCCGGCGTATCGCTCGCAATGCTTCGCGCGGGGAGGAAAGATGCCGAGCATTACTTTGGCATCCGCGGCGCACACGACCGTGCCGTTGTCGATGCCGCGACCGTCTTTGAGGCCGCGTCTCTCACGAAAGCCGCCGAGGAGGAGCAGCGCCACGCCGAGCATGATTCCAACGTCCGCAAGGTTGAAGACGCCCGTTCGCAAGTTTCCGATTCCTGGCTTGACGCCATCAGTTGACTTCGATGGATACTGCCCGGGTGTACGTTCGGTACCGCGATGCGATTCGATAGTCGACGTGATCATCCCCGTGATAATCGGGATCGGGGATGTAGTAAACCACCTTGCCGAACACCGTCGTGCCGTCGCACGGGGCGGTCATTGTCGCCGTATTGGCGAGCTGGAACGATTCGTTCCTTACTTCGATGTGCCCGTGCACGGGTTCGCGGATAAACGTCAGGTCGGGCGCTTCTCCGGCGACGCATTGCTTGTTCCACGTCGCATGCGACGACAGCTTCACTTCCTTTTGCCCCGCCGTAACGCGCTTCAACATGCTGACGGTTTGTGCCGCTGCTGCGGGGGCCGAGGCGGTCGCCGCCGGCGATCGGACCGCCGCAGCCGTTCCCGACGCGCGCGCGGCCCGCGCCGCCGCGGGTATGGAGTTTCCCGTATAGTGCAGATCCTGGATTTCCGCCTCCGCGCTGTCTGGCCAATCAAGCGACGGCGTCACGTGTCCGACGAGCACCCCGAAACCGACCGCCGTGCGCACGTAGCGCGTCTGGCCTGCCGTCAGGTCAAAGCTGATCTTCCGTTCGACTTCCGTGGCGGTGACGACGGTGTAGGTCCCCGGTGGCTCGTCGACGTAAAAGAACCCGCCTGGCGTCGAACGCCCGACGACCTGGGCGTTGAGCCGGATCTCCGGCTGGACCGCTGCACCGAGCACCGACGCGGATCTCAGGAAATAGATGCGTCCGAGATTTGCGTCTAGCGTCGGAATCGATGTGGCGACATCGTGGTAGGTCGGTCCCGATGCGCAAGCCGCGAGAAGCAGCAAGCTGCCCGCGCCGGCCAGTGCCTGGCAGGTTCGTGTCATGAAAAGATCCCCGAATCTTTCTAATTGATTTGTCTTGACGACGTGCGATTCTCCGTTATCCGCTAACGCGACGCCAGTGAAATGTGGGTGACGAACGTATGTGGAGGCGAGTGGGGCTTGTCCTCACGCACTGCCAAACCAGACAGGCTGAGTTCCCGGCACTGCGCTGAAGCGACTGGCATCGGCCTTGATGATACTTGCGTCAATGGCAAACCCTTCGCCCTTCACGAAAAATCAAGAAGTTGATTGGCCAGACTGTACCGTTGCCGTCCGAAATGTCCAGTGTGTAGGGATTTGCGCCGTCGCAGAGCGTCAGCTCGCCGATCGAGAGCGTTGCCGAGCGTGCACCCTGCACGGTGCGCTAGGATCCGCGATTCTGCAAATGGAGAATCAATCGGCCTGCGTCTGCGTCGTCCGCACGGGAATGCCGCCACCGCGTAACCGTCGAGCGCCTTGACTTCGCGCGCATCAGTCGGATGGGACCGACATTCCAGCGCCAGAATTCGGCGAGAATATCGTCCCGCCGAGCGTCGACGGCACCGCCGCGGAACGTCTGTCCGACAATCTGGTTCCAGAATCCGATGCGATCAGCGGCTTGTACTTCCGCCGTCGAAAAATGCTCTACTAAGGCCACGTGCAGTTCTCCCCTGGCCCGACACTGCAAGTCGGTGATTCGTACAATTTCTGATTGCACGCAAACGCCACGCCCCCCAAAAAAACAATACAACGGACTCCGAATGTTTATATTTATTGAGACGTAGAGACGTGCAATGATCGCCGCCGATTCTGCACAACACCCCGCAGATTCCCGCGCTTTCATTCCGTCAAGATGACCAATTGTCTGTTCGATCTTTTCATGAGCCTGGTTTTGCTAGCGATCGTGCTGGCCGCATGCCGCCTGTGCAACTGGCTTGTTCCCAACGCCGCGCTCAATGCCCCGCATGTCTTTGCCGCGCTGGCGTTCGCCGCCTTGTTGCTTGATGCAGCGCTCACCTTTCTGGTATTCGCCGATGCGCAAAACCGCTACGGCAGGTTCAGTGCACCGGCGGCATTCTTCGAGCGCGTCGGCGCCTATGCGTTTGCAGCCGCGATCGCGTTGGCGTTGGGATACGCAGCTCGCCGCGAGCAGCCGGCCAAAGCGAAAGCGCATGACATGTTGGCAATGCGCATAACAGACAGGAACGGTCCTTGCGTATGCGCGAGCCGTCGCCTATAACTTCCCAAGACCGAGAGTTACCGTCTGCGCCCGTCGCCGGGCATTTGCCGCTGTATTGCGCCACATCCGTTCAATCAGTCGAAGGCAACTCAACCAACGAGGACATCTTGGATCTCGAAAACGTACGCGTGTTCGTCATGACCCGGGGCATCGACCTTGGCACCAAGGTCGTCGGCGCGATCGTCTTGTGGATCGTCGGCCGCTGGATCATTGGCCTGATCACCGGGATGCTCCGCAAGCTGCTGGCCCGCAACGGCCACGTCGATCCCACGCTCGCTCATTACCTCGGCTCGATTTTCGGCGGCCTGCTCAACCTGCTGCTGATCCTCGCGATTCTGCAGGTGTTCGGTGTCCAGACTACTTCGTTCGCCGCGTTGCTCGCCGGCCTCGGCCTCGCGATCGGTACCGCGTGGGGCGGCTTGCTCGCGCACTTTGCGGCGGGCATCTTCATGCAGGTCTTGCGGCCATTCAAGGTCGGTGATTTCGTCACGGCGGGTGGGGTTACCGGCACAGTCTCGGAGCTCGGCCTGTTCGGCACGACCATCGTGACGCCCGACAACGTGATCACCATCGTCGGCAATAACAAGGTCTTCTCCGACACGATCTCGAACTACAGCGCGCTGCCGGTACGGCGCGTCGAACTGATCGCGAAGATCGCCAACGGCGTCGATCCGGCGGACGCGATGAATCGGCTGAAGGCGGCAGTCACGAAGATTCCGAACGTTGCCGAGAGTCCCGCGCCGGACATCGAAGTGCTGAGCTTCACACCGGAAGGACCGTTGTTGTGCGTGCGGCCCTACACGAACAACAGCAACTACTGGCAGGTCTATTTCGATACCAATCGCGCGATCATCCAGACCTTCAAGGATGCGGGCTACCCCACACCGGAAACACCGCTTGCGCCGCGCGCCGTGACCTGAGGTCGCGTGAACGAGGAGTTTCTCCGAATCAATTGAAAACGGCGTCGCGAAATTCGCGACGCCGTTTGTTCGTGGAGGCCACACACTGTGAAAAGCGTGTGTGAAGCGTCAGCGGCTGTCCGTCGTCTTGGCTGCGCTTTTGCGCGTCATCTTCCACAGCGCGCCGAGCAGAACCGGCACCACGGCCGCGCCGATGCCCACCAGCACGATCACATTCAGGTACTGACGAATGAACGGAATGTTGCCGAAGAAGTAGCCAAGAAGCACCAGCAGCAACACCCACAGCAGCGCACCCAGGATGTTGAAAAGCTGAAACCGGCTAGCTGTCATCTGCGACGCGCCGGCAACGAACGGCGCGAAAGTCCGCACCACCGGAATGAAACGCGCCAGCACAATGGTCTTGCCGCCGTGCTTCTCATAGAAATCATGGGTCTTTTGCAACGCGCTGCGGTCGAGGAAGCGTTCCAGAAAAGGTATGTGCGTATTGAACACTCGCGGCCCGATGGCTCGCCCGATCATGTAATTCACCGTATTGCCGGAGACTGCCGCCGCCAGCAACAGCACGATCAGGAAACCGACATTCATTTCGCCGGCCGCGCAAAAAGCGCCGCCGATGAACAGCAGCGAATCGCCCGGCAGAAACGGCAGTACAACGAGCCCGGTTTCGCAAAACACGATCAAAAACAGCACCGCGTAGACCCAGGCACCGTACTGGTGGATGAAGACTCCCAGAAACTTGTCGATATGCAAGACAAGGTTTGCGAACTGCAGCAGCGTGTCCAAAAAGCGTCCTTTATAGAGCGAATGTGTGCGGGTGGCGAGAAGGGCCGCGTTAGCGGGCCTGCGAGCGATGGGCGGCGAGCGCAAGCTTACCGCCGGAAATTGACCGCGTCATGATACCGAAAGTGCCCGGAAGCGATTGAAAATCTGCGTGGGTAGGCAACCTGGATTCCGTGCGGCGGGTTGGATATCACGCTCTCCCCCCCATGACCGCCTTGCTGCCGGGTCGGGGCGCTCGGGTCGCCGGACCACCAAGTCCAAGGTATTCGGCCCGCGTCCGGTCCCTGCGCGCCGAATCGCTATAATTTCGCCATGCCCGAATTCTCCCAAACGCCTGCCGACACCGCCGCCGCGGCCGCAGCTCCGGCCGCCGCGCCTGTCCCACGCCCGTTGCGGGCGATCCAGCCCCTTCCCGACCAGCTGATCAGCCAGATTGCCGCCGGCGAAGTGGTCGAGCGGCCGGCCTCGGTGGTCAAGGAGTTACTGGAAAACGCGCTCGATGCCGGCGCGCAGACACTGCGCATCGTGCTCGACGAAGGCGGCGTCAAACGCATCTCGATCACCGACGACGGCTGCGGCATCCCCGAAAGCGAACTGCCGCTCGCGCTGATGCGCCATGCGACCAGCAAAATCCGCTCGCTCGCTGAACTCGAAGCCGTTGCCACGCTAGGGTTTCGTGGCGAGGCGCTGGCGTCGATCGCGTCGGTCGCGGAGATGTTCATTACGAGCCGCACTGCCGACGCGCCGCACGCCGTGCGCATCGACGCACAAACCGGTGTGCTGAGTCCTGCCGCCGGTACCCAGGGCACCACGATCGAAGTCCGCGAACTGTACTTCAACACGCCCGCGCGCCGCAAATTCCTGAAAAGCGAGCAGACCGAACTCGGCCATTGCCTCGAACAGATTCGCCGCGCCGCGTTGGCGCGGCCGGAGGTGGCGATTTCGGTGCTGCATAACGGCCGCGCGGTCGAGCACTGGAACGCCAGCGAGCCGCCTGTGCGGGTCGCGAAGATTCTCGGCGAGACCTTCGCGACGGCCCATCTGCCGCTCGACGAATCCGCCGGACCGCTTGCCGTCTATGGCTGCGCCGGCCTGCCGACCGCAAGCCGCGGGCGCGCCGACCAGCAGTATTTCTTCGTCAACGGCCGCTTCGTGCGCGACAAGCTGCTCACGCATGCCGTACGCGCCGCATATGAAGACGTGCTGCACGGCGACCGCTATCCGTCCTATGTGCTGTTTCTCGATCTGCCGCCTGAAGCGGTCGACGTGAACGTGCATCCGTCGAAAATCGAAGTGCGGTTTCGCGATTCGCGCTCGATTCACCAGTTCGTGTTTCACGCGGTACAGCGCGCGTTGGCGCGGCATGCGGGTGCGTCGCCGGAAACGACGGCGGGCGGCCACGCGGCGCACCTCGAACCCGCGGCAGGTGGTCCGGCGTCGTTTGGCGCTACGCCGCCCGGTGGCGCGGGCACGGGCGGCTTCGGTGCAGGTGCAAGCACAGGCGCCGGAACAGGCGGCCTCGGCGGTGGATTTGGCTCGCAGCCGGGCAATACGTGGATGCGTCAGGCGCGCATGACGCAGGGCACGCTCCCGGTTGCGCAACCGTTGGCGTTTTACGATGCGCTGTTCGGCCGTAAAGACCCGAACGCCGGCACCGCCGATGGCGCGACGCTCTTCGAGGCGCGCGACTCCGCCGCCGAAACGCCGTCGCGGTATGACGCGCCCGCGCCGTATGCGTCCCCCGCGTTCCACGCCTCCGACGAACAGCCGCTCGGTTTTGCGCTCGGCCAGATTCACGGCATCTATGTGCTTGCACAGAATGCGCATGGGCTGGTGATTGTCGACATGCACGCCGCGCACGAGCGCATTCTGTACGAACAGTTCAAGAACGCGCTGGCCGATCGCACGATCGCCGTTCAGCCGCTGCTGATTCCGCAGACGATGCAGGCCGATCCGATCGAAATCGGCACGGTAGAAGAAGAGCGCGACACGCTCGACGCGCTCGGTTTCGACCTCGCCGTGCTGTCGCCGACCACGCTCGCGATCCGCGCGGTGCCGGCCTTGCTGAAAGACGCCGATCTGCAGGCGCTCGCGCGAGCGGTCCTGACCGACTTGCACGCGTTCGGCGGCTCGCGTGTGCTGACCGAGCGCCAGCATGAGCTGCTCGGCACACTGGCGTGCCACCACGCAGTGCGGGCGAAGCGTCGGCTGACGCTCGACGAAATGAACGCGCTGCTGCGCCAGATGGAAGCGACCGAGCGCGCCGACCAGTGCAACCACGGGCGTCCGACCTGGTATCAGCTGACGCTGCCCGATCTCGACCGGCTGTTCATGCGCGGACAGTGAGGGTGAGCCCGCTTACGTTTTTGCCGCGCGCACCGGCTCGCCTATGACTTCACGTATTCCCACGCCCGTCCCCTGCCTGCTGGGCCCGACCGCGTCCGGCAAAACCGCTGCCGCGCTGGCCTTGGCCGCACGGCGGCCGGTGGAGATCGTCAGCGTCGACTCGGCGCTGGTTTATCGCGAGATGGACATCGGCACCGCGAAGCCGACGGTGGAAGAGCGTGCGCTGGCGCCACATCATCTGATCGATATCGTCGATCCGGCTGACGCCTATTCAGCGGCGGATTTTCGCACCGATGCGCTGCGCCTGATCGGCGAGATCAGCGCGCGCGGGCGGGTACCGCTGCTGGTCGGCGGGACCATGCTGTACTACAAGGCGCTCACACAGGGGCTGAACGACCTGCCTGCCGCCGATGCCGAGGTCCGGACCGCCCTCGATGCCGACGCCGCACGCGATGGCTGGCCGGCTATGCATGCGCGGCTTGCCGCGGTCGACCCTGTTACTGCTGCGCGCCTCGCGCCGAATGATTCGCAGCGAATTCAGCGTGCGCTCGAGGTGTTCACGCTGACCGGCCAGGCAATGTCCGCTCTGCTGGCGGCGCCCCCGCGCTCCGATGATGCTGCGCAGGCATGGCGGTTCGTGCCGATAGCGCTGGAGCCTTCCGATCGCAGCGTGCTGCATGCCCGGATCGAACGGCGATTCGATGCGATGCTCGCTGACGGATTCGTCGATGAAGTCGTGAGGTTGCGCGAGCGCGGGGATTTGTCGCCGGGGATGCCGTCGATGCGGTGTGTCGGGTATCGGCAGGTTTGGGAATATCTCGACGGAGTGATCGATTATCCGACCATGCGGGATAAGGGGGTTTTCGCGACCCGGCAATTGTGCAAGCGCCAACTCACGTGGCTGCGGAGCATGCCCGAGAGGGTCGTGGTCGATTGCTGTGATGGGGGCGCTACCGCGCGGGTTGTCAGCGTTGTTGAAGGGTTAATTTGAGCGTTTGCCGCTCGCGGCGCTTTGGTTATTCGCTGTACGCAAACGGTCCATTGCGCCGCGTCAGGCAAAAGAATCAAACAACGACGGTCTGAGCCTCGCCAACCGCGCTCTCGCGAATCACGCCGATCTTCCAAACCTGCTCACCGGCGGCAGCCAGCACCTCAATCGCGGCATCCGCATCGGCAGCGGAAACAACCACAGCCATCCCGATCCCGCAATTAAACACGCGGTGCATTTCAGCATCGGCCACACCACCGTGTTCCTGCAGCCACGAGAACAGCCGCGGCAACGGCCACGCCCGATGATCCAGCTCTGCCGTCAAACCATCACGCAACACCCGCGGAATATTTTCGACCAGCCCGCCGCCGGTGATATGCGCCATACCCTTCACGGCAACCTGCTGCATCAGGGACAGCAACGGCTTTACATAAATATGCGTAGGCGCCATCAATGCATCAGCCAATGAGCGCCCGTCAAAATCGGCATTCAAATCAGGCTGCGCACGCTCAATGATCTTCCGCACAAGCGAAAAACCATTCGAATGAATCCCGCTCGACGCCAGACCGAGCACCACATCGCCCGGGGCAATCGTGCTGCCGTCGATAATCTTGCTCTTTTCGACCGCGCCGACCGCAAAACCGGCCAGATCGTACTCGCCGTCCGGATACATGCCCGGCATTTCAGCCGTCTCGCCGCCGATCAGCGCGCAACCGGCCAGCTCGCAGCCGTGCGCAATACCCTTGACGACCGTTGCCGCCGTGCCGACGTCCAGCTTGCCGCAAGCGAAATAATCGAGGAAGAACAGCGGTTCGGCACCCTGCACGAGGATGTCGTTGACGCTCATCGCCACCAGATCCTGGCCGACCGTGTCATGTTTGTTCAGCTGAAACGCCAGTCGCAGCTTGGTGCCGACGCCGTCGGTACCCGAAACCAGCACCGGCTCGCGGTATTTCTTCGGCACCTCGAAGAGCGCGCCAAATCCGCCGATGCCACCCAGCACGCCGTCGCGCATCGTCTTTTTGGCAAAGGGCTTGATCGCGTCGACAAGGGCGTCGCCCGCGTCGATGTCCACGCCGGCGTCGCGATACGACAAACCTTGGGCCGAATCGGTTGAACTCGGGGCGGATTTCGGTTGATTCATGGGGAAGAGCTCGAAGGTCGGTAAAATGCGATTTTACCCGATGCCGGCCGGTTGGCTGGACTTTCACCCGCGCCAACCACCTGGGAAACGCATTTTGCAGCAAACCCCTCCGATTCTGACACCCGTTCAGCGCCGCGCCTTCATCTGGCTAGCCATTGCGCTGGGCGTCGGTATTCTGCTGTGGCTACTGAGCCCGGTCCTCACGCCGTTCCTGCTCGGAGCGATTCTCGCGTACATTCTGCAGCCGGGCGTCGCCTGGATGGTACGCCGGCGCGTGCCGCGCGGACTCGCCGCCTTGCTGATGATGCTGCTCTTCTCGCTGCTCATGACGATGCTCGTGCTGCTGGTGCTGGCCGTCATCCAGAAGGAAGGCCCGCAGCTGAAGCAGCAGGTGCCGGTATTTTTCGCGCACGTCAGCGCGTGGCTGCAGCCGAAACTCGCCCTGCTGGGTCTCGCCGATTCGCTCGATTTCGCCAGCATCCGCGATCTCGTGATGGGACAACTGGAAGGCAGTGCGCAGACCGTCGCTCGCTACGCGTGGACGTCGATCCGCACCAGCGGCAACATGATGATCACACTGATCGGCAACGTCGTGATGGTGCCGCTCGTGCTGTTCTATCTGCTGTACGACTGGAACCGCATGCTCGCGCGCATGCAGATCGTGGTGCCGCGCCGCTGGCTCGACAAGACCCTGCAACTCGCCCGCGACATGGACCAGATGCTGTCGCAATACCTGCGCGGCCAGTTGCTCGTGATGGCGGTGCTCGCAGCCTACTACGCGATCGCGCTGACCATTGCCCGCTTCGAGATTGCCTTGCCGGTCGGCATTTTCACGGGTCTCGCGGTGTTCATCCCGTACATCGGTTTTGCAACCGGTCTGGCGCTGGCGCTGCTCGCGGCACTGCTACAGTTCGGTGACTGGTACGGCTTTGGCGCGGTCGCGGTGATTTATGGAATCGGCCAGATCGTGGAGAGCTTTTACCTCACGCCGCGGCTGGTGGGCGAACGGATCGGTCTGCACCCGCTTGCGGTCATCTTCGCGTTGCTCGCGTTCGGCCAGCTGTTCGGCTTTTTCGGCGTGTTGCTGGCGCTGCCGGTCAGCGCAATTCTATCGGTGGCATTGCGCGAGTTGCGCCAGAGCTACCTGACGAGCACGCTTTACAACAACTGACTGTTTTCGGCCCGAGGCACGGGCCATTGCGGCCTGCGCCTCATTTTCGGCATTAACCTACTGTGCTTCGTCAACTGACGCTCGATCTCGGCACCCCGCCGCCATCGACATTCGACAATTTCTTCGCCGGCGCCAACGCCGAGCTGGTCACGCGGCTGCGCGAGCTGGACAACGCGCTCGCGGCCGGCCCGGTGGCCGACCGCACCTTCTACCTCTGGGGCGAAGCCGGCAGTGGCCGCACCCATCTGTTGCAGGCGCTCGTCCACGAAGCGCCGCCGGGCCATGCGCGCTATGCCGGTCCGCAAAGCAGTCTCGCTGCCTTTGCCTTCGACCCGCGCGTCGCACTGTACGCGCTCGACGATTGCGACGGGTTGTCGGCCGCACAGCAGATCGCCGTCTTCAACCTGTTCAACGAAGTGCGCGCGCATCCGACCAGCGCGCTGGTCGCCGCCGGCAACGCGCCGCCGATCGGCATGACGGTGCGCGAAGATCTGCGCACGCGCCTCGGCTGGGGTCTCGTGTTCCATCTCGCGCCACTGCCGGACGACGGCAAGGCCGCGGTGCTGAAACACGCGGCGCGCGAACGCGGCATCATGCTCGCCGACGACGTCCCCGCCTACCTGCTCACGCATTTTCGCCGCGACATGCCGAGCCTGATGGCGCTGCTCGACGCACTCGACCGCTTCTCGCTCGAACAGAAACGCGCCGTCACGCTGCCGCTGCTGCGCACCATGCTGGCATCGCCCGACGCCGACGAGCGGCGCACGGCGCCCGCCTCATCCGCTTCATCCGCCGCTTCAAGTAAAATAGGCCCCCATGGCTAATCTCGCACTCTTCGACCTCGATCACACGCTCATCCCCACCGACAGCGACCACGAATGGGGCCGCTTCATGGTGAAACACGGCATGGTCGATGCGGAAAATTTCGCGCGTGAAAACGACCGCTTTTTCGCCGACTACAAGGCCGGCAAGCTCGACATTCACGCCTATCTGATCGCCATGCTCACGCCGCTCGCGAAATACACGCGCGCGCAGCTCGCGGACTTTCACGCGCAGTACATGCACGAGGTCATCAAGCCGGCGATCTTTCCCGCCGCGCTCGAACTCGTGAAGCAGCACCGTGAGGCAGGCGATCTTTGCTGCGTCGTCACCGCCACCAACGAATTCATTACCCGCCCCATCGCGCAGGCCTTCGGCGTGGATGCGCTGATCGCCTGCGAAGCGGAAACCGTGGACGGCCACCCGCATTCGCCGTACACCGGCCGCCCCACCGGCACGCCGAGCTACAAGGAAGGCAAGATCGTGCGCACCGAGGCGTGGCTCGCCTCCCTCGGCAAAACCTGGAGCGACTTCGAGCACAGCTATTTCTATAGCGATTCGCACAACGACATCCCGCTGCTCGAAAAGGTCACCGATCCGATCGCGACCAATCCCGACGACACATTGCGCGCCCATGCGCAGGCCAAAGGCTGGCGCATCCTCGAACTCTTCCAACCCTCGTGATCAAAAAACTTATCCGCAAGCTATTCGGCCAGGGCCCGGCGCCCGCTGACGACACCTCGCCCGCCGAGGCCACAGCCGACGAAACCGGCGGCGCATCGGCACGCAGCGCGGCTGGCGCGTCCGGCGCCAACAAGGCACGCCGCAAACCGGCACGGCCCAGCGCCGCCAGAACCGTGCGCGACCCGGACGTGCCGGTCATCATTCCGCACGACGTCCACGGCATCGATCCCTCGCTGATCTCGAGGAACGCGATTCGCGTCACAGAAGGTTTGCAGCAGGCCGGCCACCGGGCGTTCATCGTCGGCGGTGCGGTACGCGATCTGCTGCTCGGCATCGCGCCGAAAGACTTCGACGTCGCCACCGACGCCACCCCCGAACAGGTGCAGAAGCTGTTCCGCCGGGCGCGCATCATCGGCCGCCGGTTTCAGATCGTGCATGTGCAGTTCGGCCAGGAAATCATCGAAACTTCGACGTTTCGCGCGCTGGTCGACCCGCCGGCGGCCGACGCCGCGCCGCCACGCCGCCTGAAGCGCGACGAGCTCGACCGCCGCACCCATGCGGTGGACGCCAGCGGCCGCGTGCTGCGCGACAACGTCTGGGGCGAGCAGCACGAAGACGCCACGCGCCGCGACTTCACGATCAACGCGATGTACTACGATCCGGCCACGCAAACCGTGCTGGACTACCACAACGGCATGGCCGACATGCGTGCGCGCCTGTTGCGCATGATCGGCGACCCGGCCACGCGCTATCGCGAAGACCCGGTGCGCATGCTGCGTGTGGTGCGTTTCGCCGCGAAGCTCGACTTCGAGATCGAAGAAGCGACCCGCACGCCGATCGTCAAAATGGCCGATCTGATCAACAACGTGCCCGCCGCGCGTCTGTTCGACGAGATGCTCAAGCTGATGCTCTCGGGCCATGCGCTGGCGTGTTTGAAACGCCTGCGCCAGGAAGGCCTGCATCACGGCCTGCTGCCGCTGCTCGACGTGGTGCTGGAGCAGCCCGTCGGCGAAAGATTCATCACGCTCGCGCTGACCAACACGGACACCCGGGTACGCGCCGGCAAGCCGGTGTCGCCGGGCTTCCTGTTCGCCACGCTCCTGTGGCACGACGTGCAGCAGCGCTGGCAACAATTTGAAGCGAACGGCGAATATCCGGTGCCCGCGCTGCATCGCGCGATGGACGAAGTCCTCGACATGCAAACCGAGAAACTCGCGATTCACAAGCGCTTCTCGTCGGATATGCGCGAGATCTGGGGCCTGCAGCTGCGTCTCGAGAAACGCTCGGGCCGCAGCGCGCTGAAGCTGCTGGAACACCAAAGATTTAGAGCGGGGTATGATTTCCTCCTGTTGCGCTGCGAATCGGGCGAACTGGACGAGTCAGTCGGTGCGTGGTGGACGGAGTTCATTGAAGGAGACGTCGCCGCGCGCGAGGCATTGCTGACGCACGGCGGGAAGGACCGAAGCCCCAGAAAACGCCGGCGGCGCAGCAGTGGCGCGAGAAACCGCACACCGGGTGACGGAATGGAGGGCGGCACGCCAGCCGAACGCACAGTCAACGAGGCGGGCCACAACGGCTCACACGAAGACTGACGCGGCGTTCGCTGAAGCCGTCGAACGATAGTTGCAGGAAGTTATGCCATGACGGTTGCTTATCTCGGCCTCGGCGCGAATCTCGGGGACGCGCGCCAGACCCTGAAAGACGCGGTGGTGTGCCTCGCACAACAGCACACCATCACCGTGCTCGCCAAGTCGAGCCTGTATCGTACTGCCCCGATCGACGCGGGCGGCGACGACTATTTCAACTGCGTCGTCAAGGTCGATACGACGCTCCCCGTGCGCCATCTGCTGGCGCTGTGCCATAAGATCGAGCATCAGTTCGGCCGTGAGCGGCCGTTTCGCAATGCACCGCGCACGCTGGATCTGGACATCCTGCTCTACGGCGATCAATCGATCGACGAAGCCGATCTGATCGTGCCGCATCCGCGTCTGATCGAACGCGCTTTTGCCCTCGTACCGCTAGTCGAAATCGATGCGGCGCTGATCATCCCGCTACATGGGCGCGCCGACACACTGCTTGCCGGCGTCGCCGACCAGCGCATCGAAAAGGTCAGGTCGCACTGTCAGTGCCCGATGCTCGATGCATTGGCTGCCGGCAACGGCACGCCGGCTAAAGGCCGATGCGAATGAACACGCCGCCGCTCACCGTCACTGCGCCGCAACTGCATCCGCCATTCGGCTATCTCGCGATCGAAGGGCCGATCGGCGTCGGCAAGACGTCGCTTGCACGCCGTCTCGCCGAGCGCTGGTCGATGCATGAACTGTTCGAGCGTCCGCAGGACAATCCCTTTCTTGAACGCTTTTATCGCGACACTGCGCGTTACGCGCTGCCCGCGCAATTGCATTTCGCCTTGCAACGGGCGCGCCAGGCGCAGGAAGTCGCCGCGGCGCAGCTATCCGGCACGCCGCTGATCGCCGACTTCATCACGCAGAAGAACGACATTTTCGCGCGTCTGACGCTGCAGGAGGACGAGTGGCAGTTGTATCGCGCGCTTGCCGCGCACATCGACGTGAGCGCGCCAGCGCCGGATTTCGTCGTCTATCTGCAAGCGAGTCCCGAGGTGCTGTTCGCCCGCATTCAGAAGCGCGCGGTACCGATGGAGTTGCAGATCTCCGATGCCTACCTGCATGCGCTGTGCGACGCCTACAACGAGTTTTTCTATCACTACGACCAGACGCCGGTGCTGACGGTCAACGCTGAACATCTGAATCCGCTCGACTCCGACGCGGACCTTGCGTTGCTCGCCGAGCGCATCGGAACCATGCGCGGCCGCAAGGAATTCTTTGTCAAAGGCACGTCGCTGTAAGCCGCGCGGCCTCCTCTTCTTTTCCAACGGATTGACTCCATGACCTATTTGCAGGAAGCGAGCCGGAACGCCATCACCGTGCCGAAACTGCAGGCGATGCGCGACGCCGGTGAGAAGATCGCCATGCTCACCTGTTACGACGCAAGCTTCGCCGCACTGCTTGATCGCGCGGGCGTCGACGTGCTGCTGATCGGCGACTCGCTCGGCAACGTGCTGCAAGGCCAGAGCACCACCCTGCCGGTGTCGCTCGCGGACATCGCGTATCACACGGCGAGCGTCGCGCGGGCGCGGCCGTCGGCGCTGGTGGTGGCCGACTTGCCGTTCGGCACGTACGGCACGCCGGAGGATGCCTTCAGGAGCTCAGTCGAATTGATGCGCGCGGGCGCGCAGATGGTGAAGCTCGAAGGCGGCGAATGGCTCGCGGACACGGTGCGCTTTCTGGTCGAGCGTTCGATCCCGGTGTGCGCGCACGTCGGTTTGACGCCGCAATCGGTGCATGCGTTCGGCGGTTTCAAGGTGCAAGGCAAAACCGAAGCGGGTGCGAGCCAGTTGCTGCGCGATTCGCTCGCCGTGCAGGACGCCGGTGCGCAACTGATCGTGATGGAAGCGATTCCGACGCTGCTCGCAAGCGAAGTCACGAAGCAACTGCGGATTCCGACGATCGGCATCGGCGCGGGTCTGAACTGCTCGGGTCAGGTGCTGGTGCTGCACGACATGCTGGGAATCTTCCCCGGCAAGCGGCCACGCTTCGTGAAGGATTTCATGCAGGGACAGCCGAGCATTCTGGCTGCTGTCGAAGCGTATGTGCGCGGGGTGAAGGACGGCTCGTTTCCCGGGCCCGAACACACGTTCTGATCACCCTGGTGGCGAACCGGATAAGTCCGGCAGCACACTAGCGCGCGTTTTGACACAGATCCGATATCGCATCAAAACCCGGTCGTCTATCTTCGTCTACCTGTTAACGCGGCACTGCCGCCAGCCGAAGAGAGATGACCATGAGCCCCTTTTGCCTGATCGACGTCGCGGAAATACGCGACCACACCACCGCACCGCATGACGTGCGTGAATCGACCTGGCACGCGCGCCTGACCGACTGGATGGCGCGCCTGCTCCACGTTCGCCAGCGCTGAGGCGTAGCCGGGGACGCGCCGCTCGAACCGGCAGCGCGTATCCTCTCGGCCTCAGTCCACAATCCGTGCCGGTACTGCGCCACGCAGTGCGTTGCACACCAGAAGCGCCTCGGCATTCTGCACATCGGCTCGAGTCAGCACACGCTGCGCGGCGTGAAGGCCGGTGTCCTCGAGCAGCACACTTCGCATGATCCCGGGCAGCACGCCAGACTCAAGCGGCGGCGTCCACCACTGCCCCGCCAGTTTCACGAACACGTTCGAGCGGCCGCCTTCGGTCAACTCGCCTCGTTCGTTGAAGAACAACGTGTCGAATGCGCCCTTCGCTTCCGCTTCGCGCCAGCCGCGATCGTATTCCGCGCGACGGGTGGTTTTGTGGCGTAACAGCGGATCGTTCGCCTCCATCGTGGCGAACCCATGCTCAGGCGCCAGCAGTACGCCGGCGGTTGGTTCGGCTAGTGGCGCCAACACCGCAGCGGTTATCTGCACCGCGCCGCTTTTGTTCAGCGCAAGGCGTACGCGATGCGGCGTTTGCGCCGACAGCGCCGCGCATGTCCCCGCGAGCGACGTGCGGATTCCGTTCCCGTCGAACTTGAAACCCAGCGTTGCGGCACTCGCCGAAAGTCGCGCGAGATGGCGCGACAGATGCCGCACGCCTTCTTCCCGCGTCGCGTACATCGTTTCGAAGAGTTCGAAGCCCGGCTCGGCGCCGGTCAGAAAACTGGCCTTCAATTGGCACTCCGCAAATTCGTCGGCGGCGACGCTGTCGAGCACGATGCCCGCGCCGACGCCCATCGTGCCGTGACGCCCGCCGTCCTGGGTGACTGCATTCAGCGTCAGCGTACGGATCGCGACCGACAGGCAGAAGTCGCCGCAAGCGTTATCGTTTGAATGGGCGGCAGGTGCATCGAGCCAGCCGATCGCACCGGTGTAGAGACCACGCTGCGTGCTTTCGAGCGTATCGATCAGTTGCATCGTGCGATGCTTCGGCGCGCCGGTTATCGAGCCGCACGGAAACAGCGCCCGCATGATGCCGGCAAACGACGTGTGCGCGCGCAAAGTCGCATGCACGGTCGACGTCATCTGCCACACCGACGCATAAGGCTCGACCGAAAACAGCGCGGGCACGCTGACCGAACCTGTCTGCGCCACGCGCGACAGGTCGTTGCGCAGCAGATCGACAATCATCACGTTTTCGGCGCGGTTCTTGGGATCGTTGGCGAGGAACTGCGCTGCCTCGCGATCGGCCGTCGGATCATCCGAACGCGGCGCGGTGCCTTTCATGGGCCGGGCGCGCAACATGGCGCCCTCCTTCTCGACGAACAGTTCCGGCGAGCAGGACAGCACCCACCTGTCGTCCGGCAACGCGATCAGCGCGCCGTATGGAACAGGCTGACGGGCTCTTAGCCGGCGATAGAGCGCCGTTGGCGAGCCGAATACGTCGAAACCGAGCCGATACGTGTAGTTGACCTGATATGAATCGCCTGCGCGCAGGGCGCCATGAATTGCCTCGATCGCTTCGTTGAACTGCGCTGGTTCGACGCTTGCGCGCACATTCGCCGTGCCCGCCACCGACGCCTCAGCCGCGCCGCCGTCGCGCCGCAGCAGCCACGCATCGACTTCGTCGCGGGAGAGCTTTGCACAACGCTCGAACAATAAAAAACGCAGCGCGGCATCGCCACGCTGCGTTTTATCCAATCCCGAACCAACGACGTCCCCGAGGACGAGATTCCGGCCGAATTCATAGTCGGCGAGCACGACGGCATGCAAACCGCGCCGCGTGTCAGCGGCCACGGCTTCGCACACTGCTTCGAGTCGCGATGCGTCCGTACAGACCCGCTCATGCGCAAAACCTGTGTACAGACGACTCGAGCGGCGCGCCGCCGTTGCGCCGCAATCGTCGAGCAACGCGAAAACTGCGTCGCGCTCATCTGCCCTCATGCTTACCGCCAACTTCAAACTGCCATTAATCGAAGAAGCTCTTCACCCGATCGAACCAGCTCTTGCTTTGCGGGCTATGCCGCGCGCCGCCTTCCACCAGTGCCTTTTCAAACTGCTTGAGCAGATCGCGCTGCGGATCAGTGAGCTTGACCGGTGTTTCGACTTGCACATGCACGTACAGATCGCCGGCAATGCTCGAACGCAACCCCTTGATGCCCTTGCCGCGCAGACGGAACGTCTTGCCCGACTGCGTGCCTTCGGGCACGGTGAAGCTGGCGCGGCCCGCGAGCGTGGGCACTTCGATCTCGCCGCCTAGCGCCGCCGTGGTGAACGGAATCGGCATCTGGCAGTGCAGGTCGTCGCCGTCGCGCTCGAACACCGAGTGCTGCTTGATATGAATCTCGACGTACAGATCGCCCGACGGACCGCCATTGATGCCCGGCTCGCCGTTGCCGGCCGAGCGGATGCGCATGCCGTCGTCGATACCTGCCGGGATCTTCACTTCCAGCGTCTTGGTTTCCTTGACCTTGCCCGCGCCGTGGCAATGCACGCACGGTTCAGGAATGTAGGTGCCCGTGCCGTGACACTTCGGGCAGGTCTGCTGGATGCTGAAAAAACCCTGCGACATCCGCACCGAACCCGAACCGCTACAGGTCGGGCAGGTTTCCTGCTTGGTGCCGGGCTTGGCGCCCGAACCGTGACAGATTTCGCACGATACCCAACTCGGCACGCGAATCTGCGTGTCGTAGCCGTGTGCGGCCTGTTCCAACGTGATTTCCATGCTGTAGCGCAGATCGGCGCCGCGATACACCTGCGGGCCGGCACGGCCGCCACCGCCACGTGCGGCGCCACCGGCTGCCTGGCCGAAGATGTCGCCGAAAATATCGCCGAACGCATCGGCAAAACCGCCGAAGCCTTGCGCACCGGCTCCGCCCATATTCGGATCGACGCCCGCATGGCCGTACTGATCGTACGCGGCACGCTTTTGCGAGTCCGACAGCATTTCATAGGCTTCCTTCACCTCTTTGAAATGCCCTTCCGAATCCTTGTTGCCCGGATTGCGGTCGGGGTGGTGCTTCATCGCCAGCTTGCGATAAGCCTTCTTGATTTCGTCGTCGCTCGCGTTCTTTGCGACGCCCAGAACCTCGTAGTAATCCCGTTTCGCCATATCGGTTCAACACCACTCGCGCAATGCGGCGCGGTGGCTCCTCTTGAATGCTGGAGTCTCACGACTCGTCCGGCCGCTGTTTTCCTCCGCCTTGCAGCGGTTCAAAACAACGCCCTCCATAAAACAAATGTGCCCGGAGAGCCGAAAAGGCTCGCCAGGCGTGATAACCGCTCTTGCACGTTCTGCTGCCCGACTAGGCGCAGTCCCTTGTGCAGCCGGGCCGCACACAGGGCTGTGTGCGGCTTTACGGTCGAAATACGACCTGGCTTCAGTTTTTCTTGACTTCCTTGAACTCGGCGTCGACCACGTCGTCTTCCGGCTGGCTTGCGCCACCCGCCGACGCGCCCGCACCTGCCGCGCCCGCTGCCGCAGCTTCGGCACCTTGCGCTGCCTGCATGTCGGCGTACATCTTCTCGCCCATCTTCTGCGAGGTTGTGGCCACCGCTTCGATCTTGGCTTCGATGGCGGCCTTGTCGCTCGAACCGCTCTTCAGCGCTTCTTCGAGGTCCTTCAGCGCGGATTCGATCTTTTCCTTCTCGCCGGCATCCAGCTTGTCGCCGTATTCGGTGAGCGCCTTCTTCGTGCTGTGGACCAGCGCGTCGCCCTGATTGCGGGCATCGGCCAACTCACGCAGCTTGTGATCTTCTTCCGCGTTCGCTTCGGCGTCCTTCACCATCTTTTCGATTTCAGCTTCGGACAGACCCGAGTTCGCCTTGATCGTGATGCGGTTTTCCTTGCCGGTTGCCTTGTCTTTCGCGCCGACGTGCAGAATGCCGTTCGCGTCGATGTCGAAGCTCACTTCGATCTGCGGCGTGCCGCGCGGTGCCGGCGGGATGCCTTCCAGGTTGAACTCGCCCAGCAGCTTGTTGCCCGCTGCCATTTCGCGTTCGCCCTGGAACACCTTGATCGTCACGGCGCTCTGATTGTCGTCAGCCGTCGAGTAGACCTGCGCATGCTTGGTCGGGATCGTGGTGTTCTTGTTGATCATCTTCGTCATCACGCCGCCGAGCGTTTCGATGCCGAGCGACAGCGGGGTCACGTCGAGCAGCAGAACGTCCTTGCGGTCGCCCGACAGAACCTGGCCTTGAATCGCGGCGCCAACGGCGACGG
The DNA here is from genome assembly GCF_003353175.1 of Paraburkholderia lacunae. GTDB lineage: Bacteria > Pseudomonadota > Gammaproteobacteria > Burkholderiales > Burkholderiaceae > Paraburkholderia > Paraburkholderia lacunae. The sequence continues at coordinate 112,079 of NZ_QHKS01000014.1, read as the reverse complement.
CCTCGTCCGGGTTCACGTCACGACGCGGGTCCTTGCCGAAGAATTCCTTAACCTTTTCCTGCACCTTCGGCATGCGGGTCATACCACCGACCAGAATCACGTCGTCGATTTCGCCGACCTTCACGCCTGCGTCCTTGATGGCCACGCGGCACGGTTCGATGGTGCGCTCGATCAGCTCTTCAACCAGCGCTTCCAGCTTCGCACGCGTGATTTTCAGGTTCAGGTGCTTCGGACCCGACGCGTCGGCCGTGATGTACGGCAGGTTGATTTCGGTTTGCTGGCTCGACGAGAGCTCGATCTTCGCCTTTTCAGCCGACTCCTTCAGGCGTTGCAGCGCGAGCACGTCTTTCGACAGATCGACGCCCTGCTCCTTCTTGAACTCGCCGATGATGTAATCGATGATGCGCTGGTCGAAGTCTTCACCGCCGAGGAACGTGTCGCCGTTCGTGGACAGCACTTCGAACTGCTTTTCACCGTCGACATCCGCGATTTCGATGATCGAAATGTCGAAGGTGCCGCCGCCCAGGTCATACACCGCGATCTTGCGGTCGCCCTTCTCGTTCTTGTCGAGGCCGAACGCGAGCGCCGCGGCGGTCGGTTCGTTGATGATCCGCTTCACTTCCAGACCGGCGATGCGGCCTGCGTCTTTGGTAGCCTGGCGCTGGCTGTCGTTGAAGTACGCAGGAACCGTGATCACAGCTTCCGTGACCGTCTCGCCGAGGTAGTCTTCAGCGGTCTTCTTCATCTTGCGCAGCACTTCCGCGGAGATTTGCGGCGGGGCCAGCTTCTGATCGCGCACTTCGATCCATGCGTCGCCGTTATCGGCCTTCATGATCTTGTACGGCATCAGGCCGATGTCCTTCTGCACTTCTTTTTCTTCGAAGCGGCGGCCGATCAGGCGCTTGACCGCATACAGCGTGTTCTTCGGGTTCGTGACCGACTGACGCTTCGCAGGCGCGCCAACGAGAATCTCGCCGTCTTCCATGTAAGCGATGATCGACGGCGTGGTGCGCGCACCTTCCGAATTCTCGATCACCTTGACCGAATTGCCTTCCATGATCGCCACGCACGAGTTGGTCGTGCCGAGGTCGATGCCGATAATTTTGCCCATTTTTACTAATCTCCTAACTTTGATCGCTGCGGGAAGCGCCTTTTTTGCCCATCTGGCGGCAAGGCACTCCGCTCTCAATTCATACCTGCACCCAACATGAGTGCGTCCGCATCGTTTTCAAGACCTCTTTTGCGATACGGTCTTTAATTTTTTTCAATCAGCCGAACTTTTTCCGCTTTTGTCGCTACCTGACGCGACGCCGTCCGCATCGGCCGCCCGGATTTTTCCCGCGCGGCCGCGACCGCCGCCTCGAATTGCGCAAGGCCGCGCCAGCCGGTTGCCCGGCCGAGCCGTTTGCCGCGATGGAAGGAGAACCACGTGGGCACCCCATGAAGCGGGAAGCGGCGGCCCAGTTCGCGGTGCTCGTAGACGTTGCCGTGGAACCCTCCGGGACCGAGCGCCCGAATCGCGTCCGGCTGCGCCAGCATTGCCTTCCTGGCGATCTCTCAGTTGAAGCAGTCGAGACCCCGGAAAAACACCACGGCCAGTTCATCCCCGGCTTCGGCTAGCCCTGCGTCGAACACGGCAAACGCGGTGGCGTCGACGGGAATATTGGTCATGACGGGTGCGTGCCGGCGCAAGACCACCCGCAGCGCATTACTTCGGCTGCGCGACGGTCACGAGCGCCGGACGCAGCACGCGGTCGGCGATCACGAAGCCCTTTTGCAGCACGGCGACAACGGTGTTCGGCTCCTGTTCGGCCGGCACCATCGAAATGGCCTGATGGCGGTGCGGATCGAACTTCTCGCCGACCGGGTTCAGGGCGACGACGCGGCCCTTTTCCAGTGCGCCGGTAAGTTGGCGCAGCGTTAGTTCGACGCCTTCGCGAACTTTCTGCAGATCGTCGGACGAGTGAGCGACCGCCGCTTCCAGGCTGTCGATCACCGGCAGCAAATGCTCGGCGAAGCTTTCGATCGCGAACTTATGAGCCTTGGCCACATCCTCCTGAGCGCGGCGGCGCACGTTTTCGGTCTCGGCCTTCGCCCGCAGGAAGCTCTCCTGCAGTTCGGCGATCCTGGCTTGGGCTTCAGCCAGCTCGGCCTCGACGCCGGCAGCCGGCGACTCGGTGGCAGCAGCTACGGCCGCGTCCTGCTGGGATGCTGCGGCCTCGGCGGCCTGGCGCGCGGTTTCGTCGGCGGGCGTGGGATTCTGGCTCGTCGGGTTCTCTTGCGTGTTTTCCATGTCGCTGAAAGTCGTTAAAAAATAAAAGCCAATGGTGGCGGCAGTGCCCCAGAGCTGACGCAGTTTGTGCGTTGCAAAATTGCGACAGACAACTTGGCGCGTTACCGCATATCGAAACGGCAGGTGGGGCCTGAAAGACCCATTTCAAGCGCCTCTGCCGGAACTTTTCGCACGAGGGATCTCCCGAGGAAATGCCCGGTTACAACCATTATCGTGCCGCAATCAGATTCAGATTGAGTACGCACGACAAGTGGCCTATGCTCCATTAAAGCGTCGGAAAAGACACGTTAACCCTAATCTGACGTAAGCCTTTCCGACAATCTGCAATTCCAACCGATTAGCCTGTTTCCGTCCTGCATCATCTTCCCAAGGGGAGCACCGTGAAACTGACCTTTGCAATATCGGTGGTCGCATTGGTACTGATCGCGGGCACCACGACCATCTGCATGTCCGGGGCCGTCAACGATCACACCACCGAATACGGCGGTGTGCACGCCACGATGGAACAGCTGTTCAATCCCCACCTGAAAATTTGTCGATGATGCGCCGGTCGCGCTTGGTCGGCCGGCCGTGCAAAGCGGCGGCCGGCTCGCGATACGTCTTGCGCCGTTCCTGCTCCACCTGCCGCCTGGCCTTGCTCTCCCCGGTTTCCGCATAAAGCGTCTGCGCGACACTCGCGGGGCCGCGCACATCGCACACGCCCAGCACTTCCACCTGCCAGACAGTCCGCTCGATCTCGATTTCGACCAGATCGCCGACACGCACGTCCTTAGCGGGCTTGACGCTGGCGCCGCCGATGCGGACGTGGCCTTTGTCGACCGCATCCGCCGCCAGCGAGCGCGTCTTGAAGAAACGCGCTGCCCAGAGCCATTTGTCGATGCGCAGCTTTGCGCCCGGTTCGGTTGAAACCTTGTAATTCATGAGCCCGCCTGCGCCCCCGCCGTATTCGGCACAGGCACCGCCTGCACCGGCCAGCCCTGCAAATTCTGCGCAACGATCTCGCCAAGCGCGGCAATCCATGCCTGCGAGGCATTGACACAGGGAATCCGGTGAAACTCCTTGCCGCCTGCATGCAGGAACTCGTCGCGCACTTCCATGCCGATTTCCTCAATCGTTTCAAGGCAGTCGGCGGTGAAGCCAGGGCAGAACACGTCGGTCCGCCGCACGCCCGCCGCGCCCAACTCTTTCAGTGTCGGCGCGGTGTACGGCTGCAGCCATTCGGCTTTGCCAAAACGCGACTGGAAGGTAATCCGGCATTCCACCTGCGTCAGTTCCAGCGCATGCATCAACAACGCGCCGGTTTGCTGGCACTGTTCGTGGTACGGATCGCCGAGATCGAGCGTGCGCTTTGGCACGCCGTGAAAACTGAGCACCAGCTTGTCGCCCGCCGCGAAGTCCGGACGGCCGTGCTGATGCCAGTAGTGATGCACCTGCGCGGCCAGTGCCGCGATGTACGCCGGATGATCGGCATACTGGCGCACCGTGCGGATTTCCGGTTGATTGCGCATCCGCTTGAGTGCCGAGAATGCCTCGTCGAAAGCCGTAGCCGTGGTCGACGACGAGTATTGCGGATACATCGGCATCAGCAGTACGCGCTCGGCGCCGGCCAGTTTCAACTGGTTCAGCATGGCCGGAATACCTGGCGTGCCGTAACGCATCGCGTAGTCGACCAGCACCGTGTAGTCGTTCAATTGCAGCAGATGGCGCAAACCCTCCACCTGCTTCTCCGTATACACGCGCAGCGGCGAGCCTTCAGGCATCCAGACAGCCGCGTACTTCTTCGCCGACGCACGGCCGCGGGACGGCAGAATCAACAGCCGCAGGATCACCTGCCAGATCAAGGCAGGAATCTCGACCACCCGCGGGTCGGACAGGAACTGCGCCAGATAGCGGCGAACGGCGCGCGGCGTCGGAGCGTCGGGCGTGCCGAGATTGATCAGCAACACGGCGACACGGTGCGACGTGGCGTTCTGCGAAGGCCGCTCGAGGTCGAAGCGCATAGGCAACAGGGAGTACCGCGCAAGGCGGAGAGTCGGTTTCAGGTGGGATTCATTATAGCGGCGTGGTCCATTGCGGGGTCCGGCTTGCCTCCTGGCCATTCGGCCGATTGGCAAGCCGCGCGCCGTCACGCATCATTTCCAGCAGGAAACGCCGCGGCCAATGCTTACTGCTGGCTGAGAGTCAGCGAAAGCAGGCGGGCGGTGATGTCGACAATGGGTATCACCCGGTTGTAGGCCATGCGAGTGGGTCCGATCACGCCCAGCGTGCCGACGATCTTGCCGTTCACCTCGTACGGCGCGGTGACGACGCTCATTTCCTCGATCGGCACGAGATTCGACTCGCCGCCGATGAAAATCTGCACCCCCTGGGCGTGACTCGAAACATCGAGCAACTGAAGGAGACTGGTCTTTTGGTCGAACACATCGAACAGCTTGCGCAGCCGCGCCATGTCCGACGACAGGTCGGCGACCTCGAGCAGATTGCGCTCGCCGGAGATCAGCACGGTCTCGCCGGTGTCGGATTCGTCGGTGCTGGCCGTGACGGCGGCGTGCATCAACGTGGTCATGTCGCCGCGCAGCTCGTCGATCTCTTCACGCAGGCGCCGGCGCACGTCGTCGAACGACAGGCCCGCGAAGTGCGCATTGATGTAGTTGGAGGCTTCAACCAGTTGCGACGGGGAGAAATCGCGCTGGGTCGCCATGATGCGGTTCTGCACGTCGCCCTCGGGCGTCACGATGATCAGCAGGATGCGCTTGTCGGACAGGCGCATGAATTCGATCTGCTTGAAGACGTGGCTGCGCCGCGGCGTCAGCACCACGCCGGCGAACTGCGACAGGTTGGACAGCACGCTGGCCGCCGCCGCGACGATTTTCTGCGGCTCGCCGGCCTGCAGCGTAGTCTTGACGGTACGGGTGACGGCTTCCTCGTCGGCGGCGGATTCGACGGTGAGCATCGTGTCGACGAACAGCCGGTAGCCGCGCGGCGTAGGAATGCGGCCCGCGGAAGTGTGCGGACTGATCACGAGCCCCAGATCCTCGAGGTCGGACATCACGTTGCGGATCGTAGCCGGGCTCAATTCGAGGCCGGAATAGCGTGACAACGTGCGCGAGCCGACGGGCTGACCTTCGGCGATATAGCGCTCGATCAGCGTTTTGAGGAGGGTCTGTGCGCGAGGATCTAGCATGACGAAAAATTTTAGCTCAATGCCGCGACTATCGCGAGCGCTAACGGCGCCAACCGCGTCAGGCGCTGACCATCGCGCCGCCGGTCGGCGGGGCGGCGCTTTGCAATTGATCCCGCACTTCGGCTGGCACTCCGCCCGGCGCCTCGCCGGCGGCCTGCCCGGCGAATCCGCCGCTGGCGCGCAGCCTTGCCACAGCCCACGCGCGTGTCATCAAGACTTCACCATTCTAACGATAATCGTGCAACGGGCTGGCAGGCTGCGTTGGCCGGCCCGCTCCCGGGTCTGTCTGCGGTTCTTTTCAGGCCCTACCTATGGTGTAATGCCGGCATGCAAGTGACCAGCCAGTTCAAGACCGTCGCGCTCGTCGGGCGCAACAATACGCCGGGCATCGGCGAGCCGCTGACCGCGCTCGCCTCGTGCATCGCCAGGCGTGGCTTCGACGTCGTATTCGAAGCGGAAACCGCCGCCGAAATCGGCATTACCGACTATCCGGCGCTGCGTCCCGCCGAGATCGGCGCGCGCGCCGACGTCGCGGTGGTGCTCGGCGGCGACGGCACGATGCTCGGCATCGGCCGCCAGCTCGCGCCATACCGCACGCCGCTGATCGGCATCAACCACGGGAGGCTCGGCTTCATTACCGACATCCCGATCTCCGACATGAGCGAGATCGTGCCGCAGATGCTGTCCGGTAACTTCGAGCGCGAAGAGCGCATGCTGCTCGAGGCGCGCATCATGCGCGGCGGCAACCCGATCTATCACGCGCTCGCCTTCAACGACGTGGTGGTCAACCGCAGCGGCTTTTCGGGGATGGCGGAGCTGCATGTGTCGGTGGACGGCCGCTTCATGTACAACCAGCGCTCGGACGGTCTGATCGTCGCCACGCCTACCGGCTCGACCGCCTACGCGCTGTCCTCGCAAGGACCGATCCTGCATCCTCAGCTGCAAGGCATCGTGCTGGTGCCGATCGCGCCGCACGCGCTGTCGAACCGGCCGATCGTGCTGCCGGACGACTCCAAGGTCAGCATCCAGATCGTCTCGGGCCGCGAAGTGAACGTCAATTTCGACATGCAGTCGTTCACCTCGCTCGAACTGGGCGACACGATCGAAGTGCGCCGTTCGCGCCATACGGTGCCGATGCTGCATCCGGTCGGCTACAGCCACTTCGCGACGCTGCGCAAGAAACTGCACTGGAACGAATACCCGTCGCACGAAGAAGATAGCTAGCCCTGAGCGGACCCGAACGAACCGGTACGACCGCCGCGGCCCGAAACTTTAAGCTCATCAGACGACCTCCATGCTTCGCCACCTCTCGATACGCGACTTCGTCATCGTCGCCGCGCTCGATCTCGAATTCGACAGCGGCTTTACCGTTTTCTCCGGCGAAACCGGCGCCGGCAAGTCGATCCTGATCGACGCGCTGGCGCTCGCGCTCGGCGCCCGCGCCGATGCGAGCGTGGTGCGCACCGGCGAGAGCCGGGCGGACATCACCGCCGAATTCGAGACGCATGCGCAGGTCGGGCAATGGCTCGACGAGCAGGCGTTCGGTGCAACGGCGGACGATGGCCAGCATGGCGGCACCGTGATGCTGCGGCGCGTGGTGGATGCCAATGGGCGCTCGCGGGCTTTCATCAACGGCACGGCGGCCACGCTCGCGCAGTTGCGCGAAGTCGGCGAGATGCTGGTGGATATTCACGGGCAGCACGCGCACCAGCTGCTGATGCGCCCGGATGCCCAACGCGAGCTGTTCGACACGCACGCCGGTCTCACCGAAAGCGCGGCAGCCGTCACGCGTGCATGGCGCACGTGGCGCGAAAAGGTCCAGGCCGTCGAGCACGCGCAAACCCGCGACCGCGAGTTGCAACTCGAACGCGAGCGGCTCGCGTGGCAGCTCACCGAACTGGACAAGCTCGCGCCGCAGCCGGGCGAGTGGGAAGAGGTCAACAGCGAGCATCGGCGCTTGTCGCATTCGGCCAACCTGATCGACGGCGTGCAGGGCGCGCTCAGTGCGCTGTCCGAATCGGACGAGGCGATGATCACGCATCTCTCGTCGATTGTCTCGAAGGTGCGCGATCTCGCGGAGATCGACCCGACATTGAACGACGTGCTGGCCTCGCTCGAACCGGCCGAGATCCAGCTGCAGGAAGCAGCGTATTCGCTGAGCCACTACGCGCAAAAGCTCGAACTCGATCCGGACCGGCTCGCGCAGGTCGAAAAGCGCCTCGACGCGTTGCACTCGGCCGCACGCAAATTCCGTTTGCAACCGGAAACGCTGCCCGAAGAACACGACGCGCGTCGCCAGCAACTGGCCGCGCTCGACGCTGCCGCCGATCTCGACAGCCTGCACGCCGCCGAAGCCAAGGCCAAGGAAGCCTTCCTCGCTGAAGCAGCCAGGCTGTCGAAGGCGCGCGCCAAGGCCGGCAAGGCTTTGGGCACGGCGGTGACCACCGGCATGCAGGAACTGTCGATGAAAGGCGGCAGCTTCGAAGTCGCGCTGGTACCGCTGCCCGAAGGTGGCGCGCACGGTCTCGAACAGGTCGAATTTCGCGTCGCCGGTCATGCCGGCGTGCCGTTGCGGCCGCTCGCGAAAGTCGCCTCCGGCGGCGAACTGGCGCGGATCAGCCTTGCGTTGGCCGTGATCGCCAGTGCGGCAAGCCCAACGCCAACCTTGATCTTCGACGAAGTGGATACGGGGATCGGCGGCGGCGTCGCGGAAGTGGTCGGCCGCTTGCTGCATCAGCTCGGTCAGGCGCGCCAGGTGCTGTGCGTCACGCACCTGCCGCAAGTGGCCGCGCGCGGCGACCATCATTTCCAGGTGGCGAAAGCGGGCAACGGCAAGGGCGGCACGGTCAGCAGCGTGACCTCGCTCGACCGCGCGAGCCGTGTCGAAGAAGTCGCACGGATGCTCGGCGGCCTCGCGATCACCGCGACCACCCGCAAACACGCGAAGGAAATGCTGGCGGCGTAGGCGGGCAGCGCGCACAACCCGGCCAACCGCGAGCTGTCAGCCGAACACCCGCTTCCACAGCGCCAGCACCGCCGCGCGCTCGCTTGCCACCGAAGCCGGATCGACTCGCGCCTTCTCCATCCCATCCAGACGCAGCCTGTGCTGCAACTTCCGGTAGGTTCGATACGCCGCGCCCACGGTCTCCGCTTCCGCCTCGCTCATCAAGCCGAAACGCGACACCTCGCGCAGCAACGCGATATTGCCGGTATTGCGGATCAGTTCCGGATCGCTCGCCGCGTGCAACAGCACCCAGTACTGCACGGTGAATTCGATATCGACCATCCCGCCGCGGTCGTGCTTCAGGTCGAAGAGCGCCGTATGGTTCGGATGTCCGGCCTCGACGCGCTCGCGCATCTCGACGATTTCCGCCGCCAGCGGCGCGGCCTCGCGCGGCGTGGTGAGCACCTGTTCGCGGATTGCTTCGAATTGCGCACCGATGCCGGCGTCGCCCGCGCAATAGCGCGCCCGGCTCAATGCCTGATGCTCCCAGACCCACGCGGTGTTGGCGGCATCGCCTTCGCGCAGCTGATAACGGCGAAACGCGTCCAGATCGGTGACAAGCAAGCCCGACTCACCGTTCGGCCGCAGCCGCAAGTCGACGTCGAACAGGGTGCCGGCGCCGGTCGCGGTCGTCAGCCAGGTGATCAGGCGGCGCGTGTAGGTTGCGTAGACGTCCGCAGCGGCATCGTCGGAATCGTCGTAGAGGAAGATCAGGTCGAGGTCGGACGCGTAGCCCAGTTCCTTGCCGCCCAGCTTGCCGTAGGCGATCACGGCGAAGCGCGGCACCTCGCGATGGCGTTTGGGCAACTGCTTCCAGACGGCTTCGAGCGTCACGTCGAGCACGGCGTCGGCGAGTTCGGACAGGCGGTCGCTCACGTGTTCGACACTCAGCTTGCCGGCCAGATCGATGAGCAGGATGCGGAACACCTCGGCCTGGTGCGCATGGCGCAGCAAGTCCATCTGCTGTTCGACGCCGTCGGCGGCGGCCAGACGCAGGCGCAGCGTGCGCTTGAACTCGCGCCAATCGAACGGACTGGCGATCGCCTCATCGTCGAGCAGTTCGTCCAGCAATTGCGGGTGGCGAATCAGATAGCCGGCCGCCCAGCGCGAACCGCCCAGCACCGACAGCACCCGATGCAGCGCCTGCGGATATTCGGTCAGCAACGCCAGGTACGCGCCGCGCCGACTCACCGCTTCGAGCAGATCGAAAAAGCGCGCCACCGTGTCGCCGCGCCGCTCGGCTGGCTCCAGCGTACGCGCGGCTTCCAGCGCACGCAGCGCAACGATGTCGAAACGCTGCCGGCTGCGCTCGGCCAACCCCGCGTAACGCGACGACTGCCACACCGCGCGCAGCCGCGCCAGCAGATCGCCCGGTTCGGCCACGCCCAGTTCCGTCAGACGGGCCCGCAAAGCTTCGTCTGCGCTGTCGTCGGCGAGCGCGCTGCTCCAGACCCACGCTGCCGCGCCGTCCTCAGGCGCGCCGCAACCGTCGCGGCCGCTCACCTTGTCGGCGAAAATCTGGTCGAACTGCCGTTCGACAAACTCGCGGTGGGCGTCGAGCTTCGCCATCAGCGCCGCGTAGTCGTCGCAACCCATCGCATGCGCGAGCGCCGCGCGTTCTTCGGGATCGACCGGCATCGCGTGGGTCTGCGCGTCGTTGCGGTATTGCAGGCGATGTTCGAGCTCGCGCAAGAAGCGGTAAGCCTGCGAAAGCTTCACGCACACCGCCGTGTCGATCAGCCCGTGAGTTGCGGCGTGCCGCAGCACCGCGAGCGTCGGCCGTACGCGAAAACCGGCATCCTGGCCGCCGCGGATCAGCTGGAACACCTGGGCGCTGAATTCGATTTCGCGGATGCCGCCGCGGCCCAGCTTGATGTCGTCGGCCTTGTCGGGCCGCATCGACGCGCGGCGCTGCGCTTCCTGGCGAATCTGCAAATGCAGCGCGCGAATCGCGCTGATCACGCCGAAGTCGAGGTAGCGGCGATAGACGAACGGCGTGACGATCGTGTCGAGCTGCTTCTGCATGCGCTGCGCGGCATCGCTCGCGCCCTCGGACACGAGCCGCCCCTTGATCCACGCATAGCGCTCCCATTCGCGGCCCTGCACGTAGAAATACTCTTCGAGCATGCCGATGCTGCACACCAGCGGCCCCGAATCGCCATTCGGCCGCAGTCGCATATCGACACGAAACACGTAGCCGTCGGCGGTCACTTCCGCCAAAGCGCCGATCAGGCGCTTGCCGAGGCGCGTAAAAAAGTCCTGCACGGCGATTGGCGAACGCTGGCCACCCGCCGTCTCGCCGTCTTCCTCATAGATGAAGATCAGGTCGATATCCGACGACACGTTCAGCTCACGCCCGCCCAGCTTGCCCATCCCGACCACGCCCAAAGCGAGCCGCTCGCCTTGCGGTCCGCGCGGCGCGCCGTACAGCACCTCGAGTTCGGCGGACAGGACCGCCAGCGCGCGCTGGATCGTCGTCTCGGCCAGGTCCGTCATTGCGCCGGTGACTTCGGCGACATCCGCCTCGCCGGCGAGGTCGCGCTCCATCACGGCGCAAAACACCTCGGTTCGCAACTGGCGCAAGGCCCGTTTGAGTGCATCCTCACTCAATGCGCCACCGGCCGCCTCCGCCGCCTCGGCGCACAGCAGATCGAAACGCGCGTCGATGCGCTCACGGCTGAGCGGCGCGGACGCGAGCGCTGCCACATGCGCCACGAGTTGCGGACGGGCCGCCGCGGCGCGGGCCGCGTAGTGTGAATAGCTGGAACTCAGGAGAGTGGCGTCAGTCATCAAGGGTCTGGCTCGCTCGTTGCTTTATATGAGTTGTTCAGTTCGCTGCGGAACAGCGGTCCGCCGGCCTCGCGCAAGCCGCAAGACGGCATGCAGACAGGGTTTGCCGGAAGTCCGCCGACACTATGCCGTGTGTTACATTTCGTCGTTAATTCGCAAAACTACCATACGCCCACCCGCCGCAGCATGTCCGAGCGAAACGAATCAGCCGACCCGCACGAAACCGGCCAGGTCCGGCCCGCGAGCGGAAGCGCGCACGTCTTGCTGCATCGGACGTCCCATGTGGTGCTGGCGCTCGCACTCGCCCTCTACTTCATCGCGGCGGCTCTGTTTCTCGGTTTGCGGTACGTGCTGCTGCCGCGCATCGATTCGTTCCGGCCGCAGATCGAAGCCACCGTCTCCGACAAGCTGCACACGCAATTCACCATCGGCAAGCTGGCGCCGCATTGGAGCGGCTTTCAGCCGGGCCTCGACGCCACCGATATCGTCATCCGCGATCACGAAGGCAAGGCCGCGCTGACCATTCCACACGCTACCGCGACGGTGTCGTGGAAGTCGCTCTGGCAGTTTCATCCGGCGCTCTCCAGCCTGATCGTCGATCAGCCCGACGTGCTGGTGTCGCGCGCGAGCGACGGCGTGCTTTCGGTGGCCGGCGTGCCGGTGCCGACCCAGCACAGCGGCAACGACACATTGTCCACCTGGCTATTGCGCCAGCAGGCAATCGTGCTGCGCGGCGGCGTCCTGCGCTGGCGCGATGCGCAACACGATGCGCCGGAGCTCGCGCTGCACGACATTCGCCTCGCGATTCTCAACGACGGCTACGATCACCGGCTCGCGCTGCAGGCGCCCGCCGAAGGCCAGGTCCTGCACGGCCCGCTCGATTTCCGCGCGCATTTCAAACACGCGCGGCTCTCGGCGATCGGCAAGCCGGTCAACTGGACCGGCCAGGTCTACGTCTCGACCGGCCCGGTCGATCTGCCGACGCTCGCGCGCTACGTCAATTTCCCGATCGAGACGTTTGCAGGCCGCATCGACAATGCGATCTGGGTCGACTTCGCCAATGGCCGCATGAAGTCGGCAGGCGGCCAGCTTGCCGGCACAGAGGTCGCGATGCGGGTGCGCCCTACCCAGCCCAAGCTGGTCGTGCCGATCGCCAATTTCTCATGGCGCCTCGAAGCCGACCAGGGCGATTACCGGCTGCAACTGAGCGATTTACACGCCGAACTCGGCCAGCCGGCGCTCGACGATGGCACGCCGCTCACCCGCACCCTCGCGCTAACGACGCTGAACGGCCGCTACCGCACAGCCACGCTGCAGCATGGGCAACTTGTCAGCGTCAGCGGCGACCGCGCCGATCTGGGCATCCTCGCCGAATTCAGCCGCGCGCTGCCGTTGCCGACGCGCCTCCTGAACGGCCTCGTGCGCTTCAATCCACGCGGAATGGTCGCGAACTACGTGATCGAGGTCGAGCGCGGCAAACCGGAGTCCGGCGAAGCGGGCAGCGACCACCGGCCGAGCGGCGCCGAGCCGATCGAGCGCTATCGCTTCAAGGGCGATCTGAAAGGCATCAGCGTCGCCGCGCAGGAACCGCCGCCCGGGCTGACGGCGCGCAATCACCCGCGCGCCGGCATACCGGGCATCGAAAACCTGTGGGGCCACGTCGATGCCGACGAAAACCACGGCTCGGCGCTTCTCGACACGTCGAACCTCGCGCTCACGCTGCCAGGCGTATTCGACGATCCGCGCCTGAAGCTCGACCACCTGCATGGCCGCGCCGACTGGACCATCACGCCGAAAGCGCCAGGGGAGAACCACCCGGCGTTCGCCGTGAAAGTGGCCGACTTCGGGGTCTCCAACGCGGACGTCGCGGCCACCGCCACGGCCAGTTACAGCAATCCCGGCCATGGTCGCGGCTCGCTCGATCTGAAAGCGGACTTCCAGCGCGCGCAGGTGACGCGCATCGTCCGCTATCTGCCGACCAGCATCAGCGAGAAACTGCGCATCTATCTGGGCCACGGGCTGCAAGCCGGCATGTCGCACGGCGCGACCATCGAAGTGCACGGCGACCTGACCCAATTCCCCTATTCGCGCGAGCCGACCGCGGGGCTGTTCCATATCGTCGCGCCGTTCAAGGGCGGCAAGTTCGACCCCTCGCCGTACCCGCCGCGCAAGATGAAGAACGGCACGCCGAACGTGTGGCCGCCGCTGGACGGCATCGACGGCGTGTTCGAGCTCAAGCAGAACGTGCTGCGTTTCGATATCGGCCGCGCGCATTACAAGCGCGTCGCGCTGACCAGGGTGAGCGGCAAGATCGACGATCTCGGCACCAGGGCATCGAACCTCGTCATCGACGGCGACGGGCGCGGGCCGCTCGCCGACATGCTCGACTACGTCAACGAAAGCTCGCTCGGCATCATGTCCAAACATGCGACCGGGAAGGTGCACGCCGAAGGACCCGCCGCGCTGGCGCTCAAGCTGACGGTGCCGCGCACGCCGAAACCGCATATCGCCGTGGAAGGCGCGGTCGGCTTTCAGAACGACCGCCTGACGGTCGAGAACGTGCCGCCGCTGTCGCAACTGAACGGCAAGGTGCGCTTCACCGAGCACACCGCGCAGACCGACCGGCTCTCCGGCCAGTTCATGGGCGGCGACGTGCACGCGAAAGGTGGATTGAAGCAGGACGGCACGTATGCGCTCGATGTCGGCGGCCATATCGCCGTCGACGCGGCCCGCGGTCTCAATCTGCATGGCCCGGCCGAGCAGGTCCTCACGCGCATGAGCGGCAGCGCGCCCTACGCGCTCAACGTGCGCGGTGCGCGGGGCCGGCTGCCGGAAGTCACGGCGAACTCCGACCTGAGCGGCCTCGCGCTCGACTTCCCCGCCCCGTTCAACAAGCCGGTCGGCACGCCGATGCCGCTGCGCTTCGCCGTCAGCCCTGCGGCCACGGCGAGCGAATCCGGCCTGGAACGCGCCGACCTGACCTTCGGGCCGATCGCCGCCACCTACCTGCTGCGCTACCGGCCAAACACGCCGCCGACCGTCGTGCTGGGCGCGGTCGGCGTGAACCGCCCTGCCGAGTTGCCGTCCGAAGGTGTGATCGCCGCCGTCGACGTCGAAGCGTTCGACGCCGACGCCTGGCGCGCGCTCGTCGCGCAGATGCGCAGTAAGGAGGCGCCCGCCGCCGCGCCGAACAGGACCGTCGCGCAATTCCTGCCGAGCCGCTTCGCGCTGCACATCGGCACGCTGACGCTGCTCAAGCGCCACTGGGACAGCGTGATCGTCGGCGCGTCGCATGCCGAAGGCAAATGGCAGGCCAATATCGCGTCGAATCAGGTGTCCGGTCACGTTTCCTGGCTGCCGGGCGCCAGCAAGGAATCGCCGGGCACGCTGCAGGCGCGCTTCGCCCGCGTGGTGATTCCCTCGGCCACGGACAAGGATCTGCTTGGCCAGGCGATGTCGGCGCCGGCGCAGAACATGCCGTCGATCGATCTGGTGGTCAACGAACTGATCGTGCGCGATCACAATATCGGCCGCCTCGAGGTCGACGCGCACAATTTCGACGAAGACGGCGTGCCGGTCTGGCAACTCGACAAACTCGCCGTCAGCAACCCCGCCGCCACGCTGACCGCCACGGCCAACTGGCGCACCTCGACGGGCCTGGGCAATACCGCCGACGAAGCGACGCCGCGCCGTACCGTGTTCGATTTCAAACTCGACATCAAGGACGCCGGCGCGCTGCTCGAGCGCTTCGGCCAGCCGCGCACGCTCAAGGCCGGCAGCGGCACGCTGTCGGGCAAGATGGTGTGGCGCGGCGGCCCGACCGCAATCGACTATCCGACGCTCAACGGCAATCTGGCCGTCGATCTGCGCCATGGGCAGATTCTCAAGGTCGATCCGGGCGTCGCCAAGCTGCTGGGGGTGCTGAGCCTGCAAAGCCTCGCGCGCTTCGCCACGCTGAATTTCCGCGACGTGATCGGCGAGGGGCTGCCGTTCGAACACGTCACGGGCACCGGCCAGATCCATAACGGCATCGGCCGCACCGAGAACTTCGAGGTGCTCACGGCACCGGCGCGCGCCGAAATGAAGGGTTCGGTCGATCTGGCACAGGAAACCCAGGACCTGCACGTGGCGATCGTGCCGACCGTCAGCGCGGGCGCCGCGGTGATCGCCGCGACCGTGATCAATCCGCTGCTCGGTCTGGGCGCGCTGGTGGCCGATCTGGCGTTCAGCAAGTCGGTCTCCACGGCGTTTGCGCGCGAGTATGCGATCACCGGTTCGTGGTCGAAACCGCACATCGAGCGGGTGAAGAGCGATCGCGGTAAGATGGACGCTCCGGCTTCGGCCGTGGAAGCGCACTGAGCCCTGTTTCACCAGATTGACGAATAGAGCGCGGTGCCGCGCCAGCGGCCCCAGCCAGCCTTGATCGACGTACGCGGCGCGAGCGGTTGACGCCGCCGCCTTTGCCGGGAGTTGTTCGAAACGCTCATGAGCGAAACACACGTCTCTTCAACCTCGTCTTCCGCGGCGTCCAGCGGATCCCCCGAAAGCGTATTTCGCGTCGCCGCGCTGCAAATGGTCAGCACGCCGGATCGGGAGCGCAATCTGGCCGAAGCGGAACGGCTGATCGCCGAAGCCGCCGCTGACGGCGCGCAACTCGTCCTGCTGCCTGAATACTTCTGCTTCATGGGCTTCAAGGACACAGACAAGCTCGCCGTGCGCGAGCCCTACCAGGACGGACCGATCCAGCGCTTTCTCGCCGATGCCGCGCGCCGCCACAAGGTCTGGGTGATCGGCGGCACACTGCCGCTGATGGCGCCGGAGGCCTCGCGCGTGCTGAACACTACGCTGGTGTTCGACCCGCAAGGCACCGAGGCCGCGCGCTACGACAAGATCCATCTGTTCAACTTCGAAAAGGGCGACGAATCGTTCGACGAGGCACGCACCATCTGCCCCGGCGGCGAAGTCCGCACCTTCGAGGCGCCGTTCGGACGCGTTGGTCTGTCGGTCTGCTACGATCTGCGCTTTCCGGAGCTGTACCGGCGCATGGGCGACTGCGCGCTGATCGTGGTGCCGTCGGCGTTCACCTACACCACCGGCCGCGCGCATTGGGACATGCTGCTGCGCGCCCGGGCGGTCGAAAACCAGTGCTACGTGCTGGCCGCCGCGCAAGGCGGCAAACATGAGAACGGCCGCCGGACATGGGGCCACAGCATGCTGATCGACCCGTGGGGCGAGATCGTCGCGGTGCGCGACGAAGGCGCCGGCGTGGTAGCCGGCAATCTCGAGCGCGCGCGCATCGACGAGGTACGACAGAGCCTGCCCGCCTGGCGTCATCGCGTGCTGAGTTGACCGATCCAATTTAAAACCCGACATTGAAACTGCGGCGCCTCCCACTCATATAGTGACCGTGGCGCTAACCGAATCCTTCGTATCGAGCAGAACATACTTCGCATGAATATCATCGAACCCGGTATCCGTAATCTCGCCACCGCCAAGGACATCCTCCTGACGCCCTATGGTCTCGACGAATCCCTGCTCACCCGCACGCTCGCCGAAATCTTCACGCACAAGATCGATTACGCCGACCTGTATTTCCAGGCGACGCGCAGCGAAGCGTGGAGTCTCGAAGAAGGCATCGTGAAGTCGGGCAGCTTCAGCATCGATCAGGGCGTCGGTGTACGCGCCGTGTCGGGCGACCGCACGGCTTTCGCGTATTCGGACGACCTGTCGCCCGAAGCGATCCGTCAGGCGGCCATCGCCACCCGCGCGATCGCCAAGGCTGGCGGCGGCAAGCAGAAGGTCAAGGTGGCGTCGTCGCTGACCGGCATCGCCGGGCGTGACCTGTACCTGCCGTCCGATCCGCTGCATTCGCTCGACGCCACCGCCAAAGTGAAGCTGCTCGAGCGCATCGAACAGATGGCGCGCGGCCGCGACCCACGCATCCAGCAAGTGATGGCAGGCCTCGCCGGGGAATACGACGTGGTGCTGGTGGCGCGCAGCGACGGCGGCTTTGCGGCCGACATCCGGCCGCTGGTGCGCGTGTCGGTGACGGTGATCGCCGAACAGAACGGCCGCCGCGAAATCGGCAGCGGCGGCGGCGGTGGCCGTTTCGACTACGGCTACTTCACCGACGAAGTGTTGTCGCGCTACGTCGACGACGCAGTGCATGCGGCACTGGTCAATCTCGACGCCCGTCCGGCTCCGGCAGGCGCGATGACCGTCGTGCTCGGCCCGGGCTGGCCCGGCGTGCTGCTGCACGAAGCGATCGGCCACGGTCTGGAAGGCGACTTCAACCGCAAGGGTTCGTCGGCATTTGCTGGACGCATCGGCGAGCGGGTCGCTGCCAAGGGCGTCACCGTGGTCGACGACGGTACGCTGCCGAACCGGCGCGGCTCGCTCAATATCGACGACGAAGGCAACCCGACTCAGTGCACGACGCTGATCGAAGACGGCATCCTGAAGGGCTACATCCAGGACACGCTGAACGCGCGTCTGATGAAGATGCCGGTTACGGGCAATGCGCGCCGCGAGTCGTACGCCGCGCTGCCGATGCCGCGCATGACCAACACGTACATGCTCAACGGCGACAAAGACCCGCAGGAAATCATCGCGTCCGTGAAGAACGGTTTGTACGCGGTGAACTTCGGTGGCGGCCAGGTCGACATCACGAACGGCAAGTTCGTGTTCTCGGCTTCCGAGGCTTACATGATCGAAAACGGCAAGGTCACCTACCCGGTCAAGGGCGCGACGCTGATCGGCAGCGGCCCGGAATCGCTCAAATACGTCAGCATGATCGGCAACGACATGAAGCTGGATTCGGGCGTGGGCGTGTGCGGCAAGGAAGGGCAGAGCGTGCCGGTGGGCGTCGGCCAGCCAACGCTGCGGATCGACCGGATGACGGTTGGCGGCACGGCCTGATTTTCAGGTTCACGCATACTTCGCGCACATTTCGCACGAAGTATGCGGATTTCCCGCATTTTTACACCACTCGGGTTGCCAGCCGAGCCTATGCGGGTTATAAAGTCATTCACCCTTTTTGACCAACGACCTCATTTCGCCATGTCCGCCAAGTTTTACTTTTACTTTTTTTGGTATCTCAGACCGCTGGCGGATCGAGAGGGGTGTTAGTGCACGCAGGACACCAGGAATTCCCGAAAAACCGCCAGCTAGCCTGGCGGTTTTTTTTCGCCTCACGCTTTCGAAATTTGCCTTTGAAATTTTATTGATTGTCGTCCGCTCTGGCATCGCTGCCTCATCGCAGCCTTCGTTGCCTGCGCGAACACGCTAAGAACCGATTCAGGAGAACAACCATGCCCCCGCACAACACCGACGATGTCCGCATCCGCGAATTGAAAGAACTCACGCCGCCTGCCCACCTGATCCGCGAATTCGCCTGCGACGAAACGGTGTCCGACGTGATCTACAACTCGCGCACGGCGATGCATCGCATCCTGCACGGCATGGAAGACCGTCTGATCGTCGTCATCGGACCGTGCTCGATCCACGACACGAAGGCAGCCATGGAATACGCCGGGCGCCTCGTCGAACAGCGCAAGCGCTTTGCCGGCGAACTCGAAGTCGTGATGCGCGTGTACTTCGAAAAGCCGCGCACCACTGTCGGCTGGAAGGGGCTCATCAACGACCCGCACATGGACAACAGCTTCAAGATCAATGACGGCCTGCGCACCGCGCGCGAGCTGCTCTTGCGCATCAACGAACTCGGGCTGCCGGCCGGCACCGAATACCTCGACATGATCAGCCCGCAGTACATTGCCGACCTGATCTCGTGGGGCGCGATCGGCGCGCGCACCACAGAGTCGCAAGTACATCGTGAACTCGCTTCGGGGCTGTCGTGCCCGGTCGGCTTCAAGAACGGCACGGACGGCAACGTCAAGATCGCGGTCGACGCGATCAAGGCGGCGTCGCAGCCGCATCATTTCCTGTCGGTCACCAAGGGCGGCCACTCGGCGATCGTCTCGACCGCCGGCAATGAGGATTGCCACATTATCCTGCGCGGCGGCAAGACGCCGAACTACGATGCGGATAGCGTGAACGCCGCTTGCGCCGACATCGGCAAGGCCGGTCTCGCTGCGCGTCTGATGATAGACGCGAGCCACGCGAACAGCTCGAAGAAGCACGAAAATCAGATTCCGGTGTGCGCGGATATCGGCCGCCAGATTGCGTCGGGTGACGAACGGATTGTCGGCGTAATGGTGGAATCGCATCTGGTCGCGGGCCGCCAGGATCTGCAGGAAGGCTGCGCGCTGACGTACGGCCAGAGCATCACCGATGCGTGCATCGGCTGGGACGAAAGCGTCGCCGTACTGGAAGGTCTCGCCGAAGCGGTCAAGCAACGGCGCGTGGCGCGCGGCAGCGGCAACTAGGCGTCCTGTGTCATGGCTGTGATGGGTTCATCGAAAACCCGGCTCACTGAGCCGGCTTTAATGAGATGGTCAGCCTGACCGAAACGGCCCAATCGGCTTACGCTGATTGGGCCGTTTTGTTAGCCGAACGGACTAATGGTGCTTCGTGAACCGCCTCGGCACCGTAACAACTCATCGCCGGGTCGAATGCAGCTTGACCTGGCTGGGTGTTGCGTATAAGGTTTTGTACACGAAAGGCGGCTATGGAACAGGACAAAGGAATTCGCTGGATGGGCTCCAGCTATCGCGATTTACTGGATTTTCCCGAAGAGCCGCGCCGTCAGGCCGGGTTTCAACTTGGCAAGATTCAGGCTGGTCTGGACCCTGACGACTGGAAGCCGTTTGACACGATCGGCGCCGGCACGCGCGAGATTCGCATCAAGGAAGCGGATGGTATTTATCCTGTGATGTACGTGACAAAGTTCGTGGAAGCGTTGTACGTATTGCACTGCTTTCAGAAAAAGACACAGAAGCTGGGGCCGTACGACAGGAACATTGCCGAAACGCGGTATCGCGCCATAGTCAACCATAGGAAAACTTAGCAAATGACGATCGACACAAAAATCCGTCACGTGACGAAGCCCGGTGCGAACCTGTTCCTCGAACTCGGCTTTTCCGCTGAAGAAGCCAAGCGCTTGCACGCTGCGTCGCAAAAGCAGATCAACGACACGCGGTTGCTCAAAGAACAGTTGATGACCGAGCTGTCCAACTGGATCGAGCAGCATCACCTCAAGCAGGCCGAGGCAGCTGAAATTCTGATGGTGTCGCGCCCGCGCGTGTCCGACGTGGTCAACAAGAAGACCACCAAATTCACCATCGACACCTTGGTCGAAATCATGAGCCGAATCGGCAAGCCGGTGACACTGGCGGTCGGTTAAGGCGCATGGCGCACGCTCGAAGCGCGCTTCTCCATGCGCCTCCCCGCTTTATTGCACCGCGCCTGAACCGAACACTTCGGTGTGAATCCGCGCCGCGTCCACACCGAGCGCGGCCAGCGCGTCGCACTGCGCGCGCATGAACGGCACCGGTCCGCAGATGTAGTAATCCGCATCGGGCACGATCACCTTGTCGGCGATTTTCGCCACGTCGAGGCGGCCTTCGAAGTCGTAGTCGATGCCGGCACGATCGCTCGCTTCAATGGTTTCGTAGAACACCGCACGCGTGACATTCGGATGCGCCGCAACCTTGTCGTTCAGCCACTGCCGGAACGCGTGCACGCGGCCATTGCGGCACGCATGCACGAAGGTCACGCTGCGGCCACTCTGGTCGGCGAGCAACGTGGACAGCATCGAGGTCATCGGCGTCACGCCCACGCCGCCGCTCATCAGCACCACCGGCGTGGTTTTCTCGCGGTCGAGCGTGAAGTCGCCCATCGGCGCGCTGACATGCACCACCGCGCCCACTTCCACACCGTCGTGCAGCAGATTGGACACGTGACCCGGCGCCGTGTCTTCGCGGCCAGCTTCGCGCTTCACCGAGATACGCAGCCATTTACCGTTCGGCGCATCCGACAGACTGTATTGCCGCGGCTGATCGACGCCAAGTACATCCACGAAGCGCTTCACGCTCAGATATTGGCCCGGCTCGAAGCCGCAAGCGGGCGAGCCGTCGGCGGGAGTCAGATAGAACGACGTGATTTCATCGCTCTCCACCTCCTTACGTGCGACCTTGAACGGCCGGAAGCCGCTCCACGCAGCGCCTTCATAAAGCTTCGCCTCCGCGCCGACGAAAATGCCGGCGAGTTGCCCGTACGCGGCTTCCCATGCGCCGAGCGTCTCCTGATCGACCGCGTCGCCCAACACATCGACAATTGCGCCCAGCAGATGACGCCCAACGATCGGATATTGCTCCGGCCGGATATTCAGGCTCACGTGCTTATGGGCGATTCGCGACACAGTCGGGCCCAACGCGCCGAGATTGTCGATATTGGCCGCATACGCGTACACCGCCTTCGCCAGCGTTTCCGGCTGGCTGCCACTCTTCTGGTGGGTCTGGTTGAACACGTTCTTCAACTCGGGATGGTGCGCGAACATGCGCTTGTAGAAATGCCTGGTGATGGTCGTGCCATGCTCGGCAAGAACGGGAACAGTGGCTTTGACGCGGGCAATCTGGTCGGCTGTGAGAGCGGTCATGGGTACTTCTCCTTAAAGATGCACTTACAATACCTTTTTAAGGAGATAATTTGACCCGGACAGATTGTCACAGTCTCGAAGGTGGATGCCGGAAGCCGCTAGCCGGCGCCGCGCTCGTGCTGCCACAGCACATCGCTGCCGCCGTCCGCACGATTGAGCACGCGCGCCAGCACGAACAACAGGTCGGACAGCCGGTTCACATACTGGCGCGGCGCGGCGTTGATCACCTCCGCCTCGCCCAGTGCGACGATCGCGCGCTCGGCGCGGCGGCACACCGTGCGGCATACATGCGCGAGCGCCGCCGCGCGCGAGCCGCCCGGCAGGATGAACTCCTTCAGTGGCGGCAAAGTGGCGTTGTAGTCGGCGAGCCAGTCATCGAGTTGGCCGAGCTGTTTGTCGGTAATCATCGCGTGGCCGGGAATGCAAAGTTCGCCGCCGAGGTCGAACAGGTCGTGCTGAATCGCGACCAGCGCCGCCCGCACCTCGTCGGGCAGTGTTTCGCACAGCAACACACCGAGGTTCGAATTGAGTTCGTCGACGTCGCCGATCGCGGCGATGCGCGCATCGTCCTTACGCACGCGGCGGCCGTCGCCGAGACCGGTGGTGCCGTCGTCGCCCGTTCGGGTGGCGATCTTGCTCAAGCGGTTGCCCATGATGTCTCCCATCCAGTTCAATGACGATGCGTCCATGCAAGACGCCTCGCTAACTACCGCGTTACCACCGCGCTAACCACCGCGCTAACCACCGCGTTTATCCATATTGCGCGCATCGTGAAGTCGCCGCCATTATAGGATCGGCAGCCGGCCTCGACGCCGGCCCACGGGCGATCGGCGTAAAATGAAGCAAAAGCTGCACCACAGGTCTGCCCCAATATCTGGAGACATGCGTGAATCATCCCGTGCCACCGGCTCCGCTACGCCGGCCGTTTCCCGCCGAGTTGCTGGCCGGGCTCAAAGCTGTTTTTGCCGAGCGTGTGTCGACCGCTGAGGCAGTGCGAGCCCATCACGGCCGCGACGAATCGCCGTTCGATCCCCAACTGCCCGACGCCGTCGTGTTCGTCCGCAATACCGAAGACGTGCAAACCGTCGTCCGGCTGTGCGGCCAGTACGACGTACCGATCATTCCCTACGGCAACGGCTCGTCGCTCGAGGGTCATCTGCTGGCGGTGCAGGGCGGCGTATCGATCGATCTGTCGGCAATGAACCGCGTGCTGTCGATCAATGCGGAAGACCTCACGGTCACCGTCGAGCCCGGCATCTCGCGCAAGCAACTGAACGAAGCGCTGCGCGACACGGGCCTGTTTTTCCCGATCGATCCGGGCGCGGACGCGAGCATCGGCGGCATGTCGGCCACGCGTGCCTCGGGCACCAACGCCGTGCGCTACGGCACGATGCGCGAGAACGTGCTCGGCTTGACCGTGGTGCTGGCCGACGGCCGCGTGATCAAAACCGGCACGCGGGCGCGCAAGTCGTCGGCGGGCTATGACCTCACGCGCCTGTTCGTCGGTTCGGAAGGCACGCTCGGCGTGATCACGGAAATCACCGTACGCCTCTATCCGCAGCCGGAAGCGGTTTCGGCGGCGATATGCACATTTCCGTCGATGGGCGATGCGGTGCGCGCGGTCATCGAAACGATCCAGATCGGCGTGCCGATTGCACGCGTCGAGTTCGTCGACTCGCTCGCGATCCGCTCGATCAATCGTCATTCGAATCTGACGCTGCGCGAGGCGCCCACGCTCTTCTTCGAATTCCACGGCACCGAAGCCGGTGTGAAGGAACAAGCCGAACTCGTGCAGGAGATCGCTGCGCAGAATGCCGGTGAAGGTTTCGAATGGGCGACCCGGCCGGAAGACCGCAGCCGCCTGTGGAACGCGCGCCACAGCGCTTATTTCGCGATGCTGCAGCTGAAGCCAGGCTGCCGCGCCGTCACCACGGACGTCTGTGTGCCGATCTCGCGCCTCGCGGAATGCGTAGTGGAAACGGAACAGGATCTGAAGGCATCGCCGCTGCCCTGCCCGATCGTCGGCCATGTCGGCGACGGCAACTTCCACGTCGCGATCCTGATCGACCCGGACAAGCCGGAAGAACTCGTCGAAGCCGAGCGTCTGAACGAGCGCATCGTCCAGCGCGCGCTGCGCATGGACGGCACCTGCACCGGCGAACACGGCGTCGGCTTGCACAAGATGAACTTCCTGCTCGAAGAACACGGGGAAGTCGCCGTCGATACGATGCGCTCGATCAAGCACGCGCTCGATCCGCGCAATCTGATGAACCCGGGCAAGATTTTTTCGTGGGCCGCTTGAGGTTTCGTCGACGCGTGGCTAGCGCGGCCAAAGCGCCGTAGCCGTAGCCGCCGCTGAATTCAGGCGGAACGAAGGGTGACAAGCACGAGGAGACCAGTTACATGAACGCACCCGCTGAACTGACGGCCGAAGTTCTCGCCCAGCGCCAGCGCGAAGTCGTGCAGGCGCTGATGGCTGTGCTGCCGACCCACTGTCTGCTGTATCGCGAAGAAGACACCGTGGCCTACGAGTGCGACGGCCTCGCCGCCTATCGGCGGCTACCGCTCGCTGTCGCCTTGCCGGAGACGGAATCGCAGGTGCAGCGCATCGTGCAGATCTGCCACCGGCTCGACGTGCCGATCGTGCCGCGCGGCGCGGGCACCGGCCTGTCGGGCGGCGCAATGCCGATCCGTCACGGCGTGGTGGTATCGCTCGCACGCTTCCGGAAGATCGTCGAAGTCGATTCATACGCTCGTACCGCCACGGTGCAGCCGGGCGTGCGCAATCTGTCAATTTCCGAAGCTGCCGCGCCATACGGCTTGTATTACGCGCCCGACCCGTCGTCGCAGATTGCCTGCACGATCGGTGGCAATGTATCGGAGAATTCAGGCGGCGTGCACTGCCTCAAGTACGGCCTTACCGTGCACAACGTGTTGCGCGTGCGCGCGGTGACCATGGAAGGCGAAATCGTCGAGTTCGGCTCGCTTGCGCCCGACGCGCCGGGGCTCGATCTGCTCGCTGTATTGATCGGCAGCGAAGGGATGTTCGCGATCGTCACCGAAGTCACCGTCAAGCTGATCCCCAAGCCGCAGACCGCACAGGTCATCATGGCCAGTTTCGACGACGTCGTGAAGGGCGGCGATGCGGTTGCCAGCATCATCGCGGCGGGCATCATTCCGGCCGGCCTCGAGATGATGGACAAGCCGGCCACGCGCGCCGTGGAAGAATTCGTCAACGCGGGCTACGATCTCGACGCGGCGGCGATCCTGCTGTGCGAATCGGACGGCACGGCCGAAGAAGTCGCCGACGAAATCGTGCGCATGACCGCCGTGCTGCGCGAACATGGCGCGACCCGCATCCAGATTTCGCGCTCGGAAAACGAGCGCTTGCGCTTCTGGTCGGGACGCAAGAACGCCTTTCCGGCCGCCGGCCGCATTTCACCCGATTACTACTGCATGGACGGCACGGTGCCGCGCCGCAGCATCGGCCCCTTGCTGGCGCGCATCGAAGTCATGGAACAGAAATACGGCCTGCGCTGTATCAACGTGTTCCACGCCGGCGACGGCAACATGCATCCGCTGATTCTCTTCAACGGCAACGATCTCGACGAATGGCACCGGGCCGAAGAGTTCGGTTGCGACATTCTCGAAACATGCGTCGAACTGGGCGGCACGGTGACGGGCGAGCACGGTGTCGGCATCGAAAAGATCAACTCGATGTGCGTGCAGTTCTCCCCGGAAGAGCACGACGCGTTTCACGCGGTCAAACGCGCCTTCGACCCGCCCGGCTTGCTGAATCCGGATAAGGGCATTCCGACGCGCGCGCGTTGCGCCGAGTACGGCAAGATGCACGTGCGCGGCGGCCTGCTGCCGCATCCGGAACTGCCGCGGTTCTAAGCCGGTTCTAAGCCGGCTCTAAGCCTTTGCGCCGCGCCGACGCATCGCGACATCGCGCGCGTCGGCGGCGCTTCGAGAGCCTCACCCGGATTACCCGATGCGGGTCCGCTCCGGGTTGCCAGCGAGCCCCCGCCCGGTACAATCAAGCGAAATACAACGAAGCGGGACACCATGGAAGAGGACGACATCGTCGCCATTTGGTCCGAACGCGTGCGTTCGGCCAGCGCCGAAGGGCGCACGTTGCGCGTCCGTGGCGGCGGCACCAAAGACTGGTACGGCCAGACGCTGGAAGGTGACATCCTCGACACGCGCGCTTATCGCGGCATCATCGCCTACGATCCGGCCGAACTCGTCATTACCGCGCGCGCGGGCACGCCTTTGCTGGAAATCGAGGCGGCGCTCGCCGAACATCATCAGATGCTCGCCTTCGAGCCGCCGCACTTCGGCTTGCAGGCCACCTTCGGCGGCTGCATCGCGGCGGGCATCGCCGGCCCGCGCCGCCCGGCCGCCGGCGCCGCGCGCGACTTCGTGCTCGGCGCGGTGATCATGAACGGCGACGGGAAAACGCTGCATTTCGGCGGCCAGGTGGTGAAGAACGTCGCCGGTTATGACGTGTCCCGCTTGATGGCCGGCTCGCTCGGTACCTTGGGATTGATCCTCGAACTGTCCATCAAAGTGCTGCCGCTGCCGCAGGCGGAAGCCACGCTCAAATTCGACATGAACGGCACCGACGCGGTCCGCAAGCTCAACGAATGGGGCGGCCGGCCATTGCCGATCACCGCGAGCGCATGGCGTCACGGCACGCTGGCCGTGCGGCTGGCCGGCGCGGAAGCTGCGGTCAAGGCGGCGCGCACCGCGCTCGGCGGAGAGGTGGTCGATGCGGTCGAAGCCGAGCGCTTCTGGGCCGGCTTGCGCGAACAGACCGACCCGTTCTTTTCCGCGATCGCCCCGAAGGCGGCGCTGTGGCGCCTCGCGCTGCCGTCCATCACGGAGCCGCTGCAACTGCCCGGCGCACAACTGATGGAATGGGGCGGCGGCCAGCGCTGGTGGATCACCGACACCGACGCGCAAACCGTGCGCATTAGCGCCAAGCAGGCCGGCGGTCATGCGACCATCTTTCGCACTGGTCATGGCTACGATCGCGGCGCCGGTGTGTTCACGCCGCTGCCCGCCCCGCTGATGAAGATCCATCGCGGTCTGAAAGCCGCCTTCGACCCCGCCCGCATTTTCAATCGCGGCCGGCTCTACCCCGACTTCTGAGCGACGCGATGCAAACCAACCTCGCGGACTTCATTCGCAATACGCCCGACGGCGACGAAGCCGACGCCATCCTGCGCAAGTGCGTGCATTGCGGCTTCTGCACGGCCACTTGCCCGACCTATCAACTGCTCGGCGACGAACTCGACGGCCCACGCGGGCGCATCTATCTGATCAAGCAGATGGTCGAGGGCGCGGACGTCACGCGCAGCACCCAGCTCCACCTGGACCGCTGCCTGACCTGCCGCAATTGCGAGACCACCTGCCCATCCGGCGTGCAATACGGCCGGCTGGTCGAGATTGGCCGCAAGATCACCGAACAGAAGGTCACGCGCCCGTTTGGTCAGCGGCTGGTGCGCCGGCTGCTCGCGAGCTTCGTGCCGAACAGCGCGCTGTTCACGCCGGCCATGCGCCTCGGCCAGCACGTCCGCCCCCTGCTGCCGAAGAAGCTGCGCGACAAGGTGCCGGCACGGCAGCGTCCGCTCGAATGGCCGGGCGCGAAGCATCAGCGCAAGATGCTGATGCTCGCCGGCTGCGTGCAACCGTCGATGATGCCCAACGTCAACATCGCGACCGCGCGCGTACTCGACGCGCTCGGCGTCGAAACGCTGGTGGCGCCCGAGGCCGGCTGCTGCGGCGCGATCCGTCTGCATCTGGGCTACAACGACGAAGCGCTCGACGACCTGCGCGCCAACATCGACGCGTGGTGGCCGTACATCGAAGAGGGTGTGGAAGCGATCGTGATGAACGCGTCCGGGTGCGGCGCGACGGTCAAGGAATACGCGCACCTGCTGCGCAACGATCCGGCGTATGCGCAGAAGGCTCGCCGCGTCGTCGAATTGACACGCGATATTTCGGAGATCCTGCTGGAATTCGAAGAGACGCTTGTCGCCGTCACGCGCCGCCGGTCGATTCATACCGTCGCATTCCATCCGCCTTGCACGTTGCAGCATGGTCAGCAGCTGCGCGGCAAGGTCGAACATCTGCTCGCGGCGCTCGGCATCGAAGTGCGCCTGCCCGCCGACAGTCACCTGTGTTGCGGCTCAGCCGGCAGCTATTCGCTGACGCAGCCGAAGCTCTCGTACGCGCTGCGCGACCAGAAGCTCGAACGGCTGCACGCGCAGGAGCCGCAGGTCATCCTGTCGGCGAACGTCGGCTGCATTGCGCATCTGCAAAGCGGCACGTCCACGCCGGTCGCGCACTGGATCGAACTGGTGGAACATATGCTGTCGGCCTGAAGCGCGTGCCGGCGGCATGTGGCTCGCGGCATGCCGCAGCCGCCGCCTTTTCGTGTCACTCCCGCGACGCTCCCAGCCGCAGTGCAGCCCGGCGCAGCGCGGCGACGTCCGTATAATCCGGTAAATCGTCTTTCGCTGGACTCCCGGCTTCGTTCCATGCCCGATCTGATTCACAACCTCGAAGCGGTGCGGCAGCGCATCGCCCTCGCCGCGCAAGGCGCCGCACGCGACCCGCGTTCGATTGCCTTGCTCGCGGTCTCGAAGACATTTCCCGCCGATGACGTGCGCGCCGCCTACGCGGCCGGCCAACGCGCGTTCGGCGAGAACTACGTGCAGGAAGCGATCGCCAAGATCGAGGCGCTGGCCGATCTGCGAGCGTCGATAGAATGGCATTTCATCGGACCATTGCAATCGAACAAGACGCGGCCGGTCGCCGAGCATTTCGACTGGGTGCATTCGGTCGACCGGCTGAAGATCGCGCGGCGTCTGGCGGAACAACGCCCGGACAACCTGCCGCCGCTGAACGTGTGCCTGCAGGTGAACATCAGCGGCGAGGCGTCGAAGAGCGGCGTCAGCATCCCCGAGGCCGCGCAGGTCGCACAGGAAATCGCCGCGCTGCCGAAGTTGCGCTTGCGCGGCCTGATGGCGATTCCCGAACCGGCCGGCGGTATCGATGAACAACGCGTACCGCATCGGCAATTGCGCGAACTGTTCGAGCGCCTGTGCGCAGACGGACTCGAACTCGATACGCTCTCGATGGGCATGTCGAGCGACCTCGAAGCCGCCGTGCTGGAAGGTGCGACGATCGTGCGCGTCGGCACCGCTATATTCGGCGCGCGAGATTACTCTAACTGACCCTTGCGGGCTCTTTGGCCCCCCTCACGGGACCTCTCTCGGATCATCATGAAAATTGCTTTTATCGGCGGCGGCAACATGGCGGCCGCATTGATCGGCGGCCTCATCAAACGCGGCGTCGCGCCCTCTGACCTCTACGCGATCGACCCCAACGACGACGCGCGCAAGCGCAACGAACAGCAATTCGGCATTCGCACGGCGGCCGCCGCGGACGCCGCGCTCGCCTCCTACGACGCCGTCGTGCTGGCGGTGAAACCGCAGATTCTGAAGAGCGTCGCGCAAAGCCTCGCAGCGCACCTGAACGCGTCGCAACTGGCGATCAGCATTGTTGCGGGTATTCGCATGGACGACCTGTCGCGCTGGCTGAACGGCCACACTCGCATCGTGCGCGTGATGCCGAATACGCCGGCGCTGATCGGCATGGGCGTCGCGGGCCTGAGCGCGACCGCCAGCGTCGATGAAGCGGGCCGCGCGCTCGCCTCGCAGGTGCTCGGCGCGGTCGGCCAAACCGTCTGGTTCGACGATGAAGCAAAGATCGACGCCGTCACCGCGATCTCCGGCAGCGGCCCCGCCTACGTGTTCTATTTCATCGAAGCACTGCAGGAAGCCGCGCGCCAGCTCGGCATGAACGAAGCGCAAGGCCGCGCGCTGGCCGTCGCGACCTTCACCGGCGCGGCGCAACTCGCGGCGAATTCCGACGAGCCGCCGAGCCTGTTGCGTGAACGCGTGACGTCCAAGGGCGGCACCACCGCTGCGGCGCTGACGTCGTTCGACGCAAGCGGCATCAAGGATGCGATCGTGCGCGGCGTGCTCGCCGCAGACGCGCGCGCCAAGGAAATGGGCGACGAGTTCGGCAAACAGTAAGCGTTTCGGCGCAGTCGGCAGTCGGCAGTCGGCTGTCGGCTGTCGGCTGTCGGCAATCAGCTGACAGCAGTCCACGGTCAGGCGATCCGCCGAAGGACGCCGTGCCCTGGTTCAGACCGGGGCGGCGTCCGCAGCGCAAACACATGCGCAATGGCGTCCATCCAATCGACGCGCAGAAAAACTAGAACGAAGCCGCCGCGTAATGCGCGGCAATACCCGCGAACAACGCGCCGCCGAGCCAGTTGTTATGGCGGAATGCCGCGAAACACGGCATGCGCTCGCGGTTGCGGATCAGCGTGTAGTGATAGATGGCGCAACCCGCCGCCGCCGCCCATCCCAGCCAGTACAGCACGCCGAAACCGAGCATCACGCCGATGCCGACGTAAATGCCCAGCGTGAGCGCATAGCAGAGCATGATCGCGGCCACGTCGAAGCGGCCGAAGGTCAGCGCGGACGTGCGGATGCCGATCTTGATGTCGTCGTCGCGATCGACCATTGCGTATTCGGTGTCGTACGCGACCGACCAGAACACGTTCGCCAGCAGCATCACCCATGCGAGCAGCGGCACGTGGTCCTGAACTGCCGCGAACGCCATCGGAATACCGAAGCCGAACGCGATGCCGAGGTAGGCCTGCGGAATCGCAAAGAAGCGCTTGGTAAACGGATACGAGCCGGCGACGAACAGCGCCGCCACCGACAACTCCTTTGTCAGCGTGTTGAGCGGCAGAATCAGCAGAAACGCCAGCAGCGACAAACCGGCCGCCAGCGCGACCGCTTCCCACGCCTTGATCTTGCCCGACGTGATCGGACGGTTTTCGGTGCGCTTCACATAGCGATCGAAATCGCGATCCGCGTAATCGTTGATCGCGCAGCCCGCCGAGCGCATCAGCACCGTACCCACCGTGAAGATCAGCAGCAGCGGCCATGAAGGATGGCCGTCCGACGCAATCCACAGCGCATTGAGCGTGGGCCACAGCAGCAGCAGGCTGCCGATCGGCTTGTCCATGCGCACGAGGCGCAGATACAGGGGAAGTCGGGCGAACATGTGCGGACTCGGTGAAGTGCGGGCGATGCCGCTATTTTACGGGATGCGTGCGGCATGCCGCGTCCGGGCGGACAAGGCCGGACGCGCCGCGCAATCCGGTGCCGCAAAAAGCAAAGCCTCCCGCGAAGAGAGGCTTTTTTGTTTCGGTTCAACGCCAACGCCAATATCAACGCCAATGCGTCGCGCTGAGCCCGGGCGAAACGCCCAGGATGCTCAAGCCAGCATCGAGCGCAGCATCCACGCGGTCTTTTCGTGCGTCTGCATGCGTTGCGTGAGCAGGTCGGCCGTGGGCTCGTCGTTAGCGGCTTCTGTCGACGGGAAGATCGCGCGGGCGGTACGCACCACGGCTTCCTGACCTTCCACCAGTTGGCGGATCATGTCTTCCGCAGCCGGCACGCCGTCCGCTTCAGGAATCGACGAGAGTTTCGCGAATTCCTTGTAGCTGCCCGGTGCATGCACGCCCAGCGCGCGGATACGTTCCGCGATCGAATCGACCGCCAGCGCGAGCTCGTTGTACTGCGCTTCGAACATCAGATGCAGCGTGTTGAACATCGGACCCGTCACGTTCCAGTGAAAGTTATGGGTCTTCAGGTACAGCGTGTAGGTGTCGGCGAGCAGGCGCGACAAACCTTCTGCAATCTTCTTGCGATCCTTGTCGCTGATCCCGATGTTGACGTGCTGTACAGCTTCTTTCTTGGCCATGATGACTCCATTGAAGAGTGATACGAACCGGTCGGCAGATCGACGGATTGCGGATGAGCAAGCCGGAAACCTTGGAACGCCCGACAGTTTATCTTAGATGCGACTGCTGCTTGTGTGACGCAAAGTCACTGGCGCAGCGTGCACGCTGCGCTTATGTCATCTGCCGAGCGCGTGTTGCAGCGCTTGCGCGACAATCACCGCCAATCCGCTCGTGACGATCGCGAACCCCACCGCGCGGCGCAACATCGCTGCTTGCTGCTGGTGTTGTGCGCGGCGTGCGGCCACTGTGCCGCCAATGGTGGACATCATCGTCTGGATCATGATCGTGCTCCCTCGATTCGTATCAAAACCGGCAGGGCGCCGATGCGCCCCGCCTTGCTGCATCACCTGAACTGCTTACTTCCTGTTCGCTTCAGCGAGCGCGGCGAGCGCCGCGATCACGCCTTCCGCATACGCCGGATCGGCCCGGCGGAAATGCTCGATCTGACGCGCGACGATGTCCTCGGGCACGCCACTGATATGCCGTGCGATGTTGCCGAACAGCCGCTCGCGTTGCGCCGCGTCGAACAACTGGAACAGCAGGCCCGGCTGGCTGTAATAGTCCTCGTCCGCGCGATGGTCGTAACGGTCCACTGCGCCCGCCGCGAGCGGCGGTTCCGACGCATTGCTGTCCTGCGCGAAGTCGCCGAAACGATTCGGCTCGTAGTTCACGTTGCCGCCGAGGTTGCCGTCCGTGCGCATCGCGCCGTCGCGATGGAACGAACGCGGGCTCGGCACGCGCGGCGCATTCACCGGAATCTGATGGTGATTGATGCCGAGACGATAGCGCTGGGTGTCGCCGTACGAGAACAGCCGGCCCTGCAACAGGCGGTCAGGGGAGAAGCCGATACCCGGCACCACGTTCGCCGGCGTGAAAGCCGCTTGCTCGACGTCCGCGAAATAGTTCGCCGCGTTGCGATTCAACTCGATGGTGCCGACGTCGATCAACGGATAGTCCTTCTGCGACCACACTTTCGTGATGTCGAACGGGTTGTAGCGATAGCTCGCCGCGTCCGCTTCCGGCATCACCTGAATGGCGAAACGCCACTTCGGGAAGTTGCCTTCATCGATGTTCGTGACCAGATCGCGTTGCGCGCTTTCGCGATCCTGCGCGACGACCTGCGCCGCTTGCGCGTCGGTGTAGTTCTCGATGCCCTGCATCGACTTGAAGTGGAACTTCACCCAGAAACGTTCGTCGTTCGCGTTGACGAACGAGTACGTGTGCGAGCCGAAGCCGTGCATCTGCCGGTAGTTCTTCGGAATGCCGCGATCGCTCATCAGGATCGTCACCTGATGCAGCGACTCCGGATGACGCGACCAGAAGTCCCACGCGGCGACGTTGCTGCGCATGTTGGTGTACGGATCGCGCTTTTGCGTGTGGATGAAGTCCGGAAACTTGAGCGGATCGCGGATGAAGAACACCGGCGTGTTGTTGCCCACCACGTCCCAGTTGCCTTCTTCCGTGTAGAACTTGATCGAGAAACCACGGACGTCGCGCTCGGCGTCGGCGGCGCCGCGCTCGCCCGCCACAGTCGAAAAGCGCATGAAGAGCGGCGTTTCCTTGCCGACTTCGGCGAATACTTTGGCCTTCGTGTAGCGCGAGATGTCGTGCGTGACTTTCAGCGTGCCGAATGCGCCCGAGCCTTTCGCATGAACGCGGCGTTCGGGAATCACTTCACGGTCGAAATGGGCGAGCTTTTCGAGCAGCCAGACGTCTTGCAGGACGACCGGACCGCGCGCGCCGGCGGTCATCGAGTTCTGGTTGTCGGCGACGGGTGCGCCGGCTGCATTGGTGAGCTTACGTTCGGACATGCGGAACTCCAGGGTTGCTTTATCGGAAAGAAAATATGGGGAGAGGCGCGGCGCTTACGCTGACGGCTTACGCGGACAAGGCCCGATCGACCAGCAAAGACATGGCGACCGTGCGCATGCCAAGCATCGACGCGGCGAACGAGCTGGCGGTGGGGCGAGCGGATTGAGCCGATTGAGCGGCGACGGCCTGGGCTTGCTGCGGGTTCGATTGGGTCATGATTTCCTCCGGGTCTTGTGCGGATCGGGCGATCCATGGAGGAAACTATAACTAAACTATCGAATTAACGTATTTGATTAATTTTATCTATTCGATAGGGACGGCGACTATCGCCATGTGATGCGATACGGCCCGCCGCGCACAGATGGGCGACGAGCCGGCGTGGAGGCGACTTAATTGACGGCGACGGGCAAATCGAGTTTTTTCACGCCCGGCAGGTCGCAGGCGTTGATGGCGTCGCAGATCGCCTCGATCGCGGGCATCCGCGTGAAGCTCTTGCGCCAGGCGAGCACGACGCGGCGATCCGGCACGGGTTCGTCGAAGGGAACATAGCTGAGCAGGCCCGAATCGATGCCGCCCGCGTGCGGTTTGACTTCATGCACCGACATGCGCGGCAGCACAGTGATACCGACGCCGCTCGCGACCATATGACGGATCGTTTCCAGCGACGAACCTTCGAAGGTTTTCTGGATGCCGTCCGCGTTTTGCGAGAAGCGCATCAGTTCAGGACAAACGCCCAGCACATGATCGCGGAAGCAGTGGCCGCTGCCGAGCAGGAGCATGGTTTCCTGCTTCAGGTCGTCCGCGTCGATCTTCGGGCGGTTTTCCCACGCATGACCGGACGGCAGCGCGACGACGAACGGTTCGTCGTAGAGCGGGCGCAGCATCAGGCCCGTTTCCGGGAACGGCAGCGCCATGACGGCGACGTCGATTTCGCCCTGTTTGAGCAACTCGATCAGCTTGAGCGTGTAATTTTCCTGCAGCATCAGCGGCATTTGCGGAACACGCCTGATCATCTGTTTGACAAGCGTGGGCAGCAGATACGGTCCGATCGTATAGATGACACCGAGGCGCAGCGGCCCGACCAGCGGGTCTTTGCCCTGTTTGGCAATTTCCTTGATGGCGAGCGTTTGTTCGAGAACGCGTTGCGCTTGCGTGAC
Organism: Paraburkholderia lacunae; assembly: GCF_003353175.1. Taxonomy (GTDB): domain Bacteria; phylum Pseudomonadota; class Gammaproteobacteria; order Burkholderiales; family Burkholderiaceae; genus Paraburkholderia; species Paraburkholderia lacunae. The sequence continues at coordinate 77,386 of NZ_QHKS01000014.1, read as the reverse complement.
GATCTGTTCGCCGATCGGCGTGACGCTGACTTCGCTGGTGCCGCGCTCGAAGATTTGCACATTGAGTTCGTCTTCGAGCTTCTTGATTGCCACCGACAGTGTCGGCTGGCTGACGAAACACGCTTCGGCGGCCCGGCCGAAGTGCCGCTCGCGGGCGACTGCGACGATGTATTTCAATTCGGTGAGCGTCATTGGGGACCAATCAGTGCGATGAGTTCGATAGATTATAGTTATACACCTATGGGGTCGGTTCGCCAACTTTTTGGTTTTTCTGCCCTCTCCGGCAGGCAAAGAACCAGGCAAGGAGTCACACCGCAGGCAAACAGCCCAACCGCCGGAAGGCCAGAAAACTAGGCCTTCAAATATTGCTCGCGGGCGCCAAGCCACCGGGCCAGGTGCTGCAACACCACCTCCGGGTACTTCTCGAGCAAAACCGCAGCCGCCTCGCGAGCAGGCTCGATTAGCCACTGATCGTTCTGCAGATCGGCAAACCTCAGCATCGCCGCGCCCGACTGCCGCGCGCCCAGAAACTCGCCTGGACCGCGAATCTCAAGGTCCCGACGCGCGATCTCGAAGCCGTCGGTCGTCTCCCGCATCGTTTGCAACCGCGCCCGCGCGGTCATCGACAACGGTCCCGTATAAAGCAGAACGCAAACCGATGCCGCGCTTCCGCGCCCCACCCGTCCCCGCAGCTGGTGCAATTGCGCCAACCCAAACCGCTCGGCGTGCTCGATCACCATCAACGATGCATTCGGCACGTCGACGCCCACTTCGATCACCGTCGTCGCCACCAGCAATTGCACCTCGTTGCGAGTGAATGCATCCATCACCGCAGCCTTCTCCGCTGGCGCAAGACGTCCGTGCACGAGGCCCACGTTCAACTCGGGCAACGCGGCCACCAGCGTTTCGTACGTTTCCACCGCGGTCTGCAACTGCAAAGTCTCGCTTTCTTCGATGAGCGGACATACCCAGTACACCTGCCGCCCCGTCAATGCGGCCTCGCGCACGCGGCCGATCACCTCTTCGCGCCGCGCGTCGGATACCAGCCGGGTCAGGATCGGCGTGCGCCCGGGCGGCAATTCGTCGATGGTCGAGACGTCGAGATCGGCGTAATAGGTCATTGCGAGCGTGCGCGGAATCGGCGTCGCGGACATCATCAGCTGATGCGGCTGGAAATCCTGCGCGCCGTCAGCGGCGCTCTGCGCCTTCGCCCGCAAGGCGAGCCGCTGCGCCACGCCGAAGCGATGCTGTTCATCGACGATCACCAGCCCCAGCCGCGCGAACTCGACCGCGTCCTGAATGATTGCGTGCGTGCCGATCACGAGCTGCGCCGTGCCGAGCGCCGCGGCTTCGAGCGCCGCACGCTTGTCCCTGGTCTTCAGACTGCCGGCCAGCCACGCGACGCTCACCCCCAGCGGTTCCAGCCAGCCACGCAGTTTGCGCGCGTGCTGTTCGGCGAGGATTTCGGTCGGCGCCATCAGCGCGGCCTGGTAGCCGGCGTCGATCGCTTGTGCCGCGGCCAGCGCGGCCACGATCGTCTTGCCGCTGCCGACATCGCCCTGCAACAGCCGCTGCATCGGATGAGGCTGCGTCAGATCGAGCGCAATTTCGCCACCGACGCGCTCCTGCGCCGCCGTCAGCGAAAACGGCAACGCCTTCAACAGGCGCGCGACCAGCGCCGACGCATCGCCTTCCTTGCGACGCGGCATGGCCGGCGCCGCGCGCGTGCGGCGCTCCTCGTGCGCGCGCTTCAACGACATCTGCTGCGCGAGCAATTCCTCGAACTTGATGCGCACCCAAGCCGGATGCGTGCCGTCGATCAACGCGGTTTCGTCGGACTGCACGTCCGGGTGATGCAGTGTGCGCACCGCGTCCATCAGTGTCGGCACGCCGAGCGGCTGCATATATGCGCGGGCGACCGGTTCGGGCAGCAACTCCGGCAACGACGTGCGCGACAACGCGTTATCGATCGATTTGCGCAGATACGCCTGCGTCACGCCCGCGGTGCTCGGATACACCGGCGTCAGCGCCTGGGGCAGCGGCGTGTCTTCGCCGACGGCGCGCACCGCCGGATGCACCATCTCCATGCCGAAGAAACCGCCGCGCACGTCACCGCGCACCCGCAGCCGCGCGCCCATCGCCATCTGCTTGACCTGCGAACCGTAGAAATTCAGAAAGCGCAGCACGAGTTCGTCGCCGGCGTCGTCGCGCAGTTTCACCAGCAGTTGGCGGCGCGGCCGATACGCGATTTCGTTGTCGAACACCACACCTTCGGTCTGCGCGATGCCGCCCGGCAGCAGGTGGCCGATCGGCGTCAGCGAAGTTTCGTCTTCATAGCGCATCGGCAGATGCAGGACGAGGTCGATGTCGCGCGTGAGCCCGAGCTTGGCGAGCTTGTCGGCGGTTCTTACGGGCGCGGGGCCCGCTTTTTTCTGCTCCGGCGCCGCACCGGCGCCAACCTCGGTCGCCACCGCCGCTGTCGCCTTGCCCCGCGCGACGCGGCGCTTGGGCTCGGCGCTCACTTCGTCGGTAGCGGAGGGCGATCGGCGTTCGGACAAAGGCATGGGTTGCTTCGCAAGTACAATATCGGCTGTCAAAGGTGTCGCCGCCATACAGCGCGCGGGCTCGCGGGCCGCTCCGGCGTCCCGCAATCATAGCCGCCCGGCTCCGGCTTCGGCTCAATTCAGTCTCAATTCGCTTCCAGTCGTCCGCATGTTTACGCTTTCCGATTTCGATTTCGATCTGCCGCCCGAGCTGATCGCGCAAGTTGCGCTGCCCGAGCGCAGCGCCAGCCGTCTGCTCGAAGTGGACAACACGGTGAGCCCCGCGCGTCTCACGGATCGCCGCTTTGCCGAGTTGCCCGAGCGCATCGCGCCCGGCGATCTGCTGGTCTTCAACGATACCAAAGTCCTGAAGGCACGCTTCCTCGGCCAGAAGGCCAGTGGCGGCAAAATCGAAGTGCTGGTAGAGCGTCTGACCGGCGAGCGCACTGTGCTCGCGCAGATCCGCGCGAGCAAAAGCCCGCAGCCAGGCACCACGATTCGCCTCGCCGACGCGTTCGACGTCACGCTCGGCGAGCGCGTCGAGCCGTTCTACACCCTGCATTTCCCGGACGACTGCCTGACGCTGATCGAGCAGTTCGGCCGCCTGCCGCTGCCGCCGTATATCGAGCACGACCCCGACGCGACCGACGAAACCCGCTATCAGACCGTGTTCGCGCAAAATCCCGGCGCGGTGGCGGCGCCCACTGCCGGCCTGCATTTCGACGACGCGCTGCTGGCCAAACTCGACGCCAGAGGCGTCGAACGCGCGACGTTGACGCTGCACGTCGGCGCGGGCACCTTCCAGCCGGTGCGGGTCGAAAATCTCGCCGAACACAAGATGCACAGCGAGTGGTATCACCTGCCGCAGCCGCTCGCCGACAAGATCGCGGCAACGCGTGCGCGCGGCAACCGCGTGATCGCGGTCGGCACCACCTCGATGCGCGCGCTCGAAGCCGCCGCGCGCGACGCCGAAGCCGCCGGCCGGCCGCTCGCCGCCGCCAGCACGGAAACCGATATTTTCATCACGCCGGGCTACAAATTCCGCGTGGTGGACCGGCTGGTCACCAATTTCCATTTGCCGAAGTCGACGTTGCTGATGCTGGTGTCGGCGTTCGCGGGTGTCGAGACGATCCGCGCGGCGTATCGCCACGCAATCGAGGAACGCTACCGTTTCTTTAGTTACGGCGACGCGATGTTGCTGGCGCGCAGCGACACTTGAAGCGCGCTTCAGCCGATCTGAATAGCGCCTACTTCAGTCCCATGCAAAGCTGTCGGCCAGAGTTCGCGTGTCGGCTGGAGTTAGTGCTTTAGCGCTTACTCCAGCCCCATAGCGCGTTACTCTGGTCCCATGCAAAGCACTTTTCCGGTAGCACAGGAGTTATCAATGACCGACGGTCATCATTCGCAGCAAGCGCAGCCCGCGCAATCAACACCAACGGAGTGCCCGGAAAACGGCCTCAAATTCGAACTGCTCGGCACCGACGGCCAGGCGCGGCGCGGCCGCGTCACGCTGAATCACGGCGTGGTCGAAACGCCGATCTTCATGCCGGTCGGCACTTACGGCACGGTGAAGGCGGTCCAGCCGCGCGAACTCGAGGAAATGCATGCGCAGATCATCCTCGGCAACACGTTTCACCTGTGGCTGCGTCCGGGGTTGGAGACGATCGAGGCGCACGGCGGCCTGCACGGCTTCATGGGCTGGAACAAGCCGATCCTGACCGACTCGGGCGGTTTTCAGGTGTTTTCGCTCGGCGATCTGCGCAAGATCACCGAAGATGGCGTCACCTTCGCGTCGCCGATTAACGGCGACAAGCTCTTCCTGTCGCCGGAAGTGTCGATGCAGATCCAGAAGGTGCTGAACTCGGACATCGTCATGCAGTTCGACGAATGCACGCCCTACGCGACCGATAACGTGCCGACTTCGCACAAGGAAGCCGCCGACTCGATGCGCATGTCGATGCGCTGGGCCAGGCGCTCGATCGACGAGTTCAACCGGCTCGGCAATCCGAACGCGCTGTTCGGCATCGTTCAGGGCGGCATGTTCGAGGACCTGCGCGACGAGTCGCTGGCGGGTCTCGCGGAAATGGATTTCCACGGCCTCGCGATCGGCGGACTCTCGGTCGGCGAACCGAAAGAAGACATGATGCGCGTGCTGAACCACATCGGCCCGAAGCTGCCGGCCAACAAGCCGCACTACCTGATGGGCGTCGGCACGCCGGAAGACCTGGTGGCGGGCGTGGCCGCCGGCGTCGACATGTTCGACTGCGTGATGCCGACCCGCAACGCGCGCAACGGCTGGCTGTTCACGCGTTTCGGCGACATCAAGATCCGCAACGCGACGCACAAGAACTCGCTGCGCCCGCTCGACGAGCAATGCGGCTGCTACACCTGCCGAAATTTCACACGCGGCTATCTGCACCATTTGCATCGTGTAGGGGAAATTCTCGGCGCGCAGTTGAACACGATCCATAACCTGCACTACTACCTCGAACTGATGCAGGAAATGCGCGACGCGATCGACGCGAAGCTGTTCGAGCCCTTCCGCAAACGCTTTCACGAGAACCGCGCGCGCGGCGTCGATTAGGCGCCTTGCGCGCTAACCGCCGACGGATTCGCATCCCGAGTCCGTCGGCATCGCACGAAAAACCTTACAGCCATCTTTCGATCGCGGCAAAAAAGGACTTTAAAAGCTTGATTGGAAAGCCGATTTGCCGCGCCGACCCTTGTCGGCCCGGTGGTAGAATAACCGGCTGATTTTTTTGATCGTTTTGATTTATAACGGAGAGACCAACGTGTCGTTCATTTCCAATGCCTTCGCCCAAGGCACCGCAGCAGGTGGCGTTGAGTCGAATCTGATGAGCTTTCTGCCGCTGATCCTGATGTTCGGCGTGCTGTACTTCATCATGATTCGCCCGCAAATGAAGCGCCAGAAGGAACATCGCAACATGCTCGCCGCAATGGCCAAGGGCGACGAAGTGGTGACGAACGGCGGTATCGTCGGTAAGGTGACCAAGGTGGGCGAAGCTTACGTCGGCATCGAAATCGCGGAAGGCACGGAAATCACCGTGCAAAAAGCGTCGGTCACGACAATTCTCCCGAAGGGCACGATCAAGTCGCTGTAAGGCCTGCTCTCTCGCGTCCGGCGCGGCCTCGCCGGCGGCTCACGCAGCACACCGCGCACCGCCCGCGCTCATCGCCGGACGCATCGCTTCCAAGCCAACCTTCCCGTTGGACCACTCATGAATCGCTACCCCCTCTGGAAATACGCCGTGATGCTGGTGGCTCTGGTCATCGGCCTCGTGTACACGCTGCCCAATCTGTTCGGCGAAGCGCCGGCGGTGCAGGTGTCGAGCGGCAAGGCAACGGTCAAGCTCGACTCGACCACGCTGTCGCAAGTCGAAGCGGCGCTCGCGTCCAGTCAGATCAAGCCTGAAGACGTCACGTTCGACAACGCGTCGAGCAACGCGAACATTCGCGTGCGCCTGCTGGACACCGACACGCAATTGCGCGTGAAGGACCTGCTGCAGAAATCGCTGAACAGCGACCCGACCGATCCGCAGTTCATCGTCGCGCTGAACCTGCAAAGCGCATCGCCGCGCTGGCTGAGCGCATTGCATGCGTTGCCGATGTATCTCGGGCTCGACTTGCGCGGCGGCGTGCATTTCCTGCTGCAAGTGGACATGGCCGGCGCGCTGAACAAGAAGCTCGACTCCGACGCCTCGGACGCGCGCACGCTCCTGCGCGACAACAACATCCGCGATGGCGGCGTGAACCGCGTCAACCAGACGGTGGTGATCAGCTTCGCCGATCAGGCCACGGCGGACGCAGCGGCCAAACAGCTGAGCCGCAGCATCAACGAACTCCAGTGGGCGTCGCAGCCCGGCACGGACGGTACTGTGCAACTGGTCGGCACGTTCACGCCGGCGGTGCAGAAAACCGTTCAGGACGCCGCGCTCAAGCAGAACATCACCACGCTGCATAACCGCGTGAACGAACTCGGCGTGGCCGAGCCGGTGATCCAGCAGCAAGGCGCGGATCGTATCGTCGTCGAACTGCCGGGCGTGCAGGACACGGCGAAGGCGAAGGACATCATCGGCCGCACGGCAACGCTCGAAGCGCGTCTCGCCGACCCGGTCAACACGCATCCGAACCCGTCCGATCCGGTGCCGCCGGGCGACGAACTGTTCACGCAAGGCAACCAGACGCCGGTGCTGCTGCGCAAGCAGATCATCTTCACGGGCGACCGGATTATCGATGCGTCGGCGGGCTTCGACGAGCATCAGCGTCCGTCGGTCAACATCCGTCTGGATTCGGCCGGTGGCCGCGCGGTACGCAGCGTGTCGCGCGACAACATCGGCAAGCCGATGGCCATGGTGCTGTTCGAAAAGGGCAAGGGCGAAGTGCTGACGGTGGCGACCATCCAGTCGGAACTGGGCGACCGCTTCCAGATCACCGGCCAGCCGACCCCGCAAGCCGCCGCCGACCTCGCGCTGCTGCTGCGTGCCGGTTCGCTCGCCGCGCCGATGGACATCATCGAAGAACGCACGATCGGTCCGAGCCTCGGCGCGGACAACATCAAGAAGGGCTTCCACTCGGTGGTGTGGGGCTTCGCGGCGATCGCCGTCTTCATGATCGCGTACTACATGCTGTTCGGCGTGATCTCGATGATCGGCCTCTCGGTGAACCTGCTGCTGCTGATCGCCGTGCTGTCCATGTTGCAGGCCACGCTCACCTTGCCGGGTATCGCCGCTATCGCGCTCGCGCTCGGTATGGCGATCGACGCGAACGTGCTGATCAACGAACGCGTGCGTGAAGAACTGCGCCACGGCGCACCGCCGCAACTGGCGATCCAGAACGGCTACGCGCATGCCTGGGCGACGATTCTCGACTCGAACGTCACCACGCTGATCGCCGGTCTCGCGCTGCTCACGTTCGGCTCCGGCCCGGTGCGCGGCTTCGCGATCGTCCACTGTATCGGCATTCTGACGTCGATGTTCTCGGCCGTGTTCTTCTCGCGCGGCGTGGTCAACTTCTGGTACGGCGGCAAGAAAAAGCTCAAGTCGCTGGCGATCGGCCAGGTGTGGCGTCCGGACACGGCGCCGGCGGGCTCCGCTGCCTACCTCGGCAACGAGGACGCCGCCACCGACACCGCACAAGCCGTTGCGGCCGCCACCGCCAAACCGAAGGCGGCGGCCTCCGCGCAAGCGCGTGCCGGCAAGCCGACCGTGCGCCGCCGCAACGCGCCGAATTCGCCGCAGAAACCGGGTTCGTCCCGCTGAACCCCGGAGAACTAAACCATGGAATTTTTCCGTTTCCGCAAAGACATTCCGTTCATGCAGCGCGCGTTGATCTTCAACGCGATCTCGCTGCTGACGTTTGTCGCCGCTGTGTTCTTCCTGCTGCATCGCGGGCTGCACCTGTCGGTGGAATTCACCGGCGGCACCGTCATCGAAGTGCAGTATCCGGGCGCCGCACCGCTTGAACCGGTACGCGGCACGCTGGGCAAGCTCGGTTACGCCGACGCGCAAGTGCAGAACTTCGGCACCTCGCGTGACGTGCTGATCCGTCTGCCGCTCAAGCAAGGCTTGACGTCCGCGCAACAGAGCGATCAGGTGATGGGCGCGCTGAAGGCGGAGACGCCGCAGGTGCAGTTGCAACGCGTCGAGTTCGTCGGCCCGCAGGTCGGCAAGGAACTCGCCACCGACGGCCTGCTCGCGCTCGCCTGCGTGGTCGTGGGTATCGTGATCTACCTGTCGTTCCGTTTCGAATGGAAGTACGCGGTGGCCGGCGTGATCGCGAACTTGCACGACGTGATCATCATTCTCGGCTTCTTCGCGTTCTTCCAGTGGGAGTTCTCGCTGTCGGTGCTAGCCGCGGTGCTTGCCGTGCTCGGCTATTCGGTGAACGAATCGGTAGTGATTTTCGACCGGATTCGCGAAACCTTCCGCCGCGAACGCAAGTTGACCGTGATCGAAGTGATCAACCACGCGATCACCAGCACGATGTCGCGCACGATCATCACCCACGGCTGTACGCAGATGATGGTGCTGTCGATGTTCCTGTTCGGCGGCCCCACGCTGCACTACTTCGCTCTGGCGCTGACGGTCGGTATTCTGTTCGGCATCTACTCGTCGGTGTTCGTCGCCGCGGCGCTCGCCATGTGGTTCGGCGTGAAGCGCGAAGATCTGCTGAAGGACAAGAAGGAAAGCACCGATCCGAACGACCCGAACGCAGGCGCGCAAGTTTGATCTTGCCGTCGACCTCGCTGTAAAAAAAGGCCGGTTCACTCGAACCGGCCTTTTACGTTTACGGCTCTACCGCTCTACCGCTCTACCGCTCTACCGTTCCAAGCTCCACCTATCTATCGCTCTGCCGCCCGCACGCCGCAACTATCGCCCTGCTCTGCCCCGTCGTGCGAAGACCTTCTGGAATATTTATCTGAACCCGAGTTTGCGCCGCGCCGCCATGAGCGCCGCCAGACTCACCGCCGCGGCGAAAATCATGTAGTAGCTTGGCGCGGCCTTCGAACCCGTGAAGCTGATCAGCCACGCGATGATGAACGGCCCGAAGCCGCCGAAGATCGTCACCGCGATGTTGTAGGCAAGCGACATGCCTGTCGTACGCGTCTGCACCGGAAACATCTCCGAGAGGAGGCCCGGCAGCGCCGCGAAATAACCGGTCATCAGGAAGCCGAATACGATCTGCAGCGCGATCAGCGTGCCGAAAGTCGGATGCGAGACCAGATACACGAAGGCCGGATTAATCAGCACGAGCAGCAACAGCGCCGATGTCAGCATGATCGTGGTGCGCCCATGACGGTCCGACAGATGGCCGACCAGCGGCGAAAACAGCATCTGGATCGCGCCGGTCAGCGCAATCGCCGCGAACGCGACCGATGGCGCAAGACCCAGCTGCTTCACGCCGTAGGTCGGCATGAACAGCACCAGATACGTCGACACCGTCCCGAGCACCACCACGCCGATCGCGATCACGAGGCGCAGCTTCTGGCTCGTGAATGTATCGCGCAACGGCGTCGTAGTCGTTGCCGCGGCGAGGAACTCAGGCGTCTCGTCGAGTCTGGTGCGAATGTACCAGGCCACCGGCCCGATCAGGAGCCCGAAGAAGAACGGCACACGCCAGCCCCACGAGGCCATCTGCTCCGGCGCCAGCCTGCCGGTCAACAGCGCGCCGAAACCGGCGGCCAGCAGCGTCGTCAGCCCTTGGCTCGCCACTTGCCAGCTCGCGAAGAAGCCGCGCCGCGCCGGCACGTGCTCAGCGAGAAACGCGGTCGCGCTGCCGAACTCGCCGCCCGCCGAAAAGCCTTGCATCAGACGCGCCGCTACGAGGATCACCGGCGCAGCAATCCCGATGCTTTGATAGGTCGGCAAAAGCGCGATGATCAGCGTGCCCGTCATCATCAGCAGGATCGACAACGTGAGCGCCGCCTTGCGGCCCGCGCGGTCCGCATATGCGCCGATCACGATCGCCCCGAGGGGGCGCATGAAGAACGACACGCCGAAGGTGCCGAGCGTGAGCAGTATCGACACTGTCTCGTTGCCCGCCGGAAAAAACAGCTTCGAAATGATCAGCGCGAAAAACCCGTACACCACCAGGTCGAACCATTCCAGCGCGTTGCCGATCGACGCGGCGACCACCGCGCGCCACGAATTTTGCTGGCTCCCCACCACGCTTGCTGCTGTCGTTGCGTTCATGCAGATCTCCGATGCGCGCGAAATATTATCGATGCCATGCAGGCTTTAAGTCCGATACTGCCTCACTGGATGCACGCACAACCAATGCGGCGTCAGCGCTCTGTGTACCTGAAAATCTAAAACGACGCGAGCGGCAAATGCCGGACAGCCGCCGCGCAAGGTCTTCAGCGTTTTCGGGCAGGCCAATAAAAAACCGCTTCGTCGCCAAAGCGAACGAAGCGGTTTTTTGTTGCCGTGGAATGGCCGCGCGGCGCGCACCACGCGCCAACGAATGCGTGAATGCGTGACGACTCGTGAACGCGCTTACTCCTGCTTGATGCCTTCAGCCTGAATATGCAGCTTGGTGTCCATGCTGAAGCCGTACTTGCTGCCGAAATCCATGCCGTATTCCGCGCGGCTGAAATGGCCGCTCGCTTCCACGCCGCATACTTCGCGCTTGAGCACCGGATGCGGCATGCATTTGAACGACTCGATCTTCAGGTTCAGCGGTTTGGTTACGCCGTGTATCGTGAAATTGCCGACCACCTCGGCCGGCTTGTCGCCGTCGAACCTGATTTCAGTGCCCTTGTAGGTCGCCGCAGGAAACTTGGCCACGTCGAAGAACTCGGGCGTCCTCAGATGCTCGTCGAGCTTGGGATTGCCGGTTTCGACCGAAGCCGGGTCGACGGTCACTTCCACCGTGCCGGTTTTTGCCGCACGGTCGAGCGTCACGATGCCCGAACTCTTGACGAACTTGCCGCGCCACACCGAGAGGCCGCCTAAGTGATCCGCTTCGAAGCTCGGAAAGGTGTGGGTCGGATCGAGCTGATAGGTATCGGCGGCGAACGCGCCGAGCGAGAAGGAAGAAGCCAGTGCGCCTACGGCGATCAACAGGGATGTTTTCAACTCATGCTCCTTTGTTCTGAAAGATAAGCGACCGCGCCGGAACGACGCAGCGAACGTCACTTGCGTGCTGCAACGATACGAAACTTGATCACCACTTCATCGGCGACCACCGATGTGTCTTTCCATTCGCCGGTGCCGACATCGAACTGCGAACGTTTGATCGGCAGTGCGCCGTCGAAGGTCTGCGTCGCGCCCTGCTGGGTGACCGTCACCGGCACCACCACCGTCTGCGATTTGCCCTTGATGGTCAGCTTGCCGGTCACCTTGAACTGATTGCCGCCGGCCGGCGCAATCGCGCTCGACACGAAGGTCGCGGCCGGATACGCCCTCGCGTCAAACCAGTCCTTGCCGCGCACCTGCTCGTTGTAGCTTTCGTCGCCGAGATCGTAGCTGGCGACGTCGATCGTGATCTGCGCGCCGCCTTCGGTCGGCTTGGCCGGATCGAACTTCAGTTGCGCGGTGAATTTGCCGAACTTGCCTTCCACCGGCACGTTCATCTGCTTCGAAGTGGCCGTCACCGCGCTCTTCGCGACGTCGACCTGGGCGAGCGCGCTGCCGGCCGCGGTGAGCGAGGCCGCTGCGAACGCGGCGAACATGTAGCGATAAAACGAGACTTTCATGGTTATCCTTATTTGATGAAAGGGAGCATGCGCGACAACAGGCCGTCGCGGTCCAGCCATTGATGCTTGAGCGCCGCCGCCACGTGCAGTGCGACCAGTACGAGGAGCGCGTAGTTCAGCACGATGTGCACGCTCTTCAACAGTTCCTTGAGATGCGGGTCCGGCGCGATCAGGCGCGGCAGCGGGATCAGCCCGAGGTACACCACCGGCACATTGGCCGCGGAGCTATACAGATAGCCCGATACGGGAATCACGATCATCAGCACGTACAGCAGCAGATGCGTGAGATGCGCGGCGGCGCGCTGCCAGGCCGGCATACGGCGCGGCATCGGCGGCGCCCCATACATGGCGCGCCACAGAATGCGCAGCACGGCGAGCACGAACACCGTCACGCCAATCCATTTGTGCCAGGAAAAGTAGCGCAGCTTGGTCGGCGTGAAGCCGGGGATATCCGTCATCACCCAACCGAGTGCGAAGCCGCACACGATCAGCAACGCGATCAGCCAGTGAAAGGTGATGGCGGTCCGCGTGTACGACTCCCGGCCGCCGAAAGAAGGATTGAGTGCCATGACAGGTCAACGCTAGAGAGAGGTTAACGGCGCAGCCGGCCCTGCTATTCCCTGCTGTCTGCGCAGACTGGATCGGCCCATGCGATTTGACGAGGGGCGCGGCACACGCCAAGGCCGCCATGCTACCCCAAGCGGAAAAAGCTGGCTGCCGTTGCAAGGAACGGGCCGTCGCCACCCATTTTCATGCGACGGGGCCGGCATTGAACAACGAGCGCCGGAGGCTGTCAGAGCCATATTAGATTTCATGTAAGACAAATTCAAATGCCCGCGCAGCCGGGCTCACGGCCGTATCGGGCGCAGCGGTCGGCGCGGCCGCGAGGCGCGTTTGGTACTATTGCTCCACACTTTCGCCATGCCCACCTTGACAACCGGCATTGCACGCCTCCCTCACGTCGTTAGCCCTTGTGCCGTATGGAACATGACAACCTGATTGCGTGCCATGAGTGCGATACGCTGTTCCGCAAGCCACCGCTTGTCGGTCGTACGGTCGCGCGCTGTCCGCGCTGCGGCGCGACGCTCTATCGCGGCGTCTCCCGCAAGCTCGACAGCATCTGCGCGATGACTCTCGGCGCGCTGATCACCTTTCTGATCGCCCAGGGATTCCCGATCGTCGAACTGGAAACCAACGGCATCACCTCGCAGACCACGCTGTTCGGCGCACTCATCGCGCTATGGGGCGAGGACATGCAGATCGTCGCGGTCATGGTGTTCTGTTCGACCATCCTGTTTCCGCTGACCGAACTGGTCGCGCTGCTCTATGTGCTGATCCCGCTGCGCGCCGGTTATGTGCCGCCCGCATTCAACCGGGTGTTGCGCGCGATTCAATTCGTGCGCCCGTGGGGCATGATCGAAGTGTTCATGCTCGGCGTGCTGATTACGATTGTGAAGATGGTGAGTCTCGCCCGCGTGATTCCCGAAGCGGCGCTGTTCGCGTTCGGCGCGTTGACGCTGATGTTCGCGGTGGTCGTCACCTTCGACCCGCGCATTCTGTGGGATCTCGCCGACGAAATGAACGGCCACGATCGGCGTCCGCTGCCGCGCACCGCGGCCGATAGCGCGGCAGTCGCCGTCAATATCGTGGAGGCGCCGCCCGCGCCCTCCACGGGTGAGGCCGGCGCGCCGCCGGCGCCGCATCAGGGGTGAGCGCACGATGAAATACGTCACCGCGAAGCGCGCGGGCCTCGTCTCCTGCCACGCGTGCGGACGGGTCGAGCCGCGCATCCGCTCCGTCGAGCCGCAGCATTGCAGCCGTTGCGGCGCGGTGCTGCACCGGCGCAATCCCGACAGCCTGATGCGCACCTGGGCGCTATTGATCGCGGCGGCCTTGCTGTATATTCCCGCGAATCTGTTGCCGGTGATGCACACCTCGTCGCTGCTCGGGTCCGAAGACGACACCATCATGAGCGGCGTCGTCTATTTCTGGACCTCGGGCGACTGGCCGCTGGCGGTGATCGTGTTCGTCGCCAGCATCATGGTGCCGATGCTCAAGCTCAGCGTGCTGGTGCTGCTCACCGTCACGGCGCAGCGCCGCTCGCGCTGGCGGCCGGAGCAGCGCACCACGCTGTACCGGATGGTCGAACGGATCGGGCGCTGGTCGATGCTCGACGTGTTCGTCGTCACGCTAACGGTCGCGCTGGTGCGCTTCAAGTCGCTGGCCGTGATCACAGCCGGACCGGGCGCCATCGCTTTCGGTTCCGTGGTGATTCTGACCATGATGGCATCCATGCAATTCGATCCACGGCTCATCTGGGACAACGTGGAAGGCAGTACTCAAAAACCTCAGGACCGCGACCATGACTAGCCCGCAAGGACCGACGCCCGCCTCCGATGCGCCGCGCAACGATTCGAACGGACCCACGCTACCGCCCCAATTGCCAGACCCCGACATCGAGCCGCGCAGCCGCTGGCTGCCCTCGCTGGTCTGGGTGATTCCGCTGATCGCCGCGCTGATCGGCGTCGCGCTCGTGATCAAGTCGGTGACCGAACGAGGCCCGACCATCACCATCAGTTTCGTCAGCGCCGAAGGGCTCGAGCCCGGCAAGACCAAGGTCAAGTACAAGGACGTCGACGTCGGCGCGGTGAAGACCATCACGCTGTCGAGGGATCTGTCGCACGTGCTGGTTCAGGTGCAGCTTACGAAGGAAGCCGAAGATTTCGCGGTGAAAGATTCGCGCTTCTGGGTGGTGCGGCCGCGGGTGGGCGCGAGCGGTGTGTCGGGGCTCAGCACGCTGCTGTCGGGCGCGTACATCGGCGCGGACGCCGGCCATTCGCCGGACGGCGAGTCGCGCTTCGTCGGGCTCGAAACGCCGCCGCCCGTTACCGGCAACCAGAAAGGCCACCAGTTCGTGCTGCACGGCGATTCGCTCGGTTCGATCGACATCGGCTCGCCGATTTTCTACCGGCGCGTGCAGGTCGGCCAGGTGGTCGGTTTCTCGCTCGACAAGGACGGCACCGGCGTGACAATGCAAGTGTTCGTGGCCGCGCCGTTCGACCAGTACGTCGGCACCAACTCGCGCTGGTGGCATGCGAGCGGCGTCGACTTGCGGCTCGATTCGAGCGGCTTCAAGCTGAACACCCAGTCGCTCGCGACCGTGATCGTCGGCGGCCTGTCGTTCCAGTCGCCGCCGGGCCAGGGCGTGGGCGCGCAGGCGCCGAACAACACGACCTTCCGCCTCGGCTCCGACGAAGCGGACGCGATGCGCGAACCGGACGGCGTGCCGCTGCGCGTGGTGATGAACTTCAACCAGTCGCTGCGCGGGCTATCCGTCGGCGCGCCGGTCGATTTCCGGGGCATCGTGCTCGGCCAGGTGACCAACATCGGCATCGACTACGAACCGAAGACGCGTACCTTCACGATGCCCGTGACGATGAACCTGTACCCCGACCGTCTCGGCAGGCGCTTCCGCGAATCGGCGCCGACGCCAGGCAGCCTGGCTGGGCAGAACCTGCTGCAACAGCTCGTCAAGCATGGGCTGCGTGGCCAGTTGCGTACCGGCAACCTGATCACGAGCCAGTTGTATGTGGCGCTGGATATTTTCCCGAAGGCGCCGCCGGCCACGATCGACGTGACGGGTGATCAGCTCGAGTTGCCGACTATTCCTAACACGCTCGACGAACTGCAACTGCAAGTCGCCGACATTGCGAAGAAGCTCGACAAGGTGCCGTTCGACCAGATCGGGATGAATCTGAGCAGCGCGCTGAAGAACGCCGACCAGCTGTTCGCGCGGCTCGACAAGGAAGTCGTGCCGCAGGCGCGCGACACCCTGGCGGCGGCGAAGCAGACGTTCGGTTCGGCCGAGGCGGCCTTGCAGCAGGATTCGCCGTTGCAGTCGGATGTTCATCAGGCGTTGCAGGAACTGACGCGCACGTTGCAGTCGCTGAATGCGCTGTCGGACTATCTGGAGCGTCATCCAGAATCGCTGTTGCGCGGTAAATCAGGAGATAAACCATGATGTTTGCCCGGCTCCCCCGCCCGCTGCGCGGGCTCGCGCGCGGCGCTGCCTATGTTGGCGCTCTGGCCGGACTGATGACGATGGCGGCGTGTTCGTCGCCGGCTAGCCGGTTTTATACGCTCAGCGATGGTGGCGCTTCTGCTGCTTCAGTTGCGTCCGCTTCTGCTGGGGCGCTGGTTAGCGCGCGGACTTCGGGTGCGCCGGCGTGGCTGATCGAAGTCGCGCCGATCGACGTGCCGCCTCAAGTGGCCAAGACTCAGTTCGTCGTGCAGACGGGACCGACGCAGGTCCAGGTGCTGGAGCAGGAGCGTTGGGCCTCGCTGCCGGGCGATGAGATTCGTCGTGCGTTGTCGACTGGCCTCACGCAGCAGTTGGACACGATCGACGTGTATGGCACCGCTTATCCGGATAGCGTGCCTGTCTATCGGGTCAGCGTGAATGTGCAACGGTTCGAGTCATGGCCGGGATCGCATGCGTTGCTCGACGCTGTCTGGAGCGTACGGGCCGTACGCAGTACTGCTGTGATGACTTGCCGGGGTGTTGTTAGTGAGCCGGTTGGCGGTGGCTATGACGCTCTGGTGAGCGGGCATCGGTTGGCGTTGCGGCAGATGTCTTTGCAGATTGCTGCTGGGGTGAAGGCGATGGCTGCTTCTGCCACGCAGGGGAAGGCCAGTTCCGCTAGCAAGGGGACTGTTACTGCTCCGGCTGTGCCTGCTTGTCCTTCTGTTGTTGGTACTACTGGTTAAGGTTTTGTTTTGCCTTTGGCGGCGGCAATTGTGGTTTGCCTGCGGCGGTGGTCTTTGCTTGATTATTTGCCTTCGCGACGGTTCTTATGGCTGTTTGCCTACGGCGTTGGTCTTGGCTTACCAGAAGAAAAAAACATGCCATATCCTTCTACCTAACGACCACCAGCGCCGCAGGCAAAACAAGAAAATGTTCACCTCCATCCAAAGATTCATAAAAAAATGGCGTGCATCCCGCGACAGCGGCCACCAGCTAGACGCGCTGCTAGCGATCGCTGACAAGACCGCGCCATACCCTGACCGCAGCGAGTGGCTGATAGAGCTCGCGCATTGGATCCGCCGCGGGGGCGCCGTCCAACCGGCCGCATCCAGCACAACCTCCGACTCCGCCTCCGATTCGCGCTCGATCCCAGCGCACACCCGCATCCGTTACCTGCTCCACGTCCTCGACCGCAACCCCACGTGGAAGGCCAACGTCGCCGGCATCCTCCGCGCGCTGCTGCGCGAAAGCGACAGCCTCTCGCTCCTCTGCGACGCGGGCATGCCGGTCCACTCGGGCTTCTTCGGCGCGCTGTTCGAACGGTTCGAGGCATCGCTGATTCCGCCCGCGCCCAACCGGCGCGATCTCACCGCAATCGTCAGGCTGATGTTCAACTCCGAGCGCGACGCGCAGTGGATCGACGCCCTCCCCACCGATCTGCTCACCCGCATCCGCGCCCTCTTCGACGACGAGCAAGACGAAAACGAGCCGCACGAAACCACGCCGTTCTCACTCGACCTGCTGGCCGCGCTGCACAACCTCACCTGCCAGATCAGCTCCACCGGCCTGTCGCAAACCGTGCGCAGCCGCCTCGGCGAAGTCGACGTCCGCGATGCCGGCGATGTGCGCGTCGCCATGGAAAAGCAGCCGTTCTACCGCCTCACACGCGCGATGCTCGCAGTCGAAGCCGCGCATCAGGCCGTCGTCGAAGGCGCGTCGCAAGACAGGCTGCTGCATGAGGTCAACTATCTGCGGCTGCTCCTCGACGAATGCCGCAGCGCCACCGACAACGTCTTCGCACACCTCTACCGCAACGGCGTCAGCGTCGATATCGTGTTCCAGGTCGAGCGGATGCGCATGCGCATCGTGCGCGCGGAGCTTCTGCTCAACGCATGGATGGCACAGGACGATCCGCACGCCGGCGCGCGTCTGACCGCCGAACTGGTGAACGCGAATCATGCGAGCCAAAGCGTCGCCCACCTGGTGCGCAGCAATTTCTCGCTGCTCGCGCGCAAGGTCGTCGAATACAGCGCCGACACCGGCGAGCACTACATCGCGCGCGATCGCGCCGAGTACCTGAAGATGCTGCGCATGGCGGCCGGCGGCGGACTCGTCACCGTCGTCACGGTGTGTGTGAAGTTCGCGATCACCGGCGCGCATCTGCAATCGATCTTCGAGGGCCTGCTGGCCGGCATCAACTACACAGCCAGCTTCCTTCTGATGCACTTCCTGCACTTCTCGCTCGCTACCAAGCAGCCGGCGATGACCGCGCCCACCCTCGCCCGCGAACTCGACGGGACCGGCACGCCCGCAGGCGTGGACAGCTTCGTGAGTTCGGTGACCGCGCTGATCCGCACGCAAGCGGCAGCCGTGCTCGGCAACGTCCTGCTGGTGTTCCCCGTGTGCCTCGGCGTGCAATTGCTGTGGCACATGCTGTTCCACGCCAACCTCATTTCGCCGGAGAAAGCCCACGCTACCTTGCAATCGTTCGCGCTGCTCGGACCGACGCCGCTCTACGCGGCGCTGACCGGCGTGCTGCTGTGGTCGTCGAGCCTGCTCGCAGGCTGGACGGACAACTGGTTCGTCCTGCATCGCGTAGCCGATGCGCTCGCCTACAACCGGCGTCTGCGCATGACGCTCGGCGTGGCCGGCGCCGCCCGCCTCGCGCAGTTCTGTCGCTCGAACGTGGCAGGCGTGGCGGGCAATATCACGCTCGGCCTGATGCTCGGTCTCGTGCCCGCGATCATCACTGCCTTCGCGTTCGCTTTTGAAGTGCGCCACGTCACGCTCAGCGCCGGCTCCATCGGTGTCGCGCTCGGCGTGCTCGGCAAAGACACGTTGAAGTTGCCTGAGCTCTGGTGGGCGGTCGCGGGCGTCGGCAGCATGGCGATCCTGAACGTGGCCGTGAGCTTCGCGCTTGCCTTCTACATGGCGGTGAAATCGCGCGATTTGCGGCGCAAGACGGTGCGCTCGCTGCGCGGCGCGATCTGGCAGCGCGTATTCCAGCGTCCGCTCGAACTGGTGTGGCCGGTACGCGCCCGGGCGCTTCACCCCGACCGCGTACAATAGCGCCTTATCCAACGCCTTCCGGCAACCTCAATGTCCTTCGACTTCTTCCTTCCCTGTCCGCGCGGCCTCGAAACCTCGCTCGCCGCCGAACTCGCCGAAATTGCCGCGAAACATCTGCACGGCGCGCCGTTCACAGCCGGCCCACAAGTGCCGGGCGGCGTGCACTTCCGCGGGGGCTGGGCTGCCGGCATGGCCGCCAACCTGCATTCGCGCCTCGCGAGCCGCGTGCTGCTGAAAATCGCGCATCGCCCGTACCGCAGCGAGCAGGACATCTACGCGCTCGCGCTCGAACAGCGTTGGGAACAGTGGTTCTCCGCAAACGAAACGCTGCGCGTCGACGTGACGGCGATCAAATCGCCGCTGCGCAGCCTCGAATTCGCGACGCTGCGCGTCAAGGACGCGATCTGCGACCGTCTGCGCGAAGTCAGCGGCGCGCGTCCGAGCGTCGACACCGCTATGCCCGACGTGCGCGTGTTTGCCTTCCTCACCGCCACCGATTGCACGCTCTACCTCGACACCTCCGGCGATCCGCTCTTCAAGCGCGGCTGGCGTCTCGACAAGGGCGCGGCGCCGCTGCGCGAGAACCTCGCGGCGGGCATCCTGCGCCTGACCGGCTGGAGCGCCGGCACGCCGCTCTACGACCCGATGTGCGGCAGCGGCACGTTCCTCGCGGAAGCCGCGCAGGTCGCGCTGAATATCGCGCCAGGAGCCGAACGCCGCTTCGGCTTCGAAAAGCTCAAGCAATACGAAGCAAAGACGTGGCAAACGCTGAAGGCCGCCGCGCTGGATGCCAAGCTCGCCGCCCGCAGCTCGCGCGCCGATCTGCAGATCTTCGGCAGCGACATTTCCGGCGACATGCTGGACAAAGCACGCGCGAACTTCCAGCGCGCCGGCCTGCCGTCCATTCCGCTCAAACAGGTCGACGCGCGCGGCATGACCGCGCCGTCGCCGGAGCCGGGCATTCTCGTCGCGAATCCGCCGTATGGCGAGCGGATCGAAGTGCGTGGCCGCAACGCACGCGGCGAACTCCGCGAAGGCCGAGGCAACCGCGAAGACCGTGAAGACGACGGTTTCCGCCGCGCCCAGGAAGAAACGCCGGACAGCGAATTTTTCCAGTTGTTCGGCGACGCGCTGAAACAGCGCTTCACCGGCTGGCATGCGTTCATTCTCACGTCGGATCGCAAGCTGCCTGGCCAGTTGCGTCTGCGCGAGTCGACCAAAACGCCGCTCTTCAATGGCGCGCTCGAATGCCGGCTGTTCCGCTTCGACCTGATCGCGGGCAGCGTCCGGCAGCGGCCGCAGAACGACACGCCGGCAGCTTGAGCCGGTAGCGCAACAGCCTTGATGAGAAGCCGCGGACCCAACAGGTCCGCGGCTTTTTTTGCGTCTGGGCGGGCTCGCGTCTATTCGCACTTCCGCCACGCCCTACTGACACTACGCTGTCAGTAGCCCCCCTGCACACTCCTTCTCACGCCATCCGGCGCTTTACACGGCTTACCCGTCATCCATAGGAGAGTGACATGTCCGCATCATCCAAAGTTGTTGCATGGTTCGAGATTCCGTCGATCGATTTCGACCGCGCCGTTCGTTTTTACGAAACCGCGCTCGACGTCAAACTGAATCGCGAGGAAATCGGCGGCCAGCCGATCGCGATTTTCGGCTACGAAGAGCCGGCCACTGGCGGCGCGATTGTCCACAGCCCGTCGATGACGCCGACCGACGACGGCGTGCTCGTCTACCTGAACGCGCAACCTACCGTCGACGCCACGCTCGCCCGCGTCGAACAGGCCGGCGGCAAGGTGGACGGACCGGTGATCAAGCTGCCGCAGGACATCGGCTACATCGCGTTCTTCACCGATACGGAAGGCAACCGCCTGGGTCTGCATTCGCGGACCAACGGTTAAACGGCCCGGCGGCGACAGCGGTCAATCGTCAGCCGGTCCGAATGCGAATGCCGACCGGAGCACGGCATGCGGCGCTATCATCGTGGGACTGTCCCCGTTCTTTTCTACAAGACGCCCTCGATGACGCGCCGCGCCGACCGCCTGTTCCAGATCGCCGAATTGCTGCGCGGCCGGCGTCTGACCACCGCGCAACAACTCGCCGACTGGCTCAACATTTCGCTACGCACGGTCTATCGCGACGTGCGCGATCTGCAACTCTCCGGCGTGCCGATCGAAGGCGAAGCCGGTATTGGCTACCGGCTGAGCCGCGCGGCGAGCTTGCCGCCGCTCACCTTCACCGCCGATGAGCTGGCCGCGCTCGCAGCCGGCGCACGAATGCTCGAATCATGGGGCGGCGCCGGCTTTGCGAGCGGCGCGCGCGGCGCGTTGGCGAAGATCGCCTCGGCGATGCCCGCCGACAAACGCGCGACGCTCGAACGGCTGGCGATTTTCGCACCGTCGTTTCACATCAAAGCGGATTTTTCCGCGAAGGTGGATGCGCTGCATCGAGCGATCGACGGCCGTCAGGTAGTGAGCTTCGCTTACACCGACGTCAACGGCGCGGCCACCGAGCGGCACGTATGGCCGCTGGCGCTCGCCTATTGGGGCGCGCACTGGACGCTGGGCGCGTGGTGCGAATTACGCAGCGACTTCCGGAATTTCGGTCTGGAGAAGATCCAGAATCTCCAGTTGCTCGAACAGTATCCGGACCAGGAAGACCGGCGGCTGGCGGATTGGTTGCGGCACGTACGCGCGAAGCCGCGATAAGGATTTTCTCTTGCAGCGGGCGCAACGCTTCACGCATGCAGTTGGGACGCACAAAAGCGGATCACGGCCCGCCACCTCGCAGGCCGTGATCCGCCGGGATGCCGAAGCGCGTTACTCCACCGACTTCACCATATCCTCGATCACCTTCTTCGCGTCGCCAAACACCATCATCGTCTTGTCCATGTAGAACAGGTCGTTGTCGAGACCGGCGTAGCCCGCTGCCATCGACCGCTTGTTCACGATCACTGTGCGAGCTTTATAAGCCTCGATGATCGGCATGCCGGCAATCGGCGATTTCGGATCGTTCTTCGCCGCCGGGTTCACCACGTCGTTCGCGCCGAGCACCAGCACCACGTCGACCTGGCCGAACTCGCCGTTGATGTCGTCCATTTCGAACACCATGTCGTACGGCACTTCGGCTTCCGCGAGCAGCACGTTCATGTGCCCCGGCATCCGCCCGGCCACCGGGTGAATCGCGTACTTCACCTCGATGCCCTTCTCGACCAGCTTGTCGGTGAGCTCCTTCAGCGCATGCTGCGCGCGCGCCACCGCCAACCCATACCCGGGCACGATCACCACGGTTTCGGCGTTGCCGAGCATGAACGACGCATCGTCGGCCGAACCGGATTTCACCGGCCGCTGCTCCGCCGCGCCGCCTGCCGCGGCCGCGCCCGGCTCGTTGCCGAAGCCGCCGAGCAGCACGTTGAAGAACGAGCGGTTCATCGCCTTACACATGATGTACGACAGGATCGCACCCGACGAGCCCACCAGCGAACCCGCGATGATCAGCATCGGATTGTTCAGCGAAAAACCGATGCCCGCCGCCGCCCAGCCCGAGTACGAATTGAGCATCGACACCACCACCGGCATATCCGCGCCGCCGATCGGGATGATGATCAGCACCCCGAGCGCGAACGCGATCGCCGTCATGATGATGAACGGCAGCCACGACTGCGTGAGGAAGAAGATCACGCCGAAGCCGAGCATGCCGATCGCGAGCATCAGGTTGATCAGATGCTGGCCACCGTACACGACCGGCGCGCCCTGGAAGAGCCGGAACTTGTACTTGCCCGAGAGCTTGCCGAACGCGATCACCGAACCGGAGAACGTAATCGCGCCGACGAACGTGCCGATGAACAGTTCGACGCGATTGCCATACGGCAGGAAGCCCGGCACCGGATTCTCCGGATCGACGAGCCCGAACGCCGACGGCTCCGACACCACCGCATACGCGATGCACACCGCCGCAAGACCGATCAGCGAGTGCATCGCCGCGACCAGTTCCGGCATCTTGGTCATCTCGACGCGCGCCGCGACGAACGCGCCGACCGCGCCGCCGATCACCAGCGCGACCAGCAGCAGGCCGAGCCCGAGGCCAAGATTCGAGCCGAGCCCGGCAGCCTGTTTGGTGATCAGCACGAGGGTCGTGAGGATCGCGATCGCCATCCCGACCATGCCGAAAGTGTTGCCGATGCGCGCCGTCTTCGGATTCGACAGCCCCTTGAGCGCCTGGATGAAGCAGACCGACGCGACCAGATAAAGCAGCGTGACGACGTTCAGACTCATTACGCGTTCTCCTTGCTGGCTGCGGGGAGCTTCTTCGGCTCTTTCTTGCGGAACATCTCCAGCATTCGCCTTGTCACGAGGAATCCGCCGAATACGTTGACCGCCGCGAGCGCGACGGCCAGCGTGCCGAAGAACTTGCCTGGCGTGCCCAGCGTAAGACCGGTCGCCAGCATCGCGCCGACGATCACGATCGCCGAGATCGCATTGGTCACAGCCATCAGCGGCGTATGCAGCGCAGGCGTGACGTTCCAGACGACGTGGTAGCCGACGTAGATCGCCAGCACGAAGATGATCAGGTTGATCACGGTGTGGTTGATGACTTCCATTCCTCTCTCTCCTTTGTCGACCAGAGTTAGCGCTTTAGCGCTTACTCTGGTCCCATGCAACATCGTTGCTAGGCCTTGCGCGCGACTTCGCCGTTGCGGGCCAGCAGCGTGGCCGCGACGATGTCGTCCGCGAGATCGATGTTCAGGGCGCCTTCCTTCGTGATGATCAGCTTGAGGAAGTCGAGCAGGTTGCGTGCGTAGAGGGACGACGCGTCGGCGGGCACCATCGAGGCCAGATTCGTGTAACCGAGGATCTGCACGCCGTGTCGGGTGACAACCTGGTCCGCTTCGGTGAGCGGGCAGTTGCCGCCGCGCCGGCCTTCGTACTCGGCGCCGCGTCCTGCCGCGAGGTCCACCAGCACGGAGCCCGGCTTCATCGCCTGGACGGTTTCGACCGAGATCAGCGTCGGCGCGGCGCGGCCCGGGATCAAGGCGGTCGAGATCACCACGTCGGCCTGCTTCGCGCGTTCGTGGACCAGTGCCGACTGGCGTTGCAGCCAGCCAGGCGGCATCGGCCGCGCATAACCGCCGACGCCCTGCGCGGCTTCACGCTCCTCGTCGGTTTCATAAGGCACGTCGAGAAACTTGGCGCCGAGCGATTCGATCTGCTCCTTGACCGCCGGACGCACATCCGAGGCTTCGATCACCGCGCCCAGGCGCTTGGCGGTCGCGATCGCCTGCAAGCCGGCCACGCCCGCGCCGAGAATCAGCACACGCGCGGCTTTCACGGTCCCGGCGGCGGTCATCAGCATCGGCATGAAGCGCGGGTAAAGGGTGGCCGCCAGCAGCACCGCCTTGTAGCCGGCGATGTTCGCCTGCGACGACAGCACGTCGAGGCTCTGCGCGCGCGTCGTGCGCGGCGCGGCTTCGAGCGCGAACGCAGTCACGCCCGCGGCGGCGAGCTTCAACGCGTTTTCGGCGTTGAAAGGATCGAGCATGCCGACCAGCGTCGCGCCGCGCTTCAGAAGCGGCAGCTCGGCATCGGTTGGGGACTGCACTTTGAGGACGATATCCGCGCCGAACGCGGTCGCCCCATCGACGATTTCCGCACCGGCGGCTGTAAAGGCATCGTCAGGGAAGCTTGCGCCGGTGCCGGCGCCGCTCTGGATCGTGACCCGATGGCCCTGGGTCACATACTTCTTGACCGTTTCGGGCGTCGCGGCGACGCGGGTTTCGTGCGCGCGCGTCTCGGCTGGCACTCCGATGTGCATCGTTGTTCCTCCTCGACTTCCTGTTTTACGACAGATCCGCCGACGAGGCACGCCGGCTTGCAATTGCCACGGCTAACGCGTCACTTTAACCGAAACTGTGGGGTGCGCCGAAATCGGGGACAATCCGGGGGTCCCAGCCCTGCGGGACGGCTTGCAGGCCGCCGTCCCTACTTGCGGCCCGCCCGCTGCCCGCTGCCCGCTGCCCGCTGCCCGCTGCCCGTTGCCCGCTGCCCGTCGCCCGTCGCCCGTTGCCCGTTGCCCGCTGCCCGTCGCCCGTTGCCCGTTGCCCGTTGCCCGTTGCCCGCTGCCGGTCACCCGCTGCCGATCGCCCGCCGCCGGTCGCCCGCCTCCCGGCAGCCCTGGCCCATAGGCGGTAAAATGCGCACCCATGAAACCGGAAACCTGGACGCCGCACGTCACCGTCGCGGCTATCGTCGAGTGTGACGGGCGCTTTCTCGTGGTCGAGGAACAAACCGTCGACGGCCTGCGGCTGAACCAGCCCGCCGGCCATCTGGAAGCGGGTGAAACGCTTCTGGAAGCGGTCAGCCGCGAAACGCTCGAGGAAACCGCCCATCCGTTCACGCCCGAGGCGCTGGTGGGCATGTATATGACGCATGTCGTGCGGCCGGGCCGCGAGGGCGTGACGTATCTGCGCTTCACCTATTGCGGCAAGAACGGCGAGCAGCAAGCGGATCGCGCGCTCGACCCCGACATTGTCCGCACGCTGTGGATGGGCGCCGAAGAATTGCGCGCATGTCCCGAACGGCATCGCACGCCGCTCGTCATGCAATGTATCGACGATTACCTCGCGGGCCGGCGTTTCCCGCTCGACTTCGTGCACACGCATTCGGTCGGGCCCAAATGGCCAATGAGCGGCCAATGAACGGCCAATGAACGGCCACTAACCGATCAATGAAGTCAGGCAGTACGCAGTGAGCATCTTATGAGCAAGCAAAAAGTCGTAGTAGGCATGTCGGGCGGCGTCGATTCGTCGGTCACCGCGTGGCTGCTGAAGGAACAAGGCTACGACGTGGTCGGCCTGTTCATGAAAAACTGGGAAGACGACGACGACAGCGAGTACTGCTCGACGCGGCAGGACTGGATCGACGTCGTCTCGGTGGCGGACCTGATCGGTATCGACGTCGAAGCGGTCAACTTCGCCGCGCAATACAAGGACCGCGTGTTTGCCGAATTCCTGCGCGAATACTCGGCCGGCCGCACGCCGAATCCGGACGTGCTGTGCAACGCCGAAATCAAGTTCAAGGCTTTCCTCGACCACGCGATGTCGCTCGGCGCGCAAACCATCGCGACCGGCCACTATGCGCGCGTGCGCGAGAACAACGGCCGCTTCGAACTGCTGAAGGCCTTCGATCACACGAAGGACCAGTCGTACTTCCTGCACCGGCTGAATCAGGCGCAGTTGTCGAAGACGCTGTTTCCGCTCGGCGAGATTCCGAAAACCAAAGTGCGCGAAATCGCCGAGCAGATCGGCCTGCCGAATGCGAAGAAAAAAGATTCGACCGGCATCTGCTTCATCGGCGAGCGGCCGTTCCGCGACTTCCTGAACCGCTACCTGCCGACTCAACCCGGCCCGATGAAAACCACCGACGGCAACGTGGTCGGCGAACACATCGGTCTCGCGTTCTACACGTTCGGCCAACGCAAGGGCATCGGCCTCGGCGGCAGCAAGGACGGCAGCGGCGAACCGTGGTTCGTGGCCGGCAAGGATATTCCGTCGAACACGCTGTATGTCGCGCAAGGCCATGATCATCCATGGCTGCTGAGCCATACGCTCTCAGCGGGCAATACGAGCTGGGTCGCGGGTGAACCGCCGGCTGAAGGTTTCGCGTGCGGCGCGAAAACCCGCTATCGCCAGGCCGACGCGCCCTGCACGTTCAGTGCGGCGGCTAGTGCGGCGGCCGGGGTGGCAGGCGCCGCCGACGCTCTGTTCGAACTGAATTTCGACGCCGCGCAATGGGCTGTCACACCGGGGCAATCGGCGGTGCTCTACGATGGCGACGTCTGTCTGGGCGGCGGCATCATCGAGCACGCGATGACCGGCCAGCCGGTGGTGCGCCAGCCGCAAAAGGCGGCGCTGCTGACGGCCCGCTAGAGAACGAGTTTCACCGTGCCGCGGCGCTCGCCGCCGCGGCACGCGCTTCACCCGCAAGCTTCATCTCGAGCCGCAGCATCACCATAAAAAAGCAGTTGTTGCTACCTTTCGCTGCGGATTCCGTCTGCGCGCAAGCGTTGACGATCGCTCCGTGACGACCTTCACTGCACTGGAGTCCCCATGTTTTCTCGACGTTATCTGGCGATGTGGTGCGCAGTCGCGCTGCTCGCAGTGTGCGCGGCGCTCGCCGCGACACATCGCATTTCATGGTTCTGGATCATCGTGCCGGTGGCGCTCGTCGCGCTCGGCCTTTTCGATCTGACGCAGGAACGCCACGCGATTCTGCGCAACTATCCGCTGTGGGGGCACTTCCGTTTCCTGTTCGAATTCATCCGCCCGGAAATCCGCCAGTATTTCGTCGAAGACGATACCGACGAGAAACCGTTCTCGCGCGCGCAACGCAGCATCGTCTATCAGCGCGCCAAGAACGACGTCGACAGCCGACCGTACGGTACCGAACTCGACGTCAAAGCCGTCGCGCACGAATGGATCAGCCACTCGCTCGCGCCGACCACGCTCGACGGTCATGACTTTCGCGTCGTCGTTGGACCGGACCGAGCGCAGCCTTACTCGATGTCGATTTTCAACGTATCCGCGATGAGCTTCGGCTCGCTCTCGGCTAACGCGATCATGGCGCTGAACCTGGGCGCGAAAAAAGGCAACTTCGCGCACGACACCGGCGAAGGTTCGATGTCGAAATATCACCGGGAGCATGGCGGCGACATCATCTGGGAAATCGCGTCGGGCTACTTCGGCTGCCGCAACGACGACGGCACCTTCAGCGCGAAGAAGTTCGCGAAGCAGGCCGCCGAGCCGCAAGTGAAAATGATCGAAGTGAAGCTCTCGCAAGGCGCGAAGCCCGGTCACGGCGGCGTGCTGCCGGCCGCGAAGATCACGCCGGAGATCGCCGAGACGCGCGGCGTGCCGATGGGCCGCGATTGCATCTCGCCCGCCACGCACGCCGAGTTCTCGACGCCGCGCGGCCTGCTCGAATTCGTCGACCGTTTGCGCACCCTCTCCGGCGGCAAGCCGACCGGCTTCAAGCTGTGCATCGGGCATCCGTGGGAATTTTTCGGCATCGCGAAGGCGATGCTGGAGACGGGCATCCTGCCGGACTTCATCGTGGTCGACGGCGCCGAAGGCGGCACGGGCGCCGCGCCGCTGGAATTCACCGATCACGTCGGCGTGCCGTTGCAGGAAGGACTGCTGCTGGTGCACAACACGCTGGTCGGCATCGGCTTGCGCCAGCGCATTCGCATCGGCGCGAGCGGCAAGATGATCACCGCGTTCGACATCACCAGGACGCTGGCGATCGGCGCCGACTGGGTCAACGCGGCGCGCGGCTTCATGTTCGCGGTTGGCTGCATCCAGGCGCAAACCTGCCACACCGGCCGCTGCCCGACCGGCGTGGCGACGCAGGACCCGGTGCGCCAACGCGCGCTCGTCGTGCCGGACAAGGCCGAGCGCGTGTTCAACTTCCATCACAACACGCTGCATGCGCTGAAAGAAATCATTCAGGCCGCGGGGCTGAAGCACCCGGCGGAACTGCGTGCGCATCACATCGTGCGGCGCGTGTCGTCGCATGAGGTCCAGTTGATGTCGGAGCTGTTGAAGTATCTCGAACCGGACGATCTGCTCAACGGCCGCTATCGCTATTCGTTGTACGAGAAGTGGTGGCCGGTGGCGCGCAGCGATTCGTTTGCGCCGAAGATGGACCTGGCTGCGACGTAATCCGGTTGTGGCGGCGATCGGCCGGCGAGCCGATCGCCACAAAGTCCTGGGCGTTGACGACGCCGGGCCGCGTTGTGCGGCCCTTCGGCGTTTGATGACCACCGCGGAGCTCGTCTGCCCCCGCAAAACGGACACCCCCCTCCCTTTCCGTTAAAATCTACGGTTTAGCACTTCGCTCCACGGCCGCCCCGCGCGCTTCGGCGCTTTGCGGCGCGGCCCTATGCCCGAAAGGCACTTCATGCTCACGTTTCAGCAAATCATCCTGACACTGCAGTCCTACTGGGACAAGCAGGGTTGCGCGTTGCTCCAGCCGATCGACATGGAAGTCGGCGCGGGCACGTCCCACGTCCACACCTTCCTGCGCGCGATCGGTCCGGAACCGTGGCGAGCAGCCTATGTGCAGCCGTCGCGCCGTCCCAAGGACGGTCGCTATGGCGAGAACCCGAACCGCCTGCAGCATTACTATCAATACCAGGTGGTGCTCAAGCCCGCGCCGGAAAACATCCTCGACCTGTACCTCGGCTCGCTCGAAGCGCTCGGCTTCGACCTGAAGCAGAACGACGTCCGCTTCGTCGAGGACGACTGGGAAAACCCGACGCTCGGCGCGTGGGGCCTCGGCTGGGAAGTGTGGCTGAACGGCATGGAAGTGACCCAGTTCACCTACTTCCAACAGGTCGGCGGCCTGGATTGCAGGCCGGTGCTCGGCGAAATCACCTACGGTCTCGAACGTCTCGCGATGTACCTGCAGAAGGTCGAAAACGTCTACGACCTGGTCTGGACCGAATGGGAAGAGCAAGGCCCGAACGGCCCGGAACTCCGTCGTCTGACTTACGGCGACGTGTATCACCAGAACGAGGTCGAACAGTCGACCTACAACTTCGAGTACGCGAACGTCGAGTTGCTGTTCTCGATCTTCAACAGCTACGAAGCGGAAGCGAAGCGCATGATCGATGCGCAGATCGCGCTGCCCGCCTATGAACTCGTGCTGAAGGCCGGCCATACCTTCAACCTGCTCGACGCGCGCGGCGCGATTTCCGTCACGGAACGCGCGGCGTATATCGGCCGCATCCGTGCGCTGTCGAAGCTGGTCGCGCAGGCTTACTACGATTCGCGCGAAAAGCTCGGCTTCCCGATGCTCGGCAATCCGGTGCACGGCGTGCCCGGCCTCACCACCGACGCACAGGATGCCGCGATGCCCGCATGGGCGCCGCCGCTGAAAGTCGAACGCAAGATCGACCAGGACTGACGAGAACACCTAGAAATGACTCATCCCCATCAAGCTACCCTGCTCGTCGAACTGCTGACCGAAGAACTGCCGCCGAAGGCGCTCGCGCGTCTCGGCGACGCGTTCGCCGAAGGCATTGCACAGCGCCTCGCGGCGCGCGATCTGATCGAAGGCGAACTGTCGTTCGAACGTTATGCAACGCCGCGCCGCCTCGCGGTCACGATCAGGAATGTGCGCGCGGTTGCGCCGGAAAAACACGTGCGCGAAAAAGTGCTGCCGGTTTCGGTCGCACTGGACAAGGACGGCCAGCCCACCGCGCCGCTCGCCAAAAAACTGGCCGCACTCGGTTTCCCCGATTTTTCGGTGAGCGACCTGGAGCGCGCTCCGGACGGTAAGGCTGAAGCCTTCTTCCTGCGCTATGCCGCACCGGGCGCGACGCTCGCCGAAGGCCTGCAAAGCGCGCTCGACGAAGCACTCGCCGTATCGAAGCTGCCGATCCCGAAAGTGATGACGTATCAGCGTCCGGACGGCACCAACATCCAGTTCGTGCGCCCGGCGCAACGTCTGACGGTGCTGCATGGCGACCAGGTCGTGCCGGTCACGGCGCTCGGCATCGACGCCGACGACACCACGCTCGGCCACCGCTTCCTGTCCGAAGGCTTCGTGCAGATCCAGCACGCGGATGCGTACGCCGAGACGCTGATGCACAAGGGTCGCGTGGTCGCGAATTTCGCCCACCGCAAGGAAACCATCCGCACGCATCTGCTCGCGCAAGCCAACGGCGATCAGGTGGTGATGCCCGAAGCGCTGCTGGACGAAGTGACGTCGCTGGTCGAATGGCCGGTGGTCTACGCCTGCCGTTTCGAGGACGAATTCCTGCAAGTGCCGCAGGAATGCCTGATCCTCACCATGCAGACGAACCAGAAATATTTCGCGCTGACGGACGCGAACGGCAAGCTGCGCTCGCGCTTCCTGATCGTGTCGAACATCGAAACGGCGACGCCGGGCGATATCGTCGAAGGCAATGAGCGCGTGGTGCGTCCGCGTCTGGCCGACGCCAAGTTCTTCTTCGAGCAGGACAAGAAGAAGCCGCTCGCCGAGCGCGTGCCGCAGCTTGCAAACGTCGTGTATCACAACAAGCTGGGTTCGGCGCTGCAACGCGTCGAGCGTGTGGAAGGGCTGGCTGGCGCGATCGCCTCGCTGATCGGCGCCGATGTCGCGCTCGCCAGGCGCGCCGCGCGTCTCGCCAAGGCCGATCTGATCACCGACATGGTCGGCGAATTCCCCGAGCTGCAAGGCACGATGGGCACGTACTACGCGCGCCACGACGGCGAGCCGGAAGAAGTCGCGCTCGCGTGCTCGGAACACTACCAGCCGCGTTTCTCCGGCGACGCCTTGCCCACCACCCCAACCGGAACGGTTGTCGCGCTGGCGGACAAGCTCGAAACGCTGGTCGGCATCTGGGGCATCGGCCTGCAACCCTCCGGCGAAAAAGATCCGTTCGCGCTGCGCCGTCACGCGCTCGGCGTGCTGCGGATTCTGGTCGAAAAGCAGTTGCCGGTCGATCTGGTCGAACTGCTGCGCACCGCCTACGCGCAATTCGCCGCGGCACCGAACGTCGCCGATTCGACGCCGGCGATCTACGAGTTCTGCATGGACCGTCTGCGCGGCTTGCTGCGTGAGCGCGGCTATGCGGTGGGCGAAATCGACGCGGTGCTGGCCCTGAACCCGACACGCCTCGACGAGATCGTGGCACGTCTGGACGCAGTGCGCGAATTCACGACGCTGGCTGAAGCGGCGTCGCTCGCGGCAGCCAACAAGCGCATTTCGAACATCCTGAAGAAGTCGGACGGCATCACGACGAGCGGCGGCGTGCAGGTCGCGCTGCTGACCGAGACGGCGGAAAAAGCCTTGCACGCGCAGCTCGAACAGGTGGCGCCGCATGTGCAGTCGCAACTCGCCGCACACGATTACACCGGCGCCTTGACGGCGCTTGCCGCCTTGCGCGAACCGGTCGACACGTTCTTCAACGACGTGATGGTCAACGTCGAAGACCCGGCGTTGCGCGCCAACCGTCTGGCCTTGCTCGGCACGCTGCATCAGCAGATGAATTGCGTCGCCGACATTTCCCGACTCGCTGCCTGAGCCCCGCGCCATGCCGATCAAGAAAGTGGTGATCCTCGACCGCGACGGCGTGATCAACGTCGATTCCGACGCGTTCATCAAGTCGCCGGACGAATGGGTCGCACTGCCCGGCTCGCTCGAAGCGATCGCACGGCTGAACCAGGCCGGTTATCGTGTCGCGATCGCGACGAACCAGTCGGGCATCGGGCGCGGTTTGTTCGACATGAACGCGCTCAATGCGATGCATCTGAAGATGCACCGGTTGGCGGCAGCGGTCGGCGGGCGCATCGACGCGGTGTTCTTCTGTCCGCACACGGCTGAAGACCATTGCGAATGCCGCAAGCCGAAGCCCGGCATGCTGAAGATGATCACCGAGCGCTTCGAAGTCTTGCCGGAGCATACGCCGGTGGTCGGCGATGCGATGCGCGATCTGCAAGCGGGCGCAGTGCTCGGACATCCGGTTCATCTGGTGCTGACCGGCAAAGGCCGCAAAACGCTCGAGGCCGGCGGCCTGCCCGACGGCACACGCGTGCACGACGATCTGCGCGCGTTCGCGCTCGACTTCCTCTCCGACGCTCACGAGTGACGCGCAGCGAGCGCGTCCCCAACCCACACTGACCACGCCGATGCGCTTCATTCGTTCTTTGCTGCTGCTGATCTACTTCGTCCTGTTCACGGTGCCGTACGCGATCGCGTGCTTCGTCGCGTTTCCGTTCATGCGCGCCGACAGCCGCTACTGGATGGCCGCCGGCTGGTGCCGCGCCACGCTCAAGACGGTGCGCTGGCTGAACGGTATCCGCTACCACGTCGAAGGTTACGAGAACCTGCCCGACGGTCCGGCCGTGCTGCTGTCGAAGCATCAATCGGCATGGGAAACGCTGGCGTTTCCGGCGCTGATGCCGCGGCCGCTGTGCTACGTATTCAAGCGCGAGCTGCTGTATGTGCCGTTCTTCGGCTGGGCGCTCGGCATGCTGAAGATGGTTCACATCGATCGCAAGGAAGGCAAGTACGCGTTCGAATCGGTCATCAAGCAAGGCAAGGCGCGAATGGCCGAGGGCGCGTGGGTCATCATGTTTCCGGAAGGCACGCGCACGCCGACCGGCAAGCAGGGCAAGTACAAAACCGGCGGTGCGCGTTTTGCGATTGCCAGCGGCGCGCCGGTCGTGCCGATCGCGCACAACGCGGGACGTGTGTGGCCGCGCAACTCGTTTCTCAAATATGCGGGTATAGTCACAGTGTCGATCGGCAAGCCGATCCAGACGACGGGGCTCACGCCCGATGAAGTGAACACGCGCGTCGAACAGTGGATCGAAGCTGAAATGCGCCGTATCGATCCTACTGCGTACCGCGCGGCGGAAAGCAGTTCCGCCGCCGCACCAATCTGACGCGCCCGCGCCCTCGAAGGCGCATTTGCGCGAAGCCGAATCCGATGCAGAAGTCTCCTACGCCGCAGCCCGCTGCGGCGCTCGATAGCCGGCAACTCGATCTCCCGCTCTTCGTCGAGCCGGGTTCGACGTCGTCGTTCCCTTCACCGTCCGCGCCTTTGTCCGGCTCTCCTGCGGACTCGCAGACCGGGCAGCCGCCGGTCGTGCCGCTCGCGCCGGATGGCAGCAAGCTGCGCAGCCTGACACTCGGCTCGCGCACGCTGCACTACCAGCTCAAGCGCTCTGCACGCCGCTCGATCGGCTTTGCGATCGACAGCAGCGGCCTGATGATTACCGCACCACGCTGGGTCACGCTCGCCGATATCGAAACCGCAATCACCGAAAAGCAGCGCTGGATTTTTGCGAAGCTGATCGAATGGCAGACGCGCGTCGAACAGCGTGCGTTGCCGAAGGTCGATTGGAAAGATGGCGCGGAAGTGCCGTATCTCGGCCAGCCTGTGCGCGTGAAGCTCGGTTCGCCGCAAGGCACCCTCGCCTTCAACGCGGACGAAGCGGCGCTCGCTCTGCCGCTGCCGTTGCAGGCCGACCCGCAGCAGATCAAGGATCGCGTGCAAGGTTGGCTGCAAGGCGAAGCAAAGCGTCTGTTCGGTGAGCGGCTGGCGATCTACGCGGACAAGCTCGGCGTCAACTATCGCGCGTATGCGCTCTCCTCGGCGGCTACGCGTTGGGGCAGTTGTTCGAGCGACGGCAAGATCCGCCTGAACTGGCGGCTGATTCACTTCCCGCTGTCGATCATCGATTACGTCGTCGCACACGAACTCGCGCATCTGCGCGAGATGAATCACAGCCCGCGCTTCTGGCAAACGGTCGAATCGATTTTTCCGGAATTCCGCGAGGCGCGGCAGACGTTGAAGTCACATCCGCCGGAGTTGCTGCCGACGCTTTAATGCGCTGGCGCTCCACATTGATGCGTCGGCTTCTGAAACCCGCGGCCTCATGCCGCGCAGAAGGTTTCCTGCAGATGGCGCCACGTCACCTTGCCTTGCGCGTCGATGTCCATCACTGCAGTCGAGCGCCGCACGTTAGCGTTGCCCGCACTATCGCGCTGATATTCACAATACTTCACCACCGCGCCCGACGGATACTCCGTCACGATCTCCCTATCGCGGATCGTGATCTGTGAGCCGGGGCGCGCACCACGGAGCTTCGTGAGCGTCTCGCGCACGCCTGCGAGATCCAGTACGACGCCTGACGGCATGACCAGCGTGAACTGCGGCGCGAAGCGCGCCATGATCCGCTCCAGCGCGCCGGCATCCGCCGAGCCGTCGAACAACGCCTGAAACTCGACGTGGATATGTTCCAGTTCTTCGAAGTAGGGATTGCTGTTGTTCATTGCCTGAATCCTCACCCCGCCGCGTGCGTTATTTTTTCTTCTGGATGAACTCGATCTTGTAGCCGTCCGGATCGGTGACGAAAGCAATCACGGTCGTGCCGTGCTTCATCGGACCGGCTTCGCGCACAACCGTGCCGCCCTGAGCCTTGATCTTGTCGCACGCGGCGTACGCGTCTTCGACTTCGACAGCGAGGTGTCCGAAGCCGGTGCCGAGGTCGTACGATGGCGTGTCCCAGTTGTGCGTCAATTCGATGACAGTGCCGTTACGTTCGTCTTCATAGCCGACGAACGCGAGCGTGAACTTGCCGTCCGGATAGTCTTCGCGGCGCAGTAATTTCATACCGAGCAGTTCGGTGTAGAACACGATCGAGCGGTCCAGGTCGCCGACCCGGAGCATGGTGTGAAGCAGGCGCATTGTGTATTCCCTGTTGCGTAACGTCGAGAACGTCAATGTAACCGGAATCGCGCTTCGCTGCAGAGTGCGGAACTCGCCGCACGCGGCTATGAAATCGGCTTCGCTGTGACCGGCGTGTTGCTGCTGGTGACCGGCGCGGCCGGCTTTGCATTGATCGATCGACAACGTTCGAAGCGGCGGCTCGAACGCGCGTGTTGAAACCGAGGGTTAAAACCGCGCACGCGCATTGAAGCCACGCGTGGAAGTCGGGGATGAGAGCGGGTAATCAGAACTGATGCCGCAGGCCCGCCATCAGACCGACCTGCGTCCCCTTCTGCGCCAGCCCGATGCCGTTGACGCCCTGCAGCTGAGCGCCGATCAGGTCACCCCGATACAACGAGTAATCGCCTTCCAGATAAACATCGGTGCGCCTCGACAGGTTGTAATCGGCGACCAGTTGATACTGCCATGCCGAGCCGTCCTGAGACGGCTTCTTGCCGTCCTGCAGCGTGCGCCACACATTCGCGGCGAAATGCCACGCGTTGCCGACCTGCTGCGTGATCCCGCCCATGATCATGCGACGCCGCGCAAAGTCGGTGTACTTGAGCGCGGCGAGCGCAGACGCGCTGAACGGACCGTTGGCGAAGCTCGAAAAGGCGGCTTCGTTCTGATTGACGATGTAACCGGCCGCAAAACGCGTCTTGTCCCATGTGTACGAACCGCCGAAGCTCCACGCCTTCGAGGCCGCACCGTTGACCGAGTCTTTCGACTCCTCGTACGCGCCGCCAACGGTGAACGGACCGCCTTTTGGCGCATAGGCGGCCGCAGCGCCGATCTGACTGCCGTATGAATTTCCCGCGTTGCCGCCGAACGCATAGCCGGCGGCGAACATCAGACCGTTGTAGTGCGCCTGATACTGCACCTGGTTACTGGTCCAGATGCCGCCGGTCATCGTCACTTCCGGCTGGAAGCTGAAATCGTACGGAATCCAGGGATTGCTGCCGTAGCCGCCGATCGTGACGCCTTCGATCATCACGTTGTACTGACGGCCCAGGATCACCTGGCCATAGGAGTTCGAGCGCACGCCCACTTGAGCTTCGTTGAAGAAAGGCAAGGTGGGGTCGCTTTGCCCGCTATTGATGTAAAGACGGTCTTCGAGCTTGAAGAACGTGGACCAGCCGTCGCCCAGATCCTCGACGCCCTTCAGTCCCCACCGGCTCTGGGTCATGCCGCCGGTGCCGAGCGCAATCGAAGAATCGCCGGCCTTGTTCGCGTGGGTCAGATACCGCACGCTCTCGTCGACCACGCCGTACAGCGTCACGCTCGATTGCGCGTACGCCATCTGACAGGCCAATGCCGCGGGCACCGCCACCACCGCCCAGTTGCTCACGTTCTTCATACCGTCTCCCCAAACTGGTTCCGCTTGCGCGCGAAGAGCGTGCGTTCGCTTTGCTCTTCGGGCATGCATCGATCAGGTTTTCAGGCGGATGGTCCGCAGTGTGACGCATAGGCATCCTGTCTTTTCAGCTGCCGGCACTTCGCCTGATGCGAAGTACCGGCAATGACGTGACGAAATATGCGTCGGTGAACCTTATCCTGAAACGGACACAGTCAGGAAACAGACTGCTGCAGGTGTTGCGCAGGTGCCGTTAAGTCAGCGAACTACTTGCGGGATGTAAGAAGTACGCGTAGGCGGTGGGGGCGCGTGCTGCTGCCTGGCGAGTCGCTCAGCCTGCGTTTTCCGCTGGCCGCGGAGCGGGTGCTGACCGGCATTGCGCTCGTCAATGCGCTGCCTAAGCGGGCGGCCTAAGCGGGTGGCCGCTTAGGCGAGGCGGGCAAGAAATGGGTTCTTTGAGCGCGCCGCAGGACGCAGCGCGCCTCCGAAACTCAGGCGTCGCCGGTCCCGGCGGCCGCGGCGCCGTGCGACGGCAGCGCCGCCACGACCTGCGCCACGCGCACATAGTCGGCGACCGGCACGTCTTCGGCGCGGCGTTGCAGATCGAAGCCGAGCGCGTCGAAATCCACCAGGTCGCGATAGGCCGCCAACGTATTGCGCAGCATCTTGCGCCGCTGCGAGAACGCCGCCGTCACCACTTCGCCGAGCACGCGCACGTCCACCGGCGGCAATTCGTGCAGCGCGTAGGGGATCATCCGCACGATCGCCGAATCGACCTTCGGCGGCGGCTGGAACGCTTCGGGTGGCACGTCGAGTTGCTTGTCGATCACATAACGGTATTGCAGCATCACCGAGAGCCGGCTGAACGCCTTGGTACCCGGCTCCGCCACCATCCGCTCGACCACTTCGTTCTGCAGCATGAAGTGCTGATCGATCACGCGATGCGCGAACGACGTCAGATGAAACAGCAGCGGGCTCGAAATGTTGTACGGCAGATTGCCGACAATCCGCAGCGACGCCTTTTCTCCCGGCGCGGCCAGCGAACCGAAGTCGAACGCGAGCGCGTCGCCCGCATGCAGTTCGAGCAGGTCGCCGAATTTCTTCTTGAGTCGGCCGATCAGATCGCGATCCAGTTCGACCGCGTGCAACGGCGCTTCAGGCGTCGCGAGGCGTTCGATCAGCGGCTCGGTGAGCGCCCCCAGCCCCGGCCCGATTTCGACCATGCGCTCGCCGCGCTGCGGCCGGATCACATCGACGATCGAATCGATCACGCCCATATCGACCAGAAAATTCTGGCCGAAACGCTTGCGTGCGGTATGACCCTGATGCTGGGCCCGTTGCGGTCTGCTGGTGGACATCTAAGAAACGCCAGGAAGAGAACTGCTTAAAAAAAGAAAACGCCTGTGAAGCGATGGGGGTCAAGTGCTGCAGGTGAAACGATGTTTGCAGGCAATGAACCGAGCGAATCAGCCCGCGCGGCGGTGCTGCGCCATCGACACGGCCGTATCGATCGCGGCGATCAGGCTGCCGGAGTCGGCGCGGCCGGTGCCGGCCAGATCGAGCGCGGTGCCGTGATCGACCGACGTGCGGATGATCGGCAAACCGAGCGTGATGTTGATGCCTTCGCCGAAGGTGGCGTACTTCAGCACCGGCAAGCCCTGATCGTGGAACATCGCGAGTACGCAATCGGCTTCGTTCAGATAGCGCGGCTGGAATAGCGTGTCGGCCGGATAGGGACCCCGCGCATCGATGCCCTGATGGTTCGCGAGCTTCAGCGCCGGCGTAATCACGTCGATTTCCTCGCGGCCCAGATAACCGTTTTCGCCCGCGTGCGGATTCAAACCGGTCACGAGAATGCGCGGCGCGGGCAAACCGAAATGGTGGCGCAGGTCGTGATCGATGATGCGCAGCGTCTCGCCGATGCTGTCGATCGACAACGCCGCCGACACGTCTTTCAGCGGCAGATGCGTGGTGGCGAGCGCGACGCGCAACGGGCGCTTGCCGGTGCCGGCCAGCATCATCACCACGCGCGGCGTGTGCGTGCGTTCCGCCAGGTATTCCGTGTGGCCGGTAAACGGCACACCGGCATCGTTGATGGTGCTTTTTTGCAGCGGCGCGGTGACGATCGCGTCGAACGTGCCGGCCACTGCGCCGTCGATCGCGCTGTCGAGCAGATCGAGCACGTAGCGGCCGTTGGCCGCGTCGAGCTTGCCTGCCAGCGACGGTGCGCCGAGCGGCCGATGCTGCATGCGCACGCGCTTGCCGTCCGCCGTCAGCGCGGCCCAATCCACGCCCACCGCACGGGCCCGCTCGGCGAGCAGACCGGCGTCGCCCAGCACGGTGAACTGCGCACCGGGCCAATGCGCCGCCGCCCCGGCCAGCGCCTGCGCTGTCAACTCGGGACCGACGCCGGCCGGTTCGCCGGTCGTGATCGCGATTTGCAACGGGGTGCTGGCGGACTGGGCGGCGGTTGTCATGGCGTTTATTGCACGTTCGCTTGAACGGGTTTCACTTCGACATACGCAGTGTCGCGCAATTCACGCAGCCAGTCGGAGTAGGCCTGCTCCGCCTTGCGCTGACCGATTGCCTGACGCGCCAGATCCATCTGCTGCGAAACCGAGCCTTCCGCCTCACGGCGAGCCAGCACCTGGATCAGGTGGTAGCCGTATTCGCTGCGCACCGGATCGCTGATCTGGCCGTCCTGCAGGCTGTTCATCGCGCGCTCGAATTCCGGCACCGTCTCGCCAGGGCTGATCCAGCCCAGGTCGCCGCCTTGCGACGACGAACCGTCTTGCGAGTACGAGTGAGCGAACTTCGCGAAGTCACCGCCCGCGGCGATCTGGTTCTTGATATCGAGCAGCTTCTGACGCGCTTGCGGCTCGGACATGCCGTCGCCGACGCGCAGCAGAATGTGGCGCACGTGCGTCTGCACGAGCTTCGGCGCATCCGCCGAGCCCGTGCCCTGGCCTGAGCGGCGATCGACGAGGCGCACGACTTCGAAGCCGTCGTTCGTGCGGATCAGATCCGGGTTGACCTGACCGGGGCGCAATGCCGCGGCGGCCTTGACGAATTCAGGCGGCAGCCTGGACGGCGTCACAAAACCCATATCGCCGCCTTTCGAGGCATCCGGCGCCTGCGAATTCGACTTCGCGAGCTTTTCGAAATTGGCGCCGCCCGTGGCTTCCGTCAGCAGCGCCTGGGCCTTTTTCTGGGCCGCTTCGATGTCGGTTTCCGGCGCGTTCATCGGCGCCTTCAGCAAAATGTGCTCGAAATGCAGGTCGCTCGTCAGAGCGGCGTTCGGGCCGCGCTGACTGGCGATGTAGTTCGCGACTTCCGCGTCCGACACCGTGACCTTGCTGTCCACTTCCTTCTCGCGCAAACGCGAGAGCGTGAGTTCGGTCCGCGCGTCGCTCGTGAACGTGCTCCAGGGCACGCCTTGCGCCTCGATGCGCGCGCGGTATATCTCGAGCGTCATGTTGTTCGCCTGCGCGAGCCGTTCGAGCGTTTTTTGCACGGCCGCGTCGTCGATATTGATGCCGATTTCTTTGGCCTTCTGCAGCTGGATGCGCTCCAGCACCATCTGGTTGAGCACCTGCTGGCGCAGCTGATCGGCCGGCGGCACCGGCGCGTTCTGCTGGTTCAGCCGGCGGCTGATCAGGCCCATGCGTTCGTCGAGCTCGCGCCGCGTGATGACGCCGTTGTTGACCACCGCGGCGATGGTGTCGACCGTCTGGCCGCTATTGCCGCGCAGCGCCTGCGCCTGAACCGGCGCGACCGACAGGAGAGACGCCGTGGCGGCGAGACCGGCCGCAAGCGTTGCCAAGCGAAGCTTTTTCATGATTGCCACAGATACTCCAATGATGTCGGGCGCGCCTGGCCCGTCTTTTCGCATTCTATAAATGATCGGACGAGCGTCACTCGTAATTGGTGAAACGCGCTTCCGGCGGCGGTGGTGGCGGCAACGGCGTGTAGCCGGCCACGCTGGAGCGGAATGCGGCCATCAGCCCGTTGTCGACGCTCGACAAGCCCTTGAACGTCAACTGCGCGAGAAACCGCGTGCCAGCCTGATGCTGCCCCGAGGTATTCAGACCGTTCGCATAGCGCTGGATCCCGGCGCCGAACGTCCAGCAGTCGGCGTCGTATTGCAGGCCGACCAGACCGTCGACGATCCGGTGCCCGCCCAGGTCGTAATTGAAACGGCCCACCCCGAACACCCGATGGGACAACGGCCATTGCCCCGAGACCAGCACCTGATTGATCGGCTGATTGTCCAGCGTGGTGTTCGCGCGGGTGTAGCGGTACCCGACATTGACCACCCGGCCGGTGCCCGGACTGAACCCGAAACCGACGCTCGTTTTCACCAACTGGTTGTTGTCGGCATTATATTGGAACGCCGTTTCCGACGCGAAACCGGCCCCGAGCTTGAGCGACGCACCCGCGATCAGGTCCGAATGGGTGGCTTGCGTGCTGGTCTGGGTAGGCAGCAGCGTGACGCGCTGATCCCGGAAATAGTACTGCTGTGCGAGCACAAAGCGCGCGCGTTCGTCGCCGGTAGCCGGATTGATGAAGCGCGTGGTGAGGGCCGCGGTCAGGCGGTTCGCGTCGGCGATACGGTCGTTGCCGACGAAGGTGTTCGGCGTGAAGATTTCCGCCAGGCCGAAGTCGGAGTCGGCGGTATCGAACAGCGGCGCGGACTCCTGGTTGCGGTACGGCGTGTACACGTAGTAGAGCCGCGGCTCCAGCGTCTGAATGTAATCCTGACCGAAGATCCGCACCGAACGGTCGAAGATCAGCCCGCTGTCGAAGCTGAGCGTCGGGATCGATTCGGTGAAGTTCTTCGGCGTGCCGGTGGGCACGTCCCCGCTGATATTGCGCAGGTTGTACGACGCAAAGTGCCATTGCACCTTCGGCGTGACGAAGTAGCCGGGCCCGACCACCGAATACGAGACGTACGGGTTGAACATCACCCGTTGACCTTCGGTCTTGTCCGCGGTCGTGATGCGGAAATTCGTGTAGTCCGCTTCGGAGCCGAAGTCGAAGCCGCCGACGTTGTACTTCGCGTACTTCACGTTCAACTGCGGCTCGCGGCCATACGGCGCCACTGAAGGCGTCAGCGTCTGCCAGTGCTGCTCGCGGGCGAGCACGGACCACGGGCCGTTGTTGTAGGTCAACCCGGCTTCCTGTTGATACAGGAGCTGGGTGCCGTTCATGAACTGACTGACCGACGACGACAGGTCTTCCGGATACGTGTTGTCCGAGACCTTGTTGTAGTAGATGTAGCCGCCAAACCCGTTGCCGAAGTTCTGGTTGTGCTGGATGTACAGCGCGTAGCGGTTGGTCTTCGTCAGGCGGTCGTTCGGCAGGAACTCGCCGGTAATCGAGCCGGAATAGGTCGGCGACAGATAGCGGAACGTCGACTGCAACTGCACGCCGCGCTTCGAGATCAGACGCGGTGTGACCGTCAGATCGCGGTTCGGCGCGATGTTGAAGTAATACGGCACCGACAGTTCGAAGCCGTTGCCCGAACTGAGCGAGAACGTGGGCGGCAGCAGGCCGCTGCGGCGCTCGCCCGACAGCGGGAACGACAGCCACGGCGAAGCGAACACCGGCACGCCCTGAAAGAACAGCACGCCGTTGTGCGCGACGCCTTCGTCCGCACCGGTGTCGAAGTCGAATTCGCTGCCCTTGATGTACCACGCCGGATCGTCCACGCACGCACAGGCCGTGTAGGTGCCGTGCGTGAACACCGAGCGCTCGTTGTCGAGCAGATCGACGCGCTCCGCGCTGCCCGAACCGCCCGTCAGGTTGAAGTGGTACTTCGGCGCGCTCATGAAGCCTTCGCTCGAATCCACTTGCAGATGCGCTTCGGGGCCGACGAACGTATTGCCGTTGTTGATCACGTGGACCTGCCCGTAGGCGTCGGCCAGGTCCGTGTCCTGATCGTAATGCAGCGCGTCGGCCTTGATCACGAGCGTATTGCGGCGAATCTCGGCCGAGCCCTTGGCGGCCATGTCCTGATCGGTGGTGCCGCTGGTGGAGTCGCCGAGCACGAAGGCGGCCGGCTTCTGGCCCGGCTGCAACAGATGTTCTTCGAGCTGCGGGG
Organism: Paraburkholderia lacunae; assembly: GCF_003353175.1. Classification (GTDB taxonomy): domain Bacteria; phylum Pseudomonadota; class Gammaproteobacteria; order Burkholderiales; family Burkholderiaceae; genus Paraburkholderia; species Paraburkholderia lacunae. The sequence continues at coordinate 34,795 of NZ_QHKS01000014.1, read as the reverse complement.
CGAGTTGCATGCCCCAGGGGGCGTCGATAGGCTGCGGCTGCGCGGCTTCCCCCGTCAACTGGGCGTGCGCAAGCGCGGGCATCAGGCCCGGAACGGCGATCAACGCCGCGACGAGCCGCCTTTTGCGCGGCACGCCGGCACAAGAGGGAGTCGTTTGGGAAAGCTGTCTAGGCGGCATGTATCGTTTGGCGAATCGGCCCGTCCGTCAGCTTCTGCAGTCACGATCCACCGCCTGCACACCTCGACCGTGACAGTCGGCTGCACATCAATATTTACAATCTCTCGAACGATAAGGCAGGCGGTAAAGCGGAATACGCGAAAGCCGGCGTGAGCCGCGTCAAAAAAGTCGTGGGGTATTATATGGCAAGACGTTGCCCCTCTGAATTTGCCGCCGGTTTTCATGACGCTACCCCCTTCCCAAGACACAACCGATACCCGCCTCGACCTGCTCACCATCTGGCTGAACGGCCATGCAGCGCGCTTTGCGCTGGAGCTTGCCACACTTGCACCGGCCTCCTCCGACGCCAGTTTTCGCCGCTATTTCCGCCTTGGCGGTAAGGCGGCGGAAGGCGAAAGCATCGGCACGCTAATCGCCGTCGATGCGCCGCCGCCCGAAAAGTGCCGCGAATTCGTGCAGATCGCGCGGTTGCTCGAAGCGGCCGGCGTGCATGTGCCGCGCGTGCTGGAGGTCGACTTCGACGCGGGATTCATGCTCGTCACCGATCTGGGCACCGCGTCGTACCTCGGCGCGCTGCAAGGCGCCCAGCACGACGCCGACCCGCGCCGCGCCCGCACGCTGATGTGCGACGCGCTCGACGCGTTGATCCGCTGGCAGCTCACCTCGCGCGAGGACGTGCTGCCGCCGTTCGACGAAGCCTTCCTGCGCCGCGAGATGGAGCTGATGCCGGAGTGGTTCATCGGCCGGCATCTGGGGCGCGAGGTCGACGAAAAGACCCGCGGGGTGCTCGAGCGCACCTTCGCGCTGCTGATCGCGAGCGCCCGGGCGCAGCCGCAAGTGTTCATGCTGCGCGATTTCATGCCGCGCAATCTGATGATCGCTTCGGCGCCCAACCCCGCCAACCCCGGTGTGCTCGACTTCCAAGACGCGGTGTACGGCCCGATCACCTACGACGTCGCGTCGCTGCTGCGCGATGCGTTCCTCAGCTGGGACGAAGAGTTCGAACTGGATTGCTTCGTGTACTACTGGGAGCGCGCGAAAAAAGCCGGCCTGCCGGTCGACCCGGATTTCGGCGAGTTCTACCGCCAGCTCGAATGGATGGGTCTGCAACGGCACATCAAGGTGCTGGGCCTGTTCTGCCGGATCCACTACCGCGACGGCAAACCGCATTACATGTCGGATCTGCCGCGTTTCATCGGCTATGCACGCAAGGTCGCCGAACGCTACGCGCCGCTGCGCCCCTTCGCGAAGCTGCTCGACGATCTCGAAGGCCGCGCGAATGAAGTCGGCTACACGTTCTGATCGATGACGATGTCTCTGAAGAAAGCGATGATTTTCGCCGCGGGCCGCGGCGAACGGATGCGTCCGTTGACCGACACGTGCCCTAAGCCCTTGCTCGAAGCGGGCGGCAAGCCGCTGATCGTCTGGCAGATCGAACGGCTCGCGCGCGCCGGCTTTCAGACCATCGTCATCAACCACGCGTGGCTCGGCGAGCAGATCGAAGGCTCGCTTGGCGACGGTTCGCGCTGGGGCGTGCAACTGCGCTACTCGGCCGAGCACGAAGCATTGGAAACCGCCGGCGGCATCGTGCAGGCGCTGCCGCTGCTGGAAGACAGCGGCCATAGCGAAGTGTTCGTCGCGGTCAGCGGCGACGTGTATGCGGATTTCGATTACGCGACGCTGAATGCGCGCGCCGACAAGCTTGCGAAGTTGCCCGAACCGGGCATGCATCTGGTCATGGTGCCGAACCCGGTGTTTCATCCGAACGGCGATTTTGGTTTGATCGACGGCGTGTTGTCGCTCGACGCGCAAGCGCGCTTCACGTTCGGCAATATCGGCCTGTACGACACGCGCATGTTTCGCGATCTGCCGCGCGGCACGCAGCGCGCGCTCACGCCGTACTACCGGGACACGATTGCGCGCGGCCTTGCGAGCGGCGAGTTATATGAAGGCTTGTGGGAGAACGTCGGCACACCGGCGCAGCTGCAAGACCTCGATCGACACCTGAGCGCGCGCTAAGCGTCGAACGTCCGGCGTTGGTGGATACAGTGCGCCAACTCGCCGCCGGGCGTTCGATATTCGACGTTCGACGCTCGACGTTCGACGCGCAACGCGACGAGCAAGCACGGCATATCCCACCGCGTCTTGCTCACCGCCCGCCGGCTCCGCCCTCTCCCGCGCCTACCGTTTCCACCGCCTCGGGCGCCTGCGCCGCGCGTTGCTGCTGCAACGCCCACATCTGCGCGAACAGCCCGTTCGCCGTCAGCAATTCCGCATGCGTACCGCGCTCGACGATGCGCCCTTTGTCCATCACGATGATCTGCTGAGCGTGCACCACGGTCGAGAGCCGGTGCGCGATGATCAGCGTCGTGCGCTCGCGTGCGATCTGATCGAGTTCGTGCTGGATCGCGCGCTCCGAACGCGAATCGAGTGCGGAGGTGGCTTCGTCGAACAGCAGGATCGGCGGATTCTTCAGAATGGTCCGCGCAATCGCGACGCGTTGCTTTTCACCGCCGGACAATTTCAACCCACGTTCGCCGACGGGCGTGTCATAGCCCTTCGGCAAACCTTCGATGAACTCATGAATATGCGCCGCGCGCGCCGCCGCGATCACCTCTTCTCGCGTGGCCGACGGGCGGCCATAGGCAATGTTGTAGTAGATCGAATCGTTGAACAGCACCGTGTCCTGCGGGACGATGCCGATCGACGTGCGCAGCGAATCTTGCGTCACATCGCGAATATCCTGGCCGTCGATAACGATCGCGCCGCCGCTCGCACGGTCCAGATCGTAGAAACGGAACATCAGCCGCGCGAGCGTCGATTTGCCCGAGCCGCTGTGGCCGACCACCGCCGTGGTGGTGCCCGCCGGAATCGTGAAACTCACATCGTGCAGAATCTGCCGCGCCGGTTCGTACGCGAAGTTCACCTGTTCGAACCGCACCTGCGCGCCGCTCACCCGCAACGCCGGCGCATCCGGTATGTCGGGCACTTCCCGCGAGGCGCCGAGCAGCGTGAACATCCGGTCCATATCGGTGAGACTCTGCTTCAACTCCCGGTACACGACACCGAGAAAATTCAGCGGAATATAAAGCTGCAACATGAAGGTGTTGATCAACACCAGATCGCCGAGCGTGAGGCGTCCGGCCATCACGCCTTCAGTCACGCGCCACAGGATGAACACGAGCCCCGTGCCGATGATCGCCTGCTGTCCGAAGTTCAGCGCCGACAGCGAGTTCTGCGACTTGATCGCGGCCGCCCGGTAGCGCTTCAGGTTCTCGTCGTAGCGCCGCGCTTCCCACTCTTCGTTGCCGAAATATTTGACGGTCTCGTAGTTGAGCAGCGAATCGATCGCACGCGAATTCGCCTTTGAATCGAGATCGTTCATCGTGCGGCGAAAATGCGTACGCCATTCGGTCACTTTCACGGTAAACGTGATGTACGCGGCAAGCGCAATGAAGGTGACGATCGCGTAATACGCCTCGTATTTGACGACGAAAAAACCGAGCACGAGGCCGACTTCGACGAGCGTCGGCAGAATGCTGTACAGCGAATACGAAATGAGCTGCGTGATGCCGCGCGTGCCGCGTTCGATATCGCGCGACATGCCGCCCGTCTGCCGCTCGAGATGAAACCGCAACGACAGCGCATGCAAATGGCGGAACACTTTCAACGCGAGTTGCCGCACCGCGCTCTCGGTCACCTTCGAGAACAGGATCTCGCGCAACTCGGTGAAGAGCGACGTGGAGAGCCGCACCACCGCATACGCGACCACCAGCAAGCCGACGCCGCCCAGCAACACGATGCCCGGCGAATCCTGCGCGCGGCCGAGCGCGGTCAGATGCTGCACCGACGCGAGGCTGTCGACGATCCGCTTCATCACGACCGGCACGCCGAGGTTGGCGATCTTCGCGCCGATCAGGCAGCTCAGCGCGAAGACGACGCGCCATTTGTAGGTGGCGAGGTAGGGCAGCAACGAGAGGATCGTCTGCCAGTCGTTGCGCGGCTGGGTCGAGATCGGCGATGGTTCGGAGGAAGGTGTGCGGCGCATGGGATCGGCTGGGGAGAGTGTGGAAGCGACGGAGTTCGCAGCGGCGCGCCGACCGGCAGTTGGCAAACTGCTTTTTGTCGCGCGACCCGGCTGGGCGCTTTCCCGTACAATTCCTGATCTTTCTATTGTCGCAGAAGCCGGCTGGCGCCGCTTTCCATGGGCTGTCCGGCCGTCGGCCACGTGCCCGCTGCTGTGCAGTTGTCTCGTGCCCGCTGCTGTGCAGTTGTCTCGTGCAGTTGTCTCGTGCAGTTGTCTCGTGCAGTTGTCTCGTGCAGTTGTCTCGTGCAGTTGTCTCGTGCAGTTGTCTCGTGCAGTTGTCTCGTGCAGTTGTCGTGAGATCCCCCCGCCTGCCGGTCGAACCGACCGAGCCAATCCGTTTCTCAAGGGTGCCCCGATGACCGAACTCCTTCAACTCCCGCAAAAGCCTTGTGCGCTGCGCGTCGTGCCTCAGCCGTCGGACGCGAACGTGCACGGCGACGTGTTCGGCGGCTGGATCATGGCGCAAGTGGACATCGCCGGCTCGATTCCCGCGAGCCGCCGCGCCAACGGGCGGGTGGCGACCATCGCGGTCAATTCGTTCGTCTTCAAGCAGCCGGTGTTCGTCGGCGATCTGCTGAGCTTTTACGCGGATATCGTGAAGACCGGCAATACCTCGGTGACCGTGTCGGTCGAGGTATACGCGCAGCGCATGAGCCTGACCGAAGACCTCGTGAAGGTAACCGAGGCGACCTTGACCTACGTCGCCACCGACGGCGACCGGCGCCCGCGGGCATTGCCTGTGCTGGATTGAACGGCGCGAGGCTCAACCGCCACCGCGCAGATATTCGTCGACCTGCCCTTCGATCCATTGCGCGAAATGCGCCTGCCTGGCATTGAGGCTCTCGCGTTGAGGCCACACGAGCCAGTAGGGATACCGATACGGCACGCGGATATCGGTGATCTGCACCAATTGTCCCGTCGCCAACGCACCCGCGACCAGGCTGCGCCGCTCGAGCGCCACGCCCTGCCCGAGCAATACCGCACCCAGCACGATGTTCGAATCGTTCGCGGACATGACGATAGCCTCGGCGGGCGGCTCCGCCACTTGCGCCGCCTCGCACCATTCGCTCAACGGCGTGTTCGGACTGGAAATCAGCGGGCACGCCAACGCGTCTTGGGCGGTCACCGGAAAGCGGCCGTGAGGCCCGCTCGCGAAGTGCGGCGCCGCGACCATCAGCACATCGTCGTCGAACAGTTTCTGTTGCGCCACATCCGGCCAATGGCCCTGCCCCATGCGGATGCCGATGTCGCTCCCGCCGTGGCGCAAATCCTCCACCTGCAGACTCGTCAGCAAACGGATCCGATAGTACGGGTGGGCCTCGCGGAAGCTGGCAAGGCGCGGCACGAGCCAATGCTGCGCGAACGACGGCACGGTTGCGATCACCAGCTCGCTTTCGTGAGGGCGCGCCTGCACACGACGCGTGGCGTGCGTGATATCGCGCAGCGCCGCCCGTATTTCCAGCGCATACAGCCGCCCGTCCTCCGTGAGCTGCAAACCTCGGGCTTCGCGCACAAATAGCGCTACGCCCATCGCGTCTTCCAGCACCTTGATCTGCTGACTGACCGCCGAGTGGGTCACGTGCAACTCGCGCGCGGCCCGCGTCACGCCGCCGAGCCGGGCGACGGCTTCGAAGCAGCGGAGGGCGGCGAATGGCGGGATCGATTTCATGTAAGGAATTCTGACGGAAATCGTCGATTAATGTCGCTTCTTTTTCTCTCGCGAGATGTTTAATCTATCGCTTGAACGCAACTGGGGGGCGCCCAATCGGTAAATAGCCCCGTGCCGGCGGAGTTGGGCGCGCCATGATAGATCCTCTAACGGAAAAGCGATGAAACTGATCGGAATGCTCGACTCGCCCTATGTGCGCCGGGTCGCCATCTGCCTCAAATTGCTGAAGCTCGACTTCGAGCACCAGTCGATCTCCGTATTCAGCACCTACGACGAGTTCAAGAAGATCAACCCGGTCGTCAAAGCGCCCACGCTGGTGCTCGACGACGGCCAACGCGTGATGGACTCGACGGTGATCCTTCAGTACGTCGCCACGCTCGCCGGCGCGGAGCAGCGCATCTTCCCGTCGCAGCCGGCGCACTGCAAGCGCGCCGCGCGCCTGACGGGGCTGGCGCTGGCCGCTAGCGAGAAGTCGGTGCAGATCGTCTACGAACGCAATCTGCGCCCGGCCGAGAAGCAGCATGAGCCGTGGGTCGATCGAGTGAGCGAGCAGTTGCTCGCCGCTTATCGCGAGCTGGAGGAAGAGCTGGCAACAGCGCCGCTGCCGATCGAAGCGGACCACTTCGGCGCAGCGGAGGTCGCGGTGGCGGTCGCGTGGAACTTCACGCAGATGGTCCTGCCGGAGATCGTTGTGAAGGCCGCGTATCCCCGCCTGCAGGCTTTTTCCGCGTCAGCCGAACAGTTGCCGGTTTTCGTGGATACGCCGGCGGTTTGAGCGTGCTGGCGGATGAGGTCGAACCGGAGCGCTGCGACAGCCCTCGCTAGCGCTCAAACCGCGGCCAATTCCCGCCCCACTCCGCCCTGGAACAACTCGGAGATCGCCTCCGTCGACAACGGTTTGGCGAAGTAGAAGCCTTGCATCTCGTCGCACGCGCGCTCTTTAAGGAAATCGAGTTGTGCGGAGGTCTCCACGCCTTCCGCGATCACCTGCAACTTCAGCGAATGCGCGAGCGCAATGATCGCCGAAGTGATCGTTTCGTCGTCGCCGCACACGCCGATGTCCGACACGAACGAGCGGTCGATCTTCAAGCGGTCCACCGGGAAGCGTTTCAGATAGCTGAGGCTCGAATAGCCGGTGCCGAAGTCGTCGATGGCGAGGCCGATGCCCAGCGCGTGCAGTTCGTTGAGCATCGACACCGCTTCTTCGGCGTTGCGCATGATCGTGCTTTCGGTGAGTTCGAGTTCGAGGTATTGCGGCGCGAGGCCGGTTTCCGACAACACCTGCATCACCAGCTTGGCGATATCGCGCTGCTGGAACACGCGCGCCGACAGATTCACCGACACCCGCGCCGGCGGCAAGCCCGCATCCTGCCAGGCCTTGTTCTGCCGGCACGCTTCGCGCAACACCCACTCGGACAGCGGCCCGATCAAGCCGCTTTCCTCCGCGACCGGAATGAACGACGACGGCGGGATCAAGCCGACTTCCGGATCGCGCCAGCGCACCAGCGCCTCGGTGCCCACAATCTGCCCGCTCCCGATATCCACCTGCGGCTGGTAGTGCAGCAGGAATTCGTGGTCGCGCAACGCCCGGCGCAAACGCCGTTCGAGGTTCAAGCGCGCGCCCGCGCTCGCGTTCATCTCAGGCTGATAAAACTGGAACGTGTTGCGGCCCATGTCCTTCGCGCGATACATCGCGAGGTCGGCCTTTTTCATCAGCGTTTCCGCGTCGTCGCCGTCCTGCGGGAACAGGCTCGCGCCCATGCTGCAGCCGACGTACAACTCGTTACCGTCGAGCCACACCGGCTCGGAAATGGAGGCGCGCACACGCTCCATCCACGCGATCAGCGATTGCTCGTCGACAGTGTCGGTCATCACGATCACGAACTCGTCGCCGCCATGACGCGCCACCGTGTCGCTCGTGCGCGTACAGCGAGCGAGCCGCTCGGCGACCACGCTCAGCAGGCGGTCGCCGACGCTATGGCCGAGACTGTCGTTGACGTTCTTGAAACCGTCGAGATCGATGAACACCACCGCGACGCCCTTGTGATGCCGGTGCGCCACGATCAGCGCATGCTGCAGGCGGTCGCGCAGCAGGTTGCGATTGGGCAGCCGCGTCAGGCTGTCATAGTTGGCCTGGTATTCGAGTTGCTCCTGATAGCGCATCAGGTCGGTCACATCGTTGATCACGCCGATGTGATGCGTGATCACGCCCTCCGCGTTCGGCACCGGCGCGATGAAGAGCTGATTCCAGAACAGCGCGCCGTCCTTGCGATAGTTGCGCACCACGGCGCTGACTTCGCGGTTCGCCGCCAGCGCCTGACGAATCGCGGCGACGCCTTCCTGATCGCGGTCGTCGCGTTGCAGCACGCGGCAATCGTGGCCGATCATTTCGGCGGGCTCGTAACCGGTGATGCGCTTGAACGCGGGGTTCACGTATTCGATCAGATTGCCCGCCGGCGACGGCGCGGTGATCAGAATCGCGTTGACGCTCGCATCGAGCGCGCGGCTTTGCAGACGCAAGGCCAGATCGGCGCGCTTGCGCTCGGTGATGTCCGTATAGGAGCCGAGCACGCCGATGATGTGGCCGTCGCCGTCGGTGAACGGCAGCTTGCTCGTGACCGTCGTACGATGCACGCCGCCGATGACCACGTCGACTTCGAAGTTCATCTTCGGCACACCGGTGCCCAGCACCTCTTCGTCGTGCCCGCGGAACAGGTCGGCGAACGCGCGCCACGGCATATCGGCATCGCTCTTGCCCACCACCTGCTCCGGATAAGCGAGCCCCGCGTCGCGCGCGAACGCCATGTTGCAGCCGAGATAACGCGATTCCGGGTCCTTCCAGAAAATGCGCTGCGGAATGTTGTCGATCACCGTCTCGAGCATCTGGTTCGAGCGCTGCGCTTCGGCTTCCGCGTTGATCTGCTCGGTGACGTCGTCAGCCAGCACGAACAAGGCGGCACGGCCGAGGAAGTTCATCGCGTGATACGAAATGTCGGCGCTGATGGTCGAGCCGTCCTTGCGCCGGTGATGCCAGATGCCCGCCATCGTGCGGCGGTGCGGCACCACGTCGCTGCGCTGCAAGTGCGATTCGAGACGCGAGATTTCGCCAGCCGGGCGGATCGCGCGGATCGTCATGCCGAGGAATTCGCTCTCGGTGTAGCCGTATTGCTGGACGGCGGCCGCGTTGACGGCCAGAAAGCGCAGCGTCTCGCGATCGAAGATGTACATCGGCACCGGATGATCGTCGAACAGGCCTCGAAAGCGCTCGTCGTTGCGGCCAAGCGCGCGGACCGCGCGCAATTTTTCGTGCGCACTGCTTTCGCGTACGCCGAACGTATAGATCAGCAGCGCGCTGCCGGCCAGCATCGTCAGGATCAGCAGTACGATCGCGTGCTGGCTTTCGCGCGTGGAGGCCGCGAGCGAGCCCTGCAGCGCATGATTCTCCCGCGCCTGCAGCGCCGCCAGCCCGGCTTCGACGTGGTCCCGCGCCATGCCAAGACGTGTGTAGTCCGAGGCCGCCCAGGCGCGCGACCCGGTCGGCGCGGCGCTCGCGCTGCGCGACAGCGCGGCATCGATGTCGCGTTGCAGCGCGTGGCTATCCGCGCTCAGTTTGTCCAGCGTATCGAGCATGGCCGGCTCGCCGGCGAGTTCGCTGCGCAACTCGCGCTCCAGACGGGCCAGCGAAGTCATCATGACGGCGCCCTCGTCGGCAGGCGGCGCCTCGCCCGACACCTCGAAACGGCCCAGCGCGGCCAGCCCATGGTCGAGCGCCGTATTGTAGGCGTCGAGATTCTGACGCACGCCCGTCGAACGCAGCATGAGCGCGTCGGCGTCGCGCTGATCGCAAATCTGCGTATAGGCAACGAACGCGTTCGCGCCGACCGCTGCGGCGACGACCGCCAGATTGATCAGCAGCCGCTTCGATAAAAAGAGAGTCATGGGTTCCGAACGTCAATCGTTCTGCCGGCGGGAGCGCGGGTTCGCTTCGATATGGGTCCGATATGGATCTTTTGGATCTTTTACGCGCCAACCCATGGATAACGGCAGGGTTCGGAACAGCTTGAGGGTGCCCGGGAGAAAAAATTCGCTAGCGTTCCGGGCCACCGGCGGATGCGAGATGCGCGGAGGCGGCCCGCTTCGAGGCTGAACGCGGCCGGCTCGGGGTGTCAGCGGCCAGGCCTGGCCGGCCCTACCTACGTGGCCGCACCATCGTGCCGCACCACCGGGCCGCACCTACCGGGTCAGACTGACCCGGCGAAACCTACCCGGCCAGACCGAATTCCCGCATCGCGGGAACAAAGTCGTGGCTGCCTTCCGGCTTGCGCGACAATTTGGCTAGCACATAGCGTTTGAACGGATCGAGTTCGGCCCATTCGGCGGTGCCCGGCGTGGGCAGACTGGCGAGCCCCGCCTGGTGCACGACGCCCTCCGGTACGCTATCCGTGCGGCGCCAGGCAGGTGCTTCCTCGGGCGTGAACCACTCCGGTTCGATGTTCGCGTGGGTGCGCAGCATTTCGAATAGCGCGTGATCGAAATTCGGCTCGATTTCCGCGTCTTCTGCGACCGGGAAACGCGCCAGCAGCTTGCGGTCCTCGAGCGGCAGCAACTGCCACTGTGCAAGCGAAATACGCAGCCCGAAGCGGTCTAGATTGAAGCGCACCGACATCGGAATGAACGTGAAATTCTCCGAAGACACGACTTCGAAGTTGAACAGAATCGGTGCCTCGTTGAGTCCCATGACAGTATTCCCCTTTGGCGACGGGCAACGCGCAAACCCGCCTTGGGGTATTTTAGAACCTTATTCGCGTGACAGCGGCGCGGACTGGGGCCGCTTTTCGGCGCCGGGCAAGGCCTCGCGCCGCTGACGCGCAGCATCGCAAAGGAGTCAGGCATTGAACGAACTGGAAACGGCCGGACAGCCGGGCGCCGTGGAGCGCCAGGTGCGCCGGCACCGCGGCACGGCGGTCGAAACCGTGACCGATCACGTCGGTCAGGAGTGGCCGGTCGCGCTCGTATTCAACGGCATTTCGCATGCGGTGATGATGTGCACGCCGCGCGATCTGGAAGCGTTTGCGGTCGGTTTCGCGATTTCGGAAGGGATCGTGGAACGCGGCAGCGACATCCAGGACATCGAAGTCGAACTGCATGACGACGGCGAATTGCCGCATGCCGAAGTGCAATTGCAAGTGGTGCAGCAGGCATTCGTCGCGCTGAAGGAAAAGCGCCGCGCGCTGGCCGGACGCACCGGTTGCGGCGTATGCGGGATCGAAAGCATCGATCTGCTGGATCTGCAACCGGAACGCGTGCCGGACACCGGTTTTCTGCAACGGCTCGCGCCCGATGCGATCGCCCGGGCGGCGCGCGCCTTGCCCGATCACCAGGCGCTGACCCGTCTGACCGGCGGTTTGCATGCCGCGGCATGGTGCGATGCGGCAGGCGCAATCCGCTACGCGTTCGAAGATGTCGGCCGCCACAACGCGCTCGACAAACTGATCGGCCAGCTGGTGCTCGATCGCGCGGATACCAAAGAGGGATTTGTGTTTCTGTCGAGCCGCGCGAGCTACGAGCTGGTGCGCAAGGCGGCGCGCGTCGACGTGCCCATGGTCGCCACGATTTCGGCGCCGTCTTCGCTGGCGATTGCGATTGCGCGCAAGGCGGGCGTGCGGCTCGTCAGCTTCTGCCGCGAAACCAGCTACGTCGACTACGACACGTTGCAGCCGACGCAGCCTTGAACGTCTGAGCGCCGGCGCTCAGTCGAACTGCCGGAAATCCGGCTTGCGCTTCTCGAAGAACGCCTTGAACGCCTCGCGCGCTTCGGGCGCGAGCAGCATCTTGCTGAAGTGCCCCCCTTCCTCGGTCATCTGCGTTTGCAGTTCCTGCTGGCTTGCGCGCTTCATCAGACTCTTGGTCACGCGCAGCGACGAGGCCGGTAGCGCCGCCAGCTTTGCCGCCTGTGCCGCCGCGAACGCGTCCACTTCCGCAGCGGGCAGCACGCGATTCACGAAGCCCATCCGGTGCGCCTCGCGCGCGTCGAACGCTTCGCCCAGCAGCAGCTTTTCGGCCGCTGCCTGATATCCGGCCACGCGCTGCAACAGCAAGCTCGACGCCGCCTCCGGACATAGCCCCAGCTGCGCGAACGGCAGCGAGAAGCTCGCCGTCTCCGCCGCGTAGACCAGATCGCAGTGCAGCAGCAGCGTTGTGCCGATGCCGACCGCCGGGCCCGCCACCGACACCACCACCGGCTGTTCCGCCGAGCTGATCGCACGCAGGAAGTGAAATACCGGCGAATTTTCGCCGCCTGGCGGCTGCTTCATGAAGTCTTCGAGATCGTTGCCGGCGCTGAAAATTCCGACAGTGCCACGAATCAGGATCGCCCGAACCGACGCGTCGCCGTGCGCCTCGACCAGCGCGTCAGCCATCGTCTGATACATCGCGGCCGTGATCGCGTTCTTCTTGTCCGGCCGGTTGAAGGCAATCGTCAGCACGCCGTCCGCTCGCTCGACCAGAATATCCATTGTCATCTCCTCGTACTTCTGCTGAATGGAAAAACGGTTCGCAAGCCAGACGGCCTGCGAACCGATTCTGCGGTCCTTAGGGGATCAACGCGGGGTTCAACGCGGGGTTCAACGCGGGAGTCCCCGCGGGGATCGGGGCGAACACGATTACAGACGTTCGATGATGCCCGCCGCGCCCATGCCGGTGCCGACGCACATCGTCACCATGCCGTACTTGTAGTTGCGGCGGCGCAGGCCGTGCACCACCGTCGACGCACGAATCGCGCCGGTCGCGCCCAGCGGGTGACCCAACGCGATCGCGCCGCCGAGCGGGTTGATCTTCGACGGATCCAGACCGAGGTCCTGGATCACCGCCAGCGACTGCGCGGCGAACGCTTCGTTCAGTTCGATCCAGTCGAGGTCATCCTGCTTCAGACCCGCAGCCTTCAGCGCGGCGGGAATCGCTTCCTTCGGACCGATGCCCATGATTTCCGGCGGCACGCCGCGCACGGCGAAGCTGACGAAGCGCGCGAGCGGCGTCAGGTTGAATTCCTTCAGGATCTTTTCCGACACCACGATCAACGCGCCCGCGCCGTCCGAGGTTTGCGAGCTGTTGCCCGCCGTCACCGAGCCCTTGTTCGCGAACACCGTGCGCAGCTTCGCCAGGCCTTCCATCGACGTGTCGGCACGCGGACCTTCGTCGAGTGCGACTTCGCGGGTCTTCACCTTCACTTCGCCGGTGGCGAGATCGGGGAAGCGCTCGGCGATCGTGTACGCGGCGATTTCGTCGTTGAATTCGCCGGCTTGCTGCGCGGCGATCGCACGGCGATGCGATTCGACCGAGAACGCGTCTTGCGCTTCGCGGCTGATCTTCCAGCGCTCGGCGACTTTCTCGGCCGTCAGGCCCATGCCGTACGCGATGCCGAAGTCTTCACTGCGATCGAAGATGTGCGGCGACATCGACGGTTTGTTGCCCATCATCGGCACCATGCTCATCGATTCGCAGCCGCCCGCGATCATCGCGTCCGATTCGCCGACGCGAATGCGGTCAGCCGCCATCGCCAGCGCGGTCAGACCCGATGCGCAGAAGCGGTTCACCGTCACGCCGCCTACCGTGTTCGGCAGGCCGGCCAGCAGCGCGCCCATCCGCGCGACGTTCAGCCCTTGTTCGGCTTCCGGAATCGCGCAGCCGATGATCGCGTCTTCGATCACCTTCGTGTCGAGGCCCGGCACCTGCGCCACGGCCGACCTGATCGAGTGGACCAGCAGTTCGTCCGGGCGCGTGTTCCTGAACATCCCGCGCGGCGCCTTGCCGATCGGCGTACGGCTCGCGGCGACGATGTATGCGTCTTGCAATTGCTTTGTCATTTAAGGCTCCTTTGTCGACCAGAGTTGGCGCTTTAGCGCCTTACTCTGGTCCCATGCACATAGTTGCTGTCCGCTCGTCGCTCAGTTGCGTACCGGCTTGCCGGTTTGCAGCATGCCCATGATCCGTTCCTGCGTCTTTTGCGTGCCGAGCAGATCGACGAACGCACGACGCTCGAGTTGCAGCAGCCATTCTTCGTCGACGAGGCTACCCGCTTCGACGTCGCCGCCGCACACCGCTTCCGCGATGCGGCTCGCGATCAGGAAATCGTGCTCGCTGATGAAACGGCCGTCGCGCATGTTGACGAGCGATGCCTTGATGGTCGCGATTGCCGAGCGGCCGGCAACCGGAACCTGCACCACGCGCAGCGGCGGACGATAGCCCGCAGCGGACAACGCGCGCGCTTCTTTCTTCGCGACGTCGAGCAGTTCGAACACGTTGAAGACGATCGTGTCGGACGGTTTCAGGTAGCCCATTGCGCGGGCGTCGAGCGCGGAGGCCGAGACCTTCGCCATCGCCGCGTTTTCGAACGACTTCTGCACGAACTTCAGCAGGTCATTGGTTGCGCCGGCTGCGCTTGCCGCTTCCGCAGCGCGCAGCGCAGCTTCCTTCAGACCGCCGCCCGCGGGCACGAGACCGACACCCACTTCGACCAGACCGAGATAGCTTTCGATGTGTGCGACGCGCTTCGCGCTGTGCAGCGCGAGTTCGCAGCCGCCGCCGAGCGCGATGCCCGACACGGCCGAGATGACCGGCACGCTCGCGTATTTCACGCGCAGCATGCCTTGCTGGAACTTCTTCACGAACGGCTCGATGCCCTTCGCACCGCCCATCATGAAGGCGGGCATCGCCTCTTCGAGGTTCGCGCCGGCCGAGAACGGGCCTCCCGGCGTACCGAGTTTCAGCGACGTCGGCTGCCATACGACCAGACCCTTGTAGTCCTTTTCGGCGAGTTCGATAGCTTGCGTCAGGCCGTCGATCACCGACGGTCCGATCGTGTTCATCTTGCTCTTGAACGACACGATCAGCACGTCGTTCTCGCCCGCGCGATCGTCGACCCATGCGCGGACCGCATCGGTTTCGAACAGCGTCTTGCCGTAAGTGCTGGGATCCGCCGCCGTTTCGCCGACCAGCGGTGCGCGGAACACCTGCTTGTCATACACGGACAGAGAGGAGCGCGGCACGAACGTGTTCGAAGCCGGCGACCACGACCCTTCGTTCGTATGCACGCCGCCCTTCTCTGCGACCGGGCCTTCCAGCACCCACGACGGCAGCGGCGTACTCGACAGCGCCTTGCCCGCCGCGATATCTTGCTGCACCCACTCCGCGACCTGCTTCCAGCCTGCCGTCTGCCAGCCTTCGAACGGACCTTCGTTCCAGCCGAAGCCCCAGCGAATCGCCAGGTCCACATCACGCGCGTTGTCCGCAATCGACTCCAGATGCACGCCGATGTAGTGGAACACGTCGCGGAAAATCGACCACAGGAACTGCGCCTGAGGGTGCTCCGATTCGCGTAGCAGCTTCAGACGCTCTGCCGGTGGACGCTTCAGAATGCGCCCGACCAGCTCGTCCGCTTTTGCGCCGCCGTCGACATACTCGCCCGTCTTCGGGTCGAGCACCTTGATCGTCTTGCCTTCCTTCCTGCAGAAGCCGCCGCCGGTCTTCTGACCGAGTGCGCCCTTCTTCACCAGTTCGGCCAGCACGGCCGGTGTTTCGTAGACGGGGAAGAACGGATCGTCCTTCAGGTTGTCCTGCATCGTCTTGATAACGTGCGCCATCGTGTCGAGACCGACCACGTCCGCGGTGCGGAAGGTTGCCGATTTCGCGCGGCCGAGGCGGCTGCCCGTCAGGTCGTCGACTTCGTCGAAACGCAGGCCGAACTTCGCGGCTTCGGTCATGACGGCGAGGATCGAGAAAATACCGACACGGTTCGCGATGAAGTTCGGCGTATCTTTCGCACGCACGACGCCCTTGCCGACCACGCTCGTCAGGAACGACTCGAGCTGATCGAGGATTTCCGGACGCGTCGCGGCGGTCGGAATCAGTTCGACCAGGTGCATGTAGCGCGGCGGATTGAAGAAGTGCACGCCGCAAAAGCGCGCCTTCAGTTCATCCGCGAAACCTTGCGACAGCTCGGTGATCGACAGACCCGAGGTGTTGGTCGCGAAGATCGCGCTCGGCGCGATGTGCGGCGACACTTTCCTGTACAGGTCGTGCTTCCAGTCCATCCGTTCGGCGATCGCTTCGATCACGAGGTCGCACTCGGCGAGCTTCTCGATGTCGTCGTCGTAATTCGCGGGCTGAATGTATTGCGCGTCGTCCTTCACGCCGAACGGCGCCGGCGACAGCTTCTTCAGGTTTTCGATCGCCTTCAGCGCGATCGCGTTCTTCGGGCCTTCCTTTGCGGGCAGGTCGAACAGCAGCACGGGCACCTTGGCGTTGATCAGGTGCGCCGCGATCTGCGCGCCCATCACGCCGGCGCCGAGCACGGCTACCTTGCGAATGATCAGATTGCTCACGTCGTTCCTCCGGGGAGTTGTGCGGTGTCGCGAATGTGTCTCGTATGTTTCGCGATGTATGGCCTGGCGAAGCGCCACGCGTTTCTGGATGGCGTGGCGCTTGCCGTGATGTGGCTTAGAACAGCGCTTCGTCGACTTCCATCAGCGACCTGGAACCCGCGCGCGCCTGACGGATCGTCATCGCCGTTTCCGGCAGCAGCTTCGCGAAGTAGAAGCGAGCGGTGGCGAGCTTCGCCTTGTAGAACGCGTCGCCCGATGCTTCCTTGTCCAGCGCGATGCGAGCCATGCGCGCCCAGAAGTACGAGAACACCAGGTGGCCGACAGTGCGCAGATACGGCACGGCGGCGGCGCCGACTTCATCCGGGTTCTGCATTGCCTTCATGCCGATTTCCATCGTCAGCTTCTGCACCTTTTCACCGATGTCGGCGAGCGGGTTGACGAACTCCTGCATTTCCGGTTTCACGCCTTCGGCTTCGACGAACTCGGCGACCAGCTTGCCGAACTTCTTCATCTTCGCGCCCATGTCGCCGAGCACCTTGCGGCCCAGCAGGTCGAGCGACTGAACGGCGTTAGTGCCTTCGTAGATCATGTTGATGCGGGCGTCGCGCACGTATTGCTCCATGCCCCACTCGGCGATGAAGCCGTGGCCGCCGTAGATCTGCATCGCGTGATTGGTGCCTTCGAACGCGTTGTCCGACAGGAACGCCTTCAGGATCGGCGTGAGCAGCGCGACCAGATCGGCCGCTTCCTTGCGCACGGATTCGTCGCCGTGCGACAGTTCCTTGTCGATTTGCAGCGCGGACCAGTACGAGAACGCACGTGCGCCTTCGGCATAGGCTTTCTGCGTGAGCAGCATGCGGCGCACGTCCGGATGCACGATGATCGGGTCAGCCGCCTTGTCCGGCGCCTTCGGGCCGGTCAGCGAACGCATCTGCAGACGCTCTTTCGCGTACGTCAGCGAGTTCTGATACGCGACTTCGGTGAGGCCGAGGCTTTGCATGCCGACGCCCAGACGCGCGGCGTTCATCATCACGAACATCGCGTTCAAGCCCTTGTTCGGCTCACCAACCATCCAGCCCTTCGCGTTATCCAGATTGATCACGCAGGTCGCGTTGGCGTGAATGCCCATCTTGTGCTCGATGGAGCCGCACTTCACACCGTTGCGCTCGCCCGGTTCGCCCGCCTGGTTCGGCACGAACTTCGGCACGATGAACAGCGAAATGCCCTTGGTACCCTTCGGCGCATCCGGCAGACGCGCGAGCACCAGGTGAACGATGTTCTCCGCGAGATCGTGTTCGCCGCTGGAAATGAAAATCTTCGTGCCGCTGATCGCGTACGAACCGTCGCTGTTCGGTTCGGCCTTGGTGCGCAGAATGCCGAGGTCGGTGCCGCAATGCGGTTCGGTCAGACACATCGTGCCGGTCCAGACGCCGGAGACCAGCTTCGGCAGATAAAGCTGCTGCAGTTCCGGTGTGCCGTGCGCATGCAGACATTCGTAGGCGCCGTGCGACAGGCCCGGATACATCGTCCACGCCTGATTCGCCGAGTTCAGCATTTCGTACAGCGCGTTGTTGACGAACGCGGGCAGGCCCTGGCCGCCGTATTCCGGATCGCAGCCCAATGCGGGCCAGCCGGCCTCGACGTACTGTCGATAAGCTTCCTTGAAGCCCTTCGGCGTGGTCACGACGCCGTCGCCGACGTACGTGCAGCCCTCCTGATCACCGCTCTGATTCAGCGGGAACAGGACTTCGGAGCAGAACTTGCCGGCCTCTTCGAGCACCTGGTTGATCGTGTCGGCATCGAGATCCGCGTGCTTCGGCATCTGCTTGATTTCGGCTTCGACGTTAAGCAGCTCGTGCAACACGAATTGCATGTCGCGCAGCGGCGCGGCGTACTGTCCCATGACTCTCTCCAAAGTTTGACAAGAAGCCAGGCCGTTTGCTCAGTCCGTGGATCGGACCTTCAGCGCCGCTGAATCTGCTCAGGTTCGGCGGTCCCGCTAACGGCTTTCGCTTTGATACGACACAATCAGTTTTTCAAGCGCGGCCCACGTGAGGCGCACCGCATCCGGCAAATGCAGGAAGCGCGCGTCGTGATGCAGGCCGAGCGTGAAGCTGTACAGTTCGAACAGCATCAGCTGCGGATCGGTATCGGCACGCAGATGCCCTTCTTCCATTGCCTGCGAAATCGCGCGAGTGAGCGCCGCACGCCAGATCGTCACGCTCGACACCAGTTGCTCGCGCACCGGGTTGTCCGCGCGGTCGTCATACTCGACCGCGCCGCTGATGTAGATGCACCCAGTGGTGACTTCCTGAATGCGCTTCTCGATCCAGCGGGAGATCATTGCGCGCAGACGCGGCAAGCCGCGCGGTTCACGCAAACTCGGAAAAAACACCTCGTCTTCAAAACGACGGTGATATTCGCGCACCACTTCGACCTGCAAATCCTCGCGCGACCCGAAATGCGCAAACACACCGCTTTTGCTCATCTGCATGCGATCGGCCAGCAGCCCAATCGTCAGACCTTCCAGTCCGTCGCGGCTTGCCAGATCGAGTGCTGCTTCGAGAATCGCGGCTCGCGTTTGTTCGCCTTTTCGCATAGCTTTTTTACCGTTCTAATGTGACCGAAAGAAAATCGAACGGCCGTACTATTATTGAGTGCTGCCGTCCGCGAAACAAGGACTTTATTAGAAACCGGTTTCTAACCTGGATTCAATTCTGCGGCATCCGTCAATCAGACGAAGGAGATTTTTTAGAGGCGTTCGCCTTCTCGTTTGCCCTCTTTCCGTCCTTCGATTGACGCCGCGCCCTTGCACTTATGTGAGAGAAGAGAAGGCGCTAGTCATAACCGCCCACCGTCAGCAGCTTCATCACGGCCCGGTAGGTTGTGTACGCGAGCCAGTTCAGGAGCCGCTCCCCGCCCGGGCGGGCCTCGTAGCGCGCCTCATCGATCCGGCGCGATTCCCGGAACGCCACGAGGATCGCTTCACGCAGCGCGCCGATCTGCGGGTCGTTCACCAGCACCACATTGGCTTCGTTGTTGAGCACCAGGCTCAGCGCGTCGAGGTTCGACGAGCCGACGGTGGCCCAATTCGAATCCACCACCGCGACCTTGCCGTGCAGCATGGTTTTCTCGTACTCGGCGATCTTCACGCCTGCTTTGAGCAGCGCACGATACAGGAACGGCACCGCGTAATCGAGCGCGGCAAACTCCTTGCGCCCGATGATCAGCTTCACATCGACGCCGCGCCGCGCCGCGAAGACCAACGCGCGCCGCAGCTTGCGGCCCGGCATGAAGTAGGGATTGGCCAGCAGCACTTCGCTGCGCGCCTGGCCGATTGCGGTCAGGTAGGCTTTTTCGATGGCGCGCCGGTTGATCAGGTTGTCGCGCGCGACGAAGGCCACGCACGGCTGACCGCCCGCCCACAGCGCCTCGTTGCGGTTGCGGCGCCGCCGGCGCAGCGTGCCGAGCGACGCGTACGACTTCGGCCCGAGATCGGGCGCCAGGGATTCCAGCGGCCGATGCCCAAGGCGAATCCGCCGCCATTGCAGCTCGAAGGCCTGGCGGATATCGGCGACCACCGGCCCGTGCAACTCGACTGCGAAGTCCCAACGCCGGTAGGGCAGCTTCTCACCGTTGTTCTCATAGTCGTCGACGATGTTGATGCCGCCGCAATACGCGAACTGATCGTCCACCACCGCCAGTTTGCGGTGCGTGCGCGAGAAGCCGAAGCGGCCGAACAGATGCGGGTTGTAGATGCGATGCTCGACGCCGGCCGCCGGCCATTCGTTGAACATCGGCAAGCGTTCGGTGCCGATGCCGTCGGTGATCACGCGCACCGTCACGCCACGCGCTGCGGCGCGCAGCAACGCCGCGCTGACGGCACGGCCGGCGCTGTCGTCGCAGAAAATATAGGTTTCGAGAACGACGTCGGTCTGCGCCGCGTCGATACGCGCGCTCAGCGCGGCGAAGAACTCGTCGCCGGAGCGCAGCAGCTTGATGTCATTGCCGCTAGTGAAGCGGTAGCGCTGCCAGTAGCGGCGGCCAAGCAGGGCTTGCCGGAGTCGCGCGAAACGGCGCGCGCCCCCGACGCTCACCGGGCACGCTCCTTCAAGCGCCCATCGAGCTCTTTCGGGCACTCGTTCAGCCGCTTCGGCAACTGCAGGATCGCATCGGCATTCGACGACGAAAAACAGCGCGACGCCGCCTCTTCATACGGCAGCCACAGGAACGCGGTGTGCTCGCGCGGCGCGAGCGTCACTTCGAGCTGCCCGGGCACTTGCAGACTGAACCAATGCTCGGTGTTATGGATCACGCCTTCGGCATAGCGGTGACGGAACTCGGGATAGATCTCGTATTCGATCTGATATTGCCAATCGAAGAGCGCGCTATGCGGCACCAGTGCGCTGCCGACCACGATGCCGGTTTCCTCGGCGACTTCGCGCGCCGCGGCTTCGGCGAGCGGCTCGTCCAGATGGTCTTTGGAACCCGTCACCGACTGCCAGAAGCCTTCGTGGTCGGCGCGCTCGATCAGCAGCACCTCGAGCGCGGGCGTATGAATGATGACGAGTACGGATTGCGGGATCTTCGGCGGTTTCGGCATGGCGTGAAAACTGGGCGCAGCGCTTGCGCGGTACATGTCGGTTGACGGTCGAAAGCAGTTGCTTCGACTGTAACGCAAAAAACGAAAAAGGCGCATCACGCGCCTTTTCCGTTTTGCTCTTTCGCCGACACGCTGTCGTTTTCAGACAGCGTTGGCTTGCCCGACCGTCAAATACGTTACGCCTTCGGTTCCGGCGTACGCAGACGGATGTGCAACTCGCGCAGCTGGCGCTCGTCCACTTCGCTCGGCGCCTGCGTGAGCAGACACTGCGCACGTTGCGTCTTCGGGAACGCGATCACGTCGCGGATCGAATCGGCGCCGGCCATCATTGTGACGATGCGGTCCAGACCGAATGCGATACCGCCGTGCGGCGGCGCACCGTATTGCAGCGCGTCGAGCAGGAAGCCGAACTTGGCTTGCGCTTCTTCCGCGCCGATCTTCAGCGCGCGGAACACCTTGCTCTGCACTTCTTCACGGTGAATACGCACCGAACCGCCGCCGATTTCCCAGCCGTTCAGCACCATGTCGTAGGCCTTCGCGAGGCAGCGCGCCGGATCCGTTTCCAGATACTCGAGATGCTCGTCCTTCGGGCTCGTGAACGGGTGATGCGCGGCGACGTAGCGGTTGTCTTCCTCGTCGTATTCGAACATCGGGAAGTCAACCACCCACAGCGGCTTCCAGCCGGATTCGACCAGACCGTTGGCCTTGCCGAATTCCGAATGGCCGATCTTCAGACGCAGCGCGCCCAGGCTGTCGTTCACCACCTTCGCGCGATCCGCCGCGAAGAAAATGATGTCGCCGTCTTGCGCGCCGGTGCGCTCGATGATCGCCTTGACCGCTTCGTCGTGCAGGTTCTTGACGATCGGGCTTTGCAGACCGTCACGGCCCTTCGCAACTTCGTTGACCTTGATCCACGCCAGACCTTTCGCGCCGTAGATGCGCACGAATTCCGTGTAGCTGTCGATATCGCCACGCGAGAGCTCGCCGCCCTTCGGCACGCGGATCGCTGCGACGCGGCCGTCCTTCGTGTTGGCCGGCGTGCTGAACACCTTGAAGTCAACGTCCTTGACTGCATCCGTCAGGTCCGTGAATTCGAGCTTCACGCGCAGGTCCGGCTTGTCCGAACCGAAGCGGCGCATTGCTTCCGAATACAGCATGACCGGGAATTTCTCGTCCAGCGTGACGCCGATCGTTTCCTTGAACACGTGACGGATCATCGCTTCGAACAGATCGCGGATTTCCTGTTCCGACAGGAACGAGGTTTCGCAGTCGATCTGCGTGAATTCCGGCTGACGGTCGGCGCGCAGGTCTTCGTCGCGGAAGCACTTGACGATCTGGTAGTAGCGATCGAAGTTCGCCACCATCAGCAGTTGCTTGAACAGCTGCGGCGATTGCGGCAGCGCGAAGAACTGGCCGGCGTTGGTACGCGACGGCACGAGGTAGTCGCGGGCGCCTTCCGGCGTGCTCTTGGTGAGCATCGGCGTTTCGATGTCGATGAAGCCTTGCGCGTCCAGATACTTGCGCACTTCGATCGCGACGCGGTAACGCAGACGCAGGTTGTGCTGCATCTGCGGACGGCGCAGATCGAGCACACGATGGGTGAGACGCGTGGTTTCCGACAGGTTGTCGTCGTCAAGCTGGAACGGCGGCGTGATCGATGCGTTCAGCACGATCAGCTCGTGACACAGCACTTCGATCTTGCCGCTCTTCAGCGCGGCGTTCGTCGTGCCTTCCGGACGGCTGCGCACCACGCCCTTGATCTGCAGGCAGAACTCGTTGCGCACGCCTTCGGCGGCCTTGAACATTTCCGCGCGATCCGGATCGCAGACGACCTGAACGAGGCCTTCGCGATCGCGCAGGTCGATGAAGATGACGCCGCCATGGTCGCGGCGGCGGCTTACCCAGCCGCACAGCGAGACGGTTTGGCCCAGCAGTTCTTCGGTCACCAGACCGCAGTATTCAGATCTCATCGACATGATGTTTGTCTTTCGTTTTGCATTGGTTGAACGGCGCGCGGCAGTTGAACACTGCGTGAAACATTGCGCGCCGGCATTACAGCGGAGGCTCGACTGTCGTGCGGCGCACCAGCGCCGGCGGCGCGGACGGCGCCACGACGCCCATCGAGACGATGTACTTGAGCGCAGCGTCGACCGTCATGTCGAGCTCGATCACTTCGCTCCTCGGCACCATCAGGAAGAAGCCGGAGGTCGGATTCGGCGTGGTCGGCACGTACACGCTGACGCAGTCTTCTTTCAGGTGATTGACCACGTCGCCGCCCGGAATGCCGGTCAGAAACGCGATCGTATAGGACCCGCGGCGCGGATACTCGATCAGCAGCGCCTTGCGAAACGCGTTGCCGCTGCTCGAAAGCAACGTGTCGGACACCTGCTTGACGCTGGTGTAGATCGGGCCGACCACCGGAATGTGCGCGACCACGACCTCCCACCACTTCACGAGCTTCTGCCCGATGAAATTCTGCGTCAACAGCCCAACGACAAAGATGAACGCGAGGGTCAGCACCGCGCCGAGACCCGGCAGGCGGAAGCCGAAGACACGCTCCGGCTGCCACGAACGCGGCAGCAGCAACAGCGTCTGGTCCATTGTGCCGATGATCAGGCCGAGCACCCACAGTGTGATAGCCAGAGGCACCAGCACCAGCAGGCCAGTCAGGAACACCGATTTGAGCGTCGTTTTTTTCGTCGTCATGTGTACCGCCAGAAAGCCGCGCGCGCGAGAGCCCGCTGCGCGGATGTGTGCGCCGCCGTGAGGGCGGCAGTCCTGCTAGACGCTGCCCGAACCGCTCGAGGCTGCGGAAGCGGCCGAAGCGGCCGGTGCGGCAGCAGGCGCGGCCGGCGTTGCGGCTGCTGCCGGGCTGCTGGCCGAACCGGTGTCGGATTTCGCGGCACCGTCATTCGCCGACGCGCTGTTCTCGCCCGCATTCGAACCGCCATTCGCGTCGGGCTTAGCCGGCGCGCCCGTGCCGCCATTACCACCGCGAAAATCGGTGACGTACCAGCCCGAGCCCTTCAGCTGAAAGCCAGCGGCGGTCACCTGCTTGCGAAAGGTGTCTTTCCCGCACTCGGGACACTGCGTCAACTGGGGGTCGCTCATCTTCTGAAGCACATCCTTCCCGAAGCCGCACGATTCGCAACGATAAGCGTAGATCGGCATGATCCTTTCCCTACTGAAATCTTGTAAACGCTTGCAAAGCCTTGAATTATAGCCGCAAACGGCAGCTCACCCCCGGATTTCCCGGGCGAGCGCCCGATACAGCCGCCGCCGTGCCAAATGGGGGCAACCAACACCGAATCAAGTCCGCCGGGCACGCGCCGGCGCTGCCCTCAGCCGCGGCGGCGCCACGTCAGCCAGCGCTCGCGTCCGGCAAACACGGCGATCGAATCGGTCACGGCTTCGTCTTCGATCAAATCGAAGTACGGTGTGAGCAGCGCGTCGAGCTCGGCGCGCGCGATACCGAACGGCGGTCCTTTGGGCGTCTCGCCGATGAAGAAAAAACCCGCCAGCAGCGCGCCGCCAGGCAGCAGTTCGGCCATCCGCTGCGCGTAGTCTGCACGGCGCGCCAACGGCAGCGCGCAAAGGAACGCGCGCTCATAAATCCATGCCGGCGCGAACGGCGGCTGGTACGTGAAAAAGTCCGCCTGTTCGACCAGATCCGCGTGCTTCGCGCCCAATTGCTCACGTGCTGCCGCAACGGCGGCCGGCGAAAAATCGAACGCACGGACCGGGCTACCGTGCTCGATCAACCAGAGCGCCTCGTAAGCGCTGCCGCAGCCCGGAATCAACACGGCCATGCGGCCATGCCGCTCGGCGAACGACCGGAACGCCGCCGGCACCCCGGCCTGATCCCACGGCGTGTAATGGCGTTCGAAGCGCTCGTCCCAGAAGTCCGGCGAGTTGGGATCGCGGCTGGCGAAGTCAGGTGCGGAAGGTTGGTTCGGGTCGCTCATCGGGTACCTCGTAGGGATCGACGTCAGCCGCCGTAAGCGAACGCCAGAAACGCCCGCGCCAGCACCGCGCCCACCCCGACTGCCACGCCGAACAACAGCAGCCCTTGCAATAGCCGGTTGGTACGTTTTTGTTCAAGCAGAATCTGCTGAATCATGTCGTCGTTCGCGCCGCGAGTGCTGTCGTGACGCTCGGCCAGCACGTGATGAATCAGACGCGGCAGCTGCGGCAGTGTCTTGCTCCACTGCGGCGCCTCGATCTTCAGCCGCTCGTACCAGCCGCGCACACCGATCTGCTCGTTCATCCAGCGTTCGAGATACGGCTTGGCGGTCTTCCACAGATCCAGCTCCGGATCGAGCGAGCGTCCGAGCCCCTCCACGTTCAGCATGGTTTTCTGCAGCAGCACCAGCTGCGGCTGGATCTCGACGTTAAAGCGGCGCGACGTTGAGAACAGGCGCATCAGCACCTGCCCGAGCGAAATATCCTTCAGCGCGCGGTCGAAATACGGCTCACAGACCGCACGAATCGCGCTTTCCAGTTCTTCGACGCGCGTGCTCGGCGGCACCCAGCCAGACTCCAGATGCAGTGTGGCGACGCGATGATAGTCGCGCTTGAAGAACGCGAGGAAGTTCTGCGCGAGGTAGTTCTTATCGAAATCCGACAGTGCGCCGATGATGCCGAAATCGAGCGCGATATAGCGGCCGAAATGCGCCGGATCGAGGCTCACCTGAATGTTGCCCGGGTGCATGTCGGCATGAAAAAAGCCGTCGCGGAACACCTGGGTGAAGAATATCTCGACACCTTCGCGCGCCAGCTTCGGAATGTCGACGCCCGCCGCGCGCAGCGTGTCCACCTGGCTGATCGGCACGCCGACCATCCGCTCCATCACCAGCACCGTGGGCGTACAGAACTCCCAGTACATTTCCGGCACCAGCAGCAGATCGAGCCCGACGAAGTTGCGGCGCAACTGGCTGCCGTTGGCCGCCTCGCGCATCAGGTCGAGTTCGTCGTGCAGATATTTGTCGAACTCGGCGACCACCTCGCGCGGCTTCAGGCGCTTGCCGTCGGCCCACAGGCGCTCGGCCCACACGGCGATGTCGCGCAGAAGCGCGAGATCGGAATCGATCACCGGCAGCATGTTTGGCCGCAGCACCTTGACGGCGACGGCCTTGCCCGCATGCTGGCCGGTCTTCACCTTCGCGAAGTGCACCTGCGCAATCGACGCGCTCGCTACCGGCACGCGCTCGAAGTCGTCGAACAGCTCGTCGACGGGCGCGCCGAGCGACTTCTCGACCAATCCGATCGCCACCGCCGAGTCGAACGGCGGCACCTGATCCTGGAGCTTGGCAAGCTCGTTGGCGATATCGACCGGCAGCAGATCGCGCCGGGTGGACAGCACCTGGCCGAACTTGACGAAGATCGGCCCCAGGCTTTCAAGCGCCAGCCGCAGCCGCACGCCCGGCGGTTCGTCGAACTTGCGGCCGATCGTGGTGATGCGCAGCAGCAAACGCACGCGCCGGTCGTTGATGCGGCCAAGCATCATCTCATCGAGACCGAAGCGAATGACGGTGAAAAAAATCTTGAGGAAACGCAGAAAACGCATAGTGGAGCCCGGTGACTAGCGCGTGCCGCGCAACGTGGCGGCGCCGCCCGACGCACCGGCGCCGCGGGCTTCGACCTTCTGTTCAAGGCGCTCGAGGCGCTTTTCGACGCGCGCCAAAGCATCGCGGGCACGTGCCAGTTCGATGTTGAAATCGTCGAGCGCGGCGCGCCGCACCAATTGCGGATTCTCGTCGAGCAGATATTCAGCGGCCGTATCGAGCAGGTTGCGACCGGTGCGCCGCGCATGTTCGCCAACCGAGCGCACGACCGACGCCACCCGCCATGCCGGACCATCCCCGATCAGCTTTGCGAGATCCTCTTCCGGCTCCCAGCGCAGATGCTCGGCGAGCTTCGCGATCACGGTGGCGAATTCGGCGTCACCTTCGATCTTCACGTGCTTCATCACGGCGGCCTGGCCGCCTTGCACGAGGGCCGGCAGCGCATCCGACGGCACCGCGATAGTCACGTCGAACTGCGGCGCCTCGGTAGCGCCGATCGCGCTCAGGTAGCCATCGGGTTGCACCACCAGCATCAGCACGACCGGCGGACACGACAGTCTGGCGGTTTTTCCCGCGTACGGGGCGAGGCGCTCACGAGCCCACGATTCGCGGGCGAGCAGATGATTGACGGCAGCAGCGAAGGGCTTGGCGGCGAGGGTCATTGAAAGTGGCAAGAAAAAACCCGCGCGGGCGAGTTGCCCGCGCGGGTTCCTATTGTAACGTCCGTTCGCTTCGCGGCTTGCTATGCCGAACGGCCAATGCTTTGTGCGAAGTCAGGACGAGCAGTGCTGTCTTAGTGCTGCGACACCTGCTGAATGCCAGCCAGCAGCCAGCCTTCGCCGGCACGGTTCGACTTCGACAGATTCCAGACTTCGACGAACGGTTCGGCCGCCGCGCCGGCCGATTCACGGATCAAGCCGGAGAAGCGCACGCTGGCGAAGTATTCGTTCACGCGCTCTTCGACGCCGAGCAACTCCGCGTTCAGTTGCACCACGTCCGTCTGGTTCGGCTCCGCGCCGCGCGACGACAAATCGACCTTCACCTCGGCGAACATCTCCGGCGTGGTGAATTCGCGGATGTCGTCCATGTTGCCGACATCCCACGCGGCTTGCAGGCGCACGAAGTACACCTTGGCGTTACGCAGGAACGCTTCCGAATCGAAGCCGGCGGGCACGGCGGGCACGGCATTGATGGACGGCGCGGTCAGCGGGCTGCCTTGCGGTTCGAGATACGAGCCGGTGGGCGGTGCGTTGTAGCGCGGTTCCTGCGAGTAGCCGGTGCCGCCCGCGTTCAGCGACGGCGCGCCGCCCGCGTACGCCGGTTGCGCCGAGTCGCGCTTGCGGCCCATGAAACGGCGGATCAGCCAGATGCCGATCATCGCGATCGCGGCGATCACGATGAGGTTGGCCATGGCGCCGGCAAACGCGCCGCCAAGACCGAAGTGCGACAGAAGCGCGGCGATGCCGAGGCCGGCGGCGAGACCGGCGATCGGTCCGAGCCAGCGCGAGCGGTTAGGCTGCGCGGCCGGCGTGGGTGCAGGAGCCGGCGCCGGTTGGGCGCGCTGCTGCATGGCCTGATTGCTTTGGGAAGGTTGAGTCGGGGTCGACTGATATTGCTGCTGAGCCGTATTCGACTGACGGCCGATGCTGCGGCCGCCGCCCATGCGGCGGGCTTCCGCATCGAGCGAGGCGAGAGAGCCGGCCATGATCAGACCGACCATCGCGATCAGTCCGATTCTTCTCACCAACGACCTCGAAAGCTTACGGGGAGATAACGCACCTGAATCGGACATTTTCGTACTTTCCTTTAAAAATCGATGGGTTAGGGACCCTAGTATTTGGTCCCCACATGTAAAGCTACCACGCCAGCTGACAAATTGTAATATTTGACGCCGTCGAGACCCGCTTGTTCCATCATTGTTTTTAAAGTTTCCTGGTCCGGATGCATCCGGATCGATTCCGCGAGGTAACGGTAACTCTCGGCATCCTTCGCAAAACGGTCGCCGAGCCACGGCAAAACCTTGAACGAATAGACGTCGTAGACCTTCTTGAGCGGATCCCACACCTTCGAGAATTCCAGCACCAGCAGACGGCCGGCCGGCTTCAGCACCCGGCGCATTTCGGCGAGCGCCACGTCCTTGTGCGTCATGTTGCGCAAGCCGAATGCCACAGTGACTACATCGAAGTAATTGTCCGGAAAGGGGATTTTTTCGGCGTCGCACAGCAACGCCGGGGTGACGATGCCCTTGTCCAGCAGCCGGTCGCGGCCCACGCGCAGCATCGATTCGTTGATGTCGGTGTGCCAGACTTCCCCGCTTGCCCCGGCCTGCTTCGCGAACGCCTTGGACAGATCGCCGGTTCCGCCCGCGATATCGAGCACCTTGAAGCCCGGCCGCACGTTGGCCTGGGCGATCGTGAACATCTTCCACGCCCGGTGCAACCCGCCCGACATCAGGTCGTTCATCAAGTCGTAGTTAGCGGCGACCGAGTGGAATACGCCCGCCACTTTCTGCGCTTTTTCCTGTTCATCGACTGATTGAAAGCCGAAGTGGGTTTTGCTCATCGCGCTCGTCCTTTCGCGTATTCTGAAATGTTGCGCCGCATCAGTGCGGCGATCAGGGCGAATCGTATCAGTGACAATGCCCGTGCGCAGCACCGGATGGAATCATGGGCGCATCGCGGTCGACGCCGGCCGCTTCCAGTTTGGCGAGATAGGCGCGCCAGAGTTCCTCCTGACGGACTGCCATGTCGTACAGCAGGTCCCAGGAATAAATGCCGGTGGCGTGGCCGTCGGAGAACGTCGGCTGCAACGCATAGTTGCCGACGCCTTCGATCGTCGTGATCGTCACGTCGCGCTTGCCGGTCTGCAAGGTTTCCTGGCCGGGCCCGTGTCCCTGCACGTCCGCCGACGGCGAATACACGCGCAGCAGTTCGAACGGCAAGCGATACGTTTCGCCGTTTGCGTACTGCAATTCGAGCACGCGAGATTTGGAGTGCACGACCACCCCGGTCGGCACCGGGGTATCGGGGGTCAGTCCGCTCATGATGGCCTCATAAGAAAACGCCGGGCCGCTCCAGGTTTTCGCCCCCCTCGGAGGGCCTGGCGCGAAGCGACAGGTTAGGGGCGCTCAGCCAAGAGCTTGTTCGATTTCCTGGCGAACCGCGTCGCGCAACAAGGTAGCCTGCGCGCGGCGCGACGACAGCATCGCTTCGGATACCGTGCGTTGACGCGGCGCCCAGATCGGCAACGGGAAATGCGCGTCGTTCGAAAAGCGCGGAATCACATGCCAATGCACATGCGGCACCTGGTTGCCGAGGCTCGCCAGATTCACTTTGACCGGCTGCATGATGCGCCGCATCGCGCGCTCGACCGCATACACGGCCTTCATCACGCGATCGCGGTCGCTTCCGGCAAGGTCGGAAAACTCGGCCACATGCTTGCTCCAGATCACCCGGCAGAAGCCCGGGTAATCGTGTTCGTCGGCGAGGACGACACGCAAGGTGTCGTCCTGCCACAGCACGTCGCCGCCATCTTCGCGGCAAAAAACACAGTCCATCGTCGTCCCCAGGCAGAAATCGTCAGTGGCGCCATTAAACCAGCACGCGCTCGATTCCGCCATTGTTCGCCCGCTGGACGTAATCCGCCATCCAGTTCTCGCCGAGCACGTGACGCGCCATCTCGACGACGATGTAGTCCGCCTCGGTGCCCGCGTCTTCGTTGTAGCGCGACAGGCCTTGCAGGCAGGACGGGCAGCTCGTCAGGATCTTCACGTCGGCGGCGCCGTTCGGCGTACCCACGGCGCCGGCCGCACCGGCCGAACCATTGCCCCGATCGATCGCGTCCGCCCCCGCGGCGCCCAGCGGAGCGCCGCCCGGCGGAATAGCCCGCAGCTTCGCCGCACCCTTGCGGATCTCCTCTTCCTTGCGGAAGCGGACCTGCGTCGAAATGTCGGGACGAGTCACCGCGAGTGTGCCGGATTCGCCACAGCAGCGATCGTTCTTCTCGATCCTGTAGCCGTCTTTTTCCGAGCCCATCAGTTCATTGACGAGCTTGACCGGGTCCATCGTCTTGATCGGCGTGTGGCACGGGTCGTGATACATGTAGCGCACACCGTTCACGCCTTCGAGCTTGATGCCTTTCTCCAGCAGAAACTCGTGGATATCGATGATCCGGCAACCTGGGAAGATCTTCTCGAATTCGTAGCCGGCGAGCTGGTCGTAGCACGTGCCGCACGACACCACCACCGTCTTGATGTCGAGGTAATTCAGCGTATTCGCGACACGGTGGAACAGCACCCGGTTATCCGTGACGATCTGCTCGGCCTTGTCGAACTGGCCCGAACCGCGCTGCGGATAGCCGCAGCACAGATAACCCGGCGGCAGCACGGTTTGCACGCCCGCCTCCCACAGCATCGCTTGCGTAGCCAGACCCACTTGCGAGAACAGCCGCTCGGAGCCGCAGCCCGGGAAGTAGAACACCGCTTCCGTGTCGGCGGTGGTCGTCTTCGGATTGCGGATGATCGGGACGATCTTGTTGTCCTCGATGTCGAGCAACGCGCGCGCGGTTTTCTTCGGCAGATTGCCCGGCATCTTCTTGTTCATGAAGTGGATCACCTGCTGCGTGACCACCGGCTTGCCGACGGTGGCCGGCGGGTGCGCCGTCTGCTTCTTCGCGAACTTCTTCAGCACGTCGTTGCCGAGGCGCTGCGCCTTATAGCCGATGCCCATCATCGCGGTGCGCGCGAGGTTGATGGTCTGCGGATTGGTGGCGTTGAGGAAGAACATGCCGGCCGCGTTGCCCGGGTTGAACTTCTTCTTGCCCATCTTGCGCAGCAGGTTGCGCATGTTCATCGTCACGTCGCCGAAGTCGATCTTCACCGGGCACGGCGTCACGCACTTGTGACAGACGGTGCAGTGATCGGCGACGTCGTTGAACTCGTCCCAGTGCTTGATCGACACGCCGCGGCGGGTTTGCTCTTCGTACAGGAACGCCTCGACCAGCAGGGACGTGGCGAGAATCTTGTTGCGCGGGCTGTACAGCAGGTTGGCGCGCGGCACGTGGGTCGCGCAGACCGGCTTGCACTTGCCGCAGCGCAAACAGTCCTTGATCGAATCGGCGATCGCGCCGATATCGGACTGCTGCATGATCAGCGATTCGTAACCCATCAGGCCGAAGCTCGGCGTGTAGGCGTTGCGCAGGTCGGCGCCTTCGAGCAGCTTGCCCGCGTTGAAGCGACCATGCGGATCGACGCGCTGCTTGTAAGCGCGGAATTCGCCGATCTCGTCTTCGGTAAGGAATTCGAGTTTCGTAATACCGATGCCGTGCTCGCCGGAAATCACGCCGTCGAGCGAACGCGCCAGCTTCATGATGCGTGCGACCGCCGTGTGGGCGTCCTGCAGCATCTCGTAGTTGTCGGAGTTGACCGGCAGGTTCGTGTGCACGTTGCCGTCGCCCGCGTGCATGTGCAGAGCGACGAACACACGGCCGCGCAGCACCTGCTTGTGGATCGCCTGGGCTTCGTCGAGGATCGGCTTGAACTCGCCGCCGTTGAAGATCTGCCGCAACTCAGCCCGGATCTCGGCCTTCCACGACACGCGCACCGTACGGTCTTGCGTGATATGGAACACGGTCGCATCCGGCTGCGCGTCGACGCGATCGGCGAACTTCTCCGCCAGCCCTTCGTAGCCGAGGCCGACCAGGTAATGCTGCGCCTCGCGCAAGGACAGATCGAGCTTGTCGCGCAGGAATTCCCAGCGTGTGCGCACCTTCTTCAGCAGATCGAGCGCCTGTTGCACGCGATCTTCGAGCAACTCTGCGCTTGGGATTTCATTGGCGTCATCGCTCTTGCCCGCCTTGGCCAACTCGAGCAGCTTGCCGCTCTTGAAGAACGCTTCGAGCGCGTCGACCAGTTGCAGCTTGTTCTTGATCGACAGTTCGATATTGATGCGCTCGATGCCGTCGGTGTACTCGCCCATCCGGTCGAGCGGGATCACCACGTCTTCGTTGATCTTGAACGCGTTGGTGTGCTTGGCGATCGCGGCGGTGCGGCTGCGGTCGAGCCAGAAACGCTTGCGCGCCTCGGCGTTGACCGCGACGAAACCTTCGCCGCTCTTGCCGTTGGCCATCCGCACGACTTCCGAGGTGGCCTGCGCGACCGCGTCCGCATCGTCGCCGACGATGTCGCCGATCAGCACCATCTTCGGAAACGCATTGCGCTTGCTCTTGGTCGCGTAGCCGACCGCGCGCAGATAGCGCTCGTCCAGATGTTCGAGACCGGCGAGAATCGCGCCGCCCTGCTTCGACGTTTCGAACAGGTAATCCTTGATTTCGACGATGCTCGGAATCGCCTCACGCGCCTGGCCGAAGAATTCGAGGCAGACCGTGCGCGTATGCGCCGGCATCTTGTGCAGCACCCACCGTGCGGACGTGATCAGCCCGTCGCAGCCTTCTTTCTGCACGCCCGGCAGGCCGGCGAGGAATTTGTCGGTGACGTCCTTGCCGAGGCCTTCCTTGCGGAACACGCGACCCTTGATGTCGAGCGATTCGGTGCGCAGCAGCTTCTCGCCCGGCGCGTAGTTGCCGTCGAACCATTTCAGCTCGAAACGCGCGACTTCGATGTCGTGGATCTTGCCGAGGTTGTGGTCCAGACGGGTGACTTCGAGCCAGTTCCCTTCCGGGTCGACCATGCGCCACCAGGCGAGGTTGTCGAGCGCGGTGCCCCACAGCACGGCCTTCTTGCCGCCCGCGTTCATCGCAACGTTGCCGCCGACGCAGGACGCGTCGAGCGACGTCGGATCGACCGCGAACACGTAGCCGGCCTGCTCGGCCGCTTCGGTGACGCGGCGCGTGACGACGCCCGCGCCGGAGAAAATCGTCGGCACTTTACGATCGACACCCGGCAGCACGGTCAATTCGACCGCGCCGAGCTGTTCTAGCTTTTCGGTGTTGATGACGGCCGCGAACGGCGTGAGCGGCACCGCGCCGCCCGTGTAGCCGGTGCCGCCTCCGCGCGGAATCACGGTCAAACCGAGTTCGAAGCACGCCTTGATCATGCCGGCGATCTCTTCTTCGGTATCCGGCGTCAGCACGACGAACGGGTACTCGACGCGCCAGTCGGTCGCGTCGGTCACATGCGAGACGCGGGACAAGCCGTCGAACTTGATGTTGTCTTTTTCGGTGACGCGGCCCAGCACCTTGGTCGCGCGGCGGCGCAGATCGGCTGTCTTCTGGAATTCGCTCTCGAAATCGTCGACGGCGCGGCGCGCGGCCACGACCAGGGTTTCGACGCGGGCAGCCCGGTCGACGCCCGCTGCGTCGCCGTGCTCGACCAGATCGGCGCGGCGGCGCTTCTCGATCTCGGACAGACGGTGGTGCAGCGCCTCGATCAGCAGCGCGCGGCGCTTCGGGTTGTCGAGCAGGTCGTCTTGCAGGTAAGGATTGCGGCGCACCACCCAGATATCGCCGAGCACTTCATACAGCATCCGCGCCGAGCGGCCGGTGCGGCGTTCCGCGCGCAGTTCGGCCAGAACCGCCCAGGCTTCGTCGCCGAGCAGACGGATAACGATTTCGCGGTCGGAAAACGACGTGTAGTTATAGGGGATTTCGCGCAGACGCGCTTCAGGATCGGCGGCCACCGCAGTGGCGGCCCCGTGCGGATCGAAAACTTGAGGTGCGTTCATGTTCGGACGACTCGGTGGGTCAACCAGGCACGCTCATCGGTGAGGCGCTGGCTGACGGTGCGCGTGGCGCGCAATGCTGGAAATTTTTTCTAGTGGAGCGAAGCGCAACCGACGGTCTACCCACATCGGTCGCTTCGCGGCGCTCAGAGACAGCTACACGATCGGGCGTGCCGGAGGTGACGCTCCGCCGCGGGGCGAGACTCACGCGGGGCGGGCATCAAATGGGCGATCCGAGGCTGCCAGTGCATCTTCCGATCCTTATTCCAAAATGAAATTCTACCGCATGATCCACCTGCGCGTTGACGCCTGAAATCCGGGCTGCGAAGGGCTTTTCGCGGATTCGTCGCGAATCGTCCGGTCGCCGCCATGCGGGAAATTTACCGACCGAACGGTCGGGCAGGCCCTTTGGAGCGGCCCAGGGAGACACGCTGAAGGCCAGAGCGCGCACCGTTGGCGCTATCATTGGCCTTTTCCCGTCTCACAGAGCGCACCGCGCCACCCGCATGGCTTCCCACGACTACCTGAAGAAAACCCTGACCGCACGCGTCTACGACGTGGCGCGCGAGACCGAACTCGAACGCGCGCCGAATCTGTCGGCCCGCCTGCGCAATCCCGTCTATCTGAAGCGCGAGGACA
>NZ_QHKS01000013.1 GCF_003353175.1 Paraburkholderia lacunae | reverse complement strand
GAAGAACGACGACGGCAGCGAACGCCTCGTGATCAACGCGCAGAACTGCGTGCACTGCAAGACCTGCGATATCAAGGACCCGACCCAGAACATCGTTTGGGTCACGCCTGAGGGCGGCGGTGGGCCGAATTATCCGAATATGTGATTCTGTTTTTTCTGCCTGCACGGCGCCGCTGGTCGGATGCCCACGGCGTTGGCTTTTTCTATTCTTTCTGGTTATTGGCGCTGCCCCTGTGCGGGGGATTTGCATGCATCGCATAGGTACCCTACAACGGCGCATACCGTCAGGCTGGCGTGACCTCAGGCATAGCCTCGCACAACACGGCGTACCCATCGAGCGCATCAGAAAATAGCTCGGACACAGCAGCATCCAGCAGACGACCTGCAACTGCAACTGGACCAGCTCCAGCTACTGCGCGATGTGGTGCTGCCGCAACTGGAAGCACATGCCGCGGTAGCTGTCGGGATAGAGCCGTGCGCCCTTGGCTCGTCTACCACGACGCCGCAATACTGTGAAATTTGCTTATCTCGATAACGATCTGTAATGCCAAATTAATTAGTTTGACAAAAGTTGACATTTTTTCGGATCTGGATGACGCCCATTACGCCGCGTACCATCTCGGATGTGTTTGGACGCTCCCATACGTACTATGGGCGCATTGCGCACGCGCTGGACGACGCACTGGTTGCGATTGAAGACCGCGCGTTAGATGCATTGAGCACGGTATTTCAGGTGGAACAACACGGGCATTCCGTCGCATAATACCGAGTCGCTTCCGTATGCCGTGGCATTGCCATCCGGATTTCCCGGGCGGTTGATTGGAAAATCCATGTGTGCCTAGTCAGTCATCCTATGCTATATGCATGGGGGGTCCGCCTGCCGTGGCGCGCCCTCGTGCATCACACGATGGCTAAACGGGACGGGCAGATGCCGGTTTCGCTCCCGGGACGGGTAATGACGGCATCGTTGCTTGTTCACGCGGCTTAATCATTGTTAAATGCGTGGCGATGATTTGGCAGTAGGTAGAACGCAGTGCTTCGATATCGTGGGCGAAATCGCCAGCGACAGTTAGCCCGGGAGCCGGTCAGCGCGAAGGGTTCGCGCGGGTGTTGCGGGATTGAGAGGTTCCGGGCAACCGTGTTCGAGTTGTAAGAACAGGCGGTGACCGTCGAATGGCGGTCAATTCGAGTATTCATTATTCCGGGGCGAGAATGGATCGCGCAATCTGCGTGTGATTCCATTGCCGATGAGACCATGCCGATATCGTCATTTGCGTCTGTTCCTTCTCAAAATCCACTGGAAGGCTTGTCTGCTGCATTCAAGAACTTCGATCAATTGTGGTCAATATTCAGCCAGTCGCAACGTCAGCTACAGGTGCAGCTCGCACCAGACGCAGGCATTTCCGGCAATGCGATCCTGCCGCATGAGCTAACCGGTAGTGAAGGGATTTGCGAACCGCTGCATTACACGCCGCGCTGGCTCTCGACGGACATTCGCCTGCCGCTCAAGGCACTGAACGGCGTACCCATCGCGTTCCAGATCGGCGACTTCACGGGCGCTCATCGCACCATCAGCGCGATTGTTACGAGCGCGCATCAGCTTGCCTCTGACGGCGGATTCGTGCTGAACGAGTTTGTTTGCCAAGACGCGCTGTCGATCCTGGCTCATCGCACAACATGGCGCGTCTTCCGCGACAAGTCGGTGGTCGATATTTCGCTCGAAATTCTCTCCGGACACCTTCAAGGCAACGGCGTATTGGGCGGCGCATTTGCGTTCGATACGAAGGGCTTGATGGCGACCTACCCGGCCCGGGCGTTCACGATGCAGGCGGGCGAAAGTGATGCGGCGTTTCTGATGCGTCACTGGCGCTTCGAGGGAATCTGCTGGTATTTTTCGCACGAGGTCAAGGACGGCTGGCCGGTCCATACCCTGCATCTGGTCGATAACGTGCATGCGTGGCAGGACAATCCTGCCGGAACGGTGCGCTTCCACCGCGCTGACGCAACCGAGAAGGACGATACGATTACGTCGTTTCAGGCTCATCGCTATCTGATGCCGGGCGCGGTGCTCGCTGCGTCGCCCGACTACCGGACGGGGCGTATTCAGGAAGTCAGCGAAACGAACCTCCGGGATCAAGGCAAGCATGGCAAGGCGCTAGCGGGCACGCTAACGGACTACCAGTACGACTCGCCGCACGTCGCGAACGACTCACAGCACTACGAGCAGATCAACCTGCGACGCCAGCAGGCACATGAACGGCGGACGAAGAATTTCACGGGCGAAGCCGTCGTGCGTGCGTTTAGCGGCGGCGCGGGTACGGTATTTTCGTTAACCGGCCACGCGGAGATGGATCAGCATCCGGCCGAACAGCGGCGACTGGTGCTGACCCGTATTGAAACCCGCGTGCGCAATCACCTGCTGACAGGTTCTCCGGGCAAGGGGCCGCTGACGCTTGATGAGGATGGTCCCGCCTATATCAACCGCTTCGAATGCATCCGTGCCGATATTCCGGTTGTGCCAGATTTTGATCCGTCCAGCGTGCCGACCGTCGGCCCCATAAGTGCCCGTGTTGTCGGTGGGCCAGGCATGGAAATCGACGTGGACAAGGACGGTTGTATCGCCGTGCAGTTTCCGTTTGCGCGAGCCGATGAACATCCGCGCGCCGGGGCGAGTGGCACATCGCGCGATTCGGCCCGTATCCGGTACGCATTGCCGTGGGCCGACAACCAGGCAGGCACTGCGCTCTGGCCGCGAGTGGGTAGCGAAGTCCTGATCGTCTTCCAGCAGAACGACCCGGACAAACCCATTGCGATTGCGATGATGCATGGTGCGAACTACGCGCCGACACAGTTTTCAGGCACGGGTAGCTTGCCAGCCAACGCAGCGCTGTACGGCATCCGGTCGAAGGAAGTGGGCGGGACCGGCTACGGGGAGCTACTTTTTGATGACTCAACGAATGAAACGAAGACAAAACTTTCGTCCGAGCATGGCAAGACGCAATTGAATCAAGGCTGGATCGGTCATCCTCGCGACAACGGAAAATCCGAGCGGCGTGGCGAAGGATTCGAGCTGCGCTCCGACCGCTCAGGGGCGGTCCGCGCGGCGCAGCTACTGATCTCGACGGACCTTCGGCCGAATGCGAAAGGTGCAATACTGGATCGGCAGGAACTGATCGGACAGCTTGAGGCCGCGCTGGCGATTGTGAAACAGCTTGGCGACCTGTCATCGACACACGAAGCGGACGCGACCGATACGCGACCTCACGAAAAGCTTGTCGAGCAGATCAGGCAATGGGACACGGGCAGGCAGGACGGCGCAGCCATCGCCCTTTCTGCTCCGGATGGCATCGCCCTGTCCAGCCCGCACAATGTTGTGGCGTCGGCTGGTACGCACATTGACATGGTGGCGGTTCAGGACGCGAACATCAGTACCGGCCGCAAGATCCTGATGCGTGCTGCACAGGGGCTGTCCGCGTTCGCGAAGGCCGGCATGAAGCTGATCGCGGGCAGCGGCGACATCACTGTTCAGGCCCAGCAGGGCAAGATGGAAATCGGTTCAGCCGACGACGCGCATATCTACTCGTTGAAGCGACTGGTGATCGAAGCGCAGAGCATCGTTTTCAAGGCCAATGGCGTAACTTACTCATTGGGCGACGGCAAGGTGCTTGCGTCATCGAGCGGCGAACACCGGATCGAGTCGGGTGGATTCAGCCATACGGGCGGTGGTGGCGGCAATCCGGATCTGCCGCATATGCCTGCATCCTCGATGAAGACCGACGAGCAGTTTGCCGTGGCGTCGCGTAACGGGAACGCGTACCAGCAGCTTCAGCATCAGGTCGCCGACGAAACCAGCACCGTGCGTGACGCGGGCAAACTGGCGACAGACGGGGCCAATCAGAACATCGTGCAGGACACGCAAATCAGGCCGATTACGCTGATTCCGAAACTCTAATTCCTAGAAGATTCGCGACATGACGACCTCTGCCGACGAAACCTGTACCACTAAACCTGTTCATGCGAAAGCACGCCGACGCGTACCGTTGCAGTTTGACGAGAACGGTGACCCGTATTTCGATAGCGTGACCAGTCCCGAAAGCTTCAAGATGCGCGCGCTTTGTGTCCTGCCACCGAGGCACGTGATTCCGGTTATCTTCGTACCGGGCATCATGGGGACGAATCTTTGTGCGAACGGAACAGCGCAGAAAGAGGGAACCGATGCGTGGACGCCCCCCAATGGAAAGATGGCGGGGCTGGGTGAGTTCGGCAGACGCAGAAAGCAGACACCCACCGAGCGTCAGAAGCAGATGAATCCTGCTGCGGTGAAGGTGAACGACAAAGGACCGGTCAGCATCCAGCGGGGGCTTTTTACGCTGACCGAGAAGGAAGCGAAGCGGCGGGGTTGGGGGCAAATACACCTCGACAGCTACGGCGGCATTCTGGCGGAGCTAGAATCGGCATTGAACGACCAGTACCATGAAACACCGCTCGGCAAGATAGAACCAATGCCGGTGTGGGAAACAGCGCAGACGCTCAAGCGCGTGGAAAAGAGTGGTTTCATGTCGATGCACAGCGAGACCGTCGATGTGGTTCAGCATGATTGGCATCCGATCAATTCCGATGTGCCGCCGCTGACTGAAACCGAATTCGCGCGACTTGACGATTACTATTATCCCGTGTGGGTGTGCGGCTACAACTGGCTGGACAGCAACGAAGTCTCCTCCGACCTGCTGGTTCAGCGAATTCAGGAAATCAGGGATTGGTACAAGAAGGGCAAGTACTGGATTCCGACCGACAAAGTGATTGTCCTGACCCATTCGATGGGCGGCCTCGTGACGCGCCGCGCGGCGCAGAAGGTCGGGGATTCGATGCTGGGCGTCGTACATAGCGTGCTGCCGGTTGGCGGTGCGCCCGTGGTATATCGTCGTTTCCGTTCGGGGGTCGAGACGGGTGGTGCCTTCGATATCCCGGGCATGATACTGGCGACTATCCTCGGCTGGGACTCGTCCGATTTCACGTGCGTGGCAGCCCAGTCAGCGGGACCGCTGGAGCTTTTGCCGAACACATACTATCCGCCCGGTTGGCTGAAGTTCGAACAACATCGGAGCGGCAAGGCACAGGACGTTATGCCACCCCTGCCCGTTTCCGATCCGTACTCGGAAATCTATGCGAAGCGGGTGCAGGATGTCTGGTGGGGCATGGTTGACGACAAGTTGATCGATCCCGCAAATCTCACGCCCAAAGGTCTAGAACCGTATGACCTATACGGCGTTACCTTAACCAAGGCGCAGAGCTTCCACGAAAAATTGAAGCTCGACTTTCACCCCGTCACCTACGCTCATTATGGCAGCGACAGCGGACAGATTTCGTTTGGAAACGTGAAGTGGATCACCACCGATGAGGTGGGCGGCGACTTAGCATCGGCTATGCCAACCGCTCAAGCCGCGTCCTACACATATCTCGGCGCAGCGACGCTCGGTGCGGGTGAACAGCAGGCCAAGTTCAAGCTGGAGAGCAAAAAGGCGCCCACCGAATACGACAAGACGAATTCGGGTGACGGCACGGTCCCGATGCCTTCCGGGGCGATTCTTACTCAGGGAAATCCGCCGCCAAAGGTTTTCAAAATGACGGGATTCGATCATCAGATGAGCTATGCCAATCAGAACGTTCAATACAATGTGCTTTATTGCGTTGCCAAGATTGTGCAGCTAGCTCCGCCCATCAGTGAGCTACCATCGACCAAGGAATGACATGGCTAGTCGAAAATTCGTGGCGGCGCTTTGCGCCGCAATTGTTA
Source organism: Paraburkholderia lacunae (assembly GCF_003353175.1). GTDB lineage: Bacteria > Pseudomonadota > Gammaproteobacteria > Burkholderiales > Burkholderiaceae > Paraburkholderia > Paraburkholderia lacunae. Next base: position 234,566 of record NZ_QHKS01000013.1, on the reverse strand, counting down.
CTACCGTTTGTTATGCGAAAGGGCCAGCGATGAGTGATACCAAGACCTATTGTTTCGGCCGCTATCTGGTTGATGTCCCCGTTGATGCACAAATCAATGGTCAGGCTTATGAATATGACTATGGTCAGATAAACGTATCGAACGAAAGTACGAGCAAGTCCAGTTTTGAAGAACGAATGCGAGTACGAGCTACCGAACTGAAGGCAGGAAAACAGAAAGATGGATTTCTATACGTTGGAGATCGCCACTTTCCTTCGGATACCTATGTTTTTGAATTGTCAAGGAAATTGATAACGAGACCTGCGTCAGGGTTTGAGATTTATAAGTGGGATCAGGGCGGCACGTATTCTATGCAAGGCGTGGGCTATGCGCAGGATAAGATATCGTCTGTTATCAGCGGCATTCAAAATGAAATCTTTGCCAAGTTGAAATTCAGGGATATAAATGATATTCCCACTCGTTCCGGTTTCTGCCTCAAGAATGGTTTCATCACTGATGATGGCTCTAAGGCGCAACACGAAGACACCGGAATTAGTTTCAAATTCGCTCGTTGGCCCGGGGTTCTCGTATCAGTTCATACGATGACCGTGACGAAGCTTGGCGAGCCGAAGTTGCTTGAGAGAATCAATAGCGCACCTGTACCTGATGCACTGAAGGGTGTCATTGGCCTCATCAAGACATTGCGTAAGGGAAATCGAACGGTCAACGGTCGCGAGGGTGAGGAAATTCTTGAAACCTACCCGACCGACCTCGGGTTCCGCACGCATCAGTTTCGATGGGAAGCGCAAGGTACGCAGGTAAGCGAACCGCTGAAGCCAACGTTGATTGTTGAGTTCGAAAGCGGAATGTTCAAGGACGATCATGGGAACCCGCTGCGACCGAATATTACGGATGAGCAGGCCGTCGAGATTTTCGATGCGGTCGTGAATTCGATCCGGCTGCGTCCGACCAGTGGCGGCAAGATGTCCAGTGTCGAATCTTCTGCCGTGTTGCCGTTAGGGACGCTTGTGCAAACCGGCTCAATTTGCCCTCAGACGGGCTGGTGGACGTGCCCAGAGGCGAATGGTCATGAAGTCGTTGGAGGCGGACGGCAACGGTTTGTTGCTGGTTCGGTGATGCCGGTTGCGACGGTACTGGGGAGTCAGAATTTCGCCGACCGATTGCTCGGTAAGCGACCCCAATACAACGTAAATACTACTTGGCAACTGGTCGGCTTCGACCAGGTTGATGGAGCGAACACCGGGTCGCTCGATCAAGCCAACACCGATCCGGCGTGAATCTCTGAGAAAGATGAAAAAGAATTTTTCAACTGTTTTTATCGCCTTTAGCTCTATAGCCCTGTCAGGATGTTGCATGTGGGGACCGAGTGTTGTTTCGTCGGAGATGCGATGGGTGAAGACCAATTCGTCAGCCACAGACTACGATTCAACAGAAACTCTGTGTAATAGTAAATTGGATTCAGTGATCGAAAAGTGCAAAATTGACCCTGGGCTGATTAAATCAAATCCAAATGTGGATTATGTTGATAGAAATTGTTATGTGCCTAAATTAAATCAATGCATGAGGGAGCACGGTTGGGAGCGTCGGGAAGTTCCGGTTCGCACGTGCCCAGGTATGAAACTTTTCTAAATTTCGGTCACGTCATGAAAAATGTTATCCGTGTCGGTGACCCGACGAGCCATGGCGGCGTTGTCGAATCCGGCGATTCAGAATTCGTCGTGGATGGACGTGCCGTCGCCCGCGTTGGCGATACCTGTATCTGCCCGATTGCCGGGCATCAGGCGTGCGTTATTGTCGAAGGCGATCCGAATTTCGTGATTGGAGGGCGCGCCGTAGCGTTCGAAGGCCACCATACGAGTTGTGGTGCAACGCTTCAATCGACCCTCGGGAATTTCGGGACGGTGTGAACACGAGTCCGGAGGAAGTGCGGCAGAAGCTGGCGAAGTGGACGACGTACAAACTGGACCCGTTCGTTCTGATCGATGAAACGCTAGGGCCGGACGGCGTGCGGGGGGAGTTCACGCCCTACGGTCATGCGCCCATATGCTTTCTGTCTGCAATTGATGCGCAAATCGAAACCAAATTCCGAACCCGGCTCTTTCTGCGAAAGCACGGTCACAAACCCGCGTCGCAAACTCATCCTATGGCGTTTCGGGATGAACCGCCGCGTGAGTATCAACAGCAGCGTGCGATTTCACTTCATCTCGGTTGGCAAGCCGATCAAGGTCAATTGTTGATCGAGGCGGATGGCTTGACCAGTACAACAATGAGCGCGAACATCAAGGGCGATGGTGCTACGGCAAGACGCCTCTGCGTACCTTCCTCGATTCACTCGAACTCGCCAGGGAGAAACTGCTTCCTCACTAAATCGCGTTCCTTAACTCGCTTCTCCGACTACCTGTCAGGTCCGGTCCACGCTAATACAACTAATTCATCACCAACGACCTCACCGTCCCCGACTCCACATCCCCCACATAAATACCAAACGCATCTTCCATCCGCTCCTTCACATACCTGCGCAGCATCGCCCCCACCGCGGGATCGCGAATCTCATCCCACGGAATTTCACTAAGCGGTACATAACGAACAACCTCGCCAACAGAGGCATCATCCTCAACACGTCCGCGATAATAAATATGCGTCACACCTTTCGCTTCGAAGACAGCAAACAAAAAATCCAGATTCACCTTCAACCGATACCCGTCGAGCACGCCCCGCAAGCTGGCAGCGTCAGAAACCGGCTCAAGCCGCGTGCCGGTAGGCAACTCCAACCCGGCAGCGGTTTCAATCAAAACCAACCCCAGCGGATGCTCGAGAATCGCGCCAACCTGAGCGCGTTGCCCCGTCGCGGCAAGCGCCTCCTGCGACAGCCTGAAATCGACATAAGCCCCGCGGCAATACCCCAGCGGCGTCGCGCTCGTATTCGCAAACGCCACCACGCGGCCAATCAGAATGATGTGATCGCCCGCATCCACCACCTGATGGGTCTCGCAATCGAAACTCGCCGCCGCGCCGTCTATCAACGGACTGCCAGTCTGACGCGCGTGCCACGCAACCTGCGCGAACTTGTCCGCGCTCTTCGACGCGAACACGCCCGAGACAGACCTCTGATCTTCGGCCAGCACGCTCACCGCGAAACGCTGCGTTTGCGAAAACACCGGATGGCTCGACGCGGTCTTGGCAATGCACACGAGGATCAACGCAGGGTCGAGCGAAACCGACGTGAACGAGTTCGCAGTAAAGCCGCGCGGCGAGCCGTCCGGTTGAATGGTGGTCACCACGGTCACACCGGTCACGAAGGCGCCCAGCGCCCGGCGGAATTCAGCAACATCGAAAACGGATTCGCCCACGGTCTTACTCCTCAAGATAAACAACTCCGGTCCGGGCCCGGATCACTGACTTCACTTCTTGCTTCACTTCTTGCTTCACTTCCCGCTTCACTTCCCACTTCGCTTCATTTGACTTCGCTGAAAAAATGCAGAAGCCGCTGATTCACCACCGCCGGCGCCGTCACGTTCATCATGTGCCGCTCGTTCGCGACAATCTCGGCGCGCGCGTTGGGCGCGGCGGCCGCCATCGATTGCGACATCGCCGGGCTCGAGTTCGGATCGCATTCGCCGGTCATGAAAAGCGCCGGCATGCCGAGTTGCGGCAAACGGCCAACGTGCGCCCGATCGGAACTGGCAAAGAGCCGGTAGGTCCGCGCATACCCCTCCGGATTGACCGACTCGAGCAGCGAACGCACCAACTCCGCCACGTCCGCAAGATGCCCCGGCACCGGATCGTCGAACCAGCGCGCGATCGTCGCGTCGATGCTCGGCTGTTCGATGCCGCCGGTATCGAGCGACGCCGCCCGCTGCATGACCGCGGCGCGCTGCGTCGGCGTGCGGTCGTAGACCGCATTGAGCGCGACGACACTCGCCACCCGCTCCGGATAACGCAACGCGAATTCCAGCGCGATCAGCGACCCCATCGAATGACCGACCACATGCGCCGCCCCGATCTGCAAATGGTCGAGCAGCGCAGCCAGTTGCGCGGCGTATTCGGCGAGGGTCGGCTCGGCCGCCGGCAGACGGCTCGCGCCGTGTCCCAGCATGTCGTACGACACCACCCGAAAGTGCGCCTGCAACTCGGCCACTTGCGGCGCCCACACGCTGCGGTTCATCCCCACACCGTGGATCAGCACGAGTGCCGCGCCCTCGCCTGTCACGTTGTATGCCGTGCCGTCGAACGTACCGCTCGTCGACGCACGCTCGATGACGGTCTCAGGCTTCATTGGACCCCAGCTCCTTCAGATCCTGATAACGGTCGCCAATGCGGTGATGCGGCCGGCCGCCGATCGACGCGCCCAGCGCGATCACGAGTTCGTCGGGCGCGGGCGCATCGACGATCGAGAACTGGACGGTCAGGTAATGCGAGCGCATGCCCTCGTCGCCCTTGTGCATCAGCGGGATCGTGACCGGGCAATTCGGGCCGCCGCGCAGATTCGTAAAGCTCAGATAGCTCTTCGCGCCCACCGCCTCGCGGAATTTGTTGCCGAAACGCAGCGTATGAATCAGCGCCGACGCATGTTCGACCTCGCCCGACGTGCCGACGATCGCCGCTTTCCCATAGCCCTCGACAGCCGCGCCGGAGCCGGCAATGCGCAGGATTTCGGCCGTCAGGATTTCGCCCAGTTGCGGCGCGAGGCCGTGAATCTCCGGCTTCAGATCTTCGACAAAACCGCGTCCCGCCCAGGGGTTGCGCAGCACGGCGGCAGCAGCGAAGAGCTTCAGCGGCTTCGAGGCCGCTTTCCCACCCTCGATGAAGGTGTCTTCCACATAGGTGACCAGCTTGCGAATCTCGAGCTTCATAAGACTTTCTCCGTGGGCATTTGCGCCATGGCCTCATGCGACAGCGCCTTGAAGGTATTATGGTATTCCATATTATTGTACGCAAGAATTTTCAGGCGTCGGCGGGTTTACGCGGGGGTGGGGTGGACGTACGGGAACGAGCCGCGATTCACCGCCAAACACCGCGGTCGAACACCGCAGGCGAACATCGCTGTCAAAAATCGCGGGCGAAAAAAAGCCGTCGGAATCGACGGCTCGACGGACGGCTTCCTGCCTTGCTGCCGGACTGTGGATCAGTCGCTGGTTGCGGCTTCCTTTTCGGCGAGCGCCGCCATGGCGATGCCGGCGGTGCGCCTCACGTGCTCAAGCGATGCGGCAGCCGCCGCTTCACCATCTTTCTTCGCGATGGCCGCGAGCAGCTTGTTCATCTCACGATTCGAATCCGTGCCGCGCCCAGGCGATGAAATCGTCACCGAGCGTAACTGGTTGATCCGCGCGTTCAGCGACTTGACCACCTGATGCATCATCAGCTTCTGGCCGCCGGTGAACATCGTTTCGTAGAAATGTTCGGTGTTGAGCAACACGCGCTTGAAGTCCGCCTTGTCGAACGCGTCCTCGATCTCCTTGCGGATATCGCGCAGCTGCTTCACCAGCGCAGGCGTGGCGCGCTCGGCGCAGGCGCGCGCGGCTTCGGACTCCAGCAGCGCGCGGATTTCGTAGATTTCCTCGACCTGCGCCGGATCGAGCCTCGCGACGATCGGACCCGAATGCGAGCCGGTTTCGACCAGACCTTCCGTTTCGAGGTGACGCAATACCTCGCGCACCACCGTGCGGCTCACGCCGAGTTGATCGCACAGCGTACGCTCGATCAAGCGGTCGCCGGGCCGATAGAAGCCCTGAGAAATGGCTTCGCGCAATTTCTCAAGCGTCAGTTCGCGCAGCGTCGGCGCACTGCGGTCGACACGCATTTGATCCATCATGACTCTCTCCCGTCTCCGGGCGACGTCCGGATATCGTGGTTTTTGGAATCCCATAGTATCGCATAGCCGACACCCGGCAAATCCGAAGTGCGCGGCTCTCAGACAGGAAAGACCCGGGCGCTCACGCTATCCCAGTCGAGCCATGCTTGCGCACCGACCGCCAGGTTCGCTTCGCGCAAACCGGCCGGTGCGCGCACCGCGATCTCCTGCGCCCACGGCGTCGCCACCGAATAGTGCATGGTGTCGCCCAGATAGGTGACGTCACGCACCGTCACCGGCAAACTGCCGTCGGCGCTTTGCACGGGCTGCGTGCGAATCCGTATCTGCTCGGGACGCAGCATCAAGGCGCCGTCGCTGCCTGCACTCAGCGCGCGATCGAAACTGCCCACCTGCACCGGCTTGCCGTTCGGGAACACCGCGTGCGATCCGCCGTTGGCGTCTGCCAGCGTGACCGGCAAAAAATTCGAATTGCCGACGAAACTCGCGACGAAACGCGATGCCGGCTGTGCGTACAGATCCTCGCCGGTTCCGACCTGCTCGATACGCCCTTTGTTGAACACCGCGATCCGGTCGGACAGGCGCAAGGCCTCCTCCTGATCGTGGGTCACGTAGAGGATCGTCACGCCAGTCTCCTGATGAATGCGGCGCAGCTCGGTCTGCAATTCCTCGCGCAGCTTCTTGTCCAGCGCGGAAAGCGGCTCGTCCATCAACAGCACCGGCGGGTCGTAGGCCAATGCGCGCGCGATCGCCACGCGTTGCTGCATGCCGCCCGACAACTGCCCCGGCATGCGGTCGCGGCAATCGCCGAGATGCACGAGCTTGAGCATCTGTTCGACCTTCGACTTCACCTGGGCGTCTGGCAAGCGCCGCACGCGCAGCGGAAACGCCACGTTTTCGCCGACGCTCAGATGCGGGAACAGCGTGTAGCGCTGAAACACCATGCCGATGTTGCGTCGATTCGGCGCGACCGACAGCAGCGATTTGCCGTCGAGCAGCACGCGTCCTTCGGTGGGCGACTGGAAACCCGCAACGATGTAGAGCGTCGTACTCTTGCCCGAACCCGAGGGTCCGAGAAAAGTCATGAACTCGCCCTTCCTGATGTCGAGCGAGACTTGATCGATGGCCACGACCTGATCGTAGGTCTTGCGAAGCCGTTGAATCTGCAGAAACGGTGAGCTCACGATTTACCTCGCTTGAGTACGCTTGAGTACAAGTCCCAGCAACATCAGCACGACGGTCAGTCCGACCAGCAGCGACGATGCGGCGGCAATCACCGGCGTCAGGTCTTGCCGCACCGTGCTCCAGATCCGCACGGGCAAGGTCTGCAGCGTCGGGCTTGCCATGAAAATGGACACCACCACCTCGTCCCATGAGGCGAGGAACGAAAAGATCGCCGCCGCGAACAGGCCGAGACGAATTGCGGGCAGCGTGACGCGCCACTTCACTTCGAACGGCCCCGCGCCGCAAATCAGCGCGGCATCTTCGAGCGTGGTGTCGAAGCTTTCGAGCGAGTTGCTGATCGCGATGATCGAAAACGGCAGCGCAATGATCAGATGCCCGATCACGAAGCCGACCAGCGTGCCGGTCAGGCCGATGCGCAGGAAGAATGCGTACAACGCGACCGCGAGCACGACGACCGGCAACACCATCGGCGTGAGAAAAAATGCCTTGAGCAGCGCCCGCCCGCGGAAATTGCCGCGCGTCAGCGCGAGCGAAGCGAACAGACCCAGCGTCACCGACAGCACCATCACCACGAGGCCCAGCTCGACGCTGGTCATCAGCGAATCGAGCCAGCCGGGATCGGAGAGCAGCAGGCGATACCACTGGAGGGTCCAGCCCGGCGGCGGAAACATCAGCCATTGCGAATTGCCGAACGACAACGCGACGATGAACAGCACCGGCAACAACAGGAACAGCGACACAGACGCGCCGACCGCCAGGAGCAGCCAACGCAACGGTCCGAGGCGATCGAAATCGAGCAGCATGTCAGTGGACTCCTGAAGCACCGGCCGCGCGCCCGGAAAAGCGCAACTGCAGCGCATAGAGCGACAGCGTGACGAGCAGCAGCACAAAGGCCGCGGCGCCCGCAAGCCCCCAGTTGAGCAATTGCTGCACGAGTTGCGCGATCAGTTCGGCGAGCATCATGTATTCCGGGCCGCCCAGCAGCGCAGGCGTCACGAAATAGCCGAGCGCCATCACGAACACCATCAGGGCGCCGCTCGCAATGCCCGGCATCGCAAGCGGCACCAGCACGCGCCAGAAAGCCTGCCAACGGCTGGCCCCGCAGATGGCGGCGGCCCGCAGCGTGGTGGGATCGATCGCGCGCAGTGTGGCGTGCAGCGGCATCACGAGAAACGGCAGCATGATGTAGGTCATGCCGATCGTGACGCCGGTCAGATTGTTGACGAGAGTAAGCGGCGCGTCGATCACCCCGAGCCACATCAGCAGACGGTTGATCGGCCCGGTTTGCTGCAGCAGCACCATCCACGCGAACGTGCGCGCCAGCAGGTTGGTCCACATCGAAAGCAGCAGGATCGCGAACACCAGCTTGCCGATCCAGCGCGGCGCGATGGCCAGCAACCACGCGGTCGGAAAACCGATCACAAGGGTCACCGCCGTCACCACCGTGGCCACGAAGAACGTGTTGCCGAATACTCTCAGATAAGTCGTCGAACCGAACAACTGCGTATAGTTCTGCAATCCGGGGCTCGGTTCCAGCACGCTATGCAGCAGCAGCGACAGCACCGGCAACAGAAAGAACACCATCAGCAGCAGCACCGCCGGCAACACCAGCCGCGCGGTCCTGAATCCGGCGCCCAGTTGCAGCTTACCCACGGCAGGCTCGGCGACGGTACTCAATGCATTCGACATGACGACTCCCTCGATGTGTTCGGCCGGCAACCGCCTTATTTCGACTGCCACGCATACCAGCGCTTCGCAATCTCGTCGCGGTGGTCGGCCCAGTACTTCATGTCGAGGTTGATCTGCGTCGCCTTGTACTGATCAGGCTGAGTCTTGGCGACATCGGCAGACAGCAGCGCCGCCGATTTCAGATTGACCGGTGCATATCCTGTTTCAGCGGCGAAATTTGCCTGCGCCTGCGGACCGGTTGCGCTCGCGAGGAACTTCATCGCCTCGGCCTTGTGCTTCGCGCCTTTCGGCACCACCAGCATATCGGCCGCCGTCAGATTCTGATTCCACGACACGCCGACATCCACGCCGGTCTGCTGCAACGCGTGCAGACGGCCGTTCCAGAACACGCCGATCGGTGCTTCGCCCGAAGCCATCAGTTGCTGCGACTGCGCGCCGCCGCTCCACCAGACGATCTGGCTTTTGATCGTGTCGAGTTTCCTGAACGCGCGATCGAGGTCGAGCGGATAGAGCTTGTTCGGCGGCACGCCGTCGGCCAGCAAGGCGACTTCAAGCACGCCCGGCGCCGACCACTTGTAGAAGGTCCGCTTGCCGGGGAAACGTTTGGTATCGAACAGGTCCGCATAGTTGGCGGGACCGCCGCTCTTGAACGCCGCCTTGTTGTAGCCGAGCACGAACGAGTAGTAGAAGCTGCCCACCGCTCCCGCCGACGTGAAGCGCGGATCGAGGTCGCTCCGGTTCACCACGGAATAGTCGATCGGCTCGACGAGTCCGTCGCGCAATGCCGCATAGGCGAAATCGCCCTCCACGTCGACCACGTCCCATTGCACGTTGCCGCTATCGACCATCGCCTTGAGCTTGCCGTAGTCGGTGGGGCCGTCCATCAGCACCTGCACGCCGGACGCCTGGGTAAAAGGCTGGGCCCAATTCTTCTGCTGCGCGGATTGGGTCGTGCCGCCCCAGCTGGCGAACACGATCGGCGCGTCGGCGGCGAAAACAGGCGCGGCAGCCGAGACGATCGCCGTCACCGCCACTGCGCGGGCAAGGCCAAGTGCGCGCCAACGTAGTACTTCTTTCATGAGGAATACTCCTTAAAATGAAAACGTAGCGATCCGGACAGGATCGGCAGAGAACGGCTTTTTTATTTGAGCGGTGAGAACGGCGCGGGCTTCATGATCTTGCTCTCCATCGTTTCCAGCAGCGCCTGGATCTTCGGCGAGAATGCCTGCCACGCGGGATCTTCAGCAAGACGCTGACGGCGCGCCTCGCGTTCGTCGAGGCTCGGGTAGGCCCACATATGGACGATCTGGTTGAGCGGCCCGATCTCCGAAAAGAAATAACCCACCAGTTCGCCGAGATGGCGTTTCTGCAACTCGATACCCTCTTGCTCGACGAGTTTCAGATAGGCCGGCACGGCGCCGGTCCTGATCTTGTACGTGCGAATTTCGTAATACATCGTGCCCTCTTCAGCGCATGACGAAAGGATCGGCGATCGGCTCGTCCGAGGTTCGGATCCAGACGGATTTGGTGCGGGTGTAGTCGAGTACCGCATCGAGCCCGCCTTCGCGGCCCAGCCCGCTCAGCCCATAGCCGCCGAACGGAACGATCGGCGAAACGGCGCGATAAGTGTTCACCCAGACAATGCCCGCGCGCAGCCGGCGCGTGAGCCGATGGGCGCGCGTGAGATCGCGCGTGAACACGCCTGAGGCCAGCCCGTACTTCGTGTCGTTGGCGAGCGCGATGGCGTCGGCTTCGGTGTCGAAGCTCATCACGCTCAGCACCGGTCCGAACAGTTCCTGGGTCACGCTCGGCACCCTGGCGTCGGCACAGTCGACAATCGTCGGCTCGAAGAAGAAACCTTTCTCGTGCGCCGCCGGGCGAGTGCCGCCGGTCAGCAGCGTGGCGCCCGCGGCAAGGCTCGCGGCGAGCACCGCCTCGATATGGTCGCGCTGCCTGCGCGTGGCGAGCGGACCCATCTCGGTCGCCACGTCTTGCGGATCGCCGATTTTGATGGCTCGAGCTTTCTCGACGAGGCGAGCCACCAGGCGATCGCGAATGCCGCGCTGAACCAGCAGCCGCGAACCCGCGACGCAACTCTGCCCCGTCGCCGCGAAAATCCCCGCGATCACGGCGTTGCTGACGCTTTCCACGCTGGCGTCGTCGAATACCAGCACCGGTGACTTGCCGCCGAGTTCTAGCGAAGTCGCGGCGAGGTTGTCCGCGGAATTGCGCACGATATGGCGTGCCGTTTCCGGCCCACCCGTGAACGCGATCTTCGCCACCAGCGGATGACTCGTCAGCGCACGGCCGCAATCCGCACCGAAGCCCGTCAGGATATTCACCACGCCCGCCGGAAAGCCGGCTTCATGCACTAGCCGCGCAAAGGCGAGAAGCGGCGCAGGACCCTCTTCGGACGCCTTGATCACGATCGTGCAACCGGCCGCGAGGGCCGGACCGATCTTCACCGCCGAGAGAAACAGTTGCGAATTCCACGGCACGATGCCGGCGACCACGCCAACCGGCTCGCGGCGCAGAAACACGTCCATGTCGGGTTTGTCGACCGGCAGGAAGGCGCCGTGGATCTTGTCGGCGATACCTGCGTAATAACGGTAGTACTCGGCGACATAACCGATCTGGCTGCGCGTCTCGCGGATGATCTTGCCGGTATCGGTCGTCTCGAGTTCCGCGAGTTCCTGCGCGTTTGCCGCGACGAGGTCGGCCAGCCGGTACAGCAGTTTGCCGCGCTGGCTCGCGCTCAGGTCCGCCCATGCGGGCGCGAACAGTGCGCGGTCGGCGGCCCGCACGGCACGATCGACGTCGGCGGCGCTCGCCGCGGGCATTGTGGCCCACGCGTCGCCGGTGGCCGGGTTGATGCTCTCGAAGGTTTCGGCAGCGTCGCTGAACTCGCCGTCGATGTAATGCTGGAAAGACTTCAACATGGAATCCGCTCCTCGTGGCTGGATGTCGTCGCGCAAGACATCCAGCTTCAGCCGCGGGACTCGAACGCGGGTATCACGTCCGAGATGAACAGTTCGAGCGACTTGCGCTTGCGCGCGAAACTCATGTTGCTGTCGAGCCAGAAACTGTATTGATCGAAACCGAGTTCTTCATACTGTTTCAGCCGCTCGATCACCGCCGCCGGCTGACCGATCACGAGGTTCTTGCGAATCTGTTCCGGCGCGTATTGCGGAAACGACGCGATGTCCTCTGCCGTCAGCGGCTCGATGAAACCTTGCTGGACCGGACGCTCGTTCTTGAACCATTTGCTGAAATAGCAATAGAAGCGGCTCAGATCTTCCACGGCGGCGTCCACTTCGGCCGGATCCGCGCCCACGAAGGTGTGCATCAGCATCATGATCTGCGGCCGCGGCACGTCGGGATTCGCCTTGCAGGCCGCGTTGAAGCGCTCCATCAGGCTGACTACTTCGCCATCGCCCGCGGCCAGCGACGTGACCTGCACGTTGCAGCCGTTGCGCACAGCGAACTCGTGCGAATTCGGATCGCGGGCCGCGAGCCACATCGGCGGCGCGGGTTGCTGGACCGGGCGCGGCACCGGCGTGGTGGATGGCCAGGACCAGAATTCGCCCTGATGCGCGGAGTCGCCCCTGAACAACTGCCGCAGCGCGGGCACCAGCTCACGCATCCGCGCGCCTGCACCGAATGCGTCGAGGCCCGGCAGCAGCCGTTCGTATTCGAAGGAATAGGCGCCGCGCGCGATGCCCAGGTCGAGCCGCCCATTGCTCGCGACGTCGACCATGCCGGCCTCCCCGGCAAGGCGAATCGGATGCCAGAACGGGGCGATGACCGTGCCGGTGCCGAGGCGGATTGTTTCGGTGCGCGCCGCGAGATACGAGAGATTGATGAAGGGATTGGGCGCGATCGTGAATTCCATCGCGTGATGCTCGCCGATCCAGGCGGTCTCGAATCCGCCTTGCTCCGCGATCTGGACCAGCTGGGTGAGTTCGTCGAAGAGTTGCCGGTGCGGCGTCGCCGTGTCGTACCGCTCCATGTGCAGAAACAACGAGAATTTCATGATCGACCCTGTATGCAGGAAAACGACGAATCTGTCGTGCCGCGGGCGCAGTGGAGCTGGACGCACCGCTTCGTGCCGACCGCAGGAATGTCGCGGTTGGTATTACGGTATTCCATCAAATGAGCCGGCGCAAGCGTTTCAATATTATGGTATTCCATAATATTGAACGCGAATGCGTGCTGGTCTGGCGCGGCTGGAGCGGGGTGCCGCGGGCGCGGGAAGGGGAACGTTTCAGGCGCCCGGAGGAAGGCGAGTCATCGATTACTTGCTATTCGTCCGGCAGTTGGCCTGGCCCGCCGCCGGTCGCGTTTCTGGTCGCGTTTCTGGTCACGCTGCCGGTCACGCTGCCGGTCACGCTTCTGGCCACGCTGCCGGCCACGCTGCCGGCCACGCTTCTGGTCACGCTTCTGGTCACGCTTCTGGTCACGCTTCTGGTCACGCTTCTGGTCACGCTTCTGGTCGCGCTTCTGGTCACGCTGCCGGCCACGCTTCTGGCCACGCTTCTGGCCACGCTGCCGACCGCCTTTTCGACCGCCCTTCAGGCTGTATTCGCGACCTTCAGGTCACGCGGACAAGCTTTGCACTCCGGATCATCAAGCGGTGCGGACGGATCAACCCGGACCGATTTCGCCGGCAAGTTCCGCGAACAGCGCTTCCTGCGGCGACAGTTCGCCGGCGCGCAGCACCAGCCACATCGCGGAGCGCGCGCCTTTCTCGCGCAGCGGCCGGTAAACCACACCATTGACGTTGATGCAGCGCAGGGAGGCCGGCACGAATGCAACGCCAAGCCCAGCCGCCACCAATCCGACGATAGTGGGCGCCTCCCGCGCTTCCTGCGCCACCTGCGGCGCAAACCCGGACTGCCGGCACAGGGCGACGATCTGGTCATACACTCCGGTGCCGCTCTCGCGTGGATACATGACGAATGCTTCATGCTTCAGCGCGCCCACGGAAAGCGCCGCCCGGCTCGCGGCCAGCGGATGTTGCGACGGCAGCACCGCCACCAGGGAGTCTTCGAAAAGACGTGTGGCCTGCAGGGTCGGCGGCAGGTCCGGGAGTGTCACCCCGCGCACGAACGCGACCTCCAGCCGCCGTTCGAGCAGCGCCGTCAATTGCTGCCGGGTGGTCAGTTCCTCCAGCCGCAAGTGCATGCCCGGCAAACGACGTCGGTATTCGAAGATCAGTTGCGGAATGACGGTGCTGAATGCAGCCGAGCCGGTGAACCCGACCCGCAGTTCGCCCACTTCGCCGCGCTGGGCCCGCTGCGTGACGATGCCCGCACGTTCGGCCTGCGCGACCAGCGCGCGGGCCTCCGGCAACAGCGCCTTGCCCGCCGCCGTCAACTCCACATGCCGGTTGCTACGCTCGAAAAGCCGCGCGCCCAACTCTTCCTCGAGCACACGAATCTGCTGGCTGAGCGGGGGCTGCGCCATGTTCAGGCGCACGGCTGCCCGGCCGAAATGCAGCTCCTCGGACAGCACGATGAAATAGCGGATTCGGCGTAGATCCATGATATGAATTATGTATCAATTTCCACGAAATCGATATTGGACACCGACATGACGAAGTTCGATCATTCACGCTCGAAAGCCATTTTTCAGCGGGAGTGAGCGAGTCATGCAAGAACAGAGCGTCGATGCGGTGGAGGCCGTAATCAAGGCAGCCTCCATACCGCGCGAGGCGGCCGAGAAAATCGAACACGGCACGCCTGCATTCAGGCGCACCAATTTCTCCCTGTTTGCCGCCGGATTTGCGACCTTCGCCCTGCTCTACTGCGTGCAGCCGCTGATGCCGCTGTTCTCCGAGGACTTCGGCGTGAGCGCCGCGGGCGCCAGCCTGGCCCTGTCGCTGACTACCGGCTTTCTGGCGGTGTCGATGCTGGCCGCCGGCGTGCTGTCGGAAGCGTGGGGCCGAAAGCCGATCATGGTGGTGTCGTTGCTGCTTTCGGGTGTTCTCACGCTGGTCTGCGCCGTGTTGCCGCACTGGCCGACGCTGCTCGCGGTCCGCGCTCTGATGGGCGTGGCGCTCAGCGGATTGCCGGCGGTTGCGATGGCTTATGTCGGCGAAGAGATGCATCCGCGTTCACTGGGTCTGGCGATGGGGCTGTACGTCGGCGGTACGGGTTTCGGCGGAATGGCAGGTCGCCTGCTGACGGGCGTGATCACCGATATCTGGGGCTGGCGAACCGCCGTGACGGTGATCGGCGTGCTCGGGGTCATGTGCGCCGCGATCCTCTGGCGCTACCTGCCGGCATCGCGTCACTTCACGCGGCGTGAGCTTCGCCTCGCGCCGCTGTCGCGGGCATTCAGCACGCACTTGCGCGACGGCATCCTGCCATGGCTGTTCGCGGAGGGCTTCTTGCTGATGGGCGCCTTCGTGACGGTGTACAACTACGTCGGCTACCGGTTGATCGCGCCGCCGTTCTCGCTCAGCCAGACGGAAATTGGCCTGATTTTCGCGGTCTATGTCTGCGGTATCGTCAGTTCGGCGTGGATGGGCAGCCTGTCGGGATGGCTCGGCCGCCGGGCCGTGTTGCCGGTTACCTTGACCCTGATGCTGGCCGGAACGCTGATCACCTTGTCCGGCGAACTCTGGTTGATCGTCGTCGGCATCGCCGTGCTGACCATCGGATTCTTCGGCACGCATTCGGTCGCGAGTGCCTGGGTCGGAGCCCGCGCGCAGACGGGCAAGGCACAGGCGTCGTCACTCTATCTGTTTGCCTACTACCTCGGATCGAGCGTGGTCGGCTCGCTCGGCGGCGTGTTCTGGAACCTGTGCGGCTGGTATGGGGTGATCGCCATGACGAGCACGCTGCTGCTGGCCGCAATCGCCATTGCGCAATGGCTGCGCGTGCGCTCGGCGTGAGGCGCCCCGGACGGTGAATCCTGGATAGACCGGATACGTGAAAGGGCCCGGGATGCCGGGCCCTGCCGTCGTCGCGAACCAGTCGGCCTTAGAACTGGTGTCGAATACCCACGCGCGCGATGACCTGATTCGCGGTCGACGACGGGGCGTCCGCCCCCGTGATAAACGCGGTGTTGAGCGGCGCGGCGGACGCGTCTCCTCCCGCGAGGTGTTGATACATGCCTTGCACGTACACGTCGGTGCGCACCGACAGGTTGTAGTCCGCCATCAAGCCGATTTGATGCCACTTCGGCTTGGAGTCGC
This sequence comes from Paraburkholderia lacunae, assembly GCF_003353175.1. Classification (GTDB taxonomy): domain Bacteria; phylum Pseudomonadota; class Gammaproteobacteria; order Burkholderiales; family Burkholderiaceae; genus Paraburkholderia; species Paraburkholderia lacunae. The sequence continues at coordinate 218,682 of NZ_QHKS01000013.1, read as the reverse complement.
CGGCCGCGCTATTGAAGTGACCCAGCGTGTAGTTATACATCGCACCGACGTAAGCGTTCTTCGCGAACTGGTACTTGGCATTCAGTTCGAAATTGTCGAACTTCAGGCTGCTCGCGGTGTTCGCGAAGTTGCCCACATACACGGATCCCGTCGCGTCGTTGAGTGTCGTGTGGCTGTACACGAAGCCGAGTACCGTCGGGCCGATCGTATAGTTGATGCCGGCGCCCCAGACCTGCTGACGGCCGGCGAAGAAGTCGGTATCGTCGGTCGCGAGCGAACCGCCGGCGTTTGCGCCGGCATGGTTGATCTGCATATACGCCGCGGCAATTGAAACGGCGCCGCCCACGTATTGTGCGCCGAGGCTATACGAGCGGTTGTTCGCAAAGCCGCCAGGCTGATTGCTGAAGCCGTAAAGACCGCCGAACGATAATCCGCCGTAGGTGTTGCTCGTGTACTTGACACTGTTATTCAGGCGAAACGAATTGTCGGTGTTGTCGTTATCGTACGGATGCGACATGAGATAGCCCGCCCAGTTGCCGTTCGCAGTGAGCGGTGCGAGAAAGTCGACGACAGAATCGTATTGGCGCCCCATCGTCAGCGTTCCGAATTGAGCCGAGCTCAGGCCGACATAAGCCTGCCGCCCAAACATCCGCGAACCTTGGCCAAGTGCGCCCGAATTGACGTCGAAACCGTTCTCCAGCTGAAAGACCGCTTTGGTTCCGCCGCCCAGGTCTTCGGTGCCTTTCACGCCCCACCGGCTGCCTTGTGCAAAGCCGCTTTCCATCTGCACAGCGGAATGACCTTTGGTGTTGTTCGTGTAGTTCAGACCTTCGTCGATCAGGCCATACAGCGTGACGCTGCTTTGCGCCATGGCTGCCATTGGGACGATCGCACAACCGATCGTTGCACCCGCAACTAGAATACGCTTCATGAATGTAGCCTCCTGAATGTGTAAGAACCTCACCGGCATCTCAGTCGCGCCATGGCGAAGAGAGAAGCATGTCGGCGACAGGTGCTCGCACTTTAGGACCTCCAAAATGCCGCCCTACAGCAATTCAGTGTTGCCAAAATGGTGTTGTGCCAGTCCCACGGTCGCGACGATCTCCCGCTTGTTTTCCGCAGCAGCTTGACGGTAGCGTTCGACCACGAAGTCGATAAAACTTCTGAGCGCCAGCGCCATGTGCGGCTGGCCGGAGTAGAGAACCCAGACGGTGCGCTCGTCGCCGCACAATTCGACCTGCGTGAGCAGCGGCCGCAAGGTGCCGTCCGCCAACTCGCTTTGAATGAGCGACCTTGGCAGGCGCGCTATGCCGAGGCCTGCCTGCACTGCGCGTTTCACCAGCAGCGGGCTCTGCATGTTCAGGATAGGCCGTACGACCACGCGATGCGCGCCGTGCTGGTCGCGGAACTCCCAGTAACGGCTGGGCGAGTCCGAGGCCACGAGTACATCGTGCGAAGAGAGTTCTGCCGGCGTGCGCGGCGCACGCCGGTGCGAAAGATAGGCAGGGCTCGCGACAATCACGTCCCGCGTGTGCGCGAGCTGACGGCAAACCAGCGAGGAGTCGCGCAGACGGCGCTCGGCGCTGAAGCAAAGATCGAAGTTCGTCACGGTGACTTCCGCCATGTTCTCGAAAACCGTCAAGTCGAACTGCATGCGCGGCTCTTGCAGCCGATAAGCCGCCAGTACCTCCGGCAGATCAGTCGTGGCATAAGAAGACGACGAGGCGATACGGAGCATGCCTCCCGATTGATGCGCGGTCGTTGCCACGCACTCGTCCATCGCGGAAAGCTGCCTGAGCAATTCCCCGCAGTGCTCCCAGTACAACTGGCCGGCCGGCGTCAGCGACACGCGGCGGGTGGTCCGATTGATCAGGCGCACACTGAGATGTTGCTCGAGTGTCGCCACGCTGCGCGTGACGACCGAGCTCGAGATGCCAAGTTGTTTAGCCGCCTCGGCGAAATTCATGCACTCGGCGACCTTGGCAAATATGCGAATGGCGGCAAGTTGGTTCATCAGTCCGCAGCGGCACCGGAAGTCCGCGGCGCGCTCGCCGACGCAGAAGCCGTGCCAGCGCTCTCCTGATGCTGGATAGCGTAGATTTCCCGATTGCGCGCGATAGTCTGTGCGCTCGGCGGATAGTCGTTTCTGGGTGAAGGCACCAATCCGTCCGCTTGGGCCTCGACAAGCTGCGCGCGAACTTCGGCGCGCGTGAGACCGGGTGTCGAGGTTTGTGCAAATGCATTGGCGCCGAACGGCAGACTGAGGGCCGCAAGGGCAACTGCTGTAAGAAATTTCATGATGCTCTCCTGGGAATCGTGGCTAAACATGCTTGCTACGGTTCCCATTGTTGGAGAAGCATCTTGACCCGACTCTTACCCCAGGATTACGGTTTCGTTATCTTGGGTCATCGCCGAATGACGCGTCTCTAAACCCCTTTTTCAGCTAAAAACAATGACCATCGGCAATACCGATAGAGGGAATGCTTTTTCTCGAGTGCTTGCTTCCGAAGCGTTGAACACGACCGCCAGCTCAATGCTGCTGGTCGCGACGCCGCTCATCGCCATGGCTTCTCTTGACGCGAGCTCGGTAGAGGTTGGCATGCTTGCGGCTGCCGGTACGGCTGCCCCGTTGATGCTTGGTTTATCGGCTGGCGCTCTGGCAGAACGCTGGGAGCGTACAAGGACTCTCTTCTGGTGCGGCATCGCCCGCTTGCTTCTGGTTGGAGTCGTGCCACTTCTGTTTCTGTTAGATCAGTTGAGTATCGCAGCTCTATGTCTGGTTAGTTTTGGACTATCGGCCGTGAAGCTTCTTTTCGACAGCGTGGTTGTAGCGGTGATTCCTACGATCGTTCACCGGGACAGACTAACGAAGGCAAACAGCTGGTTTGAGGCCTTGAACTCGACAGCGTTCGCGATCGGGCCTGCGATCGCGGGATGGCTCTTGCAGACGCTTTCGGCCAGTGCCGCATTTCTCGCCAACGCTGCCTTATATCTTGCCAGTACGCTAAGCCTTAAAGGCGCTTCTCTACGTGCCGCGAAGCAGGAGACGAACGAAAAGCGCTCCCACATTTCCGACATCGCGGAGGGTATCAAACTGCTTTGGCGAAGCGACATCCACAAGGCGATCGCGATAGCCGCCGGCGCCTTCAATCTCTTTCATACCGCGTTTTTCACAGTGTTCTCTTTTTTTGCAATAAAGGAATTAGGATTCTCAGCAGTCTCGTTCGGCAGTCTCATTTCAGTCGTCGGCTTGTTCGGCCTGCTTGCCGCGCTCTGTGCACCGAGGCTGATTGAGATGCTTGGGCCGCGCACCGCGCTAGTGGGTTCTCTGCTGATTATTGGCCCCTTGGGAGCGCCTGTTTTGCTCGCCGACGAACTCGCATTTCCTGGGCGCGCAACCGTCATCGCATGCAGCCTGGCCGCGTGGGACTTCCTGATTGTCGTTCATCTGATTGTCGAACAGACAGTTCGCCAGGTCACAGTGGACAACCAGCACCTGTCTCGAATCACCGCCACTACCCGCTTTATCAGTTGGGGAGTCGATCCCGTTGGAACGCTGCTCGGAGGACTGGCGGCAAGTTCGAGCATCGGGCCGCGGGGGACTCTGTTTGTTTGTCTGCTGGGTCTGAGCTTGTCTGGCTCACTATTGTTGCTGTCGAAAGGAATTCGACAACTGAACGGCAAACTGCTCGAAGCCGATGCGATTCACGCAGACGCGACACGATGATTGAGCAGAGAAGACAAGCGATGCGCTGAGCATGCAGCGTGAACGCCACGCCATCGTATCGCTAACGATATTTCGCTTAAAACGCTTTTAAACCCGCCCGCAGGAATAGAAGCAGTTCGTCGAACTGGGTGATCAGTTCAAAACACAAAAGAAACGCCAACGTGTAACCAGGCCCAGGCGACCCGTTCATCCATCGCAGGATCGGCGCTGCGTAGCGCGCTCTGACAGCGTCCCGGGTCGCGATATAGGTGATGGCAATGCCGAGCACCGCTCCCGCGAGTACATCGGTGGGATAGTGCAACCCGAGATAAACGCGCGGCATGCAGATGAACACGGCTGTGTAAAGCAGCGCGAGTGCACCGACCCGGCGACTGACGAGAAAGATGCCCATCGCAACCGACATCCACAGCAGCGCATGGTCGCTCGGAAAGGAGCTCCATGTGCGCACGACGGCCTCCTGCAGACCGACCGATGGAAAGTCCAGGTGCAACGCGGGGTTATAGAGCGGCCGCACGCGAAACGGCAAGTAGTGCGCAAGAAGTCTGCCGATCGCGAGCGCTAGAAGGCCACTCGCAATCGTCGCGATGATCATCTCGCGCTCCCATTCGGTACGCCGACTGGGACGGAACCATAGCCAGCACAAGATGGGGATGAGCACGAGGCCCTTGAATATGACCTGACCCGCAATCACTCTGATCGCGTGATTCATCGCCACCGAATGAAAAGCGTTGTGTGTCAGGAAAACCTGGATCCATGTATCGAAACTGTTCATTTCAACACCTCCGTTTCGATTCGTCTCACCCTGTGCCGCAATCAGGCCATGCAGGACAGAGCCGGCGGCGTCGGACCGGCCGGCTCATGGTTGGAAAAGACCGGCCAGGCACTGCAAGCGGCCATGCCGGCATCGAGACCTATCAGGAACGCTCCAACCGGTTGCCGTCAATCCGCACGCGGTCGCCCGGACGGAGATCGCCAGGATTGGCCACGTCGAAGGAGCGTGACGATCCGTCATTGAGCTGGACAACGATTCGGTACGCGCTCACGCTTGGACTGCTGTACTGTTGCGCGATCTGATTGCCGGCCACCGCGCCGCCAAGCGCACCCACGACGGTCGCCACGTCGCGGCCACGTCCGCCACCAAACTGATTGCCGACCACTCCACCGACGACCGCACCGACCACGGTGCCCATGACGTTGCCAGGGCTCATTGCGTTGGCTGTCGCGACAGGTTGAATGGCGGAGATCACCCCATACTGAAGTCCGTAACCGGAGCTTGCGGGAGGCGCATTTCCATAGCCGCCCGCGCTATCGGCTGGCTGTGCATAGGCGGGTTGCACATAAGCCGGCTGGGAGTACGCGGGTTGCGCATAGACTGGCTGCGCTGGATTCGAACCGTACGGCATGCCTGCGCCGGGCATCACGCACCCGCTCAGAGGCAACGCCGCGCACAGCGCGATGTAGAAGATGGGTTTGGCAAATTGAGTGTTGTGCATGATGCTCTCGACATCGTGACGCCGCATGTCAGTCGGCGAAGTTGAGGTTCGGCACGAAGTATAAGGAAGCCATTTCGAAAAAATTCATCGTGCCGCGTAACAGTGTGTAAGTTGTTCCACTGCAAACGCTCAACCTGGTTGGTGCTGCGGCAAATGTTGCCGCTAACGAGACATCGCGAACTGTTGCCGCCATCAACGCAAGGGACGATTCCCGGTTCGGCGACGACCCTGCCGCGGGAAGAAGCGCGGCTAGCGCAGCGCCGTGTAACAGCAGCTGCGTGCACGACATCGAGGGGGCGCCGCCGTCTCCTTTGCCGGGACTCCGGCGCCTGCGCCCAGCCCTTGCACCAGTACCCGGCGCAAGAACAGGGAGAGGAAACGCGTCACATCCGGAGGCGATCTTTCATGCGTTCGATTACGCCGATGCTCCGGCTGCCTTCCATATGGAGGAAGGCAGCCGGAATGCGGCGCATGAACGTCGGGCCGCGTCGGCCGACGAGTCGGCGCACGAAATCAGAAGGTCATATCGAGAACGAGCTTGCCGGGCGCACTCCTGGATGCTTCACTCGACGAGGCGAGCGAAGCGCTTTGAAACAAGGGTTAGCATTCGCCCTTTTTCGCGTGTCCCGGCGGACAGTGATCGTCCCCATGCCCGTGATGGTGACGATGTTCTTCCCATTCGTCACGATCCCAGTAGCGGCGTCCGTCCCAGTAACGGTCGCCATGCCAACCCGGCGCTATGACGACCACCGGCGCCGGCGCGACCACAACAGGCGGCGGAACACCAATGTTGATGCCAACCCCGACGTCGACAGCATTCGCCAGTCCTGACGCGCCGATTCCAATACTCGCGAACGCTGCGGCAATGAGAATGCGTTTCATGTTATCCCCCGAAAGAAGCAGCCATAAGTTAGCCATAAGCGCTGCCAGTTGGCCACGTCACGCGTAGCCGTCGTTTGTTGATCGCAGCAAGTGTGAATCCTTGCCGTGCGAGCTTCAACGCGAACTTGTAACGGATTGTTCTGCGGATCGCAAGCCGGCCGGCAAAGACCGGTGTCGCACGGAAGCGAGGCGTCCAATCGCCCGATTGTTTTGATCGCCAGCGGATCAGCCAGCGCCTCGCGCCGCATTACGTCAGCGTTACTGGCAGTTACAAAGCTTTCGCGCAGGCGAGTACGGCAGTGGCCTAACCCAAGGTCCGAATCGAATTGCTGATCCCACGGGCGCAATCGATTACCGCCGGCGCCAGACGTTGCTCCGCGTCGGCGAGCGTCCAGCGGCTGGTCGGCGCGACCACATGCACGGAGGCGACCGGCCTTCTCTCACCGTCCAGCACCGGCGCCGCGATCGTCATGTCGCCGATGAACAGTTCCTCGCGATTCGACGTATAGCCATTGCGCCGTCCCTGCGCAAGAAGCGCCTCGATTTCCCCGATGTCCGTCACCGTGTACTGCGTGTGCACCACGCGCGTACTCGCTTCGAGCAGTGCACGCGCTTCGTCGTCGGCAAGCGCGCCGAGATAGGCGCGGCCCGAAGCGGTGCAGTACATGGGAATGCGGCTGCCGATAGGCATGTGGATCGGCACGAATTTCGTACAGACGAAGCGTGCGACATACAGCATCTCGACGCCGTCCGGTTCGGTGAGACTCGTGGTCTCGCCAGTCAGGTTCGTGAGTTCGGATAGAAACGGATTGGCGACGTCGATCAGCGTGTCCGCGGCGACATAGTTAAAGCCGATCTGCATCACACGGGGCGTCAGTTGATAGCGCTTCGTACGCGGGTGCTTGCGCACGTAACCCAGCTTTTCGAGCGTGTAGATCATCCGCTGCGCCGAGCTCTTCGTGATCGAGGTCGCCTCGGCCACTTCCGGCAAGCTCATGGTTCGGCGTTGCGCGCTGAAAGCGCGCAGCACCGCAATGCCCTTCTCCAGCGACTGGTTGAAAAGCGCGTCCGGCGCATCCGGCGCTTCGATCTCGTTCGCCTGTTCCGTGCTCTTGCCGCTCATGGAAATACCCAATGGTGAATAGTCATCTTCGACGTTAGCATATCGAATATCGATACGCAAATAATGTTATTCGATATTTTTGACTCGAATATGATTCGAACACGCTGTGTACCGATACCTCAACCGCTGTCTTTTACCGTCGTGGAGAGTCTCATGATCCAGTTTGTGAAGCGTATTGCCGGCGCCGCCATGGCCGGATTGGTCATCGCGGCAACGCCGGCACTGGTGCACGCCGCGCCGTCGTACACGGTCGGCGCCACTGCCACCGGCGTGCCGTTCACCTTCCTCGACGTGAAGAGCAATTCGATCCAGGGCCTGCTCGTCGATGCGATCACGGCCACCGGCAAGGCCGCCGGTTTCGACGTGAAGGTGGAACAGACGACATTCGCCGCGCTGATCCCGTCGCTCACCACGAAGAAAATCGACGTGATCTCCGCCGCGATGCTGAAGACGCCGGCCCGCCAGCAGATCGTCGACTTCTCGGACACGGTCTATTCGTATGGCGAAGGTCTCATCGTGCGGGCCGACGACAAGGGCAACTACACGTCGATGGACGATCTCAAGGGCGAGGTTGTCGGCGCGCAAGTGGGCACCGCGTTCGTCGATGCGCTGAACAAGAAAGGCATCTTCAAGGAAGTGCGCACCTACGATTCGGTCGCCGACATCATGCGCGACGTCGCGCTCGGGCGCATCAAGGCGGGCTTCGGCGACCACCCGATCATCGCTTATCAGTTGCAGAAGAACCCGAATCCGCAGCTGCGTCTCGTCGAGGGCTATCAGCCGTCCGTGAAAGGCCAGTTGTGCTTCGTCGTGAGAAAGGGCGACAACGAGACGCTCGAAAAGCTGAACGCCGGCCTCCGGAAGATCAAATCGGACGGCACGCTCACGCAGATCATCAAGAAATGGCAAGTGGAATGACACGGCCACCGGCTTGAAAGGGACACGCCATGTTCATCCAGAACGCGCTCGACTTCCTGCCGATCCTGCTCAAGGGCGCGGTCGTCACGGTCGAGATCACCTTCTGCTCGTTTGTTCTGAGCACGATCCTCGGCCTCGCGCTCGCGCTGATGCGCGTGTCGGCGAACCAGGTGCTCTCGCATGCCGCGGCCACCATCATCAACGTGATCCGCGGCCTGCCGATCATCGTGCAGCTGTTCTACATCTACTTCGTGCTGCCCGATCTCGGCATTCAATTGAGCGCGTTTCAGGCGGGGTTCATCGGGCTCGGCATTGCGTATTCGGCGTATCAGGCTGAGAACTTCCGTGCCGGGATCGAGGCAATCGATCAAGGGCAGATCGAAGCCGCGCAGTCCATCGGCATGCGCGGCGCGTTGATCATGCGCCGCGTGGTCCTGCCGCAGGCGTTTCGCATCGCGCTGCCGCCCTATGGCAACACGCTCGTGATGATGCTGAAGGACTCGTCGCTCGCGTCGACGATCACCGTCGCGGAAATGACGCGCGCCGGCCAGTTGATCGCTTCGTCGACGTTTCAGAACATGACGGTATTCACGCTCGTCGCCCTGCTCTATCTCGCGCTCAGTCTGCCGCTCGTCTACGGCTTGCGGCGGCTCGAACGCCGCCTCGGCCTCAAGGGAAAACGATGATCGAAGTTCAATCCATTCACAAGCGCTTTCACGATCAGGAAGTGCTCAAGGGCGTGAGCCTCAGCGTCGGCGCGGGTCAGGTGGTGTGTCTGATCGGGCCGTCGGGGTCGGGCAAATCGACACTCCTGCGCTGCATCAACGGCCTCGAAACCTACGATGCGGGCACGATCACCGTCGAAGGCGAGCGCGTCGATGCGAAATCGAAACAGATTCACGAACTGCGCACGCATGTCGGCATGGTGTTTCAGCGCTTCAACTTGTTCCCGCATCGCACGGCGCTCGAAAACGTCTGCGAAGGACCGCTCTACGTGAAGAAGGAAGCGCGCGACGCAGCGCGCGAAAAAGCACGGCGCCTGCTCGACAAGGTCGGTCTCTCGCATCGGATCGATGCTTATCCGGCGGAACTGTCGGGCGGCCAGCAGCAGCGCGTCGCCATCGCACGCGCGCTCGCCATGGAGCCGAAGGCGATTCTGTTCGACGAACCCACGTCGGCGCTCGACCCTGAACTCGTCGGCGAAGTGCTGAGCGTGATGCGGCGACTGGCGGACGACGGCATGACGATGATCGTCGTCACGCACGAGATGGGATTTGCCCGCGAAGTCGCGGACCACGTGTGCTTTCTCCACGACGGCACGATCTGCGAGCAGGGCCCGGCGGCCGAGTTGCTGGAGCGCCCAAGCCACCCGCGCACGCGAGAATTTCTGCGCCGCATGCTCACCCCTGACAACGTAGCCGCGTAGAACTGAACAGCACGATGAAGAGAGTCGAAGCAAGCCAGCCGTTGCCGCCTTCGCTGTGGGCCGCGACCGCCGAACCTGCCGTGGCGACGCCGCCGCTCGAGGCCTCGAAGCGTGTCGATGTGGCGATCGTCGGCGCGGGTTATACGGGCCTATCCACCGCGCTGCATCTGAGCGAACTCGGGATCGACGTATGCGTGATCGACGCAAACGAGCCGGGCTGGGGCGCATCCGGCCGCAACGGTGGACAGGTGATTCCCGGCCTGAAATACGATCCCGCCGAACTGATGCGCCGCTTCGGTCCGCGTGACGGCGAGACGATATTGGACATGGCGGGCGGCGCCGCCGACACGGTGTTCGGCCTGATCAAGCGCCACCGTATCGCGTGCGATGCGAGGCGTGCCGGCTGGATCCAGCCCACCCATTCGACGAAGCTGCTGGACACGCTGCATGCGCGGGCGCGCCAGTGGGAAGCGCGCGGCGCGCAGGTCGAATTGCTCGACCGCGCGCAGATCACGCAGCGGCTCGGCACGCAGGCGTTTGTCGGTGGATGGGTAGACCGGCGCGCGGGCAGCGTGCAGCCGCTCAGTTACGCCCGCGGTCTCGCGCGCGCAGCCATGGCGCGCGGCGTGTCGATCCATCGCGCGACGCGCGCGCAAAAGCTCGAACAACGCGACGGCGGATGGCGCATCCACACCGCAAACGGACCGACCATCGACGCGCGGCAAGTCCTCGTCGCGACCAATGGCTACAGCGATTCGCTCTGGCCCGGACTCGCGCAGTCGATGATCGCGGCGAACAGTTTCATCGTGGCAACCCGGCCGCTGCCCGCCGATATCGGCGCTAGCATTCTGCCGGGGCGCGAAGTGGCGTCCGATTCGCGGCGTCTCCTGCTGTACTTCCGGCGTGACGCCGAAGGACGTCTGCTGATGGGCGGCCGCGGCCCGTTTCGCGAGCCGCGCGGCGCGTCGGACTGGGCGCATCTCGAACGCGCGGCACAACTTCTCTACCCGCAACTGAAAGAGGTGGAGTACGAGTATCGATGGGCGGGGCGCATCGCCATCACGCGCGATTTCCTGCCACACGTGCATCTCCCGGCGCCGGGACTGACGATCGCGCTCGGCTACAACGGCCGCGGCATCGCGATGGCGACCACGCTCGGCAAACATCTCGCCGCGCATCTGGCGGGCACGGCGCAGGGATTGCCGCTGCCGCCGACGTCCATCAAGCCGATTCCGCTTCACGCGCTGCAGCGTTTTTACATCAGCGCCGGGGTCGCGTGGTACGGACTGCTCGACGCACTCTCCTGACGCGGATCGCGCGCAGCGCGCTCAGATGGCGCCGCGCGGCCGGTTATCTTCCGTATCCACGCAGCACACCAATACTTCGGCATCCTCCTTACTCAGGCTCAGATACACATGCCCGATCGAGCTGTCGAAATAGAGACTGTCGCCCGGCATCAGCTTGAACGCCTTGCCGTTCTCAAAACGCAGCTCCAGTTTTCCACCCAGGAGAAAAACAAATTCCTCGCCTGAATGCCGGATAAATTCGGGGAAATCGGCTAGCGCGCGTGCGCGGATGTGAGCCCGCATCGGCACCATCCGCTTGCCGGTCAGATTGTTCGCCAGCATGCCGTACTCGTAGTTCGGCGTGTCGTAGATCACCTGCTTGCCGGATGCCGTGAACGATGGTTTCATCGGCCCAGCGGCCGCCTTCCGGCGCCGGCCGAAAATCGCATCGAAGTCGAGTTCCAGTGAATGCGCAAGCGCCGCGAATTTGTCATAGGTCAGCGCGATATCGCCGCGCTCCGCCTTCGATATGGTCGACACGGCAATCCCCGAGCGCTCCGACAACTCCATCAGCGTCAGCCCGCGCAGCTTGCGCGCCTGGCGAAGATGCGCGCCGACCGTTTTGTGATCGAGCGCCGGCGGCGCAGCCTGCGAGCCCTCCGCCACTTCCGCTACTGCTGCTTTTGCCATCGCGCCTGCTTCCAAAGTTCGATTTTTCTCGGATACGAGAATTTTATTTTTTCTCGTATATGATAACTCACACCGATTCCACCCATTCGACGGGGGCATATTGTGTCTACGCTCGTACTCAGCAAGTCCGGTCTGACGAAGAAGCACGTTATCGCCGCCACGACCATCGGCACGGCCCTCGAATTCTACGACTTCACCATCTACAGTTTCTTTGCGATTCAGATCGGACAGCTGTTCTTTCCGGGCGCGTCGCCGGTCAATCAGTTCCTGCTGTCCATCGGCGTATTCGGCGTGGGGTTCGTCGTGAGGCCACTCGGGGGAATCGTAATCGGCGCCTATGCGGACCGCGCCGGGCGCAAGAAGGCGATGGTCCTCACCATCATGCTGATGGCGCTGAGTTGCGCGATGATCGCCTGCGCGCCGACCTATGCCGTCGCCGGTCTTGCGGCGCCGTTCATCGTCCTGACCGCGCGGCTGATCCAGGGATTCGCGGCGGGCGGCGAGTTCGGTCCGGGCACGACGTTATTGATCGAATACGCGTCGAACCATACCCGCGCCTTTTTCGCCAGTTGGAACTTTGCGGCCACTGCCGCGGGTCTCGCGCTCGGCGCGGCCGTCGCGACGCTCGTCAACGTGCTGCTGCCCAAACAGGCCGTGCTCGAATGGGGCTGGCGCATTCCATTCCTGCTCGGCATTGTCGCGGCGCCGGCCGGCATGCTGATTCGCAAGCGGCTGGACGAAACGCTGGTGGTTCACTCCACCGATGCAGTTCGGCCACAAGGCGCACTGAAAGCCGCGCTGAGCACGCACGTCAAGCTCACCATTCTCGGCACTTTCGCCGAGCTGGGCGGCTCCGTCTCGGTGTACATCGTCGCGTTCTTCCTGCCGAGCCATGCCGTCCGCGCGCTGCATCTATCGCCGACGACGGCCGTGACCTCCGGTATCGTCAGCTCGCTCGCGTTGTTCGTCGCGGCGCCGCTCGCGGGCATCCTTGCCGACCGGTTCAGCCGCAAGCGCGTACTGGTCGCGTCGCGGGTAGCGATGCTGCTGCTCGTCTATCCCGCGTTCGCGTTGCTCGGCGCACATCCGTCGGTCATGTCGCTCTGCGTCGTTTCCGGCATACTCGCAGTGCTCGTGGCGGGGCAGATCGTACCGGTGCTCGTCATGATCCCCGAGCTGTTCCCCAAGCACGTTCGCGCGACAGGGATCGCGCTGACTTATGTGGTCAGCGCATCCTTCTTCGGCGGCTTCTCGCCGTTTATCGCAAGCTGGCTGGTCGCACAGACGGGCAATCCGCTGGCCCCGGCGTGGTACGTCGCCGCCGCCTGCCTTGTGTCGCTCGTCCCGGTGATCTGGCTCAAGGACCGCACCGGCGAAGCGCTCGCCTGATACGGAGATAATGCAATGAGTGGTAACGACGAGCTGGTCGGCCTGAGCGCCGTGGCATTGCGGCGCATGATCGGAGCCAGGGAGATATCGCCGGTCGAGCTGCTGGAGGCGTGTATCGAACGGATCGAGGCGCTCAATCCCGCCGTGAACGCCGTGACGGCAACGGCTTACCCGGAGGCCAGGAAAGCCGCCCGGGAAGCGGAAAAGCAGGTCCTCGACGGGGCGCCGCTCGGCTTGCTGCACGGCTTGCCGCTGGGCGTAAAAGACCTCGAGGATACGGCCGGCCTGCTCACCACCTACGGCTCGTCGATGTCGCGAGGCAACGTGCCCACGCGCGACGTCGTGCTGGTCGAGCGCCTGCGTGCAGCGGGCGCGATCCTGACCGCCAAGACCAATGTTCCCGAACTGGGTGCCGGTGCGAACACGCGCAATCCGGTGTGGGGCGCGACCGGCAATCCGTTCAATCCGGAGCTGAACGCGGGCGGTTCGTCGGGTGGCTCAGCAGCGGCGCTGGCGTGCGACATGCTGCCCGTCTGCACCGGCTCCGACACAGGCGGCTCGCTGCGGATACCCGCATCGAAGTGCGGCGTGGTCGGGTTCCGGCCATCGCCTGGACTGGTGCCGAATTCACGCCGGTTGCTGGGATGGACGCCGATCTCGGTCGTCGGCCCGATGGGCCGCAGCGTCGCCGAGGCCTGCTTGCAGCTTGCCGCGACAGCCGGTGTTTCCGCAGGCGATCCGCTGACCTGGCCGCTCGATCCGTTGAGCTTCGCGTTGCCCGCCGCCGTCGATCCGAGCACGCTGCGGGTCGGCTGGACCGAAGACTTCAACTGTTGCGACGTCGATCAGGACATCAGGCAAGTCTTTCGCGAGCGCATGGCGGCACTCGCGCCGATGTTCCATACCTGCGAGGAAGTGAGCTTCGATCTTGGCGACGTGCACCGCTGCTTCGACGTCATTCGCGCCGAGAGTTTTGTCGCGGGATTGCGCGAGGCCTACGCGCGCGATCCGAGCCAGCTCGGACCGAACACACGCGCCAACTATGAACTCGGCGCGCGCATGAGCCTTGCGGATAGCGCGTGGGCGCAGGTCGAGCAGACGCGCATCTTCAAGAAATTCCAACGTGCATTTGAACACTACGATGTGATTCTTTCGCCGACCACGCCGGTCTCGCCATTTCCGTGGCAGCAACTCTACGCCGCGCAAATCGACGGACGCGGGCAGGAAAATTACTATCGATGGCTCGCGCTGACTTATGTGGTCACCTTGACCACGCATCCGGCAATTTCATTGCCGTGCGGCGTCGATCGCGCCGGCATGCCGTTCGGATTACAGATCATCGGACCGTTTCAGGGCGACCGGCCAACACTCGCCGTCGCGCATGCGCTGGAACAGGCCTTCGAGCCTTCTCCCATGTTGCGCCGGCCGAGGCCGGATGTGTCGAAGCTCGCTCACGCGAATCCTTCGCTGACGTCCATCGTTACCGCGCCTCCTCTCTTCAATCAAACCGGCGACAGCCAGAGCGGCATTTCAGCGGTCTAGCAACATGACCGGGAACACCATGAAATTCGATACTGTCGTACTCGGCGCGGGCATTGTGGGTGTGTCGGTCGCCGTTCATCTTCAGAAGCGCGGCCGCAAGGTGGCGCTCGTGGACCGCAAGCCGCCGGGCAATGAAACATCGTTTGGCAACGCCGGCCTGATCCAGCGCGAGGGCGTTTATCCCTACGCGTTCCCGCGCGACCTCGGCACATTGCTCCGCTATGTGCGCAACGAATCGCTCGACGTTCGGTACCACGCCGATGCCATGCTCAAGGTCGCGCCATTCCTGTGGCAATACTGGCGCAATTCGCACCCGGAGAAGCATGCGGCTATTGCGCGTTCTTACTCCACGTTGATCGAGCATTGCGTGAGCGAACACCGGGCGCTGGCGGCCGACGCGGGTGCCAGCGCGTTGTTGCGCCCCATCGGCTGGATGAAGGTTTTTCGCACTGCCGGGAAACAGGACGCTGAAACAAGGCTCGCGGAGCGATGGCGTCAGGAATATGGCGTGGCGTTCGAATCGCTCGACGCAACCCGCTTGCGGCAGGCCGAGCCCGATCTCGACACCGCTTTGCTGGGCGGATTGCTCTATACCGAGTCGGATTCCGTCAGCGATCCCAATGCGCTCGTCACGGCGTACGCGAACTATTTCGAGCGGCTTGGCGGACGCTTTTTTTTCGGCGATGCCGACTCGCTTCGTCCTCAATGGGAAGTCGATACGAACGAGGGGACGATCCAGGCATCGGGGGCGGTGATCGCGTTGGGGCCATGGTCGGATCACGCGAGTGCGCGGCTCGGGTATCGCCTGCCGCTCGCCGTCAAACGCGGCTATCACATGCACTACGCCGCACGCGCTGAGGCGCGCCTCAATCATCCCGTGCTGGATGTCGAAAACGGTTATCTGCTCGCACCCATGGCGCGAGGAATCCGCTTGACCACGGGCGCAGAGATCGCCAGCCGCGACGCACCCAAGACACCCACGCAACTCGCCGCTGTCGAACCGATCGCGCGCAAGCTGTTTCCGTTGGGCGAGCGTCTCGACGATGAACCGTGGATGGGCCGCCGCCCCTGCACGGCCGACATGATGCCGATTATCGGACCGGCGGGGAATCACAAGAATCTGTGGTTTGCTTTCGGGCACGCCCATCACGGACTGACTCTCGGACCCGTGACCGGCCGGCTGATTGCTGAAATGATAACCGGCGAACCAACGATCGTTGATGCTCATCCGTTCAGGGTGGAGCGGTTCTAGCGACTGTTTCCGTTGGCTTTCGGCTTTCGGCTCTCGGCTTTCCGCAGGTCAGCTGACGTACCGGCCGGCGCGTCTAAGGCCGGCACTTGCGCCTATCCCGCCGACTTGCCGAAGAGCGAAAAATGTCTGGACGCGTGGCTCGGCACGTCATCGCCGATCTGACCGAACTCGACTGGAAAACGCACGTAGAAGACGCGCACGTGTTCCGCACGTACAAGGTCCAGTAGCTGCTCGGCTTCCTCGTCGGTCACCGCGAGAATGATCTGCTGCGGTTGGTCGGCAAGCTTGAGCATATGTGCCGCGTGATGCGCGCCCGCGTGACCGATGCCTTCGGCGCAGTTGATGACGGTCGCGCCATGAATGCCCAACTCGCGAACCTGATGCAACAGCCATTCGCAGACGGTCTGATGGCCGTGCTTGCGGTTCTGCTCGGTATAGAACGTCAGTTGATAGCCTTGCATAACTCGCCTCCGTCGCGCGCAATGGCCGGCCGCTTCCGCCTTCGCGGCGTCTCGCAACGCCGTCATCGCCGACCACCTTTTTAATCTTAGTTCATGGAGAATCGCCAAGCGCAATGGTGCGGCGCAATACGTGCTATTGACGCGAGTGCTGCGCCGCGGACCGGCACTGTACTATCCTGCTGCCCGGCTTGCCGTTGAGGTCCGCTATTGCGCACCCTCTGATCCAAGCATTTCGTACTCGACGGGACAGCGCGTATAGAAGAGAGGAACGCCCCCGCGCCTGAGACTTTCGAGCAGCGCATCGATGTGAGCGTCGTCCGCGGCAACGGTGACTGCAACCGGCTGGTCGGCCAGTTCAAAGAAGCGGGCCGCGTGATACTTGCCGCGTGCGTCGATGGCTTGCGCCGCTTCAATGACCGTGGCCCCCAGAATGCCGGCCCGCTTCACCTCGTCCACGATCCAGTCGGCCACCAACATATGGTTTTTCCGGCGACTCTGGTTGGCCGCGAACACCGTCAGATGACTGCCTTTCATGAGGACCTCCGATTGGCCCGGAAAAGGCGCCGATTACCGCTGGGCACGCTGTCCGGGATATCCGCGCCGACGCACGCCGACAACGTCTCATGCCTGGCGGTTCGCTACTCAGTCCCCCGGCAGGACCTGGATACTTCGCGGCCAGCGGACTGTCCTTCTTCATAGTAGCAGCCCGGTCGTCGGCTTGCGCTCCGTCCCGAGGTCGCAACCGAATTCGAACAGTAGCTCAACGCGCGCTTTACCGGGTTGCTGTCGGCACACGGTGAAAAGATCGCCAGTTCAGTGCGAACGATCACGATTCCACCTGATTGCCCCACTCAGTCAAATCGAGTTCCAGAAATTGGGTTCCGGCGACCGGATTGAAAGTGTAGGCCGCGACAGCCTTGAAGCCGAATGACGCGTAGAGCTGCTGTGCCGCGCGCATGTCAGGCAGGGTGTCGAGAACGATACGCGCGTAGCCGGCCTCTTTCGCGATTCGGCAGATGGATGCGGCCAGCTGCTTTCCAAGCTGTTGGCCGCGTCCGGCAGGTCGTACATAGAGGCGCTTCATTTCGCAGGTCGTAGCATCCAATGGGCGCATCGCCACGCAGCCGATCACTTGCCCCTCGTTCGAAGCGAGCAGAATTCGGCCGTGAGGCTCGGCATACCTTCCCGGCAGGCCAGCCAGTTCTGCTTCGAAATTCTGGAAGCTCAAGTCGATGCCGAGACTGCTCGCGTACTCGCGAAAAATCGCCCGAACAACTTCAAGGTGCTGCGGGAATCCGGCTGTTTCGATTTTAGTCATGTTGAAAATATCCGCTAATCTGGCCGAAGCCTCGACATGCCAGGCGTGTTGTCGCATCCAGTTTAACGGTGTTCCGCCAGCGCCAGCGCGGTCGGCGGCGCCGGTGTCACGTCCGCTTTGCAGCGCACGCACAAATGCTGAGCCGCACCCGCAGCGGCGAACTGCACGGCAGACTGATTTCGCATGCTTGCCATGACTCCCCATGTGTATCAAGATCAAATCATCACGTCAGCAATCGGCAATCCCATGACGGACGATCCCGATCCCGACCCCGATCAATTGAAAGGCCCAGGCGGCATGACGTTGCGCCAGATCCACGAACAGGTGCAGAAAAGCGTCGAGCGCGACCGGGAAGCACAGGCGGCGCGCAAGTCGCCCGCTCCGCCACAGAGCCGGTGGCAGCGTTGGGTGCGCTACGTGTGGGGCCGCAGCGGACGTCGGTAGTGTCGTGATTCATCGATTTGTCGCATCGACGGTTCGCGCGGTTCGGGACGGCGCAATGCAGCCCGTCCTGCCCGGGGACGCAAGCCGACGAATGCCCTGTTTGCTGGCTGGCGCGTCAACGTGAGGTTAAACATGGATCAAACAAAATTGACTGCTCACCTGCCGACGGTCGAAGTAGAGATCACGCGGCGCACGGTCCCCGAGCATCATGCCGAGGCCATCACCATTCACATCACCGCGACACCCACGTTCGACGCGGCAGCGCAATGGCTCCTCGCCGCGGGCCTGTTTCCATTCGCGCCCCCGCTCTCGCTATGGACGGACCTCCTGCGCGCCTGGCAGCCGTGGTTGCCGGCCAGCTCGGGATCGCCGCGATCTCGGCGGGACCCGAAATAGGCGCCGGAATAGGCGCGGCCGCCTACCCGTTAGGGTGGTGTACTCCCAGCGTCGTTCTGTCATTCTGAGTTCGCTCGCCGCCTATCGCGCGCACCGGATTTGCGCGCGATAGGCGGGTGAGGCACGCGTGGAGCGTGTCGCAAATGACAGGCGAAGGCAGGAGAAATCACATGGAAACCTCAACATCCAACGGTAATCCGTTGCAGGATCTGTCCGACAATCTGGCGCGGATCGTCGAACGAGTCGGACAAGGCGTCGTCGCGGTGCACGGCCGGCATCGCGTGGCCTCAAGCGGGGTAATCTGGCGGCATGGCGTCGTCGTCACGGCTGCACACACGCTCAGACGCATGGAGGGCATCGAGGTTACGCTGCCTGACGGCCGCACCGTCGCAGCCGTCCTCGCGGGCCGGGACACCGGCACCGACGTTGCCGTGCTGAAACTGGACGGCGTGGATCTGGACCCGGTCGAATCCGGCGATGCCCGCTCGCTCAAGGCCGGCCATTTTGTACTCGCCGTGGCGCGGGGCGACGGCTTCGGCGCCAGTGCCGATTTCGGCGTGATCGGCAACGCAGGCGGCCCCTGGCGCACCTGGCGAGGCGGTCAGCTCGATGCGTTCGTGCGGCTCGACGGCGGCCTGCACCCGGGTTTCTCCGGCGCGGCCCTCGCGGATGCGGGCGGACAGGTCATGGGGATTTGCACCTCGGGGCTCGTGCGTGGCGCCGGCATGCTGATCCCCGCCATGACCGTAGAGCGTGTCGCCGAGGAGCTGCTGGATAAAGGACGCGTCTCCAGGGGCTATCTCGGTGTCGGTACGCAGCAGGTGGATCTGTCGGAGGCGTGGATCGACAAAATGAACCTGTCCGCGAAGCATGGATTGCTGGTCAATTCGCTCGCGCGGGGCGGTCCCGCTGAGCAGGCGGGCGTGCTCCTCGGCGACGTGCTGATCGAACTGGACGGCAAGCCGTGCTGCGATATCGACGACGTGCACACCGTGCTCGGCGCCACGAACATTGGACAGCCGCTGAAGATCGCGCTGATCCGGGGTGGGGAACGCACAGAATGTTCGCTAACCGTGGGTGAGCGCCCGCAACGGGATTCGTGGCGGTGAAGCCCAGCCAGCGCTCAAAGGTCGGATGGACAGATGACACAGACGGCAGAGACGGCAGAGACGGCAGAGACGGCACAGATGGGGAGCCCGGTCCGGGTGGCGATCATCGCTGATTCGCCGCAGGTGCGCGCGAGCCTGCAAGCGCTTGTCGAGGCGAGTCCGACGCTCAGATTCGCGGGTAGCGCAGCCGACGCGCGCATGCTCGCCGACCGTCTCGCCGGATCGGTCCCGGATGTGATCGTGTTCGACGCGGAACCGGAGGCGAGCGACGCGCCCAAAGCCGGCTTCGACATCGGGCACTCCCCGTCGGCGCTCGTCATGTTGACCGACGAGGCCGACAGCGAATGGATCCTCGACGCGTTGCCCGGCGACGCGACGGCGATCCTGCCGCGGGATGCGATGCCTGGCGAAATCGTCGCATCCATCGAAGCGGTGGCCGCGGGTCTTTACGTACTCTCGCCCGAGATCGTCGGGCGCTTGCTGTCCGGCCGGACGCCGCCGCGGCAGACGGCGACCGGCACGCCGGTCGAAATCCTCACGTCACGCGAAATCGAAGTCCTCATGATGCTTGCCGAAGGGCTCAGCAACAAGGAAATCGCGCGCCAGCTCGATATCTCGGACAACACCGTGAAATTCCACCTTGCCGCCCTTTTCGGCAAGCTGGGCGCGACCAACCGCACCGAAGCGGTGATGCTCGGGATGCGGCACGGCTTCGTCATGTTGTAGGCGGAACCTTTATTTGCCCAGCCATTTCGCGCTCGTTTGCGCATATTCGCCATTGGCCTGGCTCAGGTGCAGCCACTGGTCGACAAAGTGCTTGTACACCTCGTCGCCGTTCGGCAAGAGATAGCCCATCTCGGCATATTGCAGCGGCTTGCCGGGATTCACCGCGCACAACTCGGGATGCGCCTTGCTCTGCACGATCGCCTCCGCCGCTTCCGTGACGAAGACATCTGCGTGGCCCTTGATGAGCTCGTCGAAGATCGTGAGGTTGTCCGGTGCCATCGTCAGTTGCGCGTGGCTCAGCCTGGCTTTCGCAAAGCGCTCGTTGCTGCCGCCCGGGTTCGCGATCACGCGCACCGACGGTTGGTCGATCGCCTCGATGGTCTGATACTTCGCAACGTTTTCGCAGCGCGTAATCGGTGTTTTGCCGTTGACCATATAAGGCATGCTGAAGTACGCCTGTTTCTGCCGCTCGAGCGAAACGGAAATGCCGCCTGCCGCGATATCGCATTTACCCGCGACGAAATCGGGCAGCAGATTCGCCCATGTGGTCTTGACGAATTGCGGTTTCGCGTTGAGGGCAGTCGCAAGCGAGCCCATCAGATCGACGTCCAACCCTTCGAACTCGCCCGGCGCCCGCTGGAAACTGAACGGCTTGTAATCGCCTGGCGTGCACACGCGCAGGATGCCGCTCTGCGTCACGCGAGCCAGCGTGGATGGCGACGGGGTCTGGGCGAAAGCAAAGGATTGCGCAAGCAGCAAGGTCAACGCGACAACGAATTTCATAGGCCAGCTCCATAGGGGATAGGGTTGAGAACGTCAGAAGGAATATCACAGCCAGAATTTCCAGCAAAAATATCCGGTCATCGTAAAGCTGAAGATCAGTATGCGGGTTGGCGGTGCCCCGCTGTGTCCTCGCTGTGTCCCGTATGGCGGCATGGAGCCAAGGCGCAGGTTTGAACTTTCCCAGGAATTCCCTGAATACCCGACAAGCGTAGCGACCACGTACACTCGTCGCTCTTCCCCGCGCTGAGAGAAACCGTGCCTGCCATCACCTGCATTGAAGATTTACGCGTGCTTGCCCAACGGCGCGTGCCGCGCATGTTCTACGACTACGCCGACAGCGGCTCGTGGACCGAGAGCACCTACCGCGCGAATGAAAGCGACTTTCAGCGCCTGAAGCTGCGTCAGCGAGTGGCGGTCAACATGGTGGGGCGCAGCACGCGCACGGAAATGGCGGGACAGGCGGCCGCCATGCCGGTGGCGCTCGCGCCGACTGGTTTGACCGGCATGCAACACGCCGACGGAGAAATTCTCGCTGCGCGCGCGGCTGAGAAGTTCGGTGTGCCGTTCACCTTGTCGACCATGAGCATCTGCTCGATCGAGGACGTGGCTGCCGGAACCACCCAGCCGTTCTGGTTCCAGCTTTATATGATGCGCGACCGCGATTTCATCGTGCGCCTGATCGAGCGGGCTCGCGCGGCACGGTGCAGCGCGCTGATGCTGACGCTGGATCTGCAGATCCTCGGCCAACGCCACAAGGACATCAAGAACGGGCTGTCGGCGCCGCCCAAACTGACGCCCGCGAACCTCGTCAATCTCGCGACCCGGCCGCGCTGGTGCCTCGGCATGCTCGGCACCCGGCGGCGTACGTTCGGCAACATCGTCGGTCATGCGAAGGGGGTGGGCGATCTGTCGTCCCTCAGCTCGTGGACCGCCGAGCAGTTCGATCCGGCGCTGAGCTGGGCAGACGTCGAATGGGTCAAGAAGCAATGGGGCGGCAAACTCATTCTGAAAGGCATCATGGATGTCGAAGATGCGCGCCTCGCCGCCGACAGCGGCGCCGACGCACTGATCGTCTCCAACCATGGCGGCCGTCAACTCGACGGCGCGCCCTCCTCGATCTCGGTGCTCCCAGAGATCGCACGCGAGGTCGGGTCGCGCATCGAAGTGTGGATGGACGGCGGCATCCGCAGCGGACAGGACGTGCTGAAAGCCATTGCGCTCGGCGCCAAGGGCACGCTGATCGGCCGCAGCTTCCTTTACGGCCTGGGTGCAATGGGCGAGGCGGGTGTCGAGCAGTGCCTGAAGATCATCCACAAGGAACTGGACATCACGATGGCCTTCTGCGGCCATACGGATATCCGTCAGGTAGACGAACGAATCATTCTTCCTGAACGACGCTGACCGCCGCGCCGGGCGCGATGCCTCGCGCGTGCCCGGCTTTCAGCCAGAGGTTCGGCTCACGTCCTTGACGGCTTCTTCTTTCGGGACGCATTCTTCCAGCGCTTGCAGAAAGGTCGAACTCCACCAGTGCACATCGAACTTGCGGATCCGGCGCAGCAGCGCTTCATGCCGGTTGATCCGCTCGTCGAGCGACATCGTCAGCGCGCGTTGAATGGCCTGCGCGGTACCCTGCGTGTCGTAGGGGTTGACCAGCAGTGCCTCCTTTAATTGCTCCGCGGCGCCGGCAAATCGCGAAAGCACCAGCATGCCCGGGTCGGCGGAATCTTGTGCGGCGATGAATTCCTTCGCGACCAGATTCATGCCGTCGCGCAACGGCGTGACGAGCGCGACCCGGCTCGCGCGATAGAGGCCCGGCAGACGCTTACGGGCCACGTTGCGATGAATGTAGCGCAGCGGCATCCAGTCCAGTTCGCCGAAGTCGCCGTTGATCGCGCCGCACAGGCTATCCATCTGACGCCGCAGATTGTCGTAAGCGCCGACGTCCTCGCGGCTAGGCGAAGCGATCTGGATCAGCGTCGCGCTATTGCGATTTTCCGGGTAGTAGGTCAACAGCTCGCGGAATGCATGAATGCGCTGCGGCAGGCCCTTCGAGTAATCCAACCGGTCGACGCCCACCAGCAGACGCCGCCGCGAATATTCGGCGCGCATCCGGGCGAACATGTCGCGCCCTTCCTTCGAATCGGCAAGACGAATGAACTCGTCGACGTCGATGCCGATGGGATACGCGCCGACCCGCAGCGTTCGATTGAACGCCCGGAGGCGATCCGGACTCAACCGTTGCGCCTGCGCTTCCGATTCGACGTAGTGAGAAAAATGCGTCAGGTCGGCTTCGCTCTGGAAGCCCACCAGATCGTATGCAAACAGCGAGCGCATCAGCCATTCGTGCTCCGGGATCGCCGCCATGATCAGCGGCGGCGGCATCGGAATATGCAGGAAGAAGCCAATGCGATTGGTACATCCCATGGCGCGCAACTCGGCGGCGAGCGGGATCAACTGATAATCGTGAACCCAGATGAGATCGTCGG
This sequence comes from Paraburkholderia lacunae, assembly GCF_003353175.1. Taxonomy (GTDB): domain Bacteria; phylum Pseudomonadota; class Gammaproteobacteria; order Burkholderiales; family Burkholderiaceae; genus Paraburkholderia; species Paraburkholderia lacunae. Next base: position 195,231 of record NZ_QHKS01000013.1, on the reverse strand, counting down.
GCTTCAACAGCGGCAGCAGCTTGTGCGCGAATAACTGGTTGACCCTGCGATAGCCCGCCGCGAAGCGCGTGTCGAAATTGGCCAGGTCCAGCCGGTAGTGGAATACCGGCCACAAGACATCGTTCGCGTAACCCAGGTAATAGGTGTCGTGATCCTCCCGGCTCAGATCGAGTGTCGCAAGCGTAACGTTGCCGGCCGTCTGGATATGGACGTCGGCGTGACCGGGTTGTGCGGCATCCGCTGCTTCCTGGATCTTGCCGCTCCAGCCGAACCAGAGCCCGCCAGTCTGTTGCAGGCTTTCGCGTAACGCTACGGCGAGTCCGCCAGCTGCAGGCTTGCGAGGATCGGCAGTGCGATTGGAAACGACGACTAGACGACTCATGGGGTCCTTGTGTTGTTGCGTTCACGTTGCGATATCCGGCGCGGCCAAGGGGACATGACCTCCCCTGCCGGCGCACGGCGAACGTACGCGGTTTTGACTGAAGCCGGCGCAGCGGGGGCCGCGCGTTCACAAAGCATGGAACTTGCGGCGTAGCCAGCCATGCCGGACAAGGGACACATTCTGATGAGCCAGTTTACTACGTCGTTAACACATACTCACGCCCAGGCTTCGCCTGCATACTTCATGCACGAAAAATGGAGCATCGCCGCTGAAGCGGTAAAACTCAGCTCTTTTTCGAGGTCAGGGCGACAAACGGCGTCGGTACATGCTGACACGCCTCGCTTCCGCACTTTGGGCAACGCGGATGGGCATCCGCGTGTTCAGCGAGATGTTCCGCGTGCTCGAACAACTCGCCACACTTCTCGCAACGATATTGGTACGTCGGCATTGCGTTCCTCCAACATGAATCCATCTGTGCCGGCCATAGACGACGCGCCGGCACGGTCCGGTACTGTGAAAATTCATTCTAGTGCAGGAAATGCGCTGCCATGCGCCTCATCTCGCTCGACGCTTACTGGCTGTGGCTGTGGCTGCGACGGCACGCCTGCAACGCGCCGCCCACGGACACGCGATGTCACATCGCCGCGCTATCAGCGGACCGGTACTTCCGCCGACCGCTGTTTGTACTACGCTTGATTAACGAAGATAGGCCGTCGCCGTCGGGCGCCATCGAGCGCAAGCCGGCGAACTGCCATCCGCTGCCTCTCCCCCGGTGTTTCTGGTGCTACAGAGCGAGGTCCGATATGCATCTGCTTACGGTAACAATCGTCAAACCCGAAACGACGAACTTCATCCTGGGACAAAGCCACTTCATCAAGTCTGTCGAGGATCTTCACGAGGTCATGGTCAGCACCGTTCCGGGCATCAAGTTCGGTTTGGCGTTTTGCGAAGCGTCGGCCAAGCGACTCGTGCGCCAGTCCGGCACGGACGCCGACCTGATCGAGTTGGCATGCCAGAATGCGATGGCCATCGCGGCAGGCCACTGCTTCATGATCTTTCTCGGCGAAGGCTTTTACCCGGTCAACGTTCTGAATGCGATCAAGACCGTGCCGGAGGTATGCCGGATTTTCTGCGCGACAGCGAATCCCACACAGATTCTGGTTGCCGAGACAGACCAGGGACGCGCCATCCTGGGGGTGGTCGACGGCTTTCCACCGCTTGGTGTGGAGAATGAAGAGGACGTTCAGTGGCGCAAGAATCTGTTGCGTGCGATCGGTTACAAAGCGTAGCCTCGCTTGCTCTCATTTGGCGACATGCGCGTAGGCGACATGCGCGTAGGCGGCATGCGCGTAGGCGACATGCGCATTGGCCACACGCGCATGAGCAAAACGCGCGCTTGCAGCATGCACGCCGGTCTGGCTGATCCATGGAACATCCATCTCTCCAGCCCGGCACCCTGTGGCCGGCCATTCTGCGCCGGACCGGGCATGCGCTGCGCCGCGGCGCACTGCGGCCGATCGAAACCACCCAGACCCTGATCGAAGAATGCGGCATCAGTTTCCTTGTCCGCCAGGTCTCGAGCCTCGCTCGCAAGAAGGCAGCCCGGCACGCGCCTGAAGCGGATGCCGGCGCGCGCCGCGCGGTCAATCCGTTCCTGCCTTATGACCCAGACCTCTTCGTGGCCGATATTTCGGACACCCACGTCGCCTTGCTCAACAAGTTCAACGTCATCGACCATCATCTGCTGATCGTCACGAGGAGCTTCAGGTCGCAGGAAACGCTGCTCGATCTCGCGGACTTCGCCGCCTTGATCGCCTGCATGGCCGAGTTCGACGGCCTGGGCTTCTACAACGGCGGTGTGGACGCCGGCGCGAGTCAGCCCCACAAGCATCTGCAGATCGTGCCGTTGCCGCTTGGGGAATCAGGTCCGCCGCTACCCATCGAGTCCGTGCTCGCGGCGGCGCGCATGGAAGGTCCGATCGGCACGATTCCAGTCTTGGCTTTTCGGCACGCCTTCGCCCATCTGGAATGGGCTCCTGCGGCTTCGCGGCACGCAGCACATGCAGCTTTGGATTGCTACCACGCGTTGCTCGAAGCCGCCGGCCTGCGACCAATCGAAGTCAATGGCGAGCTGCATCACCCGGCGCCGTATAACCTGCTGGTCACCCCCCGATGGATGCTGCTCGTGCCGAGGTCTTCGGAATGCGTCGAGGGCATTTCGGTGAATGCGCTGGGGTTCGCGGGATCGCTCTTCGTGCGCGACGCTGCACAGCTGCAAATCATCAGGAATCTCGGTCCGATGACCGTGCTGCAGCGAGTCGCGCTCCCTGCCGTCAGGGAGCGATAGGCCTTATCTGCAATATCCGCACCGTCTGCGTTTCAACGCTTGGAGCCCTTCATGCTTTCGGCTTCGATCGCGGCATTGCGCTCCTCGCCGGCCTCGATGGGGTCCATGTCATCGTCGATGAAAGCAGTCGCGCGTTCCGTCACCGCCGTCGCTTCATCGACGATCGGGTCGAACTCTGCGTCGTCGTCGCCCGGAGGCTCCAGCATGTCCCGAAGCATGGCCGCCAACTCCGGCGTGTCCCACGGCGCGCCATGCCGTTTTTTGATTTTTATGTAGTGTCTGACTTCCGCGTCCTGTTCCGGAGTCAAGGGAAGACCGCGAAAGGTGCTTTGAGGCGTAGCGTCGGCCATGGCATCGCTCCAGGATTTGACTCGGTTCGAGTGTATCTCCGTGGTCGGAGGACCTCAACTATCGCTCTGCGCAGCAGATATCGGCGCATGCCGTCGCTATTTCTCCGGTCACCTAAAATACAGGCATGGTTCTGACCTCAAAGGAGGTTGCCATGACTGAGTCAATGGTCAGTTTTGTCGTGGGAATCGCGGTGCTGCTATGCGTCGTGGTATTTGTCGCGACCCGCTACAGGCGGGAACACAAGGACCAGCCGGCTGCCCGTTGGCTGGACACGCATCAGATCAGGGACTGGTGGATGCGCCATAAACACTGAATGGCATGACAGATGATTTCCGGAAGTACCGGGGTGCGCCAGCGCTATTTTTCGAGGACTTAATAAACTGCTCCAGATCGAGCATGGCGCATGCACGCTACCCCGGCCTCCGCTGAGACTTCGACTCACACATCCACGATGACTTCGAAGCCACCGTAGATCAGCCGCTTGCCGTCGAAAGGCATCGGATTCACGTCCGGCTGCAGCCGCGGATCCGCCATCACTTTTTTCATACCCTCATCGCGCACCTGACGCGACGGCCAGACCACCCAGGAAAACACCACCGTTTCGTCGTCCCTGCGTTTTACCGCCATCGGAAACGACGTCAGCTTGCCCTCCGGGACGTCATCTCCCCAGCACTCGACCACCTGCAACGCGCCGTTCTCCTTGAAGACGCCCGCGGCCATTTCAGCCTGTTTTCTGTATTTGTCACGGTCGACCGTGGCTACCGGCACGACAAATCCATCGACGTAAGTCATGAACGCGCTCCTTTCGGATTAACAATCGAATCGGGGACGGAAAGCGACGTGGTTTCGACCCGCCATCGCCGCACCGCGCCCCTGTAAGCACGACGAACGGCACACCGCAAAATCGACAGCGATCCTGTTGCCCTTCATCGCGGCCCACCAGGGAAAACAACCAGTGGACGAGCCATTTCCTTGGTGTAGCATCCAATCGTTACATTATTCAATGTAACAATAAAAAATGTCATTGTGACGGGCAGCCGCACGCCCGCCGGACAGCCTATTCGGGAGACAGGTATGGGTGACAAGGCCATTCCACACGTCGACGTGGACGAACTGGCGCAGTTCCGCCAAGTCCAGCAACTGGCTTATCGGTGCGTCGAGAGCGTCGGCGGCATGCTCCGGCCGGGCATCACGGAAAAAGACGCCGCCCGGCTGCTGACCGTCTGGTTGCAGGACCACGGCGTGCGTGACTGGCTGCACAAACCCTTCGCCTGGTTCGGCGGCCGGACCGCCTTCGAAGGTTTTTCCGGGCTGTCGCACATGGCCGGCTTCAACCTGGCGTTCTTCCCGAGTTCGCGCCGGCTGGAAGAAAACATGCCGGTCATTCTCGACGTGGCGCCGGTACTGAACGGCGTAATCGCCGATGTCGGCTACGCCACCTGCGTCGGCACGAATCCCATTCTCGAACAACTGAAGGACGACCTGGCCGAACATCGCGCGCTGATCGTCAGCATGGTGAAGCAGCGGCGCACGCTTGCCGACGTCGCGCGCGCAGTCGACCAGTTGTGCAGGAAACAGGGCGTGGAGCCGCGCCACAAAGCTTACCCGTTCAAGGTGCTGGCGCATCGTGTCGCGAAGCTGCACAACCCCGCCAAGCCGCGCTTCGTCGCGCGTTTCGGCCTGAACGCCACGCGCAATCTGATCCTCGACCAGGCCGGCGCAGGCAGGAAGGAAGGCTGGTCGCCGCTGTGGTCGATCGATCGCCGCTCGGATCACGCGCCGACGCCCGGCCTGTGGGCCGTCGAGCCGCATCTCGGCTTTCAGGGCGTGGGCGCCAAATTCGAAGAATTGCTGGTCATCACCGATGACGACGCCTACTGGCTCGACGACGACCTGCCGCATGTGCGCCGCTGGGTGCAGCGCGGGCAGGCACAGTTCGCTGCATGACGGAGGCGCCCATGCCGCTTCTGACCGAACCCGCGTCGCCCACGCTATACGCGGCATCGCCGGCCATGCCTTGCACCGGCTTCACGGTGCGCTCGTGTGACGTGGCGCTCGCCGCCAGGGCATGGGGCGATCCCAACCGGCCAACCGTGATACTGGTGCACGGCTACCCCGACAGCAGCGAAGTCTGGGACGCTCTGGCCGCGCTACTGGCAAACGATTTCCATGTGGTCGCCTACGATGTTCGCGGCGCGGGTCAATCCACCGCGCCAAAGGGTACGGCGGCTTATTGCCTGGAAAAACTGACCGACGACTTCATTGCCGTCATCGACACGGTGAGTCCCCATCGCGCGGTTCATCTGGTCGCGCACGACTGGGGTTCGATCCAGGGCTGGGAATTCGTCACCGAAGAACGGCTGCGCGGGCGTATTGCCTCATACACATCGTGCTCCGGCCCTTGCCTCGACCATGTCGCGTACTGGATGCGAGCACGGCTGCGGCATCCCACGCCACGCTCGATCGGCAAGCTAGCGGGTCAGCTGGTGCGGTCCTGGTATGTGCTGCTGTTCCACTTGCCGGTGCTCCCTGCCTTGATCTGGCGTTTGTGGCTCGGCCGGGCGTGGCCGCGAGTGTTGCTTCGTGTGGAGAAGACACGGATCGCGCCTCGCCCGACGCAAACGCAGGACGGCGTACGCGGCGTATCGCTGTATCGCGCCAACTTCATTCGCTGTCTGTTCACGCCGCGCCAACGCTACGCGCATGCGCCGGTGCAGGTGATCGTGCCGACACTGGACAAATACGTCAGCCCGGCGCTGTCCGAAGATCTGTCGCGCTGGGTGCCGAAGTACTGGCGCCGCGAACTGGCCGAACGGCATTGGGTGCCGCTCACCCATCCCGAACAGATGGCGCAGATGGTGCGCGAACTCGTCGATTACGCTGAAGGCGCTGAAGGCGGCGCGCAACCGGATACGACATCGCCAACAGGACGCCGGAGACCGTCATGACAGAAGCAGCCACCCCGTACAAGATCAAGGCACGCCACGTGAAGTTCGACTGGAGCCGAACGCCCATCCAATGGGTTCCCGGCGACCCGTCGAGCACGCACGTCATCAATGTGCTGAACCTGCTGTTTCCTGCCGGCGAACTGTGGTTTTGCCGCGTCTACAACAAGGCGCTGCCGCTGATCACCGATCCGGCGCTGCATGACGACGCACAAGGGTTCCTCAGGCAGGAAGCGGTGCATTCGCGCTCGCACGGCGGTGTGCTCACGCACTACTACAAGGCTCACGGCATCGACACGCAACCCTTCACAAAGAAACTCGACTGGTTGTTCGGCAAGCTGCTCGGGGAGCAACCGCTTGGGCTGAAGATCGGCAAAACGCGCTTCTGGCTGCGCCAGCAACTCGGCATCATCGCCGCACTGGAACATTTTTTCGGCTACCTCGGCAATTGGGTGCTCAATGCCGACGGGCTCGATGCCGCCGATGCCGACCCCACCATGCTCGACCTGCTGCGCTGGCACGGCGCCGAAGAAGTGGAGCATCGCACCGTGGCCTTCGACATCTTCCGGCATATGGGCGGCAGTTACTTCGAACGCTGCTTTCACATGCTTTCGACCATCATGCTTCTGCTGTACTTTCTGACGCGCGGTGCGCGCTACATGCACGAGCGCGATCCCGATGCCGGTGCGTACCGAGGTTTTATGCTCGCCTGGCGCACCGGCGCGCGGCGCCGTTGCCTGCCGTCGTTCTGGAAAATGATCGCCGCAGCGCTGCGCTATTTCAGTCCGCGCTATTCGCCGCATCACGAAGGTTCCACCGAGCAGGCGCTCGCCTATCTTGCGACCTCGCCTGCTGCGCAAGCCGCCGCGCATGGGGGCAACTGGGTGCGTGATGCGGGTTGATACGGCCGCGCCGCTGACATCGACATCGAAGCGAGGCGACGGCGCTACGGCGCGGTCAATGTCGTGACCGCGTGCTTGCGGCACAGAAATGCCGCCGCTGGCGCGAGACGCTCGCCGAAACCGGAACTGTCTGGCATGATCTCGAGCGCCGCTCGCGCGACCCATCTTCGTCAGACAAACTCTGCAATTCATGCTTCGATTCGAGAATCTCTGCAAACGCTACGGCGAACGCATCATTTTTCAGGGATTGCGTTACAGCATCGGCGCAGGATGCGTGGCGCTCAACGATGAATCCGGCAGCGGCAAGTCCACCTTGCTCGGCATCCTCGCAGGAACGATCGAGGCCGACGAAGGCGAGGTGTGGCTCGACGCCCATTCGCTGCGCACCGCCCCGCTCGAGGCCAGATCGACACTCGCGTCGATCCCCGACGACTGCATCGCGAATCCGCTGCAAACCGGCCGCGCGTTTCTCGACCAGGTAGCGTCGACCAGACAAACGATAGTCGACAGCCGCACGCTCGACCTCGCGCACCGCTTCGGGCTCGCGCCGCATCTCGAGAAACGCTTCGAGCAGATGTCGTTCGGCACCCGGAAGAAAATGTTCCTGACAGCGACCGCGCTCGGCAGGCCCGCCGTCATCATCGCGGATGAGCCGACCGGCGGACTCGACGCAGCCGCGCGCGCCGTGCTGGTCGATTGGTTCAAAACGCTGGCCGAAGACCGCACGGTCTTTTTCTCGAGCTATGACACGGCGCTGATGCAAGCGTGCAACGCGCAAACGATCAGCTTCGCCGATCTCGGCATGAGCGTTTAACGCGCAGTCGCACAATCCCTGCGACGCTAACGCGAAGCTACTGCGCGCCGCCGTCGTGGGTCATGACCAGCGCGAGCGATGCGCCGAGAATCGACTTCGCCAGTTTGTCGTCGTCCACCGCGCGCGCAAGCGTAATGGCCCCCACGATCGTCGCGACGATACCGAGCGCCATCTCTTCGCTATCGCTGGACACGGCTTGCGCTATTCGCGACGCCAGTTGGCGCACGTACTTTGTCAGCTGTTCCCTGACGTCCGGATTCGCATGACGCGCCTCTCCAGCGAGCGCGCACAACGCGCATCCGTTGCCCGGATTCTTCACGTGACGCTCATTGAGGAACGCCTCGGCAATAGATCGCAGAGGCGTCTGCCCACGCTTTCCTGAACCAGCTGTGACCGACGCCATGCGTTTTTCGCTCTGACTGACCGCGTGTTCGAGCGCTTCCAGGATCAACGCATCACGCGACGAAAAATGGCCGTAGAACGCGCCGTGCGTGAGCCCCGCGCTGCGCATGCAGTCGGCGACGCCGAGCGCCTCGATGCCGTGTTCGCGGATCTGCCTGGACGCGGTCTCCAGAACGCGCTGCCTGCTCTCAGCTTTTTGTGCCTGCGAATAACCCATTTTTCGTCTCATCACTCTTGACAATCTGCATGATGGGAATAATACTGAATTTCTGCATGACGATCAACATACAGAATGACGTGTTGACGATGTTCATGCCAATCCGGATGCAGCGGCTGTCCAGCGCGGCATAAGAGGATTTCGCGCCGCCATCAGGCGCGGCTTTCGACGCAATTTCGCGGCCTGGTACACCCAGGAATACAGGAGAAGGACATGCGTTTTACTGGAAAGACTGCACTCGTCACCGGCGGCAACAGCGGCATTGGCTTTGCTGCTGCGCAGCTTTTGATCGCCGAAGGCGCCCGTGTTGCAATCACTGGCCGCGATCGCGCCAAACTGGATGCGGCGGTATCCGAACTCGGCGCAAACGCACTAGGTATTCAAGTCGATCTCGACGATGAAACCGCGATCGCGCCGATGTTCAAGCAGATCAAGGAAGCATTCGGATCGCTCGACGTCGTTTTCGCCAACGCCGGGATCTCCGGTCCCACGCCGCTCGGCAACACGACCGCCGCCGCGTTCGAGGCGGTGCTTCGCACCAATCTCACCGCGGTCTTTCTCACGGTTCAAGCGGCCCTTCCGTTGATGAGCGCCGGTGGTTCGATCGTGCTGAACGGTTCCGTGATGCGCGAGCTAGGCTCGCCGGGGTCGGCCGCCTATGCCGCTACGAAGGCGGGCATCACCGGCATGGCGAAGGTATTTGCGTCTGAACTCGTGCAGCGCGGCATTCGCGTCAACACGGTGATTCCAGGCGGCACACGTACGCCGATCTGGACGCGCGGCGCGCGGGCCGGCGCAACGATCGACGGGACCGAAGAAGCGTTCGCGCCGCGCATTCCGATGGCTCGCCTCGCGACACCTGAAGAGGTTGCCAGGGCCGCACTGTTCCTCGCGTCCGATGATGCTTCGGGAATCACAGCGGCGGAAATCGTCGTAGACGGCGGCACCATCGGTGCGCCGTGGGGCGCGCCTGTGTTCCGCAAGGGCTAAGGACCGCGGCTCGATCCGGTCGCTTGTCGACGAGCGGCCGGATTGGCTCACGCCCACAGGCACCGTCTTACTCGAGCGCGCCGGTCCGATCTGACCGCTGTTGTCCGGCAGCAGCGCCGTCAGTCGAGATGGCCCAGTCGAGCGCCGCGTCGAACAAGGCCGTGCCGTCGGGACTGAGCTTTTCGAAGGTACGGTTACCCAGAAACAGCGCCACTCGCCGTGCCGGCGCGATGAAGTCATAGTCCATCGTTGCGCCCTTTTCGTAGGCAAACACCACCGCGTGCTGCGGCTCGCCTGGAATCGTCGCGATGACGGTCGCGCCCGGCGCCGGCTTACCCCAGCCCATTTCGTCATCGCGCGGATAGACCCAGCGCTTCCCCGCGGGCACCCCGCCGGCAAGCGGACTCGGTGCGTTCACCACATTGATGTAATGTTCCTTTTCGACCTCGCCGAAGTCCTCGCCTTTCTTCGCACCCGTAAAGCGCAGCGAATCGAAGAGATCCGCCTCCCAGGTGAGCAGCGGCACGCTAACGTCCTTGTACGAGGTGCCCGCCAGGTCGCGCGCACTGACCACCGACGAAATGATCACCAGATCGTTGCCGAGCGCCGCGCTCGACGGCGTGGTCTGATCGACCATCGTCACGCTCAGCCCGCGCTTCTCGAGATAGGCACGCACCTTGTCGTCGATCACCCTGTCCCGATGCTGGAGACGCGTGACATACAGAACCTTCTTCGCTGCGCTTGCCTGGGCCTCCTGTTGCTGTGCGCGCGCAACCGGCACGCACAGCATGCCGGCAAGCGTGCCCAGCAAGACGAGCCGGCGCAGTCGCACTTTGAAAAAACCACGTACGGCAGAACGGCAATGCGTCAAGTTCAAATCAGCCATGAAAACAATCCTGTGAAGTGATGCGATGCGATGAAGCCGCTCAGAATTCGAACGTCGAAGTCAGCGCAAGCGTGCGCTCCAGCCCGACGGCAAGCTGACTCGAACCGGCCGCGCTCCAGTAATGCCTGTTGGCCGCGTTCTCGAGATTGGCCTGGAACGTGGCCCGCTTGCCGAAGAGACGCGTCGAATAGCGTGCGCCCGCCGAAATCAGCGTGTAGCCGCCAATGGTCGCCTGATTGGCGTCGTTCACCGGACGCGGCCCGACGTAGTACACCCCGCCGTTGAACGACAATCCGGCGATTAGCGGAACACGGTAAGTAGCGAACAGGCTGCCCGTCACATGCGGCGTGTTTTCCGGCGTTTTGCCGATTAGCGACGTATCCGACGAATCGACAACACGTGCATCGAGCAGCATGCCGGTCGCGACCACGGCGATATCCCGGGTCAAATCGCCCTGAAGCGAGAACTCCAGCCCTCGATAGCGGGCGTTGCCATTGAGCGCATACACGTTGTTGGCATTCGTCCCGGCCGATGGCTGACGCAGGTTGAACAGCGCCACCGACGCCAGGGTGTTGTTACCGAAGCGATGCCGGATGCCGATTTCCTCCTGACGGCTGACGGCGGCCGGCAGCACCTGATAGGCGTTCGCTGCCGTGGCCGGCGCGGCGCCGCTCGACTCGAGCCCTTCGATATAACTCGCGTAGATACTGGTCTGCGGCGTCACCTTGAAGACAAGACTGGCCGACGGTGTGGTCTTGCTCACGTCATAGGTCGCCGTACCCGCTTGTGTGCTTCGATACTCCGAGCGTCGCAAGCCTGCGACGAACTGCCATTTCGGCGTCAGTTCGATTCGATCGAATACGTACACGCCGCGATTGTTGACGTGCTGCGCGTAGAACTGCTTCGAGCCCGCGGCAGTCAGCGAGGTGATGCTGACCGGGTTGTAGAGATTCTGGCTCGCGGTGTAGTAATAGGTCGTGAAGTCCGGCTGGAACAGCCAGTTGTCGACCGCGCCGAAGGTCACGTCATGGCCGATCGAGCCCGTCTTGAAGAGCCCGTTCACTTCGAAACGCACGTTCTTGTTCTCGTACATCTGGCCGTTCTGCTTGCTGCCCTGCAAGGTGCCCGCACCGGTGTTGACGTTGAACTTCTGGAAGACCCACAGCCAGCGGTCGCGACGCGTAATCGACTGGCCGACGGTGAAGCTCGCGCTCCAGTTTTCGGAGAACAGATAGTCGGCACGCAGGATCTGGCTCGTCGCGGTGGCGGTGGTCGGTTTGTCGTTCGGCGAGAGCAGGCGGCTGGCATCGGGCAGTGCGGGCAGGCTGATGACGCCGTTTTTCGCGGCGAGCGGCACAATGCCCGCCTGCTCGACCACACGTTGCTCGATACGCTCCAGGTCATATTTGAACGACAGCTTGCGAGTCGCTTGCCAGTCGAGCGCGACGCTCGCGAACTTGCGATAGCCACGATCGCCGTCGATCGGCGTTTCCACGTGCTGGTCCATCGCGTTGACGCGGATGCCGAACTGATTGTCAGGTCCGAAACGGCGCGCGATGTCGGCATGCACGCCGATCGAGCCGTTGGTATCGCCCAGCAGGGAGACGCTCGTCACGGGTTCGCTGCCCGCGCGCTTCATGACCATGTTGACGATGCCGGCCGGCACGGCGAAACCGTAGTACAGGGCGGATGCGCCCTTGAGCACTTCGACGCGCTCCTTGTCCTGCATCGGCATCCAGATGTTGTTGTCGATCGGCAGGACGCCGTTCAGGTAGTAGCTCGAACGATTGTCGAGCGTGATACCGCGGATTGCCAGGTTATCGTACGCGAGGCCGTTCAGTTGTTGCCGGGTCACGCCCGCCACGTTGCGCAGCGCGTCGTAGAGTCCGGTATCGCCCTGTTCATCCATCACTTCGCGCGTCACGACGTTCACCGTGGCGGGAACATCGAGCGCATTGAGGCCACGATACGGCCCGGTCTCGACCGTGGCGGGCGCATAGCCGCTGCGATCCTTGCTGCCGGTGACGCGAACCGGTGCGAGTTGCTTTGCACCCTGCTCCGCGCTCGACTCCGCGTCGGCTTGAACCGCCTCCGTTGCGCCGGCGCCGCTAGCCTGCCCGTATGTTGCGACAGGACAACCCACCCCAATGATTCCTGCTGCTGCCAATGATCGAAATTCCTTCGACGCCCAGAATCGGCCTTTGATTTTGTTTAATGCACCACGTTGCATGACTTCCCCGCGAAGCGATGTTTCGCGCATGTCGAAACATCCTGTTGTTTTATCTTACAATCGCAAATGCGAATCGTTCGCATTTATAGCGTAAAAGTTTGCGGAGTTCAAGGGGAAAAAGCACATCGCTACACCGCCCGAAACAGGCGGTGTAGCGATGAAGCGGATAGCAGCGGGATGATTGCGGCGTCAGCCGCGGATCAGAACCGGTGAACGATGCCCACGCCGAACGCAAACTGGCTGGCCGACGACGATGGCGTCGTATTGAAGCCGTCGCCGAGCGTCGCTGTCGCATTGATGATCTGCCCGGCGCCGTTCGTTCCCAGCGTCTTGCCGCTCGCCTTCTGATAAGCCTCCAGCGCGTAAAGACCGGTGCGCTTCGACAACGAGTAATACTCGGAGAGATTGAACTGCTGGTACTGCGCGTTACTCTGGATGCCGTTCGCACGCGTGGCGCGCGTGTAGCTGTAGCCAGCGCCGAAATCCCAGGTGGTGAGCGGCTTCCAGTGCAATACGGCGCCGCCGGTATTGAAGATCGCCGTGTCGTGGAACTTCGAGCCGCTGCCAGGAATGTACTGAACGTTCGAGTAGGTGGCCGTGACGTCCCACGCGCTGTTGAAGGTATAGCCGGCGCCCACCGCGAAGCGCTGCTGCGCCTGCGCGGTCTGATAGCCGTTCGTCAGCGCGGATACGCCGATCTGGCTGCCGCCGTTCGTGGTCGTCGAATCCGCACCCCACGCGCCGCCGCCCTCCGTCGAGTTGTTGATCCGCGAGAAGCCGACCGCCAGGCCGACCGGACCCATCACATACTTCGCCGCCGTCGCCCACGTCGAACCCCTGTTCACGCTGCCCGCGACGCCGCCCAACGAATACGAGCCGCTGACCGTCAGGCCATAGAGCGTCGGCGACGTGTATTCCAGCGTGTTGTTCGCACGGTAGATGGTGTCGAGGCCGTCGATATCGCCAGGATGCGCGCCGTAAAAACCCGTGAGCCACGTCGTCGGGCTATAGGAAGACAGCATCTGGTAATACGACGCGTATTGCCGGCCTGCGGTGAAGGTCCCGTACGCCGGGTTGGTCACACCGACCCACGCCTGGCGACCGAACATCGCGTTGGTGTACTGCTGGGCGCCCGTTGCCGAATTGAGGCCTGACTCGAGCTGGAAAATCGCTTTCGTGTTGCCGCCCAGATCTTCGCCGCCTTTCAAGCCAAAGCGGCTGCCCGCCCACACGCCCGGCGTCATCTTGACGACCGATTTCCCTCCGCTCGTCGAGCCGAGGCTCGACGAATTGCTTTGATAGGCGATGCCGTTATCGACAATGCCGTACAACGTGACGCTGCTCTGAGCGAAAGCGGGCACCGAGGCCGCCATCGCAACCCCGCACAACACTGCCTCTACTCGCTTGGTCCTTTTAATCATTCTCAAGATCTCCAGTTTTCTACCTGTTGTCGAACTTTTTTATTCAGTCTTGCTGAGAAACGCGCATCGCGTTCTCCGTACTATTCCCCCCGCGACTGCAGCATTCGCTTCACCGTCAAGGCCAGCGGAACGGTGAAGAAGAAGTGGGACATGAAGCCGCCGACGATCACAGCCGGATCGTAGTAATTGGGGTGATTGTCGGAGGCGATCATGATCGCCACATGCATCACGATCCACGCCAGCACCGCGTAAAACAACGCCACCAACGTCGCTTCGTAGCCGCGCCGGCGAAAGTAAGGCCAGATCGTCGCAAACAGCACGCCCCACGCAATCGCGAACACGAAGTGAATGCCCGTGCCGACCACATAAGCCCATATACCGATCGACTCCTGCACCTGCTTGCCGAACACCAGACCCGTCGCGTTGCGCGGAATACCTGCCAACGGCATCAGGTGCTGCGCCCCGACCCAGATCAGGGCTTCGTAAATCCAGATGATCACGGCGCCGATCAGCCCGCCGGTCACCCCCGCACGGATCATCGCGTGGCGGCTTGGCCAGTCCGAAACGCCGGACGTCGTAGGTTGGTTGAGCTCAGTTCCGCTCACGCTGAAATTGCCACCCATGTCTGCTCTCCTTGAAACTCGCCATAACGGGCGTCGTGACGCCGACAGTCCCCGTCTCTTGTCATAAGACCGCTGCAGAGCCGCTCAGGCATCGGCCACGGGACTGGTAATGAAACGCAGCGCAAGCCGATTCATGACGATGGCCACGGCCGCGATGACGGCAGGCACGGCGAGCACGGAGAAGACGGTCGCGAAACTGAATCCCAGCGACAGCAACGCGCCGCCCACGAGCGAACCCAGAATGCCGCCGAGCCGGCCGAACCCGAGCATCCAGCTCACACCGGTGGCACGAGCGCGGGTCGGGTAACAGGTCGGCGCGAGTGCGTTGAGTCCGGTCTGCGCGCCGCTCATGCAGAAACCCGCACACGTGACGAGAACCGGAAGCAGGGTCGACTGGAGCGTCCCCATGCCCAGCGCAAAGATGAACACGCCGCCAAGCAGATACGCCGCGCCGATCACTGCGTTTCGATCCATCCGGTCCATCGCGAAGCCGACCGCAACCGCTCCCACCGTCCCGCCCAACTGGAACATCCCGGTGATCGCGGCGGCGCGTTCGACCGGCAAGCCCGCGTCCTTGATCAGCGTCGGCAGCCAGCCGGTCAGCAGATAGATGATCAGAAGGCCCATGAAGTACGTGAGCCACAGCATCAGCGTGCTGAGCGCGTAGCCGTCCGCGAACAGCATCCGCACGGGCGCCTTCGCAGCGATCACAGGCTCGGGGGCGGTGAAGCGCGTGTCTTGCCCAAAGGCGTATCCGCAGACCCGTCCCAGCGTTGCCGCGATGCGCTCGGCCGCCATCTTGCGCACCAGCATCAGACGCGCGGACTCAGGCAACAGCCACAGCAGCAACGGAACGCTCAGGATCGGCAGGATGCCGCCGAACATGAACACCGCACGCCAGCCGAAGTGCGGGATCAGCGAAGCCGCCACGAAACCGCCGGCTCCCGAGCCGAAATTGAAACCGGTGAACATGATGGTGAGCAGCAGGGAGCGGCTGCGCGACGGAACGTACTCGGACAGAAGCGTCGTCGAGTTCGGCATGGCGGCGCCCAATCCAAGTCCCGTCAAGAAGCGCAGTGCGACGAGCTGGATGGGTGACTCGGCATAGGCGCAGATCAGGCTGAAGATGCCGAAGCAGCACACGGAAGCGATCAGCACCTTCTTGCGTCCGATGCGATCGGCGATCGGCCCGGCGGCCAGCGCGCCGATCGCCAGCCCGACCATGGCGGCGCTCATGACAGGACCGAAGGCCGCCCGGCTGACGCTCCAGTCGTGCATGATGACAGGCGCCACAAAGCCCATCACGGCCGTGTCCAGCCCATCCATCATCACGATCAGAAAACATAGAACGAGGACGAGCCACTGATATGCCGACATTTTTCGTGCGTCGATGAACGCCTTGATGTCGACCGAGTCTGCAGATTTCATGCGTGTCTCCGGAGAAAATAGTTTCCCGCCCCGGAGTTCCGTCGAATCCGGGGTGTTGTTGGTATCGAAAGGTATCGACAGGTATCGAAATAAACAGCCGCCAAACGAATGCGGCAGAGTGAGCGCGCGCGGTCAGACGGCTTCGGGCACCCGGCGCGTTTTCAGGAACGCTTCGAGCGTTTCACCTCGCAGGCTCGCGTCTATCCTCAGGTTGGCGATCTTCACCACCCGCGCAAATATCTCGAGGGCGAAGAAGTACACGCCATAGCGAATCAGGCCAAGCCAGTCCGTGTTGTCGACGAGCGCGCGTTCCTCCGCCGTCAGACCGGCAGCGTCGTACGCGGCTCGTAGCCGGCAAAGAGCGGCGCCCATGCGGGATCGTTCTGCTTGCCCTTGTCGTACGCCATGCCGATCGTCGGCACGTGCGACGTGCCAATTCCACCGATGATTCTTGCCATATCCCGTTGCCTTCCGTTACTTCATGCTGCACGCCGATCGGATAGGTCGCCGCTACCGGGGAGGCAACCACCGCAACCGTCTTGGGATACAAAGATATGGATTGCATGGGTATCCGGGTAGTACGGGTAAACCACATACGATCGCGAAAAATTGTTCGTAAGGTGCCTGAGCATTGCCGCCCGGACGCGCCAGCAGCCGCTGCGAGCCCCACTGCATCAAGGGCGCACGGTATCCCGGGCAGGCGTGCCGCCTTCGCTTCCACTCAACCGCTTATCGATAGGCGATAAACAGAACAGATGGCGCTGAAACGAAGTCGCAAGCTGGTTTGCAAGCGTGGTGCGACGGTTGGCGCGTCGTTATACTGGATGGTGTCGAACGAGTACCTCCCCATGAACGAGACTACCCAGCAGGCGATTGTTCAGACGTTGCGCGAGAAGATTCTTGCGGGCGAACTGTCGCCCGGACAGCGCCTGGTGGAAGCGCAGCTCGCACAATGGCTCGGCGTGTCGCGCACGCCGTTGCGCTATGCGCTGAGCGTCCTGTCCGCGGAAGGGCTACTCGACAGATCCGGCGCGCGCGGCTATGTCGTGCGGCGCTTCAGCGTCAGGGATGTGCTCAACGCCATCGACGTGCGCGGCGTGCTCGAAGGACTCGCCGCCCGTGCGGTCGCCGAAGGCGGAGTGGGTGCGGCGTTGGCGGCTGCCCTCGAGGACTGCCTGCGGGCAGGCGACGCTATCTTCAACGCGGGGCATCTGCAGAAAGGCGACGACGTGCGATATGCGGCGATGAATGGGCGCTTTCACGCGCTCATCGTCGAGGCTGCCCAGAACACCGCGGTCAGCGCCGCCTTGAGCCTGAACGACAAGATTCCATTTGTCTCTCCGTTCACGATCGCCTTCGACGAATCCGCGAGGGAACGCCAGTTCATGATGCTCATGTATGCGCATCGCCAGCATCATGCGATCACCGACGCGCTGAAAAAAGGTGAAGGCGCGCGCGTGGAAGCGTTGATGAAGGAACATACGCAAATATCGAAAGAAAGCCTGAATCTGTCGCTGCCGGCGTTGCGCCTGATCGCAGGCGCGGCATGACGACAGCACGGGCAGCCTCATCAACAACAACCTTCAGCTAGCCAGAGCGTCACCCTCCGTGAGCAGCAAAGAATTTCTGAACCTGGCGCAACTGCGCGCATTTCGACTCGTCGCCGACATGGGCAGTGCGACACGTGCGGCCGCAGCGCTGTTCCGTGCCCAGTCGGCCGTGACACGTTCCGTGCAGGAACTGGAGTCGGCACTCGGCGAGCCGCTCTTCGACCGCAGTCCCTCGGGCATGCTGCCGACGGCGGTTGGCCGTGCCGTACTTCAGCGCTGCGAGCGGATCTTCGCCGAACTGGAAGAGCTCGCGCAGTGGTGCTCCGCCAAACAGGCGCGCCGGCGGCCGGCAGTAGAAGGCTCTCTGCCGGCCTATCTGCTCAACACCCGGCGGCTCCAGTTGTTCACGGCGCTGGCGCGTCATCGACACATGCCGAGTGCAGCGAAGACCTTCGGCATCAGTCAGCCGGCCGTGAGCACCGCGATTCGCGTGCTGGAAAGCGGCTCCGGCCTGAGTCTGTTCCATCGCAGCCCGCGCGGCATTCTGCTCACCACCGAAGGCGAGACGTTTCTGCTTCACGTGCGCCGCGCGCTGAACGAGTTACGGCATGTGCCGGACGATATCGCCGCCTTGCACGGCAAGATCCAGGGGGCGGTGACCGTTGGCGCGTTGCCGCTCGGGCGCACGCTGATCCTGCCCAGAGCGATTGCGCGCATGACCGCGCAAAATCCGGGCGCGCGGGTCGTCACCGACGAGAGCGCCTACGAGGCGCTGGTTGCGGGGCTGCGGGCAGGCGATATCGATTTCATTCTCGGCGCGCTGCGCGACAATGACGCCGCCAGCGGCCTGAAGAACGAGCGGCTGATGTCGGAAGACATGGTGGTTCTGGTTCGCCGCGATCATCCGCTCACGCGCGAGCGCGATCTGACGGTCATCGACATGCGCAACGCGCAATGGATCTTGCCGCGCAGCAACGCGCCGGCTCGTGCGCTGTTCGAAGCGCAGTTCAAGCGGATGAAAGTGAAGCCGCCCATGCCGACGGTCGAGACCGCGGACCTCGCGGTGATTCGCGGTTTGCTGCTCGGCACGGACATGGTTGCCGCGCTGTCAGCCCAGCAACTGCACTATGAGGTTCAGTCGGGTCAGCTGCAGGTGCTCGACGTCAAGCTGCGCAATACCCGGCGCGACATCGGCCTGACCATGCGCGCGGCCGGCACCCCTTCGCCCGCCGCGCGTGCGCTGATCGACGCGATCCGTCTGTCGGTGGTGGACGTCGCGCGTACGATCACCATTGCCGGAAATTAGACGCCGCGCGCGTTGGCTTTACGATGTCTCGCCTGGCAGGCCATCGAAGAACGCGCGCCAGTCGAACGGTACGGGCAGCGATCGATAGTCGATGCCTCGTTGCGACATCGTCGTGACGATACTGTCTTGCAGACGCGCACAGGCCTCGCTCATGAACGGCGTAATGCCGACTTCCTGCAAGGTCTGCGACACTTCCCGCATTTCCGCCGCGCGCCGGCGGCCGTGTTCCGCTACCCGGCTGACCAGGTAGCCCGGCAGGTCCGCGTCATCGCGCATTTTTTCGAAGGTTTCACCCAGCGAGGCCAGCACGATCGACTCGGCATTGTAGAGCCGCGCTGCGCGCAGACATTCCACGGTCAATGCTTCAATGCCTTTGATCATGACGCTGCGGCACATCTTCGCTGCGGAGGCCACGCCAACCTTCTCCGATACGGCACGCGCATTGAAACCGGCTGCATTCAGCACGACAGCGAGGCGTGCGGCGCCGCGGCCGGCCAGAAGCATGGGCACGGCGAGTCCGTACGGCGGCACCGGCGCCATGACGGCGGCCTCGACGTACCGCGCGCCGGCGCCTTCGATGCAAGCCAGCGCGTGCTGCTTGGTGCGCGGTGAGACGGAATTGATATCGAGGTAGATCTGATCCGGCGTAATGCATCGCGCGACGGCTCCCGCCACTTCGAGGTCGGCCTGCGCGGTCACGGCGGATACGACGATATCCGCACCGTCGATCGCGCCAGCCAGCGTGTCGCCTACGCGAACGCCTGCAGCGACGGCTTGCTCGCGAAGCAGGTCCCGTCGCAAGTCGTACATCGATACCTGTACGCCTTTGGCGGCAAGCGCCGAGCCGAGAATCCCGCCTGCCTCGCCGAACCCGACGAACGCGACCCGTTTCATGCCAGATCTCCGGTGACAGCCGGCGTGAGCCGCCGATAGCCTTGCGCATACCTCATGTCGCGCACCGCGGTGATGCCGATGTTGCGCCTGGCCTGCACGCCGCGCTCACCGAACGAAAGACACACGACCTTCACACGGTATCCATTCTGTTTGTGTAGTGCGATTGCGCCGCCTGCACGCCACACGAAGTCGGCGCCTTGTGCACTGACTACCGGCATTGCCTTGTCTTTCATTTCCAACCCACCACGGTTCGCTAAGTGACAGGCATCATTGTAGGATTCGAGGGAACCATGGAAGTACCTAAAGCAGTATGCAAGGCCATCCAATCTGTTTATCGATCGTGCTGCACAGGCGAATTTTTCGCCTCCGGCAGTGCGCTTGAAGCGGTGTGACCACGCTCCATACGCACGTTCCACCGCCGATACGACGACGTGATACCCGCGATAGCCTCTGTGGAACTACCGACGATCGCTTAGCGCCGTCAGCGCAGTCCGATGTGTGGCGGGTGGAATGATTGGGTGATCGAGGCGGCTTCCATCAGGTTCTCATAAGCTAAATCCATCTAGATTCCCTGCGCAGCCACCGATGGCCGTCTCACGGTACCTGCCGACTAGCGCCCGATAACGCACAAGTCTTCAGTCATCCGCGATACGCCGGCAGGGTGTCCCGACCACGAACGCGCCCACCAGATATGAATAGCAGCGATTCCCCTTGGCAATCCGATGTGTCGTCCGATGTGTCGTCCGATGTGTCGTCCGATGTGTCGTCCGATCTGTGGTCCGATCTGTGGTCCGATTGGCTGCTGCATACCCGGCATGCCAACGATCCGGAGCACGAACGGGTCCTCCATGCCGAACTCGAACACTACGCCGAGCGTGTCCTCGACGGCGCGCGGCTTACCTCAGGCATGACGCTCGCGGACATCGGCTCCGGCGACGGCCTGATTGCCTTGCGCGCCATCGACCGCATCGGTCCGACGCTGCGCGTGCTCATGGCGGACATCTCGGCCCCCCTGCTTCGTCACGCTGAAACGCTCGCGGTTCAACGTGATGTCCGGGATCAGTGCACCTTTATTCAATGCTCCGCCGAAGCGCTCAAAGACATTGACGACGCGTCGGTCGATGCCGTCACGACTCGGGCGGTGCTCGCCTATGTACCCGACAAGCTTGCCGCGATGCGGGAATTCCACCGGATTCTGCGGCCGGGTGGCCGGATCTCAATCGCCGAACCTGTTCTTCGCGACGACGCGTTCGAGGCAAGCTCTCTAAAGATCTTCGTCGACGCACTCCCTCCGGAATCCGAGGACCTGTTCTTTCGCCTTCTGCACCGCTGGAAGGCGGCGCATTTTCCCGATACGGAGGACAAGATTGCCGCGAATCCACTGACCAACTACAGTGAAGCGTCCGCTTTGAGCATGCCGCCTACACCGTAGCCACGTGACTGGTCGGATCGGCCTGCGGTACGGCAAATTCCTGAGCCAGCTTGCGCGCCGCGTTGGCGAACATCAGGATGTCGACGCCAGTGGCAACGAAGGTGCAGCCCAGTTCGAGGTAATGTCGCGCGAGAGCGGGGTCCGACGTCAACGTGCCGGCGGCTTTGCCCGACTCGACAATCGTGCGCATGGCGGCATCGATCGCCCGCTGGACTTCAGGATGCCCCGGCTTGCCGCGATAGCCCATCGATGCCGCCAGATCGGCCGGTCCGATGAACACGCCGTCCACGCCCTCGACCGCGCAGATCGACTCGAGATTCTCCAGCGCGGTCACGGTCTCCGCCTGCACGAGCACGCAGATTTCGCTGTCGGCGACCTCCAGATAATCGGTCCGCGCGCTCCAGCGCGAGGCGCGGCCCACCGCGCTGCCCACACCGCGAATGCCATGCGGCGGATAGCGCACGGCGGACACGACCGCGTTCGCCTGCTCCGCGGTGTCGATCATCGGCACCAGCAGCGTGCGGGCGCCGATGTCGAGCAGGCGCTTGATCAAGGCCGGATCGCCATTGACCGGACGCACCACCGCCTCCGCTCCGTAAGGCGCCACCGCCTGCAATTGCGCGAGGATGCTGCGCAGATCGTTCGGCGCGTGCTCGCTGTCGATCAGAAGCCAGTCGAAACCGGCGGTCGCGCTCACTTCGGCCAGGTAAGCGTCGGCCATGGAAAGCCAGAAGCCGATCCGGCGGCGCCGGGCGGCGAGAGCGGATTTGAACGGATTAAGCACTGACGTCCGCGTTGCGTTGATCATGGTTGTCGAACTCCACAGGATTGTCTTCGAACTGGATGGGTTCCACTTTGCCAAGCAGAAACACGTAGTTGAGGATGGCGATCGCGATCAGCACCGATGAGAAAACCAGCGCGGGGATGAACGATCCCGTCGCGCCGACAATGGCGCCCGTCACCACCGGACCGACCACGCCACCCATGTTCGACACCATGTTCTGAGTCCCCGCCACCATCGACACCATGTTGCGCGGCGCGACATCGGCAGGCAGCGCCCACACCTGAGACGCGGCGACGGTCGTGCCCGACTTGGCGATACAGAGCAGAACGACCGCCATGACCGCGGATTGCGCAAAGGCCGCGAGACCGATGCTCGATGCCATGACCAGACCGATGACGAGAAAGAGCTTGCGGGTGGCGGTGAGCGAAAGCTTGCCTGAGCTGTAGACGCGGTCGGACGCCCATCCCGCCAGCACTTCGACGAACATCGATATCACGAGCGGCAGCGATGCCATGAAACCCATCTCCATCAGACTCATGCCGCGTTCTTTGACCAGGTAGGTGGGCAGCCACGTGATGAAGAAGTACGAGTTGTAGTTGATCATGAAGAAGCCGATGCACATCGCCCAGATGTTTCGATGCGCTAATAGCTTCTTCCAGGATGCTCTCGCCTTGAGGGTATCGGCGCGCGACGAGCGCTGCCCGTCGCGGATATGAGCGAGTTCCGCCGCGTTGACCCGCTTGTGATCGGCAGGCGAGTCCTTGAATGTGAACTGCCATACGACGCACCAGACCAGACCCAGCGAACCGGTAATCGCAAAGGTGATTTTCCAGTCGAAGGTCGCGAGCAGGTAAGCGATCAACGGCAAGGCAATCGCGCCGCCGAGCTTCGAGCCGCTGTCGAAAATGCCCGCGACCGTTGCACGCTCCTTCTTCGGAAACCATCTGTAGGCGATACCGGCGTTGCTCGGATAAGCGCCCGCTTCTCCGATGCCGAGCGCCACACGCAGTGCGACAAGCGACTTGAGGCCGCTGGCGAACCCGGTGGCGGCAGTCGCCAGCGACCACCAGAAGACCGCGAAACCGAGCACCTTCTTCTGGCCGAACCGGTCGGCCAGCATGCCGGCCGGCAATTGCAGCAGCGCATACGACCAGAAGAACGCCGACATCACGATGCCCATTTCCACCGCGCTCAGATGAAACTCCCCCTGAATGTGCGGCGCCGCGGCGGACAGCACGGTGCGGTCGATATAGTTGATCGCGATCGCCGCCCACATGAGGCCGGCCACCAGCCAGCGCACCTTCGATCGTGACTCCCGTTGCGGGTCGTCTTGCATGTCTTGTCTCCTGTGTCGACCAGAGTTAGCGCTTTAGCGCTTACTCTGGTCCCATGCTGAGGTTGCCTGGAGTTAGTGCTTCAGCACTTACTCCAGGCCCGCAGCGGTCGACCGGAGTTAGTGCTTTAGCACTTACTCCGGTCCCATGAAAGGTGGTTGTTGTTTTGTATTTACACTTCCGGTTGCGTATCGTGCGACGCTTCGAGGCGTCAGCTCACGATACCCATATGCCACGGTACGAACTCCTGATCTCCCAGGCCCAGCAATTCGCTCTTGGTCCGTTCACCCGAGGCGGTGCGCAGAATGTGCTCGAAGATGTCCTGCCCCATCTCCTGCACCGAGCGCACGCCGTCGAGGATAAGTCCGCAGTTGATATCCATGTCCTCGCCAAGCCGCCTGAACATCGGCGTATTGCTGGCGAGCTTGATGGTCGGCGCGGGCTTCGAGCCGAACATGGAGCCGCGCCCGGTCGTGAAGCAGATCAGGTTGGCGCCGCTCGCGATCTGACCGGTCACCGCAACCGGATCGTAGCCGGGCGAATCCATGAAGACGAAACCCGCGCGGTCGATCGGTTCGGCGTATTCGTAGACCGCCTGCAGCGGCGTGGTGCCGCCTTTCATCGCGGACCCCAGCGACTTTTCGAAAATATTCGCGAGGCCGCCCTGCTGGTTGCCCGGACCGACCACGCCGTTGAACTGCCCGTTGTGGCCATGCGTGTAGCGCTCCCACCAGGCGAGCCGGTCGAGCAGTTTCTGCCCGACTTCGGGCGTCACCGCGCGGCGCGTCAGCATGTATTCGACCCCGTGAATCTCCGGCGTCTCCGAGAGAATCGCGGTGCCGCCGTGGCGCACCAGCAGATCCATCGCCGCGCCGAGTGCCGGATTGGCCGTGATGCCGGAAAAGCCGTCCGAGCCGCCGCATTCCAGGCCGATCTTCAGATGGCTCGCCGATACGCGGCGCCGCTCGATGTCGTTCGCCGCCGGCAGCATCTGCTCGATGGCCGCCACGCCTCTTTCGATTGTCGCGCGGGTGCCGCCTTCGTTCTGCATCACGAGTGCGTGCATCGTCTCGCCGGTCGCGAGCCCCTGCGATTCCAGCAGGTCCGCCACCTGGTTGCGTTCGCAACCGAGGCCGACCACCAGCACGCCGGCGAGATTCGGATGCCGTGCGTAACCGGCCAGCGTGCGCCGCAAAACGTCGAAATGCTCGCTCGGCGAGGACATGCCGCAACCGCTCGTCTGCGCGAACGCCACCACGCCGTCGACATTCGGGTAGCGTGCGAGACGCTCCGGCGTGAACCACGCGGCGATGTGCTTGATGACCGTCGCGGAGCAATTGACGGAGGCGAGGATGCCGATGAAGTTGCGCGTGGCGACGCGCCCGTCCGGACGCACGATGCCGGCAAAGGTGGCGCGATCGGCTTCGCGCACGTAGTCGATCGGGCGAACATCCTGGCCGAAACCCGGATCGCGCTCGAAATCGATCAGTTCGATGTTGTGAGCATGAACGTGCTCGCCCGCTTCGATATCGCGCGACGCCCGCCCAATCACCGTGTCGTACTTGCGAATGGGCTGGCCGCGCAGGATGCGCGTGACGGCGACCTTGTGACCCGGTGCGACCTGCGCCCGCATGCGGACCGTGGCGCCGTCGAACTGCAGCAACTGGCCGATAGACAGCGCCTCACGCGCGATCAGCACGTTGTCCGCCTCGTTGAGCCTGATCAACGGGCCTGTGAAAGCCGTGTTTGCCTGCAACATCCTCTTCGTCCTCCGTCGCTGCGTGACGAACGTTGACGCGAACGTTCGCAGCCGTCACCTGCCGCTCGCCACGGTACTGGCAAGCAGTGTCTCAATGTTGATGTTTACGTGTCGATGCCACGAATGTTACCGGTTTATGTAACCGGTAACATCGCTGCTATCGTAGTATGCTTTTGCGATAATTGCCAGCCACCTTTTCAATTCGACAAAAAATTTCTTGTGAACAAGACCCGGATAGACTCCAGCACGCCGGCCGAGCGCGCCGCCTCCCGCCGCGCCCGCAAAAGCACCGGCCGCGTCACGCTGAGCGATCTGGCGGCGCTGGTGGGCGTCACGAAGGTCACGGTCTCGCGAGCGTTGAACACCCCCGATCTCGTCTCGGTCGACACGCTCGAACGCGTACGCGAGGCGGTGCGGCAAACGGGTTACACGCCGGATCTGATCGCGGGGTCGCTGGCTTCGAATCGCAGCCGCCTGATCGTCGCGCTGATTCCGGCTATGGCGGGAAGCGTCTTCCAGGAAACCGTGGCGGCGCTGACCAACGAACTGGCCGCCGCGGGTTATCAATTGCTGATCGGCCAGAGCGGCTACGACGAATCGCGTGAAGACGCGCTGCTCGACGCGGTCGTGGGCAGGCGTCCCGCAGGCATCGTGCTGACCGGCGTGATCCACTCGGAACACGTCAGGCAAAAGCTTCAGGCTTCAGGCATTCCCGTCGTCGAAACATGGGACATCACGCGGGCGCCGCTCGACATGCTGGTTGGTTTTTCTCATCAGAAGGTCGGCAAGGCCGCCGCGCACTATCTGCAAACACGTGGTGCGCAACGGCCGGCCGTCGTGACCCCGAGCGATCGCCGTGCGCAAGTGCGCGCCCAGGCATTCGTGAAGGCGTTCGGTCCCGCAACCGGGATTCCCGTCATATCGGTCGAATCGCCCGCCAATCTGGGCGACGGCAGGCGAGCGTTGAGCGCCCTGCTCGATCAGCACCCCGACATCGATGCCGTGTTCTGCGGCGCCGACATCCTTGCTCTCGGCTTGCTGATGGAGGCTCGAAGCCGGGGCCTGCCGGTCCCGCAGCAACTGCGGGTAATCGGTTATGGCGATCAGAACTTCGCGCCGGATACGGACCCGCCTCTCACCACCATCCGGATCGACGGCACCCGAATCGGCAAACTGGCGGCGTCCATGCTGGTTGAAAAGATTGAAGGCAGCGCCGAAACGCAACGTATCGTCGACGTCGGCTTCACGCTGGTCGAGCGCGACAGCGCCTGATAGGCGCCTGTCCGCCAAGGCTGACAACCGCAGGCCATTCAGGGCAAAGTTCGCGCGGCCGGCGCGCGGGGTCAACAACGGTAGCCGCCTCCGCCCGGCTCAGGATCGGCAATAACTATTCAAGCGCGACGCGTATCCTGAAGTGGGCAATGCATCGCACCGCACGCTGGGCCGACGGCCAGCGCAACACCTGGCCGGCAGATCACGCCTTGTAGCTTCCGCCGTCCCGATCAAGAAGCCGCAGCAATGCCGTCCATTCCCGGTCGAGGTGCACCGTGTCGAGGTATGCATAGTCATCGTGCTGCCTGGCTGCGTGCTCGCAGACCTCCGGCGAAGGAATGACGACTTTCTGTCCGGCCGACAACGTTGCGACCTGAATTTCGCAGGCCTTGTTCAGGTAATACATACGGGTGAACGCTTCGGCAACCGAGCGGCCGGTCGTCAACAGGCCGTGGTTGCGCAAGATCAGGTAATCCTTATTGCCGATCGACTTCACTATGCGCTCACGCTCGTCAAGTTCAAGCGAGATACCTTCGTATTCGTGGTATGCGACACGGTTATAGAACTGCATGCTGATCTGATTCAGCGGAAGGAGGCCACACTCCATCGCGGCGACGGCCATGCCGTAAGTCGTGTGCAGATGCACGACGCATTCGACGTCGTGACGCGCCTGATGCAACGCACTATGAATCGTGAATCCTGCAGCGTTGACTTCGAACCGGTCGTCATCGACCGGATTGCCGTTCACATCGATCTTGACGAGCGACGACGCCGTGATCTCGTCGAAGAACCAGCCGTGCGGGTTAATCAGGAACTGGTCGTCTGTGCCAGGCACTCGGGCCGAGATGTGGGTGTAGATCAGGTCAGTGAGCGCGAATTTGGCTGCCAAGCGGTACGCCGCGGCGAGCTGGACACGAGTATCCCACTCTGCCTGGGAAATGTTTCGGGGTTTGCGATTGACGTGCGGATCAGTAGTGGAAATCATGCTGAAATCTCTCTGTGTTTAAGATTAACGACTTGTCACGAGCAATTCATCAGCTGCGGAGCGACGCATCCAGCTGTTGTTCGGGTTGGTTAGTTGGGGAGGCTTTACAGCTCGGCGACAAGAAGCGGCAATGCTTCAAACAGGTCGTCCACCAGACCATAATCGGCGACGCTGAAAATCGGCGCTTCCGGGTCCTTGTTGATCGCCACGATCACCTTCGAGTCCTTCATGCCTGCCAGATGCTGGATCGCCCCCGAGATGCCGACCGCCACGTACAGTTGCGGCGCGACGATCTTGCCGGTCTGGCCGACCTGATAGTCGTTCGGCACGAAGCCCGCATCGACCGCCGCGCGCGATGCGCCGAGCGCCGCGTTCAGCTTGTCGGCGAGCGGCTCCAGCACCTTCGTATAGTTCTCGCCATTGCCCAGACCGCGGCCACCCGAGACGATGATCTTCGCCGACGTCAGCTCCGGACGGTCCAGCTTCGTCACTTCACGGCTCACGAACTGCGAGATGCCGGTGTCTGCTGCCGCTTCGATCTTCTCGACCGTTGCGCTGCCGCCTTCTGCCGCCACTGCGTCGAAACCGGTGGTGCGGACCGTGATGACCTTGATCGGATCGCTAGATTGCACCGTAGCGATCGCGTTGCCTGCGTAGATCGGACGCTCGAACGTGTCGGCACTGTCCACTGCCGTGATGTCGCTGATCTGGGCGACGTCGAGCTTCGCGGCGATACGCGGCGCGATGTTCTTGCCGTAGGCGGTCGCCGGCGCGAGGATGTGCGTGTAGTTCTCCGCCGGGTCTTGCACAAGCGTCAGCACCGTCGCCTCGACGTTTTCCGCGAGGCCCGCTGCGAGTTGCGGCGCATCGGCCAGCAACACCTTGCTGACGCCTGCGATCTTTGCTGCCGCATCAGCCGCAGCCTGCGCGTTGTGACCCGCCACCAGCACGTGAATGTCGCCGCCGATCTTCTGCGCCGCTGCAATCGTGTTCAGCGTCGCGGCCTTGATCGACGCGTTGCCCCCCAAGGGGGCTTCCTTCGAGGCGTCGTGTTCCGCTATTACCAGATTCGTCATTTGTTCCGTCTCCCGTGTCGACCGGAGTTGGCGCTTTAGCGCTTACTCCGGTCCCATGCAACATTGTTGTGTCGACCGGAGTTGGCGCTTTAGCGCTTACTCCGGTCCCATGCAACATTGTTGCCGTGTTACTTAAAGCACCTTGGCTTCGGTCTTCAGCTTCTCGACCAGCGTCTTC
Organism: Paraburkholderia lacunae; assembly: GCF_003353175.1. Classification (GTDB taxonomy): domain Bacteria; phylum Pseudomonadota; class Gammaproteobacteria; order Burkholderiales; family Burkholderiaceae; genus Paraburkholderia; species Paraburkholderia lacunae. Next base: position 166,723 of record NZ_QHKS01000013.1, on the reverse strand, counting down.
ACATCCGGCACCATCACACCGGCGGAGCGCTTCGGCGGCTCGGCGACTTTCAGCGTCTTCAGGCGCGGTGCCACGTCAACACCCAGGTCTTCCGGCTTGATGACTTCCAGCGGCTTCTTCTTCGCCTTCATGATGTTCGGCAGCGTCACATAGCGCGGCTCGTTCAGGCGCAGATCGGTTGTGACCACGGCCGGCAGCGTGAGCGACAGCGTTTCCGCGCCGCCGTCCACTTCACGCGACACGGTCGCTTTACCGTCGGCGACAACGACCTTCGAGGCGAACGTGGCTTGCGGCAGGTTCGCCAGCGCAGCCAGCATCTGGCCGGTCTGATTCGAATCGTCGTCGATGGCCTGCTTGCCGAGGATGATCAGCTGCGGCTGCTCCTTGTCGACCAGCGCCTTCAACAGCTTGGCCACCGCCAGCGGCTGCAGTTCTTCGTTCGACTCGATCAGGATGGCGCGGTCCGCGCCGATCGCCAGCGCCGTGCGCAGCGTTTCCTGCGATTGCGTCACGCCGCACGACACGGCGATCACTTCGGTCGCCACGCCCGCTTCCTTCAGACGAACTGCTTCTTCCACTGCGATTTCGTCGAACGGATTCATCGACATCTTCACGTTCGCGATGTCGACGCCCGTGCCGTCCGACTTCACCCGGACTTTCACGTTGTAGTCGACCACTCTCTTCACTGGCACCAATACCTTCATCATCGTTCCTTTGCCTTGCCGTCATTGCGCCAGTCGGAAGCAAACACTCTGCTCACCCGACCTAAGTGATTCTCCAGCACTGAGATGGCCGATAAAGCGACCAAAGCGCCAGCCATGAGCACGTCACCGTGCGCGAAATTAATGATGCCCAGGATCCCGTACACCATCATCGTGTGAGCGAGTGCGATGATGGCGTAAATGCTACCCAGCACCCGTCCATTCGGGATTGGCTGAATACAGATATCCACCGCCCCCCCAATACATCCCAATACGCCCCAACTGCGGGAGCAAACTGATCGGTCGCACCAGGATTTACGCTGGCACGACGAAAAAATCCCGAAGACAAAAGGTGCCTCGCAAACGGGCCACGAAACGCACCAACCAGGACAGCCTCACCCCTTCAAAAAATCCTCTAAAAATATAGTTTTTCGCAGAATTACCGTCTGCAGGTATAGTGGTTTACCGGTATCGCCGGCCAATGGACCGCCGCGCGAAAAATCACCAAAACGTCTTATACAACAATGTCTTACAACACCAAACACAACGATATCAATAACCGGGAACACGAAATTTAATTTGTTCGTGTTGACATCACTGTAGGACGTCACTCATCATATGTCAACGGGCAAAAAATAAAGGCTTCGGCGCTCATCGGGATAGGCGGCGAAGGGCCGGGCAGGACGGCGCAACGTGTCCGCGCGTACGCCTTCCGATGCTAGTCAACGAGATTTTTCGCCAGGCGTTTTGCCCGGCGCATGTGATGGTTTTAAACAGGAGAGTCATGGTGGCCAGTCACGACAAGGCACGGGTTGGTGTGGACATTGGTGGGACGTTCACCGACGTCGCGCTCGAACTCGGTGGAGCGCTGTTCTCCACCAAGGTCCTTACGGATTACACGGCGCCCGAGCGCGCCATCATCAAAGGCATCGGCATCGTCGCAGACAAGGCTGGGATCGAGCTGAAGGATATTGGCGTCATCATCCATGGCACTACCCTCGCCACGAATGCGCTGATTGAACGGCGTGGCGCGAAAACCGCCTTCGTCACGACCGAAGGTTTTCGTGACACGATCGAGATGCGAACCGAAAACCGGTTCGAACAGTACGATCTGAACATCAAGCTCCCTCCTCCCCTTATCGAGCGCTGCGACCGGTTCACGCTGGGCGAACGCATCGACGCTCAGGGCGACGTGCTGCTGGCGCCGACAGAGGCCCAGATCGCCGCGATCGTCCAGCGTATTGAACAGGGTGGCTACGAGAGCGTCGCCGTGGGCTTCATTCACGCGTATGTGAACGGCATGCATGAGCGGATGGTGCGTGATGCGATCGAGCAGCGCCTGCCCGATGTCTCTGTGTCCATCTCGAGCGAAGTGTCGCCTCAGATCCGCGAATTCGAGCGTTTCAACACGGTCTGTGCGAATGCCTATGTTCGCCCGATCATGAAGTCCTATCTGGACCGCCTGCTCGGAAAAGTGCGGGAAGCCGGCGCGGTGTGTCCGATCTTCATCATTCACTCGGGCGGCGGCATCGTCTCAGTCGAAAGCGCGTCCGAGTTCCCTGTGCGTCTGGTGGAATCGGGGCCGGCCGGCGGTGCAATCTTCGCCGCGCATATTGCAGCGCGCTACGACCTGAACACCGTTCTCTCGTTCGATATGGGCGGCACTACCGCCAAGATTTGCCTGATCGACGATCTCACGCCGAAAACCGCCAACACCTTCGAAGTTGCCCGCACCTACCGTTTCAAGAAAGGCAGCGGTATGCCGATCTCCATTCCCGTCGTGGAAATGGTCGAAATCGGTGCCGGCGGTGGCTCGATCGCTTCCGTCGACGTGATGCGCCAGATTCGCGTGGGTCCGCACAGCGCGGCCTCCGAGCCGGGTCCCGCGTGCTATCAGCGTGGCGGCATGCAGCCGACGGTGACCGACGCCGATCTGCTGCTCGGCCGCCTCGACCCCGCGAACTTCGCGGGCGGTTCGATCCCGCTCTCGATCGACGATGCAGCCAGTGCAATGGTCAAGCAGATAGGCGGCGCGATCAATCTCAGCGTGGAAGAAACGGCCTATGGTGTTGCCGAAGTCGTCGACGAAAACATGAGTAACGCCGCGCGTGTGCATGCAGTCGAAAGCGGCAAGGATATCGGCGACTACACGATGATCACGTTCGGCGGTGCCGGTCCGCTTCATGCGGCGCGCCTGTGCGAGAAAAGCGGCATCAGGAAATTTATCGTGCCGCCGGGTGCCGGCGTCGGCTCCGCAATCGGCTTTCTGCGCGCGCCGTTCGGCTATGAAAGCGTGCGCAGCGCCAGCATGCGCTTTAACGAGTTCGATGCCGACGCACTCAACGAGATCGTCGATCAATTAAGCGAGGAAGCCGTGCGCTTCGCGCGCCAGGGCTCCGGTGACGCGGAGCCGATTGTCGAAATCAAGACCTTCATGCGCTATGTCGGCCAAGGCTGGGAAATTCCTGTCGCCGTCCCGTATCGGCGCTTTAACGCTGAAGATCGCGTCACGTTCGCGGAGTCGTTCACGAAGGCGTACACGCAGTTCTTCGGCCGCCCGATCGACGGTCTCGACATCGAAATCGTCAGCTGGGCCGTGAAGGCCAGCTCGCCGTTGCCGCCTGTCGAGCGTCTGCAGCTCGTGACGTCCCGCGACGCGATCGTTGCGCCGAAAACCCGCAAGATTTTCGATGCGGCACTGCATCGTTTTGTGGAGGCAGCCATCGTCGAGCGCGGTTCGCTGAAGGTCGGCGAGAGCGTAACGGGGCCGGCCATCATCGTCGAGCCCGAAACGTCGACGCTCGTCACGTCTTCGTTCGACGCCATGGTGCAGCCCGATGGCTGCCTGCTCGTGGTCGCCAAAGAACTGAACGCCGCCAAGTAATCAGGAGTAGAACCATGTCCCTCAGCAACCTTGACACCATCCACATGCAGGTCATGTGGAACCGCCTGATCTCCGTCGTCGAAGAACAGGCCATGGCCCTGATCCGTACGGCGTTCAGCACCAGTGTTCGTGAAGCGGGCGATCTCTCCGCGGGTATCTTCGACAAGCGCGGCCGCATGCTGGCCCAGGCGGTCACGGGCACACCGGGTCACGTGAACACGATGGCCGAAGCCGTCGAGCACTTCATGAACGCGATCGGCACGGACAACATGTACGAGGGTGATGTCTACCTGACCAACGATCCGTGGAAAGGCACCGGTCACCTGCACGACTTCACTGTCGTCTCCCCTTCGTTCCACAATGGCGAACTGATCGGCTACTTCGCCAGCACCGCGCACGTGGTGGACATTGGGGGCCGCGGCTTTGGTCCCGACTCGCGCGAGATCTACGAAGAGGGACTGTTCGTTCCGATCATGAAACTGATCGAGCGCGGCGCAGTCAATCGCGATCTGATCAATATCCTGCGCAACAATGTGCGCGAAGCCGACAAGGTCGTGGGCGATCTGTATGCGCTCGCCTCATGTAACGAAACGGGTCATAAGCGCCTGCTCGAGATGTTGAAGGAATTCGACCTGAAGGACGTTGAAGGCATCGGCGAATTCATCCTGGCGCGCAGCCGCGAAGCGACGCTCGAACGCATCGCCGCGCTGCCGAAGCAGACCGAGACCAATCAGATGACGCTCGACGGCTATGACACGCCCGTCACGTTGAACGTCACGCTGACAGTCGGCGACGATCATCTGATGGCTGACTTCGCGGGTACGTCTCAGTCCAGCCCGTACGGCATCAATGTGCCCTTGCTGTATGCAAAAGCGTACGCCTGCTACGGGCTGAAATGCATCATCGCACCCGAGGTGCCCAATAACGCTGCGTCGCTCGAACCGTTTCGCGTGCAGGCGCCCGAGGGCTGCATCCTGAACGCCCAGCGCCCGAGCCCGGTTGCGGTTCGCCATGTGCTGGGCCACTTCGTGCCCGACCTCGTGCTCGGCGCATTGCACAAGATTCTGCCGGGCCGCGTACCGGCCGAAGGCTCCGGTGCGCTGTGGAACCTGCACGTCAGCGCGCGTCCGGTACACGAAGGTTCTGGCCTGAAAGGCAGTGAAATCCTGATGTTCAACAGCGGCGGCACGGGCGCACGTTCAGAGCTCGACGGTCTGTCTGCAACCGCTTTCCCCAGCGGCGTTCACGCCATGTCGGTCGAGGCCACCGAGCAGGTTGGCCCGATCGTCGTCTGGCGCAAGGAAATGCGCTCGGGTTCGGGTGGCGCCGGCAAGCTGCGCGGCGGCCTTGGACAGATCGTTGAAATCGGACCGCGTGCCGGCTATCAGTTCCGCTTCAACGCCATGTTCGATCGCATTGACCACCCGGCGCGCGGACAGTCCGGCGGCAAGTCCGGCGCCGCAGGCCAGGTCACTCTGTCGGACGGCACGAAGATGAAGGGCAAAGGCACGCAGATGGTCGGGGAACATGAGCGCGTGACGCTCTGCCTGCCTGGTGGGGGTGGCGTCGGCTCTCCGTCAGAGCGCGACAGGCACGCGCTTCTGCGCGATATCCGCAACGAATACATCTCTGAAGAGCAACTGCGTGACGACTATAGCGTCACACTCGATGCCCTGAAGACATCGGCTGAACAGTAAGGAACAGACATGACCGACATCACTACGCCCCCGTTCAAGAACATTCTGATCACGGGCGCCGCCGGCGCGCTCGGCGCCGTACTGCGCGACTCGCTGCGACCCTACGCCGAAACGCTGACACTCAGCGATCGTCAGCCACTGGGTGAGGCACGCGAGAACGAAAAGCTCGTTGTCTGCGATCTGGCTGACAGGGACGCTGTTTTCGGCATGATGCAAGGCGTCGACATGGTCGTCCACCTCGGCGGCGCACCGCGCGAGAACACTTTCCAGGTCATTCTGGATTCGAACATCGTCGGCAGCTACAACATCTACGAGGCCGCGCGCCAGTTCAATGTGAAGCGAGTGATCTACGCGAGTTCCGTGCATGCGATCGGTTTCTACGAATGCACGCAGACCATCGACGCGAACGTGCCTCAACGACCGGACAGCCTGTACGGCGTCAGCAAGACGTTCGTGGAGAACCTGTCGCGCTACTACTTCGACAAGTTCGGACTCGAATCGGTGTGCATGCGGATCGGCTCGTGCTTCCCGAAGCCCGTCGACCGGCGCATGCTGGCTACCTGGCTTTCTTACGACGACTTCTCTCACCTGTGCATCCGCGCGGTGATGGCATCCAGTGTCGGCCACATGATCGTGTACGGCAATTCGAAAAACAGCGCCAACTTCTGGGACAACACGGAGGCGGCGTACCTCGGCTATTCACCGCAGGATTCCGCTGACTCGTACCGCGCAGAGATTTACGCGAATACGCCGGTACCTGACCCGCGACACCCCGCTGTGCGCTATCAGGGTGGCCAGTTTGCAGCAGACGGCCATTACGAAGATCCGAACGCCAATTAGGCTTCGGTCCAGAACGTCTTTTCGGAAAGCACCAAGATGGCACAGCAAGCATCAAAGACACACTACGACGTGGTGATCGTGGGCGGCGCGGTCGTAGGCAGCGCCACCGCCTATTTTCTTGCGAAGAATCCCGATTTCAACGGCTCAGTCCTGGTCGTGGAACGTGACTGGTCATACGCGCAGTCTGCGACTGCTCTGTCGAGCGCCTCAATCCGGCATCAGTTCTCCAACCCGTTGAACATCAAGATTTCGCAATTCGGCACTGAATTCATTCGTCATTTCCGTGAGCTCGTCGAAGTCGATGGCGACGCGCCGGAACTAGGCTTCAAGGAGAACGGCTACCTGTATCTCGGCGACGCGACGGGGGCGCCGATGTTCGAGCGCAACTACGCAACGCAGAGAGAAAACGGCGCCGATGTCGTGTTGCTCGATCAGGAAAAGCTCAAGACCCGCTTCCCATGGCTCAATACCGATGGACTCGTCAACGGCGTCTACGGCCAGACCGGCGAAGGCTGGTTCGACAGCTACGGTTTGCTACAAGGCATGCGACGCAAAGCACGCGCTCTCGGCATCGAATACGTCGAGAACGAGGTGGTCGACATTCGTCGTGAAGGCTCGAAGATCACCGGCGTCGTGCTCAAGAGCGGCGAAACCATCAGCTGTGGGACGATGGTCAACGCCGCCGGCACGCGCGGGCCGGCGATGGCTCGGCTGGCAGGCCTGGATATCCCTGTCGAACCGCGCAAACGCTGCCTGTTCGTATTCGATTGCCGTACGCCGCTGCAGGGCACGGTGCCGCTTACGATCGACACAACAGGCATCTTCTTCAGGCCCGAAGGGAAATACTATCTGACCGGCTGCTATCCCGATCCGGACCCGCTCGCCGACGTGAACGACTTCGACGTGATCCATTCTGAATTCGATGAGGTGATATGGCCGGCCCTCGCCGAACGGATTCCCGTATTCGAAGCCATCAAGGTCGTCAATTCGTGGGCGGGACACTACGACTTCTGCATGCTCGACCACAACGCGGTCGTCGGGCCTCACGCCGAGGTCACGAACTTCCTGTTTGCGAACGGCTTCAGCGGTCATGGCCTGCAGCAGTCGCCCGCCGTGGGTCGCGGGTTGAGTGAACTCATCACTTATGGGGAATACCGTGCACTCGATCTCGCGCCGCTAGGTTATCAACGTGTAGTTGAAAACAGGCCGTTCCTCGAAGAAGGCGTGATCTGACGCCGCCCTTTACCCGTTAATTCGACACATCCATGAACTCTCATTCCTATCGTGCCGCACTGGTGACTGGCGCATCGAGTGGTATTGGCCGAGCGGTGGCAAGCCGGCTCGCTAAAGAAGGGCTGCATGTGTACGCCTTGGGCCGTGACGCGGGCGCGCTCGACAGCCTGGCGCAGGAAGGCAATGTCACGCCGATCGTGATCGATCTGCGTGACACATCCGGGCTGCGCGAACTCTTCGAGCGCGTCGAGATCGACGTCGTCGTCAACAATGCCGGACTCCTGCCCGCGCTCAGCCGATTCGACGAATGCGCAACCGACGATATCGATGCGATGGTCGACATCAACCTTCGCGCACCACTGCGTCTCGCACACATGGCCCTTAACGGCATGATGAAAAGAAGGCGCGGACATCTGTTCTTCATCGGTTCGAGCGCGGGCCGTTTCCCGCATCCGAACACTGCCGTCTACGGCGCTACCAAAGCTGCAATCAGCATGTTCTGTGATTCGCTGCGTTGCGACCTGCTGGGCAGTAAGGTCCGCGTGACCGAAATCGCCCCGGGGCGGGTGCAGACGAACCTGTATCGCACCGCGCTCGGTGAGCAAGGCGCCAACGAGAAACTCTACGAGGCTTATCGCTCGATACAACCTGAGGACATCGCGGAGTTGGTCGCGACGGCGATCAAACTTCCAGACTCTGTCGACCTGTCGCGCATGGAAGTCTTTCCAACCGATCAGGCACCCGGTGGGTCGCAGATTGTCTCGGTGAAGTAACTTCTAACTGGAATAACCCGAACCATGAAGAATCAAAGAGCGGTAATCGTTGGCGGCGCCTCCGGCCTTGGTCTGTCTGTCGCAAGACTCATGCTGTCGGACGGCGCGGAAAGTATCGCGCTGATCGACAAGAATGGACCCCTGCTCGAAGAGACTGTCAGTCAACTGAAGAAAGAAGGCCACCATGTCTTCGGAGCGGAAGGCGACATTACGCGCAAAGAGTCCGCACACGAAGTTTTTCGGCGGACCGTTGCGGCGCTCGGCCGTGTCGACTGCCTGATAAACAGTGCTGCGATCTATCCGCGCCGGCCGATCCTGGATATTTCGGACGACGACTGGGATCTGGAAAACGCGGTCAACATCAAGGGCACCTATCACATGATGGTCGCGGCGATCGAACACATGCGCAACCGCCCGAAAGTGGAGGCTCACGTAGCAGGCCGCATCGTCAACATCACATCGGTCGACGCTTTCAAGGCACACCCGCAGAACGCTCACTACGCGGCGACCAAAGCCGCCGTTGTGAGCCTGACGAAGTCGTTCGCGGCCGAAGTTGCGAAGGATGGCATTCTCGTCAACTCGGTCGCGCCGGCCGGCTTTGCAACCGAAAAAGCAAAGAAAGCGGGTTTCCTCGGCGAGCTTGCTGCGGCAAATCCATTGGGACGTGCGGCCGAACCCGAGGAAATTGCGCAGTGGGTCGTCATGATGGCAAGCGCCCGCAACACCTACGCAACGGGCGAGAATGTCATCGTGAGCGGCGGCTATATCTACGCTTGAGCGACATCAATATCTCACCCCCTGTCGTCAGTGGGGTGAGCCGCGACCGTAACGTGACTGTGGTAAAGTCATAATATGTCATACGGCGCAGGTCAGACAATTTCTACCCGCGTCGGCGCGGTATGTCTGCATCCGTGAATTGCAGAGCTCTCCTGACCCGGTGTGGAGCATTAGGAATGACTCTGGACGCTGAAACCTTACTGAAGAATGCTGCCAGTTCTGGAAAACGCCGCAGCCTGACCGAGTTGGTCATCCAGGCACTGAGCGACAAGATCGAGCGGGGCGAATACGCTCCAGGCGCAAAATTGCCCACTGAACCCGAACTCTGTAGCGAATTTGGCGTAAGCCGCACGGTGGTTCGCGAAGCAGTGGCATCGCTTAAGCTGGGTCGCCGGCTGATTGCGCGTCACGGCGTTGGCGTTTTCGTTGCGGATGGCAATGGCCCGTCGGCAGAACCGGGTTATCTCGACACAGCCACACTGAACAATTCAATGCATGTGCTTGAGTTGCGCACTGGCGTTGAAACGGAATGCGCGGCCTACGCTGCCCAGCGCCGGTCCGAGGCACACCTTCGCGCGCTGAAGGAAATCTATGCGCGAATGGAAATCGTCGCCGTGGACGACGATGCAGAATGCGCACGGGCCGACTTCGAGTTTCATCTGGCGGTTGCCACATGCTCGGAGAATCCACACTTCGCGTCGATCCTGCGCACGCTGGGTCAGGAAATCATCATCGACTTGCGCCTGAAACACGGCAAAGCCAATCCCAAAGAGCGCAAGACGTATATCAAACGCATCCAGCGGGAGCATGGCGATATTCTCGATGCCATCGAACGCAGGGATGAGACTGCGGCGCGTCGGGCCATGCGGCGCCATCTGAACGAAAGTCTCGAACGCTACCACCACCTGTCGAGCACGCGTTCTGAATGACACTCAGGTCCTCGTGCTAATTCGAGGACCTGATGCCAGAGCCCATGTCGCTTCGCCTAATCGAACCGATCACATAATTGCCGACTGTGCGCGCAACGTTGATCGACCGCGCTGAGGCATAAAGCCAGTGTCAACGACACCGTATAGCGTTACCGAATTTTCCGCATAGGCATGCGACGCGAAAAATGCTGTTGAGAATATCAAAGCTTTACTATATGTAGTCCTCATATAATTCCCCAAACCTTTCGTTGTTGTTTCGTTATTGGAATGAGTACTGCAGCGTCTTCTACAACCCTGCTCGCGTTTTCATCTGTTGAGCCGGCTCAGCCGGCACGGTGCTCGACTTCCTCAGATGCATGTCAGTGGGTGAATGGTTCGACCTTGTCGCCTGTCGCAACAGCCTGAGGAACCCACTTGCCGCCTACTACCTTGTAGAACGTTGCAGTCGGATCCTTCATGTCGCCATTGGGCATGAACGCGATGTTTCCGGAGATACCGGTAAACGAGACGGATTTTACGAACGAGCCATACACCTTCGGGTCGGTTGAATTGGCCTTCTGCATCGCATTGATCAGCACCCAGGTGGCGTCATAGGCGGACGGCGCATAAGCAACCACGCCTTCGTTGTATTTCGCCTTCATCTTCTCGTCGAACTCCCGGCCCGTCTTCATCTTCGAAAGTGGAATCCCGTAGTCCCAGGACATCGCGCCTTCGGCGGCATCGCCAGCGACCTTGAGGAACGTTTCGTTTTCGAAACTGCCGCCGCCCAGCATGATCGCCTTGACGCCGAGTTGTCGCATCTGCTTCATCAGCATACCCGCTTGCTGATCGAGACCGCCCCAGAAAATGACGTCCGGATTAAACGACTTGATACGCGTGAGCTGTGCCTTGAAGTCGACAGCCTTGTCTGTCGTGTACTCCCGGTCGATGACCTTGCCGCCTGCCGTCTCCACGCCCTTGACGAACTCGTCGGCCATGCCCTGCCCGAATGCCGTGCGGTCATCGATGACCGCAATGCTTTTGCCCTTCAGGGCCTGGACGGCGGAATGTCCCGCGAGCTGCCCCATCTGCGCGTCGGAGTTGACGACACGGAACACGTTGTTGAACCCTTGCGACGTCAGCGTGGGATTGGTGGCCGTCGGCGAAACCATTGGAATGTTCGCGGTGTTATAGATGCGCGAGGCCGGGATGCTGGTGCCCGAATTGAAATGACCGACCACGCCCGCTACCTTCGAGTCAGCCATCTTCTGCGCAACCTGCGAACCCATACGCGGATCCCCCTGATCGTCTTCGGCGTCGAGGACGAAATGAACCGGCTGCCCGCCGATGACGAGCTTCTTCGCGTTTGCATCGTCAAGGGCAAGCTCGACGCCGCGCTTCAGATCCACGCCGTAATGCGCCGAAGCGCCCGTCAAGGGGGCGGCGAAGCCGAGCGTTACGTCACCGGCGTAGGCGGCAGGAGCAGACAGAGATGCGCCAGCAGCCAGTGACGCAGCCAACGCAAAGCGTGTGATTGAAAGCGGGGTCTTCATTTGATACCTCAGCGGTTTTCGAATTGATCAATCGACCAAAGCCCTGTGCTGTCGCAATCGGGCGTCGGCGTTTTTGGCGTATGAATGGGCAGAGTCGCGCGTCACGCGAGTCGTCTTCACCTGTACGCCTTTCGTCAAGGTATTAGGTGAGACGTCATATGTCAACGAGTAAAAAATACGCCGCGATCCAGGGTTTTCGAGAGGTCAAAGACGATTTTCTGACCGGAAAACCACACTGCAAGCCGCGCTGGCAGGACAACCGGCCAGCGGGCAGCGCCAGATTTCCGGACTTTATCGGAGGAGAAAGGTTCGAATGTCGGGCGTGGATACTGCGATGCCCGCCGGTTACGCGTTGAACTGCAAGTCCTGCCACACCTCGCGAATCCAGTCGCGCAGCAGCAGCGACTCCGCCCACCTGTCGGTCGTGTCATTGCCGTCGCGGCCAATAATCGCGTACGGTTTGGGCCCCAGTTCGCAGGTAAAGGCCAGCGTGTCGCTCTGGCCCGCGCGCCGGCACCACGACGCAAAGCCATAGCGCCACCAGTCGAGGAAAAGATCGACCCACATCTGGTGCGGCTCGAAGGAAAGCTCGATCTGCACCTGTTCGCGGCTCGCGACACGGCCGTGAAACGCCCACGACTGGTCGAGGATGCGGTGCATCAGGGCGTGATTCTCGTCGGACACCGGCCATGCGAATTCGCGTCCCACCAGATAATGCGAGACGTCGCCGAGCAATTTCAGATCGGGCCGCGCATCGAGCAGATCGAGTGTGAAGTAAAGGTCGGTGGTCATCCGGTCCCGATGGGTCTCGATGTAGACGGGCAAGTCGACCTGGTCGGCCAGCCGCTGCCATCCGTCGAGCAGCGCAACACATTCCGCCACGGTACGTGGACGCACGTCGGGCTGCAGATCGATGTGATGCACGCCGAACTCGACAGCGTTCTCCAGCACCGGCTGCAAATCGTCGATGGTGCGCGGAAAGCACTGCCCTTCCACGTCCAGCCCATATTCGGCGCGCAACTGAGCCAGCCGCCGGACATACGCGCGATCCGTATAGTGCGCGCTCAAGCCATCGAAACCCGCATCGGCAATCATTCGCACGTTCTCTTCCAGCGAGCGTTCGCGACGGTCGGTATGGCGGCGCTCCATGGCCCACAGGGACTGAAACACCAGCAGGCGTTGCGTCATGATGCCTGCGCGACCAGCAGCGAGCGGAGCTTCGTATCTCGGTCAGCGAGCAGCGCCGGCTCAACGCACGAGCGCCGCGCAATGAGCTCCTGTGCGATGCGCACGTCGCGCGCAATCTCGCCGGTCTGCCCCACGCCGCTCGCGCCAACCAGCACGCCATTTGCATCGAGCGAGAAAAAAACCCGCGATGCCGCTCCAGTCTCGCGCACCACCGTTGTCGGGCCCAGAGCGGGCAGCCCGGCAATCTGGATCGTCATGTCGTACTGATCGGACCAGAACCACGGCACCGACGAACACGTCTCGCTGTGACCGAGCATGTTTCGCGCGGCCACACGCGCCTGATCCTCGGCGTTCTTCCAGCACTCAAGGCGGATTCGGCGACCAAACAGCGGGTGTGGAAATGAGCAGACGTCGCCAGCCGCGTAGATGGACGGATCGCTCGTGCGCAACGTCTCGTCGACCGCAATGCCGTTTGCGATGTCGATGCCGGCGGCCTCCGCGAGCGCCGTGCGCGGTGTCACGCCGATACCGGCCACGACCGCATCGCAGGGCACGACAGTGCCGTCGGCGAGCTGCACTCCACTGACACGCGTTTCACCGGCAATGCGCTCGACCTGTACGGCAAAGCGCACGTCCACCCCCATCTGGCGGTGTCGTTCGACGAGGCAATTCGCCACCGCCTCAGGCACGGCGCGCATCAACGCGCGCGGCGCCGCCTCGAGGACGACTACCTCGCACCCGCGCGCCACAGCCGCCGCCGTAATTTCGAGGCCGATAAAGCCCGCGCCGATCACCGCGATCCGCTGTCCGGCCAGCAGTTCGTCGGCAATCGCAAGCGCATCGGGTGCCCCGCGCAGCACATGTACGCCTGGCAGCGTCGCCCCCAGCAGGTCGAGCCGGCGCGGCTGGGCACCCGTCGCAATCAGCAGCCGGCGGTACGCAAGCCTATCGCCGCCGGCAAGTATCACCTTGCGTCCAGCACGATCGATGGCCGTCACGGACGCATCGACGCGCACGTCCACGCGCTGGTCCCGAAAGAACGTTTTATCGTAGATCGCACACTGCCCTACTGTCTTTTGACCAAGCAGCACGGACTTCGACAACGGCGGCCGCTCGTATGGCAACAGTCCTTCATCACCGAGCAAGGTAATCGCACCGTCCCAGCCGTTCTCGCGCAACGCATGCGCGGCTCGCGCGCCGCACTGCCCACCGCCGACGATCACCATCGGATCTGTCGAACTCATCTGCAAGCTCCCCGTCGAGATTACCTGTAGCGGCCGGCCAGCGCCGATACCTGCTCGATGTTCTGTGGCGTGATGAAGCCCGGTCCCGAACTGATGTTGCGCCCCTCGTAGACAGGCTTCAGTCCATAGTCCTGAAGACGCTTGATGAACCTGGGATCCTTTTCGAGTTCGGAGCGGGCCTGCAGGACGTCCGTATTGTGAGTTCGGTGCATGATCGCCAGCATGGCGATGGGAATGTAGCCTTGCAGATACGGCTGTTGATCGGTGCAGAACTTGATCGTGCCGTCCTTGATTGCCTTGGCGACGTCAGCATCGATGTCGAACGTCGCGAACCAGATCTTACCGGCGAGGCCCATTCTGGTGACTGCGCGAATGGTGGGGTCGGCAGAAGTCGGACCCAGGGTCAGGACAGCTTGCGTGTTCGGATGCGTCCGCAGGAAGGCACTCACTTTCCCTTCGATGCCAGTCGGGTCGGTACCGACATCGAGCACGGACGCCTTCATATCTGCGCCGATGGCTTCCGCAAACCCGCGACAACGCTCGAACGACAGCGGATTGGTCGCGTAGTGGTTCACACAGAGAAACGTACTGATTCCGTCAGCCTTCGCGCGCAGCCCTGCTTCCTTGCCGGCCAGATATTCAGGCTGGCCTACATGCATCAACGCACCGAGTTCAGCGCTCTGCTTCTCAGTACCGGTATTAGCCGTGATGAACGGGATGTTCTTCGCCTTCAGCCGTGAGACGGAGCCCTTGAGCAGGTCAAAGTCGGCGATGGTTGTTACAACGCCGTCATAGTTTCGCGCTGCCGCCTGGTTGACCAGCTGCACCATGTCGGCAAGGTCCCCATTCGGCGGATTGCGATAGTCGGTCTGAACGTTGAAATCATCGTCGGCCTGCTTGATTCCGTTCTTGACCGTGTTCCACCACGCATCCGAGTCCGGCGCGTGAGTGATGAAATCGAAATGGGCAACCGTTTCTGCGCCCACGCCCGTGCATAGTCCCAGACTCAACACTGCGGCGGTCAGGCCGAGTACCTTCCTTATAGAGCATTTCATAACTGTCTCCTTGTTTATGGTCTATTTGCCGATGTCACGCAATCGGCCGTCATTGCTTTGCCACGGTCTCAGGGCAGTGCCGTCAATCGCAAGGCAAACCGATGAACACGTTGTTGTCTTCGACCTTCACTGGATGAACGACAAGATTGATGCACACCGGCGCGCCTTTGGCTGCACCCGTCGGAATGTGAAAGCGCCCCATGTGCATCGGACACTCGATCACCTCCCCAAACACAAGGCCCTCGGTAAGGCGCGCCGTTTCATGCGTACAAAGACCAGCCGATGCGTAAAAGCCGCTCGGCGTGTGATAAACCGCATACAGCTTGCCGTCGTGCTGGAACTCGATGACGTCTTCTTCGTCGACGTCATCGCACGCGCAGACGTGATGCCACTGAAGGATGTTCATTGCCTCTCTCTTTACGCTTAACGTGCTTGGGCCATCAACGGCGCATCGTCAGTTCGCTCTGCCGCAACGGCGACCTTTCCGGGTACGCGAGGGGTCACCATGTAGTCGGGATCGCGCCGCTGCATCCTGAAGACGCGCAGAATTTCGCTCCACGCGCTGAAAAGGCCGTCATAGGCGGGCGGCAGATCCGCTTCGATCGCCTTGCGCAGTTGCGGGAGCGCGTGAAACGGCACATTCGGGAACATGTGGTGCTCGACGTGATAGTTCATGTTCCAGTAGAGGAATTGCAGGAAGCGGTTAAGCCTGATGGTTCGCGTCGAGAAGCGGTGATCGAGCTCGTTTTCACGCAGTCCCGTGTGCTGGGTGAGTGCCAGCAGCTCATGCAACCAGGCGCCGTAGGAGCGCGGCAGCAGAAGGAAGACGACGGGCAGCCAGCTATGCGCAACGATCGCCCACCCTGCCACGCCGACATACAGCGCGAGAATGACGCGTGAATTGCGGCACATCGCGCGATACTCGGTGGGCGGCACGACGGCTTTAGCCCTGTTCGAAACGATGCCGAAGCTGTGCAGGACAAGGTTGCCCAGGTGATGAATGCCGTGCGAAATACGTAGAAAATCGGTGGCGAGTTTCAGGTAGTTCGGCGGACGCTTCACCGCAAGTTCGACATCTGACGGCACCGTTGCCGTCAGATGCGTGTACGTGTGATGTTGTGCATGGGACCACCGGCTATAGATCTGCTCGCGCCAAGTCATGAAGCAGATCAGCCAATGCACCGCTCCGTTCAGCCATTCGCTCTTGAACGGCGTGCGATGGCGCAATTCGTGTTCGATCGCCTCCGCGAATGCATAGAGCGTTCCGTAAAGCAGAAACGCCGGCACGCACCAGAGCGTGCCCAGCGACAGCCACGCAAGCACGCCGCTTCCCACGACCAATCCTATGAAGCCGCCGAAATGCAGGAGCGCATCCCGGTCGTTACGACGGGTGACCTCTTTGAGCACCTTTCTGTCGAGCCGGCATTTGTACCAGTCGTCCATGGTGATCGCTTTCGTGTTGTCTTGCTGTACGGACATGAGCTTGCACCCCAGTACCTGATGTTTGACCGAATGATGAATCGCTCGAAACATGACTCATCGATGAGCTCATTTAAGACTCTTAATGAGCACCAGTCAAAGACTAATATGACTCATATTGAGTCATTAAGGGTATTCCACGAGATGCTGTCGACCTTTTTCTTCTGGGTCATTCGAGAAATGCCTCTATGGCTCAACATGAGGCAAAATGACGGTTGTGCGGGCGCCTCGGCCCGCGTGCAAGTTTGGGGACTCACAATGAAAGGCAAGCCGACGCTCAAACAACTGATGGAGATCACGCAGCTCAGCAGGGCGACCATCGATCGCGCGCTAAACGATCGGCCCGGTGTGCATCCGCGCACGCGCAGCGCTGTTGAAGCGGCATTGAGGCAATTGAGCTCCGGCTCGCCGACTCGCGCGAGGCAGAGCACCTACGATTTCAGGTTGTTGGCCCAGGCAGGAGACGCGTTCACCGACGAGTTGACGCGCACCGCGGCAGAGCTCGAGCCGGAATTTGTCGCGTCCGGGGCGAGTCTCGCCATCGTGAGGTGTGTGGGAGCGTCCGACGACGAGGTTGCTGCCCAGGTGCGCGAGGCGAGCGCCGAAGCCGACGGCATCGGCATCATCTGCACGAACACCCCAACGACGAGCGCCGCCCTGCGCGAATGCATGGCGGCAGGCAAGCCGGTCGTTACGCTCATCACCGACGTCGATGCCGACGCCCGTCATACGTATGTCGGGGTCAATAACCGGGCGGCCGGACAGTCAGCTGCATTTCTCATGGGCCGGCATCTGCAGGCGCACACGTCCCCGGATGTGGCGGTAGTCGTCGCGACGTTCTCCTACACATGTCACGAAGATCGGGAGATCGGGTTCCGCTCACTGTTAAGACAGCGATTCCCGAACGTGAACCTGGTGGAGGTCATCAAGGGCGCTGACTCCGGGGCCGCGACCTATGAAGCAACTCTGCGCTTTCTGGACGAGCACAAGAAGCTCGACGGCATTTACAACGTGGCGGGGGGAAACGAAGGACTGGCGGCGGCGCTGCGCGAACGCAATCTGACGGGCCGGACGATCTATGTGACCCACGAAGTCAACCGGATAACGGAGCCGCTGTTGCGTTCCGACGCCATCGACTATTTGCTGACACAGGACCTTCGGCTGCTGTTGCGCACATCTGTCGGGCATTTGAAATCCGCACGCGAAGGTCGAACCGTTCCCGCGCAAGCGATCATTCCGATAGAAACGTATTCCCGCTACTCGCTGTATTGACCTGTCGCCCCGACGTAGCAGCGCTCGCGTGAGCGCTCCTGCTACCCGCCGCCTCGCAAGCAGGTCAATCTTCGCAACGGATAACGGGCCGCTCAGCCTTTTGTCGCACCGAAGGTCAGCCCGGCCACGAAATGCTTCTGCATGGCGAAGAACATCGCCACGGAGGGCAACGCGGCAAGAATCGACCCGGCCGAAACGAGATTCCATGCCGTAGTCCACTGCCCCTTCAATGCCGCGACACCGACGGTAATCGGCGCGGCCTCGTCCCCTTGTGTCAAACACAGCGCCCAGAAATAGTCATTCCAGACAAACGTGAAGACGAGAATCCCCAGCGCTGCGAGCGCCGGCCGAATCAGAGGAAGCACGATCCGGTAGAACACCTGCCATTCGCCAGCGCCTTCCACACGGGCCGCTTCGACGAGCTCGAAGGGCAACTCCTTGATGAAATTGCGCAGGAAAAGCGTGCAGAAACCTGTCTGAAACGACAGATGAAACAGAATCAGCGCGCTCACGGTGTTGAACAGGCCGAGTTGCAACGAAAGATCGCGCACCGGAATCATCAATACCTGCACCGGCACGAAATTACCCGCGACAAACGTCGCGAACAACGTCGAATTGCCGCGGAACCGGTAAGTGGCGAGCGCGAATCCCGCCATCGCCGCAAGCGCGATCGACCCCACGACGGCAGGCACCGTGATCAGCACGCTGTTCCAGAAGTAATGCAGCATCGGCGAGGTGGTCAACGCCTCACGATAGTTATCCAGCATCGCGAAGTGCTTCGGCCAGCCCCAGTAATTTCCCTCGGTCAGTTCTTCCGACGAGCGCACCGAGGTCACCAGCACCGCGATCATCGGCAGCAGCCAGATCAGCAGCGCGAGCGGCAAGGTCAGTTTGTACGCACGGCGCGTGGCCGGCTTCCATTTGTCGATGGCGATCGGAAACATGGTCGGCTCCTTGACCTTATTGCTCGGCGCGCAGCATCCGCCGCAAGTGATAAACGATGTACACCAGCATGATGGCGAACAGCACCACCGCCACCGCGGCGGAATAGCCGATGCGGTAATACTTGATCGCCTGGTCGTACATGTAATACGCGAGCACGGTCGAACTCTCGAACGGTCCGCCGCCGGTCATCACCGAGATCAGATCGAAGCTGCGCAACGCGCCGATCACAGTGACGACGATCGCCATGAACGTGGTCGGCCGCAATTGCGGCAGAATCACGTGCCACAGCAACGACCAGCCGCGCGCGCCCTCCATGCGCGCGGCCTCGATCTGCTCGGCGTTCAGCGACGTCAGGCCGGTCAGGTAAAGAATCATGCAATAGGCGGTTTGCGGCCACAGGGCCGCGAATACGATCCCGAAGGTCGCATAGCGGGCGTCGCCGAGCACCGGCACGCCATGACCGAGTATCAGCGCAAGCAAGCCGAAAGTCGGGTCGTAGAACCACGAGAAGATCAGGCCGACCACCACGCCCGACAGCACGAACGGTGCAAAGAACAGCGATTTGACGATGCGAATGCCGGCCACGGCCTGATTCAGATACAGCGCGACGGCGAGTCCCATCGGCGGAGCGAGCAGGAACAACAGCAGCCAGATGAGGTTGTTCTTCAGCGCGGTATAGAACGCCGGTGTATGGAAGAGCTCGACATAGTTCGCCAGGCCGGCAAAGACCGGCTCGGTCATGCCGTCCCAGTTGAAAAAGCTCAGGCGAATGGTCGACAGGATCGGCCACACGACATAGACGGCCACCATCACGCAAGCCGGCGCGAGAAACAGGAAGGCAGCACGCCGTTGCCGGCGCGCGGTCGGCGATGGACGGCGCCGGTGCGCCAGGGCGGGCGGCCCGCCGCGCAATGCGCCGCCCGAAGCCGGTACGCCAGAATCGGCAGGACCAGTGACAGTGTGACGGCTGACGGAGTGCGACACGATTAACCTCTCCCGATCGAACGTGGCGAATGGTGGCCAAAGCGGGTGGCCAAAGCAGGCGGCCCAAAGGCCGCCACCGCTTACTTCTTGTAGATGCGCTTACGCGTCTGCTCGAGTTGCGCGAGCACGTCGTCGAGTTTCGAGGGATCGGCGACGAACTGCTGCATCCCCTTCATCCCTTCATCGGCCATTTCCTTCGTCATGTCGCGATCGTAGAACTGTGCAATACCGCCCTTCGTGTTCGCCAGAATCTGGAAGCCGATTTTCGAAATCGGATCTTCGGGTTCCGGCGACTTGCTGTTCGCCGACAGCGAACCGAGACCCGCCGCCAGCTTCGCGCCGATTTCAGGCGTCTCGACGAACGCGAGGAAGGTATGGGCATCCGCCTTGTTCTTCGCCTTCGACGGAATATGCAGCGATTCCACCGGACCGTCTTCGGCGGTCGGCACCTTCGCGTCGATGATCGGGAACTGGAAGTAGCCCATTTCCGCTTTCACATTCGACGGGAAGCCACCCGTGATGAAGGTGCCCATCAGCATCATCGCGGCCTTGCCCTGGAACAGGAACGGCTGCACCGCGTCCAGATCGTAGGAGAGCGAGTTGTCGATGAAATAGCCGGCGTCGATCAGTTGCTTCCAGGCCGCGTACACCTTCTTGACGCGCGGATCGGTGTACGGCACCTCGCCCGCCATCAGCTTCTGATGGAACGCATTGCCGTTCAGGCGCAGGTCCAGATAGTCGAACCAGCCTGCCAGCGTCCACGCATCGCGTCCCGCAACGGCGATCGGCGTAATGCCGGCCGCCTTCAGCTTTTTGCAGGCGTCCAGAAACTGGTCCCACGTTTTCGGCTCGCCGGCAATGCCCGTCTTCTGGAACAGGTCCTTGCGATAGAACATGCCCCACGAGTAATACACGGTGGGCGCGGCGTACTGCTTGCCTTTGTACGACGACGCTTCCTTCGTCGACGCGTACGTATCGCTCCAGCCGTTCTTCGCCCAATCGCCGCTCAGATCTTCGAACAGGCCACGTTGCGCGTAATACGCCATGCGCTCGCCGTCATGCCAGTTGACGATATCGGGCGCGACTGTCGAGAGCCACCCGGGCAGTTGCACCTTGTACGCCTCTTCGTCGACGAACGACACCTTCACGTCGACATCGGGATGCGCTTTCTTGAACTCGTCGATGGTCGACTGCCAGACCGCGCGCTGGCTTGCGCCCTTGAACGCGATGTTGACTGCAAGCGTGCCGGCCTGCGCGGTGCTGACGACGGAGGTTCCTGCGGCGGCCGCGACGAGCGCGAGTGCAAGCAGAATTCTGCGGGGTTTCAGTGTCATGCTCTCTGTCTCCTTTATGCCTTGATATGGCGTCGTTGTCGTTACTGCATGGAATCCTCAGGCCGGCTCGTCAGGTCGATCGATGAACCGCTACGCCCTGCGGGCCGATCTGGCGCGAACCGATCACGAAAGCGTCGTCGTCCACACCGGCGAGCGTGTGAACCTGCTCGCCGTAATTGAATACGTAGGTCAGTGCGCCGCGCCGGCTGATCCGCACGCTGTCGCCAAGCGGCGTCGCCTCGATGCCTGCCTCGCGGGCGATCTGCGCGAACAGACGGAGCGTGAGCGCATCGTCGAACAGACTCGCGAAGTAGTGGAATGCGCCGCTTCGCACAACCGCCGGATGGCCGTCGGCGAAGCGCGCGCGAACGTCGAGCGAAGCCGCGCCGTCGCTGTCGATGAAATCGCGCCAGTGGCGCGCGAAGCCGTCGGTCGCGGAAACGTCCGCGCTGTCTGCGAGCCGCACCGCTTCGGTCACGTTCGGCCGCATCGATTCGACGCGCCACACGCGCAGCGGCAGCACCGAAGCAAGCGCGCCCGGCGGCAAGTTCGCCGGAATCTGCAGATCCTCCGTCTTCGAGCCGGTGCGCGGGCCGAGCACCACCTGGGCGCCCGATTTTGCCAGCCGCGCGGCAAAATCGGCGGGCACGACCGGCAGCGGCGGCACGACGATCACACGATAGCCGTCGAGCGGCGCGTCCACCGGAACCACGTCGACATCCAGCCCGAGTGCGCGCAGCGCCGAGTAATACTCGAACGCGAAACGCGGATAGTGAAAGTCCGCGCCCTGCGGATGAATCTCGAACAGCCACTTCGCTTCGTAGTCGTAGACGAGCGCGACCTTCGCGCGAATCGCGGCATTGGCGCCGGCGTCCGCGGCGAGCACCGTGCGAATCTCGCCGGCCACCTGCGCGGCTTCATTGCCGCCGACGTCGAGCCGATTGTCGGGCGTGTTCAACCCGGCGTGCATCTGCTCCTGCGCAAACGGCGCCTGGCGCCAGCGGAAATACGACACGCACCCCGCGCCGTGCGCGAAGGCTTCCCAACTCCACAGCCGCACCATGCCGGGCAGCGGCGCCGGATTCCACTGCGCCCAGTTCACCGGCCCCGGTTGCTGCTCCATCACCCAGAACGGCAGCTTCGACATGCCGCGGTAGACGTCGTGATTGAACGAAGCGAAGTCGGGATGCCCGGTGCGCAGCCAGCGCGCCTTGATCTCCGGCGCAAACCATTGCTCTTCGAGCGCGCCGAGCGGATAGCTGTCCCAGGTCGCGACATCGAGATCGGCGGCGACCTTGTAATGGTCGAACTCGGTAAAGAGCTGCATGAAGTTGTGCGCGACCGGCCGTCCGGGCGAATGCGCGCGGATGATCTCGACCTGCATGCGGTTGTAGCGCGCGAGCTCGTCGGACGCGAAGCGCCGATAGTCGAGCCGGTGCGACGGATGCGCTTCGGTGACGGTCGCCACCGGCGCATCGATCTCGTCGAAGCTGCGGTACTCCATGCTCCAGAACACCGTGCCCCACGCGCGGTTCAGTTCATCGACCGTTTGATAGCGCGCCTTCAGCCATTCGCGAAAGCGCCCTACTGCCGCCGGCGAATAGCTGACCACCGTGTGATGGCAGCCGAACTCGTTATCGGTCTGCCAGTACGCGACCGCCGGATGCTTGCCATACCGCTCGGCCACCGCCGTACAGATCCGCTGCGACGCGGAGAAATACGACGGCGAAGAGAAATCGTAATGGCGGCGCGAGCCGAACGCGCGGGGACGTCCGTCCGCGCCGATCGGCAGGATGTCCGGATGGCGGTCGATCAGCCACTTGGGCGGCGTCGCGGTCGGCGTGCACATGACCACCTGCAACCCGGCCGCGCCGAGTACGTCGATCGCGCGATCGAGCCAGCCCCAGTCGTATTCGCCAGGTGTCGGTTCGATGCGGCTCCACGCAAATTCGGCGATCCGCACCTGCTCGATGCCGAGCGCTTTCATCCGGCGAGCGTCGTCTTCCCACATCGACTCCGGCCAGTGTTCCGGGTAATAACAGACTCCTAGGCGCATCCGAAGGTCCTCTTATGCGTAGTGTTCGACGAACTCGAGCGAAGCGGCGGCAAAGCCGTCTTCGGTAAACAAATGGCAAGCGCGGCTGGGCACGCGCAAGCCCGCGCGGTCGCCCGGCAGCAGGCGCGTGTCGCCGGGCGCTTTGGCGATCAGCGCGGCGCCGCCGGGCTGATCGAGATGGACGTAGCTGTGCTCGCCGAGATGTTCGACGAGCGCAACGGTGCGCGTCAGAACGGCATCGTCCGTCATGGCCGGGGCCGCGTACTGGGCCGCTGCCGGGTCGATGAATTCGAGGTGTTCGGGACGCACGCCGAGTGTGACGGCTTGCGATGGCTGCAAGCCGTCGCCGCTCACCGGCACGCGCACGTTTTCAGCGGTCTGTTCAAGTGTGACGGTCACACCGTGCGGACCAACCGACGCAACCCGCGCCGGCAGAAAATTCATCCGCGGCGAGCCGATGAAACCCGCCACGAAACGGCTCCTCGGCCGGTGGTACAACTCGAGCGGCGCGCCGATCTGGGCGATGCTGCCGTAGCGTTCGGTGTCCTTGCCCGCGTGCAGCAGCACGATCTTGTCGGCGAGCGTCATGGCCTCGACCTGGTCGTGCGTCACGTAGACGACGCTGGCTTTGGAGAACTGTTTGTGCAGCCGCGCGATCTCGACGCGGGTCTGGCCGCGCAGCGTCGCGTCGAGATTCGAAAGCGGTTCGTCGAACAGAAATACACCAGGCTCGCGCACGATGGCCCGGCCGATCGCCACGCGCTGCCGCTGACCGCCGGACAAGGCCTTCGGCCGGCGCTCGAGCAGCGCCTCCAGCTGCAGGATGCGCGCGGCTTCCCGCACCTTGCGGTCGATTTCGTCCTTTGGGGTTTTGGCGAGCTTCAAGCCGAATGCCATGTTCTCGAACACAGTCATATGCGGAAACAGCGCGTAGCTCTGGAACACCATCGCCACGCCGCGCTGCGCCGCCGCTACGTCGTTGACGAGGCGCCCGCCGATCGACAGGTCGCCGTCGGTCACGTCCTCGAGACCGGCGATCATTCGCAGCAAGGTCGACTTGCCGCAACCGGACGGACCGAGAAACACGCAGAACTCGTTCTCGCCGATCTCCAGATCGACGTCGCGGATCACCAGCGCGCCGTCGCCATACGCCTTCTGCACGCCTCTCAACGAAATGCTCGCCATCGCATCGACTCCGTGATTTAATCGGCTCGAAGTCGGAGATTAAGCGCTTAATCAGCAAGGCCAAAAAATTCGATCGCGTGCGATCGTCCAGCCTTGCCTGTCTCCGAATTCGTTTTGTCTGTGCGGCAAATGGTGCCGCGCCTTTGGCGATGATGCAAATGTCGAGAAGCCATCCCATATATTGAGGAGACCATGCCCACGCTCAACGAAGTCGCGCGTCATGCCGGCGTCACCCCTGCCACGGTGTCCAACGTGCTGCGCAATCGCGGCCGGGTCGGCGCGAGCACCCGGCAGCGGGTGCTCGACGCGGTCGACGCGCTCGGCTATCGCCCGCATCTTGCCGCCCGCGCACTCGCCGAGGGGCGTGCGCCGACGCTCGCGCTGATGGTGTCGAGCATCGCCAATCCGTTCTATCCGGAGTTCGCGCTCGCCGTCGAACGCGCGGCGCGCACGAGCGGCCACTTCGTGATCATCTGCAACACGAACGAAGATCCGTTGAACGGCCGGGCGTATCTGGATCAGATCGCCGGGACGCTTTCCGAAGGCGTACTCGTGACGAACGCAAACCTCGACTTTGCGGATCTTCACACCACCGAATCGCGCGGCACGCCCGTGGTGCTGTGCATGTGGGAACGGCCGAACGAGCCACCCGGCTTACCGTGCGTCGCGGTCGATTTTCGCCTGGCAGGCGAGCTGGCCGGCGCGCACCTGCTCGAACTCGGCCATCGCCGGATCGGCGCGATTGTCGGCAGCAAGGCCTCGGGCATTCACGCGGCCCGTTATGAAGGTTTTGTCGATGCGCTGCGTGCAGCCGGTGTGCGGAAAGGTCCGATCAAACATGCGGCCGATACGATACACGGCGGCTACACCGCGGCGCGCGCGTTGCTGGAAGCCAATCCGAAGCTCACTGCGATCTATGCGACCAACGACCTGCCGGCGCTCGGTGCGATGCATGCCGCCGCCGATCTCGGCCTGAACGTGCCCAGCGATCTATCCGTGATCGGCATCACCGACATCCAGCTCGCGCGCGACTCGCGGCCCGCGCTGACGACGATCGCCGTGCCGACCGTCGAAGTCGCCGAACTCGCGGTATCGCTGTTGCGCGAGTTGATAGAAACGGCGCCGCGTTGTGAGGGCGGCCGCGCCAACGGCCCGCCGATGCGCACGGCGTCCAGTCCAAGACTGGTTGTCCGGGCATCGACAGCGGCCCCGCGAAAGGCTCGCCCGGAATAGACGGGAAACGGCTCGACGCAGACGCTAGCGCTTGCGGAACGCGTCCAGCGACGACAACGCATTGCCGTGGAAATCGAACAGGGTGTTGTTATCCCACTGATCGCCGGCGCCGAGTTTCCATCCGACGTTCGGCGTCGGTATCCATTCGGGTTCCCACCAGAACACGCCTTTGCCGTGGCCGCCGGGTATCGCCTGCACGATGTCCGTCAGCGCGCCGAGAAACTGCGCCTGCCCGGCGGGTGTCGGCGGATAGGTCACCGAGCCGGTGTTGGTCATCGCATTCGGCTCGGAATCGCCGTCGCTGGTCGTCCACGGATAAGCGGTCTCGACGACGATCACGTCCTTGTCATAGCGCGTGGCGAGGTCGTTCGCGTTGTTCTGCAGATCGCTGAGCGAGCCCTGCCACTGCGGATAGTAGGACAGGCCGATCACATCGAACGTGACGCCGCGCTGTATCGCACTGTCGAACCACCAGCGGCTCGTCGCATTGTTGCCGCCGCTGTCGATATGCAGCATGACTTTGGTCCGCGCATCGACCGATTTGACCGCATCGTGTCCTGCTTTCAGCAACTGCGCGAGATTGTCCCATTGGTCGTACTTGCCTAGCGGCCACAACATCCCGCCGGTGATTTCATTGCCGACCTGCACCCACTCCGGATGAACGCCGTCCTTCCTGAGCATCTCGAGGACCCCCGACGTGTAGTCCGACAACAACGCACAGGTTTGCGCGATGTCCTTGCCGGCCCAGTCATGCGGCGGAAACTGCTTGCCCGGATCAGCCCACCAGTCGCTGTAGTGGAAATCGATCAGCACGCGCATGCCGAGCGCGGCGGCGCGGCGAGCCAGCACACGAACATGCTCGGCGTTGTTGTATCCCGCGGCGGGACTCTGGTCGGCCGGATAAAAGTTCGGATTGCCAGGATCGTTCCACACCTTGATACGGATCGAGTCGACGCCGTGGCTCCTCAGAATGGCGAGGCAGTCGCGCGGCTCGCCGTGCTCGTAAAAGCGCGCCCCGTTCGCCTCCAGCTCGATGAGCGTCGACACGTCCGCACCCTTTGCGAAGCGGCTGCCGGGTCCGGCCACAGCACGCTCGCCGGCCAGCGCCGGAACGCCGATCGTTGCGCCGACGCCTGCGGCGGCCGCCGTCGATGCCAGCCAGGACAGCATTTGCCTTCTGTTCATGTGTCATCCTCCATTGTTGAATGGCGGCTCATCGGGGGCCGCCCGCCCGAAAAATTGAAGCGCTTAAATTCCTGCCTCCGACAAGCCCTTCTCAAACACAGTCCGCACGGTTCAGCCGGGTCCACGGGCCGGCGCGAAGCATCCGGCCCGCGGTCTCATACGTCGGTTTCTACGTCTGCCACGCGCAGACATCGCCGGTTCCGAGCTGCGGCTGCCCGAGCACGAAAGTCGCATCGACCGGCGCCGGTGCCTCGACCTGGGCCGCGCCGAAGTTGAACGCGAACGTCAGATTGCCGCGCCGACGGATACGCAAGCCCTCAGCCAGCACGTGAACCCGGATGCCCGCGTCCTTCGCCGCCTGCTCGAGAACGGCCCGATGCAATGCATGCGATAACCACCCGGCCACATAGCGAACCCGTCCGTGAGCCAGCACCGCCGGCCATGCGTCGTCGAAATGCGCTTCGACGCGAGTCTCGCCATTGGCTCGAACGTGCTCGCGCCAATGCACGGCGACTCCGCGCGTGCCGCCGATCGAAGTCGCGGGGCTGAGCGTCGGGCGCAGCGATTCGACTTCGAGCACCTGGATCGGCAGTACCCGCTGCAACGCGCCGGGCGCGAGGTTCGACGGAATGGCGAAGTCCGCCGTCTTCGAACCGCTCCTCGGACCGAACACCCATTGCGCCGAACTCCGCTCGATCTGCCCGATGAGCGCATCGTCGATCACCGCGATGCCCGGCACTACGACGAGCCCGTACTGCGACAGATCGGCTCGACTGGAGACGATATCGACATCGAGGCCGAGTTCGCGCAGCGCCTCGTAGTAGTCGAATGCGAGCGTTTGATAGTCGAAGGTCTTGCCGTGCCGCTGGATCTCGAACATCCACTGCGTCTCGTAGTCGAAGACGAGCGCGGTCGCGGCGCGCGCCGGCGCGTCGAGCCCGGACAGCGCTTCGGACGCGGCAATCTCGCGCGCCGCCTGCTGCACTTCGAGCCCGCCTGGCGACAGTTCGTTGTTCGGCAGGTTGAGTCCCGAGTGCATCTGCTCCTGCGCATACGGGCACTGGCGCCAGCGAAAATACGACACCAGTTCCGCGCCGTGCGCGAACGCCTCGTAGGCCCACAGCCTGACCATGCCTTTCGCAGGCACCGGATTCCACGGCGCCCAGTTCACCGGCCCCGCCTGCTGCTCCATGACCCAGAAGCGCCCGCCGCCGATCGCACGGTAGCGGTCGTGATCGAACGCGGAGACGTCAGGATGCGCCGTGCGTGCGTAGAGCGCCTTCTGCTCTTCGGGCAACGCGATGGACTCGGTTCGCGCTATCGGGTAGCTGTCCCACGCGGCCACGTCGATGCTGTTGTCCGCGGCGAACCGGTAGTGATCGAAAGTCGTGAAAAAGCCCATGAAGTTGTGCAGCAGATCCGCGTGCGGCGCGAGGCGCCGCAGCACGTCGATCTGCTCGCGATGAAAACTCGCCACCTCGTCGGACATGAAGCGGCGAAAGTCGAGCAGATGGATTGGATTGGCGTCGGTAGGCGTCAGGTTCGGCAGGCCGATCGCGTCGAACGATGGATACTCCATGCTCCAGAACACGTTGCCCCACGCTTCGTTCAAGCCGTGCACGGTCTCGTAGCGGCGTTGCAGCCAGGCCTGAAAACGCCGCCGCGCGGCGGGCGAATAACTCGGCACCGTTTCATGGCAGCCGAGTTCGTTATCTGTTTGCCACGCGACGATCGACGCATGCGCGCCATAACGCTCGGCCATCGCGGTCACGATCCGCAAACAGGCCTCGCGGTAAGTCTCGCTGGAAATGTCGTAGTGCCGGCGCGAGCCGAAGTTCCAGCGCGTGCCGTCCGCGCGCACCGGCAGCACGTCCGGATACGCGTCGATCAACCACTTCGGCGGCGACGCGGTCGGCGTGCCGAGTATCAGTTTCAAGCCCCGGGCCGAAAGCGTATCGATCGCTTCGTCGAGCCAGCCCCACACGTATTGGCCGGCGCGCGGCTCCATCCGGCTCCACGCGAATTCCGCTATACGTACGTGCGTGATGCCGAGGGCGGCCATGCGCTGCGCGTCGTCGGCCCACATCGCACGGGGCCATTGTTCCGGGTAATAGCACACACCAAGTTGCATGAGAGAGTCTCGTTCAAAGGAAGAGATGCCGACCAAAAACCGCCTGTGCGCTCAGCCCTTGCTGGCGCCGAAAGTCAGGCCGGCGACAAAATGCTTCTGCATCGCGAAGAACATCAGCACGGACGGCAGTGCGGCGAGCACCGAGCCGGCGGCGACGAGATTCCATGCCGTGGTCCATTGGCCCTTGAGCGCGGCCACGCCGACCGTGATCGGCGCGGCTTCATCGCCCTGGGTCAGACAAAGCGCCCAGAAGTAGTCGTTCCAGACGAAGGTGAAAACCAGAATGCCGAGCGCGGCCAGCGCCGGACGGATCAGCGGCAGGACGATGCGCCTGTAGATCGTCCACTCGCTCGCGCCTTCCACACGCGCCGCTTCGATCAATTCGAACGGCAACTGCTTGATGAAATTGCGCAGGAACAGCGTGCAAAAGCCGGTCTGGAACGACACGTGAAAGATCACCAGCGCCCATACGGTATTGAACAGGCCGACCTTCAGCGCCATGTCGCGCACTGGAATCATCAGGATCTGGATCGGCACGAAGTTGCCCGCGACAAAGGCGAACAGCACGGCGGTGTTGCCGCGGAACCGGTAGGTCGCGAGTGCGAAGCCCGCCATCGACGCCAGCACGATCGCGCCGATGACCGAAGGCACCGTGATCAGAATGCTGTTGGCGAAGTAGTGCAGCATCGGCGTCTGCGTGAGCGCCGTACCGTAGTTTTCGAGCAGCGCGACATGCTTCGGCCAACCCCAGTAGTCGCCTTGCGACAGTTCATCGGAGGATCGGATCGACGTGACCAGCACGGCCAGCATCGGCATCAGCCAGACAAGCAGCGCGACCGGCAATGACGCCTTGTACAGCGTGCGGTTCAATGGTTTCCAGCGTTCGACGGGAAGCGGATACATGAGCGTGACTCCAGGAACTCAGCGTTCTTCGCGCAACATGCGGCGCAGATGGAACACGATATAGACGAGCATGATGGCGAACAGCACGACGGCAATCGACGCGGAATAGCCTTCGCGGTAGTACTTGATCGCCTGGTCGTACATGTAATAGGCCAGCACAGTGGAGCTGTCGAACGGACCGCCGCCGCTCATCACGGCAATCAGGTCGAAGCTGCGCAGCGCGCCGATCACGGTCAGCACGACGGCCATGAAGGTGGCGGGCCGAAGCTGCGGCAGGATCACGTGCCACAGAAGACGCATGCCCTTCGCGCCCTCCATGCGCGCCGCCTCGACCACCTCCGGATTGATGGCCGTGAGGCCGGTCAGATACAGCACCATGCAGAACGGCGTCTGCGGCCACAGCGCGGCGAAGATGATCCCGAACGTCACCGTGTGCGCGTCGCCCAGCACAGGGATGCCGTGTCCGACGATCAGGCGCAGCAGCCCGAAGCCGGGATCGTAAAACCAGCTGAACACAAGACCGACCACGACGCCCGAGAGCACGAACGGCGCGAAAAACAGCGACTTCACGACCCGCATGCCGCGAATCTGCTGGTTCAGGTACAACGCGAACAGCAAGCCGAGCGGCGGCGCGAGCAGGAACAAGGCAAGCCAGATCAGGTTGTTCTTCAGCGCCGTGTAGAACGTGTCCGAATGGAACAGCTCGATGTAGTTGTCGAGTCCGGCGAAGGTCTTCGGCGTCATACCGTCCCAGTTATAGAAGCTGAGCGAAATGCTGCTGATGATCGGGTAGATCACGCACAGGCAAAACAACGCGCAACCCGGCAACAGGAAAAAAAATGCGGCGCGGTTCTGGTGACGGCGCGTTGTCGAGACGTGCCGGTGCTGAGCCGCCGGCAGGCGGCCCGCTACGGGATGAGACATGATTGGCCTCGTCAGGGATCGAAGGCGAGCGTCAGTCGTCGAAACATCGCTGACGCTCACCGGCTTACTTTTTGTAGATGCGCTTGCGGGTCGCTTCGAGGCGCACAAGCAGCGCATCGATTTGCGAAGGATCGCTATAGAACTGCTGCATCGCTTTCATGCCTTCGTCGGCCATTTCCTTGGTCATGTCGCGATCGTAGAACTGCGCGATGCCGCCTTTGGTGTTGGCGAGCGTCTGGAATCCAACCTTCGAGATCGCATCTTCAGGCTCGGCCGCCTGGCTGTTGGACGGTAACGTGCCCCATCCCTTCGCGAGATCCGCGTTGATTTGCGGCTGCTCCATGAACGCCAGCAGCTTGCGCGCATCGGCCTTGTTCTTCGCCTTCGCGGGGATCAACAGCACATTCACCGGCCCGTCTTCGGCCATCGGCACATTGGCATCAATCACGGGGAATCGGAAGTAGCCGGTCTCGGGTTTGACGGAGGCAGGGATGCTCGCCGAGAAGAACGTGCCCATCAGCATCATCGACGCCTTGCCGTTCACGAGAAACGGCGCGATCGAATCGAGATCGTAGGACAGCGCGTTGTCGATGAAATAGTGCTCGTCGATCAAGGTTTTCCACGCGGTGTAGACCTTCTTCACACGCGCGTCCGTGTACGGAATCTCGCCTGCCATCAGCTTCTGATGGAACGCGTTGCCGTTGATGCGCAGGTCGAGATAGTCGAACCATGCGGCGAGCGTCCAGCTATCGCGTGCGGCAACGGCGATCGGCGCGACGCCGCTTGCCTTGAGCTTCTTGCAGGCGTCGAGAAATTCTTCCCACGTCTTCGGTTCGCCCTTGATGCCCGCCTTCTCGAACAGATCCTTGCGATAGAAAAAGCCGTACGCGTCGTAGCCGAGCGGCGCCGCATACTGCTTGCCCTTATAAGTGGACGCTTCCTTGACCGACGCATACTGCTGCGACCAGCCGTTCTTGTTCCAGTCCGGCGACAGGTCCTCGAGCAGGCCACGCTGCGCGTAATACGCCATGCGCTCGCCGTCGTGCCACGACACGACATCAGGCGGATCGGTGGCGAGCCAGCCGCCCAACTGCACCTTGTAGGCCTCCTCGGCGACGTAGGTCACCTTGAGATCGACGTCGGGGTTGGCTTTCTTGAACTTGTCGAAGGCATCCTGCCAGGTCGAACGCTGATTTCCGCGCGCCGACACATTGACCGCGAGCGTGGCGGCGTCGGCCGCGGCGCATGCAAGCACGGCCGTAACCAGAGAGGCGGCAACCGATACGTGAGCCAGCCGGCGAAGGCGATAAGCAATCATCTTTTGTCTCCTTAACTACCTTGTTAGCTGACAGCGCACTGCTGTCAGGCGATGAAATCCGCTCTGTGGCGGAGTTCGGCTTTGCTTAGGCCGCGACTCGCTCAGGTTCGAGCGCGCTGCGCCGCAGCGCGATGCCGTCGGCATCGAACAGATGACATGCGGAAGGCGGAACGTGAACGCGAATGCGCTCGCCGGAACCGAGCGGCGAATCGCCTGGCGCCTTGGCGATCAGCGTTCCGCCCGCATGATCCGCATGGATATAGCTGTGTTCGCCGAGCCGTTCCGAAAGCACCGTGGCGCACTGAATGGACTGCTCCTTGCCGTGGAGGCCATGGAGGCCGTCAAGGCGCAGGTGTTCCGGACGCACGCCGAGCGTGACCGGCTGAGCGGGTTGCAGACGCCGGCCGTCGACGTGCGCGACCAGCCGTTCGCCGCTTTGCGCGAGCGACACCGTTACGCTGCCCGCGTCGATCGAGTCGACCACGGCATCGATGAAATTCATCCGCGGCGAACCGATGAAGCCCGCCACAAAGCGCGACTTCGGATGGTGATACAACTCGAGCGGCGCGCCGCTCTGCGCGATGCTGCCGAATCGCTCGGCATCCGCGCCCGCGTGCAGCAGCACGATCCGGTCGGCGAGCGTCATCGCCTCGACCTGGTCGTGCGTGACGTACACCACGCTCGCATTCTCGAAGCGCTGGTGCAGCCTGGCGATTTCAACACGGGTCTGCCCTCGCAGCGCGGCGTCGAGATTCGATAACGGCTCGTCGAACAGGAACACACCGGGCTCGCGCACGATCGCCCGGCCGATCGCCACGCGTTGCCGCTGGCCGCCAGACAAGGCTTTCGGATAACGCTCGAGCAGCGCGTCCAATTGCAGAATGCGCGCGGCCTCGCGCACCTTCCGGTCGATCACGTCTCGCGGCTGCTTCGCGAGCTTCAGACCGAACGCCATGTTGTCGAACACGGTCATGTGCGGAAACAGCGCGTAGCTTTGGAACACCATCGCGACACCCCGCTCGGCGGCGGGCACGTCGTTCACGAGACGCCCACCGATCCGCAATTCGCCTTCGCTCAGGTCTTCGAGACCGGCGATCATTCTCAGCAAGGTTGACTTGCCGCAACCCGACGGTCCAAGAAAAACGCAGAACTCGTGTTGCGCGATATCCAGATTCACGCGCCGGATCACCGGCGCATGATCGCCGTACGACTTCTGCACGTTCGCGAGATGGATTGTGGTCATGCTGCCTCCCGCCGGGCCGCCCCAAGGGAGGCAGCGGCCCCCCTGGGGGGCAGCGAACGAATGTGAGTGTGGGGGTCGTTCATCATGCCTCCCGCCGGGCCGCCCCAAGGGAGGCAGCGGCCCCCTTGGGGGGCAGCGAACGAATGTGAGCGTGGGGGTAGTTCATCATGCCTCCGGATTTAAACGCTTAAATTTGTTTCAAAAAAAATCGGCCAGCCCTTGTGCAGCAGGCATTTAATCGCTTAAATTCGGGGTTCGGGAAAGCTCGCATGATTTTGTCTCCTGTGTGTTTGCACGAAACTTAGCAAACGTCGCGGGTCGCTTGCAACATTTGAATCACATTCCCTGAATATGGGATAAGAGAAATGGTCACCTTGTCTGAAGTCGCCAAACGCGCGCGGGTTACCGCTGCGACGGTTTCCAACGTGCTGCGCAATCGGGAGAAGGTCCGCCCGGAAACGGCGGAACGCGTATTGCGAGCCATCGCCGATCTCGGCTACCGGCCGAATCTGAACGCGCGCGCGCTGGCAGAGGGCCGCTCGTCGACGTTGGCGCTGATGTTGTCGAACATCTCGAATCCGTTCTATCCCGAGTTCGTGCTGGCGGCCGAGCGCGCGGCGCGCAAGGCGGGGCACTTCCTGATGGTGTGCAATACCGACGACGATGCCGAGGTCGGCCGGGCCTACCTGAACCAGATCGCGGGAACGTTTGCCGACGGCGTCCTCGTCATGAACACGGATATCGCGTTCAACGAGTTCTGTATTTCAACGATACAGAGTGCGCCGATCCTGTTGACGATGTGGGAGCATCCCGAGACCCCGCCTCCCCTACCGTGCATCGCCGTGGACTTCGCGCGAGCGGGCGCGCTGGCCGCCACGCATCTGCTCGAACTGGGCCATCGCGATATCGGCATGCTGGTCGGCGACGGCTGCGGCGGCTTGCAGGATGCGCGCTCCAACGGCTTTCGTGCGGTGATGCGCGAGGCCGGGATCGAAACCGACGCTGCTGCGATGCTGCAGGTACGCGACTCGATCGACGCCGGCTACATCGCCTGCATGCAACTGATGGCGAACAGGCCGCGACTGAGCGCGATCTTCGCGACCAACGATCTGCTCGCGATCGGCGCCGCCCAGGCCCTGATCACCCTGCGCCGCGCGGTGCCGGATGACGTCTCGGTCATCGGCATCACGGACATTCAACTGGCTCATCAGGTGCACCCGGCGTTGACGACGGTGGCGATCCAGACCGCTGCCGTCGCCGAGTTGTCGGTCGACAGGCTCATCCGCCTTATCCAGGCGCCCACACAGCAACCGTCGATGGTGGTTGGCCCTGCGCCGGAACTCGTCGTGCGCGCATCGACGGGCCCGCGGCGAGCGGGATCGAGGTGAGCTTGCAAAGCTCGAGAGTCTTGCAAGCCGGACACCGGGAAAGCAGGTACGACGGACCCAGGAGGATTTTCTATCTGGGCGTCCAACGATAAACAACCATGCTGGAGCCGTTGTAGTTGTCCTTCGTGACCACGTATTCCCCGCTCGAGCGAAGGTACGATCTCAGGCCGTACATCGAATCCACGTCATTGCCGACGTCCACATTGCCGGAACTGCTGTTGATCAACGTGGTGTCCAGATTGCCTGTGATGAGATTGAAGGCGTCGATGTTGGGCGCGGTGTGCACGTATCCGAGGAAGAGATAGTTGCCGGCTGCCGTGATCGACTTGGGATTGGCGCTGGTGATGTTGATCACCGGATTGGGAGTGGTGGTGTTACCTGCGCGCCAGCCGTGATACACCTCGATCCTCGTGTTCATGGCCGTCCAGTCCCAGCTCCCGGCGATGCCCTGCGCGAGGATCATGGTGTCGCTATCCGGCAGGTAGATGATTCGCGTCAACGGTCTGATGCTCATCGGAATGCGAGTTGCAATGGCTGCTCCCCATGTCGGCTTGCCGTCGGCATCGAAGCCCGTCAGCGGATAGTGGTAAATGTGGTTCGTCCTGTCCAGACCGGCCCAGACGTCTCCCTTGCTATCGAGGCAAAATCCCCCCGTGACCGGCCTGGCCGTATTGAACGCCGTGCCGGGTATCGAGGCGTCCGGTATGGCGATGTAGCCATTCGCGGCATTGAAGTGGAAGAAGTAGAAGATCGCGGGGTTCTGGCCGGATGCCACGAGGATCCGGTTGGCGCCGACGCTGGTGAGCTGACCGAAGTGCTCGTTGCGTTGCGTATCGTTGAGGTTGAGTCGTGGATCGGACGGATAGTCGAATGGATTGACGGTGTTCGCTACGTAGCTTCCTCCAGCGGTGCCGGTGAAGATGTGGGCGCCTCCATAGAAGTAAGCGCCGTCTGTACCCGGGTCCGGGGCGCCGATCCCTTCGAAGTTGAGGGCCTGGAGCTTCCATTGCAGCTTGCCCGTGCTGTCGTAGGCGTGAATGTCGGTGCCGCCGTTGCGCCCGAGGTCCCACGTCCCGCCCCACGGATTGTTGAGCACATAGAGGTTGCCGGCGGAGTCTTTGCCGATGCCCGTGACCCGTGTGAATCGTTTGTCGCCGACCTGGCCTTTGATGCCAGTCGTGGTGTCGAGATATCCGCCCTGAATGCCGAACGTGCCGGCCAGACTGGGAATGCCCGAGATGGTGTAGATCTTGATGTTCATGTCGGGTCCCTCGTCGCCGATCATGAGCTGCCCAGTCGCCGCGTCGAAATACAGCGCGGACGGCCGCGAGGCAGCGGACATCTGGATGGTGTTCAGCGGCGCACCGGACGTGCTGAATTCGAGGATCGTGCCCGCGCTCTTCTGCGCAACCCAGATATTTCCCGCGCCGTCCACGGCGAGCGCGCCAGGGCCCGAGACGCCGATATCCCGCTGCCAGACGCCGTCGGTGGTGTAGACCCGCACGCGATTGCCGGGAAAGTCGCTCGCATAAAGAAGTGAGCCCGACGTCGCAAGTCCGGTGACGACATCGGCCCGCTGCTCATTCGTTGTCGCGCTCACGGCAAGGAGAAGATCGCGAGTTTGACTGGTTCGGTTGTAGCGCCCGACCCTGCCGCTGCCGCCGTTCCTGCTAAATGCCAAAGCAGCGAAAATCGAGGTTGCATTACCCGTAATGGCGCCGCCCTGAAACTCGCTGTTAATGCCTATCGAACCGATGCTTTGGCCATTCCGGTATAGGGCGACGCCGCCCTCGTTTTCGTCCCACAGCGAAGCGGTATAGAGGGTTCCCTCCGGAGCGACCCACATGGAACGAGCTCCGTTGCCCACGTGAGTGGCGATGGTTCCGTATGTATTCGCCACCCAGTCGGTGGTGTACTGCGCCTGGCATTCCGGCGCCATCGTGGCGATCAGCGCTGTCGTAAGGAATGCGGCATAGATTCGTTTCCTGGCCATGAGCGATGCCCTCCTGACTGTAGCGCCGCTATAACGTGAATCGCAGGGCGCGATATCTTCGGCGGCTTCGGCTACGCACAGACCGTCGTTAAATCAGCGGTCTTCTGGAGTGTAGGAGATGCCATCGAGTCCATGGCGATCGTAGTGGCGAAAGACGGCAGACTCGTGAAACTGCCCGCGATACCGCAACGACGCGCAACGACGGCGATGCGCCGTGCATGGGTCTGCCTCGATCGATTTCGCTGACGCGTGCTCTGGCCCGCGTTCGTCGCGGCTACGGGAGCGATGTCGCCTTTGCTCAGTCCTTCGATGTAATTGCTGGCATAGAACGACGCGTCGCTGCCGCGATATCGTTCGCTACGGACGCGAGGGCGCGGCTGTGCGCGTTGACCAGGGCGTCGTAGCCAGGCCCGCTCACGGCCTCGTGCACCACAGAGCGCCCGCTAAACGGCTCGCTTCGCTTCGGCGGACGCACCGACCAGAGCACCGCCAGCGCCACCGTACCGTCCGCTGACGAATCGAAAGTCTGCACGTCAACCGATACGTGGTAAGCGTTATCGCCCACACGTTGTGGATAGGTCGAGACGATCGCTCCAGGCATGATCTGCGCGAGATCCGCAGCGAGTACACGCGGAATCTGACTCTTCAATGGATCGGCCCAGCGCGCGAACTCGTCGATAGACACGCGGTTCGCGTCGAGCTTCATGACGATTTGCGACCGGTCGACCAGTTCGGGAACCGTGACCGGATCGATGGCGATTGCGATCGGACTGGCGCTCGGCCGCTGTTCGACAATCTGAACCGGGCTCAACGTGTAGAACTTCGAGCTCGGCGAGGTGGCGCATCCCGCGAACAAGGTCAGCACGATCATGCTCAGCGCTAACGATGGAAATCGGCTCATGGCTTGTCCTCGGTCTTGCCACGGATCAGCGCCTCCGGATGGCGTTCGAGATACTCCGCAAGCGAACGGATCGAGACCGCGGCCCGCGACAACTCCCGCATTGTCTCGGCGGTGCTTTGCTGCAATGGCGAGTCGCTTTGCAACGTGCGATTCGCCGACGTGAGCGCTTCGCGAGCCGCGGCCAGCGTCGCTTTGGCGTCAGGTGCAATATCCGTATTGATGGTATTCAGCAGCGTGTCCGCATCACCGAGGGTTTTGCGCAGATCCTTGCTGATGCCATCGAACGGAATCTCGTTCAGTTTAGCGACGAGACTGGTAATCGATTCCTGCAGCCCCTGCAGGTTACCCGGCACCGTTGGCAATTCCGGCGTCTTTTTACTCCAATCCATCTTCGCCTTCGGGGCGGAGGAGAAGAAATCGATCGCGATATACAGTTGTCCGGTAAGCAGGCTTGCCGTTCTCAGTTGTGCCCGCAGCCCCTTCGATACCAGGTAGTCCGCAAACTCTTTGCGCTCCGACGATATTTGCCCTTTTTGGCTTTGCCATTCGTCGCGTGAAATCAAGCGTTCCGGGAAAATGGTGACTTCGACCGGGATGCTGAACGCCCGCGCGGCCGGATCAAAGTGCGTGTTGATCGCCGATACCTCGCCGATGACTATCCCGCGAAAGTCGATGGGTGCGCCCACGGTCAGCCCACGCACGGACTCCTTGAAGTTCAGCACGTATCTATCGATGATCGCGTCATGCCGCTTCATCGCTTCGGCCCGATTGACGAAAAGTTCGTACTGGTGCTTCGCGTCGGCTTCAACCCTGTTCGTCGTGTCAGGCGGATTTTCGAATGCAAGGCCACCGATCAGGATCGATACCAGCGATTCGGTGTCTACCTTCACACCGGTCGTATCCAGAGTCACATCGACGCCGCTTGCGTGCCAGAAGCGGGTGTCGTTCGTCACGTACTTGTCGTAAGGCGCATTGATAAAGACGTGCAGGGTCATTCCCGCGCCCTCGGGATCGAGCGCGTAAGAGACGATCTGACCCACCTGAAGCCGCCGGAAGAACACCGGCGAGCCGATATCGAGCGAGCCCAGGTTCTCGCTTTTCAGCACGAAC
Source organism: Paraburkholderia lacunae (assembly GCF_003353175.1). Lineage (GTDB taxonomy): Bacteria > Pseudomonadota > Gammaproteobacteria > Burkholderiales > Burkholderiaceae > Paraburkholderia > Paraburkholderia lacunae. Next base: position 128,286 of record NZ_QHKS01000013.1, on the reverse strand, counting down.
TCTCGCCCCGGCGCACCTGAGGCGAGGACGGGCGGCGACTCGAGTCCGACGAAATCACGTCGCGCTTTTTGCGATGTACCGATATCCATTCCGATGTGCGAACCGGACAATAACGTGCCGATGCCCGATACCGTGCCGCCCGAGATGCGCGGTCGAACGACCCAGAAGCGGGTATCGTCGACGAGCATGCTGGAAGCGTTGCGGGACATTTCAGCGCTGGCGAGCACCGTCTTGTGATCGTCGGAGAGTTCAACGTTTTTGATTACACCGATATCGACATTCTTGAACTTGATCTTCGTCTTGCCGGCCTCAATCCCCTCACCCGTGGAAAACCTGATCGTGACGGTCGGGCCTTTTTGCATGACGGACTGCACGACCAGCCAGCCGGCTATCAGCACTGCAACAAGCGGCACCAACCATACAAGCTGCACACGCCACTTCGACGGTTTGGCGGCAACGACTGCTGGAAGGCCGGGTGCATTCTCTTCATCGTTCTGTCCGGACAACTTATTCACCTTCTGACTCCACTGCGTCCCAGATGAGTCGTGGATCGAATGACAATGCGGCGAACATGGTTAGCACGACTACCGCACCGAATGCAATCGCCCCGAGACCTGCGTCGATGGTGGCCACCGAACCGAACTGCACGAAAGCGACAAGGATGGTAATCACGTAGATATCGAGCATCGACCAGCGGCCAACGAGCTCCACCAGCCGGTAAATACGCGTGCGTTCGTGAGGAATTAGCGGAGAGCGCAGCTGGGTACTCCACGCGAGATAAGCTAACGACAGAATCTTGAGCATTGGCACCACAAGGCTTGCGATGAACACGATCGCGGCAAGCAGCCACGACCCGGAGGTCCAGAGAAATACGACGCCACTCAGGATCGTGTCGGATCGCGCACCGAACAAGGTACTCGTGACCATGACCGGCAGGAGAATCGCGGGGACATAAAGGATCATGGCGGCGAACAGGAATGCCCAGGTGCGAACGAGACTATTGGGCTTGCGCAAATGCAGCGCTGCGTGACAACGCGGACAGCTCCCACCGTGGACGTGTGCGAGCGGCTTCGAGAGCAGACCGCAGTCGTGACAAACGAACAGCCCTGCGCGCGCGGCCGTGGCCGGTGTGGTACCTGCGCTCAAAAGGTGTGATACGCCGCCGTCGCTTTGCATCGCATCGATACGCGCCCATAGATCACGCGTGTTAAACGTAACGGACGCTGCCGCAAGCAGCACCATCACCGCTCCGAATGCCCAGATCGCGACGCCGGGGACGACTGTTGCGATGTGCTGGAGTTTGACAAGCGCGACCAGCATGCCGAGCATCAGAACCTCGATCATTCCCCATGGCGCAACATGCCTCAGCACACGAAGAACAATTTCAGGCCTATGGGGAAATCCGCCTGTATGCAACGGCAGGAGTAGATAGATCACGGCCGCTATGTTCAGTGACGGCATCAAAATCGTTGTCACGAAGACAAGGCCCGCGATCGGCCACATACCGTCTGCGTACAGAGACGAAGCCGCGCCGAAAAGCGTGGTTTCGACAAGCGCTCCATTGACCCAGAGTCCGAAGATGGGAAAGCGATTGGCGACCACAAACAGGATCGCCGCGGCCAAGGTGAGCGCCAGTGCGCGATCGTGCGTTGCCGGCACGCATCGGTAGAGGACTGCATCGCATCGACGGCACCGCGCGGTGCCGCCCTTGACTAGCGGCGTCTCCCGCTGGAGAAAATCACATTCGTGACACGCGATCAGGCTGGCTTTATTCATCTTCGGCATCCGCTTGCGGGCACACGATCCAGAAGCGTCACCCCTCTATACGGCAGGTCATTTGAATTGCGCAACCAGCGCGTCCGCGCCTTTGTCGATCCCGGTCTTCGACGCACTTAGCGAACTGAAGCTCGCGCCGAGGTTGAATGGGTTCGGGTATTGCTTGGTCACGTAAGCACTGAGGAGGCGGTTGCTCGAAGCGTCGTAGATCTCGACTGCGTAGATAACCGAACCCATGAAGGCGCCTTCCCGGCCGCGAACGGCTTGAACACCGTTATAGAGGTTGCCGCCAATGTCGAAGTGCGTAAATGCGCTGAGCACGGGCGTATTGGTCTTCGCCCCCGTCAGGACCAGCTTCAGGCGCAACGTGTTGGGGCCGGCCTCATTAGCCAGCTGGAATCGGCCGCGCAGCTTTTCAGCAAACTTGCTTTGCATATAGCTCGCAAGAACCGCTTTATCTTCGTCGTGCATGTCGCCGAACTGGTTATCCGCGCCTTGATAAACCGTCACCGGGTCGATGATCAGCCTGGTGTACTTCTGCCAGTCTGTCTGGGGCGCAAAGCGATATGGCACGCGGGTCGAGTCGTCCTGCGTATTGGGTCGCAAATAGGTGGATGACGGGATCCCCGAGTACGCGACTGGCGGCACGCTCGAGCAACCTATCAAAGCTGTGCAGATAGCAGCGATCAACAGGTGCCGCGCCTTGACTGACTTAACCATTTATCTCTCCGGGTTCCGATTTCGCGGCTGTCTTTCTGGGAGGTCCAGACCTGACAGTTCATGTGAGGCGCAAGCCTAACATCGCAATTTCAAAATGTAAACCGACCAGGCGGTTTGTTTTTTGTCAAAACGGTTCCGCGTATCGGAGGTAACAACGAATGGTATGTGCGTTAGAGACGTTCGCCCGCTTCATTCAACCGCGCCATCTGCGCCGCGCTGAAAATGTCCGAACAGATGGATTGGCGAGGGTGCCGTGTAGTGATGTTCGGCTGGAGAGGCCGCCCGCTGGCCTCCCCAACCCGGCAGCGACGCGACTTGAGACCGTTGAACGTCTCGAGGAGTCGCGTCGCGCCGCTTGTTTGCCGCTTGTTTGCCGCTCGCCGCCGCTGATGACGGCTTTGTGCGTTAGAAGTGCTCGCGATTGAAGCCAGGCAGTGTGCGCGTTCCTTCGGTCGCGACCGAGTGCAGCAGGTCGGGGTCGACGTCGAGCAGGCGCAGGACTGTCGGCGCAACCTGCGTCGTCAGCACCCGTTCGTCGACGGTCTTGCCGGCGTGATGGGCGCCGGGTACGTAGACCACGAGACCGAGATGGTTGTCGTCGGGAGCATTGCCCCCGTGTTCCTCGTCCTTGGACTTGCTCGACGTATAGATGACGCCCGGGTTGGGCTGGACGATAATGTCGGGCGTGCGTCCGCGAGCGGGATCGCCGAACCGGTCAGCAATCTGCGGGCCGTACAGAATGTACGCTTGCGGGCCATCCGCGCAAATGCCGGGCGCGTTGCAGCTCAGATTGTCCTTCAGCGTCTTCACAACCGCTGACAGCTGACTTTGATCGCGCAACCAGATCAGCCCGACGTCGTCGGTCTGCACGAAGCCCGTATTGACGAGACCCGTCCCGTCATTCAGATTTCCGGTCGTCGTGTTGGCCTGCCCAAAGTTGCCGTTCGGATCCAGATAATTGTTTGCTTCAAGCAGCGCCGTGAGCGTGTCGCCGACCTTCACCAGCTTCGAATGATCCGTCGGAGACTGACCATGCTTCGCGGTGACGATGATCGCCGTCGACGAGTAAAGGCCTTGCTGCTTGAGTTCGGACACGATGCGGCCCAAAGCCCCGTCCAGGTACGTAATCGCAGCCGTCACCTGCGGGCCCGGCGTAAAGCTCGCGTCCAGATAGCCGCCGCCCTTTGTCACAAGCGCCTTCTGTGCGATGCTCAAGGTCTGGAAGTTGCCGCCAAAGACGGTCGGCACGCCGGCACCCGGTTTGCCGGTCGAATCCTTGCCTTCGATCTCGTAGATCAGCGACCGCACATGGAGGTCGTCGAACTTTTCCGTGTGCGTATAGACGTCGGTGTAGGCGCTGTTAGTAGCCGGATCGATCGAATTGATCTCGGTGCGGGAAAGGTCGTCAACGCCTGTTCCCGACGGTCCATTGAGCCAGTCGTAGCCCCACGCGTGCTTGTCCGCCCATGCGGTCCGGGCGCCCTTCACGTTTTGCTTGACCACCTCGAAAATCGTGTTCGTCTTCACGTAGTTATGCGGATACACCGGCGTGCAGACACCGTTGATCAACGCATTCGGTATCGCCTGAGGATTGAATGCACCGCCGCCGTTGAGATTCTTCAGTGCGCCGCCATTCTCTCCATCGATGCCGGTGGTCTCGTCGAACACGACATTCCACCCCTGCTTGCCGGTGCAACTGGTATCGGATGGCGCGTAGAGCGTGCGGTCATAAGACACGTCATAAAACAGGCCTGCCGATTTCGGCGAGCCGCCCGTGACTAACGCGGCGAGACCCGGGAATGAATCCGAGAGGCCAGGCGTGTGGGCATTCGTGTACGTCGTACCGGCCTTGGCCAGCAACGCGAGATTGGGGCAAGAGTTCGAACCGATGCAGCGCGCGACATCCTGCTCGTGCAAGCCGTCGAAGCTGATCAGCAACACGTGCTTCACTGCCTCATTTTCATGCCCGTGTTCATTCGCTTCACTAGCCGCCGCGCCTGCGGCGTGCAGGCCGGCGAGCACCACAACGCCGGCGCCGACGGCATTCCGTACGCGCATCCATCTCCTGATCGTCTTCATTTCCTGTCCTGTTAGAGTGGTCACGAAACATTCGGTAAGAGCAGGAGAATGTGCAACGGAATTAAGACATAGGCATGAACCGGTACTTTCGATTCGCTGACGCAATATGGAACGAAGCCCTTGTATCGGCACCGTCATGGCGAACCGCTGCGCCGGTGGCGGCGCCACACTACACTTCGGCGAGGATTTGCTGGATGACTTGCTCGAAGGCTTCCACGGGTTGTCCGCCGGTCACCAGATAGCGATGATTAAAGATGATCGCCGGCACCGACTGGATGCCCATCGTCCGATGCTTTTCTTCTGCCGCACGAACCTCTTCGGCATACTGCCCACTTCGCAATACGCCAAGTGCCTTCGCGGTATCGAGTCCCACGGATTGGGCTGCTTCGACCAGGACATCGTGGTCGCTCGGGTCCTTGCCCTCGGAATGATAGGCCCGCAGCAGCGCCAGTTTGAGCGGCAACTGCCTGCCTTCGATACCGGCCCAATGCATCAGGCGGTGCGCATCGAAGGTGTTATAGACGCGCGTACGCGGGCCGAAGGCAAAGCCCACGCTCGCGCCGCGCTCGCGGATCATGGCTTGCGTTTCGGCGATTTGCGCCGGTGTGCGGCCGTATTTTTTGCCGAGGTAGCCGACAATGTCCTCGCCGTCCGGCCCCATCTGCGGATTCAACTCGAAAGGATGGACGGTTATCTGGACGTCGACTGCTTCGCCAAGGCGCGATAGCGCAAGCTGAAGCGAGGATAGGCCGATCGCACACCATGGGCACGCGATGTCGGAGACGAAATCGATTGTTAGCGGTTGTGTCATTGCGTTCCTAACGGGGATAACTTGCTGCGCGGCCGGCTTGGTGGGAAGCAACGGCCGCGCACAGGTTAGCCTGGATCGCCATTATTTGCAGGACCGCGCCCCGGATGTGATTTGGGGCAGCGCGTCACGATAGTCAGCCTTCGCGTGGTGCCTTTTTCATCGTCGCCGGATCGCGCACGATCGTCACGGCGCACGGCGCATACGCGAGAACCTGGCGGGCGACTGAACCGATCAGCCAGCGATCGAACGGCGTATGACCGCGATGCCCGACGACAAGATGATCGATATCGTGCCGTTCCGCGTAGAGCACGATCTCCTTCGCGGGTTGCCCTATCACGAGATCGAACTCGGGATGTTCGCCATACGAGACGAGCTTCGCCTTGATTTCGTCGAGAATCTCGTTGGCGTGGCGCAACTCGAAATCGACCATTTCCTTTCTTTCCAGTTCTATCGCACCCCAATCCGGCGCGCGTGCCACGACGAGGACATGCAGGCGCGCGTCAAAGCGCTTGGCAAGATCGACCGCAAAATTGACGGCATGTCGCGCGGATGGCGACCCGTCATAACCTACCAGCACGTTCTGCATGATCTGCTCCCATCCGGTTCGAACCGGAACATGCCTTGATTGAACTGCGACCGTTTCTCGACTTCGCGGCGTCGGCGGGAAAGCGCGCGTGGTCGTCTCCCGGGCGTGCCGCGTGGATCAATGCGGACGACGTCGGCGCCTGGAGCGCTAAGTCGGTTAAGTCAGTTGTGGTCGCTCCTGCCTGGAAGATGCTCGTCAGGTACGGGCGCCGCCGCGTCGGTGTCGGGAAGATCGTCGTCCGGGTTTTGCCGATCCCTGCGAGGCGGTCTCGCGGGTCGTGCCGGACGATGAGGGCAGCGCGGGGTCGAGAGGCTTGTCAGTCGGCTCAGCGGATGGATTGGAGGGCATGGTTTGCTCCTGCGCCGATGAATGCTGTTTCTACCATGATAGACCGCATCGAGCTTGGGGATTTCCCTGGATACGGAGCGCCGCGCGCCGCCAGAAAGACGGCGCGCCGGCCGGAAGGCTATTTCAGGAACACATATCTCGCAACGTAAGGCGACCGGCCAAGCTCGTGTTCGGTCGTGCAGCTTGCGGCAGGCGCCGCACCGCCCTCGGTGTCGAGGCGTTGCACGTAGCGAACCACGGACAATTCGCCGCTGCCCGCGGTGCTTCTGGTTTCGAGCAGAAGCTGCGGGATGCTGCCGGCTGTCTGACTGGGCGCCTGCGCAAGTACGTGGCCCACTATCGTGCTGCCGTCCAGTGCTTGCCATTGGGGACCGGCCGAATGATGCACCGCCTCCTGCCCGCGAGCGTCGTAGAGCGTCGCCAACGGGCTCTTGAACACCCACCCGAGTTGATGCGAGGCGTCGAACTCGCAAGAATAGACTTGCACTCCCGAAGCGATCAGCGACGCGACCACCTGCGTATCCGGCGGTGCGGCAACCGACGCCAGCGGGGCCGCGCCGACCGGCATTGCGCAAGATATGACGAGGGCGGTAAAGGTTGCGGTTGCGGCCTTTCGTGCTTGCCGTGAGTGGTTCGACATGGTGATGTCCTTCAGATGGCAGTTTTCGAGGGATGAGCGGAATGCAGACGCAGCGGTGGCTCCGGAACCCGGCTTTGCGCTTGAGCGCAACACTTGGAAGGCCCTGGTTATTCCGTTGCCGATCGAATATTTTCCCGATCGCGCCGCCAGGGGGAAGGCTCGACAGGGGGGTTGCCGTTGCGCACCCGCGCCGGAATGCCTAAAGAATTGTATGCTGCTATGAATCGTCAGGAGACGGCCATGAACCTCGCTGGGAAGACCCTATTCATATCCGGTGGAAGTCGCGGCATCGGACTTGCAATTGCACTTAGAGCCGCGCGCGACGGCGCGAACATCGCGATTGCAGCAAAGACGGCCGCCCCGGACTCGCGCCTCGAAGGGACGATTTATACAGCCGCCGCCGCGATTGAAGAGGCCGGCGGCAAGGCGCTCCCGCTTGTGGTGGACATTCGCGACGAAGAACGTGTAAAGGCAGCCGTTGCCGAGACGGTCGGACGATTCGGCGGCATCGATATACTCGTGAACAATGCGAGCGCCATTCGACTGACCGGCACGCTCGACACCCCCGTAAAACGGTATGACCTGATGCATGGGGTCAATGGCAGAGGCACTTTCGTCTGTGCACAAGCATGCCTGCCGCACCTCGTCAATTCGCCGAACCCGCACATCCTCACGCTGTCACCGCCGTTGGTCAGCGATCCTAAGTGGTTCAAGGATTTTCCGGCGTATACGATCGCAAAGTACACGATGAGTCTGTTCACGCTGGCGTTTGCCGGCGAATTCAGGAACCGTGGTGTCGCTGTCAACTCGCTGTGGCCCAGAACGGCTATCGCAACCGCTGCGGTGCGAAACGAAATTGGCGGCGAGGACATGATCGGGGCGTGTCGCACACCTGAGATAGTCGCCGACGCGGCTCACTATATCCTGACGCGTCCAGCCCGCGAGTGTTCAGGAAACTTTTTCCTCGATGACGAAGTGCTGATGGCGGCGGGTGTGCGCGACTTCGCCCAGTACGACGTCCGGGCTGGGGCCGCCTTGCAAGCGGACTTCTTTGTAGAGGCCTTGCCGGGCATGTTACCCGCGGACAATATGACGAAGGGTACCGGCGCCTCATGAGGCATCAGCGGCCAACGCGCTGAAGATGCCGATAACGGAACGGAATACCAGGCTATCCAGTTTTCAATGCGGCGATGTCACGCCGGGGTGGCGCTCCAAACATGCGCGAGTATTCACGGTTGAATTGCGATGGGCTTTCATAGCCCACTTGCCAGGCAGCCGCTTCGGCGTTGGCGGCTCCTGTCACCATCAAATGGCGCGCTTCAAGCAAGCGCAGCTGTTTCTGGTATTGCAACGGGGTCATCGACGTCAAGCGTCCATGAAAGGCGCGATCGAGGTTCTGACTCGCTATCTCGCGAAGGAGCTCGGTCCTCGTCGAATCGCCGTCAACACCGTCGCTCCAGGCGCAATCGCCACGGACTTCAGCGACGGCATGGTCCGCGACAATCCCGAGATCAACAAGCGCGTTGCGGACGCGACGGCGCTCGGTCGTGCGGGCTTGCCCGACGACATCGGCCCCATGATCGCGTCGCTGCTGTCCGAAGACAACCGCTGGGTCAATGCCCAGCGTATCGAAGTCTCGAGCGGCCTGTTTATCTAGGCGTAGTGAGGGGCAGTGTCTTGCTGGACTTGCCCCTTCACTTCCCAATGCTTTACAACATTCGCACGCGCCAACCAACGAGCATGTCGACGCGTGCCATAATTCCTTTGCTGTTGCTTGCAAGGCAGCAATTGCTTTCTCGCCTTAAAACAAGGAGATTCAAATGAGCAAAGGATATTGGGTGACCGTGTATCGAGAGACGAAAGACCCGTCGAAGCTGGCAGCCTATGCGCAGTTGGCAGGTCCTGCAGTGATCGCGGCCGGCGGCAAATTCATCGTGCGCGGATCGGCCGACGAGGTTCGCGAGCAAGGCTTGAAGGAACGGACTGTCGTGATCGAGTTTCCGACATACGAGCAGGCAGTGGCCGCATATGAAAGCGATGCATACAAGAAAGCGCTCGCCGCCTTGGGCGACGCTGTCGAGCGCGATCTGCGGATCATTCGCGGCGCGGAATAACTCGCAGGATACGACGGACGTGACCGGCGCGAGATCGAACGCCGGTCAGGTGTCAAAGGGGGGAACCGCTTTCGGTCCTCTGGGGTATTTGGATTTTTTGGCGATTCTTACTTATCCGGGTGGGCAGTTCATCGCCTTTCCGTGCATGTTCTGGCTAAGCCAATTCTCCCGGAATGATTCTGACCGGCGAGCGCCCAGCGAATTACGGATTAGTTCTCCAAGGCGAGCGTCCGATCCGCTTGCAGGCAAGGCCTGAAACGTCATCGCGTCGTGCCCACGGACAAACTCCGCGTGCTTTCCATCTGACTCAACGCTTCCACATCGCGCCGGCGGCCACGCCATAGTCTCGCGTGTGCGAGCCCAGCTCCGCGTGAAGGCGCGGTTACGGGATTCCCTCAAGATGACTTCCGAGCGCTCCAGTCTGAAGTTATTGGCTCCGTTGAAATATCCAATTTAATTAAGAGAAGCCAATCAGCTAATCATTTCACCCAGCCCCATTATTTCAAATTATTTCAAAAGAGATATGAAATCTTTTCCCGAAGACATCGAAAAGTGAAATTCAGGAACGACGTTGATCGTATCCGCCAAAATATTGGCGGATTTAGACACCACATAACAGCTTGATTAATGTTTATGTAGGATCAGTCGGAATTAATCCAGCTCCGAGTCAGCTGGAACAGAACGATCAATTTCGGGGGAAAATTGAAATGGAGTGTTTTGCTGACGTTCACGGCGACAACGCGGCGGGCTCGAAAATTCTGCTCAACCCTCGACCGGCCGGACATATTGGTATCGTTCTGTTCGGCGGCTTTGCGTTGCCGGAGGCTGCCACCATCGTCGAGGTATTCCAATCGGCAAACGCGCTCGCCGAGACGGTGCAGCCCGGCGGAACACGTTACAACGTCGACCTGCTATCCGTGCCCGGTGGCAAAATCGCCAGCTCGTCTTCGGTGTTCGTCTGGACGGAACGCATTGAAGCGTTCCGTCAAACCGACAGTTTTCGCGCACTATTCGTTGTGGGCGGTACGCAGATGCAAGACGCACTGCGCGACGAACGTCTGACTACCTGGCTGCGTGACGCCTATCGACGTGGCGAACTGGTCTTTCCGACTGGTGAAGGGCGGCCGGTGCTCGAAGCCGCTGGATTCGGACAGACCATCAGCGGTCAGCACTACGGCGAACGCGAAACCACGTGGAACTCTCCCCGCGTTGACGCTTTGGCCGCTCCGGTCAGCCCATTGCAGACTGCATTGAAAGTTGTCCAGGCGGATTTGGGCGCGGCAATTGCAGGCCAGATCGCGGACTGGGTGGCGCCACCAGCGGAGACGCAGTTCACCGCAATTTTACGCAAGAGCACGTCGGGCTGCGTCAGCGAACCAATCCAGACGGCGGCGCGGTGGTTAGCGGCGAACGGCAATCGACCGATCGTGATTGACGACGCGGCACAGGCCGCAGTGATGAGCGAGCGAAACTTTCTGCGGCGCTTCAAGATAGAAATGGGCGTGACGCCCTCCGATTTCCTACTGTATGTGCGACTGAACATGAGTTGCCGTCTACTTATCGAAACCAATCTACCGGTCGACAAGATCGCACGCCGCTGCGGAATCGGCAGTGGCGGTCGACTCTCGAAACTCTTCCGGAAGCATCTCGGGACAACGCCAACCGAATATCGCTCCAGCAAGCGCCATTCGAGTGTGTCGGCATAACGGGCCATTTCAAGGTCTTGTCGCGATGAAGGCGCTTGTCTTCGCTCCAACGCCACGGCGAACTATCTGAAGAGAATCGTCCCAAGTGCAATGAAACAAGATTCCCGGTCGACCTTTGAAGGGCGGCCGAACCAGTGTTGGACCCCGTCAAGATTAGGCCCGGCTGCAAGCCGTCCGTTGCGAAGAGATTTGCGTCAGAACTCGTGTCGGACTCGTCTGCTTGATCGATTGCATTTCATTAGCTTATTTCGCCAAGACCATGCCCCGCACCGCCGTTCACCCCACGGCGAGATTCCTTGCGCCTACACTTGGTTCGCCGTCCTCGGAATCGGCAACTCGAGGGATTTCTCCCAGGGGTATCGCACCTCGAGTTTATGTTCGGCCTGCCGCTCCCACGGCAGGCTTTTTTTGTCGTCTCAAGCAGGTGCCTATTGCCACCATGCTGACGCAGTCGAAATCAGTCGCCCCTCGATCAGCGGTACACGGTCGCATGATCATGGGAATCCCGCACTTAGCCATCACTTGTACGAGGCGCGACGAGCTCACCGCATAGGCTACCTTCCAGCTTACCCATGTCGTCAGTACATCTAGTGAATCGCGCAGGTATCCGAACATTCTGACAGTCGGCTATTTCAACGTCGTTATCCGACTTTCAGTCGCTCAATTTGCTCCACACATCGTAGCGGACAGCCTTATCGCAGCAAAACCTCATAGTTCGGCGGAATCGACCATTGTTCTGGCGAATGCGTCTCGTTGAATACCTGAAAATATCGACCAGAGGGGATCGCCCCCGGACCCCTCCAGGCCACTCTTAGGTCTTTTTGTAACGGTCGTCTTCTCTACGAAGGCGACCGTTTTTTTTAAACATGAAGCACCGTGAGATCCCTTCATTGAACTCGCCCAAAATCCGTCTGCAGCATTCTGAGCGTTCGTCGGCTCCTGCTGCCATTGCTTCTGGCTACGTTAAGTTGGAAAAGCCCCTCGCCGACGCGTCAACGTGACAACACCAAACGCAGGATAGATTCGGACAGTTGGATCAGGTGGCTCGTTGATTTGCATGTCGCAGACAACGCTGAGCCCCGAGCGGAAAGAGACGTCGTTACTTTGAATCCGTCAATTGACGCCTGCTTGCACGATACTCAGTGGGCGTGATCCCAAGATGTCTGCGGAGAATTTTCGAGAGACGTCCGCCGCTACTCAGTCCACAACGCCGGGCAATCTTGTCGACGGGCAGATCCGTTTCAGCGAGCAGACGGCAGCACATGTCCAATCGCACGAACAGGAGATAGTCAGACGGAGTCTTACCCATTTCGAGCTTGAAGCGCCGCAAGAAATTCCGTTCGCTCATCGACGCAACCTGAGCTACCTCGTCCATTGCGATCGCACGGTCGGCATTCATTTCCAGCCACCGCGCCGATGCCTGGATCTGCTCACTGACGATGATCGGTGTGTTCTTGCGCACCATTTCAGTGGACTGGCTCTCGAACTGCAACTCCAGTCGCTGGGCGATTTGACGCACGACTTCAACGCCGAGATTCTCTCCAATCAACGATAGCGCAGCCTGCAGCGGGTCGCCGTCGGCGGGACGGAATCCGGCGGCCTGAAGTAGCAGACGCCCTTCCGAAATCGGGAATATTCGCTCGCTGCGTGAATGGATTTGCTGCAGCCAGGTGATGAGGCGCTCATCCCGCAGCGCATTTTGTACGCCCGCGCCACCAGCGATAAACAACGCGTGAAAACTATCTTCCCGACTGCGCGAGTCGATGCTGTCGGTCCACACGGAGACCGATGACGAACTGGCGATCTTGCCACCCATGACCGATAGCAGATAGACATCGAAGCGTAGTCCGATGACTCCACCCGCCTCGCTGAGCGCATTTGCGAAGTGAAAGGCCTCGAGAATCAAGGATGCTTCTGGTAAAGAAAAACCGCTAAACAATGTAAGTCCCACGCGCCTGACGGGGCGATCGTCAGGCAATCCATGAGGCTGCGTCGCATGGCGACGATAGTCTTTCGAATAGTTTTTCATCAAACTGTCCATCGAAGACTAGTCTGTTGCTCGAACTGTCTTTATGCATTTTCTCCGTCTGAGCAATCCTACACAAACCATGCCAGAACCTGATTTTTGCGGCTTTATACGCCAACACTTTGGCGGAGACAGGAAAGCTTTTTGACAATAATTTCTAACAGCCCGCCTGTGACTGCGCAGGCGCCTGAGGCAAGCGACGCAATTCCTTTTTCGAGTGCAAAAAAGACCATTCTTCCGCGAAGTACATTATGAATAGAGTGAGTTTTCCCTGAAAAGGAAAACAATTTGTTGAGCGTGCAATCTCGCGCAAGAAGAAAAGGCGATGACAGACAGAGGAGGCGCAGTGAATCAAGCTGAAGGTCGTGCGACAGATCAAGCGGCGAAAAAGTACGTTATCGGCGACGAGGATGTCACATCAAAGCCTGATCTGGCACACTGCCATGACGTGCTCGCGGTTCGTTTAGGCGTGGCTGCCCGGCGCCGTCGTTTCCATCCTGATCAGCGACATGAAATGCGCCGTTGATCAGCGATACGGTAAGGATGCTCGGCGGGGCCAGCTCCTCGGCCGCGATCGTCGTCGCATACTCACGCGCAGTCTCAGCATTTCCGGCTTCCACCGCGGCCCGGAATGCCTCGAATTGAGCATTGAGTCGGATGTCCCCGTCAATGTCCGGAAGGTTCGCTTCGATGAGGTCGATCGCTTCCTGATATTTGCCCTGCCCCCGCAACGCGGCCGACTCCTGGATGATTTCATTCCCCTTCATCGATCGTTCTCCCGCTTAACAGCCTCATTTTCGATTTTCCCGCGCCTGCTGGCCCCGTGCGCTATTGGTACGCTTCAGCTTTTTATAGTGTTCGCGTCATTCCTTGACCGTTGCGTCCATGGTTCGCGGTCTCGTCCGTTGAAGCGAGTCTCGTTGTCGATTCACTGGCCGCTACCGCTATCCGCGAGTTCCAGCGCGTGCCGGATAAATACTTAGCCTCGATCCCTCGGTCTATTCTCATTTTCCTTACGTCTCAACCGACTAGCGGCCGATGTGCAGGGCACTTGCGTAGCGCTTGATTCTCCGATCAGCAATCGCTCTTGTTGTCCGCACACGCTAACGCGTGACCGCTCGCGGCTGTGTGCAAGCATTTCACGGGGCGCGTTGTCCGTCCCCGTCCGACAATTCGGCACAGAATAAAAAAGGCGTACCCAGCGGACTGGCGGGACACACGAGATTTTCAAAGTATTGAAGCGCTCACCGAGGCCGATTAGCAATGGAGTATGAGCCAGCACAGGCATGCCTGGGGATGGGACGGCAGATATCAACCAGCCTTTGACGTTAAAGGACACGATAAATTCTGGAAGCTGCACAGCGCGCATGCACGAGCTAGCTCTTGCTCCTGCTCTTGCTCCTGCTCCTGCTCCTGCTCCTGCTCCTGCTCCTGCTCCTGCTCCTGCTCCTGCTCCTGCTCCTGCTCCTGCTCCTGCTCCTGCTCCTGCTCTTGCTCTTGCTCCAACGTATTCGAGAATCTAGCGAAGCAGTGGGGTCCGCGCGCAACACGGGTGCCCACATCATATTGAGAGGCGATCTCCGCGCGGTGACACAGGAACGCGTCAGAGCCTCTGCGTCATAAACCCCTGGTCGCCTTCAAACGCCGTCCACTTCGAAATACCCGGCATCACGCGGGTTCACCGAAATAAGCTTGCGTGTTCAGATGAACCGTCGCATCGGTCGTGATCTCTTCTGCTGTCGCCCAACGGTACGCCGTGTGCTGCAGGTCGGGCAGGCTTGCAAGTTCAATAGTGCCGCGCAGCTTGTACCCGAGTACAACGTAATGAGTAGAGATGCCGGGCTGGCCACTGAAATTGTCGTCGTACAGGTGCTCGTACACGCCAAGAAGGTCGGCGTCTGCACGACTGAGATCGGCGCGACCGAGTTCCTCGCTCGCGATCCGGCGGAAAGCCTCGTCAAGGTGTTCGTTCTTGCGAATGCGACCGCCCGGCACAAACCAGAAACCTTGAGCGGGTTTGTTGACACGGCGCCCAAGAAGATAACCACCCGTCTCGTTCTCGATGATAAGGTCGATAGCTACCAGTGGCGTAGCATCGATGACATTCAAGAACATTTGGATTGGAAGCATGGCAATTCTTCTGGAAATGATCGAGGACAACGTTGTTACCCGACGATACGCGTCCTACGACGCAACGATTGCGAGTGCCGGATTTCGCACACTGGGAGACATTTCACGCAAGTCTCGCTTAACAGCGTTGCGCTGTATGAGGTAGGCGCAATCACAGAACGCCCCAAGCGAAACCACGCTTGACGAGAATCGAAAGAGAAGCGCCCACACCGCCGTCCTGTCTTCCGCTCGGCGAAGTGATCGACATACAAACTATTCTTGAGAAGTATATGTTGCAAGATAGCGCCCTACCCGACAATCCTGGGACGTTATCCGCCGTCGTCTCTTCGGCGCACTTCTTCGATGCATCGCTACATACTCTGCAACCCGACAATACGGATATTTCCCGGGATTGCGACCTTTCCGCCGAAAACCACGCTTCACTTTACTCTCCAGATTTCCCAATCACCCCTTCCTAACTAGCGAAGCAGATACTCTGAACTTCGCCTTCGCCAATTTCGACATACCGCCCAAACCTTGACGGAAAGCGAAATTACCTTGTCGCCATACGCCAACTCTCCCCTCAACAAGTTTCCTTCAGTAAAGATGCGATCTGGTCGGACCATTGCGTCCTCGGCCACGCCGATCCAAAGAACATTTCCACTTTCTACGCGCACCAGAAACCATGAAAGTCACTATCGTCGGAACAGGTTATGTCGGTCTCGTCACCGGAGCGTGCCTTGCGGAATTGGGCAACGATGTGCTGTGTCTCGATGTTGATGCAGCCAAGATTGACCAGCTAAACAGCGGCGCTGTCCCTATCTACGAACCTGGTCTTTCGGAAGTGATTGCGCGCAACCGGGACGCCGGTCGCCTGACGTTTTCGACTGATGTCGCGAAAGCAGTTGCACACGGCGATATCCAGTTCATCGCTGTCGGCACCCCGCCCGATGAAGACGGTTCCGCAGACCTGAAGTACGTGCTTGCTGCCGCGCGCAGCATCGGCCAGCACATGAACTCGTTCAAGGTCATTGTCGACAAGTCGACCGTACCGGTGGGTACCGCAGACAGGGTGCGCAATGCGATCGCGGAGGAATTGGCGGCACGCGGCAGCGACGCGCAGTTCGCCGTGGTCTCGAACCCCGAGTTCCTGAAGGAAGGCGCGGCGGTCGAAGACTTCATGCGGCCTGATCGTATCGTATTGGGCTACGATTCCGACGTCCCTGGGCTGCGCGCGAAGAGCCTGATGGAGCAGCTTTACGCACCGTTCAACCGTAATCACCAGCGCACCCTGTGCATGGATGTGCGATCGGCCGAGTTCACCAAGTACGCGGCCAATGCGATGCTCGCCACGCGAATTTCCTTCATCAATGAACTCGCGAACCTTGCGGATCGCGTTGGCGCGGATATCGAACATGTCAGGCGTGGCATTGGTTCTGATCCACGGATCGGTTACAACTTCCTGTATGCCGGCTGCGGATACGGTGGCTCCTGCTTCCCGAAAGACGTGCAGGCTCTGATGCACACCGCCAGCGAACACGGCATGGAGTTGAATATCCTGGCTTCAGTTGAGTATGTGAACACACTGCAAAAAACGGTGCTGTTCGACAAGATCAAGCGTCACTTCAACAACGAACTCGATGGCAAGCATTTTGCGATTTGGGGCCTAGCCTTCAAGCCGAACACCGACGATATGCGAGCAGCAACCAGCCGACAATTGATTGCCGCGTTGCTTCGCGGCGGCGCATCGGTTAGCGTGTACGACCCCGTTGCGCTTGACGAAGCTCGGCGTCGCCTCGCGGAAGATCTCGGTCCCGACTATTACGAGCGCGTCAACTTCGCGAAGGAGCGTGACGCGGCGCTCCGAAACGCGGACGCACTGGTGATCCTGACTGAATGGAAGGAGTTCCGCAGCCCGGACTTTGAGCAGGTGAGAGAAACACTTAACGACTCGGTCGTATTCGACGGACGCAACCTGTACGATCCGAGCGTTATGAGGGATAGCGGCTGGACCTACTACACGATCGGTCGCGATGCGGCCCACTCTACTTCACGGTAACGAAGTGGTCACGACCCGCCGTGGCATCAGGCCCAATGTGTTTGCGCTGCTCGCGGGCATCGCGAGAGCGGGCAGCAGCGGACGACAAGCTCGCGCCGGCGGGTCGAATCCGTTTCCGTGCGACGCAAGCGCTGCTGAGCCGGCTCGGTGTTTCGGCTTGCGTATAAATAGCTCATTCATGAAAATTCACCTGATTGCCACGGTCGCGGCTGCGGTGACTGCTATCGCCTGTTCATCGGCGCATGCGCAGGGTGACCCGAATTCGATGCGAGCCCAGCATTCCAACGGCAATCTGCAGCGCGGTGGGCAGGCTGGGTCGGATTCGTCTTTGAGTCCTCTGCTTGGATCACCCCCGGACTACGAGCAGGACTATCTCTCAGGTGCTGACGCCTTGGGTTCAACCCGGAGTCAAGCTTCCGCACGCAACGACCAAACGAGTAGTGCGAAGTCGTCTCAACACGCAAGTACCAGCTCCCTGTACGGCGCACCTCAGGACTACCAGGATAGCTACTCGGCGCACTTTGGAAACCAACCTGGAAAAACGGACGGGACGCGTCAGGTGAGGAGCTTCGGACTTGCGGCGATTGAAGGAATGTCGTCGCCTGGATCCGGCAGTCGCGGGATGTCGTCATCCGGGAAGGCGACGTCACGGCGGAATACTGGACAGGCGGGCAACGGCAACGCGCGCGGGTCTACGATCGCGGCGCCGGCATCGTCGTTCGTTACAGGAACTGATTCGCGGGGGCGGGGTAGCGGAGATCCGGCAACAAGCTTCTATCGGTCGCCGTGGTAGCCTTCGGGCGCACTCAATTCGAGCGATTCAATTGGCAAGACTGCTTCCAGGATCGCGGAAGGCGGACACTTTGTCAGATAGCTCCCAGTCCCATTGATTCGCACTGTCGATTGTATGAGCTCGGCCGTATTCAGCACTAAAAAGCCTATCTTGACCTCAAATGCGCAGCGCGACTTGAGATAGCCAAACTCGTTTGCTGATGCCAACCCAGGGGGCGGAGGCGTCGAGAGTTTTCCCGCGCCCGTTTCCCCGCCGGTCGAGCAACTCAGGCACCAACCTCGACGATAGCGAGGATGCTTCCGGCAATCACAAACGCGCGTCTACGCATATGGAGCGGCTCCCCAATAAGTCGAAAAGAGTGGTCATACGGCTGAGCTTCATCCGCCGCTATGCGCGTCCAGCGCGACGCCCGCTCTCACGGAATGCCGGCTCGAAACTCTCCCTACGGGCACCCCGTTGACCGAGCATCTGCGATTCTAGAGGGCGCGCAGTTCGAAGCACGGCGATGCCCTTCGAGTGACCCGCAACTAGCAGACCCAGTGCGAGTCCGTAAATCAACCCAGAAAAACGCGGACCCAATGGGTTTCCTCCGACAGTGGTAGCGATCATGCCGGCGACGACCATCAAATAGCTTCCCATATCATCAAGAAACACGGCCCCAGGCATGACACGTCGCCAACGTCGATAAGTCATTGAACATCGATAAAGTGCGTACAACAACGCAGCTGGCAACGCGACACCGAAAAGGATCCCGCCGGCGAAGAACTGGTATACCCAGAAATTGTGACCGGCCTGCCAGGCATTGACCGATTCCAGATCGGCACGTTTCGAGAACTCTAACATTCGAAGAACATAGTTCTCGGAATAGCCAAAGTGGTGCCCATATCCCATTCCGGTCATCAAGGACGTGACGGTCGATGTGGCTTGATCATACTGATCCTGGAGTTCTGCCAAGCGGCTAAGCGTCGTCGGATCCTCGCCACTCTGCGTAGTTTCGGCAAAGAAGATCCGCTGAGACCAGTGGTCGAGCACAGACGGAAGGAACGAAACCACGCCGGCCGCGACAGCGCCGCCCAGCACTACCGCAACAATGAAAGTACGGAACAGTGACTTTGCAAGATGACCGACTGTCGGGGCGGCGAGCCATGTTGCAAAGCAAAACAAAAGGACACTGCCGACGAGCAAACTGCGCGTCACGCTCAAAAGTTCGATAGCCAGAGTGGCGCTGAAGAATATCGACGCGACCTTACCCGCTCTGCGGCGTACGACGATCTCGTGGAGGAGTAACCCTTGAAATCCCAGCAACACAGGAGAGATGATCTGGTACCGAAGCTCGTCGATTGAACCGCCAGACGCCATTCCCGATCCGGAGCTCGCAACCATCGATAGCGCCATGCCGACGAAGATATACCGACTGAACGACTTCATTCTGCTCTCGCTCCACGGATGACAACCAACCAGGTATCCGACGAGAAGCAATACAAATGGTAAAAGCACCCGCAGATAATCGCCAATGGCGTTTCCTTGCAGGAGCTGGGGCACAATGCTCCCTCCCACGGTTAGTGTAAGTGCGATGCTTACTAGCGATCGGAGCTGTGATTTCGTCGAGAATCGAGGACCCTTTAGGGCTAGCAAGACCCCGACGATAAGCGCGGGGGCAACAAGCACATACTGGAGCGTGTGGCTTCGATCGGCGTCCGTACTCTTGTAGTCGAACGCCAGCGGTAAAAGAAACAGCACTACTAACAACGGCACACCCTTTCCGCGCATTTCTACTTCCCCGATAATATCCAAGTGCTTTCGCGTTAGTGTGATCACAGCGACTTACGCTGGGATGCTCGTCTCATGGCAGCGCCTCGTACTGCGTCATGATCCAGCCAGCGGCTGCGTTTGCGTTTCGTCGCCACACGAAGCGGATCATTAAATTATCGTGCTTTACGACAAACTTCTTCGTGCCGCCGCATTGAATTGTGAGCGTATTCTCAGCGTTCACCGCACCGCATAGCCGAATTTCGTAATAGAGGCCGTTAAACATCCGGTTCGCAACGGCAGGTAGTTCCAGCGTGCGGGGCGAACTGAACCGCGTCTCGAACGACAGGATGTTTGGATCCCCGAGAGTGACTGAGTAGTCTGCGTCGCCCAAGTTTCTGGACAAACGGTCGTTCTTATACTGATCAATCGTTAGCGTGTCGCCGGTCGTCGTCGCACTGTTGTCACAGATCTGCCAAGGCTGACCACCGAACGACATATCTTTCACCCGCATGCTTCCATTTGCCCCGCTAATAACAAAGACCTGGCCACCGAACTCGGTGGCGCTTGCGACAAGGGTATCCACTTCAAACATGCCAGTCGGGCCACCCACGGCCGTAGCGAAAAGCGTTATCGCGCCACTCTCTGGATGAAGGACCATCGCATTGCCGCCGATATGGAACTGTCCGATTGTGACGTGCGCGCCAGGACCGAGGCTAATTAGATTGACCGCATTGCGGTAGACGCCATTTTCGAGTTTTATGGCACCGATGGTGCACACGCTTCCAGCCTGAATCGAAAAAAGCTGTGCACCACGCTGCGCCGCGATAAATTCAATCGTGTCGATGATCCAGTTATAGCCGCGCACATCGTCGAAGACCGGGCCGACCATGTTATGGCAGTCGACGAAGAAGCGGCCCCATCTGTTGTTTGGCACGCCATTGACGCAACCGGTCCACTTCATCGCTCCGGCGCTCAAACCCATCTCGAATACAAGTTCGTCCCATACACCACCCCAAGGACCACCGATTCCCTGCTTCACCTTGATCGCGTAAGACCCACGGGCGAAGCGTAACGCGGTCAGCGAGAACTCGCACACCATTTGCGAGAAAAGAATCGGGTTGGCATTCTCGTTTGATGCGGGCTGATGATTCAGATAATCAAATTCAATGTTCGATATCCGCCACGTATGCATCAACGACTTGCGACCGGTGGGACCGATATCCAGTATCGGCACATTGTCTGTTGTCTGCAGGATGCGAGTGCCACCCGCAATGTCACCATCAATCGCCCACTCGTATCCTGTGGGTATGATCAGCGGAGCACTGATGCGGTACACGCCAGCGCCAAGCGTGCCGCGCTTGTGGTTCGCCACAAGATAGTTGATCCAGTTTTGAAGCGCTGCCGTGTCATCCGTCCTGTCGTCACCTCTCGCACCACCACGGGCACGCGCGCTAAAGCTCTCCAACTGGAGCACGTCGAATTGCGTAGGGGTGACATCCGGGCTAGTCGATGCCGGGCTTGCGGCGCCAAGCCGACCGAGGAACGCAAGGCCAAACCCTATTCGGCCAAACCGTGCGAGTGCGAGTCGGCGGGTAGACTTCATTCGCAATTAGAATTCCAGAAAGAGGTCACCAATAGTATCAAGTCAAGTATGGCGCAAGTCGCTCGTGGCGTAATAGGCCAATGGCTAGTCGGAAAAAACTCAAAAAATCAGCAATTTTCAGGTGCGCACGACGGACGCGCATTTCCGTCATGCTCGGCGCGAGAGTTCAGCGCATCATGATTCTTCTTGTTGAGTGACTCAAATCGGAGGCGTCTTGGCGGTGGCGTTCCTATTGGGGTCGATGACCTCGAAATTGCCCGGCGATTCTGCTCTCGACCGCGGTTTATGCCCACCGAAGGCCGGTGATCCCAGATCACGGTGAGGGAACAGTCGGTCCTTTAGCGCCATGAAGTGTTTCTCGACAATATGCCAACTGATCAAGGCTGCGATGATTGACATACACACGCACCCAGCTGAAAAAGCCACTTGCCATGGAAGTTGACTTCCGAATAGAAGTCTGGGCTTGCCGAGCATTCTGAGTGCTGCCTCACGAATGATCGGATGAATGATGTAAAGCGCGTAACTATATTTACCCATTAGCATCAATGCTCGCGTCCTGAACACCGATCTGGTGCTCGAGTATCGTGCAGAGTTGATAAGCCCAGCCACAATGAGAGCTAATATGGAGAAACCCACAGTATATATAAGAGGACTCGCTTCGGCGCGCGAACCAAATGCGATTAGCGCAACGATAAATAGTAAAAATGCTGCGGGCGGGCCCTTCAACAGGAAGCAGGTAGGCCTCAAGAGGTTTCGATGAACGAAAACCGCCAACAACGAGCCACTGATAAGCCCATCTATACGCCCCGGTGTGAATACGTAAATCACTTCCGGACTTACGCCATGCATACTCAGATAGATTCGAACGATTAATCCCAAAAAAAGCAATCCGATACACACGTATATTAGAGCGATCTCAGAAGCGAGAAGTACAATCAGAGGCCATATAAAATAGAATTGTTCTTCGATTGCGAGAGACCACAGATGTCCAGCGCCTGCGCCAAAGAACACGCCGGCAATAGCCTGCTTGACGTTTGACAAATAAAAGACAAACCATGGCCACGCATCGAGTGCGGCCGCCACCTTGGCGGACTCCGCGCCGCTTACTTTATTGCTAATCAAGGGGTAGAGAACAAAAAACAGGAAGCCCAGGTACAGGTAATAAAGCGGAAAAATTCTCAATGCTCTACGCCCGTAGAATGACCGCAGATAGCCGTCAGAGTTCTTGCTTCTAAGAAGGATTCCGGAAATTAGAAAGCCGGACAGTGCGAAGAAGATGTCGACACCGACCCACCCGGTCAACGCGACTTTATAAAATATTGCATCGATCCCCGAGTGCGATACACGTGTCACATGCGCAAAATGGTACAGCATGACCATCAGAACCGCAGCTCCGCGTATGCCGTCTAGTGCTTCGATTTTCGAGTCGACGATTTGCGTTCTCATGTCACACCTTTTAGCATTCGTAGTTGCATTAACCAGACTATTCTGAAACACCACAATCGCATCGGACGCGCGATGTAATCTACACCTGCAAGAAGCCATCTGACGCTCGACTAGACCATCGCTATAGATGGGGAGATGCGTTTGATAAACGATCGGCGATCGCAGCCGCGACAATCTGATTAGCAAGCGGCCGAAGATGAATCCCGTCGGGAGGCGTCGAGAGTTTCCCAGCGTCCGTTTCCTCGTGGGCTGAGCAACTCAGGCGCCCACGTTCGCAAGATCGAAGATTCTGGGCAAAGCAACTGAGGCCAAACGTCACCACGTCACCTGGAAATATCGGCGGTCTGGCGCGGGCTCGGAGCGAGATTTATAGAATGGTGAACCGGATCCCGTTGCAACTTTCCGCTTACCCATCGCGACACTGGCTTCTCTATAAAACGATCAGTAAAAGCAGCTAGCGCGTATGCGACCGCGACCACAAACATTATTCCAAAAATAAAAACCACCACGGGTGATATAATTTGAATATGATCGCCCAATATTTTTGATATGAGCCTGAAACATAATATGCCAAAAAAATGCCATATATATATTCCGTAACTCATTTTCCCAACACCTCGAATAATCTTGCTATTTTTCAACGCTTCCGGAGATGCGGCGAGCAGCAACAGAAGCGAAGCTCCGGTTGCTGCAGCAACGAAAGGTGCGATAGCGTGCGATAGATTCAAGCCAACGCCTGTAGCTAACAGTGCCGCATATCCTACTACCGTGCCGAAACCAGCCACGGCCATCAGCTTTAAGTTCGCACGCTCATGAAGAAATCTATTCTTGAAATAGCTCCATGCCAGGATTCCGAGTGCGAAGCATGGAAACTGGGTGGGTGGCCAGTAGTACAAAAACGAACTATTGACAATAAAACGGCTACCAGAATTATGCTGGTCGATCAATATGGCTCCATAGCTTGCAACAAGCACCGTTGCCGTTGTGAGCAACATACGTTGCCGCGTTGCGCCTATCAGGAACAGGGCTGGCGCCACAACGTAAAATGCCATTTCAACGCCAATAGACCAACCTCCAGGCACGACACTGTTAATCGCCGTTGGAAAAAACTCGTGGACAAACGCCACATTTTTCAAGACGTCCCAGAAGCTATGTTCGGACAGTACATGCGCGTGACTGATCCTAGCCGCAGCGGGATCAAGCAGTCCATACACTGCAATGCCAATGTAATAAAGTGGCGCGATTCTGGCGAAGCGCTTTAGATAAAATCTTCGAATCAGGGTGCTATTGTCGGGACACTTGTTTTTATCGTCAGAAAGGGTTTTGCAGATTGTGAACGCACTGATCACAAAGAAAAGCTGGACCCCGTATTGTCCGCTTTTGGCCAGCAGCCAGAGCCAGTATGGTAGTTCTGGCACCCATGGGAAAAGGTGCGCGGCAACCACCCCGAGTATCGCCAAAGCTCTGCCAATGTCCAAGGCAACTAGTCGTTTACGTTGATCCACTGACACTCACCGTTTGAGACGCTCTTCAGCGCCGGAACGCAAACAAACATCAAGGAGCACGCTACCCAATTATGGCCTCGACATGATCTGTCGAGCGATTGACATCTTCTCCACTCTACGGGTGTGGCTGTCGACGTCCTCACTCTCATATGCAGTGCGACTACGCTTCGGCCTATCGACAGCTAGCAGCGGGACCAATGTGCCAATGAAACTGAAAGTGCTTCTCGACTTGGCCACAAACCGACGCGCCGACGCGGGATAAAGAGCGGTTGCATTGTGCGGCGCAGAAGCAGTTTAAGTGATATGGCTTGTAGAAAAACGCCAAAACCTTTCCATCCGTTGGAGACAAAACGGCCGGAGGCGGCTATCGCGCGCCACCGCGGCCCCCTGCATCCAACCCAAGCTCGCCGTCAGGTAAGAACCGAACGGCCGCCCCCTCGATCGCACAGCATCTGAAACTTGGCGTCGAGACGCTCCATCACAGCCCGGCGCGACAACTCCGTCTCAGCGTAAAGGCGTGCGGCGGCGCCAAGCCGAATTCGCTTGCCCTTGTCATCCGCCAGGTTTTCTATAGCAGCCGTCAGAGCTTCCACATCCTCTGGCGGCACCGTCACACCTCGCGGAGAAACCACATCGAAGAGCTCCGTTCCTGCGCGAGCCATCGCTATGGTCGAGCGGCCACTGGCGAGCATGCCGGTCAGCTTCGAAGGCATGACCAGGTCGGCGGCATCTGCACGTTGCGGCAGGACATGTATGTCCGCCAGATTGAGCAGATCGTTAAGATTCTCAAACGGCTGCAAAGAAAGGAAGCTGCAGTTCGCGAGATGCCCGCATTGCGCAACGAGATCTCCCTTGGAAGGCCCATCACCGCAAAGCACAAAGTGAATGTCGTTTCTGTGCGCAAGGGCCGCGGCCGCCTGCGCCAACACTTCGATACCTTGCTTCGCGCCCATGTTCCCGGAATACAGAACCACGATAGCGCCGTCAGGAATGTCCAGCGTCGCCCGGTATAGGCTGGGTCGCTCTAACGGAAAGATGACATTCACATCGACCCAATTGGGCAGTTCAAACAATAGCCTCGCATCTACGCCCTTGCTGCGGCCGTGCTCGATCATTTTCGCGGAAATGGTCGATACGACGTCAAAGCGACGCATCAACAAACTTTCTAAACCCAAGGCAAGCTTCCTCAACCGCTGACCTTTCAGCATCCCAAGTTCGAAAGCCGCATCGACTTCATAGTCCTGAATATGAAGCCACGTGCGCGCCTTCACCAGCTTGCCGAACATCAAGGCGGCCGGAATGTTCATCAGACTTGGTGCAACGGCAATCACGATGTCCGGTCGCCAAAACACCTGTGCGAACACCGCCGGCAGACTCGCTGCCGCGAAACTCGCGAGATGCAGGAGGCGCTTCAGCCCACTGGGACGGCGTGGCACCCACACCGGCGCGCGCTGAACGCGCACGGTTGCGCTTTGCTCCGTGCGGTAGCGCCACGCTGAGTGGCCAGCGCCGATCCGCCACTCCGGGTAATACGGCGGCGCACATACAACGCGCACCTCGTATCCCGCCTCAGCCAGCGATTCTGCCATCTCTGCACTGTACTTCCCAATGCCGGTTAGCTCCGGTGCATAGTTGAGGCCGTAGATCAGGACCTTCCTTGAAGATCGCTGATCAGCAGTGGCCGGGCTGGACCGTACGAGAGCGCTCTTCATACTTTCGGCGCCTTCAGACGCTCCCGCACCTTCAACACAATGAAGTACTCGTAGATGGACTGCAACACCGCGTAGACGAATCCAGGTCCGCCGTCCAGGAAACCCCTTCGAACCCCATACAGCACGAAAAATTTAACGAGTGGACGCAGCGGCAATTTGTAAAACAACCCCTTTTGATGATAGCGGCGCACCTGAAAATCCTCGGCCAGAAGCGCCTTTGACAGCTTGAACTTTTCGCCGTTGGATGCATTGATAAGAAACTGATCGGCCTCCAGCGAACTATACGAATTGTGTCGTGCCAGCCAATGAGAGATGCCTTTGCTAAACGGGTGATGATCGAGAAACCCGCCGATCCTACCCGTCTTTCCGTTGACCACTGTTAAGGGATTCACCATTCTTTCGTACCTTATGTACGCGGGCTTGAACAGGCGAACGTAGTAAGGCGAGACCTGGACGTGTTTCAGCCACCGTTCGCTGAAGAAATCGCGGCGCTGCACCTCAAAGGCAACGCAGTCGGTCGATGTGGAGATCATCTCGCGCAGCGAGCGGGCCAGATCTTCGGTGACGCGCTCGTCGGCATCGATATATAGCACCCAATCGTGCTTGAACTTGATGTTGGCCAGCCCCCAGTTCTGGTGACTTGCCCAGTTATCAAATTCCCTCAGCGTTATCTTTGCGCCAAGCCGCTTTGCAAGCTCGACGGTACGGTCGGTGCTGAGTGAGTCATAGACATGGATGTCGTCGCACCACTCGATGACGCTCTCCAGGCAACCTGGAAGATCCTTTTCTTCGTTCTTTGTCAGAACGAGGACTGAGATACCGCTCATTGCTTTTCTCCAGATCCGCTTCGAATGGATATCTTTCTAGCAGGCATGCCTGCATATACCGTCCAGCTTTCGCGAAGACTGCGGGTCACCACCGATCGCGCACCTACGACAGCGCCATCAGCGATTTCCGCGCCGGGACAAACAAACGCTTCGGCGCAAATCCACGCCTCGCGTCCAATGGATATCGGCTGTGCCGTTAGCTGAAACAAAGGATCGTTGAAATCGTGGCTACCGGTGCACAAATGCGCTCCCTGCGAGATCACACAACGTTCCCCCAGGATGATTTTCTCCATGGAGTAAAGCGTCACGCCATTGGCAACGCCCGCTAACGCCCCGATCGATAAGTTCCACGGAGCCCAGATCCTTACCCGCGGATAAATGTGGGCTCCCGCTCCGACTCGCGCGCCAAACGCCCTCAGAATGCCTCTGCGCCAACCGTGGCAAGCACGAGGCGTGGGGAAAAAAAACAGAACATATACGATTCCCCATATCGCGCGTGCCACTCGATTTCTCAAAGAGAACGAAGGAGCGACCTTGGAATCCACACCTTGCAAAATCATCGTTCAAGTCTCTAACTGAGCGGCTACAGGCGAGCAATATTCACCCGATGATGCAGGTGCTTCGAGCATCTTCCTGTGAGCCAATTCATCTCTCAAGATCGCGAAGCGACGTCTGATAAGACGTGCCGGAACGCCACCAACCACAGTGAAGGGTTCGACATCGCGCGTTACAACAGCTCCCGAAGCGACAACCGCGCCATCACCAATGGTCGTTCCGCAGAGAATGGTCGCGCCGGCGCCGATCCACACATCCTTGCCGATATTCGTGTAGCGAAACTCTGGTCTGCCGCTAAAAATGATAGGGACGCCTGGCCGATCGAAAATGTGGTCGTTGCCGACGATCTGCACGTCGGGCCCCAGCATCGAATAGCTGCCGACACGAACGCCTGGATTGATTCGACAACCGGGTCCGACGTACACATATTCGTCGGCGTGAAAATCGCGACTAATATCGCCAAATCCGCCAAACAGCACCGTTGGGTGCACATCGTTTAGCCTGAGCATCCTGCGCCAGAGAAATCTTCTGACGCTGCGCAACGCTGTTCTAAGCGCGACCTTCACACGCATCTCCATAGAGGGCTGCCATGTCGTTACCCTGCCCCGCGGGCTTGCCATAAATTGCATCCGAGAGGACTTCGCATTGCCTGTACGGGTTGTATATTTCGTCGATAATTCTGAAACAATTCTTTTGCGTCTGACGTCGATCATGAAATACATCCGGAACCGAAATCAGACACTTCGACAGATCAGTCATGTCGCCGTAACGGAACAGAATCCCCGAGATACCCGGCGCGACCGCCTCCACTTCCGGCATTTGACGATCCATGTCAGAGTGGGAAATGACTGGCGTACCGAACATTAGCGAATGCATGGCGGTCAGTCCGATTTTTCCGGGAGATACAACCACATCGGAATCGAAGATGTATGCCGCCACCGCCGCCTCGTCATACAGTTCGCCAACGAAGTCGATATCCAGCTTCAGTTCCGAGGCAAGCTCCTTGAGCTTCCTCTCCGCTGGCCCGCCTCCTATAAGCGTCAACTTGAAGCGCCGCTCCGACGTCCGTTCCGCCAATGACACCGCGTGCATCAAAACGTCGTATTCACACTTGTCAGTCAATCTGGACACGCCGAGGATACGAATTTGAGGCGACTGCCGAGGCACCTCGGGACGCGATAGCAAATCACGGCGCGTACGCAACTGTGATTGGTAATCCAGACTGTTAAATCCTACATAGAGGTTCCTGGAGCGAAATCCAAAACTTTCGGCAATGCATTTTGCACGGTACCCGTATAGATATTGCGCGTGTCCCAGGGAGAAGAACATTCGCCGCGCGTAATTTTTTACAGACCGATTAGCCGACAGAAATCCGTGCCCCCAAAACAGCACGCGCTTTCCTGTAAGACGCCCGATCGCCGCCGCCAGCCAGGTCGTAAGGAAATTGGGGTTGGCGAGCAACACCAATACATCAAACTCGCTCGATAAGGATGCGCGTACCGCAGCCCACTGAAACGATATGTCACGGACCACCTTGACTTCCGCCGGCCTGAAATCCTTGTTGGCCTCGAAGCGCAGCGAGGGTATGCCTTGATAGCGATCCACGGGATCGCCAAAGAACGTCACATCAAAGTCGCATTGGCTAATCGCATCAAGCACGCCTTTCCGGTAATGCGGGAAAAAGTGGTACACGATGGCGACCCGGGGGCGCTTGTCCGCACCCTGGTATTCTCTCGATCGTGGCGAGTTCCGTGTTGCACCGGAACTCTGACCCCGCAGAGAGCGCATCAAGCTAGCGATAGTCACGCGCGCACCTCCATCCGCTGAACGCCGGCGATCCCATCTATAACGTTGTACCCGAATTGCTTGGGGCTATGTTGGACCGCGAATTCGGCCAGTTGAGATGAGCCCCGAATGGAATACGCGACCGACTCTAACTTGTTCCAGTCAAAGCGTGGCACAGGCAACGCCGTGAGCAAAAAATCGTCCCACCGCAACCCTAGTGAACTCTTTGCCCGATTGTGTTCGATAAGGCCATAGTTTGAGGTGATCACAGGCACACCCGCTTGAGCAGACTGAATCAGCACGCCACTCATTCCACTAAAGTTTTCATAACACAGCCACATTGCATCGGCCGCCGCGAATACCCACCCTTCTTCCAACTCGGTGCAGAATCTGTTGAGAACGACCACCTGCGACCGACGCTCCCCCGCCTCCGCCATAAACGACCGAATCAGATGGGCGGCCTCGGCATCTTGCGCGCCAGCAAGCAGGAGCCGGAAGTGTTTGGGAAGGTCCGCAGCGGAAAACATGCTCAATAACCGTGCGAGGCCTTTTCTCGGACTAAGAGAACCATAGGAAGCGACAACAAAATCGCCTTCCTCCAATCCCAACGCCCGTCGAGATGTCCGCCGTTCCGCCGGTTGACGGATGAACGACGCGTCCGGTACATACCTGATCTTGGGTGCCAGCGCCGGCATGTTCCGCATCACATACTTCGGTAGTGGTTCATCTATCGTCGTAGCGAGCGCCAGCGTCCGAAGGCTCAACAATCGTTGGAACAACACTCTGTTGACGACATCCATCCTCCCCCTCGGTCCCGCGATACCGCACGCGTGATGATGAAATTTCGCGGCAAGGATCATGCCCCCGAAAGGAGTCGCGCCAAAAGGAGACCCATACAATCCGGCGAGTTTGTCAATGTAGTTAAGGTACGGAACATAGACGAAATTGACCGCATTGGTTTTACGGTACTCGCGGTAACCCTGTTCGAAAGCACGCAGGTAGGCTCGCTGTCCAGACAGCAGCTGAAGCTTTCCATATCCGTTTCCCCGTGCAATCTCCGGCATCTTTGCAATGTCCAGCTTGAATCCCAAGGCCGATATCGCGCTTTGTGTTGCGGAATGGGCGAGCGCCGAAGCGGTCGTCATTAACGTGACTTTCCATCCGCGCAGGTGCGCCTCTTCGGCAATCAGACGGACATAGAGCACCATACGGTGTCCCGTCGCCTCAGGTTCCACTATCAGCAGCCTGCTCATGTCACTCCTTCTCGAGCCGTGTCCGCGCCAAATCGCGTACGCGACGTGACCTCGTCGAATAATGCTGCGTATCGTCGGGCGACATGCGCGATCGAATATTGGGTCAAGTCCCGCTGGTGGCGACCATGTGCTGCCGAAAGCACCTTTGTGATCGACGCTGCATAGTCTCGATGACTCGCTGGATCGACGGTGACAACGCCGGGAAAACGCAAGGCGAACTCAAACACGGGTATGGTCGACGCCACAATTGGCACGCCGTTCGCGAGTGCTTCAATCATCGCGACACTGTGTGCCTCCCGCTCCGAAGGCATGACGTACACGTCCGCTGCGCAGAGCAACGCCGCAACGTCCGGCCGGCTTCCGAGAAATCGCACTTTCCCGGACAAACCGTGCTGCTCGACCAATCGCTTCAGGGCGTCGCCGTAGGATGGGTCTTCTGTCAGTCCTGCCAGCCACAATTCGACGGACAAGCCCGCGCGCAGCATGTCTTTCAGTGCCAGCACGCTAGCGGCCTGATTCTTCACCGGCGACAGGCGCCCCACCTGAAGCACCACCGACACACCTTCGTCGACCTCGAATTCAGCCCGCAGCCGCCGTCTGGCGTTTTCATCGAATGCGAAGCGGTCAAGGTCGGTGCCATTCGGGATAGTCAGAAGCCGGCGCGGAACGCCGCACCGCAAACGGTAATTGTTTGCGGCGGTCTCGGTGACGGTGACAACGGCCGCTGCATCACGCTTGAGAATGCGCTCGCTCAACCTGAGAAGACCGCCCGCGTAGTCGTCATTGGTCGCTGCATGCATGACGGTAACTACTGGAACAGCCGATGTCGTGAATTTCAAAGCGAGACGTGCGTAAGCAGCCGGGATGACCGAGTGCGCAACAATGACGTCCGGGAGAAAATCGCGCAGCATCGAGCGGATAAAGTGAAGGCGTCCCACACGCCCTAGCAATCGATCAGGCGACGCGCACCAGACACCCTGTTCCTTTAATTTCGCCCAAACCGGCCCGAAGGCGTCCTCGCACGGATTGATTCCCATGACGCCAACCACACCGAATTGGGTGCTCGTGTGCACCTCCGCCAACGTGGCGGCGAGCATTTCGGCTCCGGAATGCCGCGGCGTCAGGACCACGTGCATGATGCGCATAACAATCCCTCTCTAGACGGTAAGCGTTATTCCGGCCCGCAGCCGTTGTAAAGGCAAGACCAATGCGACGGCACTGACGAACCCGATGCCCACGGCGTGATACGGAAGCGCGGAGAGCACTTGCCCCAGAATCACAATCAAGGCCGTAGCGGGTACTCCTATCGTGGCGAGTGGAAGCAACTGCCGCATCTGATCACGACCGTCCGACAGAACGTCGCAGAGCATCATGGCTGCGCACACAAACACCGAAATCGTTGCGGCGAAAGCGACACCGATGGGTCCAAGCCACGGTACGAGAATCCCTGATGAGACCAGCAGGCACACCAGTTGCACCACCGTCCCTCGTGTCACGCGGCTCGGCCTGCCCGTGCCACGCAGGTAGGCCGTCAGCAGCCCGACCAGCACGCCAGCCGCCATCAGATAAACGAAGACGCGGAAAAACGGTACGGCACCGCTCCATTGCTTGCCTAGTGCCAGTCGGATAATGTCGGGGGCGGCAACACAGAGAAACGTCGCCACCACGAGTGCTATCGTTCCCAGTTGACTGAACAGCGCCAACGCATATCGCGCGGCGCGGCTTTTGTCGTGACGCGCGAGTTCGGAAAAGTTCGGAAACAGGTACTGGCTCATCGCAATGCCAAAGTCGGCCACACCGAACTGCGCCAGGCGACTTGCGGTCTGGTACAGACCCAAAGTCTGCACGCCGAATGTCTTGACCGTGATGATCCGGTCCAACTGGTTGACAATCACTGTTAGCAAGCTGCTCGCCCAAACCCAACGACCGAACTCCATGACTTCGCCTAGCGGCTTGGTGTCGAAGTTCAGCCGTGGCCTTGTCTTGAACACGATATGCGAGGCGATGGCTTTGAGAAACTCCGACAGCGGCAAAGCCGCTAGTACCCAGATAACCTCGCGATAGGTCAATGCCGCGACAGCGGACATCACGAAATCGGCCATGACAAAGCTGCTCGTCAACAACGCGACAGTACGAAAACGCCGTTCGCGCTGCGCGATTACCACGCGTACGCTGGCGATACACCTCGCGAGTGGTACCAGCGCGACCATCTGCAATACGGTTTTCCCCTCCGGAATATTCATTAACCGCGCGATCAGGCCGGAAGCGGCAAATAAGACAACCGTAAGCAACAAACCCCGCAGCGCAGTCGCGGTCCACAGTGCATCCAGACCACCCTGATCCAGTAGCTCGCGCCGCTGGATCAGTGCATGGCTCATACCCATCTCGGTCAGCGACTCCGCAATCGACAATGCCATCAGGCAAGCCGCGATCAGACCGATGGATTGCGGGCCCAACAACCGAGCAAGCAGGAAGAACTTGAACGCCACTAGCAGGCGCGATACCGCCTGTTGGGCGAAGACCCAAGTCACGCTGCTTTCGTCGAATCGCATCATTTTCATTTCTTGCCGGAATGCGATTAGGCCCGCTCCAGGACTTGCGTCTCGTAGCGCCTCAAGAAGTCCTGATAGGTTGTGGCCAACCCTTCTTCCAGGCCGATCTTCGCGCGCCACCCGAACTCCGCAAGCTTGCTCACGTCGAGCAGTTTCTGCGGCGTGCCGTCCGGCTTGCTGACGTCAAACTCGATCCGACCGTCGAACCCCACCGCACGCATGGCAGCGTGCGCCAGCTCCTCAATCGTGACGTCCGCGCCGCAGCCGACGTTGTACCAACCCGCCGCGATACCTTGCTCAAGCAGAAACACAGCCGCATCGGCCATGTCGTCGACGTGCAGGAACTCGCGGCGTACCCGGCCTGTTCCCCATACCGTGAGACTGCCCGCACCGCTGGCTTTCGCTTCGTGGGCTTTGCGCAGCAACGCCGGCAACACATGACTGGTCTTCAAGTCGTAGTTGTCGTTCGGTCCATAGAGGTTGGTCGGCATCAACGATATGTATTGCGTACCGAACTGGCGATTGAAAGCTTCGCAAAGCTTGATGCCAGCGATCTTCGCGATCGCGTACGGCTCGTTGGTGCTCTCCAGAGGACCCGTCAGAAGATAATCCTCCTTGATCGGCTGCGGGGCTTCGCGCGGATAAATGCACGACGACCCGAGAAACACCAGCCGCCGAACGCCGGCACGATAAGCCGAATTAATCACGTTGGCTTCGATAATCAGGTTCAGATACAGGAAGTCCGCCGGATAGGTGTCGTTAGCCAGAATCCCACCGACCTTGGCGGCGGCAAGCATGACTACATCAATCGCCTCATCGCGGAAGAATCCCTCGACGGCGTCCTGGCTGGTCAAGTCGAGTTCGGCGCGGCTGCGCGTCACGACATTGCGGTAGCCTCGGGAAGCGAGGTTGCGCAGCAACGCAGAGCCAACCATTCCGCGGTGCCCCGCGACAAAGATTCGAGCGTTCTTGTCCATGGTGTTCACTCGTTGTACTCAAACGTCTTGAAACCCGCGAGCGTCACCAACGCATCCCGCTTCGCCACCTGAAAGTCGGCCCGCACCATTTCCTTGACCAGCGATTCGAACGATGTAGCCGGCTTCCAGCCCAGCTTCTCGTGCGCCTTGGTCGGATCGCCCAACAGCGTCTCCACTTCGGCAGGGCGGAAGTAGCGCGGATCGACGCGCACGATCACGTCGCCCGGCGCCACCTTAGCTTCGCTACCTTCGACCCGCTCGACAACCGCCACCTCATCGACGCCAGATCCCTCAAAACGCAACTTGATGCCCAATTCAGCGGCGGCATGCTGAACGAACTCACGCACGCTGTACTGCACACCCGTAGCAATGACAAAGTCCTCAGGCTGTTCCTGCTGAAGCATCAACCATTGCATCTCGACGTAATCGCGCGCGTGGCCCCAGTCCCGCAGCGCCGACATGTTGCCGAGGTAAAGGCACTCCTGCAGGCCGACTGCAATACGGGCGATCGCTCGCGTGATCTTGCGTGTCACAAAGGTTTCTCCGCGCACCGGCGACTCATGATTGAACAGGATGCCGTTGCACGCGTAGATGCCATACGCCTCGCGGTAGTTGACCGTAATCCAGTAGGCGTACAGCTTGGCAACCGCGTACGGACTACGCGGGTAGAAAGGGGTCGTTTCCTTCTGCGGGATTTCCTGCACCAGTCCGTAGAGTTCAGACGTCGAGGCCTGATAGAAGCGAGTCTTCTTTTCGAGGCCGAGAATTCTGATCGCCTCGAGGATGCGCAACGCGCCGATGCCATCCGTGTTCGCCGTATATTCCGGCTCCTCGAACGAGACAGCGACATGGCTTTGCGCCCCGAGGTTGTAAATCTCATCCGGTTGCGCGCGTTGGATGATCCGCACCAGGCTGGTCGAATCCGTCAGATCGCCGTGGTGCAATATGAAGCGGCGATCAGATGTGTGCGGGTCCTGGTACAGGTGGTCGATTCGTTCCGTGTTGAACAGTGATGCGCGGCGTTTGATGCCGTGAACTTCATAGCCCTTGTTCAACAGTAACTCGGCAAGGTACGAACCATCCTGGCCTGTGACGCCGGTAATCAAGGCAACTTTGTGACTCATGGTTTGATGCTCCTCATAGTCGATGCGCCGGGGTCGTCCTCGCGCCATGCTTGGGTGTTGCGACGCTTATTCAGCGCTGCTTTCGTAGCCGTAGTAGTACGTGCCATAACCGAGACGTCGCTGCGGCACGTCGGTAAATAGCACGCCCTTGAGCGTGACTCCGACGTTGCGCAGACGGTTGGCAGATTCCAGAATTTCCGGCATCGGGTGGCGACCATGACGAACCACCATCAAGGTCGCGCCAGCGTGCTTACCTATCAGAGCTGCATCGGTCACAGCCAGCAACGGGGGAGTGTCGACAATGACGATGTCGTAGCGACTGGAGAGGTTCTCGAGCATCGTCTTGAAGCGCTCGCTAATGAGTAGTTCAGCCGGATTCGGCGGCAATGAGCCCTTCGGCAGCAAGTCCATGCCTGGCAGCACTTCGCGCAAGACTGCACTTTCAACGTCCGATCCTGCGATGACATCCGAAAGCCCTGGCTGTCTGGACACACCGAAATAGCTATGCACGTCGCCACGCCGCATGTCCGCATCGATCAGCAAGACGCGTTTGCCGCCGCTCGCGAGCACCGCCGCGAGATTGACCGACATAAAGGATTTCCCGACCTCGGGGCGTGGTCCGGTGATAACGATCACGTTATTGACGGCATCGAGCAGGCCGAACTGCAGCGCGGTACGCAGACTGCGAATCCCTTCGATAGCCACGTCGTGCGACGCAATCGACGCCAGAACGTGATGACCGCCGCGGCCGCGCCGCATGCCTTGCCGCAAACGCACCTGCGTCTCGCTATGCGGCACGGCGGCGTAGACCGGCAGGCCCAGCGCCAGCTCGATTTCCTCGCTGTTCTCGACACCGCCGAATAGCGCACTCTTGACGAACGCCGCTACCGTCCCCGCAACGAGGCCCAGCACTGCCGCCAGCACGATCACCAAAGGTCGCTTCGGCTTGACCGGCGACTCGCCCGCAACGGCGTAGTCGACCACACGGACATTGCCGACCTGACCTGCCTTGACGATCCGCAACTGCTGGGCGCTATCCAACAGGTTTGTGTACAACTCCGTGTTGACACGTACATCGCGCAGCAACCGCAACGCCGACTGTTCCGTGTCCGGCAAAGTCGAGACACGCTTATTCAACTGCTCCTGCTGTGCCTCGAGAGAGGCGATCTGCGCAGCCAGCGCTACGACTCCCGGATGCGACGGCGTGAAACGCTGCGCCATCTCGATGCGCTGTTGCTCCAGGTCGACGAGCTTGGTCTTGCTGTCGACGATCTGCTGCAACAGCAAACGACTTTCTTCGGTCAGATCGACCGTCCCCTTCTTGTTGCGGAATGCGTTGTAGCGATCCTCTGCCTGATCGAGCTGCTTGCGAAGCTGCGGCAATTGCTGGTCCAGAAAGGTGAGCGTATGCTCCGCTTCGGCGGACTTCCGGTCGATATTCTGCTGGACGTAGGTCGTCGCGATCGTATTGATAATCTCAGCGGTACGCTTGCTGTCCGCACCGTCGAGCGAGACGCCAATCACCCCGGATTGTTTGGTCTTCTCGGCGATGACAAGTGCGTCCTGCAACTGATTGATCGTGATGAGCGTCGACGCCCGCGTCACAATGAACTGGGTGCCGGGGCGCGCTTCAAGACGCGCGACCTGCAATTCAACCGAACCAGCTGATTCCATGCCTCGGACTCTCTCGCCCACTCGTCCGTGCAGGACGACGTCACCATCCGGATCGACCAGATCGAATTTGTCGTCGCCGCGTGCCACCAATGTGTACCTGACGTCGTAGCTCTCCCTCGGGACATTGAATAGCGATACTTCAATCTTCTCGCCACCCCACGCAAAACGCTCCATGCCGAACAGAGCCGGCGCCAATTCATTGCCCCCGGCATGCCGTGCGAGCACGGCACCGATTAGCGGGAAATAGCGCGGCTGCGCGCTGATATCGAGGTGCAGTGAACCAACTGTCTGGCCGACCACGAGCCGCGAGCGGATCAACTCGATCTCGGCGTCAGCGGTCTGCTTGGTGTCGAAAATCGACGCCAGTTGGCCCAGAGCGTCTTTGGCTGAATTTGCACTATCTTCAACCTGAATCATCGCATCGGCGCGATACACCGGCCTCGCGAGAAACGCATAGAGCGTGCCGACAATCAGCACAGTTGCCGCGATCGCTACGATCAGCTTCCAGCTCTCCACAATAACGGCAAGGTATTCGGAAAGGTGTATTTCGTCGCCAATCGGCGAATCGATGAATCGATTTTGATTGATGGTTGCCATAGATTAGTGAGTCAGTCGAACCATTGCGTCGAGCCAGTGCGCCACACCAAGTTCGATTTGCGCCAAAGCCATCTCGAAGGCTGCACGTCCTTTGCGGTACGGGTCTAGTACGTCTATGCCCTGGTGTTCGCCGAGGCGATAGACCTTCCCCTTCGCGAATGGATAGTCCGTTTCGATTTGCCTGCGCTGCGCCTGCGTCATCGACAAAACCAGCTGTGCTGAACGCATGTGGTGCAGATTCAGGTCCACGGCGATATGGCCTCCAATGTCAATTTCACGCTCGGCCATCAACTCGATCGCGATGGGGTCGGCACCGCGCCCGACGACCGCGGCCCAACCGGCGGACATCACACTGACGCCGGGCAATTGCCTGGCGAGCAGAGCCTGTGCCATCGGACTCCGGCAAATGTTGCCTTCACACACAACAAGAATGCTGTCCATCATTTCGTGAGAACCGCCCCGGTCAAGCCTGCGTTGATAGCTGGCAACAGCAGACTCAGCACCCGGCCGAAGCGAACCAGGCCGTTACCGTCCACATACACGACGTCCTTGGGCTGCAACTCGAACTGGTTCGCCAGCACCATTGCAACCGGCGAATGCGCATCGAGATGGAATACCTGCGGTGTCGCGTCAGATGAGCCGCGAATCACATAGAGTTGGGCAGCGTCGGCGCTGGCGCTATTCAGACTGCCGGCCTGAGAAATGGCATCGCTCAACGTGAGCTTGCCGCTCTTCATGGGAACGGCGGTCACGGGCTTATTGACCTCGCCCATGACAAATACACCGTTGTCATCGCGCGAAACGACGCGTAATAAGTCGCCGCTCTTTAGCAGAATCTTCGAAGGATTCTGATCGCTAGTGAGCATGCTCGAGAGGTTCAACCGATACGAGACGCCGTCCCGCACCAGGATCATCCGGCTTTGATCAGCCGTCGTACTGAAGTCGCCCGCCCGGTTGATGGCTTCGAACAGGGTCATCGGAACGTCGTTAATCGGTATCGCGCCAGGCGCGCGCACCTCGCCGTCGACATAGACCTGCTTGGCGCGAAACGAGGCCACACGGACCGTCACCTGCGGCCGGACGAAAACGTTGCTCAATGCGGCGTACACCGCGTGCTGGGTCTGATCGACACGCAGGCCGGCAACATGAACGCTTCCTGCATAGGGCAACTGCACATTGCCGTTTTCGTCAATCAGGAACCCTTGTGCGGGATCGTACGAGCGGGTGTTCGTTTGCGCTTGAGCGCCCAGCGCTGTCGCCAGTTCAGGGTGATCCCATACCGTAACCTGTAGCACGTCGCCCACACCCAGAGTGTATGGCTCCGGCTTACTCACCAGTTCACGGAGTTGCACCGCGCTTGCCTGC
Source organism: Paraburkholderia lacunae (assembly GCF_003353175.1). Taxonomy (GTDB): domain Bacteria; phylum Pseudomonadota; class Gammaproteobacteria; order Burkholderiales; family Burkholderiaceae; genus Paraburkholderia; species Paraburkholderia lacunae. The sequence continues at coordinate 89,792 of NZ_QHKS01000013.1, read as the reverse complement.
GCATTCTCCAAGCGCATCTTTTCCGTCAAAGCGACGTTGATATCAGTAATCGGAATCTGCATCTCTGTCGGCGGTGACTGTGAGTTTCCGCTTGCGACCGGCAGCGTCGCGGGAGTAGTCATCCGCATCCCTGGAGCAACTGCGCAAGCCGACAGCGCGGCACTTGCGGCGACACTCACCAGCAGACGAGTACAGCGACGAACGGGACGCTCCACTCTTTCTCCGCGACACTTAGCCAAAAATCCCATCAGATATTTCCCTCGAATTTCGTTCAACTCTTCTTTCCTACCGCGATTTCTTTCGCCGCTCAGAATTGCATAAGAGGCATCCCGGAAACTCCGTAAATGTGTGGTCACATGTGGAGTCAATTTCGTTCTCCATGCGGAATTCGCAGTGCCTGGCCTGCACACGGGAGAAATCGGACAAGCATCGCCTCATGGCGGACAAGCCTGAAAGCGCGGGTGGCGGCTTCAATACGGAAATTCAAATGCTGCTCGAGTCATCCATTCGGGCGGTTAGTACGCGTTGCTGCTAACCAGTCCCTTCGCTACCGTTGTCACGACAATTCGCATGTCCAGCGCGAACGACCAATTGCGCAGGTAGTAAAGGTCATGCTCCACCCTCTTCTGCATCTTCTCGACCCGATCAGTCTCACCACGGAATCCGTTCACCTGGGCCCAGCCAGTAATGCCCGGTTTGATCCGGTAGCGATGGATATAGCCGTTGATGACCTTCTGATAAAGCTCATCGTGCTCGATCGCATGGGGACGCGGCCCGACCACCGACATTTCGCCGCGGAGCACATTAAAAAACTGCGGTAGCTCGTCGAGACTAGTGCGCCGCAGGAGCGCGCCCAGGCGCGTGATGCGAGGATCACCCTTCGTAGCCTGCGTGACCACGCCCGTCCTTTCGGCGTGCGGCCGCATCGTTCGAAACTTGTAGATCTTGAACACGCGGCCGTCGGCCCCTTTGCGAAATTGCGTAAAGAACACAGGGCCATGCGATGAACATTTCACGGCAACCGCAATGACTGTCAGCAGCGGCATCAAAGCGAGCAGTGCAAGAGCCGCAAATACGCGATCGAAGATTTCTTTCTGCAATATCGCGCGCGGCGGCAGTGGCGACGCGACGAGGCTAATTGCAGGTGCACCGATCAGGTCGATCACTCCGCCATCAAACAACGCCATGCTGCGTACATCCGGAATGAAGCGAATGTTCACAAGGTCGTCGCGAAACTCATTGACGAAGCGCAGCATGGTCGACTCTTCCGACAACGGAAGAGCCAGCCAGATTTCTTGCACGCCGGTTTTCCGAACGTGTTCAGAGAATTTCTGAAAGTCGTCGAATACCGGCACACCCTTCGGTATGGCCGCCGCCCCCGGATCCACGTCAAACATTGCGGATGCACGAAAGCCACTAGCCGGCGACGCTTCCATCTTGCACACGACTTCCTGGCAATGTGCGCCAACCCCTACCACTGCCACGTCGCGCAGATTCATTCCGGCGTAACGCACGCTGCGCAGCACCGCATGCAGCATCAGTCGCGACACAATCAACGCGCCGCCCGTGATCGCGATCCAGTAAGTGAACCACAAGCGCGAGATAAAATCGGTACGATGCAGTGAAAACATCAGTACCAGACCGCACGCCTGAACCACGAGCCACGCCAGCGATACCTGCCCAGTCAGGCGCAACATCGAGCGGCCACGCCACGACTCGTACAAGCCGAAGACCGGAAACGACACAAGCGCGAACGCGACAGAAAACGTAATAAACGCCCCATCTACCCGACTTTGTCCCAGATCTTCAAAGCGGATGTGCGACGCCACCAGCGCCCCTGCCACAATGAGAACGACATCGACAAGTCGCGCCAATAACCCCTGTATCCCGAGCATCTCGCGATTCCCCCGCCTGAAGTTGGACTGCGTAACACGCCGACGCGTCAAGCGCGACCGTATGTGTCATCAAATCGAACGATGTCGTCCTCTCCGAGATACGATCCGGACTGCACTTCAATAAGCTCGAGTGGCAGCTTGCCCGGGTTCTCCAGACGATGCGTCACGCCCAGCGGAATGAATGTCGACTGGTTCTCGCTGAGCATGAATTGCTCACTACCGCGCGTGACAAGCGCCGTGCCGCTTACCACGATCCAGTGCTCGGCGCGATGATGATGCAATTGCAGCGACAGACGCCCGCCCGGGTTCACGACGATCCGCTTTACCTGAAAGCGCTCACCATGGTCGATTGAATCGTAGTAACCCCATGGGCGCCGCACCTTTCGATGCACATCGGCCTCAGGCGCTTGCAATGCTCGAATCCGGTTGACCACACTCTTGACTTCCTGCACACGCGAACGGTCCGCGACCAGCACGGCATCATCGGTTTCCACAACGACGACATTGGTCACGCCGACGCACGCAACGAGACGCCCTTCCGAATGCGCAAAGCTCGACGTCGCGCCTTCGAACACGACCCGACCGCGCCCGGCGTTACCGTCCGCATCCTTGTCGAGTGCCTCCCACACCGCATCCCACGAACCGAGATCCGACCATCCTGCTTCGAGCGGAATCACCACACCTTTTGCGAATTTTTCCTCCGATCCCAGACGCTCCATCACTGCGTAGTCGATCGAGTCCGACGGAGAAGACTTGAAGGCGTCAGCGCCTGGCCGGAAGAACAAGCCGTCGCTCGCACCCTGTGCGTGTGCTGACACGCATGCGTCATACATCGCCGGTTGTATCATCCTGAGCACGGCAAGCCACACGCTCGCACGCACGACAAATATCCCGCTATTCCACCAGTACTGCCCCGATGCGAGATACTGTGCGGCCAATTCGGCCGCGGGTTTTTCAACAAAGCGCTCAATGCGATGTGCACCGCTGGCAAGGGCCACGCCAAGCTTGATATAACCAAAGCCGCTATCGGGCCGTGTCGGCGGCACGCCAAGCGTCACAATCGCGCCGCGCTCCGCGTGCTGCGCTGCCTGCGCGATCGCCAACTGGAAAGCCGATACATCCACAATCGCGTGATCCGCCGGCATCACAACAACTATCGCGTCTTCACCGTCCGCACACGCCGCCGCGGCGGCAAGCGTCAGCGCCGGTGCCGTATCGCGCCGCGCCGGCTCGACCACAATGCGTGCATCGATTCCTCTCGCCCGGAGTTGCTCTGCCGTAACGAAACGATGTTCGTCGCCGCATACGATAATGGGTGAGCTCGCAGCCCCGAGGTCGGCTTGAAAACCCTTCATTCGCTGCACGGTAGCTTGCAGGAGCGAGTCCGGGCCCAGAACGTCGATCAATTGCTTCGGATATTGCTCGCGCGACATAGGCCACAGCCGCGACCCCGCCCCTCCAGCAAGCACGACAGGCACGAGTCGCACAGGCGCCGCAGAAAATCCCTGCCCGGTCGGGACGACTTCGCTATCGTCACTGCCATGATCAATTTCCGCCGCCGACTTGTAGTCCATACGCACTCCTATTCGTAGTTCAAACGAGATCAGCAACGAGCGCTTGAACTCACCTACCACAAAATCTACCGTTGTCCCGCGCTATGCCGGCGCATCCCAACCTGTTCGAAACTGCGTTTTCAGTACTAGACGGTGTCAGCGCTGAGCATTTATAAAAAAAGTCACCCTCCGTCCAGCCGTTACGCCTCGCGATCTTTTCGATTGGCGCATCTGTCTCCGTGAGCAGTTGCGAGGCCACCCTCGGATGTAACTGCAACACGTGCTCAGACGGCATGCATCGATCTTCGCGCCTGAAGCCACGCAGAAAATTGTGCTCGCTCATCGTGAGCTGCGGCGACATGGGCTGTTCGCAGATCGCCCATACCGTGTGACTAGCGCTACAGCGCTTGTATCGGACAGAAGCGAAGCTAGCTTGTTAGCGTGGCCAACGACTGGCACTCGGCAATGTCGCGCATGACATCAATGCCGAAGTCACGCCTGACTAGTGCTAACGCGCTCTTCACCTGGTCGTTACTATCACCGCGGGATACTCACCTACGCCCGTCCCGCGCACCCTGGCTCTTTTCCTCAAAACGAACACTGTTCTCTTCTCCAGTTTTTCGAGGCAAATGCACACCATAAAATGTTCTCGAGCGATGCAGCGACGTGTTATCTCGCAGAAAGAAATCTCGACTTCGGTTGCAGTGCATCATACATAGAGTCGTATCTGACGTAATGTGACTGACGGAAAACGCCAACATGTTGGCGTTTTAGCCCACTCGCCTCTTACACGACGGAATAAGCCAGTCTCGTGTTTCATGCCTTATGTCTCACTACTACACAATGGGCAATAGAGATGCGAAATTACGGCGGCCGCCTTGCTGACTGTCGAAGGATTCTTTGCGGCGCGTGAATGAATGCGCAACGCATGCCTGGATCTGTTCCATGGACCATTCCATTTCTGCGACTACTCTCTTCTACTTGCCGTCGCCCCACACGCGAGACAGTCAACCCCGCTCAATTGCCTTGGTCCGCAATCTGCCACTACCGAGTCAAATCCAAGGCGAGCAATTAGATCAATAAGGTGCGGGGGTTAGACAAGATTGGGCAATTGACAATTAATTGGCGGATTACGCCAACTAAATAGCCGAAATCACCCAGTCCCTCCTCGTAACATACCGACCTTCATAGGCGCGATTTTCATGCAGCGCCGCATGTGGTACCCGGGAGGCGCAGCCGATGATCAGCAATATCTCTTCTGCATGTACCTGACGCACACAACTAAGCCGCCAGCATTCGAGCCGATTCCCACTGCCGCAGCGCTGGGTTCGATTGTGCAAAGTTCATCTCGATCGTTTTCCCATGACTATTCAGGTAATGCATACAGCGATTCGTGACGTCAAGCTGATCGCGCCGCTCATCTCCAGCGATGGAAGCGGAGTATTCTTCGAAAGCTTCGACCAGAGTGAATTTGAGGAAAAGATTATCCGTGGCTACACGTTCGTCCAGGACCACCACTGGGTGTCGGCTCGCCATGTACTACGCGGCATGCATTACCAGCTCCAGCGTCCCCAGGGCAAGCTGGTACGGGTCGTCGTCGGTGAGATCTTCTATGCAGCGATTGATCTGCGACGTTGGTCACCGACTTTCGGCCGCTGGATCGGCGCGAGGTTGTCTGCGTCCAATTGTCAGCAACTGTGGATACCACCGGGTTTCGCCCACGGTTGGGTTGTGTTGTCGGATGTCGCCGAGCTCCTCTGCAAGACCACTGAGCGCTCGCATCCTGAGCATGAGCGTACCTTGCTCTGGAATGATCCTGATATCGGCGTTGCATGGGAACTCGACGAACCACCGATTGTTTCCCGGAACGACGCTGCCGGAGTGAGCTTCAGCATGTCCGAGATTTATTGACCAGCATCGCCGACGCAAAGATTCGGGAATGGAAGACCCGGGGACCACAAGGATGCTCGACGGATAAAGACAAAAGTTTGTCAGGAAAGTGGCTGTATCGCTCTGTAGTCTCCACACGTCTAGATTGTTAAATCAAGTGGGCGGCTATATGGCGATCTTTCTTTCGATTCTTTCCAAATTTTGTTTCGTTTGGACTCTGGTCTATCTGAGCTTCAGCCTCCTTTCCGCTTTGAGAGTCGGAAGACGGCACTTCCGAAGGCTGATCTTCCTCGAGTTCCAGCCGCGTCGCGCACGCGGACCTTGGGAGGCCGCGAGGGCCAAATTGATGATGCGGATGAGACTGGGCACGATCTTGTTGGTGCCGATCGGCCTCGCGTCGTTCGTCGCGTCTGCGTTCATTTCGTAAACATCCACGAAATCTGCCCCTCTCAGGCATCGCAAACCAATCGAACTTCGGGTCTACAGTGAGGCCGCCGTCCCGCACGGCGTCGACCGCCTTGACGTCGTGAACGTTGGCCGCGGGGCCGATGACGATGTGAATCCGCGCCGACTCCGCGTCCACGCGCGAAATGCGCGTTCGTCCCGAAGTATCAATGATTGCCCTTTTCCGCCCGGCGCATTTCCAGGTCCCGGGTACCGGTGGCGCGCCCGTCAACGCCAGGACGCTTGTAGACTTGCCCTGGCAAACACTTTGCGCTATGCAGATCGGCAATGCTCATGTTGGGCAATCGCTTGGCGATCATGTCCCAGAAGATCACGTCGTGCATCGCGCTGGCATCTTCGGCCGTATTCCACTCGAGCGCGCCGACAATGGTGTCCGCGGTTTCGCGGGCGGCATCAACGATTGATTGAATGTCTTGTTTGTGCATAGACGCGTTAACGGCCGCGCTCCCGGCTTATTTAGGCTCGAGCGCAATCGTTTGCGGATCGTAAAACTGACCTCGGCAAAATCATGCCTGATTCGGGCCTGTAACCGGCCCGTACGGCAGCCGAACTGAACCTGGCGCACGTATGATATCGGCACCCTCGTTAAAACGAACCAGGGACATGCCCTGCCCTAAAAATCCCGGTTCGATTGGAAGCGGACCCATGCTGCGCTCTGAGGTATGCCTTGCGCGGCATCCGATCCGCCGGCTCCGCGATCGTGCCCAGTGAGTGCCCGACTTTAATGCAAAATGTAGTTCTTACTGTGTATTACACAAGCAATACCAATAAATCGGTATCGATATCGCAATAATTTCCGGCTACATATCAAAACGCATATAAATAAACTCAAATAGCCCCATACACTCAACCTCAGTTTCTCAGAGCAGTGACATCTTCATGCTAACCGCGTGAAGCAACCCGGCTGCGAGTACGCAGCGTGACCGTGCGTTTGTTAATGATCCAATGTCCTGAACGGCCAACATGTTGGTTAATTCGGCCATGCAATAATGACTTCGTAATCATTTGGATAGTATTCGTCAATAAGAAAAAAGACAGAGTCTTGGGAAGGGACTCTGCAGGTCAAAAACATTCCGGGGAAAAATCAATGGAGCTGGTCAATACTTCGCCGCGCAGCTCGTGGCAAACCGCCGTGCCGATGCAAACGAGCGAGACGACTCGCGTCGACATAGCGTTGTTTAATGGCTTTACGCTGCCAAAGGTCGCAGCGATCATCGAGATCTTCCAGAAGGCAAACGCGCTCATCGCATCGCGGCGATCGGGGCGCGCACTCTATGATGTTTCGCTGCTTTCTGCTTCGGGCGGCCGCATCGCGAGTTCGTCGTGGATGTTTGTCTGGACCGAGAGCGTCGAGTCCCACCGAGGCACGAATGACACGCACCTGCTGTTCATCGCAGGAGGCACGGGGGTGCAGCAGGCGTGCCGCGAAGAACGTCTCACCAATTGGCTGCGCCGTAGGCATCCGTTCAGCGAGATTGTTCATCCAATCTCGGAAGGGCGACTGCTTCTGGAAGCGGCTGGGCTTCCCAGCCGCTACTGCCCGCTTCTGTATGGCGACAACGAAGCGCACGACCTTTATTCGCTACGGCCACTGAGCGAAGCGCCGGACGCCGTGCACACTGCCCTGCGCATCGTCGAAGAGGACCTAGGACCGGAACTGGCGCGGCTGGTTGCCAATTCGGTCGCGCCGCAGCCCAAGGCGCCCTTCAGATCGTCCATAACCGACAACCTGATGCCCCAGCCCCAAGTCAGTGAGAAGATCCTGGCCTCGGCGCGCTGGCTGGAAGCCAATGTCGATCGTCCTATCTCTATCGACGACGCGGCGCAGGTCGCTGCGATGAGCGAGCGCAATTTCCTGCGGCGCTTCAAGAGCGAGATCGGCATGACGCCCTCCGACTATCTGCTTCGCGCGCGTCTGAACATGAGCTGCCGGATGCTCGTCGAATCGCGTTTGCCTGTCGACAAGATCGCGCGGCGCTGCGGTATCGGCAGCGGCGGTCAGTTGGCCAAGCTGTTCAGGAAGTATCTGGCGACGACACCTACCGACTACCGGATGCGCAAGGAAGCGCCTCCGAGCTGCCTGGCCTGAGCACGCGCAGCTCGGCCAGACCCGCACGCGCGCATCGACGCGGCGCTCTTCCCTGGCGGAAGAGCAAGCCGCGCCGCCATGTCTCGACATGGCCGGTTTCGCCGCGTCATTCATCAATCTGTGCCGGGCCCGCGATGCCCGGTTTGATGTATCGGTATTTATCGCAAACTCGCACGGTCGAGCCGAGTCTGCCCCTATTCGAGCTCACTGCCCCTGCGCTCATAAGGCCTGCAAAACAAACGCGTATTCGCTTTAGACAAAAACGGGGCTTCTTCCGCCACCTCGCGCCATGCGCCGTTTTTCGCTCTTATGCTTGTGTCTGGTCATCCCAAAGATGATCTATCAGGCCCCGCGCAAACGTGGCTTAGTCATCCTCGGTCTTTGGCCTGCCTCTTTCAGAGTGCAGGCTACTTTTTTAGTGTCGCTATTACGGATAGCAGAACAACTCATGCTCAAAGTTACCAAGGCGGTATTTCCGGTAGCAGGTCTTGGCACCCGTTTCCTCCCTGCCACGAAGGCAAGTCCGAAGGAGATGCTGCCGATCGTCGACAAGCCGCTGATTCAATACGCGGTGGAAGAGGCGATGGCAGCGGGCATCACGGAAATGATCTTCGTCACCGGGCGCAGCAAGCGCGCGATCGAAGACCATTTCGACAAGTCCTATGAGATCGAGGCCGAACTCGAAGCGCGCGGCAAGGCCAAGCTGCTGGAGCTGGTGCGCAGCATCAAGCCGAGCCATGTCGACTGCTTCTATGTGCGCCAGCCGGAAGCGCTTGGCCTCGGCCACGCGGTAATGTGCGCCGAAAAACTGGTGGGCGACAACCCGTTCGCCGTGATCCTCGCGGACGACCTGCTGTACGGCAAGCCTCCCGTCATGCAGCAGATGATCGAGGTGTTCGACCACTATCACAGCTCGGTGATCGGTGTCGAAGAGATCCCGGCCACGGACACGAAGTCGTACGGCATCGTCGATGGCAAGGAGTGGGAAGACTCGATCATCAAGATGTCGGGCATCGTCGAAAAGCCGGCGCCGGAAGCCGCGCCGTCGAATCTCGGCGTGGTGGGCCGCTATGTGCTGAAGCCGCGCATCTTCGACCATCTGCGCGCGCTGAAGCCGGGCGCGGGCGGCGAACTGCAGCTGACGGACGCGATCCAGTCGCTGCTCGCCGACGAACAGGTGCTCGCGTACAAGTACCACGGCACGCGTTTCGACTGCGGCAGCAAGCTCGGTTACCTGAAGGCGACGGTCGAGTTCGCGCTGAGGCACCCGGAAGTGGCAGCGGATTTCGATGCGTATCTACGCACGCGTCCACTCGATCTCGCTTGCTGACGCCCATCCGCATCCCCTTTCACATGACCGGCGGCGGCTTCGCAAATCCGCGGGCGGGCGCCGGTCCAACCATCCTTCATCATGCGCCACGAAAGCACGTCCATGCATCTCACGCACGCGGTCAGTCAGCATTCCCGCCCACACGGTGACGTCGCGCGCGCCAGGCATGCGACGTTTCGAGTCGGCCTGCGCCTATGGGGCTTCGACGAACATGAAGTGAGCGGCTGGATCACGGGCCTGCCGACGCTTGGCGGCCGCCTTTCGTGGGAGATTACCCACGATCGCGACGGCGACGGAGCCGGCTTGGTAATCCATCTCGTGAGGTCCTCTGACGTGCTCGCCCCGTTTTGCTGGAATTGTGTCGGTGCGAATCGGACCATTCGCCGCGCGCAAGGCGGAGTGGCACAGCACGTCGCCCTCTTCTCCGGTGACGCCCGTCGGCTACCCACGCCGCGCTACGGTCTGTGGGCAATCGCGAGGACGCGCTCCGAAATAGACACGCTTCATGAGATCGCCCGGACGCTTGTGTTTCCACGTGTGATGCGCACACGATGACGTGAGCCGTACTTGAACCGGAGGCTCAGGCTTGAGGTTCGACTCATCCTGTTAGACAGCCTTTGGCGGCATGAATGAGGCGGTTCCTGGATTGACGCACGCCGCCAAAGCTCTCGCCGAACTTATCGCCTCAGCGGCGAATCGCTTCATAACGGGCAGCCACCCCGCGTTCGACTGGATTTGGCTGAGCATCAGTTGCTTGTCGGAATCCATCAAATACGAACACGACACAAGTCACGACTCATGTCCTGCAATAGACGACTTGCAGTCGAGAATAAAAAGGAGTCCAGTCGGACAGAGTTCCAGACAAGCAGAATCTTGATGGGGTGCGAGAACCGCTACGGTTTCCCATCAAACGCCGGACAGGAAACTGATCAAGATAAATACGAGGTTGGCATTGCGGTCGTACCGGACATGAGATTGGCGGAAAGAGTCAACCCACGAGATGGGCGCACACACGGCGCTGCGTCGTGATACGCTCGATTCAGAAAAGCGAGACGGGAGAACGCAACGTGCCAACCTGTGAATTGTGTACGGACCTTCACGGTGTCCCGTCAATGGTGAAACCGGCCCGAGGGCTCACCCAATTCGGCATTGGAGAACTTTGCGGCATGCCGGCGGTTGAGTACTACAGGTGCGTTGTCTGTGGGACCACTTTTTCGCGCGTTCTCGTTGGGGAAGCGAATAATCGCATATGGCGATCACTTGATCGCACGATACCGGACACGTCCGGAACCATGAGATGAATTCAGCGCCGGTAGAGAAGCGCCTTGCCTCGACACCGTCCAACCTGGTCGGGAATCGACGTCTGCCTGCTCGCGCGGTCCAGTTACATGAGTGTTGTTGAACCGATTGCCGAAAAGTAATCGCTACCCACCCCCAATGCATGAATGTACGCAAGCGACCGCGCGTTGCCGAGCGGCTTCTCGAGGGAGATGCTTGCGCCGCTTTTCAGCCCAGAAGCTATCGCTTGGTGCGACGTGCTCGACGTCACGCACAGGATGACGGGGACCACGGGATCATGTCTGCACAGGCAGTGCAAAGTATCGTATCGGAGCGCATCTGGCCCGGCCCAATCGAGTATCACCAGATCGACCGACACCTGATCGAGCAGATCGTGCAATGTTCTGTCGCATAGCGCGCCAAAACAGAGATGCCCGGCAGATGACAGGATTTCGAACGCGGAATCAAGCGCTGTGGCATCGGATTCCAGGATGGCGATTCTCATATGAACAAGTGCGCTCGCGGAGCGCAGCGACGAGAGTGGTCGACGGCGAGCAGGTCGGCGAATTAGCCGGCAAGTCTACGCGAAAACATCAAACAAATTTGTTAACAAATGTCAATGCCAACAATGTAGAACTGTGACGCGTCGCGCTGGTTGGGCGACCGTCAACCGACATTGCTCAACACCCTCGATTTTTTATCGGGCCGAAGTATCGACGGCACACCGCACGCATCGCCCCTGGAAGCATCGTTTGAAGCACGGCGGTGAATTTTCTCGAATTAAGACACAATCGACCTTCGGTCACGACGCTATTGAGCTTTTTTGCCGCAAGCATCCTACTGCCTGAACTCCGTGGCACAGCGACCGCTGCACCTCCGGCCTCACACTGACTATTGGCCCGATGCTCCACGCGACGCAGGGCGAACTCATCAAGGCATCACCTTATTTCATCACTCCCGGAGCGATTCTCTTCATATAGCTTGGCGAGGCATCCAAGCGGAGCGGTTCGCGCGAAGTGTCTCAGTCGCGCGAACTGCTTCCGATCTATTGTGGTCGCTTCGATCCGTCTCTCCAGGTCGTGCCGCACACGCACTTCGCGCTCGACAATGAAGGACATCAACACGCGTGCGTATAGCGAGTCCTTATCAAGAATCGCCTCATACTCATCCAGGAGATCAACGATTTCGTTCACGATTTCCTACATTCGGCGCATACGCCGCGGTGTGTGGCGGCGGGATCACCGTACCAGCTGCCTCACTAGTGACATATCCAAGCCACTATCAGCACCTCGACAATGACAACGCCTATCGCGTCGAAACTGCTCACGGCCAATTAGGCGGATCGCCCGCCACTGGAGGGGCACGCACAAGAAAAAAGCCTGCTCGCCTTGGAGGCGGCAGGCTAAGATCTGAGGGCGCGACGAGGGATACGCCCAGAGACGACCGGGTTCGATCATAGATCACCCGGAACAGACAGCGATGGGAATGGCGAACAAGACCACTAGATTGACTGGGAGCGACAATGAAAGAGCAAGCGGCGCAATACTGTCAACCGCGCAACTCACAGCGGTGAATTCGCTCGGCGGAATCCGCCAATGCTTTGGCGCACGCAGTTAGATCGTGCGGAGGACCATCTGCGTCGGGATACTGGATCTCCTGCGGCGTTATCTTGTGGCGTTAGCCAGATGCGGCCGCCCGCGCGACAGGGACAACCGCTTTTTGCGCTCTCATGCCTCGCAATGCCGCGCCAATCACACATTGCGATATCACTCCGTCTCCACACCCAATCCACGATGACTCGGCTGCTTGATTTCGACATGAGAGCGCGCACGGAACTGCTGACCTATCTAGTTGCCTCGCAATTGGCAATGCGCCAGAAAACCAGTCACTGGCTCAAGGTCGAACATCTTGTGGAGTCCACACATATTTGGCTGCGATTAAACGGTCGCGAAGCCGACTGGCTGCAGCGCGTGACGCTGGCCTACCGCGCGCAACATCTGGCGGAACATGTAGCACGGACTTCGCAAAGAAGGTATGACGAAAAAACGGTAGCAGGCATGTTCTTCGGCGGCCTGCGCCTCGACTTCCGGTCTCCGGCGGTGCTCGAAATCTTCATCGCTTGCGCGGCCAATCTTCCGGGGCAGTTATCCTTCCGCGGCAAGTCGGGTATTACCTGACATCTGGTTTCACCTGTTGCCGGGTGAGCTACACAGACCATCCTCGGCTTCCTGAATTGACTCATTCCGCCAATCTCGTATCCATTGCGGCCATCGCATTAACGCGTGGTTTATTTTGGTTTATTTTGCTGACTGGCCCTTGATGGACGACCGAATCGGTCCTCGCACCCATCAAGATTCAGCCCGCCCGGGACTCCATCCGGGCGGGCTTTTTTTTGCTCGCGACTGCCAATCATCTATTGCAAATCCAAGCTTCATGAGTGATGTCGGGATCATCTATTTGATGGACTGCTTTTCATTAGCCAATTTCGCCAAGACATTGGCCCGCACCGCCGTTGGCCCCACGGCAGCTTTGCGCGCGTCTAAACTTGGTTCGCCGCCCTCGGAATCGGCAACTCGAGTGATTTCCCCACGGGATTTTCCCCTCGAGGTTACGCTAGGCCTGCCGTCCCCGCGGCAGGCTTTTTTTTTTGTCGTCTTGAACAATGCGGGCATCACGAGAGATGGCGTGTTTCGGAAGATGTCGCGTGAGAGCTGGAATGATGTCATTGACACGAACCTGACGAGCCTCTTCAACGTGACCAAGCAGGTTATCGAGGGAATGATCAGCAAAGGGTGGGGACGGGTGATCAACATTTCTTCGGTGAACGGACAGAAGGGGCAGTTCGGCCGGACCAACTATTCAACTGCGAAGGCTGGCATTCACGGCTTCGTCGCCAGGAAGCTGCCAAGGCAGCCGTGCCCACCCGCCTCCACGGACTGATTGCTAGCGGGCAAGAGCCAGACCGCCCGATACCCGATCATGCCTCACGCGCGCACCGTATTGCGAACGGCCCTCGCGAGGTGCTTACACACGGCTTCACCATGTCGCTCGCGCAAGAAGTGGCGGGCAAAGGCATCACTGTGAATACAGTTTCGCCGGGATACATCGGAACGGATATGGTTAAGGCTGTGCGCTCCGAAGTACTCGATGCCATTGTTCAGAGCATCCCGGTTCGCCGTCTTGGGGACGCTACTGAGATCGCATCAATCGTCGCGTGGCTTGCTAGCGACGAAGCGGCCTTCTCGACCGGGGCCGACTTCTCGCTAAACGGTGGCCTGCACATGGGTTAGAAATCGGCGATGAGGCGCGAACGGGTGTGCACCCCGAAGGCCTCTGGCTCTGGCGCGCCCGAGATTGGAGCGCTTGAGCCAGAGGCGACGGCCTGAAGGCTGCATTTCACACCCGTCCGAGTTGCAGCAGCGTCGGGATGCGTCTGCCCGCCCCACCGCGGAACATCTCGTCTACGTCCCTGTTCCGCCGGTTCCACCCGTTCCACCCGTCCCGCCAGTCGGCGTAGGCGATCCGCCGCCTGAGATGGGTGCCGCGGCGCCCGCGGCAAGCGCCGCGCTCGCAAGCGTTGCGGCGGGCTGGCCATTACTCGTGATCGCTCCAACTGCCTGCAGGGCATCGAGATCCGCGTCCGCCCCGGGTTGCCCCGGCGTGAACGATACGGTCAGAAACGAGTTCGTAGACAGCGTGATGCCATACATGCTTTTAATCAGCTGTGCCACCGCGTTTTCTGCGTTCGATATCACCGTGCTATTCGTCAGCGCATTCTGGTAGGTTGTATTGCTCGAGAGGCCGGCAATCAAGCCATTGAGCGTCGTACCGAGCTGCCCGGCAAGATAGCTCAGAAGCAACTGTGTGAGCGACGTAATGTTGTATGTCCCCGCACCGGCAGCAAATGAATTGAGGACGATCGACCCGCTTGTGACCGTCAGCAAACATGGACCGTCGAAGTGAAACGTACTCGAAAAGGCCCCATTCGAATCTGAAGCTGCACTGCTGGAGCCGTTCTTGCAGCTTATCTGGATGGTCCCGTTAGACACCGGAGCGCCGACCGCCGCCGTTCCTTTAATCGTCGCGCCTGGCGAATCGCCGCCGCCTCCACATGCAACGAGCGCACTGCTTGCCAGTGCAATCGATCCAAACTGCAGCGCGCGCCACGCGCGGGCGTCAAGTAGCTTCATCATTTCTCTCCGAAAGAAAGTCACTCACAATGTGGCAGGCGAAATAGCCTGTACTGTCGTTACATCCCGCAAACAGATTTCACACACGACCGTGGCGCCATTTTTAATAGCGGTGTACCCGGTTGCCTCGCCATCTCAGTTCGACTTATGCGGAACATCGCCCGGCCTCGCATAGCGGTCATACGCGTCACGCATGCGATACATTTGCGTCGAAAAATAGGCCGCGCTAAAACGTCCCTGGTTCAGCAGATATTGCCCAGTGCTATAGGGGAAGTTGAGGTTCTCCGCGACACCGGCCGACAGGTAGTTGGTCGATCCGACGCGCGTACGGAAATCCAGCGAAAATGCCTGGGCCCCGTCGACCTGAGTGATACCCGGCTTCATACCTTGACGTGGTGTGAGCGGGAAGCTGATGCTTGCACCCATGAAGCTTCCGCGGCCGCTGTGTTCGCCATGCACACTGACAAATACATCGTCGAACCAGCGCGTCAGCGTGATAAGCGGCCCCTTGTCGCCCCCCACATAGCGCGCCACCCCAGCCTCGATCCATAGGTTCCACGAAGGTTGAACCCATCGGTAGGTGATCATTGCGTTTTCCTGGTGCGGCAGCGTATCTTGCCCGGGCTCGTGGTGCAGATAGGCGAGACGTAGTCGCACGAGATCCGGACGGCCTGGGACGAAAGCAGTGGTTTCGTTCTCGATGCCAACGTAGCGGTAGTTGAACCTGCCTACGGCGGCCACGTTCAGGACTTGCGGCATGATCCAGAAACTCTGCGCCAACGCCGCAGTGGCCAGCCCGCCACGCAAGCGGTATTGGCTGAACACCCTGTGATTGTCCATATTCTTCGTGTTGTACAACGGCGCGATGTAGCTTGCGTACAGCTCAGCGCCCCGCCAGAGCGGAACGAATCCTTGAATATTCGCTCCGACCGAAATATCGAAGTTTCCGTACTCGGTGCCATAGAGATAACTCGTCACAGGCGAGATCTGAATGCGCGTGAGTCCGTGATGCCGATCATTGCCATGCCATGCAATTGAGTCCGCGTCATAAGTCGGTCGCGTTCGCATCGTCATCGATGCGCTTGCCGCTGAGGGTGTCCCACCGGCGAGAAACTGTGCGTAGGCTTCACGATCGACGGCGATGTCGGCGAGCGGTTCATTGGCCTTCTTGAGCACCGCGCGGATTCGCTCGATGCCATGCGGTGCATCGATGCTCGCTACGCCCAGCACGATGCCAAGCGCGTCAGCTTCGTTCTGGTTGTACCTGTGGTTCTCGTATTCGACGATGACATCCCGGCCGCTGATCCCCACCCGCACGCGTTCGAGGCCTGCGGCAAACAGCTGCGCCGCGATCGAATCGAGCGCGGACGTGTCCAGCGACTCTGAAATGAGCGGCGTGCGCTCAGCGGGCACTGCGGAGGATGCATCGCCCACGACGACCGACGCGTAAGACTGCAGCGGCGGCACAAATGGAACCGCCTCTCCGGCAAGGCGATTCGGCTGTTCTGCTATGCCTGCCTCGTGAAGCGGCTGCAAGCTACGCGGCACGATAGCTTCGCTTGCGCCCGCGTCGGTTGACCCATGCTGCACTGGAGCGTCGGTACCGTCGCACAGACCGCCTGCACAGCGCTGTGGACTGAACCGCTTGCCGAACGGTATCTGAATGCCCACCGAAATCGATGTGCGCGGCGATACGCCGTCTGTCGATCTGACCGCGCGCGTCACCGTAGCGATTACATTAGCGTCTGCCAGCCAGCTGATGCGGGGAGATTGATAGCGCACGCCCACGTAGGGCGTCTTCGAGTCATGCTCTGCCAGCAGCGATAGTCCTGTCTGCCAAAGCGACAACTGAACACCGCCAAACGGGCCATCGAGCCGATCGCCTTGCCCGTAGCCGGCTGTCAGGTTGAGCGGCCCGAAGGCTTGGGATACCTCGCCGTACTTCGAGCGAAAGAAATGTGTTTGACCACCGATGTCGGTCACGCCGAACGCGATGGCCGGCTGATATTTGAAGAACTGCGGCACCGCCAGTTTGACGTCGGCCATCAAATGACGAAGGATCAAATGATCCGCTCCGGAGTACGGCGCCGGCACATCCCCCGGATAGTTCGCCAGCCCGCCGGCAACCTCAACATACGGCAGGAGCCCGACCGCACCCCAGTAGATCTGGGAACCGGTCGCCTTCTTGCCGTACCGGGGGTCGATATAGTTGTTGTACTGTGCTTCGCCGACACCCTCCGGCAACGGGTACGCATAGGGAATCACCAGGCCGCCTGCCTGGCCGAGCGAGTTCAGCGCCGGATCGACAGCATGCGCCGACGTGGAAAATGCCAGTGCAGCGCCGAGCGCCAGCGCTTGCGGCGCGAATTGAGGTCGATATGCGTGCAATCTGCGGCGTCCTTTTTAGTGATGAACCTGTTGACGGACATAGTTGCAAAGCAGAGACCACGTGACAGGACCGGTCGACTTCATGGATTTCTCCACGCAATTAGCTTCTTTCGACGAATCAGAAAATGTCGCCGGCACGCACGAAGGTGCGCAACACCGACACACCTCACTGTCACGCAGCAAAGACAAACGCTATACAGGCGCGGAGGATTCGGTCCCCGCGTGACGCACCAACGGGATGCGCTTGAGCAGTGTTGGATCGATCCTGCTGATGGAATAGGACGCGGTCCTAAACGACCCAGCACATCTATAGACGGCGAGCAGGGGCAACGCAGTCTCGAATCGACACGTCGCTCCTTTTGGATCCGCAACTGACCTAGGTCGAGCGCGGTTCTGGTCCATTGGCCTGCAGCCCACCTCGACGCTGCAGACCCGGCAAACGCACGATTGCAACGGGGCAAACCTTCCTGGTGCTACTTTTGCACAGCACGAGAATCGTGCCGTTTGAACGTAGAAATGCCTGGGTCTTCCCTGAAGAGCTTTAGTCTTTAGTCGCTGGAGTCGATCCTATAGAACAATTAAAATTTCCGACACCGCGTGTCTGAATGAAACCCAATGTTGGCGAATGCGGCCATACGAAGGGCGACATCTACTCGCCTCGCATCTCCATGCAATCCGGGAAATTTTAATGAGCGGATTTTTTCATTGGTTTGGCAAGTGTTCTATTAATGATGGGATATCCCATCCTGAGCAGATTCGCTATTCGATACGGCAACGGCAATGCACTACAGGGCCGGGCCTGCGTAAATTCGCGATGTTAAGATAAGCTCGTGCAGTTAAAAGCGTTAGCGGGATGCGCGGAGGCGGCGGGGCGCCACCTCGTCATTCGCCCGATACTCAGCGGCGAGATCGTTGCCGGATCGCATCCTCATCGTCCTACCTTGCCACGGGATCACGATATGCTCGCGAATGGAATCGCTTACAACCGATTCGATGTTTCCGGGCTGCCGCCGCAACAGCAATTGCTGGCTTATTGGGAGCAGCTCGGCCATATCATCGAGGTCGTACCGTCGCGTGAGCAGGTTCGACAGTCCTTTATCTGCATCAACAACCGTTACGACATCGGCGAATTCCGTATCAGCGACACCTATACCGATCATGTCGTGATCGAACGCACCGTCGCCCGCATTTCGCGCGATAACGTACGCGGCATCGGTTTTACCATCTTCCTGGATGGCGCAGCTCATTTGGCGACGACGCTCGCCAGGAAGCGTGAGTACCCCGTGTGTGGAGGCAGCGTACTTGCCACCGACTTTGAACAACCCATACGCCTGCAGCGGCAGGCGTGCCGGTATATCACGCTCGTTGTGCCCGCCAACCTGCTGCGGCACGTGTTCTCCGACCCGTGGGCAATACACGGACGCGCGCTCGAGCCGAGCAGGCCTGCCACGCGGCTTATCGTCGAGCGCGCGAGGACGCTGGTCGAAAACCTCCGCTACATGCCGTTCGAGGATGCTCACCGCAGGCTCGCCGGTCTAATTGAACTGATCGCAGACGCATTCGGGGAAGAGGCTGGTTTGAGCGGCAGCAAGCGAGCCGTAGGCCGCGCGCTCATGTTCGAATATACGCGACGCTACGTTCGCGCAAACCTGCACGGATACGAACTATCGCCCGATAGCGTGGTTGAATCGTTGGGGCTCTCACGCAGCACGATTTATCGGCTATTCGAACATGAAGGCGGGCTGGGTGCTTTCATCCGTCATCTTCGCTTGCGCGCCGCCGCAGACGAGCTCGTTCGATTTCCGAACGTTCCGATCAAGGACGTCGGTTATTCAGTCGGCTTCAAAAGTGCATCCGACTTTACGCGCGCCTTTCGGCGCGCCTACGAAATGACACCTCAAGAAATGCGCCTGAACGACTACCGATATCCCCATGCTGAATGGCGGTAGCCAGCCGTATCGGCGGCGCCGTCCCGTTACCGTCCACAGATGCAGACAGATGGCGTTACGTTTCGCCGGCGTCGGCCGGCGGCATGAGCGCGACGATGTTCTCAATGCCGTGCCGTGCCATCTTGGTGTAAGGGCAAAAGCGTTCGGTGTTGCGTACCAGTTCCTCCGCGACGGCACGCTCGACGCCGGGCAAGCGGATGCGGGTATGCGCCGTCAGCATGAAGAGGCCGTCCATTGGGTCGCGGCCGAAATCGACCGTCACGTCAACGGAAGCACCGGCAATCCGAATACCCGCCCGTGCCGCAAGCAGACTCAGCGCGCCATGAAAGCAGGCGGCGTAACCCGCCGCGAACAGCTGCTCCGGATTCGTGCCGCCGCCAGGCCCGCCCAGCGCCTTCGGCATTCGCAAATCGACTGATAGATTGCCGTCATCGGAAAGTGCTCCGCCCGACGCGCGTCCGTGACCCGCGTCGCCGCCCGTCACGGTGACAGTAGTCGAATACAGCGTTTGCGTATCTTGCCCCTGATACTTGTCGAGCAGCGTCAGCGGCGGTGGACGCAAAGTGGTCATGGCGCACCTCGTCTGTGGCTGCCGCTTATTTCGCAGCCTGTGCCTGGGCGAACCACGCGTCGAAGTTCACCGTAACGAGACGCGGATTTGCGCCCGGGACGAGCGTGTCGTCCTGCAACTGCGCACCGAAGTAACGCGCGGTTGCATCTTCGACGGCCTTGCGCGAATCGTGACTCGCTGAGAGGAAACGCTGCACCATATCTCTTTCTCCATGGGCTTGTGCGCGGCTGTCAAGCCGCTGCCAATTTCTCGAATCCGGCTTGCATCCCATTGCGTATGGGATGGCCGGTGCTTTGCCGGACTGGCCGCGATTCGCGCGACGTCCGTACAGGAAGCATCGTAGGCCTGCACTACGTCATGCGGTAGCGCCGCCCGGGACCCACCGTGTTGCATCAGTAGCATCAGTTACCGCATCGTCGTTCGGGGTGTCGTCACTCGACTGTCGATAACGGCGATAACGTCGATAACGTCGTCACCGTCGTCACGCACTGCAGGTCGAGCGCTCTCGTATGCTCGGTCATATAGTCGATGAACACACGGATTCGGGCAGGAAGATGCTTGCGGCTGAGATAGCAGAGGTAGTGGCCGCCGTCGTCGGGTGCGTGCTGCGCGAGACAACTGAGCAACTGCCCGTCGCCAAGCAGAGCGCACACCTGATAGGCCGGCAACTGCGCGATGCCCAGCCCGTCGAGCACTGCCTGCAGGACCAGATCCGCGTCGTTGAACGTGTGCTGCGCGGGGGGCTGACGCCGCTGCGCAAGACCGTCGACCTTGAATTCCCACTCCCTGACGCGGCCCGAGGCCGTCCGGAAGTTGATGCAGCGATGATCCGCCAGTTCGTCGACATGGCGCGGCAAGCCGTGAATCCGTGCATAGGCGGGCGATGCGCAGACGATCATCTGCATCGGAATCAGCTGCCGCGCCACGATCCCGCTGTCCTCCATGCGTCCATCGCGAAACGATACGTCGATGCGATCGGCTGTGAAGTCGGCGGGGAGATCGTTCAGCAGCAATTCCAGAGCGATCTCCGGATATTGCGTGTGAAAGCCTCGCAGCAGCGGCGCGACGATCTTGCGGCCGAAGCCGGGCGTCGAGCCGATGCGCAGATGGCCGCGAGCTGGCCCGTTGCGCAGCTCCCGCATGTCTTCCAGCGCCTGGGCGATGCGCTCTATGCCCGGCTGACAGTTCTCGTAGAAAAGTTCACCTTCGCGCGTCAGCGACGTGCTTCGCGTCGTGCGCAGGAAGAGACGCGCGTCGAGTTGGGCCTCGAGTTTCTGCACGTTGCGGCTAACCGAGGATCGGCCGATGCCGAGGCGATCGCCCGCGCGGGCAAAGCTGCCTTCATTGGCGACGGCCAGAAAAGAAACGACGCCGGCGTAACTGGTCGCAAAGCTGCTTGCGAACGGATCGGCGGCGCCGGCAGCGGGTCGGCGTGATGGGTAATCTGACATGGCAGCGCGAGTTGTGGAGTCCATACGCGACTAGACGTATCAGCGCTGCCATTTGTGACATCGTCCGCCGTTTTTCTGGGGCGTAGGCGTGGGCGTGCGCTCGGGCTTACTTCTCCGGCACGAGAACGGGCGCACCCTTGTCCTTCAACAGCAGCACGATGAACTTTGCCGGTTGGGTCTGGCTTGCGTTGCGTCCGACGGTATGAATATCGTTCGGGCCTTCATAGAAGGTCTGTCCGGGCGTCAGCGTGACTTGCTTGCCGCCCTTGACCTGCATCACGATCGATCCTTCCAGCACGTAGATGAACCCGTGCGCATGATGCCGATGGACAGGATCGACGGCACCCGGCGGATACTCGACGGTGATCATCAAGGCTTCCCTGCCCGGATACTCGTCGAGCGGCTTCGTCATCAACGGCGTGACGATTGCTGCGGGCGCCGCGGCGCGGGCGTCGCCCATCAATGCGCCTACTGCGGCGGCTATCGCCAGTACTGTGTATTTCAAGCGAAGCATGGTGGTGTGCTCCCCAAATGACGCGGCCCGCACGCGCGGGCCGAAGATAAGGAAGGACAGCAGAACCCGCCGTTCAGGCCAGGTTTGCCTTGTCGAGACCCAACGCCTTGTCTGACGAACCCGGCACGGTCTTGAACGCGACGTTCGCACGGTTCCATCCGTTGATGGCCATCACTTCGAATGTCAGGTCCGACAGTTCCTTCTCGGAGAACTGGGTACGCACGCGCTCGTAGATGTCGTCGGGCACGCCGTGTTCGGGGAGCTTCGTCAGCACTTCCGTCCAGGCGAGCGCGGCGCGTTCGCGCGGCGCGAAGAGCGTCGACTCGCGCCACGTCGCGAGATGATGGATGCGCAGTTCCCGCTCGCCGTGGATGCGCGCTTCCTTCACGTGCATGTCGAGGCAGAATCCACAGCCATTGATCTGCGACGCCCGGATCGACATGAGGTCCCGGATCGATTCTTCGATTGCACTGTCCTTAAGCAGATTGCTGAGTTCGAGGAACTTCTTGAACAGTTCCGGCGATTGCTGAACGTAGTTGATACGCTGCGTCATGATTTCTCCTGGCGACGATGAGTCAACACCCGAGCTTCGCGGGTGCCGTTAGCGGCAATGAGCCGCACGAAGTCATCGTAGGTGGGCGCGGCGTGTCGCGGTAGGCATGCGAACGGGCTCACGGTGTTGCCCGCCCGGCACCAATCGGCAACGTGCGACGCGCATGGGCGCCGCAGAGATATCAGCGTTCAACCGTTGGCGCATGCCGCGGCGATGCGCGCCAGCTTGTCGGGGTTGCGCTGCACGTGGATGCGAACGATGCGCTCGCCGTCCGTTTCGAACGACTGCGCCGACTCGAGCTTGCCTTCGATAAAGCGCAGCAGCGCCCACTGACCGTTGAGCACCACGAGCCTGACGCCGATTTCGCTGCCGTAACGCAGCGACGACGCGTAAAAAAGCTGCGCGATACGCCGGCCGCCCACCATCGGCTTCGGGAAGCTCGGGACTTGTCCGCCGCCGTCGCCGATCAGCATTGCGTCTTCGGCCAGCAATGCGTTGATCGCAGGGAAGTCGCCGCTTTCCAGCGCGTTCGCGAAGGTTCGCAGCAGGCGAAGATGCGTCTCGCGCGGCACCGCATAACGCGGGCGTTCATCACGTAGTTGCGCTTTTGCACGGCTTACCAGTTGCCGGCACGCCGCCACCGTCTTGCCGATGGCCTCGGCGACTTCGCCGTAGTCCGCGTCGAAGACCTCGCGCAGCAGGAACGCTGCCCGCGCTTCCGGCGTCAGCCGCTCGAGCAGCGTCAGAAATGCCACGGAGACGTCGTCCGCACGCTCCGTGACCTCCTCGGGTGTAGCCGGTGAGTCGGTCATCTGCGGCTCGGGCAACCAGATGCCCGTGTAGTGCTCGCGCTGAATCTTCGCGGCGCGCAGACGGTCGATGGACATCCGTGTCGTGACCGCGACGAGCCACGCTTCCGCGTTATCGATGCTCTCGCGGGCCGCCGCATGCCAACGCAGCCAGACGTCCTGCACAATATCTTCGGCTTCGGCGACAGACCCCAGCATTCGATAGGCAATCTTCTGCAATCGGGGACGGAGCCCGTTAAAGACCTGTGTGTCGTCGTCCATGAACAGACTTCTTCTCGCGTTTGGCACAAGCGCCGCCCGCACAGCGGGCTAGCAGTTGCATATTGCCACGGATGGGACAACGCTCGAGATTCCCGGCACGGCAAGCCGGATGCGCCCGCGCGTCCGGCTTGCTTCGATCGCATTGATGCGCAGCGTCAGTTCTTGCACTGCATCAACGGTTCGCGTGCGAACACCTCGGCAATCCAATCCACAAACACGCGGATCCGATGCGGCAGGTGCCGGTTCGGCGAATAGAGAATCGATATCGGCCGCGGCACCGATGGATAGTCGACGAGGATTTCGCGCAGCGCGCCGGTCGCCACATACGGCCCGAGTATGTAGCGAGGGCCCTTCACGATGCCCAGTCCGTGCAGCCCGCATGTCAGGTAGGCATCCGCATCGTTGACGGCGATCATGCCTTTCATCTCGATCAGTTCGTTTTTGCCGTCGATCACGAAGTCCCAGCCGCGTACCCGTCCGGTGTTGCTCGACAAGTAATTGACGCCGATGTGATGGCGCAGCTCGTCCGGCGTCTTCGGCTCGCCGTGCGTCGCGAGGTACGCAGGCGCGGCGCACGTGAGTCGCGCCATATTGCCGATGCGCCTCGCGACGAGCCCCGAGTCTTCGAGCTCGCCAACGCGGATCACGCAGTCGACGCCTTCCTCGACGATATCGACCTGCCGGTCGGTCAAGCCCATCTCGATCCCGATGTCCGGATACTTCGCGAAGAATTCCGGCAGCGCCGGAATGACAGTCGTCCGCGCGACCACCGCCGGCAGGTTCACTTTCAGCTTGCCCTTCGGGTTCAGCTTCGCATGCGAGAGTTCGGCCTCCATGTCGTCGACCTCGGCAAGCACGCTCAGGCATCGCTGGTAGTACATTTCGCCGTCTTCGGAAATGCTGATGCTGCGCGTCGTTCGATTCAGAAGGCGCGCGCCGAGATGCGCTTCGAGCGCCTGAACGATCCGGGAGACGTTCGCCACCGGCAGTTGCAGCGACTCCGCCGCCTTCACGAAACTGCCGGCTTCGACCACGCGCGCAAAAACTCTCATCGCAACGAAGCGGTCCATGATGTCTTCCTGTTGTCCTGTCGTTCTGTGCCGTCGGCTCGCCTGGATTCCCCCAAGCCATGACCTACCCGTCATCCTGCTCAAACTGGAAAAGTATAAGCGTCATTTGACGGCCGCATCGACAACGGTCGCAGGCGGAGCCGTCGGAGGAAACGCGGTCCCTGTCGGGGGGATAAGGCTCCCCCCGCAAGGCCACGCTTTGAAACTGGCTCTATGCCTTACGCCGACGCCATCAGGTAGGGATTATCCTTCCCCGGCTCGTAGGGCTGCGCCTTGATTTCCATGCGTGCAATGCTCTGCAAATGAACCTCGTCCGGACCATCTGCGAACCGCAACGCACGGCCCCACGTCCAGCTATCGGCCAATGGCGTGTCGGGGCTCAGCCCCATCGCGCCAAACACCTGCATCGCCCGGTCGCAAACGGCGGTGTGAACACTCGGCACCAGCGCCTTGATCATCGAGATTTCCTTGCGCGCCTCCTTTGCGCCCACGTTATCGATCATCCACGCCGCTTTGAGAACAAAGAGCCTCGCTTGATCGATTTCGATTCGCGACTTCGCGATCCATTCGGCGACGGCGCCCTGCTCAACCAGCATCTTTCCGAATGCCGTGCGGGCCTGGGCCCGTTCCACCATCAACTCGAGCGCCAGTTCCGCGGCGCCGATCGAACGCATGCAGTGGTGAATCCGTCCCGGCCCAAGGCGAGCCTGCGCAAGCGCAAAGCCGCTGCCCTCCTCACCGAGGAGACTCGTCCGGGGCACGCGCACCCCATTGAACTCGATTTCGCAGTGCCCTTCCGGTGCTAGGTGATTGAGCACCGTGATATTGCGGATCATCTTGACGCCGGGTGTATCGCGGGGCACGAGAATCATGCTCTGCTGACGGTGGCTCGGCGCGTCCGGATCCGTTTTGCCCATCACGATGAAGAGCTTGCAATTCGGGTGTGCTGCATTTGTGATGAACCACTTCCGGCCGTCGATGACATAGTCATCCCCGTCGCGACGAATCGACGTCGTGATATTGGTCGCGTCCGAGGAGGCCACAGCCGGCTCTGTCATCGCAAACGCCGAGCGGATCTTGCCGTCGAGAAGGGGCTTGAGCCACTGCTCGCGCTGAGCGGGCGTGGCAAACATATGGAGCAGCTCCATATTGCCCGTGTCCGGCGCATTGCAGTTGAACACCTCCGATGCCCACGACACCCGCCCCATGATTTCAGCCAGGGGCGCGTACTCGAGATTCGTCAGGCGGGTACCGGGCTCGTCATCGCGCAGATGCGGAAGGAACAGGTTCCAGAGACCCTCTTCACGCGCCTGCTCCTTCAAGGTTTCCATAAAGGAAACCGGATATTGACCCGCACTCACTTCCTCGTGCCATTGCCGGATGCGCGGAACGATGCGAGCGTCCATGAACGTACGCACGTGTGTGCGCAGCGCTTCGACTTTCGGGCTATATGCAAAATCCATTTCTACTCCTCCAGAATCCTGAATAATGTCGCCGAGGCATCAGCCGACAGCGCGGCCAAGAGCGCGCTTCGCCCCCTTGACTAGAGCGTCAGTCCACCGTCGACGACCACACACTCTCCATTGGTATAGCTCGCAGCGTCGGACACCAGGTAAAGCACCGTACCCGCCATCTCACGAGGCTCCGCGTGGCGCCGCAGCGGGATGCGCTGCATCCAGTTTTCGTACGTGGCCTGATCTGCGAACAGCGCCCCCGCAAATCGGGTTTTGGTCAATCCGGGGAGCAGCGCATTCACTCGAATCCCCAACGGCCCGCACTCCTTCGCGAATGCCCGCGTCATATTGACAACGGCGGCTTTGGTGATCGAGTAGATTCCCTGCTTGTCGCCGGGCTGCAATGCATTGACCGAAGCCGTGTTGACGATCGCACCGCCGCCGTGCTCCCGCATCAACTTGCCCGCCTCCACGGACATGAAGAAGTAACCGCGCAAGTTGACTTCCACCGTCTTTTCGAAGGACGACAGATCGGTGTCGAGAATGTGGCCAAAATACGGATTTGTCGCCGCGTTGTTGACGAGAATGTCCAGACGACCATGCCGTGCGCGAATATGCTGGAAGATCGTGAGAATGTCTTCGACTCGCCCGACATGGCACGGTTGCGCTTCGGCGCTCCCGCCCGCATCCTTGATCTCGCACGCCACAGATTCGCAATCTTCCAGCTTGCGGCTCGACACAATCACGTGGGCACCCTGCTCAGCCAGTAGTTTGGCGATCTCCGCACCGATACCTCGGCTGGCGCCAGTAACCAGAGCAATCTTTCCTTTCAGATCAAACAAATTAGTAGTCACAATCAGCCCCAATATGTCTACGTTCCGATTTCCTGCCTGTCTTCAGATCAGGTCAATGCCCATCTTCGCAAGCGCCCCAGCCATCTCCCCCACCTGTCGCGCCTTTTCGTTCGATGCGTTACCGCTCAAGGCCCGCTTTTTCACGCCCTGTGCGATAGCTGCGAGCCGGAAGAAGCTGAACGCCAGGTAGAAGTTCCAGTTCTCAATCGACGAAATTCCCCGGAGCCCGCAATACCGCTCGACAATCGACGCCTCGTCCGGCACCCCCAACTCCCCTCGATTCAAGCCCGCGAGTCCGGCGATAATACCGTTGGGCGGGAGCCGCAAACACATGCAGAAGTACGCGATGTCAGCCAGTGGATTGCCGAGCGTGGATAGCTCCCAGTCGAGAATGGCGCGAACTTGCGGCGCATCGTGCATGAAAATGAGATTGTCGATACGGAAATCGCCGTGCACGAGCGAAGGCTTTCCAACTTCCGCCGGACAGTGGGCAGGCAGCCACTCGATCAGCGACTCCACCGCCTCCAATATATCGGTCTGCGCGGCGCGATATTGCGTGGTCCAGACGTCGATCTGGCGCGCGAAATAGTTGCCCGGGCGGCCATAGTCCGACAATCCGACTTCGTCGATATCCACATCGTGGAGCGCCGCCATCGTGCCGAGCAGCGCATCGTAGATGGAGCCGCGCTCCTCGATGGGTACTTCGGGCAGCGCCGGATTCCAGAAGATTCGTCCGTCTTCGTAGCTCATGACGTAAAACAGGCTGCCGATGACGTCACGGGCCTCGCAAAGGTGATATGCCCGGGCGACCGGGACCCGTGTTCGGCCGAGCGCCGACAGCACGCGAAACTCACGATCAACGGCATGTGCCGACTTGAGCAGTGCGCCGGGAGGTTGACGCCTCAGCACGTAGCTACCGCTTTGTGCCTTCAGAAGAAACGTCGGATTGGATTGTCCGCCGGGAAATTTCTCGATGGACAACGGCCCTTGAAACCCGGGCACGTGCGCCGTCAGATAACGTGTGAGATCTTCGACGTCGAATTGAAGACTGGCATGCATGATTGAGCAGGAATCCCAGTTGAGGTCAGCCGTACGTGACAAATTCATGCCTCTCGGCACGTTCGAGATGAGGCAATGAGTTGAAGCTGACTAGCGACATCGCGCCGTCGTTAAAGACATATTGGCAAACGCTGCTGTTTCGAATCTGCATGTTGAGTGCAATCGCGGTCGCAGCAGGCGCCTGCAGAACCTGTTGGGCAGTGACCGCGATCGGACCACCCGAACTCACCACCAGAACGCGCCTGCCGCCGGCCCGTTGGATGTCGATCCGCGCACGCTGGACACGCGCCTGGAATTGATGCCAGGTCTCTGGAACACGGCCCGGCAAGCGGTCGTCGGCCCAAAGCTGCAGCACTTGCTGGAGCCCTTTGTAAAAGTCCTTCTTTGAACTTGCAACCGACCAACCCTGCGGCAAGCCCTCTTCGCCGAGGGCTGCAAACAATGCCTGGAAATCGTATTCGTTCAAACCCGCGTCTTGCGCGATCTCGACTTGCGGGCCACCCATTGCGGCGAGAATTCCATCGGCAGTTTGCCGATGCCGCTGCATCGTTCCGATGACAACGCGATCGAACCGCAATTTCGCCTGCGCGAAGTACTCGCCCAGCCAAAGTGATTGGGTACGACCGGAAGGTGATAGCTCGTCATAGTTCGCGGCTCCGAAAGACGCCTGACCATGCCGTACAAGATAGAGTTCTGCCATGCCGTCCCCGCTTCAACATGGCTAACAGAATACCCAGCGCTGCGTCATTCAGGAAATTGATTGTCGTGATAGCCAGCAATAAATTTTCGTGACACCTGACGCCTAGGCCCCGCATGCCCCCGCCGTCTCCGGCTACTGGTTCATTTCCCGCATGAGACGGCCAACCTGCTCGCGCAGCCAACGATGAGCCGGGTCCGCGGTAACGCTTCGATGCCAGTAGCAATGAGACTGGAGATCCGGAAGATCGAACGGCAGCGCAAGGATCCGCGCGTCGTACCGCTGAAGGAGCACGAGGGGCGCCGTGAGGACGAGATCGGTTCGCATCGCGATCAACGGGGCGACCAGATAGTGTTGAACCCGCGTCTGAATCGATCGCCTGAGGCCCAACCTGTTCAGTTCCGCATCGACGAGACCTGTTCCCTGGGGGCGACTGGATACGTGGATATGACCGAACCCGAGGTAGTCGTCGATCGTCAGCTTCTTCCTGGTAAACGGATGGTCGTGACGCAGCATGCATGCATACCGGTCGCGGCCCACCGGCTCCTGCTCGAGGTATGGGTCGTCAATCAGCGGAGCGTCGATCGCAAGATTGACCGCACCGCTGGCCAGCGCTTCCGGGACCTCTCTACGCGTCGTGAAGTAGCTTTCGATGCGAATGCCGGGCGCCAGTCGCTGCAGCACGTCCTCCAGTGCGGGCAGAAGAAGCGCCTCCGTAAGGTCGGTCATGCTGAGCCGAAACGTACGCTCAGACGAGGCGGGGTCGAAGCGTCCTCCGACGTGAGTACTCGAGTCAAGCAGCTGCAGCGCCTCACGAACCCGGCCGATGATGTTTTCCGAAACGGGAGTCGGTATCATGCCGGCCGACGTACTGACAAAAAGCTGATCGTCGAATGCTTTGCGCATCCGCGCCAACGCATTGCTGACAGCAGGCTGAGTGATGAACAGCATCTCCGCTGCGCGCGTCAGGTTTCGCGCTCTGTAGACGGCTTCAAAGACAACGAAGAGATTCAGATCAACCTTTGACAGACGCATTTTCAAATTCCCCGACGCCACTCGAACTGTATTTCAGACTCCTCTTGTTCACGCGCATGCATCGGCGCAATGCGACGATCGGCGTGGTATCGCGGAGCAACCTCGGCGAGTCTACTCCTGCCGCTGCGAGAGGGCCAAACACGGAAATGACAACGCTTCCCGCACGCTTATCCTTCGGTTCTGCGCAATCGTAAAGACGCTGATCGGCTCGTCTGCCTGCCCGGAATTGAAAAAGACATCGAACCTGGCCAGCCAGCGCGCTCACACCACCTGATGTCCTTCCCGGCCGCTGGCCACCGCCGCACCACGGCGCCGCAAAGATTGCCAAAACCGCGGCGAATGACGAGCCGCGAGAATCTCCGGCCCAACCGAAGCGATGTCTGTGCATCCGCACAATGCCATTGTCGTATCGAGTTCTTCCGCGATGATTTCCAGAATTCGTCGCACGCCCTTCCGCCAGCTGCCGCCACTTCACAGAGCAAGGCCCGACCAATCATCGTGCCGTCAAACGGATCACCAGACCGATATTGGGGCTCCGTTTCTTCGTCACGACATGCACCGTTCCTGAACGCGTTCGCCAGTTGCATGCGCACGTAGGCGCCCGGAACTGGTGCGCCGACGTTGGGCACGCCCCTTTCGAAGATCAGGCGACGTCTCCCGCACAGCCGCGCCAGACCCACTCACAGTGGTGTCCACCTACTTCGCCATCCCCTTGGCACGCATCATGCTTATGCACAAATTATTGTTGAACAATTATTTTTTGATTGTTCAACAATGTATATTGTTACCACCCGGACGAGCGAGAACCGCATGAAAGCCCAACTTGATCTGAAATCTGTCCTGCCCTCCCTGCCACGCATCGCGAAGTGCGCCGCCGCGCTCGCGTTATGCGCCGCGTCTCAGGCGTTCGCCTCGAGCGGCGCGCCGACCGTCGCGCCCGGCAAGCTGACGATCGGCGCGGATCTGACGTATCCGCCCTACGACTACATGCAGGACGCGGATCCTGCCGGCTTCGATCCCGCGTTCATGACGAAGCTCGCCGGGCACCTGAAGCTCCAGCCCGGTTTCGTCGACACGCGTTTCGCGAACCTGATCCTCGGCGTCAACGCGAACCGCTTCGACGTGATCGCGTCGGCGCTCTACGTGACGCCGGAGCGCGCGAAACAGATCGACTTCGTGCCCTACCTGAAGACCGGCGGCTCGCTGCTCGCCATGAGCCACTCCGGTTTCGCACCGAAGACGCCAGAAGATCTGTGCGGCAAGCGTGTGAGCTCGATCAAGGGCGCATCGTGGATTCCGAAACTCAACGATGTGTCGAAGCAGGTCTGTGCTCCTGCCGGCCGCGGCGCCATCGACGTGCGCGAGTTCGAGACTTCGCCGGAAGCCGCCCAGGCCGTCCTCTCGCACGCTGTCGACGCGCAATTCGAAGACTCGGCCGTCGCGCAGATGACCGTCAACAAGCTCGGCGGACGCGTGGCGATTACGTCGGCGACCCCGCTCTATCCGGTCGTCATCGGCCTCGGCGTCAAGAAAGGCAATGACGCGCTGCTCGCGCAGTTGAAGAGCGCGTTTGCGTCGATGAAGCAGATGGGCGAATACCAGGCACTGCTCAAGCAGTACAACGTCGCCGAGCCGACCGGCGATGACATCGCCAAGGCGCTCGGCACGGCACCGAACTAACTGCGCGTAGCACGCGCAGCCTGAGGCCGGGCGCTCGCCCGTGCCCTCGTGGTTGCGCGCCGTGAGGGGAAGCACATGGTATTCGACTGGCACTACACGGCTTCGCTGCTGTTCGACGCCGCCTTCTGGAAAGCCACCTGGCTCGTGGTCGAGCTGAGCGCCGCGACCTGGCTGATCGGCATTGCCGCGGGTTTCGCCCTTGCACTCGGCAAACAGTCCGCGTTCATACCGCTACGCGTGGCATGCAGCACCTACATTTGGCTCTTTCGCAGCCTGCCGCTGCTGGTACTGCTGATCTTCGTCTATAACCTGCCGCAGGTGCTGCCGGGGACGGGCGGTTTGTTGTCCGACCCGTTCTGGGCCGGCCTGCTGGCGCTCTCGATCAGCGAAGCGGCCTACATCGCCGAGATCCATCGTGGCGGCCTGCTATCGCTCCAGAAGGGCCAGCTCGAAGCGGGCAAGGCGCTCGGCATCCGCTTTGTCGGCCTGCAACGGCTGATCGTGCTGCCGCAAGCGTTTCGCGTCGCGCTGCCCGCACTCATCAACGAGTACGTGACGATCGTCAAGCTGACGTCGCTCGTGTCCGTCATTTCGCTGGCGGAAATCCTGCTGGTCGGCGAACGCCTGTACACGCAGAACTTCAAGGTGCTCGAGACGATGCTGGCCGTCTCGTTCTACTATGTGCTGATCGTGACCGTATTCGGCCATGCGTTGAAGCTGCTCGAGAAGCACCTCGATGTCACGCGCCGCACGCAGGCTGGGGCTGCCGTCATTCCCGTGGAAACACCGCGGCCCGAGCAGGCAACGAAGGGCGTTCGCACGGCGCGATCCAGCGGCGCGGCGCGTGCGCTGGAAGCCATCGGCATCCGCAAGCGCTACGGCGATCATGAAGTGCTCAAGGGGATCGACTTGACCGTGCGCGCAGGAGAAGTGGTGTCGATCATCGGCCCGTCGGGTTCGGGCAAGACTTCGCTGATCCGCACGCTGAACGGTCTCGAGACGCTCGACGGCGGCGAAGTGCGTCTGCATGACAAGGCGTTCCTGTGGCCGCCACGCGCGCGGCATGGCAAAGTACCGCATGCGCAGCACATGCGCGGCATCCTCGATATCGGCATGGTGTTTCAGAGCTTCAACCTGTTTCCGCACAAGACGGTGCTGCAGAATGTGACGCTCGCGCCCCGCTATCACGGGCGTCTGAACGGGGCTCCGCTCGACGAATCCGGCATGCGCCTGTTGGGCAAGGTAGGCATGGCCGCGCATGCGCACAAGTATCCGCATCAGTTGTCCGGCGGTCAGCAGCAGCGCGTCGCGATTGCGCGGGCACTGGCGATGCAGCCGTCGATTGTCCTGTTCGACGAACCGACCTCGGCGCTCGATCCGGAACTGGTCAACGAAGTACTGAAGGTCATCGAGGAACTCGCCCGGGAAGGCATGACCATGATCATCGTCACACACGAAATCAACTTTGCGTTCCGTATTTCAGACCGTATCGTGTTCATGGAAGCGGGCACGATCGTGAGCGATGCGCCACCGCACGAACTGGCGGCGCTCGATAAGACTTCGCGGATCGCCAGCTTCCTCAAAGACGTCCATCTTGCATAAAACACCGTATGCCCACCTCGCACTCAACTGTTACCACCCTCACTGGCCAGGAGCCCGAGCAATCGGCCACGGACCGGATCCTGTCGGCGATCCGCGACGAAATCATCGAAGGCAAATTGCCGCCGGGCACCGCACTCGTCGAGAACGATCTCACTCAGGCGCATGACGTCTCGCGCAACACGCTGCGCGAAGCGCTGCGTCTCTTGTGCCGTGAAGGGCTCGCGGTGCATTACCGGCATCGCGGCGTGATCGTGCGTACCCTGACGCGCCACGATGTGCGTGACATCTACCGGGTACGGCGCACGCTCGAACTGCAAGCCCTCTTTCGCGAGGATCCGATCGAGGAAGATGAAATCGCTGCCATGCGCGACGCAGTCATGCACGCGCAAGCGGCGGCGGACGAAGGCGACTGGCGCAGCGTCGGCACCTACAGCCTGCTGTTTCACCGGCGCATCGTGCAGCTGCTCGGCAGCCCGCTGTTCGACACGTTCTTCACCACGATTCTGGCGCAACTGCGTCTCGTGTTCGCCTCCGCCCCTGACGAGCGGCGCTTCCAGCGTCCCTGGATAGCGAAGGATCAGCAGATTCTCGAGTTGATCGCGAGCGGCCGCACCACGGAAGCCAGCGCCGCACTCGCCGATTATCTGAAGCAATCGGAACACGCGCTGCTCGATTACCTCTGATTCGTTACACCCTCATTCCAGTTTCATTCACCGATCACGGCCACTGCCCAAACAGGCTACAGCGCGTGGCAGGCGTATCCTGTCCGCACGTCTTATGAAGGAGTCTCCCTCATGTTGAACTACCCCGCCGCCTATCAGTCCACCAAGGGTTCCGCCCTCGACCCCGACAAAGCGTTTTATCAGCGCATTGCCTCTGAGCACGATACCCGCACCCTGGTCGAATCCATCGTCGTGCCGATCCGTTCGGGTCAGGCGTGGACCGTGCCGGCCGGTCATGTGTTCCGGATCGTGACGATCGAAGGCCCGCAAGTCGCCGACCTGAACATGTGGAACCAGCACAACCCGCGCGAGCGCATGTGGGCCTCGCGCACCCGCCAGTTGCAACAGGCGCACGTCAGCACCTACGACCGTCTGTGGTCGACCCTGCCGTTCCTGCGACCGATGGTGACCATCACGGACGACAGCCTGGCCGACTACGGCGTCGACGAGCATGGCGGCCGCGTTCACGACCTGCTCGGCACGCGTTGCGATCCGTATGTGAACCGTATGCTGACTGGCGAGGATTTCCATTTCCACTGCCACTCGAACCTGACGCGCGCAATCGCTCCGTATGGCTTGACCGAATACGACGTGCACGACGTGCTGAACGTGTTCCAGTGCACCGGGTTGAACCTCGAAGACAAGTACTTCATGAAGGCATGCCCCGCGAAGAAGGGGGATTACCTCGAGTTCTTCGCGGAAATCGACCTGCTGTGCGCGCTGTCGACCTGCCCGGGCGGCGATCTGTCGGTGCCGATGTGGGGGCCGGACGCACGCGATCCGCTGGAGGTATGCCGTCCGCTCGGCATCGAGATCTACCGGCTAGCGCCGCAGATGCTGGAGGGATGGACCTCGCCCCCGGTCGCCGCGTACAAGGGGCTGCACGGGATGACGTTGCCGCAACCGCAATGGAAGTGTGGGTGTTGAGCACTGGATTTATTGGTCTTCAATCCCAGTCCATACAACGACGCATCGCTCATCGATTCTGATAGGTGCCGATCAGTTCCGCGTGCGTTAGCACGTGCCCCTGCATGGCCTTTTCAAGCGCCGCCTTGCTCGGACCCTTCAAATCAGGCAGTACGGTATCGAGCGCATATAGCTTGTGGAAATAGCGGTGGCGTCCGATGGGCGGACACGGCCCGCTGTAAGCGGCACGCTTGAAGTCATTGGTGCCTTCGAGCGTACCGCCCGGCAAAGTCTGCGCAGCAGCGCCCTCGGGCAGGCGGGTTGCAGTCGGCGGGATGTTGTAGAGCACCCAATGTACCCAGGTCATTTTTGGCGCGGCCGGGTCCGGCGCGTCAGGGTCGTCGACTATCAGCGCCAGGCTTTTTGTGTTCGCGGGCACGCCGGACCACGCGAGCGGCGGCGATATGTCGGCGCCCTGGCAGGTATGCTGGGCGGGAATCTCGCCGTTCTGTCGGAAGGCTTGTGACGTTAGGGTCAGGGTCATAATGCGCTCCTCGGCGGCAACGGTGGATGACAGCCCCGGTGTGAAGATCGACAAGACGAGCGAGCATGTCCACAAGGAACGCGAGGTCTGTGCCCAGGCCGCTCTTTCAAAGCGTTTGAGGCAGGTGTCGGGCACGTTGAAGTCGCTCATCGTCACGCTCCGTACTCAGTTCATGACGATGCCGGCGACGGGCGCGTGCCCTGCTCGAATCACGACCGAAATCGGAGTGCGGCTCATATCGTCACATCAGTACCGCCCCAGCAAAGATGGCTGTGAACGATGACGATTATCGCGCGTGGGTCGCGCGAGTGCGACGAGGAGAAAGGATTTCACCGCTGTGAAAACCACTGCCGCTGATTGTGAGCTGCAATACATCGTACGAAGCCCCGCTGGATTGCGGGGCATTTTATTTTGCGATGCCGCATTAATGTTTGTGCCGGTGCAGCCAGCCCATATGGTGCGAATCGAGCCACTGGGCCATTCCCTCTGCGGGGTGATCTCGCCTGTAACGTTGCGCCACCATGAACCCGGCGACCAACAAGACCACCAAGCCAACAACGAAGTAGATCATAGACTGGGTCATGGCAGCCTCCTTATCAGGTTGCGACCGTGGCTATATTGTAGGTCAGCGGTTCCCGAAATGGCGCGCGGTCATTGTCAACCTGCCGAGAACGGACGAAGTCACGCCAACGATGTGTCGACCGAGCCTGCGCGACATCATGCGCTCGATTAGCTCCTCGAGCTTTACATTTCCATCCGCGTGGCGTCGATGGACGGGGCACCCCGGTTCTTTGATCAGGATGCCCAGGTTCTCGCCAGCTCTCGATCTGCTGCCGTCAAATTGACAAAGTCGTTCAGACGCATTTCCTGGGGTGTAATCCCATAGGCATTCTGAAAGGCGTGCGTAAAGTGGGATGCGGTTTTGAAGCCGACTGAATAGCCAATGTCTTTGATCAGACCCCTCGGAATTCGAACGAGGTCGTCTGCGGCGGCGCGCAAGCGAAGATGTTGGATGTAAGCACCCAGCCCGCCTTCATGTTCGAACAGCCGATAAATCGAGCTGCGCGGGATCCCTAACGATTCAATCACGCTCTGGGGCGATAGCTCGCAGTCTTGCAGGTTAGCGCGAACATAGCGTCGCACACATTCGAACATGAGCGCGCGGCTGACGGCTCGCTTGCTGCCACTCAAGCCCGCCTCTTCCCCGAATGCGGCTACGATCAGTTCAACGAGGTCGGCAAGCCTGCGATGCGCGTCCTCGAACGGTATGTACCGGAAGTTCTCGACAAGCGTTTTGGCACGCTTGACGATAAGCCGCGTGCCAGGCTTGCCCGGGTCGAGCACGCGAGCGTGTATTGCTCCCGGGTCAGAGAACACTTGTTGCAGCAGGTTGCGGGGTACAACAAGCGTAATGTACCGGCACGCCTGCCGCAGTACGCGTACGGGTTGATCGAGATCTGTGGCAAGTACGCTGCCCCCACACAAGGCGGACTCACGCTTCCTGGCAAGCGTCATGGCTGAATGAGCGTCACCATCCATGAAAATAGTAAAACCGATGCCGCGTGCGTTATCGCGCGAAATACGGGCGATGGTGCGTTCGATCACGACATCATCCGTATAGGTGTCGCTCATACGGAATTCGCCGATATCGTAACGATCGTTGATGCAGATAAAGGGCAGTCGGACCTGCTCACGCGACGGCGCTACCTCGATAACATGGCCAAGCTGCTCACAATAGGCCAGCAGTTGCCGCTCTGGCGGCAGCCCGGAAACATCGAATCGGCTGTAAGCGATGCCATTCTCGAGCATGAATTGTGATCCGGTAGCAAGATAGAACGATGGGCATGCAGTCCGGTAAGGAGAGACCGCCGACAACGATCTCGCAGATGATCGCTGAGTGGATGATGAGGGAGTCACCCCGCCGCCTCCGCGCATCCAGCCAACACTTTTAACTGTGCAAGATTACCCACCAATTTTTATACACATGCACCAAGTGAAGCGGTGGGGTCGTCTCCCATTGCTGCGGATAAAGACACTGGTCCGCGCTCCTCCGGTGCGTGGCTTGGGCTACACCCACCACAAAGTGACAAAGCCCACTTGGTGTTAACGGTCGCAAAACAAAGTGGCTTAAGACGATCCGATGTAAGGATTTACTGAAAATTATGTAGGGAGTCATCGCACTCTCCACCGTGCCCATGCGGGTCCGCTCTTTCCTCGCGATGTGATGCGCAGCGCCTGCTCATCCGTGTAAATAGCGTGCGACGGCAGTTGCACCGCACGAACGGAGCATGTGTCAGGCAATCGAGCCGGGCGGCTCGAAGACAACGCCCCTAGTCAGCCACCAGTCCCAGCGTCCTCGCTTCAAAGATGGCTTCCGCCTTGGACGTGACCTTGAGCTTGCTGTAGATGCGCCGTACGAAGGTTCGCACCGTGAATTGAGACAACTGCAACAGCTTCGCAATTTCCTTCGTCGTGAAGCCCTTGGTAATGAAGCCCAGCACCTCCTTCTCGCGGGCCGATAGCAGGGACGAAGAAGCCGCGGCTAGCTCCTTGCCTGCGGCGCGGCGGGTGCCGCCTTGCCGGAAGTGCATCAGTATTTGCCTGGCGATGATCGGGCTGATTGGACTGCCGCCGCTTGCAAGGCTGCGGATTTCCTCGACCATCCCCGCAACCGGGCCGTCCTTCAGCAGATAGCCGGTTGCGCCGGCTTTGATCGAACGCATCACGTGCGTTTCGTCGACGACACTGGTCCTGACCATGATGTTGCAATCGGCCCATTTCCGGGCACCCGCGCGGATCACGTCAATACCCGAGCCGTCGGGCAATCCCAGGTCGATCAGCAGCACGTCCGCCGGTGCACCATCCAGCAGCGCCAGTCCTGCGGCACGGGAGCCCGCGACACCTGTCAATCGCATGTCCGGCGCGGCCTGCACGACCTTGCTCAATGCATCGAGAAAGGTCGGATCGCTTTCGACGATTGCGACGTGGATGGCAAACGGTTCCGAATTGGTGTTCGTGGTCTGCATACGGACGGGCATTGTCCAATTGGCGGGGACAAACCGGGTTTGTCCGATAACGCATCATCCTTAGTAGTAAGGACCGCCGCGAGGTAACGAATGTATTGGTGAAATGTGAATGTCGGAGCAATCCCCCGACGCTCCGACGGGACCTAGTATAGGTGCGCCTTTTTTAATGGATTGCTTGAGCGTCTCAGTTCTGGAACATTTTTGAGGGCATTGTCTGGTCGGCGGAGGCAGGGCACTGTCACAGTGCTGAGATGGCCGAGCAAGATCGCAACCGATCAGCTGCGCAGTTATCCGGCGGCGAAAGCCGAGATCCCCGCCCTGGCTCACGTCGGGCACGCCTTCGTCAAAGCCACCATGCGGGTCAATAACCGGGCTGAAAACAGTCGTCGGCCGACGCGCGAACGCGAGCGACACATCCCTCAAGGAGACTTCCTGCGGGGCGTGCGTGGACTCCGCGATCCTGGGCGCACGCAGACATTCCTATCGAGCTTCGGTCCGATTCGGCAGCACTTCGCGCTCAAGCGACACCTGCTACGCGCCTCACTCCATCGCAAACAACTTGCCCCCTGGCGTCGTTTCACTGAGGCAACCCAGGATCCGTCCGCTTTCCGATAAAACGTGTGCCTTCTCCGTTAATGTGTCGCGAACGCTCTACCGTGACAGCGCGTTGTAGCGCATTTGTACTACAGAGAAATATACGCCGCGCAAATATACTCATTTGCCGCGATCCAGGAAGAACACCATGCGGGCAAGCGAACCGGGCCGATTCTGTTTATTGATTACCGCAACCGGATATTAAACAGATTATCCTCAAGAGGACCTACGATGGGCAAAGCGGGACCGTTGGCGATCGTCACGCCGGATGAGTTTAGAAAGCGCACCGCGCTCACCTTCAGCAGCCGTAGCGGCACGACATTGGCACTGGACGAAGCCTACGACAACTATTACTTCGACCGCTCGGAGGGTGCCGGACGTAAGCTTTTCGCCCGCTTAAGCGAGTATCTGGCGAAGCATGGCGGCACATGGAACAAGTGCGAACGCAACGTCGCCAGCGGCGGGTTGCTCGAGTATCTGCACGAAACACTGCGGCCCGGAGCCATGAGTCCGGTGGCAGCGCTGGAAATGGACAGACGTGCAGCGGCGCGTATCCGTGACATAGAGATACCGCACGCCCGCTTCGGCGTGCTGTATCTGCTGTCCGGCGTGAGGCTCGAAATGGACGCCGTGTCGATGGGCATCGAAGGTCTCGGTGCTGTCGGCGCGGCGGTCGGCGTCGGCATGACTACCAACTTCAACCACCTCGGCAGCAAGCATGCGGTGAGCGCTGTCGCGAAGGTGGATGTCGGGAGGGTGCATGACGTGAGTGTCTCGGCCAGTCGGCTGGCGAAGGGTGGCGAGCTGACGTTGAAGGCTACGGCGTCGATCGCAAGCGAGGCGATGGCGCCGTCGCCCCCCGTCTCGGGCTCCGCGTTCGCCCGCTATCTGCCGATCAGCGCGGCTGCCCTCGACGGCGCTTCGGCCGGGCTGTCGGAAGTGTGGAACAAGAATAAGTACCTGGGCGGCATTGCCTATACCGGTGCGATCGTTGGTGCCGTACCGATGGCCGCGGTGACGGTATTGGCGGATGCAGGGCAAGCGCTCTGGGAGAAGTTGAAGAAGGCGTTCAAGGCGCTTGGCGATATGCTGATGCGCCTCTGGCGCGCGCGCTACGACGTGGCGACCGTACAGAAGCTGAGCGCGGCTCTCAAGAAGGGCATCGTCATCGCCATGGATTACGTCATGAAGAACGCCGTGCCCTTCCTCGGCGGTGCCATCGAGGTCGGCACGGGCCTCGCCCGCACGATTGGCGAGGCGTGCAGCCGTATCGCTTCGTGGGCAGACCGCCGACATATCCGAATCCAGTCGGGCCATCCGCTCGAAATCGCCAATGCAATCGAACACCAAATGTCACTGGGCATCTGCGCCGGACTGGTCGATGTCTTGAAGGGTTCAGCAAAGGTGGCGGTCAGCGTGTTCCTGCCGGGTCTCGGCAGTCTGGTGTCGGCAGTCATGTCGGCGATCGAGTGGTTGATCAAGTTCGTCAGCCGATTGGGCGAACAGTTCGCAATCGACGCATTTCTGCTGCGCGCGCGCAGTCTCTACGACACCGAGAAACGCCGCGCGCGCGCGGAACTTGTCAAGCGCCAGAATGGCGAGTCCCACTTAGTCTACGAACCTAACACTGCGAAAGGCTCGATTATCACGGACGCCAACGCGTTCACCGCGTTCTTCCGTGAGGGCTGTCAGGCGAGTCCGCTGATTCCGATGCTGGTCCTCAATTCGGGGCTCGGCGGCAGTCTGATGACGCTGGTGAAGCTGTTCGACGCCGACGGTCGCCAGTCCGCCGCGTTGCACGGCGGCCGCAAGGAATTCGACATCGGCAATGCCTACTTCACACGGCTCAAGCGATACTCGATCGACTATATGAAAAAAAGCGGATTCAAGTTCCTAAGTTTGGAACGGCCCGGCGACGCAGTCATGGCGGGATACCTCCAACACGCCACGGGTGCGGACATCAAGTTTGTAAGGTTGAAACTGCCCGGCGGCGCAGTTACGGCGGGAGACCTCGATACAGGCAAAGAACTCGATACAGGCAAGGAACATCAAAGTCATGTGGAGGCGGGTACCTGGGGTGGCCGCCTCATGGCCGCAGCACGGGCCTGAATACTGACGCGTATGCGCCAATGAGTGCAGCGGGCGTGTGGACTGGTTCAGGTCGCGTCGATGACGCACCTTGCTACCAAACGAACTGCCCGCTCGCCCTCAAGATTGCAGATATTCCACAACGGAAGGCACGCCTCTACTGCCCCCATGCTGCCGATGATATTTCGCTGATTGTTTTGACGCCAATCTGGTGACAGGGGATGTGTGAATGGGTGAAGGATTGTGCGGGTCGCTCGTAAGGTGCGTCCACGTACCGCCGCGCACACCGCCGTCACTCGAGCCCCAGCAGCAGGAAATAGCGCTCGAGACTGCCGTCCGCCTGCACGATGTCACGCATCAAGTCCCCCAGCGCCATGCTTTCCCATGAAACGGCCCGCTCGAGCAGATACGACGTCGGACTGTGCGGCTCCT
Source organism: Paraburkholderia lacunae (assembly GCF_003353175.1). Taxonomy (GTDB): domain Bacteria; phylum Pseudomonadota; class Gammaproteobacteria; order Burkholderiales; family Burkholderiaceae; genus Paraburkholderia; species Paraburkholderia lacunae. The sequence continues at coordinate 48,843 of NZ_QHKS01000013.1, read as the reverse complement.
GACGCCGCAGATAACGCGCGATATCGGCGAGCAGCCGGTAGGCATGCGCGCGATCGTTGATCAGTTCGACGATGCTGTACGGAAGCGATGCGGCAATCGTGTCGGTGACCATTTGAGTCTGCACCGCGACACGCGTTGCCTGCGCGTCTTCGCGGTGCGCGTCTTCAAGCGCCTCGTCCAGCGCTTCGACGGCTTCCGCAGCGGCTGACGGCTCATGCACCGCTCGATCGCCGATCAGGCTCGCTGCTGCCCGGCAAAACCGCACGAGCACCTCCGCGACGCCTTTGAAACTGGGCGCATCGTCACCGAGCCTAAGGTCGACGAGTCGCGACATCCGCTCCCAGGCCTCCCCCGCCGCGCTGGCGCGCTCCCGCAATCGCGCCAGCGCGAAGAGGTTATTGCCGCGCATCACGTGCGAATCGACCAGCTCGCGGGTCAGTGTGTTGCCGCCTTCGACAGCGGGCGCCGAGGCAAGCCGCTGGAACGCTTCGAGATTGAGTACGGGCAGGTCGTCGGACACATCGATCTGCATCAGCGGCACATGCAACGACAGCACCCGTGCGATGGTTCTGGCGAACCACGCGAAAGGCGCAGCCCGCACTTCGGCGTCGCCGTCCTCGAGTTGCGGCCAGGCTGTTTCCCAATAGCGCTCGACGAGTCCCGTCATCACCTCGACACCGGCCACGAAACCATCGATATGATTCACATGCGTCCACGCTTCGCACAGCCACCCCGCAAGCTGAAAATCCTTGCTACGCGTGCGCAACGCGTCGCCGCTCAGCGCCGCGACTGCTTTCCAGTCCGCTTTTGCAAGCGGGCGCTCCCACTCGCCCATCGGCAGCGAGGCATCGTCTTCGTGTCGCGCCGCACGAATCTGCGCGTAAATCGCAGCGCCGCGCAGCGACGTACCCGCGCCGCCGCCATCGGGCAATGCGCCGAGATAGCTCTCCACGTCGATAGTGAAATCAGGCTTGGTGTGCAGCGAATACGGTGTGCTCATAGTGCGTTCCATTCGGGCGCGGATGTGGGGAAGCTGCCAGGCCAGGGCAGCGACGTCTTGCTGCCGGGAGAACTCAGCGTGAGCCGGATGAACACCTGGCCGCGCGCCTGTTTCGGCAGGAGCGCAAGGTCCGCGGCGCTCACTGTGCCTATCGGGAATTCGAATCTGAGCAACGGTCCCGACGCGCGTTCACGCGCGAAGGGGTCGGCAATGCGCTGCTGCGAGATGAACGAAAAAAGCGCCCACGGGTCGGCGAACTGCCACGTCAAGGCGCGGCCATCCGTCGAGAACGCACGCTGCCCCGGATCGTTGATCGCAGTGAGCGGCGAGTCCTTCGCAAAGCGCAGCACGAGCGTGACGGGCATGCCGTACTCCCAGTGCAGCGTCCCCGGTGTGTCCTTCATCGAAACGCTTTGTGTCCCTACCCTGAGCGTCCAGTCGATCACCTGGTTTGCCGCGATCTCGCCCGTCCGGTTCGCGCGGAAATCGACCCGCAAGTCATAGCCCGTCGGCGCCCCGTCGTTTGCCGGATACAGCGGCGCGAGAAGCGCCGCCATCGGGTCGAACCGGTCAGCGAACTCGCGCACAGCTGCGCTACCCCCGACGGCCCTCTCGACGGCGCCGTTGCGCGTCTGTTGCAAAATCTTCGAGGCGCGTTCGTATTGCCGCAGCGTCTGCCCGAGTTCGGCGAAGTCTGCGGGCGCCCCTTGCGCACTGCCCGCACCTGCTGCACTACCCGCACTGCTGTGGCCGACAAGTCGCGCAGGAACGCCGAACGGCTGGTGCCCCGCGACGTACTGGTTGAAGGTCGACGCAAAAGCGTCCCATTGCTGGCGCAGTTCAGCGTTATAGCTCTGGCCGCAGCGCGCGAGCAGGCTGTCGTACAGGCGCATGTGCAGCGAGGTGAAATAGTCCCCCGCGCCGCCGGCAGACGGCCGTGGCGGGAATCGCCCAATACAGTCGCCCCCACGAGCATCGCCCGCCACCGTCTGGACGAACTGCTCCAGCATCAGCAGACTGCTGTTCGGATTCTTGAGCTGGTAGCGGCCCAGATCGAGTTCGATCGCCTGCCAGCGCTGCGCCAAAGGCGCTGCCGCATCGGCTGTGCTGAGTGCGGACAGATAGGCCGCCGCCTGCTTGCCGAGCGTCGCGGCCCGTGCCGCCTGCTGGTCGAGATAGACGCCCAGTTGCGCCGGGTCGGCAATTCCGAATGCAGCCAATACAGGCGCATGTGTGCCGCCACTCGATACTGCGCCTGCCGATCGGGTCGCATACAGCTCGGCGTGCATCAGCGCATCGTCGACGAGGCGCAGGTGCTCCATCGCATCGCGCGACATCACCGCGTCGAGATCGGCGGTTTGCGCCACCGCTTCCATGTCGGTGAGCGCCGCGCGTATCTTCACGAGACGGCTGCGCGCGGCATCGAACGCGGCGCCGTCCGGTTCGCCCTGCGCCGGTGACACGGTGGCAGCCGCCGCCACCTGATCGACGATGAGTCGCGCGAACTGCACGTCGAGCGCCTGTTCCACGACGGGCCGCAGCGTATCGGGAATCGCGTTCAGACCTTCCACCAGAAAGTGCTTGCGCACCTCACCCAACGCCAGAGCCTGATCGAGTTGCGCGCGGTCCCACGTCACGGTCGAACCTTCCGGTATCGACGGCAACGAGAGGTCGCGCGGCACGACCATGAATGGCTGGTTCAGCAGTTTCAGCAGACCGTCGCGCAGTGCGAGTCGCGCGGGTGAGACCGCGTAGCGCGCCTCCTTGTCGACCCACACGATGCCGGCATCGCCATCGCCGAAGCGCAACGCCAGCTCGCTCCTGAACGCCTGGTACGCATTGCCGGAACGCGACCGCACGCGCGCAACGAGGTCGGGGCCAAGCAGACGGCTCTGCGCGGCGCGCGCAAACGTGCGGTCGTAGATCGAACCGGGAACGAACTGTGTCTGCTTCATCCACCCGCCCTTGCCCGAGGCCAGCAGATCCTGCTGCGTACCGATGGCCGATGCGATTGCGCGGTAGTCGCCTGTGAGCTGGGTAAAGTCCGCCTGTTTGTTGTCGTTCACCGACAGATTGCCGAGATGGCTCACAACCGCGCGCTCGGCATTCAACAGCGGGTTGCCCGCGAAGATCGCCTCATCGAGCTGCTGTGCGCCTTTGTCGAACGTGCAGCGTAACGCCCGCTGCACGATGGGCAGATTGATGCCGCCCGCGCCGTCGGCGGCGTAGGCGTCGCTGCGGTCCGGGTCGCGATAGAAGTACGGCAGACTCCCGGCGACGTTGCCCTGCAACTCCGCACCGAATGCGTAGCGCACGGCGAGGCGAAGCGCGTCGGCATTGGCCGCCGATGGCCTCTGCAACTGCTGCATGGCCTGCAGCGCCGCGTCGAGCTGATCGACCGCGCCGACGTAGCGCTGCAAGGCACGCATCGTTGGCGCATCCTCGACGGCAAGACTGTCCGCGCCACGCGCATCGGCACTCGCCGCCGCGGGCGCTGCGCAATCATCGCCGACGATCAGTTGCCCCGTGCCCGGATCGCTCGCGATACCCGTCAACGTCCCGACGCGTTCGAGCATCTCGCGCTCGAGCGCCGTCACGACGATCTCGCCGAATTCGCGTTCGAAGCGTTGCCGCACGCGTTCGTTGAGATCGTCGACGACGTTCCACGAGCCGGGCATGACGATCGACCAGTCCGTGCCGGCATGCAGCCGGTCGTTCACGCCGATCAGCGCAAGCGCCTTGCTTCGATACCAGTCAGCGGGCAACTGCTGGCCGCCATGCTCGGCAGACGCGCGTTCCTGCGCATTCTTGCGCAGGTCATCGAGGGCAGCCGCGAGCGCGGCATGGCGATGGTTCAACTGCACCGTTGCGACGGCGAGCCCGATGCCCCAGCCGCCAAGCAGCGTGAGCGTGCCCCAGTGCAGCGTGCGATTGACCAGCGGCCGCGCAAGATGCTGGGTGCGCGACGGCCGGGTCAGACCATATTCGAGGAAGATCTTCTTTTCGAACAGGTCTCGCAGGAAGGCAGGCTGCAGCATCAGATCGTTGACCAGCGATCCCGCCTCGCGCGGGCGAACCACTTCACCCGATGCCGGGTGCGCATCGGCCTGATCCGCGTGGTCTGTGCCCGCCTCTCCCGCGCCGGCATCATCGCCGCTGGTCAGATAGGGCTCCGCACCGCGGCCATAGGGATCGAAGCCAGCCTCCATTGCGTCAATGCCAGCCGGCGCGTTCTCGTCGACGCCCGCTCCGCTGAGTTCGCTGGTGTCGCCCGTCAGGTAAATACCCCGGAAGAAAAACGGTTCATGGTATGCACTTGGCCGCAGCAGTTCGTCCACGTAGAGCTGCAACTGTGAACGGATCGCAGCGATGCGAGCGGGCAGCAACAGAATTTCACGTGCGTCGAGATGTCCGGTGTCGAGCGTGAAAAGCTCGGCGCTCGCGTCCGACACCGCGCGTTCGATGCCGGTCATGGCGGTTTCGACCCAGCTCGCCTGGTAGGTCACCGACAGGTCGTACGGCGAAGACCAGCCGAGCATGCCGGCGCGCAGCGGTTCAGGCAATGCCCGTGCAAAAGACGTGAAGCCAGCCAGCGATTCACACCCTGTCACGACGACATACAGGGCGAAGCGCATCGCGAAGCGGTTCTGCGCGAGCCACAAGCGCCGATGCGCGAGCTTCGCGTGACGCACGAGTTCGAGTCTCGCGTCGGTATCTTCAGCGAGCAGCATCGCGGCAGGGACCGTCACCACGACTGAATCGAACGGCCGCTGCGGCCGATAGTTGCGGCACAGGCTCAGGAATTCGTCCCAGGGCTTTTCGTCGGTGTCTTCATCGGGCGAGCCGAGGTAGGCCGCCTTGATGTCGATCACGATGCCGCGATCGAAGAACTGCCACGCAATGCCCTGAGTCGCGGCCAGCGTGGCGGCTTCCGAACTCAGCACGCTCGCGACGCCGGACTGCGCGATCGGCAGCGGACTCGGGTCGTCGCCTTCGTTCAGCACGAGAATCCACGGCACGTTGTAGCGCTCGGCTCGCGACGCGATATTGCCCTCGACCAGTTCGACGGCCTGGCGAAACGCGTTGCGCAACGAATCGGTGCGCATCCGGACGATCTTGCGATCGCCCGTCGTCTTGTTCTGCGCACCGTGCGCGGCAAAATACACGACGACGCCCAGTACCGCACACACGACAACGATGAGAACGGCCAGCGAGAGCAGGAACAGGTCGCTCGTCAGCATGCGCGAACTCCAACGGGTTTCAGTTTGTGCGTCAGGCTCATGAACTCACCCTTTCCACGCTGTCGCTGTGAAGCGCCTGGCGCACCGACCACGACTGCCAAAGCCACAGCAGTTCCGAAACAGCGAGTAGCGCAACGACCGCGAGCAGGACCATCATGGTCCAACGGCTCACGGCAGGCAGCTTGCGCGGCGCGATGTGCGAGATCGTGTTGGCGTACGCGGCTTCTGCCAGTAGACGGTCGCGCCCGCCCAGACCCGCCCGCCGCTGATAGATGAATTCGTAGAGTTCCTCGCGGTAGCTGCGCAACTGCGCGGTGGCGTCCGTGCCGCGAAAACGTCCCTGAAAACCCATCGCAAGCGCAAAGAGAAAAAGCCGCGCAATGTCGCGGCGCGACGGCTCGCGATCCGACAGGAGTTGCTCGATCTTGCGGAATACGAGGTCGCCGGCGACATTCGTTCGATACAGCGTCGATTCGAGCAGACAGGTCGTCCAGCATTCGCGGCCGATCCACGGCGTGTTTAGCAGCAGTTCGTCGGCGAGCACGGCCTTCAGATAGCGTGCGTCAGCGAGGTTCTCGATATCGAATCGCGTGCTGTCGCGGCGGGACTGCAAGGTCTGGATCTCCAGCAGATTCAGCAGGTGGCGGCTGACCCGCTGGGCCGCGAGTTCCGGCGTCGCGTCGGGCTCCTCGGAAAAGCGCCGTTGCGCTCTCACCAGTTCATCGACAAAGAGGCGAAACTGCACCATAACGATGTCGTTCTCTTCAAGTTCAAAGGGGTTGCGTGCCATGTCCGATCTGTTTTCCTTAATGAACAGCCCTTCTGATCAGCCCTTCACGAACAGCAGCATTTCCTGCGGCCGCTGCACGCTCGCACTCTCATTCAGATTGCCGATCACGAGCGTCTCGCTTGCGCGCACGAGTACCGCATCGGCCTCGATCTCGAACAGCAGATAACCGGACCCGGAACGCAGTCCCAGTTCCTCCGCGTGGTCGACAACGCGTCGCCGCGCCCCGAGCACACGACGGCTGCGCAGCGACGGATAGACCGATTGCGAACCCACGGTCGCGCCATCCATCCACGCCCGCAGGTCGCGGTCTGACTGACCGCGCAACCCGACCACCAGCCGCTCGCCCACCCATTCCGGCTGCAAGGCGATCTCGAAAGCGCTGTGGCGGAATTCGAATTTGCGCTCGCGGTAGCCTTCGCTCACCTCGGAGATCGCATCGCGCAGCGCCCACAACAGCGGCGTGAATACGGCGAGAGGATCGGCGTGGTCGTAGTCGGGCGGCACGGGCGCAAGCCCGCCGTGCATGAGCATGCTGAGCGAGCCGCTTAGCGAGGCGAGCGCCAGGTACAGCGCGAGAGGATGCAGGTGCGGCGTGCGCAGTACGGCTTCGGCATGCGGCAACGCGGTGACCAGGCTGCGCAGCCGGTCCTTCAGTTCGAGCTGCGTGAGCCGGTCTTCGGCCTTCGACGACGGAATCACTGTCTGTCTTGCGACGAATGCCGCCTTGCCGCGCAATTGCCCGAGCAGCGCAGAAACGGTCGTCCAGAGCGGATTGTCACGGGCGATCTCGAGCAGAGGCGGCAAGCGTTCGCCCAGCCGTACCACCTCGTTATCGCGATACACCGAACCGAGCCGCAACGAGACATACATCGCCGACGGCAGTTCACCTGCCGCGAGCGCAAGATCGGGGATAAGGCGCGGGATGTCGGCAGGCGGTGCCTGCGACACTTCGTCGGCGACGGGCGCGCCCGCCGTCGAACGGAAGCGGCGTATCTCGCTGTCGTGACGCATCGAAGCGCCGACGGGAAGCGTCAGATAGAAATCGATCGGCCCGTTCGCGAGTTGTTCGGCAAACGGCTCGAGCGACAACTCGAGCCGTCCGTGCTGGCTCGACTCCGCCGAATACGATACAGCCGTGCCGTCGGGCATGATTGCGTCGAGCGCCAGCACACGCAGCACGCCGGCGGGCAGCAGCCCCTGGTCGAAGACGAGGCGGCGCACGCCCCAGCTGAACGGCGTGGCGGCCAGCGTCTGCCACGCAACGAGCGAATCGACGCGCGCATTCATCAACTGGAAGTGCTGCGGGGCAAGCAGCATGCCCTCGAACCATTCGACCCGGTCGACAACCGGTTGAGCGCCTTCACTCATGGCTGTCGCTCCGCGGAGAAAAGGATGCACGCAACCATGCAGCGCGCTTGCGCGCCGCCATGGAATCGATGGGATGGATAAAACGCTGACATAGGTTCATTTCACGGCCGAAACGGAAAGCGTGTTGTCGTCGAGCTGCACGGCAAGCCGGCCGCTGAACTGTTCGATCCGCACGCGGTGCGCGCCGGGACCGGCATAGTTGGCGAAGACGAAGGCCGCTGCCACGCGCGGACGATCGAATGTGTCGCCGGGGACATCGAGATGCTGGCCGGGCACGAATTCCCAGCTCCGGTATCCGATGCTCTTCGGAAATGTGCTGACCAGATCGGCACGTCCAGCAAACCATTTCGACGCCGGCAGCTCCGCGATTCGCGCAAGCATCGCTTCGTCGGTGACGAACACGACGTCGACGGCGACGGGGCTGTTGTTGTTCACGTCGTCGCTGGCACTGAAAGCCATCGCGTCCCACTTCACCTTGTCGCCCTTGAAGCTCAGGACGGAAGGCATCGCACATCCCCCAAGCGACGCTGCGATGCATGCGGTCAGGCACCACGTCGCGAGCTTGCGCGCGAAGTCCGTCATGGCCGCGTGGACCCTGCTCGGCGCACCGGCCGCCCGTGTCGATGCGGATTGGCAGCTCGTCCAGTTCGTCCCATTCTTCATTTGGCACCTACTCCAATGCCCATCAGTACGATCAGCAACCCGACCGTCACGACGCATCCCGTCGCCAGTGCAAGCTGCATGCGGTTGAACGCAAAACGGAACACCGCATCCGGCTGCGAAGCCATCTGCAAATCCGTCGTCGACACGCGCTCGGAGGGCAGTCCCGCTGAAACGAGTGCCACCACCATGCAGACGGAGAGCAAACTGAGTAGATTGCGCGGTCCTTCGCAGATCAGATCGATGGCCACGAACAGCACGCCGGCCGCCTCGACGGGCAGTTGCAGACTCGACAGCACGATGCCCGCGTAGCCGACACCCGCCACACCGCTCTGCCCTGCGGATACGAATGCCGCGAACATCGATGCCGCCGCGACCATCGCGATATCGCCCGCATCCAACGGACGTCCATAGAGATTCGCGACGAACACCGTCGCCAGCGCGAAATAGAGCGCGGAGCCGGCGCGTACGAACACGGCCCCGAACGGCACCACCAGTTCCGCCACGCCACGGCTGAATCCGAGCCGTGTGCTCATGGCCTCGATCGTGTGCGGAATCGGCGCCGTCGCGCTGCCCGAGGTCAGGCCGACGAGCATGGGTGCCTTCAGCATGGCCATCACGCGTGCGAGTGGCACGCCCGCGCGGGCCGCGATTGCCGCGATCGCGACACAGGACAGAAACAATGCGCAGAGCACGAACCACAGCAGAAATCCGCTCATCGCACTGAGCATGGCCCCGCTCGTGTGCCCCGCCACATGCGCGGCACTGCCGAACACGAGCAAGGGCAACAGCAGATTCGCATGTTCGATGATCGCCTCGAACGTCCTGTAGATGCTTTCGAACACACTGTTCAGCACACGGGTCTGCGCGCCGGACAGCGCGGCGAATGCTATGCCGAACAGGATCGTGCACGTCAGAATGCCGAGCGCGCGACCGTCGGCGAGCACGCGATAAAAGTTGTCGGGCACCACGTCGCGCAGCGAGATCGCGGACAGCGCGTGGCCCGGTTCATGCGCCTCGAGCAACGACATGCGCAGGTCTCCCGCATCGCTCGCGCTCTGCAGCACGGCCTGTCCCAGTTGGACGCGCGCACCGTCCGAAAGATGGGCGCCCGGCGCCGCGGCGATACCCACCAACGTGCCGCACACCGCGCACAGCGCGACCAGCGCGAGCGCCAGTGACAGCATCGAGCCGATGCGCAGCTCGGGGTGCGCCAGCGCCAGCAGTTGCCGCAGGCCGCAGAACATCGCCACGACCAGCAGCGGCACGGCAGCCATATTGACAAGCGCCAGGTAGATCTGTCCCACGACGGCCGCGAACACGCCCGCCGGCCGCACCAGCGTGCCGGCCACGATGCCCAGCCCGAGGAACAGGAGCAACCCGAGGGTACTGTTCGAAAGACGCTTCAGCACCTTCATCGGCGTACGTTCCAGCCGCGGGAAAGACCATATGACACCGTCGCGCGCGCCAGTTCGAGCGTGCTGTCCACGAGTGTCATGGCAGGCGCCTTCAGATGCCGCGCAGCAAGCGGAATCTCGGTGCAGCCCATGACTGCCGCCTCGGCGCCGCGCGCTTCAAGATCGAGCAGTGCCGCCCGGAGATATTCCGCGGAGCGGGCGAGATCGCCCGCCTTGACGGCATGGATGCAGGCGTCGAGATTCTGCTGGGTGCCTTCGTCCGGCACCACGGGTACGATGTCGCGCGCCGCGAGGACGCGCTGGTAGAGCCCCGAATGAAGCGTGCCGCCCGTCGCGAGTACGGCTGCACAACGCGTGCCCGGCGGCATGGCGGCGACACAGGTTTCAGCGATATGCAGCATGGGCGCTCCGCTGCGCGCACGCATCGCGTCGTACCAGTAGTGCGCCGAATTGCACGGTACGGCGATCAGTTCGACGCCGTTGCGGTTGAGCATATCGATACCGTCGAGCAGCGCCGGCAACGGATCTTCACCCACCCCGAGCATCGCCTCCGAACGATCGGGGATATGCGGTAAATTGGCCACGAGCAGCGGCAGATGTTGCTGGTCGCACAGTGCCCCTGCGGTGCTCGTCAGCTGGATGATCCGCTCCATGAAATCGACGGTCGCAAGCGGTCCCATCCCGCCCAGAATGCCAATCATCGCCATGCCGTTCTCCTAGATCTTGAGCGGACGCGGACAGATCACCGACACCGCCGCCGTGTTGCCGATGACGAGAATCAGCGTGCGCAACATATCGCACAGGGGATCAACCGCGAGGAACAGGATGAACGCAGCCTCGAAGGGCAGACTCAGATAGACGCAGGTCATCCCGATCAGCGAAACCGTGACGAGACCTGTCATGCCTGCCGACGCGAATCCGGCGAGCACCGACGCGAACAACACCGTGCACACCTCGACGACACCGAGCGAGTGACCGTACAACTGGGCAATGAAGAACGTGGCGCAAACGTAGTAGACCATCGGGCCGATGCGCAGCAACGACACGGTCAACGGCACCATCAGCTCGACCCTGGCGCGCGGGAAGCCCAGCCGCTCAACCATGCTTTCGATCATGCTCGGCATGCAAGCGGCGCTGTTGCGCGTCGCGAGCGCAAGCGCGAAAGGCGCGCGCAGCGCGGTGAGTGTCGTGCCCAGCGAGCGGCCCGAACGCTTCCAGATAACGGCGGCCGACAACGACAGCAGCACGACGGAGGCCACGAAGAAAGCAATGACGAACTGCAGCATCGCGTGCAACGGCCCGACGCCCGATTTGCCCAGTTGCGCAGCGCTCATGCAGAACAGGATCAGCGGCAATGGATAGCTGAGCCAGTGCATCAGTTTCTGGCACGCGTGATAGATCGTTTCGAGTGCCTGGCTCAGCCCGACAGAAATCCGCTCCGGCACCCGACCGACTGCGAGTCCGAACAGCAGTGCGAATACGAGTGTCTTCAACGCCTCGCCGTTGGCGAGCGCGGCGAATATGTTCGTGGGCACGAGACTGGTCAGCACTTCGACGAGGCTCACGCCTTTCTCGACCGTGTCCGTGCCGTAGAGATGCATCACCACTTCGTTCGAAGTCGAATCGTTGCCGACCATCAGCCCGAACGTCTGCATGGTCGAACTCGGCAGGTTGATGCCTGGGCGCAAGACGAGCAGAACCAACGCGCCGACGAACGCGACCGTCGCCGACGCACCGAGGAATACCATTACGACGCGCAGCATCAGCCGCGCCGTGCCGCCTTCGCGGAACAGGCGCTGCAGGCTGAAGATCACGGCCGAGACCATGAACGGCAGCGTCGTCATCTTCAGCAGATTGACGTAGACGTCGCCGACCACGGCAAATCGCTGTGCCATCTCCGGCAGCACCAGACCGAACGCGCCCCCGAGCGCGAGACTGCCGATCACCACCCACGGGTTCACGGCCCACGCATAGATCCTGCTGGAATTCATTATTGCTTCCCCGACTGGTCCGATTAGTTGTTTGAAGCCTGCAGCAAGGTCGTTACATCGATCTTTTTGCTGCGTTCGGCGAGAAACTGGTTGACGAATGCAAGTAACGTCGGCGCGTTGACGTTCACGCCGATCGCGATCGGGTCGTCGAGGTCTTCCAGGGTCACAACGCGCAACCGTAGCGAAGCGGTCGGATCGCGCTTGAGCACGTGCTTGACTTCGAATTCGTCGCGGTAGGCGGCCGTCACCTCGCCCGCATCCAGCGCCTTGAGCACGGCCTCCCAACTCGGATAGGGCACGACCTTCGCCTGCGTGAAGTTGCCCTCGACGTAGGTGGCATATGACGAGTTCCTGACCACGCCCATCGTGCTGTCGAAGGCACGGACGACGTCGGGCACGGCGCGGCCACGTGCGAGCATCGCGAACTTCACCCGGTTCAGCAGCAGCGCGCGATGCAGCCGGATATAAGGCGCGCTGAAGCTGATCACCTGAGCCCGCGACAGCGTTCGCGACAGCTTGCTGATTGCCAGATCGGCCTCACCGCTCGCGAGCAGATTCACGACGCCGTCGTAAGTCTTCGCACCGCGGTTGAAACTGACCTTGACGCCGAGCTTGGCCGCCATTTCCTTTGCGATATCAATGTCGACGCCGCTCAACTGACCGTTGTGCTCTTCAAAGAACGGTGGCTGGTCGACACCCAGCACCGCGACGACCAATTCGCCCCGGCTCACGATACGGGCGAACTCGGGCGCGAGGAACCGGCCATCGGGCATGAGCATGAGGCCCGTCGACGTGGCTGCTGGTGCGCTTGCGATGGGCGCGCTCGTTGCGGCCAGGTCCGCCGCGAGCGCCGGTACGGCTGAAAGCAGGATGAGCGCGCCGCCGAGCATCACGGCGAGCCTGCGCGATGCGCCACGTAACGTGTGCACCGGGTGTCTGGCGCGGCAGTACCGCTCGAGCGCGGAGACAAGGGTTGAGAATGCGAAGTGCATGTCAGTTGGCAGTTTCAATTGTTGGAAGAAGCCGGCGTTGGCGATGCGCCAGCCGGGTCGCTCGCCGAACGCGCTACGCTTTCGCTGCCGACATCCGTAGCAACGGAGCCTTGCTGGACCATCGCTGCGGGCGACACAGGCGACGTTGAAGGCGCCTTCGCAGGCGCCATGTAACGCACACCGATCTCGATCCCCAGCAGGAACAGAAGCACGCATAGCGCCATCGCACAGACAAGTACGATGGTCACCATGCGCGCGGTCATCGAAAAAACGTATTGCATGGCGTGTTTTCCTCAGGGAACCAAAGTCGTGAACTGGGTCGGCGCGAGGATCGAGACAACCCCGCCCCACGAGCACATCAGCTTCGACGCATTCTGCAAGGCCGGCAGCGCACCGATCAGGACAGTCGGCGAGCCCGGCAGCCACGGCGCCATCGTCATCGGTACGCAGGGCATCGGCGTCAGTACACCCAGCGCCGCCGCCGTCGCCGCCGCTACCATCGGATTCGCGGCGCACGAACAGACACCGAACGGCGGCACGTTGACCATCGGCAAGTGATCCATGACCGTTGCGGCAGGCGCACCCGCGAGGACGCGGCTTGTGGGCAGCACGTTCAACACGGCGGGCGCGGCGCCGAAACTGCACTGCAGCGTCGCCCCGGTTGTGATCAGAAAGCTCATGGCCGGCCCTTCACCCATTTTTCAAGGTGCTTTGCGAGGCGCTGCCCGCCCGTCGCCGCGCCGTCCTGCGGCGCAAGCCCGGCCACCTTGCGGGCCTCGCCAAGCGGCTTGCCGTGCGCATAGACACGCTCCTCGTTTAAGCGGCCATCGGCACCGTAGCGCCGCACCGTGCCGTGCAGGAGGCCGTCCTTGTAGGGTGACGACTGAACCAGCTTGCCGTCGCTCGCATAGTCGCGCGTCTCGCCTTCGAGGACGCCTTTGCTGTACGAAGCGCGTCGAACGATGACCCCCTCGTGCAGGTGCTGTGCTTCGCGCGTGAGCTTGCCGGCCTCGTAGGTGAGCCACGAGGTCGCCAGTCCCGACGGCGCGTACGACACGGTGGCCCCGTGCAGCACGCCATGCACGTAGTGCTGGCGTGACGCGACGCGACCGTCCTGCCATGTCGTCGTCGTGCCGTGAAGTTGCCCCGTCACGTAATCGGCCTCCTGAAGCAGCGCGCCTGTCGCGTCGAAGGTACGCACCCTGCCCGACAACGCGCCGTGCTCGTAGTGCGCCTCCAGTACGGGTACGCCGCCCGCTCCGTACATGACCACCTGCCCGTGCGGTACGCCATCGAGCATCGGCATGCGGCTCACTACTTGCCCCGTCGCGTCGCGCGTCTCGATGAGCGTCGCGTGCGCGGACGCATCGGCCCCGCCATGGCCAGATGCAGCGACGGAGGCGGAAGGTTCTGCGGTGGACGGCGATGTGCTCATCTCGTGCCTCAGTTGAGCTTGACCAGCGCGCCCTTGAGCGCGAGCATCGTGCCGCCATCGATCGTCTGCATCGCCGACGCCTTGCTTTCCACCTGCAACGCCTCGTTGCTAAGCGTCGTACCGGCCTTGTTGGCGAAGCTCGTGCCCGCCTGGTTCTGGATCGACGTGCCTGACTTGATGCTGATCGAACCGGTCACATCGATGACGAGATTGCCGCTCACCTTCAGCGTGTAGTTGCCGCTGACTTTGCGCGTAAACGCCGCGTGATTCGTATGGATTTCGTCGCCTGACACATCGACCGAGCGCGTGCCTTTCACCTTGTGCGTCTCGTTACCCTTCTGCACGTCGACGGTGCGATCGCCTTTTTGCACGACGTGCGTTTCCGCCCCTGCAATCACGGTCGTAGACAGCGCGTTCTCGACGGCGATATTCAGATCTTTCTGCGCGTGAAAATACAGTTCCTCGCTATTGAGCTTGTCGTCCATCCGGATTTCGTTGCCGGCCGTGCCCCCTTTCGACGAACGCGAGCGCATCACGCTTTGCGTCTGCGACGCAGGCAGGCCCACGGGCAATGTGCCCTGGCGGTTGTAGACGCTGCCGGTCACGAGCGGCCGGTCGGGATCGCCGTCGACGTAGCTCACGACAACCTCCTGGCCCACTCGCGGCAGAAACAGATGACCCCATCCGTTACCCGCCGCGGTCTGCGCAACGCGCACCCAGCATGAGCTGCTTTCGTTGGCAGTGGCCGAACGGTCCCAGTGGAACTTCAGCTTGATGCGGCCATACGCATCGGTCCAGATTTCTTCGCCGGACGACCCTGTGACGAGTGCCGTGTGCGTACCAGCGACCATCGGCTTTGGCGTCACGAGCGGCGGACGGAATGCGACCGAAGCCGGGATAACGTCGAAGTCGTTGGCATATCGATCGTTCGACGCACTGTGCGACACCGCGCAGATCACGTACGACACGTTGAATGCAGGGTTCGCGTGGCCGCCCAGCGTGAAGCTCGCGCCCGCAGTGAGCGTGCAGATGCCGCTGCCGGCACGCCCCGTTCGCTGTCCCAGTTGATGCGCCGCGAGTCGCAGCTTCGCCGTGCGCGTGCCGTCCGCGGCCTTTGCATAGCGGCCGGGGAACGTATAGCGCGTCCCGCTCGCCGGCCCGCTGCCGGCCGCTGAATTGGCCGTCATGAGCGCGGCCGTCGTGTAGTCGTAGTCGGCGACGATCTGCTCGGCTTCCACCAGCCCCGTCGTCATCTCGAAGGCACCGATCCGGTTGACCTGATCATGCGCGACCGAGTCGCTGGAGTACCAGAGATGCGAGTCGGTCTTGCCCGGCTTGTGCGCGGCGGTGCTGTCGCCGAGCACCATCGTATGAACGCCGTCGGCGAACGTGAAGAAGTAGAAGATGCCCTCCTCCTCCATCAGCCGCGAGATGAACTGCAACGCGCTTTCATCGTATTGCACGCAGTATTCGCGCACGGCGTACGTGCCTTTCAGGCGTAGCTCGATCGCGATGCCGAACTTATGCAGCACCTGTTCCACGATGTCGAGCGCACTCAGATTCTGATAGATCGCCCGATCGCTCCCGAGCCCGAGCAGCCACAGGCGCGGTGCAAGCTCGGCGGTATAGAAGCCATGCCGTGCATCCGCGCCGACTTGGGCAAAACGCGTGACGATGCCGTGGATATAGCGTTTCGAACCCGACGGCACCTGCAGCGTCACGCTCGCACTCTTGCCGACGATCGCCTGCGCATCGAGCGCAAGATTCGACGAACGCATGCGCAGATCGAAATGGAACGGCGTCGACATCGCTTCGTGTCCACTCAGGCCGTCGAGCAGCAAGACGTCCTTGCCGAACGGCGTGCTAATCGAAAGCAGGCAGCCCGCTTGCGTCGCGTTGGCGGCTTGCACGTCAGGTCTCCTCGCGAGCCGCGAAACGGAAGCTGACGCTGCCGTCCGGCGCGAAATCGAGGCGCACCTCGCCGAACGGCTTCGCCATCGAAATGCGTTCGAGCACTTCGCGCGCCAGTTCGGGCAGTACGTATTGGGTCAGGATGTAATCGACATTGCGCGCGCCGCTGTCCACTTCCTTGCAGCGCTCGGCGATGATCTGCGCAAACCGGTCGCCCCACGTCAGTTGCGCGTGATGGTTGCGCGCAAAGCGCTCGGCAAGCCGCCTCAATTTCAGGTTCACGATCGCCGTGATCTGCGCATCGCCCAGGTGGTAGTAAGGCACCAGCACCATGCGGCCAAGAAACGCCGGACTGAACTGTTTGAGCAGCGCGGGCCGCAGACGCTCGATCAGTTCCGCGGGAGGCGGACGGCGGCCGCCTTGACTCGCTTCCGTGATGACGTCCTGCGCGGCATTCGAAGTCAGGAGGATCAGTGTGTTCCTGAAGTCGATCGCGATGCCCTCGCCGTCCTCCATCACGCCCTTGTCGAACACCTGGAAGAACAGTTCGAGCACATCGGGATGGGCCTTCTCCATTTCATCCAGCAGCACGACGCTGTACGGACGGCGTCGTACGGCTTCCGTCAGCACGCCACCCCGGCCGTAGCCGACGTAGCCCGGGGGCGCTCCCTTCAGGCCGGAGACGCTATGCGCCTCCTGGAATTCGGACATGTTCACGGTAATCATGTTGCGCTCGCCGCCGTACAGCATGTCGGCGAGTGCGGCGGCCGTCTCGGTCTTACCCACGCCGCTCGGGCCAACCAGCAGGAAGACACCGACGGGCTTGCCTGGATCGTCGAGATCCGCGCGAAACGTACGCACCCGCCGCGCGATCGCATCGAGCGCCTCATCCTGGCCCACCACGCGTGCCGCCAGCTTTTCGTGCAGGTAGAGAACCGTGTGGAGTTCGTCGGCCAGCATGTCGCCGACGGGGATCCCCGTCCAGCCTGAAATCACCTTGGCGACCACAGTGGAATCGACGCACACGGGCACCATCGGCTCATCGTTGCGCACCGCTTCCAGGCCTTTTTCGAGGCGCCGGAGATTGGCCGCCAGCGACTCGCTGTCTTCTTCGCCGGCTGCCTGAGGTTCTGCCAGCGTGTGGGCGATCTTGCGCCGCCACGCCAGAATTTCGTCGACGACGCGCTTCTCGGTAATCAGCTTCTCGTTCAGACCAGCACGCTGCGCACGCTGTTCGTCGATCTGACGCACGAGTACCGCGATGGCATCCGAGCGATCGGCACCCGTGGCCGCTTCGTGACGCAGTATGCGCAACTGGTTTTCTGCGGAGTCGATCGCGCGACCCAGCGCTTCGATCTCTTCCGGTACGCCGTTCTGGCCGAGCGCCACACGTGCGCATGCCGTATCGAGCACGCTGACGGCCTTGTCCGGCAACTGCCTGCCCGAGATGTAGCGATGCGACAGCTTTACGGCGTCGCGCACTGCCTCGTCGAGAATCTCCACGCCGTGATGCGCTTCGAGCTTTTGAACCATGCCGCGCAGCATTTCAATGGCGACAGCCTCGCTCGGCTCTTCGACCTTCACCACCTGGAAGCGTCGCGCGAGAGCAGGATCGCGCTCGACATACTTCTTGTATTCAGCCCAGGTCGTCGCGGCGATCGTGCGCAATTCGCCGCGCGCAAGCGCGGGCTTGAGCAGGTTCGCCGCGTCGCCCTGGCCTTCGCTGCCGCCCGCGCCGATCAGCTGATGGGCCTCGTCGATGAAAAGAATCACGGGGACGGGCGAGGCCTTGACTTCTGAAATCACCGATTTCAGCCGGTTCTCGAATTCGCCCTTGACCCCGGCGCCCGCCTGAAGCAACGCAAGATCGAGCGAACGCACGCAGACATTGGCAAGCGCGGGCGGCACCTCGCCCGACACCACGCGCTGCGCGAAACCTTCGACGACTGCAGTCTTGCCGACGCCGGCCTCACCCGTCAGGATCGGGTTGTTCTGACGACGTCGCAGCAGCACGTCGATCAACTGACGGATCTCCGCATCGCGTCCGCAGATCGGATCGCTCGCGCCTTCACGCGCGAGTGCGGTCATGTCGACTGTGTACTGTGCGAGCGCGGAAGGACGGCCACCGCTGTTCGCGCTCACGGTGGGCATCGCCTGAGACACACCGCCCGTCGGCACGCTTGCGGCACTCGCGACCGCCGTTTGCGGCGCTGCCCGGCCGCCGTCTTCGGACGAGTTCGCCACCAGTGCCGGCAGCGCATCCCGCAGCGCGGCGCGCGGAATCTTCAGCATGGCAGGCACGGAGTCGAGCAGCAGCCCGCGCATGCTATCCAGTTCGAGCAGCGCAAGCACGATCGTGCCCGAGCGTATCTGCTGTTCGCCGAGCAGCATCGAACTGAGCAGCCATGCCTCCTGGAACAGCGGCGGGAAATTCGGCGACAAGGCAGGCGTACGGCCATTGCCGCGCTTGAACTGATCGACCGTGTTTTGCAGCGACTCGGTCACGTCGGTGGCCGAGATGTTGAAGCGTTCGAGAATCGCCCGCAGATCGGGTGCGTCCGATTCGAGCAGTTGCAACAGCAGGTGCTCGACGTCCACGTTGTAGTGCGTCTGCCGTACGCATAGTTGCGCGGCCAGTTCCATTGCGTGCTTGCATGCCGGATTAAGGCGGCTCAACAGCGTGCGGATATCGATGTCCATGTCGTATTGATCTTTATGATGGTCGCAACGCGGTTTGTGTAACGTGTGCTTCGCCCGAGCGCATTGCGAACTTCACGGGCGCGGGCTTCGACGAGGGCGCACCGCCCCCATCTCGCGACGCCGCCAACCACGAAGTCCAGCCCAGCCGCAAGCCGGGCGCGCCCACAGCACAGCCTTCACGCCGCGCGGCGGGCTGCAGGACGAACTGCACGTCGAAATCCTGCTGCAGGTAGCAGCGCACGAGCCACGCTGCCAGCCTGTGCCCTTCGCCCCCCGGGAGCAGCGCGCCGAACTGCTCCACGGAGACGTCCAGAAATTCGATGCGCAGGCCTGCGGCCTGGTCCCAGCTACGTCGTCCAAGAACGGCAAAGCCACCGGGCCGCAATGCACTCTGGCCCGTCTTCGCCCGTCCAAGACGCAGGCTGTCCCGCCCGTCGATGTCACGCCAACCGCCGACGAACTGCGCGCCTCGCACGCGCATGCCGAGGCGATCGGACAGCAGCGCGAGCAGTCCTGTCATCGAGCGCGAGCCGTTGCCGTAGAGTCCCGCATGCCGCAGCCACAGACGTGCACCGTCCGGTCCGCGCTTGCCCTCGCGCAGGCCGAGGTTACCGAGTGCATCGAGGCTCGCCGCAAGCGGTGCGTCGTCGGGTGCGCGTGCGCTCAGCCCCAACGCGTGCTTCTGGCGGCTACGATAGAAGAACGACAGGAAGCGATGATTGAAGATGTCGAGCAGATCGGCCATCGCCGGCTCACGGGCCGCGCGCCGCTCCAGCAACATTTCGGTGAAAGCGAGCGGCAACGGCCCGCCGTGACCCGCCAGCGTCATCACGGGCGTGCTCACCGTGTACGTCTCACGCGAGGGCGTTGCGTCATCCGTCGTAGCGGCAGCGCCTGAACTCTTCCAGGAAGCGTCGTTGTCGGGATCGTGCGCGAACGTCTCCTCTGCTGAGCGCGCCATGACTGCGTCGCGCAACGCATGGCGGCGCACCGCGTGAATGTCGCTCGCCTGGAACGCCATCGACACGAAGCCCCGCAGACGCACGGCCTCATTCGAACCGTCCGCGCGACCGAGCCCCGTCGCCCAGGGCTGCGCGCATTCCAGCAGATGGATGGCCTGGAACAGGTCGAACCCTTGGGGCCGCGCAAGAAGCCGGGCGATCAAAGCAACTGCTGGCAACCGGTCATCGGCTCCCATCGCTTCCATGTCTCGTCTCCCCGGCGCACCACCAGCCGCACAAATGAATTGACCGATGTGTACATGGCGAAGAAGCGCGCCAGTACCGCCCCCATCAGCAACGGTGATCCGCCGACGAACGCATCGGCGTCGAACTCGACGCTGACCTCGGTACCGCCGCAGTATCCGCGCCACGCGTCCCTGCCCACGTGTGCCGTGACGTTACGCGCACCCACGCTGACGATGCCGCGAATCTGCTCCTGTTCCCGTGTACCGTCCAGGGCGAACAGACGCAACATCTCCTGCAGTTCGCGCTTGCCCGTCGCCCCGCTTACGAGCGAGTGATAGTTGCGCGTCAGCAGCGACACGAGGCGCCACAACGTCTCACTCCCGAGCGGCGGATTGCGCTGTGCCGTCGGTTCGTAAAGGCAACGCACACGTACGTTCTGCGATACCCGCTCGACCAGCATGCGCGCCCCCACGGGAACATGCTCGGCGAGCCGCCGGTTGGTACAGAGCGCGTTCACGTACACCACGGGCGTATCGGACCGGTTAGCCGTGTCCCCGTCGATAAAACTCATCCACGTGTCCACACCCGGCACGTTGCCGCGCAAGCTGTGCTCACGGCGCGCCGACCAGAACATGGCCGCATTTCCGTCACCCGCCGGGTCGAAACGATCGGCTGCCGTGAAGCACGGTACGCTCGTCGCCCGATCCGTCGCGGGATCGGATGCGACCACCGAGACGATCGAATGAATCTCGGTGATGGCCTGGCGCTTCTGATCGGCGACCAGCAGATATTCGTAGTTGCGCCGGTCGACCACGATCGGCTCGCTGGTCTGCGCGAACAGATTGACGATGGGCACACATCCGAGCCGGAAATGTTGCGCGCCGAACATACCGAGCCCGCGCGGCATGCGCTCGAGCTGCAGCACAATCTCGCAGGTGCGCCCCATGCCGCATGATCCCGCCGGCAAGGTCAGATCGAAGAAATGAAACTTGCGCGGAAAGGCAAAGTATTCCTGCATCAAGCCGTAAGCGGGATGCGCATGCGGCGGCTGCGGCAACACGCTGTCCTGCTCCGAGTAGCCGACCTCGCGTAACGCGGACGGTCCCAGCCTCACGACAGGCCTCTGGGCGGCCTGCACGGAAACACCCGTGACCGACGATACGAGCAGTTCGTAGAGCGGCATCGTCACCATCCAGTCGCCGCACAAATGGAAGCGCAACTGCGTCAGTTCCAGTTCGGAGAAGTCGACGCCCGGTTCGCATTCGAGCTTCAGGTGCAGCGTCGCATCTTCGCCAAACCCCGCGTGCGTGATCTTCAACGGCCAAAGCACCGTGTCCCATGCCGTGCGGAAACGACATGCATCACCGCCTTCCGTGCGGGCGGAGAGACCCGTGTGGCGCGGCACGCGAAACCCAGCCGTCACCTTGCCCTGTGACGAATCGAGTTCGAACTGTGCGACCGTCATCGACGGAATAGCCTGCACCAGCGAAGGACAGACATTGTCGAGCAATGCCCCCGCGATCTGCGGGAAAGTCTGATCGAGATCGCGATGCACACGCGCGGCGAGAAAAGCCGTTGCCTCGATCAAACGCTCGGTGTGCGGATCGAGCGACTCGGTGCCGTGCAACGCGAGCCGGGTCGCGATCTTCGGATAACGTTGCGCGAACGAAGCCCCCTGGGTTCGCAGATAGGCGAGCTCGCGCTTGTAGTATTGAAGGATGTCGTCGGGCGCCATGTCAGGCAAGCTCCGTCCAGCGCGCATCGACTACATCGCGGCTGACGGTCTCGAGCTCGAACGACACATGCTCGACCGATTGGCCGACATTCAGGCGTCCGGCGATGCTCAGCACGGGATACTGCTCACGCCCTGGCGGGAAGGAAAACGACACGTTCACGCTGACAAGACGCGGCTCGAATAGCCTTATCGCGCGGCTGACGGCGGCGGCAATCGCATCGCGATCCTCGCCCGAACGCAGCGAGCGTTCTGAAAAGTCCGGCACGCCGTAATCGGTCACCGTCCCATCGCTGTGCGCGAACGCCTCCATCGTCAGGTGCGAGCGCGTGTTGAGCAGACGCATCAGCTCGCGTGCGATCGATTGACGAAGCGAGTCCTCTCCCGGCAACCAGGCGTCGGCGTCCTCCACCAGACGCTCGAACAGCGGAACAGGATAGCGATGGGTCATGGTCAGCATGTCGTAAATCGTAAAAGCAGGTCAACGGGCGGCTCGCGTGCCGCCTGCCGGCGGCACGGGCGACGCCGCGTTACGCCTTTGCAGTCGCGGCCTTGTTGGTGGACAGATCCCAACCGAACGAAGCGGTGCCCTTCTTCGTCGAATCCGTCTTCTGCTGCGTGTAGACCGATGTGATCTGCGAGAAGTTGATTGACAGCGAATCCATCAGCTCCGAACCGCCGCCGCTCGTGCTCACATTCGCGATCATCGCGTTACTGAGCACGTACTTCATCTGCAGCATGAACTTGCCGCCTTCGTTACGGCCGATGGAAATCGTCGCATCGCCGAGCTTGGTGCCCGCCGCGCACGCGCTGTAGAACGCCGGCGTCGACTGGTCCGAGATCTTGCTGACCTGCACTTCGGAAAACGAAGGACGCCCGAGCGTGCGCTCAGTGTTCGACGTGTCGAAACCCATCGGCATCGACACGCCGTGAGAAAACGACAAGAGCTGGATTCCGTTGGCAAACCCGTCGATCAACGAGTTGCCCTTGATATCCTTGATTTGCAGAATGATGGTATCCATGACTGATCTTGAGATAAAAATGTATAGGGTACGGAACGATGCGCAGCGCGCGGCCGCACATCACGCTTCAGGCTGCGGCTTCCGGGAGATCCGCCACCAGACGGATCGAGGCTGTCAGCTCTTCCATCTGGAAGTGCGGCTTCAGGAAACACGTCGCACGATAGGCGCCCGGCTTGCCCGGTACCTCGGTGACGTCCACCCGGGCTTCGCCCAGCGGAAAGCGGGCCTTTTGCGCCTGCGATGCCGAGGGATTGATCAGCACGTAATCGGCGATCCAGTTGTTCAGGTAGTTCTCGATATCGGTGCGGGTCTGAAAACTCCCCACCTTGTCGCGCATGATGACCTTGATGTAATGGGCGAAGCGTGACGCCGCCAGCACGAACGGCAGGCGCGCCGACAGTTGCGCGTTGGCGTTGGCGGCATCCTTGTTGTAGACCATCGGCTTGTTCACCGTCTGGCCGCCGAAGAACGCGGCGTAGTTCGAGCCCTTGGAATTCACGAGCGAGATAAAGCCCAGATCGCTCAATTCCTTCTCGCGGCGATCCGTGATGGTCACCTCCGTCGGACACTTGAGGGCGACATCGCCTTCGCTGGTCTTGTAGGCGTGCGCGGCGATACCGTCTACCTTG
Organism: Paraburkholderia lacunae; assembly: GCF_003353175.1. GTDB lineage: Bacteria > Pseudomonadota > Gammaproteobacteria > Burkholderiales > Burkholderiaceae > Paraburkholderia > Paraburkholderia lacunae. Next base: position 25,767 of record NZ_QHKS01000013.1, on the reverse strand, counting down.
CCGCCGCCTTCCACGCCGCGGATCGCGGTCGCCCAGCTGTATTTCGCGAAGGCATCAGTGATGCGCAAACCGAGCTGGTACGCCGAATTCGCCCACAGATATTTGCTGTGGTCGGTGCCGTCGACATCCTCCTCGAAATTGAACGACTCGACGGGTTTCGTTTTGGCGCCATACGGCAGACGCGCGGCGTAGCTCGGCAGAACCAGCGAGACATAGCGCGAATCTTCGGACTCCCGGAAGCTGCGCCAGGTTGCCAGTTCAGCGCTCTCGAAGATTTTCGACAGATCTCGCGTGACGCCCAGTTCGGTATACGACTTGATGTCGAAGAGGCTTGGCGCGGCTGCCGCAATGAACGGCGCGTGGGCTGCCGCGGCCACGCGGGAGATGCGCTCCAGCAGCGCGACATCCTGTGGATGGCGACCGAACGAGTAGTCGCCGATCAGCAGCGAATAGGGATGGCCGCCGAACGTGCCGTACTCTTCTTCGTAGACCTTCTTGAACAGCACGCTCATATCATGGTCGACAGCCGACTCGAGATCCTTGAGCAGATCCTTCTTCGAGACGTTGAGCAAACGCAGCTTGAGATTGGTGCCCGTTTCGGTGCCGTACACCATGTCGTGCATACCGCTCCACGACCCTTCGAGCGCCTGGAATGCGGGGTCGTGCATGATCGCATTCATCTGGTCGGTCAACAGGCGGTCGATTTCGGCGACACGCTCGTGGATCATCGCCACGACGCTCTTGTCCGGGCTCGTGCGCATGCCTTCGTCGAGAATCTGCGACGCGAGCTGACCAATCAGTTTCTTTGCGTAGATGCCTTGCGAAGGCTCGACGGCCATGTTGCCTTCCTGAACGATACGGTCAAGCAGGCTCAGCTCGCCTACTTGCGTGGTCGTCCCGGCTGCTGCGCCGTCGACGGCGGAATTCGTTTCCATCTAAATCACCCTTAGGAGTTCGTTGCGTCAGCGACGCTGAGATTGTTTCCGTCAGGCCGACGGCGTGTCTTCGGCCGCCGGCGTAGCCGGCGCGTCGCTCGCGTTCGCCTGGGTATGAACCTTCTTCAGTTCTTCGGCATCGAGGACGATGCGCTCGAGTATCGAATCGAGTTCGTCGTTGCCGTCGAGCTTCGCGAGCAGGTCCCTCAACTGCTGACGTGCTTCCACGAGTTTCGCGAGGCGCGGTACCTGGAGCACGAGGTTGTCCGGATGGAAGTCCGAGAACTGGCTGAAATTCAGCTCGACCTTCAGATTGCCTTCGCCCTTCATCGTGTCCGGCACGCTCAGGTCGAGGCGTGGTGCGATCTTGCCCATGATTTCGTCGAAGTTGTCCCGATCGATTTCGACGAAACGGCGCTCCTTGAGCTTGGGCAACGGGTCGGCCGATTGCCCCGACAGATCGGCCATCAGGCCCACCACCATCGGCAATTCGCGCTTTTCAATGGCGTCACCAAGCTCGACGTCATAGGTGATCTGGACACGCGGCGGCCGATTGCGCCCGACCCAACCCTGCAAACTATTCGACATGAACCCCTCCGAGAAAACTCGTATGTGTGGACAATCTTTCACTCGCGTCGAGTCCCGCGAGCACCACGAAAGAGAACGGGGATTAGAACGAAGCCCCGCTGGTGACTGCGGGATCGCAGCCGAGCATCGGGTCCGCAGCGCGCTGCGCTTCCGGCATGGCCGTCCGGGTTTTCGTGGAGGCGAACGCCGTCGTGGTGAGCGCGGCCGTCACGGCAAGGCTGATCGCCGTCAGCCGCTTTGCCGTCGGCTGCGGTTGCTGTCTGGATTGGCGCATGGTCCGTTACCCGAAAATTTTCAGAATTTTTTATGAACGTCGGTCGGAGGCCATGCCTGGGCAGATTGACAGCCGTTTCGCTGTGCAGCGCGTGTGGTCCATTTCTTTTCCCCGTTTACCGTTTTTTTCAGAATTGGGCCGAGTATATTGACGGGGGCCGCTCCCATCTGTCGCACAAATGCGCTACATCGATCGCCCTCCCAACCGCTGCTAGAATCCTCTCCTCATGTACGCGCCCCCTACCAACCCGGAACCGCTCCCGATCCACGTCGCCATCGTCGAGGACGACGCCGGCTTCGTCGAAGCGTTGTGCAAGGCGGTGGAGGGCGCGCCGGACATGCGGCTGACCGGTGTCGCGGGTTCCCGTGCCGAAGGACTGGCGATGCTGGAGGGTCCCCCGGCGGATGTGCTGCTGGTCGACCTGGGGTTGCCCGACGGCTCGGGTATCGACGTGATTCACGCGGCGGCCCGGCAATGGACCGCCTCCAGCATCATGGTCAGCACCAATTTCGGCGACGAAACGCACGTGATGCGTTCGATCGAAGCCGGTGCGGCCGGCTATCTCCTGAAGGACAGTTCAGCCGCCAGGATCATCGAGGAAATCCGCAGCCTCGCAAGCGGCGGCAGTCCGATCAGCCCAATCATCGCCCGGCAGATCCTGGCGCGCTTCCGTCAAGGCAGCGGCCCCGTCAGCCCCCCAGGCAAGGAGCCTGCCCCGGCTTCTTCACCGCTGCTGTCGGCCCGCGAAAGAGAGGTCCTGGATCTGATTACCAAAGGCTTCACGACACAGGAGATCGCGAAGCTGATGCAGTTGTCCCATTTCACCGTGCGGACCTTCGTGCGGCGCATCTACAGCAAACTCAAGGTCACGTCCAAGGCAGAGGCGATCTATGAAGCCAGGACGCTGGGACTCCTGTCCGACTAGGGAGCTTTGGGTATGGCCTGCGCCGTTCACAAAAGACGATGGAAACCAGCCGTGAAGGGAATGGCGTGATCCATCTTCCTGCGCGTTTCCTTGCCAATGCGATACTCGCGTTTTCGATAGCGTTGCTGATCGCCGTCAGTGTCTGGTACACGGGCACGGGCGGGTCCCAATCGGCAAAGGCCGCCGTCCATCTCACACAAGCGCAATGGCAAAGTACCGATGCGCCGGACTACACCCCCCCGCCCACGGCGCTTGATAGCAGCACGTTGCCGGGCGCATGGCATCCCGTGACGCTTCCCGCCCAGTTGCCCGCGAACAGATCGGGTTCGGCCAGCACAAGCGCGGCCGCCCTTGCCGCCTCTGGCGTTCGCACCACGTGGATCAGGCTGTCGACGTCCGGATTGCGCGTTCCACCCGGGCCGTTGGCGCTCTATCTCAGCCGTATCAAGACTGACGGCACGATTGCGGTGTATGTCGACGGCAAGCTCGTGCATCGTGCGCAACAGCAGGGCCCGCTATGGAACAGCCTGTTCACGCCGCAGTGGATCACGCTGGATCACGACACCGGCGACGCACCGTTGAACGAGATTCTTATCCGTATCGAGCATCCCGCGCAGAACCCGGTGGCGTCGTCTTCGCTGTGGGTCGGACCTGCCGACGCGTTGCGGGGCCGTTACTACATGCGTCAATGGCTGCAGCGTGAACTCCCAGCGACGGTGAGCGCGTCGTTCCTGGTGGTAGGCATATTTGCCCTCTTCGTGTGGTTCAACCGTCGCCACGAAACCGGCTATCTGCTCTTTTTCAATCTCGCCGCTACATCCTTTGTCGGGCACCTGCACTATTACCTCAGCCTGCCGATCACCAGCGACTGGTTTGCGTGGCTCACGCTCAACGCGCTCTTCTGGCTGATCCTGGTCGTACATTTTTACCTTTGCCAGATGCATGGCCGACCGCTGAAAGTGCTCACGTGGTTCATCTCCGGCGTCATCCTGCTGCTCACTGTGCTGACGCTGCCCGTCGTCGCGGTAGTGCCGGTACTGCCGAGCACGCCCATCATCATTCCACTCATCTATGCGGTTGCCCTGGTGCTGGCGGCAACGGTCGGCCTCGTTGGCGTGCTCAGCGCGTGGCGCCGGTCCCGCGAAGCGAGACTGGTGGCCGCCGGCGTCAGCATCTGCGTGCTGCTGGGCGTACCCGACTGGATGCTGTACAACAACGTCGTCAATATCGAGGGCTGGTTTCTGGGCGCCTATACGAATGCCGTGACGTTCGGCGCGTTCGGTATCCTGATGTACCGGCGCTACGTCAGTGCCATCAGCGAGTTCGAACAGATCAACGTGAACCTTGCGCGGCGCCTAAGCGAGCGCGAAGCTGAACTCGAGCTGAGTCATCAGCGCCTGCGCGAGGCCGAGCTTCGGCAAACGATCAGCGACGAGCGCCAGCGACTGATGCAGGACATGCACGACGGGCTCGGTTCGTCGCTGATCAGTGCAATCCGATCTGTGGAGCGCGGCGACATGGGCGACGTCAACGTGTCTCAGATCCTCAAGGCCTGCCTCGACGACCTGAAGCTGACGATCGACTCGATGGAACCGGTCGAAGCCGATCTGCTGCTCTTGCTGGCCACACTGCGCTTCCGTCTGGAACCGCGACTGGAAGGAACGGGAATCAGGCTGCTTTGGGAGGTGGCTGAGCTGCCCAACCTCGCCTGGCTCGATCCCAGCAGCGCACTGCACATTCTGCGCATCGTTCAGGAAAGCATTGCCAACATCCTGCACCACACCCAGGCGAGCGAGATCCGGGTGGGTACCGCCGTGGAGCCAGCGGGCGTAGTCGTGACGATCGAGGACAATGGTCAGGGCTTCGACGTTGAAACAGTCCTCGCCACAGCGGCAGGACGAGGGCTGCATAACCAGCAGCGCCGAGCCCGTATGCTCGACGGCACCGTTGCCTGGCACTCCGGGCCGGCGGGTACGCTTTTTTCACTCCGGCTTCCGCTGGAACGCGGTGCGCACGTGACGTAAGCAAACCGGGTTGTCAGCCCGATTGCGATATCGGCGCGCGACCGAAATCGTTCGGTCGAACACACCCAGCGCATCAGCATGCCGCCCGAGGTGCCGCAACGCATCCATGTAAGCAATCAGAAACTCCACCGCGACGCTGGGCATCGCGACGTTCACGGCTTCGACCGACAGCTCGAGCGCACTCACGTCGGCACTCTTGGAATGGTGGTCGGTTGAAGTCGGAACCGGCGAACTGGGACCGTTTCATTGCCAGCAAGGTCATCAAGGCATGTAATGGAGCCAATCCGTCGACTGGCTTCTGAGCGATTGCCAGTTATCCGGAAGTTCGTCTGAATAGGCCAAGTCGACAACGCCCTTCGTGGATACGGGGTGACAACTTCGCCGGCAGATACTCGAGCCCGATCGGATGGCGTCGCCCACCGTTACGGTCATAATGCAGTCATACCACGCCCGAAATCCGCACCTATGCCCGACACCACCGCAAACAGGATCGACTCGCCACGCCTGACCAGCCTCTCCCATGGCGGTGGCTGCGGCTGCAAGATCGCCCCCGGCCTGCTCGCCGATCTGCTCAAGCGCAGCGCACCGCTGCCTTTCTTTCCAGACCTGCTGGTCGGCAACGATACCGCCGACGACGCCGCCGTCTACAAGCTCAACGGCGAGCAGGCGATCGTCGCAACGACCGATTTTTTCATGCCGATCGTCGACGATCCCTTCGACTTCGGCCGTATCGCCGCCACCAACGCCCTCTCGGACGTTTACGCCATGGGCGGCAAACCGATCATGGCGCTGGCGATCGTAGGCATGCCGATCAACGTCCTGCCGCATGACGTGATCGCGGCCGTGCTGAAAGGCGGCGAATCCGTGTGCGCCGAAGCCGGCATTCCGCTCGCGGGCGGCCATTCGATCGACTCTGTGGAACCGATCTATGGCCTGGTCGCGCTTGGCGTAGTTCATCCCGAGCGCGTCAAGCGCAACGCGGCGGCTCGGGCCGGCGACGTGCTGATTCTCGGCAAGCCGCTGGGCGTGGGCGTTCTATCGGCGGCATTGAAGAAAAACCGGCTCGATTCGAGCGGCTACGCCGCCATGATCGCGGCCACGACCAAACTCAACCGGCCGGGCGCCGAACTGGCAACGCTGGACGGCGTCCATGCGCTGACCGATATCACCGGTTTCGGCCTGCTGGGCCATACGCTGGAGCTGGCCCGCGGCTCGAATCTGACCGCGCGGGTGCGCTACGCCGATTTGCCCTGGCTGCCTGACGTGGCCGGGTTTGCGGAGGCCGGTATTTTCACCGGCGCTTCAGGACGCAACTGGGATGCGTACGGCAAGGACATCGCCTTGAGCTCCTCCTTGCCGCCCACGGCCCGCACCCTGCTCACCGACCCGCAAACCTCCGGCGGCCTGCTGGTCTCGTGCGCGCCGGAAGCGGTCGGCGACGTTCTCGCCATTTTCCGCGCCGATGGATTCGACGAGGCGTGTGTCATCGGCGAGATGGTCGACGGAGCAGGCCGCGTCGAAGTGATCTGAGCGGGCGCCCGTCATGGGTGCTGCGCGATGCCGGTCCGGCGACGCTGCTTCGCGGCTCGCCGGCCGGCAATGACACCCCATGCGATAATTTCAGACCGCCAGCCAGTTAGTTTCGAGCGCATTTCCCTTGAAAAACCTTCTCGTCAGCCTCGATAAATCAGATGATTTCGATGAAATCATCGATGTACGCACGCCGCTCGAATTTGCGGAAGACCACATTCCGGGCGCGCTCAACGCCCCCGTTCTGAGCAACGAAGAGCGCGTGCTGGTCGGCACCATGTACAAGCAGGTGTCGCCTTTCGAAGCCTCGCGGGTGGGCGCGGCGCTGGTGGCGCGCAACATCGCGCAGCATCTGGAGACGACCTTCGCGGACCGGCCGCGTCACTGGCGGCCGCTGATCTATTGCTGGCGCGGCGGCAAACGTTCCGGTTCGGTCACGACAGTCTTCAATATGATCGGCTGGCAGGCGCGGCAGCTGGACGGCGGTTATAAAGCTTACCGGCAGGCGACGCTCGAGACGCTCGCTTCACTGCCGAAAACCTTCCGCTATATCGCGCTGGTGGGACCGACCGGCAGCGGCAAGACACGCCTGCTCGACGCATTGCGCCAGGCCGGCGCGCAGACCCTGGACCTCGAAGCGCTGGCGTCGCATCGCGGCTCGTTACTCGGCGCCTGGGCTGGCGTCGCGCAGCCTTCGCAAAAACGTTTCGACACGCTCCTTGTGACTGCGCTGCGCGCCTTCGATCCCGCGCGGCCGGTGTTCGTCGAAGCGGAGAGCCGGCGGATTGGTTCGATTACGTTGCCGGTCGCGCTCCTCGAAACGTTTCATCGGGGCGCATGCGTCGAGGTGTTGTCGAACAGCGAAGATCGCGCGGCGTTTCTGCTGCACGACTATGCGCACCTGTTCGACAATCCCGAAGCGCTGAAAGCGCAGCTGCAAAAACTGGTCGGTCTGCACAGCCGTGAGCGAGTGACCAGCTGGCAACAGCTCGTCGACGAAAACAGGCGCGCCGAACTCGCTCGCGAGCTGATCGAACGGCACTACGATCCGGCGTATGCGCGCAGCAGCCATCAACATTTCGTGCAGCTGCCACACGCAACGCGGATGCATTTCCGGCCCAATGACGCCGACGCCGTCGAACAGGCGAAGGCACTTCTTGCGCGGCTGGACAGCAACGCGCTCGCCTCAACCTGATACGAATCTATAGCGAAGACCACTATGCAAACAACGCTTCGGCAACCCCGTGTCGCGCTCGGCTGGATCGTGTTCCTCCTGATCGCCGTGCTCGGCCTCTTTTATGTGAAGTGGTTCCCTTACTACAACCGCGCTTTCGTCGCCGCGAGCCAGCACTCGATCGGCAAGTCGATTCTGATGGGAACGTCGTCGAGCGCGCCGGCGGCGTCGTGGCAGGCCGCCATCGACTACGCGCTGGCCTACGGCAAGGCGATCTGGCAAGCGATGGTGCTGGGGCTTCTGCTCGGCTCCGCCGTGCAGGCGCTGATTCCGCCGCAGTGGGTTGCGCGCGCGCTCGGTCGGACCGATTTCAGCAGCGTGGTCAACGGCGGGCTGATGTCCTTACCCGGCATGATGTGCACCTGTTGCGCGGCGCCGGTCGTAGCGGGCTTGCGCGCCCGTCAGGCCGCGCCGGGCGCGGCGATCGCGTTCTGGCTGGGCAATACGGCGCTCAATCCGGCCACGCTGATCTTCATGGGCTTCGTGCTCGGCTGGCAATGGATGGGCTTGCGGCTGGCGCTGGGCCTCGTGATGGTGTTCGGCCTCGGCTACCTCGTGAACAGGATGGTCACGCCGAAGGAAGCCGAAGCATCGCGCGAAGCCATGGCGCAACTCGTCGCCGCCGACGATCCGGGCACCGCTTTCACGCGCTGGGTAAAAATCCTCGGAAGGATGACGATCCGGCTGATTCCCGAATACATCGTACTGGTGCTGATTCTGGGCGCCGCGCGCACGTGGCTGTTTCCGCACGTCGGACCCAACATCGACAACAGCCTGATCTGGATCGTCGGGCTCGCCATCGCCGGGACATTGTTTGTGATTCCGACCGCGGGTGAAGTGCCGATCATTCAGGCGATGTTTGCCTTCGGCATGGCGGCCGGTCCGGCTGGCGCGTTGCTCATGACGCTGCCTTTGATCAGCGTGCCGTCCATAGCCATGCTCGGGCGTTCGTTTCCCAAGCGCGTGTTGACGGTGGTGGCTTTGGCGGTGGTGGCTTGCGGGATTGTGAGCGGGTTGCTGGCGATAGCCTTGGGGTTCACGTCATGAAACACATCGCAGCATTCTCTATCGCGAGCTGGTCGGCCGCGGCCATCCTTTACTTCGGACAGCACTCGGTGTCGATGATCGTCGTAAGCGGGGTCGTCGTACTGGCCGGTTTCGATCTGTTCCGCCCCTAGTGCAACCGCAGGTAGCGGGTCGCCTGAACGTGGCAGTGCCGGTCTAATCAGGTGAGTGCTGGGCAGCGACGCCCATGTGAAACGTATCGCCAGGGTGGCGGCATCGTAGACGCCGCCACCACACTACCCGATTAGAACTTGTGAATGATGCCTACACCCGCAGCAAACTGGCTGCGTGACGACGACGGCGCGCCGTTCTGGCCATCGCCGATATCAGCCGTTGCGTTGATGATGCTCGTGGCTGTACCGGCCTTGTTCGGGACCAGGGTCTTGCCGCTCGCACGTTGATAGGCCTGCAGTGCATACAGTCCGGTCCGCTTGGAGAGGCTGTAGTACTGCGAGAGATTGAACTGCTGATAACGGGCCGCGCTCGAGATGCCGTTCGCCTGCGTTGCGCGCGTGTAGCTGTAGCCCGCGGCCAGGTCCAGCACCGTGATCGGCTTGAAGTGCAGCACTGCGCCGGCGGTGTTGAAGACCGCCTCGTCGTGGAACGCCGAATGGATGCCCGGGATGTATTGCACGTTCGAATACGAGAACGAGACGTCCCATTGCGACGAGAATGCATAACCACCCGTCACCGCGACGCGCTGCTGTGCCTGCGCGGTCTGGTAACCGTTGTTTATACCCGACACACCCGGCTGCGCGCCCGCATTCGACGCGGTGGAGTCCGTGCCCCACGCGCCGCCGCCCGACGTCGAGTTATTGATGCGCTGGAAGCCGGCCGCGATGCCGAACGGACCGTTCAGGTACTGCACTGCCGCGCTCCACGTCGAACCGGCATTCGTGCTGCCCGCCACGCCGCCTAGCGCATACGAACCACTCACGGTCAGGCCGTGCAGGCTCGGGGACGTGTACACCAGGTTGTTGTTCACGCGGTACAGCGTATCGAGCGAATCGATATCGCCCGGGTGTGCGCCGTAGGCGCCGGTCAGCCACGTGGTCGGGCTATACGGCGACAGCAGCGTGTAGTACGACGTGTACTGGCGGCCTGCCGTCAGCGAACCGTAGGCGGGATTGGTCACCCCGACATAGGCTTGGCGGTTGAACCCCAGGCCGGTAACGGCCTGTGCGCCGGTTGCACTGTTAAAGCCCTCTTCCAACTGGAAAATCGCTTTCGTGCCGCCGCCCAGATCCTCGCCGCCCTTCAGGCCGAAGCGGCTGCCGGCCCAAATGCCGTTGACCATCTTGACGACCGAGCGGCCGCCCGAGGTCGAACCGAGCGTCGTCTGGCTGCTCTGGTAGCCAATCCCCGCGTCAACGATCCCGTACAGCGTCACACTGCTCTGAGCGTGCGCGCCGAGGGCGACCAACCCAAGGGCGGAGGTTGCCAATACCTTTTTCATCTTTACTCCTGGTTAAAAAACTTATTCTTTATTTCCGGGGTTGTCTCGACGTCGCCGATTTCAGATCCGCTAGTCAAAACACCGGATGCCCATTGATCAGGCTAGGCAACCACGTAGAGAACATCGGAACATAGGTCACGATGTTGATCGCGCTGAAGATAGCTAGGTAATAAGGCCACGCCACCTTAGTAGTTTCACCTATGGACACATTGCCAATTGCACAACCGATGAACTGGACCGACCCGATCGGCGGATGAACGAGTCCCAACGCACAGTTCAGCAGAATCATGATGCCGAACTGCACGGGGCCTACGCCGCTATGCATCGCCATCGGCAGGAACAACGGCGTGGTGATCAGGATGTGCGCCGCCATGTCGACGAACGTGCCGAGAAAAATTTGAATGATGTTGATGTACAACAGCATCAGCCAGGGGAGGGTCGTCGCGCCGTCGAGCAGACGTTCGATGGCGTCGGGAATCTCCAGATACGCCATCTGGTAGCGCAGCATATTCGACACGCCGATCAGCAGCAGCACCACCCCGGTGGTTTTAGCCGCCTTGGAGAGCGCGAAGAACAGCTTTTTCAGTGTCATCGTGCGATAAACGACGATGGTCAATACCAGCGAGTAAGCCACGGCAATCGCTGCCGCCTCCGTCGCGGTCGCAATACCTCTCGCCACGCAGACCAGAATGATCGCGATCACCATCAGGCCGGGCAATGCGCCGAAGAACGTGCGGCCCACCGCGAACCAGCCCGGAAACCGTTGCAGTTCGGTCGAGCCGTCGGGGCGTCGCGGATAGCCGAAGCGAACCGCTTGCCAGTAGGCGGCGATCAGCACGAAACCCATCACCCACAGCACCGGCAGCAGGCCGGAGAACAGCAGATCGCCAATCGAGACGCCGCTCATCGGGTGTCCGTTCAAGGTTCCCGTGATCCCCTGGGCGGCGAACGCATAAATGATCATGTTCGTCGACGTCGGCATCAGCGCGCCGGCCAGCGACGAGTGGGTGGTGACATTGACCGCATAGGCCGCGCTATAGCCTTCCCGCTTCATCAGCGGAATGACGACGCCGCCCATCGCCGACGTATCCGCGGTAGGCGAACCGGACACGCCGCCGAACAGCGTGCACGCGACCACGTTGGCCATGCCGAGGCCACCGCGAAAATGCCCCACGGTGGCTTGCGCGAAACGCAGGATACGGTCGGCGATGCCGCCGTGCAGCATCAGCTCGCCGGAGAAAATGAAGAACGGGACCGCGAGGAACGAAAACGCGTTCATGCCCGAAATCATCGACTGCATCGCCGTGGCAGCCGGCAGGCCTTCATACAGATAGGTCAGGACGCACGACAGTCCCAACGCGAAAGAAACAGGAACCCCGAGAACGAGGAACACGAGAAAGCTAACGGAGAGAATGGCAAGTTCCATGATGTTCTATTTTTGTTTCCGTGCGACAAGTGTCAGCAGGTGCTCGAACGAGAACAGAGCAATGCAGGCGCTGGCCACGACCGGAATGAAGTAGCGCAGGGCTTCGGGCAAGCCCAGAATCGGAATCCGGTCTTCCATCGTGGTCTCAGCCATCTGCAAACAGCCGAAGAAAATCGCCACGGACAATGCAATCAGGCAAACATGCTGGAACGCCTCCGCGATGATCCGGCCTTTCGGTGGCAATTTCTTGACAAGCGAGTCGAGCCCGATATGGCCGCTCTCACGAACTTTGAGCGCCGCGCCAAACACGGCGATCACGATCACCAGCAGCAAGGCGATGGGTTCGACGAAATCCGGTGCATCGCTGAAGACATAGCGCATCACGACGCTGTAGATGACAAGCAGGCTCAGCGCGGCCAGGCTGATCGATGCGATGATGGCCAACACGCGAAAGAGAAAATCGTTTGGACGTTTCATGAATCTCATTGCCCCCATCCTTGCACGCAACGGACTTATCGTTAGTCGCCAGGAATTCTGTTCGACATCACGATTCTGGAAACTGAGCAGAAAACCGAACAGGAAACGGCGCAGAGAACAGCCGGCAGATCATTCTGCCGGCCTATTCACCGCTTCCTGACTTCCGCACCTTATTTGACCGCCTGGATTTCGTCGACGAGCTGCTTCATCTGCGGCGTCTTTTCGTACTTGGCCCACACCGGCTGCATGACCTTGACGAATGCGGCACGATCGATCTGCGACGACGCGAGGATCGTCGCACCGGCCTTGGTGACGGTCTTGCTCGCGTCGTTTTCGCGCGCAGTCCACAGCTTGACGTAGTAAGGCACCGAGTCAGCGGCAGCCTTTCTGATGATGTCCTGCTCCTGAGGCGTCAACGTATCCCAGACTTTTTTGGAGAACACCAGCACTTCCGGCGTCATCGAATGCTGGGTCTCGGAATACACGGGTGCAACTTCGAAGTGCTTGGTCTCTTCGTAAGACGGGAGGTTGTTTTCCGCGGCATCGACCAGCCCCGTCTTCAACCCCGTATACACCTCGGCGAACGGCATCGGCGTCGGGGTGCCGCCCATCGCCTTGATCTCATCGACCATCAGATCGGAAGGCTGAACGCGCACCTTGAGGCCCTTCATGTCGGCGGGCGAGTGGATGGCTTTTTTGGTGTAGATCGAACGCGCACCGCTCTCGTAGAACGTCAGCGCAATCATCCCCTTCGCCTTGAAGGCGTCGAGAATCTTCTGCCCTTCCGGGCCGTACATCACCTTGCGGAAATGATCGATGTCGCGAAACAGAAAGGGTAGCGACGGAATCATCGACTCGGGAACGATCTCGTTGAATGCAGCGCCGTTGCAGCGGGCCATGTCCAGCGCGCCAATGCGCACCTGATCGATCGTGTCGTTTTCGGAACCCAGCGAGCTGTTGCCAAAGACCTTCACCGAATCCTTGCCGCCGGTAGCCTTGTTGATCTCTGCGCCCATGTATTTCACGGCCATGTTGGTCGGATAAGTGTCGCCGTGCACGTCCGCCACGCGAAACACACGCGCTTGTGCCGCGCCGGTGCCGAATGCCAGCACTGAGGCCGCGATAATCATCGAAACATGGGAAGAGGCAAACTTCTTTTTCATCGTGACATTCCTTGAAAAATAGCCCATCCGAGCGATTGCGTATGCTGCGAGATGGTTTTTGACGCGCGTTTCGGTCTCAAAAAAAATCCGCACTTTGTTTTATCAGCCATACGACCGCCGCCCTCTCGGGCGGCGAAGTCTTTGCCTCGTTGACGTGTTCGACATCGCCGGCATACCTGTACCGCTCGTCTGTTCTGCAGTCCAAATATTCCAGGAATAAGGGTCGCTGGACTTATATGTTGTACGATGACGTATGAAGTCTATAAAACCATGCTTTCGTTGTACAGACAGTATTTACCCGCACGGTAAGGATTTTGTACGACGAGTTTCGTGCAGTGCGAAGGGGCGCGATAAGCACACTGCGCCAGCCTCCGGAGCCGGAAGGGGCCTCAGGCGCGCCATTTTTCGTAGACCGAGCGAGACCGTACCGCAAGCATCGGCTTCCACCACGTTGTACGATAAGCGATGAATTATTAGGTATTCGACGGCACGACGGACGTGAACGGCCGGTGAACAAGGCGTCGCGAGATTGCCCGGGCAAACAGGATGGCCGCGCCGCCTCGCCGGCAATTCCATTTATCGCGAATGCGACACTAAACGCGCCCGGAGTAACGATCTAAAAGAAATTCGAAAATCGCGCCGGGCCAATTTGAGTTTTCTCGATATCCGAACCGGCTTGCCGCGAACACTTTACGCGGCAACGTCCGGCGCCCAGCTTACGCAGTCATCGCTTTATAGTTCGCCTGCATAGTCGGGCTCGAGCAGGCCGCTCACGCCAGGGCGAAGCGCAAACAGATGTCCGTCATGTTCGTTCGCACCCACCGCGGGGCGGATCGAGGTCACGAACAACGTATCCAGATCGCGGCCGCCGAACGCGCACATCGACGGCTTCGCGGCCGGCACGGCGATCTGCCGGTCCAGCGTGCCTTGCGGCGTGAAGCGCAACAACAAACCGGCGTCGTTCGCGCAAATCCAGTAGCAACCGTCGGCATCCACCGCAGCGCCGTCGGGCCGGCCGGCGTAGTGATGCAGATCGGCGAAAACACGCCGGTTGCGCGGCTCGCCCGCCTCCGTGTCGTAATCGAATGCCCAGATAAGCCGGCGCGAAGGGTGCGAGTCGGACAGATACATCGTCGCACCGTCGGGCGACCACGCCAGACCGTTCTGCACGATCAGCGCATCGACGACCGGCGCCGACAGCACGCCGCGCGCATCGAAGCGATACAGCGCCCCGGCGGGGTTGGCCGCCGCCATGTCCTGCACCATCGTGCCGGACCAGAAGCGTCCTTGCCGATCACAACGGCCGTCGTTAAAACGCATGCCGGCAAGCGGAAAAACCGGCGCGGCAAGCTTCTTTCCCGTCACCATCGCCGGCTCGCCGCCGGACGCACCTTCGATCAGCGTGACCCCAAAGAGCCCCGTCTCGCAGCCGGCCAGCACCGTGCCGCGATGATCGAACGCAAGACATGCCACCTGCTCCGGCAGCATCCATTCGGACCGCTCACCCGTGCCGACCCTCAACCGCATGATTTTCCGCGCCGGGATGTCCACCCAGTAGAGCGCCTCTTCCGCTGCACGCCACACCGGGCTCTCGCCGACCTGGGCCGGCATCCGCTCCGCCGCCTCCACACGCTCTACCCGCACGTTCGCCATGCCGCTCACCGCTTCGGTTCCATCGGGCCGGCCAGCACGAACGGGCCGCCTTGAAAACGCTGCGTCGGGTCATCCAGGTCCGCGCTGGGCGCATTGACTGGAAAGAGGTGTTCGAACTCGACCGAACTGTCCTGCGGACGAAAGCCGAGGAACGCCGCCTTGGTGTTATCCACCCACTTGGTTCGGTTGTCCGACACGCCATACACGATTGCATGCCCCACCCGGTTGGTGAACAGCGAGCAGCGCACCAGTTCGATCAAGTCCCGAAAGCTCAGATAGGTCACGAGCATGCGGGGATTCTTCGGCTGCTCGAACGACGAGCCGATCCGCAGGCACACCGTCTCGAGACCGAAGCGGTCGAAGTAATAGCGCGACAGCGATTCGCCGAAGCACTTGGTCACGCCATAGAGGCTGTCGGGGCGCAGCGGCGCGTCGATATCGACCACCGAAGTCACTGGATGAAAACCCACCGCGTGATTCGAGCTCGCATACACGATGCGCTTCACGCCCTGCTTCTGCGCGGCCGCATAGAGGTTGTACAGGCCGCGTATGTTCGCTTCGAGCAGATCTTCGAAGGGCGCCTCGACGGAAATACCGCCGAAGTGAACCGCCGCGTCCACGCCTTCCAGCAGCGCATGCACGGCTTGCTCATCGGCGAGGTCGACGATCGATGCTTCCTCGTGCTCCGCCACATCGCCGAGCGGCGCGATGTCGGTCACACGCACAATGTCGGCCCACGCGGCGAGCGCGCCGCGCAGCTGCTGCCCCAGATTTCCGGCCGCGCCGGTTAGCAGAAGGCGCCGGAAGGGTTTCTGTGCCGCCGGGCGCTCAAGGTTCGAGTCGGTCATGTCTCTGTCTATTGTGTGAGTGGTTTTGCCGGCTGCCTGTCTTCCGGCAGAGCCCGCGTGTTCGCTTGCGCATCGGCTATCCGCTTCAAGAGGCCGATGCCGGACGGAACGGTGACACCCGCGTTTCCAGCCGCGCGACGTCAGCGCGCCGAACGGCAATCAGGTCACCGGCGCCGGATTGAACAGCGTCAACGCGTTGTGAAGCTTGAGCTTCTCCGCGCAGGTCTCCTTGCGCCCGCTGGCCACGTCGAGCATCAGGCGGAACAACGCCCAACCTACGTCTTCGATGGTCGCAGCGCCGGTTGCGATGGTGCCGGCGTCGATATCCATCAGGTCATGCCAGCGGCGCGCGAGATCCGAGCGCGTCGCCACCTTGATCACGGGGACTTCCGCGAGGCTGTATGGCGTGCCCCGACCCGTCGTGAACACGTGAAGATTGATGCCCGCCGCTACTTGCAGCGTGCCGCAAATGAAATCGCTCGCGGGCGTCGCAGCGTAAATCAGGCCTTTTTGCCGGACTTTCTCGCCGGGCGACAACACGCCCGAGATCGCCGAGTTGCCTGACTTGATGATCGACCCCATCGCCTTTTCGACGATGTTCGACAAGCCGCCTTTCTTGTTGCCCGGCGTGGTGTTGGCACTGCGGTCCGCGCCACCGCGCTTCAGGTAATCGTCGTACCACTGCATCTCGCGGATGATTGCGGCGGCGACGTCCGCGTTGGCCGCGCGCGCCGTCAGCTGATCGACGCCGTCGCGCACTTCGGTGACTTCGGAGAACATGACCGTCGCCCCAGCGCGCACCAGCAAGTCGGTCGCGAAGCCCACCGCGGGATTCGCGGTCAGCCCGGAGAATGCGTCGCTGCCGCCGCATTGCACGCCGATCACCAGGTCCGACGCCGGACAGGTCTCGCGACGACGATTGTTCAGCCGCTTCAGATGGCCTTCGGCCATTTTCATGATCGAGTCGATCATCGACTGGAAGCCGACGTGCGCGTCGTCCTGAAGCACGACGACGCCGCCGTTCAGGTCCGCGGCAAGCTCGCCGATGTCGGCAACTTCATCCACTTCGGCGGCAGTTGCAATCGGAATCGTGCCCGGCGGCATCAAACGCTCGGGCTGCAATTTTTCGCAGCCAAGGCTGACCATCATCACTTCGCCGCCGAAGTTCGGGTTCAGACTGATGTTGCGCACGGTGCGGATCGGCACCATCGCGTCAGGTGCATCGATCGCGACGCCGCAACCATAGGTGTGCCCCAACCCGACGACGTCGTCGACATGGGGATAGTGCGGCAGCAACTCGGCCTTGATTCGCGTGACCGCATGCTGAACCACGTCCGCCACGCATTGAACCGTGGTCGTGATGGCGAGAATGTTGCGCGTGCCGACCGAGCCGTCGGCGTTGCGATAGCCCTCGAACGTGAAACCTTCGAGCGGCGGCATGTCCGGCGCCTTGATGGTCGCGATCGGCAGGTCCTCCAGTCCGGGTGGACTCGGCATCCGGATCACGTGTTCGTTGATCCAGCTTCCCTTCGGCAAAGACTTGAGCGCATAGCCGATCACCACGTTGTATCGGATGACCTCATCGCCTTCCGAAAGATCGGCTAGCGCGACTTTGTGCCCTTGCGGCACGCGCTCGCGCAGCACGAGGCCATCGGGAAATACCGCGCCCTCACCCAGGCCGCCGTCGTTGACGACAATCGCGACATTGTCGTTGGGGTGAACGCGAATGTAGAGCGGTGGTTGTTCCATTTGCATCGGTCCTTGTGGCGCCTGTGCGCCCGCTACTCCATCATCAATTCATACGTCATCCTACAACACCGCGCATTGCCTGGATGTTCCGTATTTACCCTATGCCCGCCATTATGCCGCGATAACGCGGTTGAAGTCGTTGATTCGTTGTTGTACGATGACGTATAAGAATTATCCGTACCTGAACAACGCCCTGGATACTCAATCATGACAACACCGCAGGAACTGAAGCAGATCGTTTCGGAAGGCCTCCTGTCCTTCCCCGTGACCGACTTCGACGAACAAGGCGATTTTCGCGCCGACACTTACGCCGAGCGCCTCGAATGGCTCGCCCCGTACGGCGCTTCGGCGCTGTTCGTCGCGGGCGGCACCGGCGAATTCTTTTCGCTGACGCACAACGATTATTCGAACGTCGTGCGCACGGCGACGGAAGTCTGCAAGGGCAAGGTGCCAATCCTCGCCGGTGCGGGCGGCCCGACACGCGTGGCGATCGAGTACGCGCAGGAGGCGCAGCGCCACGGTGCGAACGGCATTCTGCTGATGCCGCACTACCTGACCGAAGCCTGCCAGGAAGGCATTGCCGCGCATGCTGAAGAAGTGTGCAAGTCGGTGCCGGACATGGGCGTGATCATCTACAACCGCGCGAATTCCAAGCTCAACGCCGACATGCTCGAGGGCCTGGCCGAGCGCTGCCCCAACCTGATCGGCTTCAAGGACGGCGTGGGCGAGATCGAGAACATGGTGTCGATCCGCCGCCGTCTCGGCGACCGCTTTTCGTACCTCGGCGGTCTGCCGACCGCCGAAGTCTATGCGGCGGCCTACAAGGCGCTGGGCGTACCGGTGTATTCGTCGGCGGTGTTCAACTTCATCCCTAAGACGGCAATGGCCTTCTACCGCGCGATCGCCTCGGACGATCACGCCACGGTGGGCAAGCTGATCGACGAGTTCTTCCTGCCGTATCTCGCCATTCGCAATCGCCGCGCAGGCTACGCGGTCAGCATCGTGAAGGCCGGCGCGAAGCTGGTGGGTCACAGCGCGGGCCCCGTACGCGCCCCGCTGACCGATCTGACCGACGAAGAAGTCGCGCAACTCGACGTCCTCATCAAAAAACTCGGACCGCAGTAAGCGTCCGGCGGCCGTGCGAGCCTGCCCGCGCACATCGCGGCGCCGCCGCACATAGCGCCCGGGACGGCAACGTCGCCGGGCGTTTTTTACAGCCCCGGAGCGCCGCGCGGCACTGCCGGTAAAGCTCCGGTTGACCGGCGAGGATCATCGCCGCTGGTTGCACCACAAGGCCTGGGAGCCTGCTCCCTTGCATAAAATTCAGGAGATGGTCATGGAAATGAGCCGCACGGCGAGTCCCGCCGACGCCGCGAAACGCACAAGAGTCCGCTACACGATTCTGCTGCTGGTCTTTCTCATCACGACCGTCAATTACGCGGACCGCGCGACGCTCTCCGTGACCGGCTCCGCGATGCGCGCCGAGTTCGGCTTCGACGCGATCAGGATGGGCTACATCTTCTCCGCGTTCAGCTGGGCGTACGTTCTGTCGCAGCTGCCGGCCGGTTTGCTGCTCGACCGGTTCGGCGCGCGGCGCCTCTACGCCGCGAGCATTTTCTTGTGGTCGCTGTTCACGCTGCTGCAAAGCTCGATCGGTTTGCTGGGCAGCGCCGCAGCCGCCGTCACGGCGCTGTTCGTGCTGCGCTTCGCCATGGGCGCGGCCGAATCGCCGGCTTTTCCGGCCAATGCCAAGGTCGTCGCCAGCTGGTTCCCGACGACCGAACGCGGAACGGCATCGGCCATTTTCAATTCGGCCCAATACTTCGCAGCGGTCGTCTTCACGCCGCTGATGGCCTGGCTCACGCACGCGTTCGGCTGGCACGCGGTGTACGTCGTGATGGGCGTGGCCGGCCTATTACTTGCCGTCACCTGGCTGAAAGTGATGAAGAATCCCGCCGACCACCCGAGCGTTTCGCGCGCCGAACTGGACTACATCGAACAAGGCGGCGGCGTGCTCAGCGGGCACCAGAAAGTCCGACCCGCCGATGTTTCCCGTGCCGGGGGCTGGTTTCTCGTGCGTCAGCTGCTGACCAATCGCATGCTGCTCGGCGTCTATCTCGCCCAGTACTGCATCAACGTGCTGACCTATTTCTTCCTGACCTGGTTTCCGATCTACCTCGTGCAAGCTCGCGGCATGACGATTCTGCAGGCGGGCCTGGTGGCGTCGCTGCCCGCCATTTGCGGATTCTCCGGCGGCGTACTCGGCGGCATCCTGTCCGATTCGCTGATCCGGCGCGGCCATTCGCTCACGATCGCGCGCAAGACGCCGATTGTCGGCGGCATGCTGCTGTCGGCGTGCATCATCGGCTGCAACTATGTCACCGCCGACTGGCTCGTCGTCGCGCTCATGTCGCTGGCATTCTTCGGCAAAGGCCTGGGGGCGCTCGGTTGGGCGGTCGTCGCCGATACGTCGCCTAAAGAGGCCCTCGGCCTGTCGGGCGCGATCTTCAACATGTTCGGCAACGTGGCCGGCATCGTCACGCCCATCGTGATCGGCTATCTCGTCGCGAAGACCGGCTCGTTCAATGGAGCGCTAGTGTTCGTGGGTCTGAACGCGCTGCTCACCGTGTTCAGCTACCTCGTGATCGTCAAAGACATCAAACGGGTCGAACTGCGCCGGCGGTAGCACGGAGCCGGCGCATGCCTTGCGATGCGCCGGCTCCGGAAATGATCGCGCGCTGCTTGTATAATCAGTCATCAGACAACGCTATAATGAAACGCAGGAAGTATCTGCAACTATTTGATTCGAGGGGCGTTTTCGATGGCTTCACAACTGGCTTCAGCAACACCGCCACGACGCGCTCGCAATCTCGCCGAGTTTGTCGTCAACTACGTCACCGAGCAGATCGCATCCAACGCCTTGAAGCCCGGCGATAAACTGCCCACCGAATCGCAGTTGATGGTCACGCTGAGCGTGAGCCGCACCGTCATCCGCGAGGCTATTTCACGCTTACAGGCGGGCAAGATCATCGAGACGCGGCACGGTATCGGCAGCTTCGTGCTGGAACAGCCGCGCGAAAAACTGGGTATCGACATGGTGCCCGCCACCACCTTGCGCGACGTGTTGTCGATACTCGAGCTGCGCATCAGCCTCGAAACGGAGTGCGCGGGGCTGGCGGCGCAACGGGCCAAACCGGACGACCTCGCGCGCATGCGCACCGCGCTCGACGCGATCGAAGCAACCCGCCGCAATGGGCGCGACAGCGTCGATGCAGACCTCCAGTTTCATATCTCCGTGGCGCGCGCAACCGGCAACCGGTATTTCGTCGACATCCTCACGCAGATGGGCAGTGCGCTCATTCCGCGCAAGCGGCTCGATTCGGCGGGAATCGCGCATGCGGAGCCGGACGCTTACCTGTCGCTCGTGAACCTCGAACACGAAAGCATCCTCGAGGCGATCACGCGGCGCGATGCGGAAGGCGCGCGGGCGGCGATGCGCATGCATCTGTCCAATAGCCGCGAGCGGCTCAGGCGCGCCAACGAAGCGGCCGAAACGAGCAGCTGATTCGAAATCCGCCGCTGCGCAAGAAGGAATGGCCGGGAATCCCCGGCCATTTTTTATTCCACTCGCGTCGTCGTACGTGTGGTTGCGTGCTTGGCTGCGTGCCTAGCTACGCGTCATCTCGCCATCTCGGCGACGCCACAAGTCCAGCGGATTGCTGTCGGCCAACGCTTCGGACAACAGGTCGGCCGGGAAATCCTGATAGCACACCGGGCGCAGGAAACGTTCGATAGAGGTCGTACCGACCGACGTGGCACGGCTATCGGATGTGGCCGGGAACGGACCGCCATGCACCATCGCGTGCGAAACCTCGACACCCGTCGGGAAACCGTTGACCAGAATCCGCCCGGCCTTGCGCTCGAGGATCGGCACCAGCTTTCTGGCCGCCGACAGATCGCCGCTGTCCATCTGCACCGTGGCGGTAAGCTGGCCGGCAAAGTGCTCGGCCACCGCCAGCATTTGCTGCTCGTCCTTGCAGCGCACGATGGTCGACGCGGGACCGAAAACCTCATCTTGCAGTTCAGGCGTCGCAAGGAATGTTTGAGCGTCGGTCACGAACAATGCGGCGCGCGCCTGCGTCGGACCAGCGGCATCGACACCGCGTGCCACTGTCTCCACGCCTCTCATGGCCGCCAGTTTGCCTTCGCCTTCCTCATAAGCAGCATGAATCCCGGAGGTGAGCATGGTCTGGGCGGGCCTGGAATTCAGTGCGCCGGATGCCGCCGCAACGAAGCCTTTGAGCGCATCGCTGTCGACGGCAATCGCGAGGCCCGGGTTGGTACAGAACTGCCCTGCGCCAAGCACGAGCGAATCGACGAAACCACGCGCCATGCTCTCGCCGCGCGAAGCAAGCGCGTTCGGCAACAGGAAGACCGGGTTGATGCTGCTCATTTCGGCGTAGACGGGAATCGGCTCGGCACGCGCGGCTGCGACGCGCATCAACGAAGTCCCGCCGACGCGCGAACCCGTGAAGCCCACCGCCTTGATCGCGGGATGCGCGACCAGCGCTTCGCCGACCGAATTGCCTGCGCCGACGATCATCGAGAAGACGCCCTCCGGCAAGTCCATTTCCTGCGCGACACGCTGAATGACGCGGCCGACCATCTCCGACGTGCCGAGGTGGGCCCGATGCGCCTTCACCACCACCGGGCAGCCGGCAGCGAGCGCCGCGGCCGTATCGCCACCTGCCACCGAAAACGCGAGCGGGAAATTGCTGGCCCCGAACACGGCGACCGGCCCCAGCGGAATCTTTTGCATGCGCAGGTCCGAGCGCGGCAAGGGCTTGCGCTCCGGCAACGGCGAATCGAGCGTTGCGGCGAGCCATTGACCCGCCCGCACGACTTGCGCAAACAACTTGAGCTGCCCTGTGGTACGACCACGTTCGCCTTCGAGGCGCGCCTTCGGCAAGCCGGACTCTTCGTGCGCGCGCTGGATCAATGCGTCATCGAGTGCCGTGATGCCGTCGGCGATGCGCTCGAGAAATTCGGCTCGCACCGTGAGCGGCAGTTGCCGGTAGGGGTCGAACGCTTTCTGCGCGAGTGCGCAGGCGAGATCGACGTCCGCAACCGTGCCCGAGCCGAAGACCGGCTCGGCGATATCGGCGCCGGTGGTGGGATCGAACGCACGCAAAGGTTTTTCTTCGCCGCGCACTGCCTTGCGGCCAATCAGCATTTCGCCGGTAATAGACATTTCGCTTCCTTGGATTGACTGCGATTGATATCGGTCATCCTACAACATAATTAACGTACGCTGCAAGCCGCCCTTGCAGGCTTCAAGTGGTCGATGCGGGTTTACGCGCCTGTCGTGTCAATCGTGCGCGGTGCTAATCTTGCCATAGATGTACGACGACCTATAACACATCAATCCAGCAGACATTTGAGCTTGTCCCCTTCAATCGCAGTTTGAGGAACACAGCCATGACAGTCGCAACGCCGTATCAGCCCCTTCCCAACACGTTTCGCCGCGCCGTTTGCGGCGGCAAAACCCTGATCGGCTGCTGGGCTTCACTAGCGAGTCCGATCGCCACTGAACTGCTCGGCATCATCGGCTTCGACTGGCTGCTGCTGGATGCAGAGCATGCGCCGAACGATGTCCTGACACTGATCCCGCAGTTGATGGCGCTCAAGGACAGTCCAAGCGCACCGGTCGTCCGGCCGCCGGCGAATGACAGCGTCTTCATTAAACGGCTGCTCGACGCCGGTTTCTCGAACTTCCTCGTGCCGTTTGTCGACAGCGCCGAGGACGCGGCCCGCGCGGTCTCGGCGACTCGCTATCCACCGCAGGGCATTCGCGGCGTCTCGGTGAGCCAACGGGGCAATCGCTACGCGAGCGTGCCGAACTACTTCGATATCGCCAACGACAACGTCTGCGTCATTGCCCAGATTGAAAGTCGCAAGGCAGTCGAGGCGATTGACGAGATCGTCGCCGTCGACGGAGTTGATGCCGTTTTCGTCGGACCTTCCGATCTCGCCGCCGCTCACGGACACATCGGCAACCCGAACCATCCCGAAGTGCAAGAGGCGATCGTGCGCGTCTTCGACCGTGCACAAGCGGCCGGCAAGGCAAGCGGCATCCTCGCCCCCGTTCAGGCGGACGCGGAGCGCTATCTCTCGATGGGTTGCCGCGTGGTCGCGGTCTGCGCTGACATGGGGTTGCTCAAAGGCGCGGCGCAGACGGTTCAGAAACACTTCATGCAGACATGAACTGGCGCGGCCACCACGGCCGCGCTGACATCTCCGGAGAACATCATGCAAAAAACAGGCTTTATCGGGCTCGGCATCATGGGCAAACCCATGGCCGCCAACCTTCTCAAGAACGGCGTCAGCCTCGCCGCGTTTACGCGCAGCGGCGTACCTGACGATCTCAAGCAGGCAGGCGCAATCGCATGCGATAGTCCGGCTGCGATTGCGCAGCAGGCCGACGTGATCTTCATGATGGTGCCGGACACGCCCGACGTCGAACGTGTCCTGTTCGGCGAACAGGGACTCGTCGGCGCGTTGCGCGCCGGGCAAATCGTCGTCGACATGAGTTCGATTTCGCCGATGGCCACCCGCGCCTTCGCCGCCCGTGTGCGCGAACGCGGCGCGGAGTATCTGGACGCGCCGGTGTCAGGCGGCGAGGTCGGCGCCAAAGCCGGTTCGTTGACCATCATGGTCGGCGGCACGACGGCGGCCTTCGACAGCGTCAAGCCGCTGTTCGACATGATGGGCAAGAACGTCACGCTGATTGGCGATGTCGGCGCCGGACAGGTATGCAAAGTGGCCAACCAGGTCATTGTCGCGGCGACGATCGAGGCAGTCGGCGAAGCGCTGCTGCTCGCCTCGAAGGCCGGCGTCGATCCCGCGCGCGTGCGTGAAGCGCTGATGGGCGGTTTTGCGTCCTCGCGTATTCTCGAAGTGCACGGCGAACGGATGACGAAACGCACCTTCGATCCTGGCTTCCGGATCGAGCTCCACCAGAAGGATCTGAATCTCGCGCTCTCCACGGCGCAAACGCTCGGCGTGTCCTTGCCCAATACTGCCACCTGTCAGGCGCTCTTCAATGCATGTGTCGCACACGGCGGTAAAGCGTGGGACCACTCCGCGATGGTGCGTGCGCTCGAAATACTCGCCAATCACGAAATCGGTCAGCAGACCGCTTAAACGAACAGCGTGTCAATGTTCGAGCGCGCGACCACCGTGCTCATGCAAGCAACGCATGCACAGACGAAATGGCGACAAGGAGGAAACCAGAGACAAGAGGGCCGCGCGATGAAGACGTGTGCCGATGAGATGCGATGCGATGTGATGTGAGAACAAGGCGTAGACGAAAGCTGAGCCGCTTTCGTCTACCTCACCTATGCGTTGGTAGGCTCGATTGGATTCGAACCAACGACCCCCACCATGTCAAGGTGGTGCTCTAACCAACTGAGCTACGAGCCTTTAGAGGCGCGAATTATAGAGACTCCCCACGCGCAGCACAAGCCCCTCTTCTACTCGCGAGCTGGTCCGCGTGTGCGTTGGTGCGCCATTCAACCGAGCTTGTCTTGCGGCCATCGCGGTTCACGGTATCGCGCAATGGAAGATCATGCGCAGGCCCCGATCGCCAGGAGATTCAGCCCATAGCGGGACAATGCTCGTCGGAGGGCTCAACCTTTTACCGCGCGCGCCGTTATTGCATCTGCAAAGGCACAAACATTGGACCTTCATGGCACAAGCTATTCCGTTTTCCCGTCACACCGGCGCTGCGCGTGCGCGGCATGCCAAGGCGATGCTGTTGCCGATCGCCCGGCAGACCGCCGATGAGCTCGCGCTGCGCGTCCATCTGGCGCTCGACGCGTTGCGGCGCGGCGTCGGCGGTGTGACCGATGCGCAAACGCTCACACAGGTCATGCTGCTAACCGGCTTTCTGGCTGAATCCGGCTTCGGCTCTGCGACCGGCGATCAGCTCAGCGCAGCCGAGCGTGCTGTGTCGATGGTTTTCGATATCGGCAGGGAGACCGGCGAGTGGCGGCTGGATAGCGCAGCATTCGAGTTGTTCGCCGCAATTGCAACGAATTATGATCGGCAACTGCACAGGGCACCACTTTGGGCAATCACCGATGCCAGTGAACGGCTCGACCGGTTTACCGCGGGTATGTCGTATCAGATGCCGGTGCGGAAACGGGCCTGACTCTGCTGTTTCTGGCGCTGCGGCTGCGCATGGGGCAAGCCGGATCGGGCTGCTGCGGCGGAGGGACCCGGGGAGGCTGCCGCACGGGCGGTAGGCAGCAGGCGTACGGCGATGGACGGCCTTGCTGTGTTGCCGTTTTCCGCGCCGTGCAGTTTGTCTGGCCAGCTGGATGTCAACGGCGACGCCGGGTTTTATCGCCGTAAACGCA
>NZ_QHKS01000012.1 GCF_003353175.1 Paraburkholderia lacunae | reverse complement strand
GCGCAAGAGCGATGGCGAACCGGGCGCGAAGACGCTGTGGATCGGCATGCAGCGAGTCATGGATGCTGTGATCACCATCCAGATCTTGCGCGACGGCTACGACACTTCTGTATAACGAGATGGAATAAACCTTCGCAGGCTGCATTATCGGGCGAGCATCCTTTGCGTGACATCGAGCGAACTAGCTTGGCATCGCGCATCCGTGAGATCCATCCCGGCCATCGATAGTGCGCACCGCGATCAGAGTGGACCACAGGCCGATCATCGCTGTTGGCCACCGTTTCGATGGCCGCATCCAGCATAGTATTCACGAGTTCGGCGTCCGGCCGCGTGCCGATTGACCAGCTCACAACGAGCCCATCGAAGCAGTCGATCAACGGTGACAGATAGACCTTGCCGGCCGGGATTTGGAACTCGGTAAAGTCGGTGAGCCACTTTTCATTCGGGGCTGCTGCACGGAAGTCACGATTGATGAGGTTCTCCGGAGCAGGACCTATTTTTCCTCGATAGGAGCCGTAGCGACGTCGCCTAGTTGTGGCGGCGGCCAGACCTTCCTGCTTCATCAAACGTCGCACCACCTTCTCCGAGAGGAAGACCTCCAGCCTGCCCAATGCCGCGTGGATTCGACGATAGCCGTAGCAACGATGATTGAGTTCAAGGATGTCAGCGATGACGCGACGCGCGTCAACATGCTTGTCAGCGACGAGCAGACGTGCACGGTGATAAAAGTAGGAGCTGCGAGCAAGCCCCAATACGGCTAACAGGTCAGGCAACGCGTAGGTCTGTTTCAGGGCGTCAACCAGCATCGTCTTCTCCCGGTTGCTCAGGATTCGCAGGTCGACGCCCAGGCTTTTTTTAACAGTTCATTTGCCTTCTTCAGGATATCGTGTTCGACTTGCAATTGGCGGATGTCGCGTCGAAGCGATTCGACCTGCTGCTCCAGTTCCGCCCGCTCGTGGGCCGGTGCTGGATTCTTATGGCGTTTCATGGATGCCGGAACCTCACGACCGAGTAGCTTGTTTTTCCAGTTGTATAGCGTCGGCCTGCTCACGCCTCTTTTCTGGGCAACTATGCGCGCGCTTTGCTCTCTTGCGCAAAGTTCGATGACTGCCGCCTGCCTTACCCCCTGGGATTTCGGAACGCCGCCAGCTGCTCTGCCGACAATGCGTTTCCCGATTCCGGGGCGCAGTTCTTCGATCCAAGCTGCAAGCGTCCCGCGACTCGGATATTCCAATGCCCTCAAGGTTCGAGAACACCAAGCGCCAATATGCGCTGCGCCAACGGGCGGTCGCCCTGGGGTGGTCCGAGGACCGCATTATTGTGATCGATAGCGACCTGGGCCAGTCCGGCGCGTCATCGGCGGACCGCGAAGGATTCCAGCGTCTGGTTGCCGAAGTGGGCATGGGTCACGCCGGCATCGTGCTCGGCCTGAAGGTGTCGCGCCTGGCGCGCAACTCCACCGACTGGCATCGGCTGTTCGAGATCTGCGCAATCACCGACACATTGATCCTTGACTAATGTCGAGCAGTCCGTAATGTGGAGTACGAGCCCCGGGGCACTGCGGCAAAGGGGAGCCCGGGTAGTCAGACTCCCCATTACCTCGGCACTACAACGAAGCGAGCCACTCGATGACGGAGACATCGTGACGCCATGAGTCTGGCGGTGTGAGCGAGCTTGCAAGCGGCTGCGCCCGGGCAATGGCCTGGCGTTTCATTTCCAGATCGGCGCTCGCATAGCGGTTTGTGGTGTTGACGCTGGCGTGACCGGGCCAGTGACTTATGGTTACCAGATCCACCCCGGATTTGAGCAACAACATCGCCGTGCTATGCCTGGCGCAGTACGGGTGAAGGCGCTTGCTGGCCAGGGGCGGGCATTTGATCACTGCCGCCCGGAAGTAGTTCGACAGGATGTAGCCAATACCAAACCGCGTGAGCTGCTGCCCTCGCTGGTTGCAGAAGAGCGGCGTATTCGAGCGACCGTCCAGCTGCGTTTCCATGACGAACTGCTTCAACACCTGTGCCGTCTGAGGCCAAAGCGGACAGACTCTCCTCTTGCGTCCCTTGCCAAACAGGGTTACCTGGGATGGTGGATCGATCTGCAGGTCACAGGCGTTTAGGTCGACGATTTCCTGGGCCCGTGCGCCGGTATTAAACAGCACACCGAGTAACGCGTAGTCACGACGGCCCTAGCAGGTGCTTTGATCGATACATTCGAGGACGGCACGGATCTCGTCCTCCTCGAGGTAGTCGACGGTTTCTCAAGTGCTCGCCCTAGCTTGTTCGACCTAGCTTGTTCGACCTCACCATACTTTCGCCAGCCGATCGCAAAAACGAACTCACGGAAAACGCCGGTCAGAAACGGAGAACGACAACCAGGTTAAGAACACACGATCAATCAGTCGACACGGATCCGTCGTCCCCGACCTGTGTCGAGCTAATGCTACGTTGCATTCGTCAGTCAAACGTCTATATTTGGCAGATGAAACTTCGCTCCTGCCTCAGCCTCATGACCTGACAAGAGTGGTTTGACGTCGCACTCCATGCCCAAAGGAGCGGATCATGGGTTGGCTAAAACTTGCGCTGATCGCAGCGGCTGTAATCGCCATAGCAAAGTGTATCCAGCTGTTCAACCGGCATTGCCGACGCCGCTTCGGCCATTCGTTCTTCTCGCTGCGAAGCTTCTGGATCACGGCCATCGCAATTAACCTGATCTGGTGGGGCCTTTACTTCTGGGCTAACGCAACGCTCCACCACACGCCCCTGTCCGACGGACTCATTCTCGTTTCCCTTGGCCTCGCTGCAACAGCATGGCTGCTCTACGAGAACATTCGCGATACAGATCTGCTTTACGGCATTGGAGGGTCGACCCTTCAGTTTGCACTGTTCTTTCCGTTGGCCGTCGCCAGCTTTCCCCTGCTTACAGTCGCGATGGTGGTCATGGTCATCGCATCATACAAGGCGGGACCTGCGTGGTTCGTCGATTCCTGAGAGCGAGCAACGCATATTACCGTTTCGTTACGACTCAAGACACCGCACCGGTCCGGGTTTGCACCAGCATCTATCACGCTCGCGACCACTCCAAAATCAGAACAGTCCCACGGGGTCTTTCGCCCTGTCCCAGCTGTAGATAATGAGTTCGCTGCGCGGTGCGGCATTGCCCGCACCGCCAACGATGTACTGGATATCGACGCATTCCGTATCGAACTGCACGAGCAGCGCCCTCATCGCCGGATGGTTATTGAGCGTCAGGATGGCGCGCCCATGCGACCCGCCCAGCATTCCGGCCATGCGCTCATACTGATCATATTCAAACGGCAAGCCGTAGCCTTCTGTTTCCCAGTAAGGGGGTCGAGGTAGAAGAAAGTGTGGGGCCGATCGTAGCGAGAGACGCAGTCGTGCCAGTCCAGCTTTTCGATATATGCCCCCGACAGCCTGAGATGGGCCGCCGACAACGTCTCCTCACTTCGCAGAAGATTCAGCCCCGGTGGAGAGGTCGTCGCCGTGCCGAACGTCCGCCCTTCAACGCGGCCGCCGAAGCAGTTCTGCTGCAGATAGTAGAAACGTGCCGCACGCTGGATGTCGGTGAGCGTGTGCACTGGTGTATCGCTCAGCCACCTGAGCAACTCGCGACTAGTCAAGGCCCACTTGAATTGCCTCACGAACTCCTCGAGATGATGCTGCACCACGCGGTAAAGATTCACAAGGTCATCGTTCACGTCGTTCAGCACCTCGACTTCAGCCGGTAGGCGCATGAAAAACAGCGCCGCCGCTCCGGCAAACACCTCAACGTAGCAGCGGTGAGGTGGAAATCGCGGAATAAGCACGTCCGCGAGCCGTCGCTTGCCGCCTATCCATGGAATGATCGGCATCGCCATTGACATCTCCTCTGCTCAGCGCTCCATCCAGACATCCGGATCGTCGGGAAACAGTGCCCGCTGGGTCTCACTGCGCTCTGCGTCACGTAATCCGCGCTCGCGCGATGAGGTGCGACGACGCGCTCCTTCATTGCGGTCGGTGCGACCCGTGCCAGGCCGATCGCGCTGAACGGGCATCGTCTGCACGAAGTCCGTGACCAGTGCTGCCAGGCTCCGATCATCGGCGCTCTGCGAGCCGGCCATCGCGTGAACCACGCCTTGCCATGCTTCGAGCGACCCAGCGTGGGCGTCCCACAAGGCTCGACGGGCCAGTTCATCCAGCTCCGATCTCCAGTAATGCGCTGTTTCTCCTCGCGCCGTCATATGCACGACGGCCTGTTTCGGATAGCGGCGCGTCTCACCCCTGGCTAGTCGGCGCGTCGCATTGGCTTCGACACCGTGCCCGCGCAACTGCCATGCAAACTGCTCGCGCCAGCGCTGCAGATCCTGCTTTCGCGGATTGAGCCGCTTTCCGTCCGGTCCGCGTGCCTGGACCGTCAGATGCACGTGCGGATGCGCCTCGTCATCATGCGCGGCAAAGACGTACCGCCTGCCGTCGCCGAATTCCTCCGCCGCAAACGCGCGCGCGGCGTTGCGCACCGCCTGCCGGTCCGTGCCCGGCGGCATCGAGAGCAGCACGTTGAACACTTCCCGCCTGCGGCTTTCTTCCGGGATACCCCAGCTGCCAAGGTGCCACGCATCCGTCAGATCGTGCAGTGCCTCGCGGCCGAGCATGGTCATCCCCTCCTGATCCTCGAGTTCGACCTTCCCGTTACGCGAGATGTACCGCAAATGACGCCGCACCGCGCCCATGCCCTGCGCGCCCGACGCCTTGTTCGTGATCTTGACCATCACCTCCGGGGTACGTTGGAGCGTGCGGGCCAACTGCTCGCGCATGCATTGTATGTCGCGTCGGAGCTCGCCGCGTGACATGCGCGGCGCACGCACGTGCCGTAACGGATCGTGAAAAAGCCTGTCTCCCCAGTTCAGCAGCATCTGGTCGACGTATGTCTTCGGGAACGACATGCTAGGTCGTGTTAACAATCAAAGCTTTGGCGCAAATGCGCAAGCGAGTTGCGCGAAGGCCATGAAGTTGCGGGCGAGTTTGTCATAGCGAGTAGCGAGGCGTCGAAAATGTTTGATGCGACTGAAGAAGCGTTCGATAAGGTTGCGGCATCGATAGGGCTCGGGATCGAAATCGCGCGGATTGCGTCGATTGGCGCGTGGCGGAATCACGGCCTGGGCACCAGAAGCTTCAATCTGCTGGACGAACGTGTTGCTGTCGTAGCCCTTGTCAGCGATGACGGCTTGAGCCGGGAGATCGGCAATCAGTTCCGGGGCGCAGTTGATGTCGGCGACCTGGCCGGCACTCAATATGACGCGAAGCGGATTGCCCAGTGCGTCGACTGCGACATGCAGTTTCGTGCTCAATCCTCCCCGCGACCGCCCAAGTGCCTGCGGCCCCGCTTTTTTTGGGCGCCGGCTGAATGTTGGTGCGCCCGCACGATGGTCGAATCGATGAACAATTGCTGCAAATCGGCTTCGCCTGCCAAGGCATGGGCCACGCGTTCCCATACGCCCTTTCTGCTCCAGCGGGAAAAGCGCATGTACGTGCGTTCCCACCGACCGAATTCGCTGGGCAGGTCGCGCCATGGTGCGCCAGTACGAGCGATCCATAGCACCGCTTCGACAAACAGCCGATTGTCTGCCGCCGTGCGTCCCGGATCGCTTGCCTTGCCTGGCAACAGATGCTCGATCTTGGTCCATTGCGCGTCGCTCATCAGCCAGCGAACCATCCTGATCTCCCATAAAAATCAGGATGTAAACACAATTCACTGATTGTTAACAGCCCCTAGCGGCTCCAGCGATCGAGGTTGGCGCGCAGCACCTGCATAACTGTGCGCAGATGCGTATCAATCACGGCACGCGTCTCCTCGAGCACGCACTCCGCCTCGCGCGCACCACCGCTTGCCTGCAACCGTCCGAGCCACGTCACGATCGTGGCCAGATGCTGGTTCGAGTCTGCAAGCAGTCGCATCTCGCGCTCGCCCAGTTGCGGTTCATGCACGAGCTGCGCGCGGATCACCGCAACTATCCAGCGATTGACATTCATTCCACCAGTCAATGCATGCCGTCTGGCCACTTCGAGTTCCACCTGGGTGAGACGGATTTCGATGCGTTCACGATGCCCGTCGACCGGAAGGCGGTGATGTTCGGGCCCAGGCACCCCGTCTGGCGACTCGTCCCGGCTCAGCACATAGTGGACCAGTTGCCGGACCCCATCGGCCGCCGTTACACCGTGAAGGGCACACCATGCCTCCCAGCGTGATTTCGCTCGCCCGAGATCCACACACAGTCGCGCACGCGAGGCCATGTCTGAGCTCCTACAGGGACGGAGGCGCGGGTTCGGACGGTCCACGTTCGACCTCCCGGGTCGGGACGCGCTCCGGAGCCGCGCGCGTGCGGCGGTTGCGCGTGGAGGGCGCATCAGGATCGAACACACGCGGTCGTGGAACCGTGACACCCTCTGCCTCGAACGCGGTCATCAGCCGTTGCACACGCTGCTGCACGCGCGCAATGGATCGCTCGCTGAAACCCTGCTGCCGCATCGCGGCGGTCAACACCGCCATCTGCACGGCACGCTCCCCGGGCGACATGATGGAAGGCTCACGCCCGCGTGCGGTCTGCGCCTGCTCCGGCGTTTCCGGCGCCGCGGTTTCACTCCTTCCGGCGTCGTCCTTCCTGCCGCGAGACTCGGGACCCGACTGCGTCCGCTCCTGCCCCACGACATCGACCTGCCAGGTATTGCGATAGACCTCCTTTTCCTCTTCGCCGATCACATTTCCCGTCGCGTCGAGAACCGGGACCGTCACTGTCACGAGACGCCGGCCGAGGTTTTCGAGCATGACCTGCTGTCCGGCGAGCGCGCCGGAGTCCGCCACGGCCCGTTCCAGGTCCACCCCCCAGACGACATGGTCCGCGCCACCAGTATCGCGATAGACGACATAATACGAGTCGCTGCGCGCAGGATTGTGCTGATAGGACGCACCGCCGTGCTCGACCAGTTCTCCCATATAGCGCTGCCGCTCCTGACCTTCGGACTCGGCAACGCGTGGTCCCGTTTCGGAGGCTGGAGCGGTTCGGGGCGGCTCCGCGGGCGCTGGTGGAGCCGGCACAAGAGCCTCTGGCTGCCGGGGAGCATCGCGCCTCGCTGGTTGCGCCACCTGTGATTCCGTAGGGCCAGGCGCGGCCTCGGGAGCGTTCGGTAGATTCGCAGGAACCTGCGCCGCCGCGGTCGTTTCCATCACGCCGATGCGGTTCGTCATCCGGTCACGACGGCCTTCGGCCAGACGGACGAAGTCGACTGCCTTCGGCTCGTATCCGCTCACCTCGATGCCGAGCAGCGTTGCCTGAACCCACACTTCGCGCCGGAACTGCTCGTGACCCGAGACGCGGATACGCCCCCACACCTTCGCACGGACCATGTCCACCATCGACTCGACGACATCGGGGCGGTTATGCTCCGTCACGAGGTACGGACCGATATCCTCAAACGCGAGCTGATGCGGCGCATCTTTCAGGAAATACTGGTTACCGGCCCGCAGGTAGCGCTTGCGCACCGTCTCCGGCGGACTGCCAAGCGGCGCCCAGCGCGTCGAGGATGCATCGTTGGTGCCACGGGGCGCCGCCTGAGACGCAGGTTGCTGTGCAGCGGCCCGTGATGGTGCATCCGCCTGGATGGCCTGATCGCGCAGACTCGTGCGCGCCGCATCGAACTCACGGTGCCGGCGTGCGGCCAGTGCATCGGCCGCCGTCTGGTCGAAGCGCTGCGCGCCTGCGGTGCCCCCCTGTGGATCCCGCAGCGGAGGTGGGTCCGGCTCGATCACGTTGATGACCGGTTCGTCCGCAGGCGGGCCGGAAGAAGTTGCGGTTTCATCCATCATGGATCTCCCTCTGATCACTGCACTGGCGGGCAGAGCGTCGCATGCTCAGCGTTGCGACCCCGGTCCCTGTCCCTGTCCCTGTCCCTGCTCCTGCTCCTGCTCGCGGCCGGCGCGCTCCTTCGACTGCGCGAGTGCCGCCGCCCGTGCTTCCCTCACCCGGGTCCACGATGTCGTCTGCAACTGGTCGAGCGTCGCGTCGAGCTCGCTGCCGAAGCCCACCTCACGGGCCGATTTCTTCAGCGAGGCAACCGTGCGCTCGAGCAGGTCGCGCGCACGGTCCCACGGATACACCCTCGCCCGTGCGCCTTCGTAGCCGACCTGCACCTCTGCGCCATTGAGCCGCTGGTTCTCGTCCATCCACCGCAGGCGGTCCGAGACGAACTCCATGTTCGACTTCGCATGGAATACAACGCTACGCGTGGACACCTCCTGGATCAGGTAGTGCTCGGTGTTGAACACCTCGCCGCGGTACGGGCCACCGTTTTCGCGGGGCGTCGCCATGCGGATCTGCGCGCCGAAGCGGTGTTGCGCGAGTGCCTTGATCTCGCCCGGTACCTCATCGAGTCCGTACAGTGGTTCGCCCACCTGCCGGCGCGCCGGCGCTTCCACGCTGCGCTCGGGTGTGGGAGCAGGCTTCGGCGCATCGACTTCCCGCCGGTCCGGGTCCGGCGGCTGCGACTGTGCCTGCCCGGCTGCCGGCGCCGGGCTTTCCTGCGGTGTTGGCTCCGGCGCGTCCTGATGGCCGGACTGACGACGCGAAGTACGGCGCCGACCCGAAACCACCCCATCACCCACGCGATTCTCTTTCACATTGCCCATTGCATGGTCCTCCTTCAATGCATGGTCTTCCTTAAGTGCGTCGTCCGATCCCTGTGCAACCACGGCCCGTCCGTCGGCTTCTTCACCAGCTACATCCCGTTGCGGTGCTCCGTACAGCGACTCCCGTAAAAGCTCACCAACGACACCGATCCCGGACAGCACCGCCATGTCATCGAAGTCAGTCGGCACGTCGCCGGCAATCCGTGCCTGCGGCGCGAAGCGCGGCTCGGCCAGCAGCGAGGACGTGCCGAGCGCGGCCTGCTTCGCATGCTCATACCCGGCACCAAGATCGGCGAGCACCAGCATCTCCGCTTCCGGGTACCGGCCCCGCCACATGGCCGCCGCCGGCCGCAGGTTGCCGCTCGACAGTGCGGCGACGCTGAACCAGCCGGTCGCCTGCCATGCTGCCAGCGCTGTTGCCACGCCTTCGGCGATCAGGATGGGCGTCACGACGCCATCACGGAACCGGTCTGGTTCCACCACCCAGTAGCCGCCCGACTTCGCGCCGCCCGCCAAGGCAGACTTGCGCCCTTCGGCATCGATCAGTTCCAGCGTCGAGAGGGTGTCGCCGATGCGAACCGGCACCACCAGCACGCGCCCCGTGAGCGGCTCCCCGGCACTGCGCGGCGCGTATCCGAGCAGCGCATGCAGTTCTTCGGCCTCCAGCTCGCGCAGTGTCGGGACTGGCCGGACCTGCTTGCGTTCGAGATACGGGTGCCCGGGACCGACTGGCCGGGCCCACTTCCAGATCGCCAGCGCCTCCCGCGCGACCGCAGCCTGCCGCGCGCGCACGCGAGCCTCAACCTGGGCATCGTGCCGCACCTTATCGACGGACGGACGGACTGCCAGCATGCGCGACCTGTCTGCCGGATCCATTGCCGCGCGCGAGGCCCGCACATCGAAACCGTGCTGCTGTGCGAGCCAGAACAGGGACGCGAGTGTCTTGCCGCCCGACTCGCCGGCCGAGCGCCAGGTCACTCGCGCAGCACGCTCGCTGTAGTTGTGGGCGGTGCGGCTCCACTCGTCCCAGATGTCGAAGCCGGCCTCGCCGAATCCCTGCTTGAGCGCGAAAGCCATATCGACCCACGTCGCGTAGTCCTCGGCAGGGATCATGGCCAGCGCCGCACGGGCACGTTCTTCTTCGCTCAGATACCGCGTATTCATCGGCGTTCTCCATGGAGCGGCACGACGTTCAAGCCGTCAGCCGTGCGCGATGCAGCTCGCCCACGTTGCGTACGCGTTGCACCGGAGGCGCGCCTGGCCTTGCGCCCCGGCGCGCCTTCCGCGGGGCGCAATTCCGCGACGTCGAGATCAGACGGCGACAGCCGGCGCGCTGCCACGGCAACACGCGCAGCTGGCACACCCAGCAGCATGAAATGTCGCTCGACGTAGGCGGCCGCCTCTTCGTCGCTCACGTCGTTGAGATGCCGTGGCAGATCGCGTGGATCCCAGGCCTGCAGCACTTCCAGATACTCCGGGGGAATGTGCATCACGCCTGCCTCATCCACGTCGTCCGGTTGCACATCCCTCACCCGCCGCTCGACCTGGGCGATGAAACGCACGATATCCATGGCCGGAATCGCGGGCGCAGCCGCCAGGCGTGACGTGAAAACGGGATCACGCCAGTAGCAGATCCGCTCCGCCAGGATCGGCTTCGTGTTTTCGAGCAGGATGATTTCCTTCTCGCGCTCGAGCTCCTTCAGCTCCTGCGGCAGCAGCAGCGGCCGGCGCTGCTCGGAGAAACTCTCGCTTGACCCACCGCGGCCGCCGAAGATCGCGTTCGACCGGCTCACACTGCGCGAGCGGTCCGTGAAGGTACCGAGCATTTCCGAGTATTCGTTCGCATCCTTCTGCTCACGCGGCGCGTAGATGATCTGCATCGCGTGATTGGTGACGAACGTCCTGGCATCCGCCCGGCCGTAGACCGACTCGAGCTGCGACACTGACTGCACGATCGAGAGCAGCCTCAGGTTGTATCCCGCCATATAGGCGACGGCGCGGGCGATGATGTGGATCTTGCCGACCGACGTGAATTCGTCCATCAGCAGCAGGCACTGGTACTTCAGCTCCGGGTTGTCCTGCGGCAGTTCCTTCGTGTTCAGGTTCACAACCTGCGAGAACACCAGATTCACCAGCAGCGCAGCCTCCGTCAGATGGTCCGGCGTAACGCCGATATAGACCGACATGCGGCGCGTGCGAACGTTACGTGGGTCGAAGTCGCTGGCACTCGTCGCAGCGTCGACAATCGGATTGGCCCAGATCGTGAGCGGCGCATTGAAGGTCGCGAGGATGCTCGCGAGTACCTTGTCGTCATTCGCGAGAAAGCGGTTGAGCGCGTCAACGCACGCGCCACTGAGTAGCCGCCGGTTCTGCAGCAGCGCCTGCTGCAGGTATGCCTTGACCGGCATGCCGTTGCCCGATGACTGCCGCAGTACCTCACCCATCGTCACCGGGTAGTCGGGCACATCGGTGTTGCCGGCGCGGCGCGCATCGCGCCACTCACACAGGAGCAGCACGATACCGAGGAAGAGGTTGCGTGCCTGGTCCTTCCAGAAGTCGTCGTGACCGCCGACCGGATATAGCGCGTAGCCGATCGCCAGGATGTCGCCAACGCGGAATACGCCGTCCGAGATCGCCGACAGCGGGTTATACCGGTGCGTACGGCCGTCCTCGGCAAACGGGTTGAAAAGGTACACGTCGTGCCCGTGTGCACGACGGAAGCCCGCGGTAAGGTTGAAGTTCTCCTGCTTGATGTCGAGCACAATCACCGAATCCGGGTAGCTGAGCAGGTTAGGCACCACGATGCCCACGCCCTTGCCCGAGCGTGCCGGCGCCGCGAGCAGCACAAACTGCTGCCCGGTGAACCGCAGATAGCGGCCACGCCAGACGCCCACGACCAGCGGCGGGCCGCTGTACGCGCCTGAAGTCGCCATCGTGCTCATAGCAGTCCTGCCCGGCGGATATCCGCCTCGTTTGCGAACCGCGCGCTGCCGTAGAGGCGCCGGCGCCCGGATTGTTCCAGAAGCGTGTAAACGCCGAGCGCGGGTGCGCCGAATGCCAGGAGCACCCCGAACAGCGCGGTGCCGGCGAGCCGCCGCCCCTGCTTCGGCAGGCGTCCGTCGTACCAGGCCATCGCCGCATCCGGCCAAGCATGAAGCCCGGCATGAAGCGGGTTGACGTGCTGGCTCGCGACGAAGAAAAACGAAGCCAGCCAGAGGGCAACCGTCAGTCCCGCTGCCGCTGCGGCCATGACCGCAAGGGTGAGCAGCGCGAGCATCGCGTGGTACCGGATCCCCCTGCTGGTTGACCCTCCCGTTCCAGTTGCCTTTCCGATGTCCATGGCCTGGCCCCCTTCACCGGAAATCCGCGTGATGGCGGCGCTGCGGATCGAACCAGACCTCCGTCATCGACCAGCGCCGGCCAGTCTGCACGCCAGATTCATCGAACAGCGCGATTGCCTCCATGTGCGCCACCACGTCGATCGTCATGAAGAGCAGCCGACGCAGCGCCGCGTCGTCCCATGTGGCGGCTTCGGGATGTTCCTTCGCCATCAGCGCGAACCGCTCGATGGCGACCGATGCGCTCGACGCGTGATAGCTCGTGATCGAACCGGAGTGCCCGGTCGTCAGCAGCTTCAGGAAGTCGTACGCTTCGCTGCCCCGCAGTTCGGCGAGCAGCACACGGTCAGGGCGCATGCGCATCGAGCTTGCGATCAGATCCGCAGGCGTCACCTGCGCCTGACCGTGACCACCCTTGCTGTAGATCAGGTGGACGCAGTTCTCGATGTGATGGATGAAGAGCTCGCGCACATCCTCAATCGTCACGATGCGTTCGGTGGCCGGGATGTACCGGCACAGCGTCTTCATGAAGCTCGTCTTGCCCGAACCCGTGCTGCCCACGATCACGAGGTTCAGCCGGCCGCGCACCGCCAGCTCGAAGAACGCCGGGAAATCGCGCGCTTCGAGGCACCGGGCCAGATCACGATCCAGGGGGCGCAGTGCCGGCATCGCCTCCTCAAGTCCAGCCGGGCGGTGCCACACAGTCTGCGCGAACAGGCCCTCACTTTCGTAGGCGTCGAGTGTCTTCTCGCGCGACGACGGACGGCGGATCGTCACCGACACGGTACGCGGGGGCGCCACCGGCGGGATCACGATCTGCACGCGCGCATCACCGGGCAGCAGCGCGGAGAGGACCGGATGCAGCACCGAGACCTCCTGGTTCGTGAGCGTGGCGATCGCCACCGCGAACGACATCAGGCGCTCGAAGTCGAGGTCCGCACAGTCGTGTGCCTGCCATCCGAGATGGGTTTCGGTCAGCACGCGCTGCGGCCGGTTGATCACCAGCTCCGTGAGAGCCGGGTCTTCGAGCAGCCCCGCGAGCGGGCGCATCAGCTCACGCACCGAAGCATCCTCTGCCAGCCTCGGCGGCAGGCCGTCGGCCAGTACCGGCGCTTCGCTCAGGATATGGGCCGACGCGTTCATCGCGTGCCCCCCGGCTCCAGCGCATAGACCGGGCTGAAATCCAGATCCCGTGCGACGATAATCGTGAACTCGGCCCCCTGGTTCTGCGTCAAGGTAGGCGGAATGTTGATCGTGCTGTCGAGCACGCGCGAGGCCATGTCATTGCCCTGCTGCTGCGTGTTCTCGAATACGACCGAGCCGTTGCTGTTGCCGCCACGCGTCGCGAGATAACCGATCGCATCCTGCGTCATGCCGAGCAGCATGGCCGCGCCGATACGCTCGCCCCAGTGGTTGTTCACGTACCCGCTCACGCCGATGCGCCCCAGCGCGTCCGCTGCGGGAGAATCGATCTCGACCGTCACACCCTCGGGTGTCCTGATGCGTGCCGACAGGATGAACACCCGCTTCTGCCCGGGCGCCAGGTTCGCGCGGTATTCGCTGTTGATCTGCGAGCCGCGCTCGATCAGCACGACATGACCATCATCCGAATAGACGTTCTTCGTCACCGTGCAGGTCGAGATGCCCGCCTGGGTCGAATCAAATGCCGTATCGCCGGCACAGTCGATCTTGGCGCCTTCTGCGAGAATCAGGCTGCGGTTGCCGAGAAAGCCCGCGCGCACTTTGGGCGTCACCGTCGGCGTCAGTGCCTGCGCAAGCGGACTGCTTCCCTGAGACTGGCTGCCGGATACAACAGTCGCTCCCGGCGAAACGCCTGGCGCTGATGCCGCCGGGTATGCCCCTATGTCGGCAGGGCCATTGCTTGCGCCCGTACTGCCGGTGGCGAGCAGCGGTGCGTCGTAATAGCTGCGAGCTGGCGCGGTGTGCACGGAGGCTTGCCGCCTCGACCCGGCAACGGCAGTCGACGCAACAACGGGTGCCCCCGCCGGGCCGCTTGTGGCGGCAGCAGCCGATGCGGGTGCGTTCCCGTCGCCGAACACGCGGCCCTGGGACGGCTGATCCTGCACGGCATCCCGCCTGGCCTTCTCCGCCGCATCGTGCCGTGCGAGAAACCCGTGGATCGTCCAGACTGCTCCGCCGATCACGACGGCCACGACCAGCAGCGGCGCGATCCACCAGGCGCGGGCGCGGCCACCCTGCTGTCCGAGCTCCGGCATGCCGCGATCGACCGGATGGTTCGGGAGGTCACCGTTTATGGTATCGCTGACCTTTGCTGGATCACTGTCGGGCACAACCCCGGGCGCAATCACATTGCGTGGCGTTTCCTCATTCATGACCGTCGCTCCGCAGGACACGCTTCACACCGCCGACCGTCGTGCCATCCGCAGGTGGCACCCCGTCCACATCGAACGCGTCGTTCCACAGACCGACCACCTCGTCACCCAGACGCAACACGAAACGCCGGGCAACCTCATGTACGACGATCACGTCGTCTTCCATGTGCCGGTCAACCACGCTTTCGCTGCTGTCGTCGGCGACCCGGAAGATCGCCGGGATGCGGCGGTTATTCGGAATGCGGATGTAGGTGAAGCGACCGTCGTCCCATGCCGCCGTCGGCGCGATATCCTCCGAGTGCGGCATCACCTGCATCGAGTAAGCGGTGTTGCGCACCACCGGCGGCTTGTCGAGACGCTCGTGCACAAGAGCGGCATCGTCTTCGGCCTTTGTCTTCCTGGCCTGCGCATCCGGATAGACGAACGTGATGCGGTACATCTCGTCGTCGTTACCGAAACGGGCCCTGAGCGGTAGCACGACCAGATCGAAGCTGTAGCTATGCCGGTCCGTGCGGATTTCGAGGTTCGTGTCGTGCGCAGCGAGTTGCGGCTTGAGGTAGACATCGTGGTCGCCACGGTTTGCGACCACCTGCCATCCGTCCCGGTCGCCCGGGGCCACGACGAGGATGTGCTCGGTCGGATCAAGCGCTATGTGCGTGGCGAAGCCGCGCTGCGCGATGACCCGCACCACCTCATCCTGCCGGTACACCACCTGCCGCACACGTGAGTCGCCAGACCAGCCTGGCACGTCGTAGGCGTGGGCACCGGGGAAGCCAGCACCTAGCATTGCCGCCAGCGCGATGGTTCTCATCAACATGGTCGCTCTCATCGCGCACCTCCCGGGAGCGGCGAAGATGCCGGTGCCGACGCCGCCGTAGGGGTGTATTCGGGATCGCGGCTGTACGCCGTCACCCTGAAGCCGAAGGGATTCTCGATGGCCGTGCGCTCACGCGTGAAGATGGACGGCCGGTAAATGAAGGCAAGCGTGATGACGAAGCGCTGCGGCGGCTCCGCGTTATCGATGCCATTCTTCCATGTCGTGCGCTCGATATGCACGACAGCACGGCCCGGCTCGTCCGGTACCAGCGTCGTCGAGAGGATGCGGATGTGCCGCTGCGTGTTCGCCCCGAGCTGCCGGTCCAGTGCGTCGGGGCCGCTGTAGATCGCCCGGTAGCCCCGCGCGACACGGTCGTCGCTCATGTCGAGCACGCGGTCGTAGTCCATCTGCAGCAAGCCCCAGTCGTAGCGCTCACGCGAGCGCACGTACACTTCCACCCAGTGCTTGTCCTCGATATCGCGCATGTGCATCTGCTTCGCGTCGAGCACGTCGATCACCTGTGCTTCACCGGTCAGACGGTCGACCTCGATCGGCAGCGGTACCACCCGGTAGAACGGGACCATCACGGCCAGTGCGACCGCACACAGGATCGCGACCACCACGGAGCCCAAGGCCACGTGCCATGCCCGACGCTCAGAGCGCTCCTGCAGGTGCGTGACCGACACCTCAAAATCGAGTGCCCGCCGATAATCACGTGATTCACGGGAGTCACACTCACTGCTCATGGCCGCCTCCATCGGACGGGGGGACTGGTGGCACGCCGTTCACCGGAACACGGTGCGAGCCATCTGGCAGAACAGGTTTGGGTGGACTGTCCGAACAACCATTAATCAGTATGACTAATTGAATGACAATGACGACCACAACAGAACGGATCATCTCAGTCTCCTCGGTTGCCGAACTCAGTTGCCAAAACTCGCTGGCACCATCTGGTCCTGAAGCCGTGTGGTATTGCCGGCGCGCTTGAGAACAAGTTCCTGCTGCTGCTCGGCAATCAGCCGGTCTTCGGAATCGGCCAGCATCCTGAAAAGCTGCAGCTTCGTCATTTCATTGCCGACCACCGTGCTCTCAGTCTGGATGCGTGCCTGCAGTTCCCCGATGCCTTTCTGGTCCTGCGTCACATCGATCTGCTGCATCAGGCCCTGGATCTGGTCGAGTTCCTGGAGCTCCGTCTGATACGCCTGCGTGCCGAAGGCCTTGTCCTGGAACGGCTTGTTCAGCGCGCGCTGGCAGACCTGCTGGTCGATGCCGCTCTGGTCCTCACAGTTGTAGATTTCGCTCGCCGAGCGCAGCGTCTGCGCGCTGCCCGTCAGACCCGCATATCCACCGTTCTGGATCGCCGTGTAGACCGACTGCCAGTTCGACGGCAGCGAGTTCGACAGCACCGGATTGCTCATCAGTTCACCGAAGCCGCGCGTGCCACTGAGCGACTGATATAGCTGGAGTTCCTGCTGCACTTCCTGCTTCAGTTGCCCGACGGTCGCGATGGCCTGCACCACGTTCTGCGCGTCGAAGACCGGGATGCCCTGTGCATGGGCCGAGGGCATCGTCAGCACGACCACAGCCGCCGCGACAGGGGCAATACCGATATGGATAGGTAACCTGATCATGACGATGACCCTCCTGAGTTATCCTGGTCGCCAAGGTGCTCGCGCGCGGCGCGCTGATAGGCAGGGATCTGGCCTGAACCGCCGCCCGCGTTCGCGCTACCGGCTTGCCCGCTGCCGTTGGAAATTCGCCCCCCCGGCCGACGCGGGCCGCGTCTGAGACTCACGAGCGAGCCGAGACCTCTCACGGCACCACGCGAGGCAAATCCGGCCACAAACGCACCGAACCCCGACAGCGTGGCGCCTCCGGCGAGTCCCGAGGCGACGGCCGGCAGTTGCCAGCCGATGGTTGCCAGCAGCAGGGACGTGATGAACAGGCCAAATGCCGCACCCCAGGGGGCTATAGCGGTGAGCACTGCCTGACCCGCTGCAGCGAGCGCCGAAGCGTTCGTATCGGGCGAGGAAGTCGTGACGTTGAACGGCGCGAGGTCGGCTGAGAACGCCGTGAGTGCCATCCCAAGAAAGGCCGCGATGAGGATCTGCAGCAGCGCATAGTTCGTGACCTTTGCGGTCCACGCCTCGAAGAAACGCGCCGTCGGACCAAAGGCGCCACAGGCAATGAAGGCCGGGCCGAGTCCCAGCACCAGATCGAGCAGCATCCTCGCCATCGTGACCTCGAAGGCCAGAATCATCAGGAAAATAGCTCCGCCCAGTCCCACGATGAACCCGCCGACCAGATCACCGATGCCTGCGACAAAGCCGCTGACACTCAAGCCTTCGTGCGTCGCCTTGTCGAAGTATGCGTCCATCACGATGTCGATCTGCCGGTCGTAGCAGTCGAGGGTCTGGTAAATGGCGGACGCGCTCGTGCCTGTCACGCTGCTGCCACTCACCGTTCCGCAGCCGGGGTTGCCTGCACCGCCATTGGCCGCCGCGGTCTGGATCGTCTGGGCCAAGCCCGTCGTCGCCCCTTCGACTGCCGTGACGACCTGGGACTGATAGATGCCCGCGCCGAGCGCAAAGGCGAGCATGATGGCCACCTTCAGGCCGCGCCACGCAAATGCGGGCACCGACTCATGGGCCTCGCCGCGCACCACGGCGAACCCGTACGTGATGATCCAGATCGTCAGGGCGGTCGTCACCACGGGCATCAGCGCGCTGGAGAGGGCTGAGGACACGCTCGTGACATACGTCGACATGCCGTTTTCGAGCGTGCCGCCGACTGAAGTGAAAAGGCCGCTCATCGTGCACCTCTTCCCGACAGACGCCGGGCCAGCGCGTTCGCGACTGCCCCGATCGCACGACGCTTGGCCAGCCGCTCATGAAACACGGGAAGCCACGCCACGGGATCGTCGCCGACCTCGGCACGGATGCCGTCGAGCAGTTCGACGTTGTCCGTCGTCCCCGACAGGACGTCGAGCACATCACCGAGTCCGGCGAGATCCAGCCTGCCGATGGCCGAACGGTGGCCCTGCTTCATGAGGAACAGGCGGCTGTTCTCGCCGAGAGACCGGACGATGTTGAATTCGGCCTCAGTTAGCTTGAAGCCGTGCACGTAGTCGTCGTAGTCGGCACGCGGGTTCGGCAGGAAGAAGAACGTCGCGGTCTGCTCGACCAGCGCCCGCGCGATGTCGCTACGCAGCACATCGGCCGGGGACTGCGTATCGAAGATACCCAGACCGTTCTGCTTGCGGATCGTCTTCTGCTTGTTCTTTGCGAAATCCGTGAAGACCGGATCGCCCAGCCGCTTCCAGAATTCGGTCATCACATAGACGAAGCGCCGCCCGTCGATCAGGCTCTCCGTCAGCTGCAGCAGATACATCGTGACCGGCGTCGACACCTCCGGATCGTCGAGCAGTTCCGTATCATCGAAGCCGAAGAGATGGTTCTGGCTGAAATCCAGCAAG
Source organism: Paraburkholderia lacunae (assembly GCF_003353175.1). Taxonomy (GTDB): domain Bacteria; phylum Pseudomonadota; class Gammaproteobacteria; order Burkholderiales; family Burkholderiaceae; genus Paraburkholderia; species Paraburkholderia lacunae. Next base: position 247,459 of record NZ_QHKS01000012.1, on the reverse strand, counting down.
TCCGACGGGTTGTCCAGCACCCACCCGAGCCGTCCGCCTGCACACCACTTCGTGAGCCGTGCATGCAGGCTGTTCTCGCCCACGGCGGGCAGCAGTTGCCGGACCATCGACAGGCGACGGAGCCGCCGTTCCATGCGCGCGACCTCCCGCACGGCACGCGAAATGTCGAGTTCGTCTTTCGCGGACAGCAGCGTGCCGGTGTCGACCAGACGGCGCACCAGCCGCTCCCAGAAATCCAGCACCGCCTCGTCCGGGTCGAGCTGGAAGGGATTGAGTCCCGTCGGGACACCCCGTCGAAACACCGTGTAGCGGCCCCCCATCGCCCGGATCGCGATCTCAGTGCCCCGGTCCTTGTCGTAGACGACGCCGGTGAGGCCATACTTCATCGCCATCGCAAGCAGGAACAGCTCCAGCACCGTCTTGCCGGCACCCGCCTGCCCGATGATCTGGGTGTTGGCGAGCGCCTTTTCGTCGCCCGAGTCCTTCTTCTCAGGCGTCGCGTGGAAATTCAGATACAGCGGCTGGCCGCTCGGCGTCTTCACGATCGTGATCGCCTCGCCCCACGGATTGCCGTCGCGCTTGCCGGTCGCGAAGTTGTGCAGACTCGCGAGCCCGCAGAAGTTGCGCGAGGTGAGCTTCGCCTCGCGCGGCCGGTAGCGCCAGTTTCCAGGCAGCTGTGCGAACCAGGCCGCGTCCGCTACCAGATCGACCAGCGCCGTCTGGAAGCCCACGTCCGCGAGCTGCGTGCGCGCCTTCGCCACATGCCGCGCGACCTCGTCGGGCCGGTCACCGAGCACGGCAATCGAATAGTGATATTCACCGAAGACGAAATTGCCGTTGATCAGGTCGTCAAGCGCCTGATCCATTGCATTGACCTGCGACACCGCCACATCCTCGCCCGCTATCAGCTGGTTGCGCTGACGCTCGAGCGCCTCTTTCGCCGTGGGACGGTCGAGGATCGTGAAGCTCTGGGTCTCGATATATTCGAAGTCGCCATAGAGCAGACCGTCGAGCATCCCCGGCTCGGTTTCCTCGGGGTAGTCTTTCAGGTCGAGCAACGCCGCATAGCGCGTCGCACCGGGCATGCGGATCTCAACCTTCTCGGTGCGGAAGAAAACCCGCGACGTCGGCAGTGCCTCGGCAATGCGGCCAGACGGGACCGGTACCGGCTCCCACGCGGCGTTGACGAGATAACCCAGGAACTGCAGCGCCGATGAGAAACGCACGGGCCGCTGCGTGTAACGGATCTGCTTCGTGTAGACACCGAGCGGCACCGGGTCCCAGGGCTTCAGGCCAGATTCGACCTGGGCAGCAAGCTCCGCCATCACCTTCAGGGCCTCATGCTGCTCCCGCCGGATATCATCGGGGGTGCGCCGCGCCGCCTGGCTGAAGAGACGCCCCAGGCGCGTGCGATGTGGCCGGTACACGAGCGTCAGGTACAGCTCGTTGGCCATCATCCGGTAGCCGGCAAAGCTTGCGTAGTAGCGCGTCGCGAGCTCCTGGCAGAACGGGTTGCCGTACGGCGTGGCGAAATGGTCGCTCACGCGCCGGCGGATCCGGTGCGACCACAGGCCGACGTGACCACCCGGCAGGCTGCGCACGAGCTGGTTGAATCCTTCGTGACGCACGAGGATGTCACCCGGATCGGCCGCTTCGAAGGCGATGCCGGCGACCTTCCAGACACGCAGGTAGTCCCCTTCCCGCGTGCGGATCACGTAGTCATTTACGTGCGACGAAAACGGCACGAAATCCGCGAGCACAGCCTCGCGTTCGGCAACGTCGATGAGTTGCGGCAGCGCACCCATGTCAGCCCCTCCTCTTGAGACAGAGCGGCATGTAGGCGTGCGCACCCCAGAAGCGGCGGTTGCGCTGGCGAAACACCATGCGAATGCGCAATGCGAACTGCGCCAGACGCTGGTCGTCGTGGCGCGTGACCGAGCGCATCGTGACAAAAATGGGGATGAGGAGCAGCACGATGCCGACGCCCACCGGCGGACTGGCGAGCAGCGCCCAGATCGCGGGAATCAGGATGCTGCCGCCCAACATGAGGAACGGAACCAGCGGCACACCCCAGAGCATCGCGGGGCGCGTGCAGCCCTTGAAGACGGGATCCCTGAGCGGATTCATGTGCGCCTCCGCATCAGCTCGTCGGGATCAGCATCGCCGCGATCACCGTGGCGCAGCCCACGAACAGGCCGCCGATGAACACGTTGGCAATGTCGCCAAAGCGCGCGTGCTGGAACATCATCTTGAAACCCGCCCAGATGATCGAGATCGAGCACACCACCGCGCCTACGCTGAGCAGCGTGGTCTGGATCGTCGTGAGCAGCGTGTTGACCTGCGAGAGTTGCGCGTATGCCGGCGTCACCGTCAGCATCACCATGGGCACAACCGCGAGGTTGCACCACGCATGTCGCGCCGATCCGGGCGTCCGCAACTGCTGCGGAACGCGGCTCCATTTGATATGTAGTCCTGATTTCATGGATTACTCCTGTCACGCACGTTGTCTCTGCTCTTTCAGAACACCACAGCACTTTCCCGCGTCATTTCATCTGTCTGGCCGGCCTTCTGGCCCGTCCTGCCGTCCGTGGGGGACGGGGGGCCAGGCGGACTACGGGATGGGGCGGATCGCACACCTGCCGACGAGGATGGAATGGCGGCTATGGGCGAAACATCGATGGCAATAGCCGGAACCACCTGATCGGGCCGTGCAGCCTGGGCGACGACCCGCTGCACATAGCCCGTACGAAACCCGCTCGAAAAATCCCCGCTCGCGTAGCACGAAAGCCCGGCGCGCAATGCATCCTGCACCTGCGCGTGTGTCCCCGCATGTGCCCCTTTCGCACGCTCGAAACACCCCTGGAGGATCGCTGCGCTGGCGGCAAGATTCCGGCACGGATCGAAGACCGTCTCCGGTGTCAGGCCGAAATGGCTCCAGTTCGACCGGTTCACCTGTGCGAGACCCGCGCTGTAATTCCACCCTGCGGCATCCAGCGCACGTGCTGTCGCGACAGCTTCACCAAGGTTCACTGGTTGCCGCTGGAGGCGGCCGTGCACCACCCCGATCGCGTACGGGTTGAAACCCGACTCGACCCGCACGACTGCTGCCGTCGTGGCGGGCGCCACGGCAGGCGCGCACTGCTGTGCCAGGGTCAGGAATGCGGCGAGCGGAATCATTCGCCACCTCCCTGACCGCCCGAGCTTTCGTACTCGCGCTCCAGAAACAGGCGGGCCGACTGTGTCGGGTTATACGGGATCGTCGTACTGCCAACCCCGTAGAATTCCGTGATCGTGCGATCCGTACCTCTCGCGTCCCACCACACCCGCGTGTACAGCGAGCCGTCAATCTCGACGTCGATTGCACCGCGCGCATTGCACAGCAGTTCGCCCTGCTCAGGGCCGCCCCAGTACAGCAGATCCTCGCGGCAGTGTCCCGCGCTCGCAAGGACGTTCACGGCCGATGTCCCCTGCGAGCCGCCTGCTCCGAAGTCGCACGTCGGGAAAGGATCGCCGTGGCGCAGGGCTGCCCACAGTCTCTCGATGGGCGGCACGCACTCGCCATACTGTTCAGGCCCGCCGGGATTGGAGAGGCACAGGATCAGCTGGCAGTCCCAGTCGTCGGCACGGGCAATACCGGGCGCCATGATCGATGTGCCGAGGAAGGCGGCGAGAACGATCAACCAGCGGCGCAGCGCCCGCAGCGGAGCACGGCCGACGGCAATGTCGACGGAAGTGGTAGTAACAGTGGCAGGGTCATGCATCACAAACCTCCGCATGCCGGAGGGAGGGCACGGTGCCGTCTTGGATCGCTTCGAGGCGGTGCGTGATCACATCGAGACAGGTGGCCCCCGCACGGAGGGCTTCAGGCATGTCTGCATCCCGTGCGGCAGGCTCGCTGTCCGCCGGCGTGAAAGGTTCCATACGACAGACGGACGTCAGGTGGGGCAGCCAGACGTATCCCCGGGGAGACGCCGGATCCGCGATCAACCATTCACGCAGCGTCGTCTCCATCACCTTCGTCCACGCCTGTTCCATTGCCGCAGGGACGGCCACGACCGGCAGAATTCCGGTGAAGCGGAGTACCGGATTCAGTCGAGCCCGGATGTTGCGGATACCGTACGTTCCATTGATGACCGCCGAGGCGCAGGTGACGCATTCGGGTGACACCGCAACGGGGCTTAGCACCGCGTCCACGAGCGCCTCTGCACAGACGGCGCGCAGGTCGGGCAACGCGGGAGCGTCGACCAGGCACACATCGAACCAAGGCGCCACCGCAGACAGCAGGTGACGAAGGTTCGCGTAATAGCGCGTGCGGGCGGGATCGTCGCGCGACATCAGACCGTCGATGGCGTTCGCGCTGAGCACGTGCACGCAGCCGCCAGATGCAGATCGGGCGCTCTCCTGCGACGCCGGCGCACGGTTGCCGGACACGATCGCTTCGTACCGGTAGCGGGCAAGCAGGTGTGCGCAGCGCGGCGGCTCGGCCAGGTCCAGTACCAGCACCCGCCAGTAGCAGGTGCACTGCAGGTGGCGGGCCAGCAGACAGGTCAGCGTCGTCCTGCCCGAACTGCCCTTCGTCGAAACGATCAGAAGCGATTTCATGGTTCATCGTCCTCAGCCGCACCCGCTGTCGATGAACCTGCGAAGAAAAAAGAACCCGCGGCGCCAGGGAGGCTGACCGCGGGCTCAACGGGGATCATTGCATCAGCACCAGAATGCAAAAAGCCTGCAGATGCAGGCTTTTTGCGAATGCGTCACGGCACACCACTTCGTCGCACAGACATCGAAACTACGGGGCCGCTAACGCGTACTCGGTCGTGCGTGGCACGTTGACCGGATCAGATTGTTGGCTTCAATCTAGGCGAGTGCGTGGCGCAATGCAAGAGCCCTCAGGTGCCCCGCTATCTCTCCCATTACCCATGTATTCCCAGGTGTTCCCACGACGTCCGAAAAAAATTTTCACATCCAGACGTTCATCCCAACGTTCCCTGCTACAGCGGCGTCGCTGACCGACACAAGGCGCCGGCTGCGCACCTGCACGAACCGGATCGGCGATGCGCCACTATCTGTCCCCCTCCCGGGCGATCAGCCGCCTTCACGATTCTGGTTCCCGCCATCCAGGGCCCGTGCGAGAGCCGCCCGTGCAGCGGCAAGTTCCAGCTCAAAGCATTGGGCCGGGCGCCGCGGAATACGCAGCCGACGGCAGACAACCTCCCGACGCGCATGCCAGAGATAGACCATGCGCAACATGTCACGATGCCGGACGTGGAGCGTCTGCCAGGCTCTCGTGATTCGTGCCGCGTCGACCGGATCGTAGGCGCCGCGCGATGCGTTACCCCAGTTCTCCAGCCGCCGGCGCAGGGGTGCAGAAACGAGATCGCGACTCATGGCGCGCCTCCCACGTCATCTTCGCGCACAGGCGCAGGCGCGCGGTAACGCGCGGGATTTTCCAGAAACTGTTCTATGTCAGCCGCGCGCCATCCCACCAGGCGGCCGCCCAGCGCGATCGCAGGCGGGAATGTTCCCGCCTGCATGCGACGGTAAATCGTTGAACGTGACAGCCCCGTTCTCTCTTCGACCTGACGGCGGCGCAGGATCCTCAGCGCCTCGCTATTCGCAATTGACATGATCTTCCCCCGGAACAGACACCGGCCTTGCGTTGCCGGTACATGGGGCATTCAAGCAGCGGTCGGGTCCTGCCGCCAAACCCGTCTTATCGACGGGAAACTCCCGTCGAAAGGGGCCGATTGACATGTGGGCACGGCGAAGCGTAATCGCTATCGCCAACGACGATCATCGCGGTCAATCTCACGAATGCAGAGCGTAGAATGGTCGAAACGGGACGTATGGTAGTAGTCCGGCAGGGGTAGTACCCCTCGCGTCAACCAGGAGAGAAGGTCGTGCTGTCTTCCGATGAATGGCGAAAGCGTGCCGTTGAGGCTGGCGTCGTGCGCTGCCCGGCATGCGACTCGCTGACCGTGACGATGGGAGCTTGTGCTGTAGGCACGTACACCATCTACCAGGAATATTTGTGCGAAGACTGCGGGTACGAATTTCAGGCCATGTTCGGCCTGATCGGGTGCGTGCCAAGAAGCAACAATGAGGACAACGACGCATGAGCCATTGTTCCATCAGCAAGCGACTGAGCCATCGGCCCGGAACCCGGGATACATCTTCTACTGGCATGCAGGCGTAGCGGGCCCGCAAGCCGTTGGAGCGCGCTCGCCCGAGGCAATTCAATCGCACCTCAGCGCAAATCGCCAGCGACGCGGTGCGACGCGCGTCGCTGGAAACCGCAGCTTTATCCGTCGCGTTATGGGGGATTTCGATGCGACGAGCGCCAGTTGTTGTCACCGGCATACGACCTTGCGGCAAGCTGGGGCTTCGAGGCATGCTGTACAGGGTCGGCTAGAACTTCATCCTGATGCCCGCACCCACGCTGTTGCCTGACGACACACTGGTCATCGTGTCATACCGCCACGCGGCGTAGACGTCCGTGCGTTTCGAGAGCGGGTAATCGTAACCGAGCACCACAGTCGACCAGCGGATATCCGTGCCCTGGGCAGGCCGCCGGAGCGTTCCCGCCCAGGACACCAGTATGCTGCCCGTGCCGACCTGGGCGCTCGCCCCCACCTGAACGGTATCGTCGGTAAGGTCATTGTTGTTGGTGACCCGTTCGTACTGGAGATAGAGCTTCACTGCCTGCAGACGATACGCCGCGCCGGCGAGCCACGCCGTCTGTTCCGTGGCGCCATTCAGGAAAAGCGACGCGGTGTGAAGGCTCTGGACTGCGGCCGTCGCAGAGAACGGCCCCGCGAAGTAGAGCACGTTAGCACTGTAGTTCGCCTGCCCGGCGTGGCCTGCAATACCCGCATTGCTGTACAACACACTTCCTGTCAGACCTCCAACCTCCGGAGTCTGGTAGACGATCGAGTCGTCGACCGCCGTATCGCTTTGCACCGACGCAACGCCCATCGCGGATCCCAGAAACGTGTGGACCACCATGGGCGAGAAGACGAACGAGTTGCCGAACGGGTTGAACAGCAGTGTGGAGACGAACAGCAGTGAATCATTACGCCCCAGCGTCAGTTGACCAAACTGCCCGCTCAAGCCGACGAACGCCCTGCGCCCAAAGAATGACTGGCCGTCGTACGCTCCTGACCGTCCACCGTTGATCCGGTAAAAGCTTTCGAGCGTGAAGATCGCCTTCATGCCACCGTCCAGATCCTCGGCGCCCGACATGCCCCAGTACGATGTCGAGAGCCCTCCCGAGCCCATCTGCCAGGTGTTGCCCGCCGCGCCGGGTGTACGCACTACCCCGGCAAATGCATCGGCCAGCCCGTAGAGAGACACTGACGACTGCGCGTGCGCCGCGCCCACTGTGACGCACAACGACAGCGCTGCCAGACCCTTGCTCCATCTTCCCCGCACATCCCTGCACATGTTTTTCTCCTTCATCGCTTGTGAGTGTTCGTCTGTTCGTTTGATGTGCGCCTGCCCGACGGCACGGTTTTTCGCCGCACGTCACCCCGGCCTGACACGCGCGAACGGCCTGCCGCGCTCGGCCAGCGCAATGGCAATCAGTAGTTCGTCCGCCGCCGGCGAGTCAGGTACGCAGAGCGACACCGTGTCGAAGTGGTCGAAGCTCCACATGTCCGCGACGCTGTGCAGGGGAATGTCGATGCAGGCACCAGGGGGGCCGCGCTTCGTGACGGATGGCATGATCGAGGACGCGCCGGGCAGGCAGTCGCGCACCGCCTTGCCAAGTCGTGGATGAAGCAGCGCCGCTCCCCATTCGAGCGGCACGCTTGTGCCCACGAGCGCCGCCTTCCCGTAACCCTGGATATCTTTCCCCGCACAACCGAGCGCAAGCAGCGCCCGTCCGGTGAGCATCTGGCCGAGATCAGCGCCCGTCGCATATAGCGCCTCAAGCTCGCAGGCAACATCCTGGTCGGTCGTCTTCAGCACCACAGCGACCACTACCTGACGGTGCGGTGGGGTCACCGGCGTGCCGAGTTCCGCGCATCGTTCAACGAGATGGACCACGATCCGCGCGATCTGGACGTTCATGGCGCGATCTCCGTGTCGCCCGGGAGCTGCAATTCCGGTCCCGGTGCCGGGAAATCTCCTCTCGCCAGTTCGTACGCACGCGCTGCCCGCAGCACCAGGGCATCGCTGCCCCGACGACCGACAATCTGCAGACCGGTAGGCAGGTCCCTCGCGAGTCCGCACGGCACGGATATCGCGGGCAGGCCAGCCTGGTTACACCACGCTGTCAGAAGCGGGGCATTGCGCAGATGACCGGGCAAGCCGGGAACCGGAGGAGGTCCGCAATGAAACGTCGGCGTGAGCAGCAGGTCGTAACGCTCGAAAAACGTTTCCATCGATGCGCCGAGTGCGTGACGGGCAAGCAGCGCATCGACGAATGTCGCGGTGTCTATCCGTGTCCCTGCATCCGAAAGTGCCGTCAGGTCAGGATCAAGCAGTGTCCTGTCGGCTACCTCCATATGCCGCACGCGCTGCGCGAAGAACACGGACCACTGGACCGAATGTATGCGGCCATTGCCGTAGTAGTCCGCGATCGGCGCGATGTCGGCCTGGATGACCGTCGCGCCGATCGCTTCGAACGTGTCAGCGGCCCTCTGGACGCACTCCGCAATATCCGGCGCCACCGAGACACTGTCCGGAGCGGGGCACCAGGCGATCCGCAAACCCGCGACGCCGTCGTCCAGCGCGGCGGAATAGCCAGACGGACTCCCTACTCGCGGAGGCCCGTCGTTGTTCCCGCAGGTCATCGCATCCAGCATCAACGCTGCATCGCGCACGGTTCGCGTGATCGGGCCGAGCGTGGACAGTGCAGTCCACGACGCCGCACTGCCCGCCGGCACCAGCGCGAACGTAGGCTTGAACCCGACCACGCCGCTCCAGCAGGCCGGAATCCGGATCGACCCGCCCCCATCGGTCGCAAGCGACAGCGGTCCCATCCCCAGCGCAACCGCGACCGCGGACCCGCCGCTGCTGCCCCCAGGCGAGAGACGCGTATCCCACGGATTGCGCGTCACGCCTGTCAACGGACAGTCGGTGACGATCTTGTTGCCGAACTCGGAAGTGGTGGTCTTGCCAAACGGTATGGCGCCCGCGCGCCGCAGACGCGCCACGGCCGGTGCATCGGCGTTCTCGCTGTCTGGCGAAGCGGTCCAGGAGCCTTGCCGTGTCGGAAGACCGGCTACGGCGACGAGATCCTTGACCGATACCGGTACGCCATCAAGCGGACCACACGGCTCGGCCCGCCTCCACCGACGCTCGGCCTCGCCAGCGGCCGACATCGCCCCTTCCTCGTCGAGGCCGCAGAAGGCGTTGACCACCGGATCGAGCTTCGTGACCCGGTCCAGTACCGCACACATGACCTCCACAGGCGAGAGGCTGCGCTGCCAGAAGCCGGCAACCAGTTGACTCGCACTCAGCATGACAATTTCACTCATTTTGTAGTCCTTATTTCTTGGTATAAACTATTTCAAGGCGTGACGAGGACACGTTTATCCTTCACAGACTGGCGTCACTGGGCCGGCGGATTCGAGGATCGAAAAGCTGTTATCGGCGAGTGCCTGGCCGATCCGTGTCTGGCAAAGCACATGGCCTCCGTCGTGGCTCACACCGGTTTTGCCACGCGGCAGCGCAATGGAGACGGCGGGCAACGCGGCCCTCACGCGCCCGGCGTCGACACTTCCCGACGACCGGACGGCTTCGGCGAAGAGACGAATGCCCGCATAGGTGTTCTCGCCATGCGGGAGCACGACGGCATAGCGGCCGAGGCGAGGATCGCGTGCATTGGCGTAACGGGCCATATAGCGCGTGAGGAACGCCTGGTTTTCCGGGTTGTCGATGCTCATGAAGTACGACGACACGCCGATCGTTCCGGTCGATGCACCTGTAGTTGCAATCGACAGGGATTCGTGTGCGATGTCCGTCGCCAGTTGCGGTTTCGTGGCGAACGACCGGTACTGCTTCACGAACGTCACCGGGTCGTCCCCGATGCTGTGCCACACGATCTGCGGGTTGGCACTGGCGACCTGTTGCAGGACGGCCCCGTAGTCGCGCGTGCCGAAGGGCAGCCAGTAGACGTCGAGGAACTTGCCGCCGTGGCGCGCCACCGCCGCCTGCAACTGCGGGATCAGCACCTTCCGGTTGCTGCCGATGTCCGAGACGACTGCGCACACGGAGCGCCCTCCGTCACGCATGAGCCATGCAATGAGCGGCTCGATGCGCTGGCTCGCGGCGAGGCCTGTCGTGAGCAGTTGAGGGTCGCACCGCCCCTCGTCGAAGTTCGGATAGACGATGAGCTTTCGCGCTGCCCTCGCCGCCTGAAGGGCCGCCTCGCGCTCTGATGGCAGCACCATGCCCGTGATCATTGCCACGTCGTCACGTATGAAAAGCTGCCGCGCCCTCTCCAGCGTAACGGCCGTCGACATCTGCGTGTCCTCGACGCTCAGTTGCAGTGGCCGTCCCAGCAGCCCACCCGCCGCATTGATCTCGTCCACCGCCAGCGCGGCGCAGTTACGGTTGGTCTGTCCCACTCTCGTCAGCGGACCGCTGAGTGGAGCGAGCAGGCCGATCTTCAACGGCTCCGCCGCGCGCGCGAACGGAGAGACGGCCGATGCGGCGAGGGAAGCAGCTGCACCAAGCAGCACGGTTCGGGAAAATTCACGTCGGTTCATGCTTTTTCTCACTGGAGATCACTGGATGTTTTCAGGGCGGAAGTCCGGCGCGCTATCGGCGGCCGGAGAAAGATAGCGCGCGAGCGGGTGTTCGCCCCTCCCGCTGTGTCGCGGCTCAACGGCGCCGGCATGCACGAGCCGCCCGTTGCTGAGCACGATGCAGCGGCGTGCGCTCTGAAGGACGAGATCGAGGTTCTGTTCGACCAGGAGCACGGCCAGCTTCGAGCGGCGGCAGAGCTCGGGAATCACCTCGCCGATACGCTCGACCAGATTGGGCTGCACGCCGTCGGAGGGCTCGTCGAGCAGGAGCAGTTTCGGGCGACCGCACAGGGCGCGTGCGATGGCGAGGACCTGCTGCTCACCGCCCGAGAGCGTGCCGCCCTGCTGCGACAGACGCGTCCTGAGCACCGGGAAGTAATCGAATACCTCATCGAGAATGTCGGCGCCACCGGCGGCCTGCGTACCCATCAGCAGGTTCTCGCGCACGGTCAGTTTCGGAAAGATCCAGCGTCCCTGTGGCACCAGACCGATACCCAGGCGCGCGATCTCATGCGTACGCAGGCCGGTCACCGGCTGCCCCAGGAAAGCGACCTGCCCGCTCACACGCGGCAGCAGCCCCATGACCGCCTTCACCAGCGTGGTCTTGCCGGCACCGTTGCAGCCGAGCACACCGACCACCTCATTCGGCTGCACGTCCAGCGTGAGGTTGTGAACCACATCCACGTCGCCGTATCCGGCGCACAGGTTTTCAATGCGCAGCATGTGGCGCCCCCCGCCCCAGATAGATGCGGCGGATCTCCTCGTCATCCGCGATCTCCGCATACGATCCCCGTCGAACCACCTCCCCCCGATGCATCACCCACGTCTCACACTCAAGCGACTGCACGAAGCCCAGGTCGTGTTCGATGGCGAGTACCGCGCACCGCTCCCGTAGCCGGTGGACGAGGCGCACCAGCCGCCGCGCGTCCTTGGCGGACAGACCGGCTGCGGGTTCGTCGAGAAGCAGCAATGCGGGCTGGCACATGATCGCCATGCCGATTTCGAGCCACTGCCGCTCACCATGCGGCAGATGCGAGGCGAGCTCGCCCGCCTGCGCGGCCAGACCCACCTCCTCCAGCACCGCGTCGGGATCAGGCATCGGCGAAGCCCGGTAAGCCGCGACGCCAAGGCCCGCCACCATCAGGTTGTCGCGCACCGTCATCGTGAGGAAGGTGTTGGTCCCCTGAAACTTGCGCACCACGCCGCGCCGGCAGAATGCGTGCATCGGGCGGCCGGTCATCCGCTCACCGTCGAGATACAGTTCGCCGGAACCGGGGGCAATCGCGCCTGAGAGCAGGCCAACGAGCGTGCTCTTGCCCGCGCCGTTCGGGCCAATCACGCACAGCAGGTCGTGTGGCGCGATGGTGATGTCGACACCGGCCACGGCGTTGATTCCACCGTACGCGCGCGACAGGTTGGTGCCCTGCAGAAACTGGCCGTTCATTACCGTTCCTCCCGTGCGTGGCCCGCGCGGTGAACCGGCGGCCTGCCCCATACCGCTCGACCAGCCCGACGCGCAGCCTCCACGAATCCATCAAGGCGCAGGCCGTTCGGCATGAACAGCACGCAGGCGAGAAACAGGCCACCGAGAATCAAGGGCCATCCGTCCGTGCTGTAGCTGGAAACGGTCTGCCTGAACAGCGTGAGAACGACCGCGGCGACGACTGGTCCACCAATTCTTCCCCTGCCGCCGATGGCCACCCAGAGGATGACTTCGGTCGCAAGGAGCGGCGAGAACACGTCCGGTGCCACCACCCCCGAGCAGGCCGCCATCAGCGCGCCAGCGATTGCGGCAATCGCCGCCGAGGCGACGAAGACGAGCAGCAGGTGAAACGACGTGTGATAGCCGCAAGCCTTTGCGCGCCACTCGTTGGTCGCGATCGCATCAAGCACCTTGCCGTAGCGGCCGCGGCACACGAGCCATATCAGGCCGGTCGCGGCAAGCAGTACAACGGCTACCGTGTACCAGGAGGCGCGAGGACCGCTCATGTCGAACGTGTGCCTGCCCACGCTAAATGACAGTCCCGGGATGCCCAGGAGGCCCGTGTCGCCCCCGGTAACCGACTGCCAGCTGACGGCGAGCTGCTGGGCGACGATCAGCACGGCCAGGCTGATGATGGCGAAGAAGTGGAGCCTTACCCCCGCAAAGAGCAGAAAGTATCCAATCACTGCGGCGACAGCCACAGCGCAGAACACACCCGCCGCCAACCCGGTCACGGATGCCTGTCCGAACTGGACGGTCGTGATGGCGAATCCATAGGCACCGAGACCGAGGAACGTCGTGTGCCCGAGCGTGAGCACGCCGGCCCGCCCCCAGAGCAGGTCATAGCTCAACGCGAGGATCCCCATGACCAGTGCATCGCGCACCGTCGACAGCAGCCAGGAGCCGGCGAAGAAAGGCACGACCACCATGACGACCACTGCGAGGCTCCACCCCAGCAGCGGTGGAACATCCCTTGGGCCGATGAGGGGCTGTGAGAACCAGAGCCGCAGACAGCCGGCATGTCTTCCAGACATACGCTTTATCCTTTACCAAGAAGCTGATGGGCAGCGCTGAATCCCGGAATCAGCCCTTGCGGTCTGAACCGGATCACTACAATGGAGAGGACAAGCACCACCGCCGATGCGAGAGAGGGATCGACGCGATAGCTCAGTAACGTCTCGGCAGTACCGATGACTGCGCTGCCCAGGATGCTGCCCGCGATTGATCCGATGCCGCCCAACACGATCACGAAGAACGCCTTGGCGAGATAGGAGACGCCCAGATGCGACTCCACCGACACCATGGGCGCGACGAGCACGCCGGCGAGCGAGGCGAGCGCCGCACCGCCACAGAAGGCAATGCGATTCAGGCGCCGGGTGTCAATGCCAGTGGCCTCGGCCATCGCCGGATGCTGGATCACGGCACGCAACTGGGTACCAAAGCGCGTACGGGCGAACAGCAGCCAGCACCCTGCCGTCACGGTCAGCGCGACGCCGATCACGAAGATCCGGTAGGCCGGATAGCTTCCGCCCGGGACCGGAACCGCCCCGCTGAACGGGGCGTACACGAGCATCGGCTGGGTGCCGAAGATGAGTTCCAGTGCCTTCTGCAGGATCAGGCTGGCCGCATAGGTCGCGAGGAGCGTGTCCAGTGGCCGGTCATAGAGCAGCCGGATGATGAAACGCTCGAGGCACCATCCGAGGACAGCCCCGACAGCGGGCGCCGCCAGCAAGGCGAGCCAGAAAGCCTGCTTCCCACCAACTGCCTGTGCGACGGCTAACGCGTATGCGCCGATCGTGACCCACTCGGCGTGTGCAAGGTTCACGATGTCCATCATGCCGAAAACGATCGCGAGCCCAAGCGCCACCAGCATCAGAATGCTCACGTAACCCAGTATGTTAAGAATCGTGGTCATATAAGTAAGTCCCGGTCTTCATGTCTACGGAGTTTTTGCCCCGCGCGACCAATCGGCAAATGAGCCGCATTTCGGCGCAGCCACTCCTCACGGCCAAGATTTCCTTAGGAAATAGACTAAGGAAATCTTAGTAAAAAAGCCGAGCTATTCCCCGAAACTCCAAGGATGCCGGGTAAGCTCACGACATCCTCCATTTTTGCCAAACGCCTGAAAGAGGCACGGGTACGCTCGGGCCTGACCCAGGAACAGCTCGGCATTAACGCGGGAATCGACGAATTCTCCGCAAGTGCTCGCATCAACCAGTACGAAAGAGGCAAACACCTGCCCCATCTCATGATGGGACAACGTCTGGCGAGAGCACTGCATGTCCCGACGTCTTTCCTCTACGAGGAGGACGATCTGCTCGCAACTCTTCTCGTAACTGCGGCCCGGCTCACGCGGGGAAAGAAGAAGATCCTCCTCGCGAATGCCGAGACGCTGAGACAATCAGCATCCTCCAAGGCTCCAAAACCAAGTAATGTTTAGTCTTCCAACTAAGAATTACTTAGTAAAATTCCTGAGCGAATCCGGGACACTCGCCGGATGTCGCGCGATACACCCACTTCTGATGCCGTCTTCCCTCGACGCCTGAAACAGGCGCGACTGCGCTCGGGCTTGACCCAAGAGCAGCTTGGCATCCAGGCGGGTATCGACGAATTCTCCGCCAGCACTCGCGTCAACCAGTACGAAAAGGGTAAACACACACCTGCCGTGCAGACCAGCCAGCGTCTGGCGCGGGCACTTCTTGTCCCCACCGGCTTCCTCTACGAGGACGACGATCTGTTGGCGAACCTGCTGGCAATCGCCGGCAGGCTCAGCAAGGAAAAGAAGAGAGCCCTCCTCGCCAGCGCAGAGAAACTGGCCCAGGAATAAACTAAGATTTCCTGAGTCTCCGGGCCGACCGCGGACGACGCCATAACTGACGCCCTCGCCGGATCGCAGCATTAGCCTCGATTGACCAACAAGCCGTGCGAACTGCTTCGTACCGCCAAACTACGACGCCCTTCAAACTTGCGTCACGTATCAAGCCGACACTACCGGTCACTGGCAGCAGCCTCGCTTGATCATTTATGATCATAAAATTACGTCCACAGAATTTGGATGTCAACATCACCGAGTCGCTCGTTTACCCTGATTTTTCACTAATTCAAGATCATTTGACATGAGCGAGCCTCACATCTATGGTCTATTTATGATGATTAATTTGGAGACAACATGGGCTATGACATCTGCGATCTGACAGCACAGGAGCTTCATGCGCTTTATAAAACGGGCAGCACCTCCCCCGTGGAGGTCATGCAGGCCGTGCTCCTGCGCGTAGAACAGCTCGATCCCGCCGTGAATGCCTTCTGCCAGATAGCAGCGGATGCACTCGACATGGCCCGTGCGTCCGAGACACGGTGGCACCACAAGCGCCCGCTTGGGCCGCTGGATGGCGTCCCGGTCAGCGTCAAGGACAACGTTGCTGTCGCCGGACTTGCTACACGATATGGCTCGCGCGTGACGGACGAAACGCCATCACTCCACGATAGCCCGTGCGTCGCGAGGCTTCGCGAGTCTGGCGCCATCTGCTTCGCCAAGACCACCCTGCCTGATTTCGCCCACAAGATCGTCACCGATAGTCCACTTACCGGAGTCACACGCAATCCCTGGGATACGGACCGTACCCCAGGTGGCAGCAGCGGCGGAGCCGCCGCAGCGGTCGCGCTTGGCATGGCGCCCGCGGCGATCGGCACCGACGGCGGTGGATCGATCCGGATTCCAGCCGCGTTCACTGGTACGTTTGGTTTCAAGCCGAGCTTCGGACGCGTTCCGCATGCGCCACGCGGGCCGTTCGGGCTGTTGAGCCACGTAGGCCCCATGACACGCTGCGTGGGGGATGCCGCACGCGTCCTGACCGTCATTAGCCGCCCTGACAGCCGCGACTGGTACGCCTTGCCGTTCGACGCCAGCGACTATGAACTTGGTCTTAAGTGCAAGCCAACACCAGGCGGTGTCCGCATAGCGTACAGTCCGTCCCTGGGCCTCGCTGTCACGCCCGAAACCGCCGTCCACGACGCGCTCATGCGTACAGTCGACACCTTCCGCGATCTTGGCGCCAGGGTTCAGCCGGAAGATCCGCCGGGTATCGCTCGCTGTAACGCGATCCACGCCACCATCTGGCCAGCCTGCTGTCGCCAGCTCACCGAAGGCCTTGCTGACGGCGGCGACGCGCTCGATCCGTCGTTACAGGCCTACTCTGAGGCAGGCGCGACAATATCGCGCCAGACGTTGCTTGGCGCACTCATCGAGAGAGGCGAACTTGGCGCCACCGTCAACGCATTCTTCGAACGGTACGACCTTGTTATCTGCCCGGTGTATCCCTGCGTGGCCATGCCGCTTGCGGAACTCCCGGCCGGCAAGGAACTGTTTCCCCACTTCACCGCATGGTGCAACCAGCTCGGGCTTCCTGCAGCAAGTGTTTATGCGGGCAGCACTTCAGACGGTCTACCGATCGGAATACAGATCGTTGGCGGCCGTCACGCCGATGCACTCGTGCTCTGGGCAAGCCACATCCTGGAACTCGCACTCGGACGCGCTCCGCTAGCTGAGCTGGCGCGCTCGCTTTCCTCATCCATTAGTGGCCGCAAAACGCGCTGACACTACACGCCGCACGGATATCCGGGCCGGCGGCTGTCCGCTGAGCCGAACGCCGTATCACGAAGCGCCCTTCCTGCCCGCGTGCAGACCAAGGTCCGAATCCAGTACCAGCTTTTGCCGCAAGGCGGCATGCACCTTGCGAAGCTGCATTTCCGCTTCTTCCATGTGAGCCACCATAAGCCTCTCGACCTCCCCTGCGTCGCGGCGCCTTGCCGCTTCCAGGATCGCGCGATGAGCAGCGACGGTCTGCCGACCAAACGCCTGGTAATCGTCTTGCGTCACGTTGCCCGCGACGATCACGAGGGTGTGCAGCATCTGGTTGATGATCTGACAGGTGCACCGAAGGAACGCGTTCGGATTGGCCCCGGCCAGCACGTCATGAAAACGGATGTCCTCCTGCCGCTGATCGAGGGCACGTTCATGACTCGCGGCAAATGGCTCGCACACCTCCACACTGCGCTCGAGCGCCTCCAGATCTGCGTCCGTCAGATGCTCCACCGCTCCCGCCGCAAGTAGCGGCTCCAGCACGCGCCGCACGGCATAAATATCCTCGAGGCTGATGCTCTCGAAAAACAGGTAGTTCTGCAGCGACTGGAATGCGCGGGCGAGCGGTACTCGTGTAATCGTCGCTCCGCCGTCCGGCCCGGTACTCAGACGCACAAGTCCCTGTACCTCCAGGGCCTTGAGAGCCTCCCGCATGGAACCTCGACTGACGTTGAACATTTCCTGAAGCTCAGCCTCCTTGTTCAGTCGCATGCCGGGGCGCAGCTTTCCATCGGTAATCCAGCTTTTGATGAGCTCGGCCACCTGATCTCCCCGCTTGGTCGTACGCGGCCCCTTGTTGTCTGGCTGAAGCAACGGTTTTTTCTCTGTCGTCTGTTTTCGCGCTGCCATACGTCACACCCGTAGTTGGCCATCATCGTTTGGTCTGGACGTCATTATCGGTCATCTGCTGCCGCGTGACCGCCACGACGTCCCGCGAGCGCCCCCGATACAACATCCTCCCAATGTTCGGAGGTGACGACCCCGCGCCCTGATGCCTACGCTCATTGCCATACGACACGCCAACCTCATCCGTGGGTTCGCGTGATTATCGGTCCTGGGCGCAGATGCGCCCGCCTGGGAGAACACGTCATGACGCGGTATGAACAGACGTCGCAGCAGGCTGACACGATCGACGACATCGGTGCAGCGCTCGCCGAGCGCGGGCTCGATCTCGAACTGCTTGCCAGGCGTATGCGCACCGTCAGTCCCGAATCGGACGCAACCGGTGAGATCGTCGGTCCTCCCTGGCGTGCGGATGACGTAAGCGCCCTGAACATGAACCTCGTGCCCACCCAGTACGGCGGCTGTCCGGCGCTGCAGTCCCTCGTGGCACAGGCAACGTTGATGGCCTGCCTCGGGGAAGCCGACGCAAGCCTCGCGCTGGCGTTGCCGGGCCCGGGGCTTGCCATGCCGCCTGTCGTTGCGCTCGCCTCGGTGCAACAGCAGGCCCGGTTCTTCCAGCGGTTCCAGTCCGGCACGCCGCTCTGGGGCGCCTTCGCCATCACGGAGCCTGACTGCGGTTCCGACGCGACTGCCATGCGTACCAGCGCACGAAAGACCGGCCGCGGCTGGGTCCTGAACGGCACGAAGTGCTTTATCACGAACGGCGCGCGCGCTGGCTGCGTGATCACGTTTGCAACGATCAACCGGCAGATGGGCCGCTACGGGATCCGGGCATTCCTGGTGGATTGCAATACACCGGGATTCACAGTGTCGCGCATCGAACGGATGGCTGGTCTGCGCGCGACCCAACTCGCCGTGCTCTCCTACGCCGACTGCGAGGTCACCGACGATGCGCTGTTTGTCCGCGGCGACGAAAAGCCGCTTGATGACGCCTTCTCGGGTGCGCAGCGGTCCTGGGACTATTTCAGGCCACTGCTTTCCGCCGTCATGGTCGGTACCTGTCGACGAGTGCGCGCGGACCTTGCGGCCTGGCTCGATGCGGGTGGCATACCCGCGGACAGGCATCGCAGCGTGGCGAGCGTGGAAGCGTCCCTGCTCGACATCGACCGCCAGATTGCGGCCGCTTGGCTGCTCTGCCACTGCACGGCCTGGAAAGCAGATCGCGGCGTTGCAACGTCAATGGATTCATCCATGACCAAGGCGTTTGCCTCGCGCGTAGCCGCACGAGTGACGCGCGCTGCGATGGACCTCGCCGGCATCGACGGCATCACAGCTTGTCCGTCACTTGAGCAGGCTTACCGGGACGCCAGGGCATTCGACATCATGGAAGGTACGGGCGATCTGCAGCGACTCATGATTGCGCGGGCAGCGCAGCGATCAACGTCACGTCCGTGGGACATAACGGAACCGCCTTCCGACTTCCCCAGACAGCCTGAGTCATCACCTGACATCGCCAACGCCCACCGATCCGGGCAGGAGACATCCCATGACGCATAACATGCACAGCCCCGGGCGCGATGAAATCGCAGCCACCATCAGGTCATGCCTGCTGTCGGCTATCGGCAGCACCATGGCTGCGGACCTGATCGCGGACGACACGAACCTGTTCGACGTCGGCGTCGACTCAATGAACATGACAGACCTGCTTCTTCAGCTCGAGCAGCGCTTCGGCTTCACACTTGCGCCGGAAGATCTCTCGTCCGACCTCTTTCTACGTTTCGGCAACCTGGTCTCCTTCGTGGAATCCCATGTACGTCGCAACTGACCACGGCCACGGGCAAATCTGCATCGCGACGACAGCGCGGTATGTACCGAAGGCACATGTGCGCCCCGAAGCGCTGGCACAGGAACCAGGGGCCACGCCCACCTCCATGCGCGAAGCCGTCATGCGATCAGTCTATGCCGATACGCTGCGCTGGCGCCGACAGGCGACACCGCCCGTCGCCCCAAATCATCCGTCCCGGCCCGTCCACCCAGCGATGCCGACGCATGTCGCCAGCGAGCCACACCTCAGCCTCTCGGAAATGGCATCCGCCGTAGCCAGCGAAGCTATCCGGCGGTATCCCTCGAAAGAAAACCATGTGCCAGACCAGATCATCGTATGTGGAACCAGTCTTGAGCACGATCTCGCGCTATCGTGCGCGGGTCGCCTGCACAGCGAACTGGGATCGACGGGCGTGCCGTTCGCGATCGGACAGATCCAAGGCGTGTCCTTCTTTCTCGCGCTACAAGTGGCGGCCGACATGATGGCCGGTGACGACCGCATGCACACGACACTGATCGTCGCGGCTGAACGCTGGCTCCCGCCATTTTCCCGTCAGACCGGTTCGCTGACCGTATTGGCTGATGGCGCGGCCGCGATCCTGGTCAGGCGTGAGGCGTGTCCCGGATGGCACTTACGCGGTCTCACGGTATGTACGCCCTCCACCTCCGTGTCCGTCCCGCCGCAGGATATCTATATCGACGAAGCGGTCGTAGTCGAAGTCATTGAGGAGACGTGCGCACGGGCAGGCCTGAAACCCACTGCATTTGACTGGATCGTGCCGCCGCGCATCAACACCACCCTGGCATGCGACGTCACCGCACAGGCCCGACTGCCTGCCTGGCGAATGTGGTACCAGGAACCGGGCGACATCGGATATCTGTGTGCCGCAGACGCGCCGGCGCAACTCCACGTGTTGCTGCAAACGGTTGTGCCAGCGGACGGACAACGCATCCTGCTTTGGTCGGCCGGCTTCCAGGGGCAGGCGGCATGCGCCCTTCTCGAATACCGCGGGAGCTAACGATGTCTGCGCCCGCAACCCGTGCCGTGCTGTCGCTGTCAGGCATCGCATCCAGTCTGCCGACCCGGACGGTGGATGCAAATATCTGGGCCCGTCGCCGCGGAATTCCGGAGGCTCGCGCAAGCGCATTGCTGGCGAATGGTGTGCAGCAGTTCCACGACGCTGCAGCGACATCACCCGTCGCATTCGCGTGCGAAGCGATTTCCGCCCTGCTTGAGGATACCGGCACAGCACCGGCAAGCATCGATGCCCTAATCTACACGCACACCATCCAAAGCAGCGTCCTGGCACCGCCTGCCGGAACTGCGGCGTTCATCCAGTCCCATATGGGACTGGAGCGCGCACTCGCGTTCTCGGTGATGCAGCAGAACTGCGTCTCGCCGATCGCAGCCATCCGCGTGCTGCACGTGCTCACCGTCAAAGGTCGTCCCATCCAGCGGGCGATCGTGGTCTGTGCGGACGTGATGGGCTCGGGCTGCGACCATCTGCGCGCCATCCAGGACGTCGCGCTGCACAGCGACGGCGCATGCGCGCTCCTGCTGGA
Organism: Paraburkholderia lacunae; assembly: GCF_003353175.1. Lineage (GTDB taxonomy): Bacteria > Pseudomonadota > Gammaproteobacteria > Burkholderiales > Burkholderiaceae > Paraburkholderia > Paraburkholderia lacunae. Next base: position 226,353 of record NZ_QHKS01000012.1, on the reverse strand, counting down.
GCGCGGCGTGGGCCGCAATAGCATCGTGGGGCTGCACCTTTATACAGACGGCCGCTACTTCCGTGGCACCGACGACGACCTGCAGCCCGTGCCGGATGACCGTTACTACTGGTCAGCATTCACGACGATGCGCGCGGCACTGCGACAGGCGGGCATCAAGGGAAATCAGCTCGTCCGTGTCCTGCCTCACCACGTGAACCTTCCTGGCTGGTCACGCCTCATGGCCATGCTATCCGTACCACAGGAGCGTCTTTTCACGGCGAATTTCGGCCGCCTTGGCCACGTGTTCGGCGCCGACCCGTTCATCAACTTCCACACCGCGCCACCCGGGCAACCGGGCTCCTGTTCCCTGCTGTTCTCCAGTGGACTTGCTGGCTGCTTTGGCGCCATGGTAATCCGCCACTGACCCTGAACCTGATCTCTATCCGGCCATGAGAAACCTCCTTGATCTTGTCCAGTCGGCAGCGCGCCGCACACCCGATGCGGAATCGCTCGTCTGCGGCGATGTCCGCCTCACCTACCGCCAACTGCTGCAGCGCAGTCATGCGTTCGGACAGGCCTTGTCTTCCCTCGGCGTGGCTCCAGGCGAACGCGTCGCCATCTTTCTCGACAAGCGAATCGAGACCGTCGTGTCGCTGCTCGGTGCCTGTGCCGCAGGATGCGTTTTCGTTCCGGTGAATCCGCTCCTGAAACCGGACCAGGTGGTCCACGTGCTTCGTGACAGCGGCGCCCGGTGCCTCGTGACCACCGCATTGCGCGCCCGCTCCCTGGCCGCTGCGGGCGTTCCGCCGGTGTCCGATGTAATCCTCGTAGACGAACCAGACCTGGCTCCTTCTGATCAGGCGACCGGCGTCAGGGTTCACCGCTGGCCAGACTCTCTCACCGGCCCCGACGAAGCGCCGATGCCGGCCTCGGCTGCAACGTGCATCGACACCGACCTTGCAGCCCTACTCTATACATCGGGCTCGACGGGACTGCCCAAGGGCGTGATGCTCAGCCACCGGAATCTGCTCGAAGGCGCCTGGAGCGTCGCCGAATATCTGCGGCACGAACCATCTGACCGCGTCCTTGCCGTTCTGCCCCTGAGCTTCGATGCGGGCCTCAGCCAGTTGACCTCGGCGTGGTCGGCAGGCGCGACAGCAGTGCTGCTGAACTATCTCACTGCGCACGATGCTGTCCTCGCGTGCGAGCGGGAACACATCACTGCGATCACCGGTGTACCGCCGTTGTGGATGCAACTCACGGGCGCAACCTGGCCAGACGCGGTGCGCAATAATCTGCGCTACTTCGCCAACACCGGGGGGCGCCTTCCGCTACCTGTACTGCAGAAGTTGAGGGCGCTGTTTCCGCGGGCCAAGCCGTTCCTGATGTACGGGCTGACGGAGGCATTTCGCTCCACATTCCTCGACCCTGCCGAGGTTGACCGTCGGCCCGACTCGATCGGCAAGGCCGTGCCCAATGCGCGCATACTGGTGGCCCATGAAGACGGTACGCCGTGCGCCTCGAACGAAGCAGGCGAGCTCGTGCATGTCGGCGCATGCGTCACGCTCGGCTACTGGAACGACGCTGCGCGCTCCGCGCAACGCTACCGCCCCTCTCCTGAAGCAAAGCCGGGCGGCTCGGCGCGTGATATGGCGGTGTGGTCAGGTGATCTCGTACGGTGCGACGCCGAAGGCTTTCTCTATTTCATCGCCCGCAACGACGCCCAGATCAAGAGTTCCGGCTACCGGATCAGTCCGGAGGAGATCGAGGAAACGGTCCACGCGAGTGGACTTGTCGTTGAAGCCGTCGCGCTGGGCGTCCCGGATGACGCGCTTAGCGAAGCAGTGGCGCTACTCGTCGTCCTGAGCGGTGATTCAGACGTCGAAGAGCTACGCAACTGGTGCACGCAGCGCCTGCCGCGTTACATGGTTCCGCGACATATCATTAGTTATCCCGATATTCCTCGTAACCCCAACGGAAAATTCGACCGGGCGGCACTGCGCAGCGAGGTTGCGTCATCCGGGCTTGCATCGCTCGCGCGCGACTCAGGGGAGAAACCATCATGAGCCTCACCTTCATCAGGCGCCCCCCCGGGCTGCAGTTCGGCGGCATCGACGTGCGCCAGCTGGCCGACCGCGCCGGGCGTACGCCGTTCTTCGCATACGACCATGCAGCGATCGACACCCGCGTGCGGGAACTGCGCAGCCTGCTGCCCTCCGCCATGCACCTTCACTACTCGATCAAGGCGAATCCGATGCCCGCCGTGATCCACTACCTGGCCGAGCGGGTCGACGGATTCGATGTTGCCTCCGCGCAGGAGATGGCGCGGGCGCTCGATGCCGGTACCTCCCCAACGGCAATCGGCTTTGCCGGGCCAGGCAAGTCTCACGACGACCTGCGTCGCGCGGTCGCCAGCGGTGTCAATGTTCACGTCGAGTCGGAAACCCAGTTGCGGCTTGTTACCGCGCTCGGATGGGAGCTGGGCGTGCAGCCCAACGTGGCGATCCGCGTCAATCCGGATTTTCAGGTCGGACACAGCGGCATGCGCATGGGCGGCGGCGCGGCGCCCTTCGGCGTCGATGTCGACCAGGTTCCGGCATTGCTGCGCGAACTCGAAGCGCGGGAAGTCGCGCTCGCCGGCTTCCACGTCTTCTGGGGCTCGCAGTGCCTCCATGTGGCAACTATCATCGAGGCGCAGCGCCAGAGTGCGGACCTCATCCTTCGCCTCGCCAGCGGTCTGCCGCAACCGCCGCGGTTCGTGAATCTCGGCGGCGGCTTTGGCATCCCCTACTTTCCCGGCGAGACACCGCTCGATGTAAAGACGGTCTGCGAAGCGATGCACGACTGGCTGCCACCGCTTTGCGAACGCCTGCCTGGAACGACGCCGATCCTGGAACTTGGGCGTTACCTCGTGGGCGAGGCCGGTATCTATGTGTGCCGTGTCATCGACCGGAAAGTGTCGCGCGGCAGAACATTCGTCATCACGGACGGCGGACTGCATCATCACCTGGCGGCCTCCGGCAACTTCGGCCAGGTCCTGCGCCGGAACTTTCCGGTCGTGATCGGCAACCGTCCAGATGGCGAGCCACGCGAGCGGTGTCACGTAGTCGGGTGCCTCTGCACGCCGCTCGACCGTCTCGCGGACGACGTCGAACTTCCCGATGCACACATCGGGGATTTCGTGGTGGTGCAGCAGTCGGGTGCCTATGGCCGTTCGGCGAGTCCGGTGCATTTCCTCAGCCACCCCGAACCCGTCGAAATGCTCGTGTGAGGCCACAACATCCGGAGAAACGTCATGCCATTCCGTGAATCCGTCGTCGCGGACCTCGCACCGGGATCCTGGGCACTCAACAACGACCAGCAGGGACTGGTTGCGGCCGCAGGCCAGTTTGCGCGTGAGCGCCTGGAGCCACTGCTGGGTGGCGCGCCAGACATCGCCCGGTGGGGCGAGACGGTCCGGCTCGCCGCGACGCTTGACCTCGCGACCATGATCCTGCCGCAACAGATGGGCGGCATGGGTATCAGCCGGCACGACCTTGCACTTGTCGTTGAACAGTTCGCGGCAGGCCCGCTCGAGCGGGGCGCCGAGCTGACACTCAGCAGCGCCGCGCTGATGACGCTTCGCGACTACGATGCACTCGGCCTGCTACCTGATCAGAATATCCAGCATTACCTCGACGGCACAACATCGATCGCACCGGGTATCCCCGACGTCGATGCTTCAGGTTTCTGGGTGTTGCGCCAGCACGCATGCTCGCAGGCAATGATGGTCCGGATGGACGGTGAACGTCCGCAACTCGTGCTCGCCACGCTGCCTGCAAGACGGGGCACTCAGGGTTCCGCCGCCGTTGCCCTGCCGGGCGCACTCTCCATCGAGCGATACACCACAGCGTCAACAGGCGATATGCCACTTCTGGTTGTGCCCGGGGGCGCGATCCCGGAAGGCAATCCGGTACGCCAGTGGCTTGTCGACGCAGCAACCTACCTCGCTGCGCTGCTCTCGGGCGCCGTCCAGCACGGCGTGAACTTCGCCCTTGCCTACAGCGCCGCCCGGCAGACGTTTCGAAAGCCGATCGCCGCCCATCAGCTCGTCGCTGTGCGGCTTGCCGACATGCTCATATCGGCCCACACCATCCACCTTTTTCTCCGGTCCATCGCACTACAGGATGCGCAGGCGCAGATCGAACCCGTACGGTTGATGGCCCGCCACATTGCCACCGAAGCGATGGACGTTGCGCGGGAGCTTGTGCAGCTTTGCGGCGGCCATGGCTACGTGCGGGGGCTGCCGCCAGCGGCTCGCTTCCAGACGGTGCACTGGTTTGCGATACTGTTGATGAAACTCGAAGCTGGACTATGCGCGCTCACTGCGCCCGGCGCTCACCAGCAGGCGAGTTGACGTGAGCAGCCAGGGCCCGGCGGTAGAACCCGCACACCACACTGACGGATCCCACCGGACAGGCGGAGAATCCGGTTCATGCTGGCTTCGTGAGCCCGACTGTAACGATGTCAATGACATCGCTGCCTGGCTCGCCGAGCCGGACATCATCCGGTGGTTCGATTTCGGACAGGGTCGCCAGACACTTCCCGTGCTCGCCGTGCAGCTCATGATGCAAAGCGGTCGACATCGCCTCCGCGTTTTCGGACCCACGGGCCACAAGCTCGCCAGCGGACTTGTGGCCGTCAGTGATCTGACGCATGCTTTTGGCACCGGTTCGTTCTGGGTACTGCGCGACAGCCGGCGCCCGGCATGCACGGACATGACGCTTCTCGCCTCCACGGAAATCCTCCGCGAGGCGTTCGAAACCGGCCGGCTGCACAGCATCACTGCGTGGGCTGTGGACAGCAACGTACGCTCCCGGCGTCTGCTCGACCGGATCGGCTTTCGCCTCATCGGGCTGCAGCGCGATTGCCACGTCATGCATGGATCGCGGTTTGGGCGCGTCCTCTATGATCTGCTGCCCGCCGATCTCTCCAACAGCTCCGGTTCAGCCGGGGATCGCGCATGAACCTACCCGTCATCACCGCAGTGACGGCCTGGGTGCCAGACGCCATACCGCTGTCCCAATGGACGGCGATTGAGTCGGCACTGCGCACGACCGGGCATTCCGGCTGGGATGCGTGGGTGAAGTCATGGCATCCCGACTACGGGCACTGGCTCGAGGCGTGGCCAGGTGGGGAAACCGGTGGCTCGCCGCCTGTGCATCCCGATCTTCCACCACCCGACCTGGCCTGCGCGGTACCAGTCGAAACCGGTACAGATCTATCAGGACTCGCCGCAAAAGTGGCAAACGCGATCTGCGCCACACGCCCGCCGGATGCGCGCCCGATCGATGTCATCGTCTTCTGTCACAGCAGCCTCGATGAGCACGTTTCGACCACGATTGCCGGACGGCTTTGTGCAGAAGTCGGCACACCATGCTTTCCTTTTTCGCTCTCCCAGCAGCATGGTGCGTCGCCATTCACTGCATTGCGGCTTGCATCCGATCTGCTCATCGCTGAACCGGACGTCCACACGATACTGATCGTCGCAGCGGAGAAGTGGTGTCCGCCGTTTTCCAGAATATGCGGACCTGACATCGTGCACGGCGATGCCGCCGGTGCGCTGCTCGTTGAAAGAACCGACAACGGAACAGGTGGCATGCAGCTGCTCGATGTGGCAGCCCGGCACGTTGCCGTTGACATCTGTCGCCATGCAACCGGAATCCCCAACGCCCGGACATTCACCTCGCTATCGATGATCGACTCTCTCCTCGCGCGACACGGCCTTCGTCCGGACGACATTGACGAGGTGGTTGGGCACCCTGGCATCCCGTCGCTCAGCGGTGCAGTATGGAGATTCCTCGGCAGGCCAGACGCCGTGGTACAGCATCAGGTTTGCGTTCATCTTGGCGCAGCCGAATCCATCGTACGACTTGCACAGGCGCTCAGCGGCGCCGCCTGTCGTCGGCCCCATCGCGTGCTGCTGTGGGGCTACGGGTTCGGCGGTTTTATCGGCACTGCGCTGCTGGAGACGCGCGGCGCACCCTTCCTCTATCGGCAGAACGATGTCCGGTCCGTCTCATGATCCCCGATCTCGGTATACCGCACATCGCCTTCCATCTTCCCCAACACATCGACGACGTCCGGAGCTGGGGAAAGCGAACCCAGCAGAACATCGCCACCGTGCTAAACCTGGAGCGGGCCGGGATGCGTTACTACCGCAGTGCGAATGGGCAGACCGCAATCGGACTCGCGGCCAGCGCAATCCAGCGTCTCCTGCTTGCCTCGGGTATCGCGCCGCGTGAAGTCGACTGCCTCGTCTACGTGCATACGCTCCAGGGCAGCGTTGCGCCACCGCCGCAGTCGTTACCCGGCGTGCTCTGTGACCGCTTCGGCTTCACCAACGCAGAAGCTTTCTCGTTCGCCCAGCAGCACTGCGCATCCGCCCTCGCCGCACTGCGCGTGATTCGCGCGCTGTTTATCGCCCGGCCCCACATGAAACGGGTCCTGCTTGCCGGCGCCGACGTCATGCCGTTGACATCGGAAAGGTTAATGCAAGCCGAAGGGATTCTGGGTGACGGTGCGTTTGCAGCATTCATCGAGCGCGACGCCCCCGTAAACCGCCTGCTCGCGGTCACCACGCATGCCAGCGGCCTGGGCTGGCGCGGGGTACTGGCAAATGAGGAATCACGCCTGGCAGCACAGAACTTCTTGACGGCGCGTAGCCTGATCAGGCAGACAGTCCAGCAGGCACGGTTCACACTGGATGACATCCAGCGTATCCTGCCCCACCATCTGGATCTGCCTGCGTGGCACCGCCTGCTCGATTCGCTTCAGGTTCCGCAGGACCGGCTGTTCTCGGAAAATTTTGCCCGTATTGGCCACGTCACCGTCAGCGACGCGTTCATCAATCTTGCCCAATGTCATGGACTGGTGCCGGGCAGACCGCTCCTGCTCTTTGCACGAGGCGTCGGAGGGTTTTCAGCAGCAGCCTTGCTGGTCCGTTAGCCTGCCGACCCAGCCCCCGCCTCGTCCGCTTTCCCAGCCGCGCAGTGGGTATGTTTCAATCCCTTACATGAATGATCGGGCGGCAATCTGCAGACTATAGTAAATGTTTGAATGCATTCGAGTCGGTGCATAGTCCGCGTCCAGTTGGCCACTACCGGTGCCGCCGCGTATGGCAATCGTATGCGGGCCTCTGGCTGGCCCCTCACTCCCGGAAACGGTTGTCGCATGAACCCGCACCGTCGTTGCGCGCGGGCCGCGTTCTCGTGTGGCACCTGGCGTTCCATACCCTGTGGGGCAGCGCTACGGTAGCGAACATGAAACATGTCTCCCGACGCCGTTCAAACGAGGGCCAGCACAGGTCGTCACCGATATCCGATCGCCTGCAACCTGGCGCGCCGACACCGGTCATGCGTCTTGCATGTGCCACGGATATTCCTTCCCTCGTCGAGTCTTTCGGCCATGCGGCAGGGAAACTCGGCTTCCCGCATTACGTGATCAGCCGCGTTACGCGAAGCCGTTCGACCTGCGCTTGGCGAACAGCGCTCGAGATGATCGGCGCACACTATCCGCAGGCTTGGGTGCGGCACTACCAGCACCGGGACTACGCGTCCACCGACCCCGTTCATCGGGCTGCGTTCCTCCAGTCGGCTCCCTACCGGTGGCACGACATCATCGGCTTGAGCAAAGCCGAGCGTCGTCTACTCGACGAAGCAAGAGAGGCCGGACTACCTGCGGGACTCAGTATCCCTCTTCACCAGTCCGATGGCAGTATCCTGCTGTTCAACCTGTCTGGCTCTCTGCATTCCGTCAACGATGCAATCAACTCTCGCCTGGCATACCTGATCAGCGCGCAGTTTCACTTCGAACTGCATCGCCTCGCGCTGATGCCTTCAAGAAGAGGGGCACACCTCCTTACATCCCGTCAGCTCGAATGCCTGACCTGGGTCGCCCGGGGGAAAACCTCGAGCGAGATAGGCGAGATTCTCGGACGCTCTCACTATACCGTTGACTACCACATCAAGGAAGCGATGGAGGCTCTCAACATCCGCAGCCGGACGGCCGCTGCCGTCCACGCGACCGTCCAGGGCATCATAAAACCCTGAATCCGTTTTTCCTGCCGTTCTATCGCACGTCCTGGCCGTCGCCGTACAGGCGACCTGGGTCAGTGCGCGCTCGCGCGTGCTGACTGACACCCTCCCAAAGCTCTGAGTTTCTGGGCCACAGCCACGCTGATAGCGTCGCCTCAACGGCTGATACCAGGAGGCGCCCATGTCATACATCGTTGCCGGCAGGCTTGATGACCTGCCATTGGATATCCATCACCATCTCGGAACCTTTCGTCACAAGGTCTTTGTCCAGCGCCTGCACTGGGAAATACCCGGCGTGTCTCACGATGCCGCAAGCGAGTGGGACGAATTCGACGGAGGCAGTACCGTCCATCTGGTTGCTCTGTCCGCAGACGACGAGGTGTGCGGATGTGCGCGGCTTATGCCCACCACACGACCGTATCTGCTCCGCGACATCTTTCCGGAACTTGCAGGCCCCGGTTCCCTGCCGTCATCACCTTCGATATGGGAGATGTCGCGATTCGCAGGATCTGGGCTACCGGACCATCGAACGGGCTCAACGTCGGGTATGTCATTGTTCCCTTACGCGATGGCGCTCGCCCTCTCATTCGGCGCGACTCGCGTGATTGGCGTGGTCTCGCGTTCCGTTGCACGTCTGTACCGACGCTTCGGACTCGATCTGCGGAATATGGGCGTTGGCACGGCGCCGGTCCCCACCGATATCGTTGCGTGCTCAATCGATCTGGGTCCTGCGACGTTCCACAAACTCCGGTGTGATCCCCTCATGCTGCTGGACTCGGTCACGCGCTTCGGGCAGCTCCCGCGCCCGGAAGCTGGCGTGCCGGATCACGCGCATCCCCCTGAAGCGGGCGCGCGTTCCGAACACGCGTACGACGAAGCGCCTCCCGCAGTTAGCGACAACGGAACGACGCGCGCGCAAACGACAGTCTAGACGACCGGCCTCTTGCATCAGCGCGCGCCTGCAGGTCGGCCATGGTGCCGGTTGTCAGCCGCCTTCACCCAATCCGGCCTGATCGCCGATGCATAGGCCTGACCGCTGCGCGAAGCCTCTCCATTCTGCTGCGAACTCAAACCCAGGCGCTCATCGATCGCGTGCGCGACGGTCGCAGACTTCGGAGGATGATCGGGATCGCAGTCCGCCCAGAAGGTACACATCGCATCGAACAGAATGGAGAGTATCGACGTCATGTAGGGCAGTTTCACGACGATGCCCTCCTCTGGCCGGTCGGTAGAAGACTTGTCCCAATGCTCCTGGAACCCGTTCACGGGCATCATGATCCGCAGGGAATCGAGCTCACGCTGCAGGCGATCTTCAAATGAGTAGTGAACGGTCGCCGAATGCGCTAGCGCCTTGCGCAGCTCGCAGAGCTGCCGATCCTTCATCTCCATGCATCGGGTCAACCGACGGACTTCGGCTTCGGCCCGCTGCAAACGCTGACCGGGCGTAGCGTTTGCAGATAGCATCAGCGGGGCGCTCTCCATGCCAGTGACCATCCATGCATTGAGTTCTTTCATGATGTTCCCTGCCTCAAATGCGCATGCTTGTATCCTTCCGGCTGCCCCCTTCCCGCTGTCCAGCACGAACGGGAAGGCACCTGGAATTTCCGCCACAGGTCAGTCGCGACTGTTAATCACGGCGGAATCATCGGACTTCACCCACGTATCTTTTTTCGGTTTTCTCAGACGAAATATCAACTGCGAAAAAAGGCAGGGTGTGCCATACCGGAATCAGCATGGATATGCAGCAGGCGTACCGACAGTTTTGGTAACCACCGGTCGCCGGATCGACGGGGCCACCATCAGGCAGCGTGCATTGTCCTGCCACTAAGCCGCGAACATGCAGAACCCGCTGCCGTAAGGCCGGCATAGTTCGCGGAAGATTGTTGCGAAGAAGACTTCTCCATGGCTCGCAGGCCAAAGCGATCCACAAAGACCACCGAAGCGCGGCCACGCACTGGGGCACGGCGCAATGCATCTCCACGCCCGGCACCTGATCCAGTATCGCGCCTTCGTCGCGCAGCGCTCGGTAGCAGCCGCCAGCGCGTGCTGTTTCGCGCGCACGCTGGAGTGTTCGGAGGGCACGCCTCGAATGCCCTTGCCGGTGCTGAACCAATGCTTGCAGCACGTGGAGCTTGACCGAGAGCAGCGGTCGGACGGGCACGGTAGCCAATGCCGACTCCAGCAGATCGGTCGCCCGATCGAGTCGATGCTGCTGCAATGCAAGCTGGATTCGGCCCAGCCACGGCGCGCTGAGCATCTCCGTAACGGGAATCCATGCCGGGTCGGGCGGCGGCGTGGTTCGACATGTGTGGCAACAGCGCTTCGATGCGCGCCGGTTCGCCGCGTCGCGCCGCGATGTAGAGGCGCTCCCGCGTGATCATCTCGCGGCCGCCCGACCATTGGCTCTGAAAGCTCAGACGTTCAAGCGTGTCGAGCGTGTCCTGGGACTGGACAATGTGCCCGCGCGCGATCGACACCATCAACAGTGCAATGAATTCCGCTACCGCGGCGAGCGTGATGTCCTGTTCGAATTGCGCCGCGAGGCTTTCCGCTGTGTCCAATTCCTCCAAAAAGCCTGCGCGTAGGTTTCAGCGTAGGTTTCGCAACGGAAGGCCGTCAACCAAGGGGCTGACGTTGTTCTGCGAGCATTGGTTGAGAGCCGGGATCCGGCACGCTTGGGTTTCGCCACGGTTGGAGTAGGCCGGCGTATTGTATTACGCGTGGCGCGGGGATGCTCCTGCCAGCGCGCATCCCTGCTAATCTGAACGCCCTGGCCGCGCGTCGACGCCGCGCGACCGCCAATCGAACCGCCAATGCCGCCACTGCTTCGCCGCTTACTGCTGTTGTTCCATGCGCTGCGTTACGGCGCGCGCCTGATCTGGCTTGCCGCCCCACCCGATCACAAACTGCACTGGATGATCGAACTGGTCAGCCGCGTGCATGCCTCCGGGCGCGGACGCGCAGGCCTGCATGGCCTGCTGCCGGCGCTCGGGCCACTGGCGAGCGGCTTCGCGCAGACGCTGGCCGAACGTCCGGAACTGGCGAGCAGCACCTTGCACGAGGCCATCGACGCGATCGATCACCTCGAAGCCCCGCTTCCACCGGAAGAGTCGAAGGAGGCTCTGACGCGCGCATTCGGCCGGCCGCTCACCACGATCTTCACGGCGGTCGATCTGGTGCCGGTGCGCGGCGGCTTTGCCGAACAAACTCATTTTGCGCGGCTCGCCGTGCCGATCAACGGCTGTCGCGAAGTGGCCATCAAACTGGTGCGCGCCGACCAGTTGCAACAGATCGGCGACGAACTCGCGCTGTTGCGCTGGGTCGCGCGCTGGGTGGAAAAGCTCTCCGGCACCGCACGCCGGCTGCAACTGCGCGCGCTGGCCCAGGCATTTACCGACGACATCCTGCGCCGTTTCGACCTGCGCGCCGAGGCCGCCAATCTGAGCCAGACCGGCCACCATTTCGACCGCGACTCACGCATCGCCGTGCCGATCGTGATCTGGGACCTGTGCACCAATCAAACGCTGACCATGCAGCGTATCAGCACCTTGCCGGCCAGCGATCTGCCCGGCCTGCATGCGCACCACGTCAAACTTGCGCCGCTCGCCGCGCATATCGTCGAGGTGGTGACCGAACAGGCGTTCGAGCATGGCTTCTTTCACGCGACCCTCGACGCACGCCGGGTACGCGTGAGCGTCGAACCGGACACGCTGGGGCGCCTCGTGCTCGCCGAATTTTCGATCATGTCGAGTCTATCGATCGGGGAGCGCGAGTTTTTCGTGCATGGCGCGACCGCTCTGTTCAACCAGGACTACGGCCGGCTTGCCGAACTACATCGCGATGCCGGACACGTGCCGCACGACACGCGCGCCGAGATGCTCGAAGCGGAACTGCGCACCCGCGCCGAGGCGCATTTTGCGGCCGCTCCCGAAGACCGCTCGGCGGGCTCGCTGTTTCATCATCTGCTGCATGCGGTGCAACCGTTCGACGGCGCCGTATCCGGGCGTCTCGCCACCGCGCAGCGTTCGTTCCAGCAGGCGGAAATGCTGGCGCGTGCGCTGCATCCGGGGGTCGATACGTGGAACATCACGCGCGGTGTGCTGGCCGGAATCGCGCGGCGCGACCTCGATCATCGTGGCTGGATCAAGCGCATTTCGCGCGAGCTGCCGCATCTCGCGCAGATACTGCCGCGCGTGCCGCAACTCGCCGTTCGATACCTGCAACAGGAGCATGATCGCGCCCGTACCCCGCGGCAGAATGCGCAACTGATCGAGGATATCGGCCGCGAATATCGGCGCACGCGCGTGTTGTTGTGGGCATGCGCGCTGTGCGGCGGAATGCTCGGCGCAGGCACCGTGCTGCTGATGTGGTGACCCGCGGCGACGACTGATGTGAGCTGACACGGGCGATTGCAGCTTCGAACAAGACGCGCCCTGCACGCCCCGGCAAGATGGCGGGCTTTCACCTTCCCACCATCGACGCTCGATGCTCGCTACCTTGACCGCCGCCGTCTTCGTCGTGTTGTGGTCGACCGGATTCGTGGTCGCCCGGGCGATCACACCCTATGCCGATCCCAATCTGTTTCTGCTCGCGCGCTTTGGCGGCACCGCGCTGCTGTTCACGCTGGCCGCGTTGCTCGCCCGCACCGCGTGGCCGACCGGCCGCAATCTCGGCAGGCATCTGGTGGCGGGCGCGCTGCTGCAAGGCGTGTATCTCGGCGCCGGCTACTGGGCGGTCGCGCAGGGCCTGAGCGCCGGTGTGATGGCCTTGCTCGGAGCGCTACAACCGCTGGCGACGGCAGCCGTCGCGGCGCCGCTGTTCGGCGAACGGCTCTCGCGGCGCGGCTGGACGGGGATGGCGCTCGGCCTCGCGGGGGTAGCGCTGGTCCTCGAACCGAAACTGGCCGCAGTCACGCCGCCGACGCCGGCACCGCATGGCAATGCGCCGCCGTGGCTGGTGGTGCTCGTCTCGATCCTCGCGGTCGGCGCAATTACCGCGGGCACGCTGTTTCAGAAGACCTCGCTCGCGAAGGCCGACATTCGCACCGCAAGCGCGGTGCAGAATCTCGGCGCGGCGCTCGTCGCCGCGATTTTCGCGCTGGCGCTCGGCGAGCATCGCTGGATTGCTTCGCCGACACTGTGGATCTCGCTGGCGTGGGGCATCGTGATGCTGTCGGGCATCAGCGTCACCTTGCTGGTGTGGATGGTGAGGCGCGGCGATGCCGCGCGCGCCACCGCGCTGGTGTTTCTGGCGCCGCCGCTCGCGGCCCTCGAGGGTTATCTCGGCTTCGGCGAAACCCTGTTGCCGGTGCAGATTGCCGGTTTTGCGGTGGCGTTGGTGGGCGTGCTGCTGGCACGCTCGTGAGCGGTTGAATGCCGTGCGGGCGTTTCGCCGTTTCGCCGTTTCGCCGTTTCGCCGTTTCGCCGTTTCGCCGTTTCGCCGTTTCGCCGTTTCGCCGTTTCGCCGTTTCGCCGTTTCGCCGTTTCGCCGCTTTGTCACTTTGCCGTTTCACAAGATCGGCACGTTCGGTGCTGGTGCGATACCCGTGAGTCAGTCAGCCGTGTCCGCACCGGCCGGCACTTTGGCTCGAGCCTGGGTGCCCGGCGCCGGCGCCCATGCAGGCCGGCTCCTGCGCCCCGAATCCACCACGACGATGTAACGTCCCGCCCACGGCGTCATCTGGCGATCGCTCTTCAACACCCACAGCGACTTGCCCGAAGCGACCAGGGCCATATATTCGGCGTCGAGAATGCCGTAGTGATCAAGGAACACATTGAGCGACGCCGGAATGCGCACGCAGCCCTTCGAATGACGAATGCCGAGCAGCGGCTCGAGCCGGTCGGGATCGGTCGCGTGCATCTGGAAACGCATCTGCGACATGCCGCCCTTGCCCCAGCCGCGTTCGCCTTGCGCCCAGCCGAGATCGAAGATCCGCATGTCGCGCTTGCCATAGCCGCGGATGCGGTTCTCGTTCATCGTGCCTTCCGAGCGGAAGTCCATGTTGGCGGGGGTATGTTCGAACACGCCGAGCGGCGTGATGAAGTGATCGTATTCGCCGGGCTGGCCAGTTGCGACAGGCGAGGCGCCGATCATCTGCCAGGTATCGGACGGCGCGGCGCGAAAGTAGACGAACAGCGCCTGCACGTTGACGTTGCGATCGGTCAGCACCACAAACTCGCCCGACAGATTGCCCAGAAGTTCCTCACTGAGCGCCGTTTGCAGACGGTCGGCGTAGGCGCGCTGCTCTTTAGCGGGCACTTTCAGCCGCCGGGTTACCTCGTGTGCGAATACGCCCCGAAACAGCAACGCGCGACGCGGGTCGACCACACCGGCCGCGTCCGGCGCGACCATGTCTGACACGTCGACCATGGCCGCCGGACGGCTCGTCGGCGGCGGGGCTGCGATCGCGAAACTGCCCGACAAGATGCAGAAGACGGCGCTCACGGCGCGCGTCAGGCAGCGTGTCAAATGAGCTGCGCGCGACCACTGCGACGCCAGAGGCGAACACGGCATACGAACCGCTTCGCGCCGACGATCTACCGACGCGGAAATCATACGGTCCGGAACAGGCTGGCCAGGCCGATTAGGGTAGTTCATCGCGTATTTGAGCGAACCTGCTTATACCTGCTTATTATTGACTGCTCGCCGAATGACTGCTCGCCGGCTCATGCGGCGCCCGGATCAGCGACGATATTACTAAGCACATTTCGATCTGTCGATAAAGAATTGGCCAATTTACCAATATCGCCGTAATATCTGGTTATATTTTTAAATTTACAAACCGATTTAAATCCGCCAGCACAGCGCATTTAAAGCCAATATGCGCAATAAATCCGATACTGATGCGTCACAGCGGGCCGACTGAACCGGCTCGCTTGTGAGTCCGCCGCTTGCGCACTTCGCGTGCAAGCGCTCGTCGTTTGACTTTGGCACAACCACGCATGGAGGAAGCAGAAATCATGGCGCAACAGGACTCAACCGCACGCCAGCCGCGCATCGTCGCGGAAATGCAGGTGGGCGCCAAGTTCGACGCCGCAGAGGAAATCGAACGCCGCGTCGCCTTTCTGGCGAACTACCTGCGTAGCAACGGCCTGAAAACTTACGTGCTCGGGATTAGCGGCGGTGTCGACTCCACGACAGCCGGTCGGCTCGCGCAACTCGCGGTCGAACGGCTGCGCGCCGAACGTTACGACGCCCGCTTCGTCGCGGTACGCCTGCCCTACGGCATTCAAAAGGACGAGGCCGACGCGCAGCAGGCATTGCAGTTCATTCGAGCGGACGAAAATCTCACCATCGACATTAAGCCAGCCGCCGATGCAATACTCGCCGCGCTGCACGCAAGCGACGTGCCATTCGCCGACGACTCGCAGCAGGATTTCGTGCACGGCAACATCAAGGCGCGGCAGCGGATGATTGCGCAATACGCGGTGGCGGGCACACGGGCCGGTGTAGTGATCGGCACCGATCATGCGGCCGAATCGGTAATGGGCTTTTTCACGAAGTTCGGCGACGGCGGCGCCGACGTACTGCCGCTCGCCGGTCTGAACAAGCGTCGCGTGCGCGCGCTGGCCAGCGCGCTGGGCGCTGCCGAAACACTGGCGCACAAAGTGCCGACCGCCGACCTCGAAATGTTGCGTCCGCAACGGCCCGACGAAGACGTGTACGGCATCCCGTACAACGATATCGATGACTTTCTGGAAGGCAAGCCGGTCAGCGATGCCGCGCGCGAGACGATTTTGCGTTTCTATGACGTGACGCAGCACAAGCGAGCATTGCCGTACACGCCGTTCGATTGGCCGGCGCAGGCAAGCGGGGAATAAAAGAAGGAAGGTGACAAACCGGATGCGCGTTCACGCGCACCTGATTCGAACGGGACGGCTGTGGTTATTCAGCGCGCGCCAGGTGGCTCGTCGCTGAACAGATCGGCGCTCGCTTCGAGCGCCAGACCGCCCAAATGCTTGCCGTGAATCTGCCGGGCGATCACCTCGCCCACATAGGGCACTTGCGCGCCCAGTTCGACGGTGGCGTACGCGCCGGGTTTGCCGGCATCCACCACTTCGACGTTTTTCGCGTAATGGCCAAGCTCGCGCTTAAGAAATTCGCGCACTTCCTGCTCGCTGCACGATTCCGCGATGTTGCGCACGATCAGGTTCATGCCGGCTACCCTCGGCTCGTGCGACGGTCCGTACCGCGGCCGGCGGTATGCACGGGCACCGGTCGCAGCGCGCCACGCTGCCTGGCCTGAGCGGCGGCAAGCTGACGGATAAATGCTGCTCCCGCGGCACCTGATGTGACCAGCGCGACCAACGACAGATAGAAGGCCGTCATTTAAATCTCTCCTTCGAATTTCGTCCTGTTTCAGGATAGCCACAATCGACAGCAAAAGCGATGCGACACGTTGTCATGAAAACGGCTTAAAACATCCGTTAATGGACTGTACCCGAATAAGCGCGGGCAAAATCCAAAATACCAATGCTTATTCAGCGGTGCAGGCCCGGCACCGCGCCCGCGCATACCGCTGAGCTCGCTTTAGCGGTATGCGCCGGTCGCAGCGGCGCGGTCTGGCCGTGGCGCATGCACTGGGCAAGACCGCGCCCGCCCGCCGGAAACAGTGGCGCCATCGCCGCGCGCCGCTCACCGGCAGTCAGGAGGGTTGCGCCTGCTTCGCCACGCGAGCCTGCAAAGCGCGGATGCGGCCTAGCGCCTGGGTATTGGACACGGTCGCGTCATACATTTTCGCGAGGTCTGCTTTGAGCGCGGTGCGCGACCCGCCGTCGAGATAGACCATGTGCCCCGACGGATAAAAGCGCGCCGACAGGTTTTGCCGGATCTGCTGACTCAGAAGCGGCATCTGCTGCAGGTCGATCACGGTCTGATAGAACGGCGTGACGAAGTCGAAAAAACCGTTCGCCGACAGCACTTTCAGATCGGGATTGAGCGCCATCACTGCGGCGAGGTCCCCGGCGGTGTACAGAATCACGTTGCCTTTATCGTCGAGCCCCTTCTGCGCGCCCGTCGGGTCGATGTGGCCGAAGTCCCAATACTGGAACGCCTGGTCGTTGAGGTCCGTGAACGCCGAATTCGACGTGTATTTCAACTGCTCGTTCAGGTACACGTTCCACATGGTCGTATAGACGCCGGAAACCGCCGTCATGGTCGGATCGTTGCCGCCGGAGTTCGGGTCGATCTTGCCGGCGATGCCGGTGTCGATCGCCGTCACCCGCCCGTCATACGCACCGAGCGCGAGACCTTGCGCCTTCAGCAGCGTGGTCAAAAACAGCGAATTGCCGCGGCTGTCATACGACGCGATATCGAGGCTCCACGCAAGCAAGGTGGTTTTGTCGATGCCGGTGTATTCGCTGAGTTTGTCGACCGTTGCCGAATCGGTAGTCGGGAACTTGCGCAGCGCCGCCAGATAATCGGTGCGCGCGAACTGCGCCACTTCTTCGGCAAACGCGCCGAGATCGGTCGGACGCGGCGCGATGCCGAGTTTCTTGTGATACCACGCGTCCGCGGCGGCGGTGGGCAAGGTGCCGACCGGATTGCCGGACTGCGTGTAATCGAGAATCGACGATTGCAGCGTGATGCCGTTCAGATCGACACCGTCTTCATGCAGCCGGTACGCCAGCACGCAACTGCGCGCCGTCCCGTACGACTCGCCGAACAGATACTTCGGCGAATTCCAGCGGTTGTTCTTTGTCAGAAAGCGCTTGATGAACTGCTTGATCGAGTTCGCGTCCTGGTCGACGCCCCAGAAGTCGCGGTTCTTCTTCGGCGCGATGGCCGCCGAGTAGCCGGTGCCGACCGGGTTGATGAACACGAGATCGCTCTTGTCGAGCAGGCTGTCCGGGTTGTCCTCCATCGAGTACGGTGCGGGCGGCGTAAAGTCCGGCATCGAGGTCTTGATGCGGCGCGGTGCGAACGAGCCGAGCAGCACGAACACCGCGGACGAACCCGGCCCGCCGTTATAGAAAAACGTCAGCGGCCGGGTCTCCTCCTTCTGGTTGTCCTGCGTGAAGGCGACGTAGAACATCCTCGCCTCGGGCTGCGAACTGCTCGGATCGACGATCACGAGGTGACCGGCAGTCGCCGTGTAGTTGATCTTGTGCCCGCCGATCGTGACCGAATGGTGCGTGATCGCGGCGGTTTCAGCGGTTTCGGTGACGGAATCGTCTGGTCCGTTACCGTAGGCGACCGGATCGAAAAATGGCTGGTCGCCGGCGAGATGCGGCGCGCTCGCTGCCGCCGGCGCGGGTGACGCGTGAGAATTGTGTGGCGACTGCGGACTAACGGAAGCTGACTCGGTATTCGTCATGATCGCTCCATGGATTCGTTAACGTCTTGTGTAGTCTGTGTAGTCTGTGTGGTCTTGCGTGTCGTGTAGTTCGTATGTCTTCAGACTATAGTGCCGCTGCCACCTTCTGGCCATTGGGACTGCCGAGTCCCGTGCACGCATCCCAGCCGACCGACGCGGCAAATCTGCCGTTGTTGCCTTGCGTGATGTCCTTGCAGACGCCCGCGGTGTTGTACAGCTTCGGGTTGATGAACCCGGCCGGCTGCCCTTTCGCCGCATTGATTCGCGCAATCAGCCCGGCCCACAGCGGCGCGACCGCACTGGTGCCGCCCACCACCGTTTGCGTGCCGTCGATCAACACGCTGTAGCCGGTGACAGGCGAGGCGTCGCCGGACACGTCCGGCACGCCGCGCCCGCCAAGCGGCGTCTTGCTGCCGCCTGTATCCGTCGACGACAAACCTTCTTGCCACACCGGCACCGGAAACGCCTGACTCACGCCACCGCCGCTCGCGCCGCCGCCTGCGCCGTCGTTCCACACCACTTCGGTCGAAATCGACGCGCCCGACGCAGTCACGCGCGTCCCGCCGCACGCCAGCACATAAGGGCTCGACGCCGGAAAGTCGACGTGATCGCCGCCCAGACCGTCGCTCGAACCGCTGTCGCCCGACGCGGCGCACACGGTCACACCAAGCGTCGCCGCGGCCTGCAGCACGCTGTTGAAGGCCTGCAGCGACTGGTTGGTCCAATTCGACTCCGGCCCGCCCCAACTGATCGAGATCACCGAGGGCTTATTGGTTGTGTCGTGCACCGCGCGGCTCACCGCGTCGATGAAACCGGCGTCGCTGTTCTGCGTGAAATACACCGCAATCGTCGCGCCCGGGGCAATCGCGCCGACGATTTCGATGTCGAGCGTGACTTCGCCGTCCGGGCCATTCGGGTCGCCGGTCGGCTGGTTGCCGCCCTGATCGACGCCGACCGACTTCACCGTCGGCGAGTGGACGCCGAGACTCGCGAAATAGGTTTTGAGGTCGGAGTTCACGTAGCCGCCGCCAAGTTCGATGATGCCGACGCACTGCCCGCTGCCGTCGCCTTGCGGAAAATGGTAGAGCGACGCGAGTTGGGGCGGCGTGAAAGAAGCCTGCGGCGCCCGGGCCGGCTGGAACGGCGGCCGGATACGAAAATGCGGCCGCGCCTGCGGCCGGTTGTCGAGCCCCAGCACGGCCTCGACCACGCCGTGCAAATCGTCCGGCACGCTGATCGTGCCGGTGCGGCCGCGGAACTGGCCGGCCGAATGATGCTCGTAGTGCTGCAACTGCACAGCAAACGCGGTCTGGAACTGCGCGATTGTGCCGCTCAGCAGCACCGAGCGCGCCGCCGGGTCCTCGCGCACCACCGTCAGGCCATGCTCGGCCGCAAAGGCTTGCACCTTGGCGATGTCCTCCGGCGCCGCGCCGTAGTCCCTTGCAAACTCCTCGCGCGACAGCGGCTTGACGCTCGGGTCGCCAGACTCGATCTTGCTCATCAACGCATCGAACGATGCCTGCTGCTTACGGCGCAGCATCACGAAGACCTCGATCCGTTCAGTGGGATCGCATTGCCCTACGACTTTCGAACCTTGCTCTACCGTTCGCTCGCTTCCCGGCAGCGGATGCTTGTCGGCCATGATATCGACCCTCCCTCCTGTTAGCGTGACGGCGGCTACCACAAGACAAACCTGGGCATGGTGCACACCGGCACACGCTCCCCGCCTCGAACCGGCGGCGGGTCGCTGTTTCAAGAACTGCGCCAAGCCGTCCGACAAATGCATTCGACCACAGTTCCGACATGCGCGGCAGTTGTCCGAATGGCTAACGCCGTGCCCGGCCAGTGCGCGATGCGCACTGCTCGCGCTATGATGCTGCAGCGGCAATCCAGCCGTTGCATTGCCTCGCGCGCCGTCCGCGCGCACGATCGAAGAGTCAGAGGAGCCCCATGTCCATTACGATGTATCAAGCATCAGTGCCCGTGCTGGTGCGCGGCCTAACCAATCTGCAAGCCATTCTCGGCAAAGCCCAGGCGCACGCTGCGGAAAAACAGATCGACCCATCCGTGTTCACGAATGCCCGGCTCGCTCCGGACATGCTGCCGCTGACGCGCCAGGTCTATATCGCCAGCGACACAGCCAAGGGTTGCGCCGCGCGTCTCGCCGGTGTCGAAGCGCCGAAGTACGAAGACGTCGAACAGACCTTCGACGAACTGCATGCCCGCCTACAAAAGACGATTGATTATCTGAAGGAATTCAATGCGGAGCAGATCGACGGCGCGGAACAGCGGAGCATCACGCTGAAAATGCGCACCGGCCCGATCGAGTTTACGGGGTTGTCGTATCTGCTGGGCTTCGTGCTGCCGAACTTTTATTTTCACGTCACGACGGCTTACGACATCCTGCGTCACAACGGCGTTGAACTCGGCAAGCTCGACTACCTGGGCGGCATCAAGTAAGAAGCGGCTTGCGCGCCGTTGCGTGCGACGCTGCATGAGAGCTGTATGAGAGCTGCATCGCATGCACGCTGTCAGACGCGCGGCTGGAACGCGATGATCGCCATGCCGGCCAGCGTGAACGCGACGCCGGCCGCATCCCATAGCGTGGGGCGCACTTTGTCGACGCACCATAACCAGACAATCGCCACTGCCACGTACACACCGCCGTACGCCGCGTAGATGCGGCCCGCGGCGGTGCCGTGCAGCGTCAGTAACCACGCGAACAATGCGAGACTGAGCGCGCCGGGCACCAGCAGCCATGCGGAGCCGCCCTCCTTCAGCCAGCGCCACGGCAAATAGCAACCGACGATTTCGGCAACGGCGGTCACGGCGTACAGCAGAAAAGTTTTCATCAAGAGAAAAGGAAGCAAGTGATTGTGTGGCCGCGAGCATAGGCGGTTGCCTATGCGCTTGCGCATCCATCTATCGGCTTTATTAACACAATCACTTTGCGCGTGGGCATGGTCCATGCAACAGTCGCCCTCACCATTGCCCATTCACCGACTCTCATGAGCATCGAATCACCCTGTATCGACATCTGCAAGTTCGACGGCAAGACCGGATTCTGCGTCGGCTGCCTGCGCACCCGCGACGAATGCAAAAGCTGGAAGAAGATGAAAGACAAGCATCGCCGCGAAATCATCGGGGATCGCTCGCGGCGCGAGCACAAGCTGAACAGGTGAGCCGCGCGCCGCCTCAATCCAGCGAAAGGCGCAGCGCGAAGCCGATCAGCGTCGCGGAGAAAGTCCAGCGCTGCAGCGTTTGCGCGAGCGGATGGGCACGCATCCAGCCGGCGATGCGCGCGGCGCCGATCGCATACATGATGTCGAAGCATGCGCCGATGGCGAGCAGCACCAGACCCAGTTCGATCATCTGCCATGCCACCGGCCCGGCCTCTGGCCGTACGAACTGCGGCAACAGCACCGAGCAGAACAGCAGCGCTTTCGGGTTCAGCAGATTGGTCAGCAAACCCTTGACGAAGGCGGCACGCAAAGGCCGCGATTCGGCGCTCGCCGCGCCGCCTTCGGACAACGCGAACACCGGCGAGCGAAAGATCTGGATGCCGACCCACGCGAGATAAACCGCGCCGCCGTAGCGCACCACTTCGTACAGCCACGGCGCGCTGCGCAACAGGGCGGCCACACCGCATGCCGAGAGCGTGACGTGCGCCGCGCGCGCCAGTCCGAGGCCGCCGGCCGCAGCGAAGCCGCTGCGCACGCCGCGCCCAATACTGGTTTGCAGAACCAGCGCCATATCCGGTCCGGGCACCGCATAGACCACGAACAGTGCCGCCGTATAGACGATCAGAAGATGTGCAGAAATCATGGGAGCCTCGCGTTTTCAAGGGCTCTATGTTGCTATCGTCGACGGAGGGTTTGCTGGCGAATTGCCGGGTAGGATGCGTAATTTTTGGCAGAATGCGCTAATATTTCGCACTTAAATCATGCTTCCCGCTAACCGAACACAAACGAAGATCAGCGATGGCCACCGACCTCGATAAAACAGACCGCGCCATCCTCGCCGCGCTGCAAAACGACGGCCGCATGTCGAATGCGCGGCTAGCCGAAACGGTCGGCCTGAGCGAGACGCCGTGTGCGCGCCGCCTCAAGCGTCTGGAGAGCGACGGCTATATCGATCAGTACCGCGCGATGCTCTCGCGCACCGCGCTCGGCCTCGGAGTGGTGGCGTTCGTCTATGTGCGCTTTGCCGTGCACGATCGCGCCGTCGCCACCCGCTTCGAGCGCGAAGTGCAGGCAATTCCGCGGATTCTGGCGTGCCACAACGTATCGGGCAGCGCCGACTACATCCTGCAGGTTGTCGCGCGCGATCTCGACGATTACGGCACCTTCATGCGCGACGAAATGCGCAGTCTGCCGGGCGTGACCTCGGTGGAGTCGGCGTTGTCGTTGCGGGAAGTGAAGGCCAACGGCGGCTTGCCGCTGTCCTGAACGCCGGCGTGGCATAGTCCCCTCTTCGATACGGCGCGAGCCGGCCAGACGAAACCGAACGAAACCAGACGAAA
Organism: Paraburkholderia lacunae; assembly: GCF_003353175.1. Lineage (GTDB taxonomy): Bacteria > Pseudomonadota > Gammaproteobacteria > Burkholderiales > Burkholderiaceae > Paraburkholderia > Paraburkholderia lacunae. Next base: position 203,459 of record NZ_QHKS01000012.1, on the reverse strand, counting down.
CCAAACGAATACGGAGTTTTCATGGATCACGAACAGGCGCGAGCCGAAGAAACAGCGGCAATGGAGCGCGTCTTGACCGCCACCAAACGGGTGCAGACGGCCTTCGCTTCGCTGCAATCGCAATTTCCGCCCGCCGGCAGCGGCCAGCCTTCGCAATTCGCGCTGCAAACCTTCGACGCCGCGCTGCAGGAACTCGAAGACGCCCAAGCAGCATTTGACGGCCTGCTCGGCGATCTGCTTGACGGTAACCGTTGAGTGGCGTAACGGGTCGCTTCGCTGCATAGCCGCTGCGCCGCGCGCGAGCAGTTCGCGCTTCAGGTATCCAGCGAGGCGGCCCCGCGTTATTTGGAGGCGAGCGCCGAACTTGACCGTTAGTTGCGTCTCAATGGAGTAAAGTCAAAACCACCGCGCCTTCGCCGGCTAACCGCGAAGCGAAGGTATTCCCTACCAAACTGCCGTCAACGCCTGTCGAACGGCAGGACAACGCTTGCCAGCGGCGTCACCGCGGACGCACCGATGCGCTGCCTGCCCCTACATTCCCCAGCGCAGTCCGGGCGTATGCACCGCGCTATCCCAGTGACGCTTCATCTCGTCGTCGAGCACACACAGCGTGATCGACGCGCCCGCCATCTCGAGCGACGTCGTCAATGCGCCAACCTGCGCGCGGCCGATCCTCAGACCGCGCTGCTCCAGCCACAGACGCGTGGCGTTGAACAGCAGATAGAGCTCGCCAAGCGGCGTCCCGCCTAGCCCATTGACGAGCACCAGCAACTCCGCATCAGCCGCCGGCTTCAGGTCCTCAGTGATCGCCGTGAGCAATTCGCCCGCGATCGCGTCGGCCGGCGCGAACTTGGCGCGCCGCCGGCCGGGCTCGCCATGAATGCCGACGCCCACTTCGATTTCGTCGTCGCCGATCTTGAACGTCAGCGTGCCGGCCGCCGGCACCGTGCAACTGGTAAACGCCACGCCCATCGACGCGGTGCGCTTGTTGATCCGGTCGCCGAAGGCTTTGCATTGTTCGAGATTCGCGCCGCTCTCGGCCATGCTGCCCACCAGCTTTTCGACGATCACCGCGCCCGCGACGCCCCGGCGGCCAGTCGTGTAGCTCGAGTTTTCCACGGCCACGTCGTCGTTGATCAGCACCATCGCGTTCGGCACCTCGGACATCTCCGACGCCATCTCGAAGTTCATCAGGTCTCCGGAGTAGTTCTTCACGATGAACAGCACGCCCGCGCCGGCATCGACGGCCCTCGCGGCGGACATCATCTGGTCCGGCGTCGGCGACGTGAAGATCTGCCCGGGACAGGCGGCATCGAGCATCCCATAACCGACAAAGCCCGAATGCAGCGGCTCGTGTCCCGAGCCGCCGCCTGAAATCAGCGCAACCTTGCCGCGCTTCAGGTCCTTGCGGCGCACGAACACGGGTTCATTGTGGAGCACCACCAGGTCGCTGTGCGCAGCGGCGAATCCCGCCAGACTCTCAGCGAGAAAATCGTCCACATGGTTGATGAATTTTTTCACGGTCTCTCGCTCCTTCACTTGTTGTGTTGCGCCAGCCGCGCGCATACCGCCGCAATCATGATCTGACTGGAACGTGCGCCGGGGTCGATATGTCCGCGGGAGCGTTCGCCGAGAAACGACGCACGCCCCTTGGTCGCCAGCATGTCGCGGGTAGCGAGCATGCTGTCCTCGGCTACCCGCGGCAGCACCTCGCGCACTTCGCGAGCGCTCGCGCCTTGTGCGGCGAGTTCGCCGAAGCGCTTCGCGACCGGAATCAGCACGTCCATCATTGTCTTACTGCCGACGCCGGTCTTGCCGCGCAGTCCCACCGCCTCGACGCCCGCCGAAAAAACATGCGCGAAACCGGCCACATCCGGCGCATTTCCCGCGGACGCTTTCGCCATGCCGCTCAGCAACGAAAAAAACAAAGGTCCCGACGATCCGCCGACTGTCGACAGCACCTTGGACGCCGCGAGTTCGAGCGCGGGCCCGAATGCTTCGGCTTCGATATCCGCTTTCACGGCAAGCAGCGCTTCCATGCCTCGCAGCAGATTGAAGATGTGATCGCCGTCGCCGATCTGCTGGTCGAGCGACGCGATCTCGTCGGTATGCTCCTTCAGCGACGCAAAGGCGGCGTCGATGCACGCCATGACCGTTTTGCCGTTCATGTCGGGATCCTCCTGCCGTCGGCACGGAAATAGAGAAGGCTGCGCGCCGGCAGTGAAACCCCGACCGACTGCCCCGGCGAGAAGTTGCGCTCGGCAACCGTCGTCGCCACCACAGCGGTACCGGCCCGATCGAGAATCAGCAGATGGCGCAGCGGCGAATATTCGAGCACTTTCAGATTCAACGCGTCCTGTGCGCCCGCCACGTTGCGTTGATCGCGTGCGTCGGCGTCGTGCAGCACGATGTCCTCGGGGCGGATCGCGACCGTTGCCGTGCCCGCCGGCATGTGCGCCGCATCGAACAGCGCGGGCGGCAGCAGGTTGATCGGCGGGGAGCCGAGCCGCTGCGCGGCGCTCAGCGAAACCGGATTGCCATACACTTCGCGCGGTGTGCCGAGTTGCACGAGATGCCCATGTTCGAGAATGCCGATGCGATCGGCGAGCGTGGTCGCCTCGACCTGATCGTGCGTGACATAGACGATCGTTGCGCCAATCGTGCGATGCAGGCGCTTGAGTTCGATGCGCAACTCCTCACGCAGCTTCGCATCGAGCGACGACAGCGGTTCGTCCATCAGAAACGCCTTGGGTTGCCGCACGAGCGCGCGCCCTATCGCCACCCGCTGCATTTCGCCGCCTGACAGATGAGTGGCCATGTTGTCGAGCTTCGATTCCATGTGCAACATCTCGGCGACCGCGTGAACTCGCGCGCGCACCTCCGCTTCGCTCGTGCGTCTTTTCGGCGAACGCAACGGAAACGCCAGGTTGCCGAACACGGTCAGATGCGGATACAGCGAGTACTGCTGGAAGATGAACGCGACATCGCGCTCCGATGGATGCACACCCGTCGCGATGCCGCCGTCAATCAGGACATCGCCGGCATCCGGCCGTTCGAGTCCGGCGATCAGGCGCAGCGTGGTTGTCTTACCCGCGCCGCTCGGACCAAGCAGCACGACGAACTCGCCGTCCTTCACATCGATCGAAAGATCGTCGACAGCGCGGATGTCGCCAAAGCGTTTCGACACATTGCGCAACTGGATTTCAGCCATGAAGGTCTCCGTGGGCAGGAATCGTGTATGAGGCGCCCGGCAACAGGCGGCCTGTTTGCGCGTCGTAAAGCAGCGTGCGTTCCTTGCGAAACGACAGGCCGACTGGCGACCCGGCAGGCAAGCCGTCGTCCTTGGCCGCCCGCACGCGCACAACGCCCAGCGCTGTTTCGATCACCAGCACCTGATGCGAGCCGAGATATTCATCGGCGATAACCTTGCCGCGCAGCGGGCCGTGTTCATCGATGACGACATGCTCCGGGCGGATGCCCAGCAGCACGCGGGCAGTGCCCTGCTCGCAGCGCGGCACCGGCACCGGTGCGCCATGCAGGCGCACCTCTTCGTGACCCACATCGACACCGCTGTCGACCGGCAGGAAATTCATCGGCGGACTGCCGATAAAATTGCCGACGAACACCGTCGCCGGAAAGTGGTAAATCTCGTGCGGCGCTCCCGCTTGCAGCACTTCGCCTTTGTTCATCACAACGATGTCGTCGGCCATCGCCATCGCTTCGCTCTGATCGTGCGTCACGTAGACAGTCGTCGCGGCCAGCGCGTTATGCAGCTTGCGCAATTCGAGACACATCAGCTCGCGGAAGTCCGCATCGAGCGTGCCGAGTGGTTCGTCCATCAGAAACGCCTTCGGTTGACGCACGATCGCGCGCCCGAGCGCCACGCGCTGCCGGTCGCCACCGGACAGGCCGCCGGTCTTGCGATCGAGAATGCTCTCGATGCGCAACATGTGCGCCGCCGCATCGACCCGGGCCGCGATCTCCTTGCGCGATACGTGCTCGTTTTTCAGTGGAAACGCAATGTTGTTGCGCACCGTCATGTGCGGATACAGCGCGAACATCTGAAAGACGAACGCGATATCGCGCTGACGCGCGCGCAACGCGGTGACGTCTTCACCGTCGATCAGGATTTGCCCGGACGTCGGCAGTTCGAGCCCGGCGATCATCCGCAACGTGGTGGTCTTTCCGCAACCCGACGGGCCGAGCAGCACGACAAAACGCCCGGCGCCGATCGTCAGACTGGTGTCGCGCACCGCGACGAAGTCGTCGAAACGTTTATGGAGGTTGGCGAGAACGATCGTGGACATGGCGTCAATCCGGGAAATGGCTGGTGACGACGAACGCGAGCGCGCCGACCAAAACGACCGGAAACGACCAGGTGAACAACACCAGCGAAAACGGCTGCACCAGCATCGCCATGCCGAGACCGATCAGCGCGGTCGATGCGGCTTCGCTGTAGCCACGGCGCAGAATATGCCTACGCGGCAACACGGCATCTCGTTTCATTTGCGTACCGCTCCGAAGGTGATGCCGCGCAACAGATGCTTGCGCAACACGACAGTGAAGATGAGTATCGGCAGCACGAACAGCGTCGTCGCCGCTGCAACGGCAGGCCAATCCTGGCCGCCCTCGCCGATGATGAACGGGATGAACGGCGGCATGGTTTGCGCGTCGCCGCTTGTCAGCAGCGACGCGAACGCATACTCGTTCCAGGCGAAGATCAGGCAGAAAATCGCAGTCGCCGCGATGCCGGTGACTGCTTGCGGCAGCACCACTTTGACGAAGGCCTGCAAGCGCGTATAGCCGTCGACCAACGCCGCCTCTTCGTATTCACGCGGAATCTCGTCCATGAAGCCCTTCAGCAGCCACACCGCCAGCGACACGTTCACCGCTGTATACAGCACGATCATGCCGACATAGCTGTCGCTCAAACCCAGCGCGCGGTACATCAGGTAGATCGGAATTGCGACCGCGATCGGCGGCATCATGCGCGTCGACAGGATGAAGAACAGCAGGTCGTCGGCGAGCGGCACCTTGAAACGCGAGAACGCGTAAGCGGCGAGCGTACCGAGAAACACCGCGAGAAAGGTCGAGCCGAAACCGATCACGAGCGAGTTCACGAAACGCGGCAAAACCTTCGACGCTCCCGCGATCACCATGTTGCGCTTGCGCACGTCGCGCTCATACCAGGTTCGCGCCGGCGGCAGACTGGCGATGAACTCCGGCGTCTGCCGCGAGCGGATCGTGAACAGATTCACATAGCCTTCCATCGACGGTTGAAACAGCACGACGGGCGGATAGGCGATTGCATCTTCCTGCGTCTTGAAGCTCGTCATGAAGATCCAGACCATCGGCAAGGTCGCGAGCAATGCGTACGTGATGACGGCCGCCGCGGCGAACCGCTTGCCGCGCGCCGACGACGCCACCACCGAATGTTGCGTAGTAGTCGGTCTCATCGCTGTTTCACCCGGTTGAGCGCCTTGACGTAGATGTTCGCCGCGCCGAACACCGTCACGAACAGAATGATGGCGAGCGCCGACGAATAGCCGGTTTGCCACTTCTCGAACGCGGCGCGCTTGAGCGTGATCGACACGGTCTCCGTGACCGAACCCGGTCCGCCGGAGGTCAGCAGATTCACCATGTCGAACATCTTGAAGTTCTCGATGCCGCGAAACAGCACGGCGAGCATCAGAAACGGCAAGGTCATCGGCAGCGTGATCGACCAGAACTGGCGCCACGGCGTGGCGCGATCCACTTCAGCCGCTTCGTAGATGTAGTCGGGAATCGAACGCAGACCCGCGAGGCAGATCAGCATCACGTAAGGCGTCCACATCCACGTATCGACCATCACGATGGTCCATGGCGCGAGCGACACGTCGCCGATCATCTGGAACGAGCCGGGCGCAATGCCGGTCAGGAAGCCGACGATGTCGTTGAAAAGACCCGTCTGCGGCTGCAGCAGAAAGGTCCAGAAGTTGCCGACGACTGCCGGCGACAGCATCATCGGCAGCAGGATCAGCGTGGTCCAGAAACTATGGCCGCGAAACTGCCGGTTGATCAGCAGCGCGAGGCCGAAGCCCAGCAGAACCTCCAGTCCGACCGACCAGAGCACGAAACGCGCCGTGACCTGCATTGCGTACCAGATGTCTTCGTCGGTAAGAATGTCGACGTAGTTGTCGATACCGACAAAGCGCGCCGGCACGCTCGGCATATTCGACTTGAAGTTCGTAAACGACAGACGCAGCGCCCAGATCAGCGGAAAGATGTTGATCGCGAGCAGCAACAGGAGCGTGGGAAGAATGAACAGCCACGCTATCGTTCTGTCCGATAAGCCGGCGAGGCGCGTGCGCACGCGCGCCGATGCGCCGGATTCGAGACCGGTCGACGCAAAAGGCTTGTTTGCCAACATGCCTGACTCCTTTAAGCGGACCGGCGTCAATGTGCAAATGCACGTGCAGACGCCGCCGGTCCAGTCCGGATACACGCTAGTTCTTGCCTTCGGCCTTGAAGACCTTGTTCCAGTCTTTGACCAGCAGATCGAGCGCTTCCTTGGCCGTGCCCTTGTCGGCCACCACGTAGTCGTGGATGCGCTTTTGCATGTCGAGCAGCAGTTCGGCATAGGCGGGCTCGGCCCAGAAGTCTTTCACGATCGCCATCGACTTCAGGAAAGCCGGTGCAAAGGGCGCGCTCTTCGGAAAGTCCGGCGCGTCGACCACGGACTTCGCCGCCGAATAGCCGCCCAGCTGCCACCATTTCTTCTGAACGTCCGGCTGCGCGAACCATTTGATGTACTCGAGCGCGTCGTCCTTATGTTCCGAGTACGAGACGACCGAGATGCCCTGCCCGCCCAGCTGCGTGTACTGCTTCGACTCACGCGGATTGACGAAAAAGCCGATCTTGTCGCCACCCACATTCGGGTCTTTGTAGAGCCCGGGGAAGAACGCGAACCAGTTCATCTGCATCGCCACCTGGCCGGACTTGAACGCATCCAGTCCTTCCTGCATGTACGCGTTGGTCATGCCCGGCGCCGTGCAGCACTTGTAGAGCGCCTTGTAAAACTCCAGCCCCTTGACCGCGCCCAGCGAATTGACGAAGCCGTCCAGGTGATAGGGTTTCTTGGGGTCTTCATATTCGAAACCGAAGTTGTAGAGCGCATTGGTGACGCCCATCGTGATGCCTTCGGAGCCGCGCTCGGTGAAGATATAGGCGCCGTACACCGTCTTGCCGTCAATCTTGCGGCCCTGGAAGAACTCGGCGGTTTGTTTGAGTTCGTCCAACGTGGTGGGCGGTTCGAGCTCTCGTTTATATTTCTGCTTGAACTCCGCGCGCAACTCGGGGCGTGCGAACCAGTCCTTGCGATAGGTCCAGCCGACCGCATCGGCCATGGCCGGCAACGCCCAGTAGTTCGGCGTATTCTTCGGCCACTCCGAATAACCGACCACGGTCGCCGGCACGAAGTCGTTCATCGATATCTTGTTCTTCGCGAAGAAATCGTTGAGCTTCACGTAGTGCCCGTTCACCGCCGCGCCGCCAATCCACTGGCTGTCGCCGATGATCAGGTCGCACAGTTTGCCGTGCGAATTGAGCTCGTTAATGAAGCGATCCGCGTAACTGGTCCACGGCACGAACTCGAACTTCATCGTGATGCCGGTCTTGCCTGTGAAATCCTTCGACAGTTCGACGAGTGCGTTGGCCGGGTCCCACGCCGCCCAACACAAGGTCAATTGCTTGCCCTGTGCCTGTGCGCCCGTCGCCATGCCGAATCCCAACGAGACGATGGCCGCCGCCATTACCCTTGCTGACGTAAGACGTAACATTTGTCTTCTCCTTGCCTTTCCCGGGTCTCCAACCTGATATGGAACAGCGCCCATGCGCCGGGCACCGCGTTTCGGCTCCTGCGGATTCAGACCGCAATCCGCGTGTCGCGAGCTTCAGGCATGCGCATTCTCACGAAGATAAATTCGGGTTTCCGGCGTTGGGATGGCGAGCGCGCCACGCACGTCGTTAAGAAAATTGATGGCGGCGAGACCGGCCCAGTGAACGATGCCTCGCACGTCCTGATCGAGAATCACATCGATCGCGCGCTCGGATAACTGGCTGCGCGTTTCCGCGGTACATTCATGGCCGATCAGAACGAGACGGGACTTGTCGCCCGATTCCTGCAACGCCGACGCAATCCCGGAAATGCCGCCCCCGGTTACATAGACGCCGACCAGATCCGGATGACGCGCCAGCAGCCCCTGCGCGGCGAGACCTGCGCCGTCGTCGTCTTCGGCAAAGTCGGGTTCGGCGATCCAGCGCAGGTTGCGGAAATCCTCTTCCAGCACCTGCGAGAAGCCGATGCGCCGCTCAAGTTGATCGTGCAGGCGTGACGACGCGGACAGCACCGCCACCGTGCCGAGGCGGGAACCGAGAAAACGGCCCATCAACAAACCGGCCGTACGCCCGGCGATCCGGTTATCAACGCCGACGTACGCGGCGCGGTGGCTCGCGGGCAGATCGGAGAACACCGTGACGACCGGCACATTCACCGCGCTCATATCCTCGATCAGACGTTCGACCCAGGGATAGTCAAGCGGCACGAGCACGAGCGCGTCGTAATCGGCCACCTGTTCGGAGAATGCAGCGGTATCGCGCTGGCTCGAAAAATCGCAGCGATAGAACGACGGGATGATCCGGTGTTCGCGAAAGAAACTGGCGGACAGCGCGATGTTGCGCTCGACGTGATCGAGAAAGCGCGAGTTGATCTGGGGAAGCACGAACGCGACGCGAAACGAGGTGAGCTTCGACGGACGGCCGCGGCTCGCGCGTTCGTCGCGCAGCGTCGCGAGCGCGAGGTGAACGCGCTCGGCTGTTGCCGGACGCACGGCCTGATCGTCGCGCAACACACGATCGACCGTGGCCACGCTAACGCCCGCACGGCGCGCAATCATCATACGTGTAGCCGGCATGTGTCTCCTCCGGTGCCGAGCCAGAGTCATTTTGTTTAATCAAGGTAGCTTTTTCTACGTGAAATGCAAGTTTTTTTACTTCCGTAAATCCATCATTTCTGATGACATTGTGCGTTGCACACAACGAACGCGCCACGAAGGCAGCAGCACGCTTTCCGCAGGCCGACCTCAGCCGAACGGAAACCCGAGGAAATCTGAAATGAGCTGCGCCGGCGCGCGAATCACATCGCCGGATACGAACAGAAGTGGAATGCGTCTTTTCAATTCGCGTCGATAGACGGACAGCATTCCAGATTGATTAGGAATACGACGTGGGAAGAGGATTTCGACGCGCCCGTCGATGATCAACGCAAGCAGTCCGATGACCGTCTGAGTCGGCCCGGCGAGTTTCTGCTCGCTGTACTTCGGTCGCTAGAACGCGATCAACGCGTCAACCAGGCGACGATGTGCGGACTACCGCGGCGGCGCGAACGCGTTTCCCGAGACGTTAGGCGCACGAGGATCGGGGTTCATATTCAGGCTCGTGCCATTCGCTCTCATGTTGCTCATGGACGGGCCCGATTCCGTACCGCCCCGAGCGCCGATCGCAGTCGCGCCACGCACCGTCGCCGCGCCCGCACTCGGGCCTGTTACGCCGGTTCCCAAACCCGTTCCTGTTCCCGCACCATTGGCGCCGTTCAACGGCGCGCCGCCCATATCAGCGGACGTAGCGCCGCCTGACTGAGCGTAAGCCGCCCCTGACAAACCAATAAGCAAAGCCGAAGCCAACATACCGTGTGTGACGATCTTCATCACTCACTCCGTAAGACCACCGGATTTTTCGCCGGAAACACGCGCAGCAGAGTCATGAGTTTGTGCATATCACGCGCACGAATGCAGCCGGTCAATGAGTAAGACGGCGGGCCGCCCGCTTTGTTCACGCATCGAATCGCGTGTCAAACGCGCCGCGTCGCCGGATTGCTTTCAGGCGTGTCAGCAGTCGTACAAATGCTTACAAAGCAGCGCGCCGGGCGCGTACACCGCCTTCACTGCTGCGGCGTTATTGCAGACACCTACCAGCGGAGTCCACAATGAACACGAACCTCACCCCCAGCAGCGCGCAGCGCAGTCGCATTCACCCTCTCGTCGCCGGTGCGGCGGTGGCCGTCATCCTCGCCAGCGCCACCGGTATCGCAGCGATGACCGGCCTTCTGCCGACCTCGCGCGCCGTCCCGGCGCCCGCGACGCCGGTCGCGGCGGTCGCTGCACCGGTTGCGAGCGCTCCGCTGGCCACGACTCAAACGAACACGCAGCCGAACACCGTGCAACACACGGCTCAGGAAGCCGCTCCCGCCCGGCCGCGCGTGCACCACACGCACAGCACGGCGGCGGCGGACGCTCCGCGGTACTCGAACAATGAGGGCTACCAGACGCCGTCGGCGAGGCCGGTCGCAGACCCGTACGCGGGTGAAGTCGTCGCGATCAACACAGTCCAGTCGCCCGAGCCGACCACCGGCCTCGGCGCGGTAGGCGGCGCGGTCGCCGGCGGACTGATCGGCAATCAGATCGGCGGTGGACGCGGCAAAATTCTGGCGACCATTGCAGGGGCTGTCGGTGGCGGCGTGGCCGGTAACGGCATCGAACATGCCGTGCGCAAGCAGACGACCTATCAGGTCCAGGTGCGCATGCAGGACGGCAGCTACCGGAACTTCGACTATCAGACCCAACCGGCCGTGCAGGTTGGCGAGCGCGTCCACGTGTCCGGCGACACGTTGACGGCTTCGTGAGCGGCTCACTGAAAAGCTCGCTGAGCGGCTCACCGAACGACTCGCTGGGCGGCTCACCGAACGACTCGCTGAGCGGCTCGCCGAACCGCTCGCTGAGCGGCCCGCTCAACGGCTCAATAGGCAGCTCGCGGAGCAGTTCGACAAGCGGCTTCAGGAGCGCGTTCGCGAGCTGGCTTCACCCGGCTTGATAGGCGGCGGGGCACGTGTTACCAGTAGTTACACAAGTGACAATCGTGGCGTACATGCCAGGCTCGAGCCGCCCTACAATCCAGCTCGCCAGTCACCGCCCGGCGCCCGCCTGGAGCTAACCGGTCAGGAGAAATACGATGAAACGTCCCACTCTTTTACTCGCAGCCGGCCTCTGCGCTGCATTTGCTTCCAGCGCCGCGATGGCTCACGTGGACGTCGGCGTATACCTTGGGGCGCCCGCACCTGTGTATGTGGAGCAGCCTCCCGTCATCTATCAGGCGCCGCCCGTAGTCTATGCGCCGGCACCCGCCTACTATGGTTATGGATACGAGTACCGCGACGGCCGCCGCTGGCACGACAACGGCTGGCACCGCGGCTGGCATCATCGTCATCATGAAGATGACGATGATTGATCCGGGCTCCCCGCACTGACGCTGGGCACAACACGATCCAACGCAATTCACCGGCGCGCGACGCAATAACCTTGCACAGCGCGCGTTCGTGCGTTCCGCTTCGATCTTGCCAATGCCCGGCAAAAACCGGTATGGCCTGAGTCGTAGCGAAACGGCCTAGCGCGCGAAACCTCGCTGCCACTTCGCACCAGCAGCCAACGCGCACAGCGTCAGCACGCAAAACGCCGCGCCTGCATAGAAAGTCGCCATGGCGCCGAAGCGGTCCCACAGCCCGCCCGCGACGACGCTCGCCACGAGTGTCGCCAGCCCGCTCATCAGGTTGAAAAAACCGAATGCAGTGCCTTTCAGATCGGGCGGCGCGGTGTGCGCCACCATCGTGGCGAGCAGCCCCTGCGTGAGTCCCATGTGCAATCCCCACAGCGCGACACCGAGTATCACCACCGGCCAGTAATTGCCGTGCGCAAGCACGATATCCGACGCAATCAGCACCACGAGGCCGACGGCCAGTAGTCTGGTGTGGCTCATCGAATCGGCGAGTTTTCCGAACGGATACGCCGATACCGAATACACGAGATTCATCGCCACCATCACGAGCGGCACCAGCGCCACCGGCACGCCCGCCTGCATCGCGCGCAGCACGAGGAAGGCCTCGCTGAATCGCGCGAGCGTGAAGACCGCGCCGATGAACACCACCCACCAGTACGAGCGGCTCAGCTTCCTCAGATTGTCGAGCTTCAGCGGATTGACGCGTTTCGCGTCAGCATGACGCGCGGGTTCCTTGATGCCGAACACCAGCAGCGCGACGGCGATCAAGCCGGGAATCACGGCCACCCAGAACACGAGACGAAAATTGTCCGCCCACAGCAGCATCAGTGCGACGGCCAGCAACGGACCGAGAAACGCGCCCACCGTGTCGAGCGATTGCCGTAACCCGTATGCCGCGCCGCGCAGATGCGGCGGCGTGATATCGGCGACCAGCGCATCGCGCGGCGCGCCTCTCACCCCTTTGCCGATCCGGTCGGCGACGCGCGCAGCCAGAACGATCCCAGCCGTCGGCGCGAGTGCGAACAGCGGCTTGCTCAACGCGCCCATGCCGTAGCCGATCACCGCGAGCCATTTCCGGTTGCCCAGATAGTCGCTGAGCGCGCCGGAGAAAATCTTGACGATCGGCGAGGCCGCTTCCGCGACGCCTTCTATCAGGCCGACCATCACGGCGCTCGCACCGAGACTCGTCACGAGGAACATCGGCAGCAGGCTGTGAATGATCTCCGACGAGATGTCCATGAACAGGCTGACGAAGCCCAGCATCCAGATGCCGCGGGGAATCTGGCTGAGTGCGCCGGTGCGCGGCGTGGAATGGGTACGCATCTTTTCTCGACTCTGGGATATCGGGTTCAACGGCCGCATGGTCGCCCGCCGCTGTAAAACCAGCATGAAGCGATGCCAATGATAGGGCAATGATGCAGGGTTCATTGCCTGGCACGAGCCGATAGCGCCATCCGGTCGTGCGCGTATCCGATCGCGCGCGTTATTATCAACCGTTACGTCAGAACGGTTCATAGCACTCGATGGAGCATGCGTACGTCCACCTGTTGCATCTGCTGGCCGGTCACCCGGCGTGGACGCTCACGGTCGTTTTCCTCGCGGCCTTCCTTGAAGCCATTGCCGTCATCGGCACCTTCATCCCCGGCAGCACCGCCATGTTCCTGGCCGGCGCACTGGCCGGCACCGGTTCGCTGAGCCTTGGCTGGGTGTTGGTCTGGGCGATAGCCGGCGCGGTCGCCGGGGACGGCATCAGCTTCTGGATCGGCAGCCGTTACAAGGACAGGATCGCCCAGATATGGCCTTTCCGTAAGCATCCGCCGGTGCTCGACGCAGGACGCCGCTTCTTCGAAAAACATGGCGCGAAGAGCGTGGTGTTTGCCCGTTTCGTCGGACCGTTGCGGGCGATCGTGCCTGTGGTGGCGGGCATGCTCGGCATGACGCCGGTGCGCTTCTACGCGATGAACGTCCTCTCGGCCCTGCTCTGGGCGCCCGCCCATATCCTGCCGGGCGTGGTGTTCGGCGCATCGGTGCTGCTGGCGGGCGCGGTGTCGTTCCGCCTCGTCGTCATCATCGCGCTGCTGGTCGGCATCGTCTGGCTGAGCTTTCGAGCCGCGCGCTTTCTGCTCTCGCACGCCAATGCGTGGTCGAGCGCGGCCGGCCGCCAACTGGCGAACTGGGCCAGCCGGCACCCGGGCCGAATCGGCCGGCTCGCGCAGAGAATGCTGGATCCCGAGCAGCCGGATGCCGGCAGCATTGTGGCGGCTTCGTTCATCGTGCTGGTTTCCGGCGCCCTCTTCTTCGGCGTTGTCGAAGACGTCATCAGCGGCGATCCGCTGGTGCGCATCGATCTATCCGTCTATCACTTCCTGCAATCGGTCCGCACGCCCTGGGGCGATACGGTCCTCGCGGGTCTCGCGACGCTAGGCAGCGTCGTCACGCTGGCTGCACTCGTCGTCACGGTTGCGCTGTGGATGACGTGGGAACGGCGCTGGCGCACCATCGGCTACTGGCTGGCCGCAGTGGTGTTTTCACAGTTGCTGATCTTCGCTTTGCAGTTCGTGATGCATCGTGCTCCGCCGGCTTCGCTCGCCTCCAATGCCTACGTGTTTCCAAGCAATCACGTCGCCGCTACGGTGATCGTCTATGGCTTTCTGGCATTCCTGCTGGCGCGAAGGGTCGGCATGCTGGAGGGTTTGGCCGTCGCAACCGCGAGTGCCGTCGTCGTGGTGGTCGTCGCGCTCGCGGGACTTTATTTCGGCCGGTTCTGGGTGACGGACGCGCTCGGCGGCGCCGCGCTGGCGTACGCCTGGGTGGCGATCGTTGCGTTGACAGCCATCTGGCGGCACCCGGAAGCGCCGCCGTCACGCCGGTTCATGCCTGTGGTGATTCTGCTGGTCCTGCTCGTGACCGTGGGTGTGCAGCTTGGCGTCAATCCTCCTGCCGCGCCGCCGGACAGTACGCGGCCGCAGCCGCCCGTACTGATCACGCAATCGCAGTGGACCGTTGCTCTCTGGAAGCGCCTGCCATGCTATCGCTCGGATATGGGCGGCGATCGCAAGGAGCCGCTCACGCTGCAATGGGTGTCGAACCTCGATGCGATAAGAGGACGCCTGCGCGCTCAGGGATGGGTCGAAGGTACGGACTTTTCGGCGCGCAGCCTGCTTTCTCTCGCCTCGCCCAACGTCGCCGCCGTGTCGCTTCCGGTGTTGCCGAAGCTGAACAACGGCGTGCCCTCGTCGCTGGTCTTCACGCGTCCAGGCGGCACCCGCGACGAACGCGACGTACTGCGCTTCTGGCCAAGCGGCTACGCCGTGGAAAACGGCGCGTCGTTCACTCCGCTCTGGGTCGGCGCTGTGGCACACGAGCGCCTGTCCCGTCCGTCCTGGCCAATCAATATCCTGCGAGCCGACAAGGACGCGACCTCACTCGATACGCGCGGCGCCTCGAACACAGACTTCGGCGCCGATGTCGTGGCAAGGGTGAGTTGTCACGGCGTGCCGGTATCGCTATTGGCGTCGCCTGAGGGATGAGCGGATTTCGCGCGGTTAATCGGCAACTTCGGCGACGGCACGATCAACGCTTTCGATCCCGCGACCGGCCTGTCTCTTGGCGCAATCAAGCTGTCGAATGGAAACACGTTCGTGCAGGGGGGACACTGGGGAATCGCTTTCGGCAACGGGCTCGACAATCAGCCGATGAACACGTTGTTCTTCGCCGCGGGGTCCAACCAGGAGGTGGACGGTGTCTATGGACGCATCGACCTGGAAATGTGAGGGCCACCGCCCGATCGTGGCGGCCTAAGCATTTCATAAGGTTCGTTTGCTAGGATCGCCCTACGAGAGTGTGGCGTGTTGCGGTTAGCGGCCCGGCGCCCTGGTGTGCCGTAGTGTCGCCGGGCCCGTGCTGGTGTGCGCGTCGGCACGCGGTCCATCATTCACAACACGTCCCTCGACAAACTTACTGCATGAATACACTCGAAGCGTTCAATCAAGCGCTCTTTCTGATGATCAACGCCACGACGTCGACGGCGGCGTGGCAAATCGAGGTAGCGCGGTTGCTCGCCGACTACGTCATCTATCTCGTCCCGCTGATGCTGGTCGCCATCTGGCTAGCTGGCGACGAGCATCAGCGCGGCACGGCAGTCCGCGCATGTTGCGTCACGCTGCTTGCACTCGGCGTCAATCAGCTCATCGGCCTTGCCTGGCAACACCCCCGCCCGGACGTAATCGGGCTTGGCCATACGTTCTTGCAGCATGCCTCAGACTCGTCGTTCCCAAGCGACCACGGCACCGTATTCGCAAGCATCGCGTTGACCTTGTGGTCAGGCGGCCTGCGACGGTACGGCATGCTCACGCTGCTATCCGGCGCTGCAGTCGCGTGGGCGCGCGTGTTTGTCGGCGTCCATTTCCCGTTCGACATGGTGGGCGCCGTCGCCATCGCGTGCCTCGCGTTCCTGCTTGTCGCGCCGCTTTGGCGGCTTGGCGGAGCCATGGTGACGCGCGGCTTGATCGTGTTGTACCGCACGCTGTTCGCGTGGCCGATCAATCGCGGCTGGCTATCTTCGTGAACGGCGTTGGTGGGCGGCCGCGAGGCATGTACACGAGGACCACTGTCCGGGTTCGTACCACCGGCGCCCTTCAACGCGTTACGGCCGCGGCCACAGCGAGCGGCCGAGGAAGGTCAGCGTCCGGTCCCATGCCAACTGCGCCCAGACCGGATCGAACTGGGTGCCAGCGATACGGTGCGGTCCGACAGCCGTCTCGTTGGCGAACGCATGATGCGCGAGGTAACGGTGAAACTCCACGTCGACATTCGCCTCGCTCAGTCTGGCTTCCAGTGCGTCGACCGTTTCAGCCTGAAAGAACGCGTCTTGCGTGGCCCAGTGACCCAGCACCGGCACCTTGATTTTTGCTGCATCGATGTACTCGAGCGGCGGGAAGCCGTACCAGACGACGCCGGCCGATAGCTCGGGGACATTGCATAGCGCCAGCAGCGTGAGCGCGCCGCCCATGCAAAATCCCATCACGGCGACCCGCTCCGAATGCTGCTTCAGGTATTGCGCAGCGCCGCGAATATCCTGGCTGGCGGCGGCGCCGAAATCGAGCCCGCTCATCAGATGGTGTGCTTCTTCCTCTTCCACCGTCGATTTTCCGCGGTAAAGATCGGGGACCAGCGCCAGATAGCCGGACTGCGCGAGCCGGTCGGCCACGCCGCGAATCTGGTCGTTCAAACCCCACCACTCCTGAATCACGACGATGGCGGGCGCACCCTCGAGTTTCTGCGGCTTCGCCAGATAACCCTGAACATCCTGTCCGTCAGGGCGGCGAAAGGTGATCATGGATCCCGGTGTCTGTTTCATGAGAAGCTCCTCGACTGGACGAAACCCGTAGCATAGCGCCAGTGGCGCGTCTATGCCGACGCACGGCATCGTCCATCGACTGGCGCATCAGGCGGCATCTCTCGCCGGTCGGCACAGTAGCGCAAACTGCGCGCGCCGCTCAGGTTCCGCTCAGGTTCCGCACACGATCGCTCCGCACGCCGCTCGACAAAGCGCCTCACGTAGTCGTCCGCCGGACGCGCGAGAATGTCGGCCGGCGTGCCCTCCTGCACCAGCGCGCCGTCGCGCAGGATCGCGATGCGGTTGCCGATCCGCAATGCCTCGTCGAGATCGTGCGTAATGAACACGATGGTCTTGTTCAGCGTGCTCTGCAATTGCAGTAGCTGGTCCTGCATTTCCGTGCGAATCAGCGGATCGAGTGCGGAGAACGCCTCGTCCATCAGCAGCACGTCGGTATCCGCGGCAAGCGCACGGGCGAGGCCCACGCGTTGCCGCATGCCGCCGGACAATTCGTCCGGATACTGTTCGCCGTACCCGTTCAAGCCCACCTTGCCGAGCCACACGCGTGCCTTCTCATTGGCTTGCGCTTTGCTTTCGCCGCGCACACGCAGCGCGTAAGCCGTATTGTCGAGTACGGTCTGATGCGGCAGCAGCCCGAAGTTCTGAAACACCATGCTGACCTTGTAGCGGCGCAACTCGCGCAGGCCTGGCGCACTGAGCTTGATGACATCCGAGCCGTCGATCACGATCTCGCCGGCGGTCGGTTCGATCAGGCGGTTGAAATGCCGCACCAGCGTCGACTTGCCCGAGCCCGACAGTCCCATGATGACGAAGATTTCTCCCGCGCCGATATTCAGGCTCACGTCGTTCAAACCGACGTTGCAACCGGTCTGCGTCAGTATTTCAGCTTTGCCCTTTCCACCTCTGAGCAGATCGAGCGCGCGCGCATGACCGGTCTGCGGACCGAAAAGCTTGTACACGTGTTGGACTTCTATCGCTGCCATGTCGCCCTCCTGTTACTTCGCAGTGCGGGTTTCGAGCGCACCTTCGCCGGCGTGCGTCCCGCTCGCATCCGCGCTGCTTGCAGGATTCGCGTCGCTCACGCTGCCCAGGCGATAAGGAATGCGCGAAGCCGCCCTTGCTTTCCTGCGTTGCGAGAGAAGACGCCGTGCGCGGCGATCCTGACCGTAGCCCTGGCTGATCCGGTCGATCACGATGGCCAGTATCACGATGGCAATGCCCGCCTGCATGCCCTTGCCCACATCGAGCGTCTGAATGCCGGCGAGCACATCCTCGCCGAGCCCACGCGAGCCGATCATCGACGCGATCACCACCATCGACAGCGCCATCATCGTGGTCTGGTTGATACCGGCCATGATGCTGGGCCGCGCCAGCGGCAACTGCACGTTCACCAGCAATTGCCAGCGCGTCGTGCCGAACGCGCGAGCAGCCTCGACCACCTCGCCGTCCACATGACGGATGCCGAGATCGGTCAGGCGAATCAGCGGCGGCAGCGCATAAATGATCGTCGCGAGGATCGCAGGCACCTTGCCGAGACCGAACAGCATCAGCACCGGAATCAGATAGACGAAGCTCGGCAGCGTCTGCATGACATCGAGCGTCGGCAGCAACATGCGCCGCAGCCATGCGCTGCGCGACGTGAGAATGCCGAGCGGCACGCCGAGCGAAACCGACAGCACCGTTGCCACGACCATCAATGCAAGGGTCTGCATCAGCTTTTCCCACAGGCCGAAGCAGCCGATCGCGTAGAGCAGCAGGACAAAGAAGCCGGCAATGCCCAGCCGGCGCGTCGCGTTCCATGCGATCGCGCCGACCGCCAGCAGAATCAGCCACGGCGGCGCGGCGCGCAACGCGCCTTCCAGCGGCACCAGAACGTAGCGCAATAGCGCGATGCTGAACTGATGGAAGCCGTCGCCGTAGCGGACAACGAACGACTGCATGGCATCGTTCACCCAGTTGGCAATCGAAAGATGCAGAAAAAACGAATCCATGATCGACCTCTCCACTGCACGTGGACAGCAGACACCGTCGGCTTCGCCTACACGAATTCGAATTACAGGAATCCGACCGGCAATGGCTATATCGGCGTCCCGCTCGCGGCAACCGGCGTCACGCTGAATACGCTGAAGTATCAGGACTTCGAAGTGAACGGCAAGGATCAGATCTCCCCGGCGTTCTTTGTCGGCGCGCAGTACGTGTACACGATGGAGACCTATGACGCTTCAACCGGCAGCGTCAAGCCGAAGATCCACTCTGTCGGCTTGATGGCGGACTACAACCTGTCCAAACGAACGGACGTCTACGTGCAGGGCGAGTATCAGAAGGTCACCGGCAGTTCGACCCACTCGATTCTCGACGCTGCGTTCATTCCGGGCACGCAGGAGCCTTCGTCGACGGCGAATCAGATGGTTGCGCGCATCGCGTTGCGCCATAAGTTCTAGGGCGGCATTGCGGTCATCACGGGCGCCACGCGCGCGTCATTGCGACCGGTCATAGCGGCCCACCGGCGCATCTGCAAGAAACGCAGAAATCGCCTTTTGGCGCAAAGGCCATGTACGGTCCCCATTAACGTTCCGCGTGCGATTAACTAAAATGAATTCATGGCCGTGTCCTGATCAGGAGGCGCCATGAGTGAATTTGCTAGCGTCGTCATGAAGTTCCTGGGATCGGCGGCGGTTCATGTCCAGTCATATGGATCTGTCGACGATCTCCTCGCCATCCTCTGTGGGCTGGCTGGTCTCGCGTTTCTGGTCGTGATTCTGCTCATGCATGACGGAGTGGAAAACGCCCGGAGATGGACATCGGGCTGGCACATCGACCGGCATCATCTGCATGTTGGCTGGCCGGGTCATCGCAAGCATTGACGCTGCATTGTCGCGCTGACAACCCGCGCAGCGCGCCAATCGCGTGCGTCGATCACGCTGTCGATATGAGGCGGGCTGAACGGCCGGCTAACGCCTGCCTGGGCCCGCCGCAGCCTGCCGCGCAAAAAATACAGCCTGCAGAATCTGACCTTCCCCACGTTGGCACGGCTCCTCGCGATGCGAAGCGAGTCGTTCGTCACGTCCGACCCGGGCGCACCAGGGTTTTCCTCGACGCGGCCTGGTCAAACGCCGCTGCCCGCGACCCATCAAAACGACATCGCCAGTCGACCGAACCGTGACTACGTGATCTCGCGCGTGAGCGCAGCAATCGACCGTGCTAGGCTACGCGCAGAGATCGACCGGCGCGATGAACCCGGCGCCGGGAAAAACATCGAAAGTTCACGTTGCCTGAATATCCGCGTGCGCTCCTTCGTTTAGGCTAAACGCAGGCGACATAAGGTGGATCGATGATCGACGCTAACCCGCGTTTTGTCTGGCGGCCTCAGTACGCCACGCGCTGCGCCGCGCTTTGCGGCTGCGCTGCATTGGCCGGCTGCATGGTGGGTCCGGACTATCGCACGCCCCCAGCGCCCGCCACCGACACCTACACCGCCACCCCTTTGCCCGAGCAGACGGCCTCCGCGCCGGGCGCCGCCGGTTTGCCGCAGCACTTTGCGCCGGGCCAGGACATTCCCGCCGGCTGGTGGGCGCTCTTTCATTGCGAACCGCTCGATACGCTGATCCGCGAGGCTTTCTCCAACAGCCCGAACGTCGCCGCGGCGCAGGCCGCATTGCGGCAGGCCCGCGAAAACTTCCTGGCGCAAGCCGGCGGCACGCTTCTACCGGGCGTCGATGCGCAACTTGGCGCCACGCGCGAAAAATTGAACGGAATCACGTTCGGCCAGCCTGGACTCACCAAGGAATTCAATCTTTACAACGCGTCGGTGAACGTGTCGTACAAGCTCGACGTATTCGGCGGAACGCGGCGCGAACTCGAAGCGCTGCACGCGCAAGTCGACTACCAGAGCTACCAGTTGCAGGCTGCCTATCTCGCGATGTCGGCCAACATCGTGACGGCAGCGGTCAAGGAAGCGTCGCTGCGCGCCCAGATCGACGCCACCGAGCGCATCGCCTCCGAGGAGGATGAGCAGCTCGGGGTGCTCGGCAAGCAGTTCGAACTGGGCGGCGTCGGCCGCACGGCGGTGCTCGCGCAGCAGACGCTGCTCGCGCAAACCCGCGCAACGCTGCCGCCCCTGCGGCAACAGCTCGATCAGGTACGCCACCAGCTTGCCGTACTCGCCGGCAAACTGCCCAGCGACGCCACGCTGCCCGAATTCAGGCTCGACATGTTTTCGTTGCCCGCGACGCTGCCGGTGAGCCTGCCGTCGGCCCTGGTGCGGCAGCGGCCCGACATCCTCGCCGCCGACGCCGTGCTGCATCAGGCCAGCGCGCAAATCGGCGTGGCCACCGCCGCGCTGTACCCGCAGATCACGCTGTCCGCCAGCTACGGCGCCGAGGCGCTGACACCCGCGCAGGTATTCAGAGCCGGCAGCACGATCTGGAGCTTCGGCGGCACCCTGCTGCAACCGCTCTTCCACGGTGGCCAGCTGAGTGCGCAGAAGCGCGCGGCCGAAGCGGCGTACGAGCAGGCCGACGCGCAATACCGCGAAACGGTGCTGCTCGCGTTCCAGAACGTGGCCGACTCGCTGCGCGCGCTCGATCACGACGCCTCCGGCCTGAAAGCGCAGACCGACGCGTGGCGCGCCGCCAGCGACTCACTCGATCTCACGCGCGGACAGTATCGGGTCGGCGGCGTGAGCTACCTGTCGCTCCTCGACGCCCAACGCCAGTACCAGCAAACGGTGGTGAGCCTCGCGCAGGCGCAGGCGTCGCGCTATGCCGACACCGCAGCGCTGTTTCAGGCGCTCGGCGGCGGCTGGTGGAACGCCTCAGCCGCACCCACCACGCCCACCACGCAATAACACGACCCGACAGGAGACTCGCCGCACCGCGCCTGGCAACACTCGCCTGGCAACACGCTCTGTCAGGACCATAAGCTTTGGCGCCTCGCCCGATGCCGAAGAAGGACATAACGATGACTGAAAAACCAGGGATGACCAGGCGGATGACGATCATGCTGATCTGTGTCGGCCTGCTGCTGGCGGCGCTCGTCGGCTTCAACCAGTTCAGGACACACATGTTCGCGAAGTTCATGGCAGGCAATGCCGCGCCGCCCGCCACCGTCTCGGCGGTCATCGCCCGCTATCAGTCGTGGCAACCGCAGCTTGCCGCGGTCGGCAGCCTGCGCGCCGTGCGCGGTGTCGACGTGACCACCGAAGTCGCCGGCCTCGTGCGCGAGGTCGCGTTCAGCTCGGGGCAGGAGGCGAAGGCCGGACAAGTCCTTATCCGACTCAACGCCGACAGCGACGTGGCGCAGCTTCAGTCGCTGCAGGCAGCGGCAGAACTCGCGCAGACCGTCTACCAGCGCGACAAGGCGCAGTACGACATCAAGGCCATCGCCAAGGCGCAGCTCGACGCGGATGCTGCCGACCTGAAGGGCAAGAAAGCGCAGGTCGCGCAACAGGCGGCGCTCGTCGAAAAGAAGATCATTCGCGCGCCGTTTGCGGGGCGCCTCGGCATCACCACGGTCAATCCGGGGCAGTACATCAATCCAGGCGATGCGATCGTGACGCTGCAAGCCATCGACCCGATCTACGCCGACTTCTACCTGCCGCAGCAGCAACTCGGTCAGCTCGCGATCGGCCAGACCGTGGTGGTCGACACCAGCGCTTTCAACGGGCAAACGTTCACCGGCAAGGTCCAGTCGCTCAATCCGAAAATCGACAGCGCGACGCGCAACGTGCAGATCGAAGCGAGCGTGGACAACCACGAGCGCAAGCTGCTGCCGGGCATGTACGCGAACGTCAAGATCGACGCCGGGCTCGCGCAACGCTACCTGACCCTGCCGCAAACAGCCATCACCTACAACCCATACGGCGCGACCGTGTTCATTGTCAAACCGGGCACGCAACCGAACGCGCAGGGCAAGACGCTGCCCGTCGCACAGCAGGTGTTCGTCACCCCGGGGCCGACGCGCGGCGATCAGGTAGCGATCCTGAAGGGCGTCACCGAAGGCACACAGGTTGTGACGAGCGGGCAACTCAAGCTCAAGAACGGCGTGCCGCTCGTGATCGACAATCGCGTGCAGCCTGCGGACAATCCCAACCCGACGCCTCAGGAACAATAGAGAGGCCGCGCGATGAAATTCACCGATCTCTTCATCCAGCGGCCCGTGCTCGCTTCCGTGGTCAGCCTGCTGATCCTCGTGCTCGGGCTGCGCTCGCTCGCCGCCCTGAAGGTCAGCCAGTATCCGCAGACCGAAAACGCGGTCGTGACGATCAGCACCGCCTACTACGGCGCGAACGCCGATACCGTCGCCGGCTTTATCACGCAGCCGCTCGAGGCGGCGATCGCCCAGGCGCAAGGCATCGACTACCTGTCCTCGACGAGCAGCACCGGCGTGTCGACCATTACCGCAACGTTGCGCCTGAACTATGACGCGAACCGTGCACTGACTGAAATCAACACGCAGATCCAGTCGGTGCGCAACCAGTTACCGCCGCAAGCGCAGCAGCCGGTGTTGAAGGTACAGGTCGGGCAAACCACCGACGCGATGTACATGGGTTTCTACAGCGACGTGCTGCCGAGCAACAACGTCACCGATTATCTGCTGCGCGTGGTCAAGCCCAAACTCGACTCGGTCGAAGGCGTGCAGACGGCGGAAATTCTCGGCGGCCGGCAGTTCGCGTTGCGCGCGTGGCTCGATTCGACGCGCCTCGCCGCGCACGGCGTAACGGCAGCCGACGTCTATACGGCGCTCGGCAACAACAACTACCTCGCGACGCTCGGCACGACCAAAGGACAAATGGTCAGCGTCGACCTGAACGCGGGCACCGACCTGCATACCGTCGACGACTTCAGGCAACTCGTCGTCAAGCAGAAGAACGGCGCGATCGTGCGCCTCGAGGACATCGCGAACGTCGTGCTCGGCGCCGACAGCTACGACTTCAACGTCGCCTTCAGCGGCAAGCGGTCAGTGTTCATCGGCATCAAGGTCGCGCCGGACGCGAATATCCTCGACGTGGCCAAGCGCGTGCGCGCCGTTTTTCCATCGCTGCAGAAGCAGTTCCCGGTCGGCATGACGGGGGAGATCGTTTATGACGCAACCGATTTCGTCAACACGGCGATCACCGAAGTCATCAAGACGCTGGTCGAGGCGCTCCTGATCGTCACCGCGGTGATCTTTCTGTTCCTCGGCAGTTTCCGCGCGGTCATCGTGCCGGTTATCGCGATGCCGCTGTCGCTGATCGGCACGTTCTTCGTGATGCAGCTGCTCGGCTATTCGATCAATCTGCTGACGCTGCTGGCGCTCGTGCTGGCGATCGGGCTCGTCGTCGACGACGCGATCATCGTCGTCGAAAACGTCGATCGTCATATGAATCAGGAAGGAAAGACGCCCTTCGATGCCGCCAGGATCGCCGCGCGCGAACTCGGCGGGCCGATCCTCGCGATGACCGTCGTGCTGGTCGCCGTGTATGTGCCGATCGGTTTCCAGGGCGGCCTGACGGGCGCCCTCTTCACCGAGTTCGCGTTCTCGCTCGCGGGTGCGGTAACGGTGTCCGGCGTGATCGCGCTGACGTTGTCGCCGATGATGTGCTCGCGCTTTTTTCGCGTGGACCAGGAGTCCGGACGCTTCGCGCGCTTCGTCGACCGCCAGTTCGAACGCGTGCATCGAGGCTACGGCCGGCTGTTGCATGCGACGCTCGACACCTGGCCGGTGTTCACCGTGATGGGCGCCCTGCTGCTCGGCGGTGCGGTCTACCTGTTCATGACGTCGAAATCGGAACTCGCGCCGCAGGAAGATCAGGGCATCGTGCTGTCGCAGATCCAGGGCCCCCCGAATGCGACGATCCAGCAGATGCAGATGTATGCGGATCAGGTCTTCGATATCTCCAAACGGCTTCCCGAATATGCGCAGATGTTCCAGCTCACCGGCGCGCCCACCCTCAATCAGGGGATCGGCGGCGTGCTGTTCAAGACATGGGACAAGCGCAGCAAGGGCGCGACGCAGTTGCAGCAGGAACTGCAGCAGAAATGGAATGAGATCGCCGGTGCACGCGTCGCGGCGTTCCAGTTTCCGCCGCTGCCGGGTTCGCAAGGGCTGCCGGTGCAGTTCGTCATCAGCACCACCGAGCCTTTCGAGAATCTCAACGAGGTATCGCAGGCGGTCCTGCAAAAAGCGCGGGCGAGCGGGATGTTCTTCTTCGTCGACAGCGATCTCAAGCTCGACAAGCCGGAGGCCAGGCTCGTGGTCGACCGCGACAAGGTGGCCTCGCTCGGGCTCTCGCAGAGCGATGTCGGGCAGGCGCTCGGCTCGGCGCTCGGAGGCGGTTACGTGAACTACTTTTCGATTGCAGGACGGTCGTACAAAGTGATTCCGCAGGTGTTGCAGACCGACCGGCTGAATCCTTCGCAGGTCCTCGATTACTACCTGCGCACGCCGGACGGCAGTGTCATTCCCGCTTCGACGATTGCTCATATCGAGCACAACGTCGTGCCGGAGTCCATCAACCACTTCCAGCAACTCAACTCCGCGACGATCTCGGGCGTGATCGTGCCGGGCGTGTCGCAAGGCGAGGTGCTCGATTTCCTGCGCAAGGCGACCGCCCAGGTTGCGCCCGCGGGATATGCGGCGGATTACTCGGGCCTGTCACGGCAGTTCGTGCAGGAATCCGGCGGCTTCGTCATCACGCTGATGTTCGCGACGATCATCGTGTTTCTCGCGCTGGCCGCGCAATTCGAAAGTTTCCGCGACCCGATCGTGATCCTGATTTCGGTACCGATGGCGCTCTTCGGCGCGCTGATCTTCATCAACGTCGGCTTGACGACGCTCAACATCTATACGCAGGTCGGGCTCGTCACGCTGATGGGGCTCGTCAGCAAGCACGGAATCCTGATCGTGCAGTTCGCCAACGAGTTGCAGCGTGCCGGCCGATCGAAGCGCGAAGCGCTGGAGGAAGCAGCGGGCGTGCGGCTGCGCCCGATTCTGATGACGACGGGCTCGATGGTGCTCGGCGTGGTGCCGCTCGTGATCGCCTCGGGGGCAGGCGCCGCGGGCCGCAACGCGATGGGGCTCGTCATCTTCACGGGGCTGTCGATCGGCACCCTCTTTACCTTGTTCGTGGTGCCGGCCATGTATATGTTCCTCGCCGCGGATCACCATCACGAAGCCAGGGCGCCGACAGCGGGCTAGCGCGTGGGGCGACGTTCACGTCGCGCGGCAGCAAACCGCCGCATCGCCTGAAAACGGCACGCCGGTTTTTCCAGGTGAGCGTTCGGAAAGCTGAGAGACCGGTGTCACATCCGTCGCCGCAACGGTCACGCCGGAGACATAATCCGCCTCGCCGGAAGCCAGCGACCGGGGCCCGCATGAATGCTGCTGCGACAGCATCGCACCATCGCTATCGGTATTCATTCCGCCGTCCTGGATCGATGTGATTAACAGGCGCTCGAAGATAGAAAAATGATCTGGCCTGAACGTCGAGCCATCACCTCGCGCCCAAGGCGCTGCGATATTGCCAGTAGGAGACAGCAGTCATGACCCTATCCAGCTTCTTGAGGCATCTGCCGAACAGCGGATCGCCAGCCTGCCGCTGCCCTGCTCGGTTTGGCCTCCCGACGGCCAGCGCATCGGGGCGATGCGGCCGCGGCTGTCGTTCATCATCCGCGACGTGCGTGTGCTCCTGCACCTGACGTAGGGAGCAGTCTTCAAACGGCATGTGCTCCGCTGAGCCGATTCGCAGGTCGACCTGGCCACGCTCAATCGCCTGCGCGCATGTGCAGTGACAGCGCCGCGCCGGTCGGCTGGTGATCCGGGGCGCCGCCGCACGTTTTTGCAGATTTTTCTAAAATGACTAGCGAGAGCGGTGAAAATCTGCCGCGCTCAAGGAGGTCATCATGGAACTTCACATGCATTCGCACCACTTTGCGCGCCGCATGCCGGACTGGCGCGCAGCGGTGATCGGCGGCTGCGTCGCAGGCGCCGTGTTCCTCGTGCTCGAGATCCTCGCGATGTGGGCGATCGGGCAGAGCCCATGGGGGCCGCCAAGGATGATCGCGGCGATCGTCCTTGGCCGCGATGCGCTGGCACAGCCTGCGACATTCGCCGCCGGCGTCATGCTGGCGGCGCTGATCGTCCACTTCGTGCTAGCGATCGTTTTCGCCATCATTCTCGCGGTGATCATGGCGCCGTTCAGCCTCGATTCGAGCGTCGGAATGGCCTCGCTCGCCGGCGGGCTGTTCGGCGTGGCGGTGTACCTGGTCAATTTCTACGGCATGACCGCGTTTTTCCCATGGTTCGCGGAGGCCCGCGGGTGGGTGAGCTTCATCTGCCATATCGTGTTCGGGCTGGTCGCGGCCGATATGTATCTGCGCCTCGAGAGGAAGGAGGCAGAGGCCGGTGGAACGGGCGCGGCGACGGGCTGATGCCCTCCCGCGAGTTAGTCGGCTAGTTAAAACGGCCGCGGATCGCTAGCGTCAATTCGCGCGGCTGCGGCCGTTTCCTTGTGAACGAGCGTCTCGGGCTCATCGCCTGAACAGCCAGATCAGGATCGACAATACGATCGAAATAACGATGCACGTAACGATCGGAAAATGGAAACTGAACCCCGGCCGTACGATGCTGACGTCGCCGGGCAGACGCCCGAGCGGGAGCCGCGACAGCCATCGCCAGCCGAGACCTGCGGCGACGAGGAGTATTCCGCTGATTATAAGAACGCGTTGCATGGCGATGTATTACTCCGTCAACTCGTAGGCAGCGCTTCGCCCGTCTGCCCCGGATTTGCGCGGCACGCCACGCGCCACGAGTTCGTTGATGTCACGCGGCGCAGTATCCGGCTAGCATTTCGTCATCGATGCCCATTTGCTGCTGGTGAGCTTCCCTTCGAAGCAGTAAGCCCGGTAGAGGATGAACTGTCCCGAACCATCCGATCATTTGCAATACCTATACTTAACGTATCACCGTCAAACATGATCTGACTCAAATGGCGGGTGCGTTAAACACTTAATGGGGCGCGTGCCATCTGACGATAGGCTTTCGCGATGTCACCGTTGTGCGGAGCGTTACAGAACACATCGAGCCTGTCCATGATCACCCTCACCTCTTCCGAACTCGCGCTGTTACAGCAAAGGCTCTGCGAGCGCCGTCGCGAGTTGCTGGCGGCGCTACACGGCGAATACGGAGATGTCGCCGGAGCCCGGCCACCCGAAGCGCTGGGCCCCGAGTCGCATCCCGACGAGACCGCATCGCGCAAGGCGGGCGACGAGTTGCGCGCTGCGCTCGCGCGGCACGACTTCGACGAACTGCAGCAGATCGACGCCGCGCTGGCACGCATCGCCGCCGGCCTCTACGGCGCTTGCGTCGGGTGCGGGGACCTGATCGGCTATGAGCGGCTTGCCGCCGCGCCCTACACGGCCCGCTGCGTTTCATGCCAAACCGCGTTTGAACAACACCGCTACATCCGCCAATAAGATGCTCAACAGATACAAAACGGTTTCCTGGCGCGATAGACGGACAGTGAAGTGTTGACAATCGACAAAGCCCCGCCTTTGCGCAGAACGCCACTGCCCCGGATGTGAAGCGCCTCGCTCGCTGCCATTTCGGTCCGTAGATCAACCAGAGCGCCGCGCTCCCGCTCAAAGGCGAAACTACACCGGCACTAGCAGTGCTGATCGTCGTCGGGTGGCTTACGCGAATTCAGGGAAAAAGGATCGCGGCGTAGTTGCGCGCGCTGTGCAGGACGTGAATAACGTCGATGCGCTCGGGAGGCTCGCCAACGACACGGTAGAAAATCTGGTGGCCACCATAAACCCGGTGATGCACGCCACGATCTTCGTAGCGCGGTACGATCGGGAATGCAAGGAAAATGTCGGCAAGCCGCGTGCACTTCTCGCGCAACTCGCGCACGAAACCCAGCGCACGACGGGGGTTGTCGCGGGCCATGTAATCGCCGATCGCCTCTAGGTCGGCTTCAGCGTCAGGAAGAATCTGGACAATCATTGCCTGGTGCTCGCCATCGCACGATACTTTGCTTCAAGCCTGTCGAACACATCTCCGGCCGGCTTGCCCCGTCCTGCCTCCGAATCGACGATGCCGCGATCGATGACCGCATCCAGTGCGGCGAGTTGCATTTCGCGATCCTGAATGAGCTTCACGCCTTCGCGCAGCACCTCGCTCTCCGAGCCGTAGCGACCCGACTTAACCAACTTCGCGACGTAGTCTTCAAGCTGTTCCCCGAGATCCGCGTTGATCATGGCCATACCCCGGAACGTTCATGCGCGCATACCCCCCAAAAAATATTATAGGTCGATGCGGCGCAGCCGGTCTGCGCGCCGACGCGCCGGATTGTCCGGGATGATCTGACTGCGCACGGGCAGGTCGAACAGGTGGCGGAGCGCGGCGAAATGCTGCTCGACGGTCGGTGCCGATTGCATCTGCGTCTGCCCCTTGATCCCCGTGGCGATTTCCGGGACGCACAGACCTTTTTGTGCGTCGACACCTATCGACCCCACGGACTGTAATGGCTTCAAGCATATCGTTAAAATCCGATATATGATTCGTCTCGTAGCGATGCAGATGCGTGAGCCGACCGGCGCCACATCTGTTTGTTGTTCATGATTTGAGCCACCCAGATGACGCTCGACATCGACGCGATTCACAAAGCGCTTGCCAACCCCGTGCGCCGGGAGATTCTCGGCTGGCTGCGGGAGCCGTACGCGCATTTCGGCGACCAGGAACTGCCGCTCGATCACGGTGTGTGCGCCGGCAAGATCGACGCGCACTGCGGCCTGTCGCAGTCGACCGTGTCGGCGCACCTTGCCGCCTTGCAGCGCGCGGGCCTCGTCACGTCGAAGCGAGTCGGTCAATGGGTGTTTTTCAAACGCAATGAGCCCGTCATTCAGGCGTTTCTCGAGCACATGAACGCCGAACTCTGAGTGGCCCATCCGCGTCGCCGCGCTTCTTTCATCACGCTGTTTTTTTAAGCCTCGGGCCGTGCGCCCGCCAGGAAAGGTGAACTCTTATGCCGACTCTTTTTGACCCGCTCCAGATTGGCGACATCACGTTGCCGAACCGCATCATCATGGCGCCGCTCACGCGTCAACGCGCCGGCGAAATCCGCGTGCCGAACGAGCTGATGGCGACGTACTACGCCGAACGCGCCACGGCCGGGCTAATCATCAGCGAAGCGACGTCGGTGACGCCGCAAGGCGTGGGCTATGCCGAAACGCCGGGCATCTGGTCGCAGGAACAGGTCGAAGGCTGGAAAATCGTCACGAACGCCGTGCACGCCGCCGGCGGCAAGATTTTCCTGCAACTGTGGCACGTCGGCCGTATTTCAGACCCGCTGTTCCTGAACGGCGAACTGCCGGTCGCGCCCAGTGCGATCCCCGCTCAAGGCCACGTTAGCCTCGTGCGACCGGAGCGCGCTTATGTGACGCCGCGCGCGCTGGAACTCGATGAAATCGCCGGCGTGGTCGACGCGTTCCGCAAGGGCGCTGAAAACGCGAAACAGGCCGGTTTCGACGGCGTCGAAATCCACGGCGCGAACGGTTATCTGCTCGACCAGTTCCTGCAGGACAGCACCAACAAGCGCACCGACGCCTACGGCGGTCCGATCGAAAACCGCGCCCGCCTGCTGCTCGAAATCACCGACGCGTGTATCGACGTTTGGGGTGCCAACCGTGTCGGCGTGCACCTCGCACCGCGCCGCGACGCGCATACGATGGGCGATTCCGATCCGGCCGGCACCTTCGGCTACGTGGCGCGTGAGCTCGGCAAGCGCAAGATCGCGTTCATCGCCGCACGCGAAGCGCTCGGCGAAGACCGTCTCGGCCCGCAACTGAAGAAGGCGTTCGGCGGCCCGTACATCGCCAACGAAAAGTTCACCAAGGAAACCGCGCAGCAAGTGCTCGACGCCGGTGAAGCGGACGCGGTGGCGTGGGGTCAACTGTTCATCGCGAATCCGGATCTGGTGCGCCGCTTTGCAACGAATGCGCCGTTGAACAAGCCGAATCCGGCAACGTACTATGCGCGCGGCGAGACCGGCTACATCGATTATCCGACGCTGGAAACGGTGGAGTAAGCCGCGGAGCCGGCGCAGGCATAGGCTGCTGCATTAAAACGGCTGGTTAGCGGAAGTAGGCTGCAGAAAACGCGCGGCGGGTGTAGGCGGAGTGAAATCCGGTTACACCCGCCGCATTTTTTATGCGCCACCCGATGCGAACTCCGCGCGCACCGCCCGCTTCATGCGAGATCGCGTCGCATGAACACGCGTTTCGATTCGTCGAGTCCGCGGGCAATATGCGCGTCGCGCCGCGCGATCAACGCCGCGTCGAGTTCAGCTTCTTCGATATCGCGAAAGCCGAGCCGCCGATAATACGGCGCGTTCCACGGCACCTCGCGAAAGGTCGACAACGTGAGTTGCATCACCTGTTGAGCGCGCGCGAGTTGCGCAACCTGCTCGACCAGCGCCGCACCGATGCGCTGCCCGGCATACGCCGTGAGTACATCGAGTTCCTGGACGTAGAACCTGGTCGGCTGCGGCTCGAACATCACGAACCCAACGCACGTTTCGCCGGCGGCCACGGCGACGACGATCTGCTGCGCGTCGATCTTGCGGTTGACGAGGGTCATCTCCATCGGCGGCGCATCGGCGATACCGGCCATGCCGACGCTGGCAAAGCGCAGACCGGCCTCGTATTCGATGCTCCGGATGGACTCGGCATCGTGCAGCGCGGCAAAACGGAAGGTGACGGTGCGAGCTTGTTGCATGGGCGTTTCGTGAGTGATTCGTGAGCGATTCATGAGCTTTCGGGGGCGTTTTTCTGGAGCGACGGGCCTCGATATTGACATCATCACGTTGAAATAAACAGGTGCATGGGCCGTGGCGGGACTACACTCCTGAACACCTGAATTCCCGTTCGACCCAAGATGGATCTGATGCATCTGCTGCAGGTCGCCCTGCACTTCGACCAGCACCTGAGCAGCCTGATCGTGCAATACGGCACCGCCGTCTACGCGATGCTGTTTCTCGTCGTGTTCGTCGAGATCGGCTTCCTGCCGCTGTTCTTCCTGCCGGGCGACCCGCTGATTTTCATTTGCGGCGGTCTCGCCGCCACCGGCGCGCTGAATGTCTGGATCGTGATTCCGGTGTTGTTTGCCGCGACCGTGGCCGGCAGCATCGTCGATTACGGGTTCGGCCGCGCGATCGGCGAAAAAGTCTATACCGCCGACTATCGCTGGCTCGACAAACATGCGCTACATAAAGCGCATGCCTTCTACGAAGCGCGCGGCGGCCTGACTTTCCTGCTGTCGCCGTTCATCGCGGTGGTGCGCACGTTCGCGCCGTTCGTCGCCGGTGTCTCGCGCATGACGTTCGCCCGTTTCGTGTCGTTCGTCACGGCCGGCGCGGCGCTGTGGATCGTGTCGCTGGTGGCGGCAGGTTACCTGTTCGGCAACGTGCCGCTGGTGCGTGACCATATGAGTTCGATCGTGCTGCTGGGCGTGGGGCTCGGTGTCGGATCGTTGCTGGCGAGCGCAGCGTGGCGTTTCGTCAATCGCCGGCTGCGCGCCGACTTAAAGTCACGGAGATCGCCATGACGCGATGTGCGTGGCCATGACGATTTCCGTTCCCGGTGCCGAAAATCGTAGCGCGCGGTTTAAACGCCGTGTTCGTCGCACCACTGGATCGCCCAGTGCCGCGCCGCCTCGAACGCGTCAGCATCGGACGGGTAGTCCCCAAGGTCACCTGAGTACTTCACTTCGACGACCTCGCCACCTACGGTGGAGCGCCGGTAAATCTTTGCGCGACCGTAGTAGCGACCGCCTTCATCAAGCGGCGACGCGTCGATGTGGAACTCCTTGTAGTCGAATTGCATGACCACCTCCAGAAGGGCGCTCTATTCGTCGTCGCGTTGAACTAGTTGCAAGTTCCCGCTGGCGTCCCGGCCGAGACTCACGAGCTTGTTCCTGTAGTCACAGGCTGGGCAGAGGAAAAAGAATCCTTGATCATCGACTTCCGGTGCGACCTGATCGAAGTCGTACCGCGCATCGCAGTTTCGGCAGGTCCACATGTCGGCCCCCGGCGGTTTCCTGAAGGAATCCTAGCATGACGGCCAGCAGGCAGTGCACCCGGAGACACACCGTGAAACTACTACAAAAACATGGGCTGGCATCTGCGAATTGCAGGCCCCTCCACCCGGCGTAACCTTGCGCGCAATCCATTGTGGGGCGTTATCGCGGCTGCGTACTACGAAGGCCTGCAGCACCACGCCTCGCTTGCGTTTGACATGGCAAAGCCAACCGACGCGAGAGCACCGGAAACGATCAACCGCCTTTGACAATCATGTCGACGCGCCGCTTGCCTTCGACATACCCAGCCTCGCGGGCCTCTTCTTCACTGTGAAACGTGGCGACAAGTTCATCGAAGCGAATGCTCTGCCCGACCAGGTGGGCATCGGCACCGTGGCGACAGATGTACGCCGAGTAATGCCACAAGGTGGCTGGAGCCGGCGGACCGTATGCAAGGATCGGCAGGACCCAGACTTCGTACCCGTCGTGTTCGATTTTGTCCCACATGACAGTCTCCATCCAGAACTTGAAGGAATCGTAGCATGAGCGAGAACAGCAAAATCGAATGGACCGACCACATGTTCAATCCATGCGTTCAGAATCACCCACCGCGCCAGCGCCACGCTCACGGCGTGAGTGGCAACTGCCATCGCGACGCGCCGACGCTGGTTCCGGCCGCGCTCATGGTGCGCAGCCTTGCAACGCCGCCGCACGCATCGACGCCAGCAAGGCCTGCCACCATTCGCCGTGCCGCAGCAGAAAGACGCGATCGGGGAAATGATGGCGCGCCACATGGTCTTTCGGCACCGTGTCCCAGCCTCGATGCTCGACTGTCACGCGCGTTTCGTCGCCGATCGCTTCGAATCGCACCTCCACATGCGTGTGCTGCGCATCGGTGAAGCTGGCCTGAGCCCAGCCGAACGCCAACAGCCGGCCCGGCTCCCAGGCCGTCACGCGGCCGATCTCGAACACGCTGCCGTCCGGCTGCGTTTCGATCAGACGGCCAGGCTCGCCGGGCGCGAGGGGCAGTTCAAACGACAGCACGCCCGCGCCTTGCGGCGTGAACTGAAACAGCCCGTTCGGCCGCCACCATGTGCCGATCTCGCGCGTGAATACGTCGAACGCGCGTAGCGGCGAGACCGCGACGCGTAACGACACCTGCACGCGCGAACTCATGCTTGCCGCTCCGCATGCGCCTTGAACGACAGCAATTGCGCGGACCACATGGCTTCGGTCTGTTCGAGCCAGGCCTTCAGTTCGCTCATCGGCGCCGACCTCAATACGTAGAGGCGCACACGCGCGTCGACGCCGTCGTGCGATTCTTCGATCAACTCGCTCGAACGCAAGACCCGCAAATGCCGGCTCATCGCTTGCGGGCTCAGGCCGGCGGCTTGCGCGAGTTCACCGGCGCGCATCGGCTGCCGGCTGAGCAGATCGACCACCTGACGCCGGCTCGGATCGGCTAACGCGGCCAGAGTGCGATCAAGCGATGCGCTGACAGACAGTCCCATGCGCTCACACCCATCCTTCGATCTTCAGGCCGCTCACCTGCTCGGCTTCCTCGCGCGACACCCTGCGCACGGTTTGGCCGAAGCTCCAGACGTGCCCTTCCGGATCGCGCGCCGCATACACACGGTCGCCATAGAACTGATCCGCCGGCTCGCGCGTGATGACGGCCCCCGCGGCGCGCGCCCGTGCGCAATGCTCGTCGATGCCTGCGTGCAACTGCACATGGATCGACTGCGTGTTCTTGCCGCCGATCGAGGCTGGACTCGCCGCATCGTCCGACCACTCGCGGCAGACCATCAGGTAGCTGTCGCCGAAACGCATTTCCGAGTGACCCAACTGGCCATCGCTGTCCGTGACGACCATCTGACGCTCGAAACCGAAGGCCTTCTCGAGCCAATCAAGCGCGGCAAACGGGTCCTGGTAGTACACCGACGAACCCAGCGAAGGACGATGAAACGAATCGCTCATGACAGTCTCCTTTTGTAAACCTACTGGTTGATATTTAACATAGTAGTTAAACAAATGGAAAAAGCAAGCTGAACGGCGTCGCGAATCTCAAGACGCACCGAACCCTGCAGCCGGAGGTGCCGAATCCGGCTCCCTTCAGTTGCATCGAGGCCCAGCCGTGTCTCTATGTGCCGGTGACCCGGCGAACTATTTTCGACCGATCAACAAACCGATCAGCACGCCGATACCCAAGGCCACGCCGGCCGTCGTCCATGGACGGTCATGAGCATAGTCGTTGGCAGCCCGAGCAGACTTGCGCCCCGTCTCGACGACGATGACCTGCGCATCGGCCGCCTTCTGTCGCGCGCGCTTAAGACGCGCGCGCACCTTGCCGGACGCCGGCTCCGCGTCCACGCTGGAAGCGTGTGCAACGTCTTCCGACGAGCCATTGATATCGCTCACTGCGCTACCGAAATTTGACATACTGCCTCTCTGCAAGCGTGGTTAAGAACATCTACGCATACCTCACCAGCGCAACCGCTGATAAGGCGTTACATCAGTCCGTCAGCTTTGACTCTGGCGCTGGCTTTGACCTTGGGCCGGCAAAACGCTGATCTCGACAGCCAGCGTCTCAGCACCCTGGCCGGTGCGAATCCCGGATACGGGCATCGCGTCGCGATAGTCGAGGCCGGTGGCGATGCGCACATAGCGCTCGTCCGGACACGTGTTGTTGGCCGCATCGAAGCCGACCCAACCGAGTCCGTCGAGATACGCCTCCGCCCAGGCGTGGCTCGCCGTCTGCTTCGCGACACCGTCCATCAGGAGATAGCCCGAGACGTAGCGGGCCGGCACATGGAGCGCTCGCGCCACGGCGATAAAGACGTGCGCGTGGTCCTGACAGACCCCCTGGCGGTTGAGCAAAGCCGTCTCTGCGTCCGTGCTCACCTCGGTCGTGCCGGGCTCATAAGCGATCCGGTCGTGGATCGTACTCATCAACGCATGCATCGACTGAAGCTGCGCGCCTTCGGCGCGCAGGTCGGCAGCCAGTGCTTTGACTTGCTCGCCGGCCCGGGTCAGCGGCGTCTCGCGCTCGAAGATCCAGGGCGGCGCAACGCCGTCGTCCGTGCCGAAGATTCCAGCCCGGTCCTCCGTGTCGACCGTGCCCGCCGCCACGATGACAATCTCGCGCGCGTTGCGTTCGTACCGCACGAAATCGACACGGTTACCCAGACCGTCCACGTAAGAGATGTTCGGCTCGACGCCGTCGACCGTGACCTGCCAGTCGATAACGGTCTGCCCGGGACAAGACTGCGGACGCAACCTCAGGCGTTGCAACGCGTAAGGAACCGGCTGATCGTACTGATATTGCGATGTGTGGCGAATAGCGATACGCATGGCCGGTCTCAATCGAAGTTGTAGGTTTCGGCGATTTCAAAACCAAGCCGGTTGTTCTGCCCGATGAAGCCCTCGAGAAACTCGTGCAGACCCTGTGCAAAGATCTGCTTGACCGTGTTGTCCCGGAGCGTGGCGAGCGTAATGTCGGCGGTCTTGTGACAAGCGTGCGTGACGCCATAGTCTTGCGCCAGATACTCGAGGTTCTCGACGATGTTCAGGTAGCAGAAGTTCAGCGAGCGCGGCATGCGGCCGTTGAGGATCAGATAGTCGGCGATATTGGTCGGCTTGTACTGGACGTCGTAGACCCAACGGTAGGATCGATGCGCGTCGACCGAGCGCAGGATCGATTCCCACTGGTAATTGTCGAGCGTCGTGCCCACATAGGACACCGCGGGCAGCAACAGGTGGTATTTGACGTCGAGAATGCGTGCGGTATTGTCGGCGCGCTCGATGAAGGTGCCGATACGGGCGAAATCGAAAATCTCGTTTCTGAGCATCGTGCCGTGAAAGGTGCCGCGAATCAGAGCGGCCTGGCGCTTGATCTGATCGAGCACGACCGGCAATTCACTCGCCGCCACAGGCGTTGCCAGCACCCGCTTGACCACCATCCAGGCTTCGTTCACGCTCTCCCACGCCTCGCGGGTGAGCGCCGTGCGCACCATGCGTGCATTCGAGCGCGCCGCCTCGATGCACGACAGGACGCTCGACGGATTGTGATTGTCGCGCAGCAGATAGTCGGAAACGGTGTCGGCGGTATAGGTGTCGTGTTTCTCCCGGAAGCCCTCTTCCGTGCCGGAGGTCACCACCACGGACGACCACGTTGCCTGCACGTCGGAGGTCCGGGTCAGCGCCATACGCAGCCCAGCGTCGACGATCCGTGCAATGTTTTCCGCGCGTTCGATATAGCGATGCATCCAGTAGAGCCCGCTTGCTGTGCGTCCAAGAAGCATGTCCTGTCCAACTCCAGTGTCTGTTTTTTGCGATGCGCCAGCCCTGTATCAGGCTGACGGTCTTCCGGGTTCTTGCGCGTCCAGTCTCTTCGAGCGGACTTCGGACGATCTGCGGCCCTCGGCCGAACCTCAATCGGCCAGCACCCAGGTATCCTTGGTGCCGCCGCCCTGGCTCGAATTGACCACCAGCGAGCCTTCCTTCAAGGCGACGCGCGTCAAGCCGCCGGGCGTGATGCGAATCCGGTCCGACACGAGCACAAAGGGCCGAAGATCCACGTGGCGCGGCGCGAGACCCATTTCGGTCAGGATCGGCGTGGTTGAGAGCGCCAGGGTCGGTTGCGCGATGTAGTTGGTCGGACGGGTTTTGAGCTTGGCAGCGAAATCCTCCCGCTCCTTCTTCGACGCGGCGGGCCCGACCAGCATGCCGTAGCCGCCTGATCCGTGGACTTCCTTCACCACCAGTTCGTCGAGATGGTCCAGCACGTATTTCAGGCTGCCCGGTTCGGAACAGCGCCAGGTCGGCACGTTCTCCAGGATCGATTTGCGGCCCGTGTAGAACTCGACGATTTCCGGCATATAGGAATAGATCGCCTTGTCGTCGGCGATGCCGGTGCCCGGTGCGTTGGCGATCGTGATGTTGCCCGCACGGTAGACGTCCATGATGCCGGCGACGCCAAGCACGGAATCGGGCCGGAAAGTCAGCGGATCGAGGAAGGCGTCGTCGAGCCGGCGATACAGCACGTCGATGGCGCGGAACCCTTCGGTTGTGCGCATCGCCACGCGGCCGTCCACGACCTGGAGATCGCTGCCCTCGACCAGATGAACCCCCATCTGGTCGGCGAGGAACGCATGCTCATAGTAGGCGGAGTTGTGGATGCCGGGCGTCAGCACCGCGATGGTCGGATTCTCCTGGTTGCCACCAGGCGGGCACACGGCGGCAAGCGACTCGCGCAGCAGTTGCGGATAGGCTTCGACCGGCCGCACCTTGACCTGCTGGAACAGCTCAGGGAAAAGCTGCATCATCGTCTCGCGGTTCTCCAGCATGTAGGAGACACCGGAGGGTGTGCGGGCATTGTCTTCCAGCACATAGAACTCGTTTTCGGCCGTGCGCACAATGTCCACGCCGATGATATGCGTGTACACATTGCCCGGCGGCCGGAAGCCGATCATCTCCGGCAGGAAGGCCTCGTTCTGGGCAATCAGTTCCTTCGGGATACGCCCGGCGCGCACGATCTCCTGACGATGATAGATATCGTCGAGAAAGGCGTTGAGGGCTATCACGCGCTGTTCAATGCCTTGCGACAGGCGCGTCCATTCCTGACTGGAAATGATGCGCGGGATGATGTCGAACGGAATCAGACGCTCGGCGGCCTCTTCCTCGCCGTACACGGCAAACGTAATGCCCGTCTTGCGGAAGACGCTTTCCGCGTCATCCGCTTTCTGCGCGAGATTCGCAGGATTCTGCGCATCGAGCCATTGCTTGAGCAGTTCATAAGGCGCGCGGACCCCGTCAGCGGACGTCAGCATCTCATCGAATGGCTTCACTTCAGTTCTCCGTCGTTGTCGCTGTTGTCGCTGTTGTTGTCGATGCAATTGGGAGGAGCGGCACGCCGAGTTAGCCTGCGTTGTCCTCGAGCACGCTCTGGGTCAGGGTGACCGACGGGATCGTCGGCTTCAGTAGCGTACGGGCGCGGCGGCGCACCCCGTACCACCCGGCGACCAGGATCAGGGCCACGACCGGAATCGAGACAACCGTCCACGTACCGTTCGGATAGTCGAATGCCATCAGTACCAGCACGCCGACCAGAAACGCCAGCGTCAGCCAGGACGTCACCGGCGCGCCGGGCATTCTGAACGTCACCGGCTCAGCCTCACCACGGGCCACCGCCTGGCGGAACTTCATCTGGCAAACCACGATGAATCCCCAGGTGCTGAGAATGCCGAGCGACGCCACATTGAGCACGATTTCGAACACGCTCGACGGCACGAAATAGTTCAGCACGACGCCCACGACGTAGATCGCCACCGTCACCAGAATGCCGGCGTACGGAACCGACTGCGAGCTCATGCGGGAAAGGAAATGCGGCGCGGACCCGCCCATCGACAGCGCACGCAACACCCGCCCGGTCGAATACAGCCCGGAGTTCAGGCTCGACAGCGCCGCCGACAGCACGACGACATTCATGACCGAGCCGACTCCCGGCACGCCGAGTGCCGCGAAGAACGTGACGAACGGGCTCTGCCCCGCCTTGTAGGCACTCCACGGCAACAGACAGACCAGCAACACAACTGCGCCCACATAGAACACGGCGATGCGCCAGATCACGCTGTTGATGGCGCGCGGCAGCACCTTGTGCGCGTCCTTGCATTCGCCCGCAGCCGTGCCGACCAGCTCGACGCCGGCGAACGCGAACACGACGCCCTGCACGAGCACCAGCGCGGGCAGCAAACCATGCGGGAACAGCCCACCGTTCTCGCTGATCAGATGCACCCCCGTGGTGTGCCCGCCAACGTGCACCCCTGTACCCAGAATGATCGAACCGATCACAAGGAACAGCGAGATCGCAGCAACCTTGATGAGCGCGAACCAGAATTCCATTTCAGCAAACCATTTCACGCCGATCAGGTTCATTGCCGCGACGATACACAGCGCAACCAGCGCGAATATCCATTGCGGCACGGACGAGAACGCGGCCCAGTAATGCATGTACAGCGCGACGGCAGTGATGTCGACGATGCCGGTCATCGCCCAGTTCAGGAAGTACATCCAACCGGCGACATAGGAGGC
Source organism: Paraburkholderia lacunae (assembly GCF_003353175.1). Classification (GTDB taxonomy): domain Bacteria; phylum Pseudomonadota; class Gammaproteobacteria; order Burkholderiales; family Burkholderiaceae; genus Paraburkholderia; species Paraburkholderia lacunae. The sequence goes on along the minus strand of NZ_QHKS01000012.1, from coordinate 163,594 downwards.
TTTTTCACCAAGGAACTCTCGGGCGTACGATACGAAGCTGCCGCTGCTCGGCCGATGCATCACCAGCTCACCCAGCGCGCGCAGGATCAGAAACGAGAACACGCCACAGATCAGATAGACGACGGCAAGCGAAGGACCCGCTATTTGCAGGCGTGCGCCCGCGCCGAGAAACAGGCCCGTGCCGATCGCCCCGCCGATGGCAATCATCTGAACCTGACGATTACCCAACGTTTTGTGATATCCCGCTTCGTGCGATGCCAGCCAGCTTTTCTTATCCACTTCACCAGTGGATGTTTGGGGATTTGGGTTACGCAGTGTGGACATAATCAATTCAATCCTTTAAATGCGAGCACTTGACTTCGTAATCCCGGGGACATATACCGAGCGGCTTATGCGCGATGGCGTATCGACTAAGCTACAAATCAACAGCGGGCATCGCGGAATCGTCGTTCGGTCTGGTGCACCGGACTGGTGTTCCTTTCAGGAAATTTCAAACGCCCGGGCATCGCGGGTGACCCGGCGACCCTTGCCTGCGAACACGCATCCGTGCGATCACCGATGTTTAAGCCTTTCGAGACCAAAGGCGGTTTTTTGTTAAGTCAACAGTTCGTTTTGCATGGGCAGACAGACGAAAGGTATGTAGCCCAATTTATGGGGGCAACGCTCATGCATATTTCGACTAACACCTATCGAAAAAAAACATCGGTATTCTTGCAATGAGTAACGGTAGGCTAGCGTTGCCGCGTCGCACAGACGCGGCTGTCGATTTACCCAACACAAGTGATAAATATGGAAGCAAAGTGGTTGGAAGACTTTCTCAGCCTCTCAGATACGAAGAGTTTCTCCCGGTCGGCGCGCAGCCGGCACCTCACCCAATCAGCTTTCAGTAGACGAATTGTGGCGCTCGAAACGTGGATGGGCACGAAGCTCGTCGATCGCAGCGTCAATCCGATCACCCTCACGCCAGCCGGACGGATGTTTCGCAGTCTCGCGGCGGACATCCTGCGCAGCATGCATGCGGCGCGCAATCTGGTGGGCGGGTATGAACAGTTCGCCGAAAACGACCATGTGGTTCATTTTGCTGTTGCCCATACCCTTGTCTTCACGCTTTTCCCTGACTGGCTCAAGCGCCTGACCAGCGAGTTCGGTCACATCATGGCCCGAGTTCAGGCGGTCAACGTGCCCGAGGGTGTGCAACATCTCGTGGCAGGCGACTGCGACCTGCTGATCGGCTATCACCACCCGCAATTGCCGATCGCTCTCGATCCCAATCACTTTCCGTTCCTGACACTCGGTGTCGAGCGCATCGTGCCTGTCTCGGCAGTAGGCAAGGACGGCAAGCCGCTCTTCGAACTTCCTGGCAAGAGCAGCAGACCGCTGCCCCTGCTTGCCTATTCATCCGGCGCATTCCTTGGCAACGTCGTCGAAATGCTCTTGATGAACGCGACGGAGCCGTACGCCCTGTTCCGCTGCTTCGAAACCCACATGTCAGAGGCATTAAAAGGCATGGTCGTGGCCGGCCACGGGATCGGCTGGCTTCCCGAGAGCTGTATCGTCAAAGAGTTAAGCGAAGGAAATCTGGTTCGAGCAGGCTCGGACGTCTGGGCAACCGAGCTGGAGATACGCCTGTACCGCCCGGTCAAAGAGCGGGGCCAGGCAGCCGAACAGCTTTGGGCTTTCATCAGCAACCAGTTGGTCGAGCCGAGAATTGACAGATTACCGGACATCATGACTGCGGCGTGAGCCGCGATCGCAACGGGTCGCCTTAAAACTCGGCGAATACGAAACGCTCATCTGCGACGCGCAAACTGCGCGATTCGTGGCATGGCGCCAATTTGCCGGACTCGCCCAAAATCCGTCGACCGTTTTCTGAGCGGTAAACCCGAGCGGTAAACCCCGATGTCATCGCTGCTCCTCAAGCTCAGCAACTGGACAGCGCCGAAGTTTCGTCCCCGGAACGGACCGCGGGCCGGGTGCCACCCAATCGACAGCTTCAAGCTGTAGTCATCTGCTCTTTCGAGTCACTCGGCAGGTCATCGACCGTGCGACCGCTGGAAAAGTCGGGCGCTTCTTCTCGAACCTTTGTGAGTGTCGAGACTGGGACCGTTGAAAGTCGGATTTCTTCGCCGAGATTGTTGCGATACCTGCGGGAACCGGACTTTAATGGAGTCTGCAATGGTGCGATGAACTTGATAGCCGCGCAGAGGGGACGGCGGGCTCGCCCGAATTGACCGCGCGCAGGGTCCTCTACGGGGGCGAACGATTAAGGCGGGTGCGCCGTCCGCGATTTTTTCGACGCCGCCTGTCCGTCAGCGTTCGGCTCGAGCGTCATTGTGATGGCGGCCCGATGTAATTCACCCGCCTTAACCCCATGACGGAGGCTCACATGCAATACCTGTTGATGATCTATTCGGAAGAAAACCGCTGGAACCAGATGACCGACAGCGAGCGGCAGCAAGGGGCTGCCGCCTATCAGGCGTACACCGAATCGTTGAAGAAAGCGGAGGCGCTGGCGGGCGCCAACCGGCTGCAGCACACGAGCACGGCCACCACGGTGCGGCTCGTCGACGGCAAGCCGCAGGTGCTTGACGGACCGTTTTCCGATTCGAAGGAGCAGCTCGCCGGCTACTACCTGATCGACGTGCCCAACCTGGACGCGGCGATCTCGTGGGCGTCGCGTTGTCCCGGCGCGGGACACGGCATCATGGAGGTGCGTCCGGTCTGGACCGCCCCCAGCGATGCGCCATCTGCTGCATGAATCCGTCCGGCGGCGGCCGTCCCGCTGACGGCGCCGCGCGTTCGATTGCCGAGGCGGTCGCTCGCCGCAGTTACGGCAAGCTCGTCGCGCTGCTGGCGATGCGCACGCGCGACGTCGCCGCGGCCGAGGACGCGCTGGCCGACGCGTTTGCGGCCGCGCTCGCAGACTGGCCGGAGCGCGGCTGCCCCGCGAATCCCGAAGCGTGGCTGATGACGGTTGCGCGCCGCCGGGCGCTCGATGGCGCGCGTCATCGCCGTGTCGGCGACGAAGTGGCGAACCAGCTCGCGATGCTCGCCGACGAGATCGACGAGCGCGAAGCAGGCAGGTTGCCCGACCGGCGGCTTGCGCTGCTGTTCGCGTGCACGCACCCTGCGCTCGAGGCCGCGATTCGCACACCGCTGATGCTGCAGGTGGTGCTGGGGCTCGAAGCGAAGACGATTGCGTCCGCGTTCCTGATGTCGCCCGCCGCAATGAGCAAGCGCCTCGTGCGGGCGAAGAACAAGATTCGCGAAGCGGGCATTCCGTTCAGCGTGCCGGAACGCGAGGAGTTGCCCGGCCGGCTCGATGCGGTGCTGGAAGCGGTCTATGCGGCGTATGCGGAAGGATGGACCGATCCGGTCGGCGGCGATACCTGGCGGCGCGATCTCGCCGGTGAGGCGCTGTTTCTTGCACAACTGCTCGTCGAGCTGCTGCCCGAGGAGCCGGAGACGCTGGGTCTGCTCGCGCTGATGCTGTATGCGCAGGCGCGGCGCGATGCGCGACGCGATGCGGCCGGCGACTACGTGCCGCTGTCGGCTCAGGATCCGGCGACATGGGACGCGCCGATGATCGACGCAGCCAACGCACTGCTGCGGCGCGCGAGCGCATTCAACGCAATCGGACGCTTTCAGCTCGAGGCCGCGCTGCAGTCGGCGCACATCCACCGCTGCCTGTCGCATCGCCCGAACTGGGACGAGGTCGTGCAGCTCTACGATGCGCTGCTCGCGATTGCAGCGTCGCCGGTGGTCGCGGTGAACCGCGCGCTCGCGCTGGCGGAACGGGACGGCCCGCAAGCGGCGCTCGACGCGCTCGAGCCGTATGCGGACGATCCGCGGCTGGCCGACTACCAGCCGTACTGGGCCGCGCGCGCCGATCTGCTCGCGCGTGCCGGCGCGACGGCCGAAGCGCTCGGTGCGTACGATCTCGCAATCGGACTCGAGCGCGATCCGGCCGTGCGCCGGTTCCTGCAGCGCAAGCGCATCGAGCTGTCATCGGCAGGAAGTTAGATTGGCGCCTTGCGTTTGCCACGCGGAGTTGCGCGGTCCGGACCGTTCCCAGCGGAATTGGGTTGAGTCCGTATGATTCCAACCTCCGTTCTGTAGAACGCTCATGGAACTGGTTCTGTCGGCCACGGCTGGCCGCCAAAAAACCAGGAACCTCCGCAGGAACCTTCGCCTGCCGATGCTGTATCGTGAGAGCCTCCGCCGTCGCGCAGACAGACCCCACGATCTCCGTCGAGATGTCTCAGATGATCCCACTCCACCGCGATCCAGCCTTCTATCAGCTCCTTGCCGACAGCTACGCCCAGCTGCTTGGCAGCCCCCTGGTGCCGCCGGCCATGCCCGTGGCCGAAGCTACCGAATGGCTCTATGAGCGTGCCCCGTTCGCGGTACTCGCGCACAACACCGATCCCGACCCGCTCTTTATTTACGGCAACAAGGCCGCGCAGCGCCGCTTTGGATATAGCTGGGATGAAATCACCCGACTGCCGTCCCGACTCTCAGCTGAGGCCCCGAATCGCGAAGAGCGGCAGCAATTCCTCGCGCGCGTACAGCGGCTCGGCTACGAGGCGGGCTACAAGGGGGTGCGTGTCACCAAGTCAGGCCAACGCTTCATCATCGAGGAAGCCACGCTGTGGCAACTTCTCGACGCGGACGGCAAACTTCACGGTCAGGCGGTTGTCATCCCGCGCACACGCGACATCTGATCGCGCATATCAATCGTTTATGCGTGCGCCCTACGGAGGTAATAAGTGGTGGCGATACGCGCGATAGAAAGTACGCTGCTTCCATCGGTGCGTCGCCCGCGAAGTCATCGTCATCGACAGCAATATGTACGAGCAAGGCAACAAATTCAGGCGAATGTAGCGCGGCCTCAATTTGACTTACCGCCTCGGTAGACGACTGACATGAGGCGATGAGCAGTTGGCGCGTTTCATGTTCGGATAGCATCGGTTTCTCTTGAGAAGCAGTCCATCGGCAAAACGACAGGGAGAAGAAGTTGAAGGAAGCGCAGGATCGGCGACATTACACCGGGTGACATTCACATCCTTCTTGCCCAAGGCGGCGATGCGGATACCTCGGCAATCGAGCTCACGGCAAAATAAGACGATCACCGCGCGCAATTGAAAACGCGGCACCATCACGGCGCCGCGTCTGCTGCGATGATTGGCAGCGAATGGGCTTGTTACCCTCGGCTCTTGACTTCGTTGGCGCGCTCCCTTAGCTGGCTCCCTTACTTGGACTCTTGTGCCTCATTCTTGATCGCCTGGCCGCCCTTCGAAATGTCCTGGCCTGCGCCCGCCATCGTGCTGCAGCCGGCGAGAACTGCGGTACCAGCAATCAGCATCCATACAATCAATCGAATCATCATCTTCCCCTTGTTCAAATCAGGATCGGAGCAGATTAATTTTAGGCGATTTTGCTGTCGGTCCTGTCTGCTTCGCCTGTCGGCATCGACTGACGCGGCATCGTGACATCGATCTGAGTGTCGCCGCTCGCAATCGCAGCGTCCTGGACGCAAACCGAAAAGCGGGACAGCGACTCTGATTGCGGCGCGCCGCGTCGTCGCGCCAGGAAAGCAGACACCCATTGGCCGGCCAGCTTGATGGAAATATGACACCGTACAGACGACAGTTTCAGATAGTGCGATGCTTGAACGATGCGCTTTTGAAGCCCTCTGTGTCCACGTCAGGGAGAACATTATGTGCGTTCGCTATGTCCGAACCGGCTCCGGACCCGGATATGTCGCCCCTTTTTCGACCGACAACGGCCAATCCCTCGAACGACTCGACATCTATTCGCCGACGTGGAACGCCGCGCCGGGCACGCGACAGCTCGTCATTTACCCCGACTGCATCATTCGTAGTCTCAATTGGGGCTGTCGTCCACCCGGGTTCGTGCCCCTGCGTCTCCCCAAAATCGTCACCTCACGCGCGGAGAATGTCGCATACAGCCCGTTTCTGAAAGCGCTCTGGCGCTCGGGCCGTGTGATTGTGCCTGCGGACTCCTGGTACGAGTGGATCGGGACAGACGACGGTGTGAGGCAACCCTATGCGATATTGCCGAAAAGGTCGGGGCCACTGTTCCTCGCCGGAGTGGCCAACCTGCAACCGGACAATGAAGCACACGATGATGACGGGTTCATCGTCATCACATCAGCGGCCAGATCAGGCCTGTTCGATGTGCATGGCAGGAGTCCACTGATATTCGCGGTCGACGCCGCCCGCAAGTGGCTGGACCCAGCGGCATCCGCTCGGGAGATCGAAGATATCGCGCGCAACGGGGCAGTGCCCGCCGAAGAATTCGAGTGGTTTCAGGTTAGTCCGGCAGTCAACCGCGTTGGGAACGACGGCGCGGAATTAGTCAAACCAGTTTGACAGGCGCGTCGCCAAGAGAAAACAGACTGCCCGGGCGGTTGCGTTGACGCGCAGTTAGCGTGGCGAAGTCGTCCGGGTTTCGCTCACCGACTCACTATCGCCAATGCACACGAACGGCGCTCTCTTATAGCGCCGCTAAATTAGGTAAGAGCCTGTCGAACTCGCGCCTCACCACGGCATGGCATTCGCACTCGCGCTTTTCGAGCCCTGGCCGCTCCGACGCCGCGATATGGCTGCAGCGATGGTCACGAATCGGTCAGGCATCCTGCAGTTTCATCGCGGTGTCTGTAACCCCGGATCGCCGGACACCGGGCATGTTGGCAAAGCGGGCGGCGCCCACGGGGCCCTCATCGTCACGAATTCCTCGGCCGAGGTCGGGTGAACGCCGACCGTCATGTCGAACTGCGCCTTGCTCGCGCCCATCTTCACCGCGATCGCGACGCCCTGGATGATTTCGGCCGCATCGCGTCCCACCATGTGCGCGCCCACCACTCGCTGGCTCGCGCGCTCGACGACCAGCTTCATAAAGGAGCGCTCGTCGCGCCCGCTCAGCGTGTGGCGCATCGGCCGGTACGACGTTTTGTACAGGTCGAGCTCGCCGAACGCAGCGCGCGCCTCGGCCTCGGTCATGCCCACGGTGCCGACTTCCGGCTGGCTGAATACCGCCGATGGCACGTTGTCGTGATCGGCCGGGGTTGGCCGTCCGCCGAACAGCGTCGCCGCCAGCGCGGCACCTTCATTGATCGCGACGGGCGTCAACGGCACCCGGTTGGTTACGTCTCCGATCGCGTGGATCGACTCGACGCTGGTCCTCGAAAACGCGTCGACCACCACCGCGCCCTTGGGATCGAGCGCGACGCCGGCGGCCTCCAGTCCGAGGCCGCCCGTGTTCGGCGCGCGGCCGGTCGCGAACAGCACCGCGTCATAGTCACCGCGGCCACTGGAATCGAGCGTCGCGTGTAACGTGCCGTCGGCCGCCTTCTCAAGTGCGAGCACGCTGGTCCGGTTCCGGATCGCGATGCCTTTTTTCGCCATCTCGTCCGCCAGCATCTGCCGCACGTCGTCGTCGAACCCGCGCAGGATCTGCTCGCCGCGATACAGCAAGTCGACCTGCGAGCCGAGCCCATTGAAGATGCCGGCGAACTCGACCGCGATGTAGCCACCGCCGACAACGGCGATGCGCCGCGGCAGCTCGCGCATTTCAAGCGCTTCGTTCGACGTGATGGCGTGCTCGACGCCCGGAATCGACGGCAGTGCCGGCCATGCACCGGTCGCGACGACGATATGGCGGGCAGTAATGCGGCGCCCGTCCTGCGTGATCACCACGGTGTGCGGATCGGCAATGACGGCGCGGCTTGGGCAGAGCGTGACACCGGCGTTCTCCAGCATCCCGACGTAGGCCGCGTTGAGCCGGTCAATCTCGCGGTTCTTGCGCTCGATCAGCGTTTCCCACGAAAAGCCTCTCGTCTCGACTTGCCATCCATAACCGGCGGCATCGACCAGGTCCTCGCCGTAGCGGGACGCGTAGACCAGCAGTTTCTTCGGCACGCAGCCGCGGATCACGCAGGTTCCGCCAACGCGGCTTTGCTCCGCGACCGCCACTTTGGCACCGCTGGCGGCAACCATCCAGGACAGCCGGACGCCGCCCGATCCCGCGCCAATGACAAACAAGTCGTAATCGAAGTCCATGGCAATCCTTGGTGATGGGATCGGCTTCGCGATCAGGAACGCGCCTTGCACAGCTAAAGAAGCTGCCCCCACAATCGGGCGGTCCACTCCTTCAGGCGCAGCAGCAAGGATCGATGCTTCCAGCTCGCCACGTCGATCTCATCGGATCCCGCCATGTCCTCCGTAAATGCAGCTTCCATTTGCCGTGCGAAGGTCCGGCCTAGCATGACGGCGTTGATCTCATCGTTGTCCAGCGCGCTGCGCCAATCCAGGTTGCTGGAGCCGACGCACGACCAGACGCCATCCACGATCGCCGTTTTGGCGTGCAGAAGGGCACCACGTCTCTCGTAGATCTTCACGCCCGCTTCCAGCAGATCTTCGTAGTGCGAGCGGCCCGCATAAAACGCGGATGCCGAATCGGAGTGGCTGGGCAGAATCAGCCGGACGTCGACGCCTCGCTTTGCCGCATCGACCAGCGCTCTGACGAGTTGCGGGTCGGGGACGAAGTAGGCGTTGGTCAAGTACACGTACTTTTCCGCATCGCTGATCGCCGCGATGAGCGTCAGATAAATGAGACTGAACGGATCGTCGGGCGTACTGCCGACGGCGCGAACGATCTCGCTGCCCTGAGGCAACAGATCGGGAAAATAGTGCCGCTGGGCCAACGGTTTTCCGTTCTGCGTGTTCCAGGTTTGAATGAACAGTTTCTGGAATTCGGCGACGACCGGGCCGCTGATTTGCACGTCAGTGTCGCGCCACCCGCGCGCCCCGCCTGACTTGTCTGTCGAGTCCGACCGCCCCCTGACGGAAGAGTCGCTCGAATAGACGCTGCTGATGTTGATGCCGCCAAGAAATGCCGTGCGCCCGTCGACGATCAAGAGCTTGCGGTGATCGCGATGGTTCAGCGCCCAAGGTTTGCGCGTCGCCAACGGATTTACTGGATTGAATTCCAGCACCTGTACACCGGCCGCCCGCAACCGATCGAAATAGGTGCTGGCCGTGCCGAGTGCGCCGACGCTGTCGTAGATCAGGTTAACCTGGACACCACGGGACTGCTGGGCGATCAGCAGATCGGCGAATTGTCGCCCCACTTCGCTGTCGTCGATGCCGAAGGTCTCAAGGTTGATATGGTCTTTCGCCGCGGCCATGACGGCGAACATGGCTCGGTAGGTCGCCGGCCCATCCTGCAATAAGCTGACCTCGTTGCCGACTATGAGTGGACTGCCGCCGATGTCTTGTTCGAGCGCGATCTGCTTGTCCAGAAGATCGGTGTCGCCGGCGTTGTGCTTGAGATTGGAGACGATGGCCGAGCTGCGCTTCGCCGATAGCGGGCCCCAGGCGTTTTCAAATCGCGCGGCCTGGGTGGCGTAGCGGCCGGTCAGGAACTGGGTGTCGGGCAGGCTTGCGCAACCGGCTCCGATCGACAGGCAGCAGGCCGCTGTCGCAACCCGTTTCAGCGCACGAATCATCATCGGCGTCCCCGAAAAACAGGATCGGCGGCACGGCGCGGCGAACGCAGCGGCCGGATTCCCCCACGCGGTGGCGCTTGCGCGGCGTATCCCGAGTACACCGATCACGATCCGGCCGGTTCGCCGGGCGCCAGGGCATGCGCCACCATCCCGCCAAATAGGCGTGCACGCAAAAGGATTCGAGTAGCCTGGTGTCGTTGCGTGACCCAAAAAAGCGCCGTGCTCACGATCCTCATGTTTGCGCGCGTATTTCCATATCGAATCGCGTTGCGCCCAAGCCCAGCGTCGGCGTGTCGCTCCGGCTCGATTCCCCAACTACTGCTTCGTCTGCTGCCGCTGGTATTCGTCATATTTCATCTGCATATACTGCTGCTGATCCATTTCGTGCAGCTGTCGCGGATATTGCTCGCTGGCGTCGAACCAGTTGCTCAACCGTTGCTCCAGCCGTTTGTCGGGCGGGCTCGACAGCGCGCCGAGATAGGCATCGATGGCCAGGTAGTAGCGCATGGTGTTGCGCTCCACGAGACCGCGCACCCCGCTGACGTATTCCGGCTGTGCCGCTGACGGATCAGCGATTTCGGTGAAGCCGACCTTGCCGCGTCCGAAGGTGGCCAGATAAGCTTTCATGGCAAGACGCCCGATCACGCCGTAGCTGTAGGCATAGGTCAGATGCAGGAACGTGCGGTCGCCGTTGAGGGCCACCGCTTCCAGAACGATCCGATAATCCCGGGTGTTCAACGGTCCGCTGTCGGCGTGGAGCTTCACCTGCAAGTATCCCGTGCTGGTGGTCGCTGCGTCGTAATCGAATTGCACGCGGTAAGTGGTCCCGATTTCTTCGGCGACTTCCTTTTTGCTGACGTTCACGATCAGCGTGTTGCCGTTGCTGCCGCCGGAGGCATGGCAATACTTGATATTGGGATGCAGGATCAACGCCTCGCACCAGTTCACCGGGCCTAGCGACGGGTCATTGAGTGCGCCGTCGACAGTCGGGAATGGGTAGTCCATCACGGCGTAGATTTCGCCTTTGAGCGTGGATGGCGACTCCTCCGACTCAAGATACAGCCGTCGTTGAAACTGGTTATGGTCGAGCCTTGGAATCAGGCTCTGATACGTCTCGAGCAGCCTGTCAGCATCGTCCGACCCATTCGCCGCCAGGCTCTGGTACAGCAGACAGCATGCCACCAGAATGGCCTGTATTCGCCCCCGCCTGCTTCGCTGGCCGGTGGCTGGATTTCTGGCAGGCGCGCTCATCAACTTGCTCCGGCTGGTCTCTCCAGATGGGTGCGGCCTGTCGTGGACAGTCACCTCGTCCGTCGTTGCGTGTCGACATGTCGTCGCGCGTCGCGGCAGCACACGGCATCGCCACCCCGGTCAATTCATAATAGGACCCGTGTGGCGGAGAAAACACTAGGGCTTCATCGGATCTTTGGTCGAAAGCGGTCGGTCTGAGCCGATGATTGACATGCCGAGCGCAGCGAATGCCAATTCGCGTCCATCCAAGCGAACAGAAAGGGCGCGCTCAACGCCTGAAGGAACTCGCTGCCGGGCTGTATTGAAAGGACGTGCCCGCAACGCAGTGAGCAGCAAATCTCAGGCCGCATAGGCTGCGCGTCGGTGAGCCTGGACGCGGCTATCTTCCAGGGCACCCCCGCCGAGGCTATACCTCGATGATTACCTTCAACGCTTGCGTATGCGCCGCGTGTGCAAAGATCTCATAAGCATCGAGGATATCGTCGAGCCCGGTTGGCGTGTCGAGTGCTAGTGTAGTGCCACTTCACAACTTCGGGATATCTGCCGTGGTCGACGCGATATGGTGCCTCATTGTGGGCAGCCTACTGATGTTCATGGGCCTCGTCGGGTCGACACTCAAGCGGCTGCCGCTCAGTGCGGCCATGGTCTACCTGGGGATCGGCTTCGTGCTCGGGCCGACAGGCGTCGGCCTGTTGTCGTTGCGTTTGCCGGATGACGTAACCCACCTGCGCATGATTGCGGAAGTTGGCATCCTCGTGTCGCTCTTCGCAATCGGCTTGCGACTACGCGTGCCGCCGTTGGACCCGAGGTGGGCACTGCCGCTTCGGTTGGGCGTCGTCGCGACGATGTTCACAGTGGCATCGCTCGCCCTGTTTGGTGTTCTGGCGTTTCATCTGAGCATCGGCGCAGCAGTCCTCCGGGGGCGATGATGGCGCCCACCGATCCCGTGCTGGCGCATGACGTCGGCGTGCGGGATGCCGGGGATGTCGAGCTTGTGCGCTTTACGCTATCCGGAGAGGGTGGACTGAACGATGGGACGGCCTATCCGTTCGCGTTGCTCGGTCTTCTGCTGTGTGGCACAGCAGAGCATAGCGGTGCGCCGGGCATTTCATGGGCCTTCGTCGGGAGCGGCGCGTGGGGAGTCATCGGAGGAATCGGCGGCGGCTGGCTGCTCGGCGTCGCCACAGCCCGGTTCGTTGCTTTCATGCGCAGCCGTTATGGTCAGGCGCTCGGCCTCGAGGGTTTCTTCACGCTTGGCTTGATTGCCTTGTCGTACGGCGTCGCACTGATCACGCACGGATACGGCTTCCTGGCCGTCTTCGCGGCCGGCGTCGCGATGCGGCGAGTCGAACATCAGTCGAGTGGCGACAAGTCGTCGAAAGAGGCCGTAGGGACTGTCGATACGCAAGACGTCGAAGCGACGGCCACTGATCCCGACCGGGCGCATGCGTTCATTGCGGAATCGGTGATGGGATTCACCATCGAACTGGAGCACATCGCAGAAGTTGCCTTGATGCTGCTGATTGGCTGTCTCGTCTCACAGTACTGGGTTGCCGTGCTCACGTGGCGCAGCGCGGCTGTGGTCACCACATTGCTGATAGTCATACGACCGCTGGCCACCCAGATCTCGCTGCTCGGTTCTTCCGTCACGCACGCAGCGGTGGCTCATCGGCTGGCTCGGTATCCGCGGTGTCGGGTCCGTGTACTACCTGATGCTTGCACTTGAGCACGGACCGCGCGCGGAGCTGGCCCCCGTTATTCCATGGGTGCTGGCAACAATTTCCGCATCCGTGGTGTTGCATGGCATCTCGGCCACGCCGCTCATGCGCCGCTATGGTCGAGGTACTGCTCGCGTTCAGGAAGACATCGACGCACGGTTCTAGCAACGTGGCTAACCGCTACAGTGAGAAAGTGGTTGCGCATTCGTACATTGCGCGTCTAATGAGACATACGAACACAGCGGACTGACGCCCACTCGCCCAGGAAACAACCGCGGCGCGAAGGCATTGGACAGAGATCCGCAGTGCTCAGTTCAGATGGAGCAGATCATGCAATATCCGCTGTATGTCCGTCGCGACCACAATGACACTCTTTACGCCAGCTTCCCGGATTTTCCTGGCGCCGACGCGACCGGTGCATCACTGGCAGAACTGGAGCGCAATGCACTGGAAGCAGTAGAACGGATGTATGACCGCAGTGAGCAAGTCATCCCCGCACCCACAGCTGATACATCGGAACTGCGCACGCTTGAAATGGACGACGGCGAGGGAATCTGGGTATTCGTGGACATCAATCTGGCGCGTGTGACTTCGAAGTCCGTCAACCTTCAGTTCAGTCTGCTGGAGAGCCTTTTGCGGCGGGTCGATGCTGCGGCGAAGGATCGTCATATGACGCGCTCTGCGTTTATGACGCTGGCTGCCGTACATGAGTTGGCGAAACGATAACGATTGCAACCGTCTTCCGGCGCCCCGATCGCGCTCGATGAAATCCGGTCGGCCACATCGCTACCCGCGCTCGCGCCGGGCGATAGTGGAACAGCGCACTTGCGCGCGTCGCGGATGAAGCGGCACCTAAAACCGCCAGCGCCAGGGCATTGCTCAGACAATTCCCGTGAAAGAACGCGAAGCCAGTCGGAACGATCGTCTACCCGGTCACGACGCACGAATTGAAACCCGTTGCACGTTTTGTACGGTTTCGTACCGCATTCGCGTCCGCCTGCGCGTAGCGTCAGGGACATCCAGGAACAACCTGGGGAAAATCATGCAAGGACGAACATTCATATGGGGTACGCCGGGATCGATCCTGGCTATTGGCCTCGCGGTCTCGGGCTGCATGACGACCGGAACAACCGATGCCTGTGGCCACCAGGTCGACAAGCGTCACACCATCGATGCGGGCGTCGACTCGACCCTTGCACGCCTTTACACCACAGCCAACGGCTCGCGTGAACTGTTGATGGCCTGCGTGACGCTCGAAGGCACGAAGGTCACGAGGCTCAAGACGCAGTAACGAGCGACGCAGGCGGGGCAAGTTTGTGTCTGTTTTTCGATTTCAATCTTACGGAGGGGGCATGCACATTCTCACGAACGCGGGCCCGCTGGTTTCGCTGATTGCCGGCATTCTGATTCTCGTGGTGCCTCGCCTGCTGAATTACATCGTTGCGATCTACCTGATCGTGATCGGGCTGCTCGGGCTGTTCGGGGGACATCTCCACTGACCCGAAACCACCCATAAAAAACACGTTTCGAACGTCGGTCTTTTTAAACGGCGGTTTCAGGTCATCAAGGCATCTATCACCCTGGCGCGCAGGCTAACCCGCGCATGCCATAGAGACCAATTACTGGCACCCGGCGAGATCCCTGCACGCGCAAAATTGGAAGCGAGCGCATTGACCGCCGGAGGCTGAGAAGGAGTATCGAACATGTTGCGAAGCATAAAGAGTCTTCATGGATGCGCCGTCGCGGCACGTGACGGCGACATCGGAAAGGTCGACGAGGTTTATTTCGATGACGAAGCTTGGGGAGTGCGCTATCTCGTGGTCGACACGGGAAACTGGATGCGTGAGCGGCAGGTACTGATCTCACCGTATTCGGTCAAACACATGGACCGGGAATCAGGTACCGTCCACGTGCATCTTACGCGGCAACAGGTACTGGACTGTCCGAACATCGATACGCATAAGCCGGTGTCGCGTCAGCACGAAACCGAGTACCTCCTTTACTATGGCTATCCGACGTACTGGGGTGGTCCAAACCTGTGGGGAATGGGCGCCTACCCCGCATTCGACGTACAGGACGTCTCGCCAGATCCAGCACCGGAGGCACTCCCGTGCCCCGACCTGAACGTACATCAGGCGCCCGCGGACGTCCATCTGCACAGCACAAATGCCGTAGAGGGCTATCACATCGAGGTGGCCGACGGCAGCATAGGCCACGTCTCCGGTTTCATCTTCGACGATGTTACCTGGGCCATTCGCTATCTGACCGTCGATACGCGGAACTGGTGGCCCGGTGGCAAGGAGGTGCTGGTGGCAACGCGCTGGATCGACCTGATCGACTGGGTTGGTTCGACCGTTTCTACCAGACTCAGTCGCGACGCGATCAAGAACAGCCCTGAGTACGACGACTCCGTTCCGCTCAACCGCGATTACGAAAAGCGACTCCACGATCTCCATGGCAGGGACGGATATTGGTAAGGATAGTGCGACATCACGGCGTATTCGCGCGTGAACACAGCCGCCAGGGTCAGTGTGATCGCGGCGCGATGATCGCGTCAGGCGGCATGCGCGGTCATCACACAGAGGGTCGGTAGCCATGCCTATCTGTAGGGTGTGTTGTGCGCCCTATCTTGTAGCGGAGTCCATTGCATATCTGCGGCAGTGCTCGAGATAGCCCCGTTCGTGCCGACCCACAAGTTCGACGATACTGGTCCACAGCCAAGACGGGGCATCGAGCGTTTTTGAGCGATTGCGCTGCAGTTCCAGCCGCCAACTCGCGCACGTTGACGCGTCCATTTGCCTGGCGTGGGCCCTTCCGACGACCAGCGCCAGGAATCTTGCGACTTTCATTGCTTCGTCACGCGTGAGTTGGTTGATTTCCACTTTCAGGTCTTGAGGAAGCAGTTCGCGCAGGACCACCGACCGGTCGAGAAAGCGTGACGCGCGCATGCGTTCGCCCAGGAATGGCGCCAGGTGGCGCGCTCCCTCGACGATGCGTTCGCCGTTGTCTCGCGGCATCTTGACCGCCGGGTATCGAGGAGCGGCAGCCTGGATGGCTTCTTTGATGTCCATCAGACAGAGGTCATTCCCGCTGGAAGAGTCACGTCCGATGTCGAGCAGTACCGCAACGCGCAAGCGGCCCAGTGAACTGCAGCCTTTTACCCAGTAAGCGGCATCAAGCACCTCGACCGACGCGCCCTCGTCGCGCGAACGCAATAAGGTAGCTAGGCGTGCAACGGCCTCATCTGCAAACAACTGCTTGACCGCGCGTTTTTCTTCGCTGGACAGGGGCCAGAATATCTTGCCCAAAGGAATCGTTGGCTTTGTGTTCTCGATGCGTTCCCTGGCCAGATTTTTCCACGTCCGCTTCCATGCCTGTCTCATCATTACCCGGGCACACTCCGGACTTTCAATGGTTCCGTCGGCATCCTCACGCGCGTTGCCGAAGGCGCGCTCGTAGCCTTCCATCATCTGTTCCATCATGGTCGCGACAATCACACCCGACAAATCGGACCCACGGGCTGCGGTCGCCAGCGACAATCCGAGGCGGATTAGGTCATGAACGGGGTTGCCGACAACCGTTTGGTCCAGGTCGCGAATCTGTATCTCGACGTGTCCCCGCGTGCTCGCGATAGGCCCCAGATTGCCTACGTGACAGTCGCCGCAAATCCAGATCGGAGGTCCTTCGGGTAACGTGTGACTCTCAAGGCTGTCAAGCCATTCGTAAAATCTGGTGGTATTGCCCCGGACATAGGCATGTGCTGACCGCGCCATCTTCAAGTTCCGGAGCGCAATGAGTGCTGCCGGCCGCCCGCGTGCGGGCGTCGGTCTGTAAGCGGCCTTCACGCCAGATCGAGTGGCCATGGCACCCATGCCTCGTAGTCGTCGGCAAACTCACGCAATGCCTTCAGGGACTCCCTGGTCGCGTTCGGCAATCGCTGATGGGACGGCCCGGCAACGGCTACCCGCGAAGGGATCATCCAGACAGGTTTTTTGCACCTATATCCTGCCCAGAAGCAGCAACGCAAGCACAACGACCAACACAACGCCTAACAGGCCGCTGGGCATATAACCCCACGAACGGCTGTGCTGCCAGGTCGGTATCGCACCGAGCAACACGAGCACCAGCACGACTATCAATATTGTTCCCAACATGGAACTTCTCCTTTCGACTCCGTGTTTCGACAAGCGCCGTCGGCGCTCTCTCGCCAGGTGCCCGGAACCTTCACGCCTTTCGCGAGATATCTCCGCAACGTTCAATTTCATGCAAGCGCGCATACGCACTACTCGGGACGGACCTGCCCCGTAGCGTAAGGATGAGCTCGATTTTCCCAGCAGTCGGTACGGTCGTGTACATCGAGATATCCTGATGACGGCCTCGCGTTCGCGAACACCGCGTGCCTGCGTGAAGCCCCGGGGACTGGTGCCGCTCAGTCAAGTGCGACCGCGCGGCGGTCGGCCGGAAAATCGCTTTCGGGCAGTCATGCGTTCTACCGGAACTGGAGCGGTATAAACAGAGTTATGCCTGGTGCCGACTCGGGAGCGTAGACCACAGGTGGTGGCGCATATACATAGCCCTGGTTGCCGTAGTAGTCGCCGCGACGGTAGTCATTGCTGGGGTGTTGATAAGCCTGACGATTGCCGTGATCCCACTGACGTCCCTGGTTCTGCCGGGAACCGTTTTCCATGCCATGTTGCTGTCGATGGCCGTGGTTACGCTGATAGCCCTCATTCGCTCCGCGCTGCTGTTGGTCTTCGCGATTGCCGTCGCCTTCGCCAAAGGCTGGCGCCATGGACATGCCGCCGATGGCCAATGCCAGCCCCACAGCCGTCATGATTCTGGTCCTCATCGAGCCCATGCACGCGGCTCGCACTCCTTGGGTTTTCATGATGTTCTCCTGTCTGCGTTCCGGGACCTGACTGCGGTGCCAGTCCGCTTCCCGTTGCGGGTGTCCCAAGATCACCCCTTCTTTGCGGAGTGGTGATGGTCAGTCTGGAAAATCAGATCGGCATTCTTCTTCTGGACGTCGGACATGCTGTCGTACAACGCCTGAAACGCCGGAGTGAGCTTTCTGATGCCGTCCGCATGGGCGTCGGCGATCTGGCCATAGGACTTGAGATCGTCGACAGCGCTCATGCTGTTGGCATGACTGGTCCGCGCCTGTCTGAGCGAGTCCATCGTGCTCGCATTGTCGCGCATGACCTGCGTGACCTTTTGCCAGAGTTCTTCCTGCGTCGCGGTGATCTGAAGCCTGGCGTGAAGTCCACTGATGCGCGTATCGATCCGGTCGTGGGCCGCAACGGCCATCACGCTTGCAGGTGGTTGAGTCTGGGTGGGGGAGGCAGCGCTCGCAGGGTTGGCGAAGGCCGTTATTGCGAGAAAAACCGCTATCGCGAGCGCCGGTGCAGTTCGCAGTTGGGATGGGGGGCCAACGAGTCTCATGATCGATCTCCAAAGGAATTCGATGGACTCACTAGGGGACTACCGTCATTGAGGGCGAGCTCGATCGAACAGGTCATCTGTGCGCCGACTCCCGACCGGCGTCTGTCCGGTGCCGGACACTTGCGCGCTGCAGACGTTCTTCCGAAAGTTGCACTGCTACGCCTGATTCGATCCGGTGTACGGTGGCGGACCGATTGTGACTTTCCGTTCAGATAGCATCGTATTGGCTGCTGCAGGCGATAAGGCTTTGCATCCTGACTGCCATCGGGCCGGCCGCGCCAGATCGCCTCATTGGCGAACGGGAGAAACAACATGAGAACCACGCACGCTTTTTTGATGAACACGACAATCCTGATCGTCGTGATTGGCATGATGGGGTGTGGTGATATGTCCCGGCGAGGCACGGATACCGTGATCGGCGCCGGGGTTGGGGGCGTCGCAGGCGCTGTGCTGACCGGCGGGAGTGCCTTGGGCACGGTTGGCGGAGCTGCCGTCGGTGGCGTCGTTGGGAATCAGGTCGGGAAATAGATGCGCCTTCGCGCCAATATGCAACAGCGCTTTTGGGCAACGCAGGCATGCTTGAACCAGATGCCACCGCACGTAGGACGCGGAGGATGGACGCGAGGCAGATCTTTCGATCCAACCGTGTGTGCCGACGGCGTGAGACGGCTTCACCGCCGTGTTCAGCCGCAGAAAAAACACTCAGGAGCGACTTGCGATGGATTGCTTCCGTACCGACTGCCAAGCCCATCGACGTCATGCTGTTCCGATCGAAGCAACGCTGAAGGAGACAGGTGATGAACAAGGACCAGATACAGGGTTGGATTAGAGAAATCGCCGGCAAGCTACGGACAGCCCTCGGCAAGACCATCGGAAACCGGACGGTCACGTGGAGGGGGCGCGTCGAGCAGCTCATAGGCAAGACGCAGGCATCGTATGGCGATGCCAAGGCGCGTCTCAGGAAACGCTCATAAACCACTGATGCACCGCTCGGCGTAGTACGTTGTTGAGCGGCGCATCCGGCTCCGCATGTCAGGATCGTTGTCCGGGCTAATACACCTTACGTCAAGCATACTGGCGAAGGCGCAATGAAAATTCCTCGAGTGCATTGATCCCGCTATGCTCCGCACGGCGACACCATTCCTGCAACTGGTACAGCAACTGCTCGCGCGATCTATTCGACCGTTCCCAGATTGCCGACAGATCGTCGCGCAACTCGACGTAGGTGCGCAGCTTCTGGTTGCGGTTGTATATTTCTGTCAGCTGCCTTTGCCACCGATTGCCTTGCGCTGCGTATGCGCCGCGAAACCACGTCCTTACACCGCGCATAAGCAGGAACCTTTCATGGCGGCTGATGTGTCCCATACGCTCCAGTTCCTGCCGGAACGCGCGTTCGGCCGTTCTTGCGTAGTTCGCCATCACCTCGTAGCGGTTGCGAAGGATGGCTTGCACCGTCTCGTCGTCGAGCACCATCTTGCCTTTGACCAGATGCGGTGTCGGCGCCACTTTCCTTACCTTCGCCAATCCCAGTGCAGAGAGGATGCGAATGTACATCCAGCCGATATCGAACTCGTACCACCTGCTCGACAGCCTGGCGGATGTCACATAGGCGTGGTGGTTGTTGTGAAGCTCCTCCCCACCGATAAGAATGCCCAACGGAATAACGTTCGTACTCGCATCGGCAGAACCGAAGTTGCGATAGCCTAGAAAATGTCCTACGCCATTGACAACGCCGCCCGCCCAGAACGGAATCCACATCATCTGCACGGCCCAGACCGATACACCGACGACACCGAAGAGTGCAACATCAATCACCACTAGCAGGCTGACGCCCAGATTCGGGTACCTCGCATAGATATTCCGTTCGATCCAGTCGTTCGGCGTGCCGTGGCCGAACCGACGCAGCGTTTCTTCGTTCTTCGCTTCGACGCGATAAAGTTCAGCGCCCCCCAGCAGCACCTTCCAGATGCCACGTATTTGCGGGCTGTGTGGATCTTCAGCGGTCTCGCACTTCGCGTGGTGCTTACGGTGAACCGCCGCCCACGGTCCAGTCAGCATGCCCGTCGTCATCCACAACCAGAAACGAAAAAAGTGGCTGGCGACGGGATGCAGGTCAAGCGCGCGGTGTGCCTGGCAGCGGTGGAGGTAAACCGTCACGCTGACAATCGTGACGTGTGTCAATACCAGTGTCGCCAGTAGAATCTGCCACCACAACAGGGAAAGAAGGCCGTGGGAGAAGAATGCAAGTGAAGTAGTAAACAAATGGACCTCCTTGATAGAGGCAATCTCAAGCACATCGGGATGACGCGTGGCAACCACCCGTAAACTCACAAGGGTTCCGTATGCCCTCAGATGCTCCGCTGCGCAGCGGATTCAGACCGAGCCGACTTCCAGAAATCGAGCAACGCGAATACAAACGCAACGAAAAGAAACAGCGTTAGTGGGTTCATATTTTTATCCCATCCGAGACGGATTACAGCCATTGTGCCGGGCGAAATCGGGCGTGATTGTCGCATCTACGTCTGAATCGCCTCACTGAGTCGAGGCCAGACGATCGCTTACACGATATATGCGACTGCGGGGAATGTCGGTACGGTCCCGTACCGGGGGGGAAAGCGTCCACACAATGGCGAGTGTGCCTTCATCGGGAACTGCTGGCCGCTGCTGCCTGTCGTGATGGACAATTGTCGTCCCAGAGGCGACGTCTGAGCGCAGCACACCCGATCGAACAGGCACAGCGGCCGGGCATATCGAGTCAAGGACATGGGCCGCTAGCGTACAGACATCCCCCGTCTGACATGAGAAGGTGGGTTGGCATAGAACCTGTTGCACCACCATCATGACCAAGGCCGCCCTCTACACGCTAACCATAGCTACTGCAATTGGCACGGGGCTTACTCCAGTGCCGTGCTGCGCCTACGCGCTCGATGCGCAACTCGACTGCAAATCGAACGCGCACGCGTTCATCGCCCCGCTCCTGACCGATCAATATATCGATCCGAAGCCAATGCGTGTCGAAGCGAACTCGGTCAACGCATTTCGACCGGCGCACGGTAGCAACCTGACGGCTTTCGGGTTTCGTGTCTACGCTGTTCTCGGCTACAAACACGGCGACAAGATGTTCAAGCAGGGAAGCGGTCAGCCCATTACGGACTCAGCGTATGGCGCGGTAGTAGCTGGATCCGCCGAGGACGTAGAAACGCGCGTACGCGAGGCCGGCAGCGACGCTGTCGTCCGGCAAGTCATCCCGCTCCTGCTCACGGTCATCTTCTGCAACCGACAATGACGCGCTAAGCGCCTTCAGAATCGCGGGTTCTGGTCAAAGCGCCGATTTTTCCGTCCCGATCGTTCCTTGCAGTCGCCGCATCCTGCTGCTTCGGAGCGATGGTCATGCTTTCGATCGCTCCGGTAGCTACGGCTGCCGCGTTGGCACGTTGCCGGCGGCACCACGGTTGTCAGACGCCGGTTCGGACACTCCTCGACCTGACCCACGGCCCTGACGCGCACTGGCGTCGCTCGAAGCGTTGTTGTTCTTCGCCGCGGCATCTGCCGGCGGACGATTTACGGCTTGTGATTGAAGCAGTTTTTTAATCCGGTCGTTCGGCTCGGCATGGCCCGTCCAAGCGAGGCAACATGTGCATATCATCGCAAGCGTCAGCATCCATCTGGTCATTAGCGTCTCCTCACGCGCGGCGAACCGTTTGGCGGTCAGTACGCAGGCGGCCAATGCCCTTGGCTCGATATCGCAATCGAAAGCAACCCTTGCAAAAGCTGTAAGTTTCGCAACATGTTCGATACTCCCTTCTGCTTCGAGCCGCCGGCGACAGCCGCCCGCGTTGCCGAAGGACAACGCAGGTAGGGTCGCGTTACAGCGTCTTGAGCCGGCTGACCTTCGTGCCCTCGAGCGTTGCCCCGGCCATCAGCCCCGAATTGGTCAACACAAATGCATCCACCTGTCCGGTTGCCGTGGTCGTGTCGACATTGCCATTCGCGCCGACCTTCAGCAACGCAACCGACGCGTCGCCGCCCGCCGACCAGCCTTCGCTGCTGCGGAATTTTTCGAGCGCTTGATCCGTCATGAACAGGAACACGATCGCTCTCGACTGCGCACCGATTTGCCATCCGATCGACCCCGTTGCCGTGCTGTAGTACCCGACCGTGTGTCCGCCGACACGCAGCGCCCCCTCTCCATACTGACCGCCAATGCCGAAGCCTGCGTCGATGACCGACGGGAATACCAGCACCCCACGCGCCTTGCCGACCAGTTCGCGCGATCCGTTAGCCGCGTTGTACAGGCGTCCCAACGTCGAGTCCACGCCAGCATCAATGCTGTGGCGCTTGTCCATCTGCTGACTACTGGCATCGGATGAGCCCGTCATCGTGCAGCCCGACATCGCTAACGCGACCGCGAGAATCGACCCGGGTGTACTCAAGATAAATGACCGTCGAAGCATGTTGACCTCCGTTTGTTCGATAATGTCCCCGACACTACGCGAGGTCGAATCCGAATGCAGTACGTCAGCGTACAAACTGCCGACCG
This sequence comes from Paraburkholderia lacunae, assembly GCF_003353175.1. Lineage (GTDB taxonomy): Bacteria > Pseudomonadota > Gammaproteobacteria > Burkholderiales > Burkholderiaceae > Paraburkholderia > Paraburkholderia lacunae. The sequence continues at coordinate 141,111 of NZ_QHKS01000012.1, read as the reverse complement.
GCGCTCACCCATTGTGCCTACAAACGACACGGGGGCATCTGAACAGCGCCAGTCCATTCGGATTCCGATTCAAATTGACGATGGGCAGATGATCCAGAGGGGGACTGACTTGCGCTCTATCTTACGAATCGTTTTGGTCCTGCCGCCGATCGGCGAGAAACAAGGCGGCACTTTCATACGATCATGGATCGATACTGCATGTGTCGCTGGTGCAAAGCACCGGCTTCAATCAGTACTTCGACAGGAATCTGTTTCACGGAATCGCTGTACATTCCACCGGAAAGGTATACAGTCATCAATGTTGCGTCGCAGCAAATCACGCTGGGCGCGCAGACCTGCAGGTCTTTAGCGAGACACTCGCCTCCGAAATCCCTTGGACGCATGTGCCGGGTCGATTAGGAGCATTTATGAACAATCGCGCCATTGAACAAACCGCCGATTTCGGCCTACACTCGTTCCCCGCACTGTTTGATTTCCAGCGCGATGTACTCGAGAGCCTGCGGAAGCTGACTGAGTTGAATCTGGCGGCGCTGAAAGCCACCGTAAACGAAGGGAAAAGTGCCGTGTCATCGTGGCAATTCAGTCTGACCCCGGTCGCGGGGGCAGCCTTGTCGCAGCAGCAGTTTGTTGAGCGGGCCTTGTCCTACGCGCATCATGTCAAGGATATCGATACGCAGTTCCAGGCCGCACTGATAAAGGCGGGTAAGGCCCTGCGCGATCAATACGCTGACGCGTGGACCCGGTTCGGCTCGAACATGGGCAACGGTGCGCCGTTTGGTGCGGACGCCGCAGTGGGCGCAATGCAATCTGTCATTGCTACGCTGGAAAAAGCAATCGACGAAACGCCCGAGTACGTCAAGCGCACGACTGGCGCTGGCAGCACCGACCGTACCGCGGTAACTGACATCGCCTAGCCCATCGCAACTGCCGCCTGGGCGGCACAATCCCGGGTGGCACAACAACAACGACCCACACAAGCGGGTCGTCTGGCGGACTCACCGCCTGAATGGAAGGCTGGCGAAACGCCAGCCTTTTCTCCCCTACGCCGTTGTGAATCTATCTGCTTTGCAATGGTATTGAGCGCACCGTGAAGCAATCCGGTGCAACTGGCCACCCGACTCGTCGTCGGAACCTGGGCACCGCTCAACGACGGTCCGCTTCCTCTCAGGAGCACGTCATCATGTCTATCCCTACCGCTTTGTACCGAGGGTACGAACTACGCGCGTATTCCCACCAGGTATTCCCGCCTTATAGCAACCCTTTCGCCAAGGGTCCCAGACGCTTTTCTTCGATCGTGCGGATCGTCACGATTCCGTCCAGCGGCAAGGATGCGCGGCTCTATTCGACTGTGTTTGGTGCAGCAAGTCCGGCCAGCGCTGGCGATGCCCTCGAACTCGCGATGCAGTTCGGTAAAGACATCGTCGATGGCAAGGTTCAGGCAGCGGTACTCTGAGCATCCTCATTCAGCGGAGCAGAGTTGCACCGTGGCTCAGCATGGAGCCAGTCAAACTTCGATCTCAAGCATCTAAACCAATACACATCATGTACGGTAACGTGCAGACAACGACACGAAGTCGACGTACAGTCTGCGTGAGGCATCGACCAGCCTCTCCAGGGAACACAATGTCGCACCACGAGTTTGCAAAAGATCTGACGCACCTCGAATACGTTCTCCCGTTAATTCACCGGAGCAATTCGCTTTCAGTAACGTACTGGCGACATCGCATCACGTCGCTGGTGGCGCAGCAGGCCCTGCTTCCAGATGGAACCAAACGCGTGACCCGGCTACTCAATCTGCTCAACGAGTTCGAGCGCGAGACGACTCGCCGCGGATAGCACCAGCCCCCCGGTCACCGTACACGAAAGCGCTGCGCGAACGCCACCAGACCATTAGGACACCACCGGGTACGGAACCGTACCGACTTCAATCCAGGGTGCGAGCACTCTATCTACACGCGTCGCGACACTTGCGTTTCAACGTGTCCGATACGGTCTCTGATTGCCGGTCTGAGCGCGTGCATCCTCGTCCCGGTCGGCGTCGGCGGCGAATACCACGGGGGCAGCGACTACCACGAGGCTCACGACCATTACTAGGCATGCCACATAGCGTCGCCGACCTCATAGCAAATAGTCGTGAAGTCTGGCGTGCCCCCTGCCACCTCGCGCATGCCCGCATGGAATGAGAAAGGAGCGCAGATCGGAGCGTCCGTAGCTTCAGGGCGTGCCTTTCGTTGCGCCCCTATCACTACACTCAACCTTTTCAACGACTACATGAGGTGCGCACATGATCAAGAAAGCGACGTATCTCGTCAGCATCTTCATTGGCGAACCGACTGAGCAGCATGCCAAAATCAAGGACATCGCAGCGCAGGTTTCCGGCGGGGAATATGAATTCTTGCATCTTCACCGAATGGGCGTCTTCCTGGTTCTCAACACCAACCGCGATGCCGGCCAGCTAGCGAAGTCATTTTCACAGGCAACCGCACCGGACGATCGGATATTTGTCTGTGAACTTGGCCAGGACTTTCACGCGCTTGGGTTGAGCAAAGCGACGTATTGGTTGTCGAACCATCTGGTCACAAAGCCGCAAACGCTATCTGCCAGGCAGGGCAATCCATTTACCGACGCTTGATTCCGGGACTACAGACCGTAGCGCTCGCGCAACCTGCCCCACTCTCTCTGCCTGGCCGCCCGGCGAGCACGCGGCTCGCGCGCGGGCGGCTGGCTATACCGATACAGCGAGACGCCAAACATCAGTGCCATCCCGATTGCGATTCCCCACATTGCGTACGTCATAGCGTGTCCTTCAGACGGTGCCCAGTTCATACCGTCGCGACAAAGAATAAGCGCGTATTGCGACAGCGTGATGCCAGTGGAAAGGATCCCTTTGTCAGCACTTCACTCCGGAGTTCTCGCTGCGCGCGGGGCAGGCCGATAGCGCCACTTGCTCGCTGCCGGATCGATCAGAGTTGCATCCTGTTTGCGCTTCTCCGCCCGCGCCTCATCCGCCAGGCCATATCCGTCAACGCCCGACGCGCCGGTCGAGCTTCTTGCGCGTCTTCCCTCACGGCTGAGCGCCGTCATGGGTTGTCGCGTATTCCGCAAGCACGCCATCGACCATCGCCTGGGCCTCGTCAACGATGCGCGTCAGGTGATCTTCACCCAGGAAGCTCTCCGCGTAGATCTTGTAGATATCTTCGGTTCCTGACGGACGCGCGGCGAACCAGCCGTTCTTCGTGATTACCTTGATGCCGCCAATCGCGGCGTGATTGCCTGGCGCCCGGTCAAGCACCTGCTCGATCCTTTCGCCGGCCAGTTCGGTGTGAGGAAACTGCGCAGGTGAAAGCCGCCCCAGCTGCTCACGCTGCTGCGCCGTGGCCGCAGCTTGCACGCGACGTTCAACCGGGTCGCCCAGCCTCTGGGTAAGATCCCGGTAGATTTCAGCGGGGTCCCGCCCGGCGCGTATCGTGATCTCAGCCGACAGCAACGCGGGTACGATGCCATCCTTGTCGGTTGTCCACGCCGTGCCGTCGAGCCGCAGACAGCTGGCGCCCGCGCTCTCCTCCCCGCAGAAGCCAAGCGAGCCGTCGAGCAACCCGTCGACAAACCATTTGAATCCAACCGGCACTTCGTAAAGCGCACGACCGAGCTTCTCGCTCACGCGATCGATCATCTGGCTGCTGACAACGGTCTTGCCCACCGCCGCATGGGCGCGCCACCGCGGGCGATGAGAATACAGATAGTCGATAAGGACCGTGAGATAGTGATTCGGCGGCAGCAGCCCGGCGTGCCGGGTGACGACGCCATGGCGATCGTGATCGGTGTCGCACGCAAAAGCCACGTCGAAGCGATCCTTCTGGTCGATCAGCGTTTGCATCGCATACGGCGACGACGGATCCATACGAATCTGTCCATCCCAATCGACGCTCATGAAGCGGAAGGTTGGATCGACGTCGTCGTTGACCACGCTCAAATTCAGGCCATAGCGCTCGGCAATCGGCCCCCAGTAGTGCACACCCGCGCCACCAAGCGGGTCGACTCCCAGGAGGACCGGCGCGCCACGCACCACATCCATATCGATGACGCTGACGAGATCGCCCACGTAAGCGTTGAGGAAGTCATGCCGGTGCGTCGTCGTGGCGCGCAGCGCCTTCGATAAACACATACGCAGCACGCCATCAAGCTTGCTTTCGAGAAATCCGTTCGCTGACGCTTCGATCCAGCCGGTCACGGCCTCGTCGGCGGGGCCGCCACTCGGCGGGTTGTATTTGAAACCACCGCTTTCCGGTGGATTGTGCGACGGCGTCACCACGATGCCGTCCGCCAGTCCCGCGGTGCGGCCGCGGTTGTACGCGACGATGGCGTGCGACACTGCCGGCGTGGGCGTGTATTCGCTGTTTTGCGCAATCATGAGCTCAACGCCGTTGGCGGCCAGCACCTCGAGCGCATTCGCGTAAGCCGGTTCAGACAGCGCATGCGTGTCGATGCCGATAAACAGCGGGCCGTCGATACCCTGCTGCCGCCGATAACGGCAGATCGCCTGCGTGATGGCAAGCACATGCCACTCATTGAAGCTGCGCGCGAACGCCGAGCCGCGATGCCCGGAGGTGCCGAACGCGACCCGCTGCGCCGGGATCGCGGGGTCCGGCCTTTCGGTGTAGTACGACGTGACAAGCCGGGGGACGTTGACCAGCATCGCATGGGGTGCCGGCTTACCAGCGAGAGGACTGATGTTCATCGCGGTGTCCAATGGTAGTCGAGCTTCATCATGGCGACACCCGGGTTCGCCTGCGTCTATATTTCTCAGGTCAACTCTCTCCCCCATGACAGGCATGTGTCTGTACGGTATCAGGCAAAGATAGATCTTTAGTTAAGCAGAATGTATGCGTAACGACGGCCGATCGGCATCAACCCAATTCTCGCGGTGAAGATCGACAGTCCGTCAGGGCGTCGCGTGCAGCGGGCCGTTGACGTCCGCATCGACAGCCGCATCATTGAGCGAGGTTGGGCGGCGCTGCCGCGCAAATGACGCGTTACCTATAGCGCTCTCAGGTCGGGCAACAGGCGGTCGAATTCCCGCTTCACCACGCCGTAGCATTCGCACACGCGCTTTTCGAGCCCCGGTCGATCCAGCACTTCGATGTGACCATAGCTGTAGCGGATCAGGCCTGCATCCTGCAACTTCATCGCCGCTTCGGTGACGCCGGGCCGGCGCACGCCAAGCATGTTGGCAATCAGTTCCTGGGTCATCGTCAGTTCGTTGGACGGCAGGCGGTCGATGCTCAGCAGCAACCAGCGGCACAACTGCTTATCGATCGAATGATGCCGGTTGCACACCGCGGTCTGCGCCATCTGCGTGATGAGCGCCTGGGTATAGCGCAACAGCAGCCGTTGCATTGGGCCGGCGCGATGGAACTCCTCCTTCAGGATGCGGGCCTCCAGCCGGTACGCCTTCCCCGCGCTCTGAACGACCGCCCGGCTTGGCGTGGTTTCGCCACCCATGAAGAGGGCAATGCCGATCACTCCCTCATTGCCGACGATCGCAATCTCGCCGGACGCGCCGTCTTCCATCACATACAGCAGCGAAACGATTGCGGTGGACGGGAAATAGACATGGTCGAGGCGGTCGCCCGATTCGTAGACGACCTGTCCCAGCGGCATCTCCACCTGTACCAGATGTGGTCCGATGCGCGACCACTCTGCTTCAGGCAAGACCGCGAGCAGGTGGTTGTCATGAGGTTGATTGGTGTCCGACATGAGACACTCCCCGATATCCTGAAAGAAGCGGCGTCGTATTAGTAAGATTGCGACTAACATGATGTGGTGTCAGGCGCAGTTGTATGACCGTTCCGAACGGCCTATTGCATCACCACGCGCGGTGGCCCGCAGCAGGCTCCACCCCACATTGGAATTATAGGTGGCACACCCATGGCGGTACATTTGGACCCGATCTCACGCGAGAAATCCAAACGTAGCAAGGCCGTGACATAGGGCAATCGGTTCAGGCGTTGTAGCGCAGCGCTCCCGTTTCGCGCTGGAGTTCGATGATTCGCTCGATGATTACGGTCAGCTGCTGGCGCTCCAATGGGATGAGACCGTCGCGCTCCAGCAGAACTTCCAGCCGTTCGCGCCAACGAGCCAACGGTACCGCCTTGTTCGGAACGACGCGCGAAATGAACCTTTCGAGATCACGCAAGTTGTCTTCAATGTCCGTGCAGATCATGGCATCTCCCCTTCGGCGGCCCCGTACGTCACCGCAGGAAGTCTATCTGACGAAGGGGTGTGCACTCTGCCCGGTACCGTACTTCACTTTGATCGAAGGCCGTCCTGCTTGATCGCTCAAGCGGCTTCAATTGCACGAACCGATTCATGTGAATCACTTGAGGCTGACTTTCAGGATTTTTCCAGCACTTGCGTTTCGATGTCGCGCGGCAAATGAGGTGCCAATTGCGTCCGCAGCTCGAGGTCGAACTCAGGAATGACCACCCGGAAAATCTTCAGCAACTGTCCGGCGCACCGGCGTGCATCGTCCGGCGCATTCGCGTCCATCGCGTCAAAGAGGTTCACGAAGACCGACAGAAACGCGTCGGACATAGGTGTTTCGCGGGAGTGTTCTCGCAGGTAGGTACAGTAACCGAACACGTGCTTGATGAATTCAACCTGATGGGCGGCAAACTGATCGTCGTCGAGCGATGGGGAAATGACGGCCAGCGGCCTGTTGGAGAGCGCGGAAGGGAGACGGAGATACGAAGGTGAATCGCTCATGCGGCTATCCCATGGAATGCACGAGCGCGGCATGAATGCCAGAGGCGTGAACCCAGCATCACGACAAGAGGGTGCGTATGCTATAAATGTCGAACAAATTTGACACATTGGCCCAGCAGCGAGTATTTCATGGCGGCCAATCCATGTCAAATAAATTTGACATCATTTCGGCTATCACACGATGCAGTTCGATTGGTATGAGTTGTTCGATGAGCTGAAACGCCGAGGCCAGTTCGGCAGCGATGCGCAACTGGCCGAGGGTTTGGGGCTCACGCGCTCGCAAATCTCAGCGTGGCGGACCGGCAAGAGCGACCTCGGGACCCTGACCAAAATCAAGATCCTGGATGCGCTGGGCCACGACACGCTGCGCTCAGCGATACTGAGTCTCTTGCCCGAGAAAAATCGCGAAGAGCAGATCGGGCTTCATGAACACCTCATTGCGAGAGTCAACGGGCGAGATGACGCGCTCGAAAAGGAGCGCGAGGACGCCCGCGAAACGAACGGCTCCCCGGCGAACCTGAATCGTCTGCTGGCCGCATTGCCGCCCGACGAGCGCGGCCGTATCGAGCCCCACCTGTCGCTGGTGACCATGCCGCTGGGCCAGGTGGTTTATGAATCAGGCGACCATCTCAGCCATGTCTATCTTCCAACCACCGCCATCATCTCCATGCTGTATGTCATGGAAAACGGTGCGTCCGCGGAGATTGCCGTGGTGGGTCGAGACGGACTGCTGGGTGTCGCGCTCTTTATGGGCGGCGAGACCATGCCGAACCGCGCGATTGTGCAGAGCGCAGGCGAGGCGTTTCGTCTGAGCGGCCAGATCGTGAAGGATGAGTTCGCTCGCGGCGGCGCCATACAGCGCCTTTTCCTGCGATACACGCAAGCGCTGATTACACAGATGGCACAAACCGCCGTTTGCAACCGGCATCATTCGATAGCCCAGCAGTTCTGCCGCTGGCTGCTCCTGAGCCTCGATCGCCTGGAGTCGAATGATGTGCACATGACGCAGGAACTGATTGCGAACATGTTGGGCGTGCGCAGAGCCGGCGTGACGGAGACGGCGAGAAAACTGCAGGATGACGGGGTCATCCGTTACAACCGAGGGCTGATCGAGGTCTTGAACCGACGCGCCCTGGAAGTGCAGGTTTGCGAGTGCTACAAGGTGGTCAAACGCGAGAGTGACAGGCTCCTGGGCGAGTCGTGAATGATCCAGCCGGACTAGGCGTCACTGTACGCTGTGCTGCTGAGCTTCCTCGTCGACACCGCCGGACGTCGCATCAGTGCGGACCGGCGATCCCAATGGGTTTGCCACCCGGCTTGAGCACTCGCAGCGACCTCTCGAGGGCATTTCCGCCCTGCGTATCCAGTACCACGTCGTAGTCCTTCAGGATGGCCGCAAAGTCGTCTTTCTTGTAATCGATGACGATATCCGCACCGAGTTGCTTCACCAATTCGGCGTTCCCCGCGCTCGCTGTCGTCGCGACGGTCGCGCCCACATGCTTCGCCAGTTGAATGGCGAAGGTACCAACGCCGCCCGAGCCGGCATGTATGAGCACTTTCTGCCCTTTCTTCAGTTGCCCTTTTTCGATCAGCGCCTGCCAGGCGGTCAATCCCACCAGCGGGATTGAAGCCGCTTCTTCCATGGTGAATGCTGTGGGCTTGAGGGCCACGCCGTCTTCCTTGACCGCAATGAATTCCGCGAAAGTGCCGATGCGATCCTTGTGCGGTCGCGGAGAATCGTCGCGCTGTGGCGATCACCGCCCGGTCAGCATCCGGAGGATTTTCTGTACGATGCGCTCATGCTGCTCCAGCGCCTCATCGAGTGTACCTGCTCCATAGCTCTTGTTGTCTCGCGCTTGCATTCCGGCGATACGCGTCACGAACAACAGGGCCTCCCCGGTACTCGTTTCGGACACACCGCAGAAGCGGGTCGTGATCGTCACGCCGGATTCTTCCAGCAACGTGCGGCGGAAGATCAGCTCGTTCTCAGAGATCCAGCGCGACCACTCGCTGCGGTCGAACACCTCGACAGGCCTGTTCTTCTCATCGAGGACGTAGAATCGTTCCCGCCTCGGCGGGACAGAGCGGGATTTCATATTTCAATGGGAAGGCGCGAGCAGAAAGCCGATCGCCTGCTGCCACCAGGTATCGTCGACGTGCCCAATCCAGTCGTTATGTTCAGCCGCCTTCACGACCATCAGTTGTTTCGGATTGGCCAGCGCGTTGTAGAGCGCCTCGCCGAAGCGCGCGGGGACGATGCTGTCGCTTTCCGCAACCACGACGAGAACAGGGCGGTCGAACGACGCCAGGTGTGTCACGCTGTCGTATCGGTCGCGCAGCAGCCATTTCACGGGGAGCCACGGATAGTGGTAAGCGGCGACGTGCTCGAGCCGATCCCATGGCGTGATGAGCAGCAAGCCGGCGGTCTTGTCGCGTTCGCGCGAGCCGGCCGAGGCCACAACGCCGGCCCCGAGCGATTCACCGATGAGTAGCAGCGGCGTGCCGTAGAGGCGATGCGCAAGCGCGATGGTCTGCTGGGCATCGGCCACCAGACTCTCTTCGCCCAGTGCGCCGTCGCGTGGCCCGTAGCCAGGATATTCGGCGAGGATCACGCGTAGCCTAAGCCGGGTGAGCGCCGCGGCGTAGAACGAACGATGTCCGGCGTGGCCCCCATTGCCGTGAAAGACGATGGCCGTGCCGTACGCCTTTCCGGCCGGCTCGGCCACGAGGCCCCGAAACGCCTCAGGTGTCGGCCAGGCGCGAAGTCCGTCGGACGCGAGGTCCTCGATTGCGGCCTTCTCAGGGAAGTAGATAAAACGATCCTGCAAGATGGCGACTCCTGCGAACACGGTCAGACACGCGACGGTGAGACGCAGCATCAACCCGGTGAATTTCATCGCCTCGAGCCCGATCCATCAATCTCCGCTATAGTGCCGCGATGAACTCGTTCCACGGCGTCGCTTGCAGGGTCTCGGTGGCGGCGTGTCCGTAGCCGCGGATGATCAACGCCGCCCGCTCGAGCTGTTTCAGATCGTTCGACTCAACAACGTCCACGACGTCGAAGCGCCCGAGTGTCAGATAGCTGTCCTTCCAGGCGACGGCAGGGCATTCGGCCTTGATCTTCTCGGCCACTGTGGAGGCGAGTAGCTTCAGGTCCTTGGGATCCTTGAACGCGTCAGGAGCGAGACGGCTTAGGATGACGTACGTAGCCATGACATACCTCCGTGCAAAAAATTGCTCCGCAATCGGGCACGGCAGTCACGCGGAAGCAAACGGCCGCGCGTCGAGCAGATGCGTTGCTGCGCGTCTTGATGGCGCCGAAGTGTAAATAGCCCCGGCGGGGTTGGACCGGGGCCGTCGGGTAGGTCAGTGCAGTTGTCGCTTCAGGTCAGAAAGTTCCGAATGCATCGAACTGACTGCATCCATGATCCTGGCATCGAGACCGCCGGCCTTTTGGCAAGCGCGCTCTGCACGATCACCGATCCGTTCGAGATCATCGACGCACTGCCGGATTCGATCCTCATCCTTGGACGACATGACCTTCTTTGCCGATTTGCATTCCTTATCGAGCTCATCCACCCAGTTCATCAAGTCCTTTGGAATCGCCGCGTCGGAATGGCAGGTCCGTGATGCCTCGCTGACGGTTTGCTGCAGATGAGTAAAGCGCTTTTGGATTTCACTGGCTTGCAACATGATGCCCCCTTTCTTGAACATCAGTTCCAGATGAATTCGGGCAGCAGATGACGGCGTGTTGCCCGTGCCATGGCCATTCGCCTGCTTCAATCGGCTGCCAGCGACGTTGCATTGCGTCAAAGCAGCACCCGAGCACGCGAAAGACGCTTTTCTAGTGTAGGCCATCGTCGTGCGCCTTCTCCGATGTGTCCCCGAGGCCCGGGCGTTGGGCTATCAACGATCAGTTCCCTGCGACTGTGGCTTCGGCCGCCGATGCGCTATCGTTAAAAAGGCAACGCCAGCATCAACGGAATACGAAATGGACGATCTATATGACCTTCAGCGCTTTGTCGACGCCCAAGATCCGGTGTACGCACAGGTATGCGATGAATTAAGGGCTGGACGCAAGCGAAGCCACTGGATGTGGTTCGTATTTCCGCAAATCCAGGGCCTCGGGGCAAGCGCAATGGCGCAGCGGTTCGCGATCTCGTCGTTGGCCGAGGCCGAAGCCTATCTGCGCCACCCGCTGCTCGGCCCACGGTTGCGAGAATCGACGCGACTGGTCAACCTCGTCAACGAGCGCTCCATAGAGGAAATTTTCGGCTATCCGGATTACCTGAAGTTTCGATCGTCGATCAGCCTGTTCGCGCGCGCCACGAGCGACAACGACGTATTTGTGGAAGCTCTGCGCAAGTATTTCGGCGGTGAAGCCGATCCGCGCACTCTGCAGTTGCTCTAGACCGTTTCCGCGCTGGCCCTGCGCGCGTGGCGGAGCGAATCTCGGAGTTCCAGTGTCGGCACAGTGCGTCGTCAATTCCTGCTCGCATCGGCTGCGTGGGACCGGTAGAGCAGCAGATGATCGGTGCCGGATTCGGACAGCCAGACTTCGCCCGGGCGGCCCATCATCTCACGTACGTTCGCGTGCGGGCGCGGCAGCGACAACACTTCGAACCGCTCGGCACGCGGGTCAAAGCGCACTAGCGCGTTGGCGCTCCATTCACTGAGCCAGACGATATCCTGGTCGTCCACAAATATCGCGTACGCGTGCGGATCGTCGCCAGGCAGTCGCCATTCGCGCCATTGATGCGTCATGGGATCGAATACGCCGACTTTTCCTGCGTTCCACTCGCTGACCCAGACGCGCCCCTTCGAATCAGACCATACGCGGCGCGCGCCCTGATTCGACGTTGGCGGCTCGATGACCTGCGCCGCACCACTCGCGGGATCGATGCGACCGAGATAACTCCCCGCCAGTGACGCGAAATACAGGCTACCGTCCGGGGTCACGCAGATGCCGTAGGGCCCGGGCCCGCGCGGCGCATCGAAGACTCGCATGCGGGCGCGCTGCGGGTCCAGTTCGCCATAGATGCCGCTTTGCCCGGTAAACCACAGATGCCCTTGTTTGTCGAACACGGCGGTGTTCAGATTGGCAGCTGGCCGGTCCTTCGGCAGCGGAAAACGCGTGACGGCGAACGTCTTCGGATCGATGCGCACAATCGCGTTCTGTCCGCCGTCAGTCACCCAGGCCGCGCGATCGGGACCCACGATCACGCCGTGCGGCGCCGATCCGGCGCCGAGCGGAATCTTGTCGATCCTGCCGCTACGCGGGTCCAGCCGGCCGACCGCACCCTGCGCCTGGGCGGTGTACCACACGGCGCCGTCCGGCGCCGGTGCGACGTCATGCGGCGCACTGCCGGTCGGGACGGCGAAGGTCTCGAACGACGGCGCCTGCGCCTGCGCCGGGCAGATGGTGAGCGCGGCGCTCGCCAGCGCCGACGCAAACCACGGTGCCAGCCGTCCTTCGAGAATCTTGCTCACCGTTGCCACAACCCGTTTCCTCGCGATCGCCGACATGTTCGCCTCCGTCAGTGGTACCGAGCTGCGTACTGGTCGCGATGGTCCGTTGCCGCTAAACGATTCAGCTCATGAAAATTTTTCCTGGACAGGAGGGACCTTTGCCGCAAGGACGTCCATATGAAGGAAAACATCACCCTCCTCTGCGCAACCCGGCACGCCAATAGTCATCTTGTACCCGGGACTTTGTCATGGCTCGCCGGGTAGTTCTTCACATGATCGATGAACGCACGCAACTTCGGCATGATCTGCCGACGGCTTGGATAGTAGAGAAACACGCCCGGTATCACCGGCGCGAACGGCTCCAGCACGTGCACGAGTTTTCCCGCTCTGAGCCCTTCGGCGACCATCGGTTCAGGTAGCTGGGCAAGGCCTACAACTTCGATTGCCGCACCCAGCATGGTGGGAAAATCATGGGCGATGAGCGGGCCCGATACGACGATCTCGATCGGGCGGCCGTCGTCGTTGAATGACCAGGGCGCGAGCGCACCGTTGGATCGCCGCCATCGCAAACATGCATGTTCGCGCAGATCGTCGAGGCGTATCGGACGGCTGCGGTCTGCAAAATAGGCAGGGCTGCCGACGATGATAAGACGAAACGGAGGCGTCAACGGCACCGCGACCATGTCGGCGGCGACGAACTGGCCCAATCGGATGCCAGCGTCGAACCCTTGCGCCGCAAGATCGATCAGCGCCTCGCTTGCCGCGATCTCCACTTCGACCTCGGGATAAGCCCTGCAGAAGGATGCAATCAGTGGTTCCAACAGGATTGGCACCACCGCGCGCGGCACTGAAAGACGCAGCAATCCGGCGGGGCGCTGGCCGAGTCCGCGCGCAACCTCACTGGCGGCGACAAGCTCATCGAAGGCAGGCTTTGCGCGCGAAAGAAACCCTTCGCCGGCTTCGGTCAGACCGACACTACGCGTGGTGCGTATGAAGAGCGCTGCGCCGATGCGCTCTTCAAGTACACGCACCGCCTGGCTGACGGCCGACGGCGTCACCCCGAGCTCCGCGGCTGCCCGGCGAAAACTGCGATGCTGGGCAACGCTCAGGAACGCCTCCACGCCATCGAGCGCGCCCTGCCTGACTGTGAAGTTCTGCTTCATAGCCCGTCAACATTGTGATGAATAGTCGCTCGCGAGAGGCCATGGTACACCTACGCCTACGGATAAGGAGTCGCGCCGAAGGCAACTCGCAAGCCCTGAACAATCCGCTTAAGACCGTGGAGGAACCTCGCAATGAACGATGCACTTGATGGCGTGCGCGATCACTATCGCGCGACTGGCCTGACCGAGCGGCTGAAAGTCGCACTCGCGGTCTTTGGACCGGAGGATCAGCCGCTCACACCGCAGCAACTGGCCGCCCTCGACCAGTTTCACACCCGTGGGCTTGCTGCCACCGCCGAGCTTGCAAACTTGGCTGGGATCGGCGCCGGTATGTCGGTGCTGGACGTCGGTTCGGGTGTCGGCGGGCCGGCTCGTTTTCTGGCTGCAACCGAAGGCTGCCGGGTGACGGGTATCGACCTCAGCGAAGCGTTCGTGGATGCCGCTCGCTATCTCACCCAGCGGACCGGGCAAACCGAACAGGTGTCGTTTCATGCCGCCAGCGCTCTGGAACTTCCCTTCGACGACAGCCGTTTCGACGTCGTATTGCTGCAGCATGTGGCGATGAACATCGCCGATCGTACACGGCTTTACCGGGAGATTCGACGCGTGCTGAAGTCAGGCGGCAGGTTCGCGACGTTCGACGTCGTCGCCAACGGCAGCGAGCCGCACTACCCCGTTCCCTGGGCGCGAACCCCGGCGACGAGCTTTCTCCTGACGGTCGACGCAACGCACGAGGCAATCGAACAAGCCGGTTTCCGCACGCTGGTATCGCAAGACGACACCGAGGCCGCAAAGGCCTGGATTGCCCAACAGCGTGCGTCGGGGCCGCCGCCCTCGCCAAATCTCAGCGTAGTGCTGGGGCCGGACTTCGCGCAGCTTTTCACCAACCTGGGACGCAACCTCCTGGAAGGCCGAGTCGGTGTGCTCACTGCGGTGTTCGAGGCCTCGTCCACGAAGACCCGGATTCACATGGAGAACCGCTCATGACCGCCGCCGCTGTGCCTGCTGTCGTCCTGCCGCGTCCCGCGTGGCGCAGCCTGCTTTGGATCGTCCCGCCGACGGTCCTGTGGATTGCGTTGATCTACTGGCAGCCGATTATCCCGGCTAGCGGCGTCCCGACCACGGCCCACCAGCTGACGGCCCATGCGATTATCGCGCTCGGTTTGTGGCTCGGCGTCGAAAGTACCGACCTGAGCCCAAGCCAACGTCGCACGACCTGGCTGGCGGTCATGATCCCCTACACGCTTTGGTTCGCGCTCGCCTGGAGCGCGGCGATCAATGGCGTCTTTGACACCGCCGCCTCGCCCTCAACGGTGCCGATGCTGCCGTTGGCGATCTTCCTGCCGGTGATCATCGGCACGCCGCTGTTGCTGTTGTCGAAGCGGGTCGGGCAGCTGCTCGATGCGATGCCTGCGAGCTGGCTTGTCGCTCTTCAGCTTTACCGGGTATTCGGCAGCTGGGCTCTCGCTGCCTGGCTGCATGGGGCGCTGCCCGGCGTATTCGCATTGCCGGCGGGAATTGGCGATGCGTCGACCGGCCTGTTCGCCGTGCCGGCGGCAATCGCCGTAGCGAGCGGCACAGCTCAAGGGCGGAAGGCGGCAATCGCCTGGAACCTCTTCGGCCTCGCCGACTTCGCCGTCGCGATTGCCTTGGGGCTGGTCACCTCGCCCGGCCGGTTCCAGTTGATCGCGCCGAGCGTGCCGAGCATCGGCGCCGGCGCTTATCCGAATGTGCTGACCCCTGCTTTCGTGGTGCCAAGCTCGATCCTGCTGCACGCGCTGTCGCTGCGCCAGCTGATCCGACGACGACGCGCCGGCTGATCTCTTTCCTATCTTTCAATGCGCCAGGCAACACCTGACCGCAATCATCTTGCATGGGACCAGAGTAAGTGCTTTGCATTGGACCGGAGTAACGCGCTATGGGACCAGAGTAAGCGCTAAAGCGCCAACTCTGGTCGACACGCGAACTCCGGTCGACAGCTAAAGCGCCAACTCTGGTCGACAGGAGGCAACATGTCACCGGAAGTTCTCTTCCAATTGCATCTCGTTCTGGGGTACGTCGCCTGGCTGCTTTGCTTGCGCGTATACGTCTGGCCCAGGCTCAAGTCGATGGACCCACTCGAAGCGCAACGCGCCATCGCCACCTTGCACAGCTTCCGTTTCTTCGGGCTGGTCTTCATTCTGCCGGGCGTCGTCAGTCCCCTTCTGCCGGCCAGCTTCGCCGTGTTCGCCGCATACGGTGACTTCGCAACGGGAACTCTGGCGATGCTGGCGCTGCTCACAGCACGAATACGCCAACTCTTCTGGTTGTTCGTCGTAGCCTTCAATCTTGTGGGAGTAACCGACCTCATCCTCGATTACTACCACGCTACCCAGTCAGATCTTCCCGCGCGTGCGGGAGAGCTGGGCGCTATGTACGCGATTCCGATTATCTACGTGCCTGTGCTGATGATTACGCATGTTGCCGCCTTCTATCTGATGCTGCGCTCCCAGCCCAAGGCGGCTCGGAGTTATTGATGTTTCCGTACATCGTGACATTGCCAAAGCGTAGCCTGCTTCCGCCAGGCGGTGATGACCGAAGGACGTTGCTGCCCGCTCGCGAGCGTATTGCGCGCGGCAGCGTTCAATTCGGTGATGCTGCCCGGGCGGAATGCGAGGCGTCGCGATATCGGCCAGCCCCGCACGGGCCGTCAGCGCAGACTCACAGGCGCAAGGACCATAACGCAAATGGAAACCGGTTCTCGACCAGCATGCTTATGACCGGGAAGTTGTCACCATGCGAGCGCAACAAGGAACGAGACAGAGCAGCGCAGCCAATCCCCAGAATGCACCGGGTAATCCGACTCGATTAGCGACGAAGCCAACACCCGCCGGACCCACGAGATTTCCGGCATAGCCGGTAATCGTGATCGCCGCGACCGCGAGTGCGGACGGCATCGCGCGTTGCGCCCCTGCTTTGCGGAACAACACAGGTACGACATTGGATGCACCGAGGCCGACCAGCAGGAAGCCGGACATCGCGACCGCGGAAACCGGCGTAGTCAACAGGATGACGAAACCCACCGTCGCGAGAACGCCGCCCCAGAACATCACAGTGCGATCGCCTAGACGCGCCGTTATCGCGTCGCCACTCAAGCGGCCTACAGTCATCGCTATAGAGAACAGCATATAGCCCACTCCGCCGCGAGCGGCAGCCACTAACCCTTTTCCGGTGATGAGCAAGGCGCTCCAATCGAGCAGCGCGCCTTCGACCAGAAACGTGATGGCGGTGAGCGCGGCCAGCAACAGGACCACCCCACGCGGCATGACGAACAAAGGGGCGTCATTTTTCTGCGCGGTGTCGAGCAAGCGCGCTCGCGCAGTCGTGATTGCGGCAAACATCAGGACGGCACAGAGCACTGTGCTCGCGAGCGTTCCGATGTGCATTGAAAGTAGAAACGTCATCAACGTGGAGCCGATAAATCCACCCACACTGAATAACGCGTGAAACCCCGACATCAAATGGCGCGCTTCCATGCGTTCGACTTCGATCGCGTGGATATTCATTGCGACGTCTAGCGAGCCAAGAAACGCACCGAACGCAAGCAAGGCGATAGCAAGCGTAAGCGGTGTACTGACCACCGTCAGCAAGGGCAGGACTACCGCCAGTCCGATCCCTCCCGTTGCGATGACGGGTTTGCTCCCATATCGCGCGCTGATCGCACCCGTGAATAGCATGGAAATCACCGAGCCGAGGCCAATGCAAAGCAGAAGCATGCCGAGCACGCCGTCATTGGCGCCAATCCGATGCTGGGCGAATGGCACGAGCGGTGCCCAGCACGCGACGCCGAATCCGGCCACGAGGAATGCAAGACGCGTGGCAAGCCTGGCTGCCGGCTGATCTGAAGTCATTTCACTCAATATTCCCGGTTGCAGGGGTGATTTGCTGCCCGCCTATAGGTCGGCCGGCTTGGCCACCAGCACCTTCGGACCAGCCTTGGACAGGGAGGCATGCTCCGCGCGCGGCAGATCGTGTTCGACGACAACGCATTCGATCGTTCCGATGGCTGTAATCCGATGAGCTGCCCGGGTGGTGAACTTGTCAGTCGTCGCCAGAACCGCGCTGCGCGCGCTAGCAGCAAGGACCGCGCGTTTGAAGGTAGCGTCGGCGAGACCGAAGGCGCTGATACCGCCTTTTGACGATATGGCGCACGAACCAATGAAGCATCGGTCGATATTCATTTGCGAGACGCTCTGCACAGCACTGGCATCCACGCATCCGCCGACTGCCGGATCGACCGCTCCACCAATCATGATGAGTTGCAGATCAGAGCGGCGA
Source organism: Paraburkholderia lacunae (assembly GCF_003353175.1). Lineage (GTDB taxonomy): Bacteria > Pseudomonadota > Gammaproteobacteria > Burkholderiales > Burkholderiaceae > Paraburkholderia > Paraburkholderia lacunae. The sequence goes on along the minus strand of NZ_QHKS01000012.1, from coordinate 123,397 downwards.
AGCACGGCGGCGGCAATGTCGATGGAATTGGTGGCCACGATGAGTTCACTGTCTTCGGGCAGTACTTCAACGAGGGCGAGATTCGTGCTGCCGCTGTCCAGGAACACGAGTTCGCCTGGCTGGATCAGCACCACAGCTGCGCGAGCCAATGCCGCTTTCCTTTCACGCGCCTCATCCATCCGGGCTGCCATGGGAGCGGACGTGGGCGTGATGGGCAATGCGCCTCCGTAGACCCTGCGGCACAGTCCCTCGGCGGCGAGTGCGCGGAGATCGCGGCGGATCGCGTCTTCCGAAATATTGAATTCGACGGCAAGCGTAGCCGCTACAACCGGCTGGCCCTGGGCGAGCCGATGTGCAATCTCGTCGCGTCGTGCGAGGGGAATATTGTCGTTCATGGGCGCATCTTACCGTGCACAATCAAGAACGTAAACGTGCACAATCGTGCATTGACGGGCGGCGAGAATGTCATTCGCCCGTGGCACGGTGGGCGGCGCCAACCTATTTCATCCAGTGGGGGGCGATGAGCGCCTCCCCTCTACACCTCCCCGACCCACTACATCCCATGTATCAGGCCGTGCGCCAACACGCGCAGCTCCTGGAACTGTGTCGCCAACTCGAAACTGAGCACGAACGCGGCGCCATAAAACACGCCGGGATAGCGGTGCGCGAACGCCAGTATCGGTGCGGCGACGCGCGTGCGTATCGCCCTGGCGCTCATCACGGATGCGATGCCGATGCCGAGTGCCGCGCCGGCCAGCACGTCCGTCGGGTAGTGCACGCCAAGATAGATGCGCGGCAGGCCGATCAGCACCACGGCGTGCAATAGCGCATAGATCCCCACGGGCCGCGAGGCGAGGAAAATGCCCACAGCGACCGCGCACCACAGCATGGCGTGATCGCTCGGGAACGAACTCCACGTTCGCAGCACCGGCTCGTCTACGTCGGCCTGCGGAAAGAACGCACGCAACGCCGGTTCATACATCGGCCGCAGGCGAAACGGGAGGTAGTGCGCAAGCAGGCGGCCGGCCGCCAGCGCGATGAGGCCGCTCGCGATGGCGATCACGACGAGTTCGCGATGGTGTCGCCGGACGGCCTCGCCGCCAGGTCCTTCCGCACGTTCGGGCCTGAACCAGACCCACCACAGCAGTGCAACCAACACCACGCCCTTGGGCAAATACCCGTTCACGACCGCTTCGACTACATGGGTGAAGCCTTGAGAGGGAATGGCCACTTTACTTATGGACGCGATGGCCCACGTATCGATGACGTTCATTTGTCTCTGCTCCCCTATATGCGGCAATTGACAGAACGCATTCACACCAATCGCCCGTTCGCGGTTGCCAACAACCGCTGTTATGGCCGCCGCCACAGCCACCAGCACCGTCGTTTGTCGCCTCCGGGTTAACGTTAATTGGCATTCAAGTGCCGGGGTTGCCTCACTGGTGCAGCCATCGTCCGCCGACGGCCAGCTCACCGGCTGCTGGCCGCGACGGTCGACGAACAGCAGGCGAAGCGAGATGGGCAGATGACTCATATTGACCCGATTGCAATCCGTCGCCAATCGGGTCCGGGTGTCTCAAACGGGTCAACTTGGGCCCGTCGGCATCGGATCGCGAACACCGCGGAAAGGGACTGGTTGAGCGAACAGGCTTGCCTGTCAGTAGTGCGTGCGACTTCCGGTGAAGCAGTCAGCCGCTCGACATCTCGTTACGGTTTGCGGGCTCTTCGCGTTCGCCCTTTTCCGTGCTCGACTTCTGCCACCGGCCCGGCGTAAGCTAATTGAACCAAAGTCGGGGGGCAGTCATGGCACTGTTCGTCATACGACATCAGCACGCTGCCGAGCGTTGCCCTGCTCGGGATCCCTATGTCGGGGCCATGCTGTTGAATCACCTGAGCCGGCCCAATGTCAGGCAGTACGGGATCGAAATTCGCGGCGAGGCCGTCGTCCAAAACGAGCACACCTTGTACCTCATCGTCGAGGCCGATGATGAGGTCCGCTTGCGCGAGTTCATGAAGCCGTTCGAGATCGCCGGAAGTCTCGACGTTTATCCAGCGTCGACGTGCGCGCGCGTGGTCGCCAGCGGCGGCTGCGGCGCAGCGCTGCCGGTGAGCGAGATCGTGCCGGCTGTGGACCCCGAAGAAGCCTGCCAGACAGCCATCGAAGACGGCCTGATCGTCCATCGTGCGCATCCGCTCAACTGTGAGACGTCGATTCCGGCGCTGATCGGCGGCGTCGTGATGCCGAACGCGCATTTCTACGTGCGCAATCACTTCCAGATCCCGCGACTCGACTCGGCTGCCTTTCGTCTGACCGTCGGCGGTCTGGTCGATCGACCGCTTAGCCTCAGCTTGCGCGACCTTCACAACATGCGTTCGCAAACGCAAGTCGTCACGCTCGAGTGCGCCGGCAACGGCCGCACGAAGTTCCATCCCGCCGTCGATGGCGAGAAGTGGGAGCTGGGTGCGGTCAGCACCGCGGAGTGGACGGGCGTGCCGCTGGTGGAAGTTCTGGACCGGGCTGGCGTGTGCCCGGCGGCGCGGGAAGTGCTGTTCCGGGGCGCGGACGGCGGGACAGTGACGGATCTCCCGGGACCCATTCGCTTCGAACGCAGTCTTCAACTGGGTCATGCTCGCGATCCGGATCTGCTACTGGCCTATGCGATGAACGGTGAGCCACTGCCGATTCAGCACGGCCACCCCCTGCGCCTTGTCGTTCCGGGGTGGTATGCCGTCGCATCGGTCAAATGGCTGTCCGAAATCGAGATCATCGACAAGCCATTCGATGGCTACTACCAGGCCAACAAATACTGGTACGAATGGGAACGCAACGGCAGGGCCGTTCGTGAGCCGGTCACGCTGCAACAGGTGCGGGCTTTGATCACCGATCCGATGTCTGACCAGGAGGTGCGTCGCGGGGCGTTGGCGATCCGCGGCGTGGCCTGGTCCGGTGCCGCTCCGATTGCGCACGTTGAAGTCAGCGTGGGCGGCGGAAGCTGGCAGGAGGCCCATCTGATCAGCGAGCGCAAGCGTCACAGTTGGCAGTGGTGGGAACTGATCACCCGGACTAACGAGCCAGGTGTCGTTACGTTGCGCGCCCGCGCCACCGATCTTGCCGGCCGGAGTCAGCCGGAGTGCGCCGAGTGGAACCGGTTGGGATACGGTAACAACGCCATCGACGAGGTGCCGGTTCATATCGTCTGAACGCGCCACGATTACCGCAATCGTCCAATATCGTCTGCCGCCGGGCATCGACCTCGAGGCCTGCGAAGCGCATTTCCGCAAGATCGCGCCGTCCCTGTATCACGGGCGCGTACCTCTATCTCGGGCAGCCTCGCCGCGGGCTATCGACCGTTACGTTTTGATCGGCGCAACGGTTCCTGCTGCTGTGCCAGGAGCCGATCGGCCAACTCCGCTCCGTCGACACATTCCCCTGCAGCCCAAGCTTCCCTAAGCGTAGTGCGAAGCGTGCATAGCGTCTTTCGCTGCGCGCGCAAGGCGGTCATGAGTTGCTTGATCTCGTCGAGCCGCGTATCGAGTTTGTGCAGCAAATCTTCTTTCGGACAATCCTCGTGACTGCCCAGGGCCTCACGCAGGTTGTCGAGCGGGAAGCCCAGTTTCTGTGCCAACTGCAGCATGCGCAGGCGCCCGATGGCCATCTCGGAGTAGACGCGATAACCGTTGGCGCTGCGCTCCGGTGCGGGCAGCAAGCCGCTCTGCTCATAGAAGCGGATAGCAGACGGCGCGAGGCCGGTTTTTTCCGCCAGTTCGCCGATTCTCATAACGCTTGACCTTCAAGTTGACTTGAATCTTAGTATAGCGGCATTGCTCATCTTGCCCGCTGACTTCGCCATGACTACATCCCTGTTTACACCCGTGCAGTTGCCCAACGGCAGCTTGCTGCCCAACCGTCTAGCCAAAGCGGCGATGGAAGAAAATCTTGCCGACGCGGGGCAACGGCCTGGCGAGACCATCCATCGCTTATACCGCTCGTGGGCCGAAGGTGGCGCAGGTCTCATCGTCACCGGCAACGTGATGATCGACGGCCGGGCTCTGACCGGGCCTGGCGGGATCGTGCTCGAGGCCAATACGCCGCTTGCACCATTCACGCAATGGTCACGGGCGGCACGCAGCGGCGGCGCCCAGGTATGGATGCAGATCAATCATCCGGGCCGGCAGGTGCGGGCGGCGATGGGCGGCAAGGCGTGGGCGCCCTCGGCTGTCCCGTTGGCGCTCGGCAAACACAGCAAGCTGTTCGCGCAGCCGAGCGCCATGAGCGAGGACGAAATCAGCGAGACCATCGGCCGCTTTGCGGCGACAGCGCAAGCTGCCGAGCAAGCGGGGTTCACTGGCGTGGAAATTCACGCCGCCCACGGTTATTTGATCTCGCAGTTCCTGTCGCCACTGACCAATCGCCGCGCCGACCGTTGGGGAGGCGATCTTGCCAACCGTGCCCGTCTGTTGCTGGAAGTGGTGCGCGCGGTACGCGCAAGAGTCTCACCGGGTTTTTGCGTGGCCGTCAAACTGAACTCGGCTGACTTTCAGCGCGGTGGTTTTTCGGAGGATGACGCCCGGCAAGTCGTGCTGTGGCTGAATGAACTGTCGGTTGACCTGGTCGAGCTATCCGGGGGCAGCTATGAAAGCCCCGCGATGCAAGGCGACACCGCCGACGGCCACACCCTCGCGCGCGAAGCCTATTTCCTCGAGTTCGCGAGAGATCTGGCAGGCGTCGCCGCGATGCCTGTCATGACCACCGGCGGCATCCGGCGCCGCGCTGTGGCTGAGCAAGTGCTGAACAGTGGCGTCGCGGTCGTCGGCATGGCCACAGCGCTCGCCGTGATACCCGATCTGCCTGCGCGCTGGAGGGGTGGCTCTGATCTGGGTGCGCACATTCAGCCGATTGAGTGGCGCGACCGGGCACTCGCGGGACTCGCCCGCATGGCACTCGTCAAACGCCATCTGAGTACGCTCGGCGCAGGACGTAGGGCACCTGCCCAATACTCCGCGATCTTGACATTGATCCTCGATCAACTGCGGATGCGCCGGCTGACGCGGCGCTATCGGCAATGGAAGCAGGAGCACGCATGAAGCGTCAAATGGGTGACGTAGGGCCTCGCGAAACCTAGCCTATGAAAGAAGCGTGTTTGCAGCGCAGGTCTGGCTGGACATGAATTGTCACCTGCATGGCAGGTGACCGCCGGATCGACATGTCTCTTTCCTGGCCATCGAACCGGTCATCGTGGCCAGGCATTCACCAGATTGGTGACGTTGACTGTGCCGATGCCGGTAGCGAAGTCCCAGCCGACACCGGCGCCATAAGCTTTCGAGTAGCGGCTGTTGCTTGTGGAGAGGACACCATAACTGCCGCTCGGGCCATAGCAATTGTTCGTGCCCGAACAGTTCACGTCCATGTCGCCGAGCGTGACGTCATAGAAGATGCAGGTGCTGGCGACAGCGTTGCCGCGACTCGAGTTGCAGGTGATCGTCCCGCGCGCCGCATATTCGGTGGCCGCAAGGGTATAGAAGACCGGATCCGGATTACCCTGGCGGGCTCCAGTCTTCTGGTTCACCAAAGCCTGGAACCCGGCCCAGATGGGCGCGGCGAACGACGTTCCTCCGCCGCCGGACCACCCGCCCGGCGCTCCCGTGCAGGCGGCGCCTCCGTTCGCGATATCTGAATCGCAGACGATGTAGTAGTGACCCCAAACGCCGTTGGCCGCGAACAGGGAGACGTCAGGAAGGTCACGCACACCGTCGGCCGGATTGCCCAGCAGCACGAGCAGCGCTTGCCACGCCGGCTTGGCATAGCCGCGGCATGTCCCGCTCACGACTCCGCTCACCGAGGGCGTTCCCCCCGCACAGCCGCTGGGCCCGCCGCTGCCGCTCGATGTCGTCAGGTAATAGGCCTTGCCGGTCGCGCTGTTGCAAAAGCCGCTCGTGCCATAGGTCGCCGAGTAGCCGCTTGCGGCGGCAATCAGCACGCTGGCGCAGGAATCATTCCACGGAATTTCGGGCACGTAAGAGAGCGCCGAGCCGTAGGCCGCAGCATTGGTCCCGGTCCAATAAGAAGCGGTGATCCCGGCATAGGTATCGGCAAAATCGGTGCCGCCGACCGCGACGTTGTACGGCGTCGAGGCAAGGCCGCTGACCCCGATTCCGTGAGTCGCATTCGCGAGACCGGCATCGCAGCTCGCGGCCCCTTCGTCACCGGCGGAGACATAAACCGAGACGCCGCGGGCGACCGCCTGCTGGTAAGCGGCACTGTAAGCGGCGTTGCCCGCGGCGCCGTTTTTCGCCTCGCATTCGCCGTAGCTGATGCTGATGATCGCAGGCGGGTTGCTGCCGTTCACGAGGTTCTGGAGTGCGATCAGCCCGCCGAACGTGGTGCTGGTATCCGCGCAGGACGCAAGCACGATGGCGGCGCTTGGGGCCGCGGCACTGGCCCATTCCGCATCGAGCTCGGCTTCCCTCTCGGTACCGGCCACGACGCCGGGATTCAGGCAATTGTTAGCGCCGCTGGGCGGCGTCGGATGGATTTGCGTAAAGGAGCCGGACGTGTAGCCGGATAATCCGAAGGCCGAGCGGAATGTCGCCCAGTCCGCGGGATTGAACACATTGGTATTCTCGATCACTACGATCGTCTGTCCCTGGCCGGAGATGCCGGAACGAAACATCGGGTTCAGGTTGTAGATCGTCGCGAGATCGGCCGGAGCGACCGCGTGATAGGTCGCGTTGCCTCTGACGTACGTGTATTCGGGCCGGGACTTGAAATTCGCGTGCGGCGCGAAGTCGTTCAGCGACACGATCCCATTCACTACCTCGGAAAGCGCGGCAGGAATCCGCGGATTGTTCATATTCGCGATATGCGCGGCGCCGCCCACGTCGAGCCGATGGATCTCGGCCTTGAAGGCGTCGCGGATCTGTCCTGCGGTCCCGGAAAAGTCGATCACCATGCCGCTTGCCTGCACGCCGTTCACCGCGAGTCCATGCCTGGCAAGCCAGTTCCTGACCATGCTCACGTCGGCGTCCGCCGGACCGAAATTCACGCGGAATTGTTCGGCCGTGAGCCACTGGTGGAAATAGGACGACTTCGGATCATGAAGCAGATCGATGAAGCGCACGAGAGCGGCTTCTGTCTCGGCTGGGCGCTTCAGCAGCAGCTGCATGTGGTCGAGCACGAGCGTGTCGTCGACACGTCCGCGATCGTTCTCCGCACTGGCCTCGGGGCGGATATTGCCGGTCAGCTCGACGGTCTGTCGTTCGTCGACAACCTGAGTGACCAGTTGCCGGGTCGATTGCGCCATTGATTCGGATGACGTACCGCCCACGGCGATGAGCATTAGAACAAGTACCCGGAACCCTGATTGGAATCGCGTGGACATGTCGTCTCTCCCAACACGCCCTCGTAGCATCGGCCACCAGCTTTGCGCATCCGAATCTCAGCGGTAAGCCGTATTCGGAGCTTGTCGGGACAGCACCCCAATCATCCAGCCGAGAACAATTTCAACGGCCTTCCGGGGACATTGGGTGTAGGGACAGGTACGACTCGCGGGCTACCTCAAACCGCGCCAAACGCCGGATCGCTGCTACAGCCGCTCATCTTCGACCGCTGGTTCCCTCATCAGGGAGAGGAAGGCAGCATGCGACTCATCCTGGGTCCGGGTCAGTCACTCGATGGTAGAAGCAATTAAGCCGTTGTCAAGGTTTCACCGCCTCAAGCCAATCTGCGCAATCCAGCGAGCCGCAATTCAAGCGATTCCGACATTGCGCGGCAATGACGCTATTTGATTCATTCACCGCTCCGCGAACAATATTCACATTGGATATTTTCTGTCCGGAATGACACTCGCACAAGGATCCCCTGCTTTGACGCCTGCCTCCGCGTCAAAGCGAAAATGCGTTTGAATCGAGCGTTCTTATTCAAACGCATTCCTGACGAGCTATATTTACCGATAGGCATCGACTCGCCAAATATACGATTTGCGATTGGATTTCGAAGAAAGTTAGACCTATAGTACCGCTCAGACATGAACGTAAAAGACGTCATCGAGCAGTATTCGAAAATGTACCGGGGGTGGACATGGGTATATTGATCGATGAGGAGATCGCGCACATCGAACGCGTGATGCGTCCGTCGTTATGCGGGTTTGAAGGCGGTCCGATTCTGCCGGCCGAATATTGGCGCAGACGGCTCCATCAGCTACTCGACTCGTACCACCTGACTAAAGTCCAACTGTGCTCGATCGATAGCCTGCTCCTGCAGTTGAACCGGTTCGACGCAGGAGAGCCTGTCGAGCCGAGCCGTCGACGGCGCAACACCGCATCCGGCGGCAAGCCGAAAACGGCGCCGCCCGGCTACAGGGGTCGCAGATGTGATTCGGGCAAAACGGAGCGTCGTGTCGATTCAGCGGCAAGTCGCCCAGCGTTGCCTTCCGAAACCGCAACGAAACCTACAACGCACGCACATATCGACGCGCCCTACAGTCAGATCGCCAACGGCGCAACGGCGAAGGCGCAAAAGCCCGCGGTTTCCGTAGCGGCGGCCGGAATGCCGCCCCGGCGCCCTCTTACAGGAACTCACACACACCTCTACCTTGTGACGCCCACTGGCAACCCGGCGAATCAGCGGCATCTGGCTGAGCCTCCCTCACCGATTGACGAAGCAGACCGGTGGGACGCGTCGCTTTCGCTCGCGGTGGCCGTGCAGGAATTGTTGGAGGATGGCCTCGCTGCCACGCTGAAAGCCGTGAGTGCCGGACATGTATTGCTCGGCGTTCATGCGATGAGATTGGCGCAGATTTCGGGGTTTGAGGTATGGCGGGATGGCATAACGCAACAATTGCATACGAAGCGGCTCTACGCTCCGTATGCGCCCGCTATCGAAGATCCTGTGACGCAACCCGAGTGCGTCGAATGAAAGGCTTTCCTCAACGTACCCTTTACCTGTCATTTCCAGGAGCAAGCGATGAATCTGTGGAATCCTGAGCAAAATGCTTTGATGCAACAAGCCAGCACAGAAGCATCGTTTGCTTTGGCAAACAAGACTGTCGAGATCTTTCAGAAGATGATCGAACTGAACCTGAAAACCACCAGGCAGGCGGTCGAGCGGGCTTTTCGCGCAACCCCGGAGTAGTCGTTGTCTCCGCAACGACGTTCGCATCCGTAAGCCGGCGAACGGCGGATTTCATGGTGCGGCAATGCCTCCAGGCTCCTGGGTGTCCATTCGCCGCGGTCTCCGTTTATTCGATGGTCAGGCAACGAAAATGACGAAGCAGATCGTACTTGTCACGGGCGGAACTGGCGGGATTGGCGAAGCCATCAGTATCAAACTGCACGACGCGGGCTACACGGTCCTCGTGACGTACTCGCCGAAAAACACGGGCGTCGACGCATGGCTCGCCAACATGGAAGCCCAGGAGCGCCGTTTCAAGGCCTTTGCCGTGGATGTGGCCGACTATGAATCGTGTGCAAGGTGCGTCGCGAAAATCCTTGCTGAAGTGGGCCCGGTGGACATTCTGGTCAACAACGCCGGCATTACGCGCGACGCAGTTTTCAAAAAGCTGGACAAGGTCGACTGGGACGCGGTCATCCGTACCAATCTCGATTCGGTCTTCAACATGACAAAGCCCGTATGTGACGGCATGGTCGAGCGCGGCTGGGGACGCATTATCAACATATCCTCGATCATCGGCTCCAAAGGCGGCTTCGGCCAGACCAACTATGCGGCCGCGAAAGCAGGTATCCACGGATTCACGAAATCGCTGGCGCTCGAAGTCGCGAAAAAAGGCGTGACCGTCAACACCATCTCGCCCGGATTCATCGCGACACGGATGGTAATGGCAGTGCCGCAGGACGTTCTTGAAAACAGGATCATCCCCCAGATACCCGTCGGACGACTGGGACAGCCCGCAGAAGTCGCCGCGCTTGTCCTGTACCTGTGTTCGCGCGAAGCGGGTTTTCTGACCGGGGCAAACATTGCCCTCAACGGCGGTCAACATCTGCAGTGAACCGACTGGCCGATGCACACGAAATGCGCAGGTCGATGGCCTCCGAAAACCGCGCCATGCCACGTAAAACCTGTCCTATTGACCTCGCGACTGCGCTTCAAAAGTCATGTGTTTTCTCATTGGTTTTTGCATGAATTGTCTTACCATAAGATAAGAATGTGCCAGACGGCATCGTTGGCTACGAATGTGCGGTCGATACGCTGGCGCGATATATGCGGTCCTTAATTTCCGCAGGTGCGAGCATGCGCACCGGTTGACGATGCAACGGACGAAGATTCGAAACCCCTGAAAATAAGGAGACCAAACATACAGCAGGGTTTCCCCTGCCAGACGTCCCAACAGGCTATATCCGCTTCTCGTTGAGGCAATCACATTGTTGCCATTCCGAATGATATTCGTGCCGCGCAGGTCATTCACTCATGAGATCAGCCCTACGCGGTCTTTTTATGGGAGCCCCAAAATGCAATCCTTTATGAAAGCATTTTTTCGTGACGAACGTGGCGTCAGCGCCATGGAATACGCGGTTCTGGCCGGTATCGTTGTTATCGCGCTGGGCGCCATGGCCGCAACCTTCAACACGAATATCGGCGCGATGTTTACCAATCTGTTTACGAACGTCACGACCTCCCAGAATAAAGCGTAATTCCCGCGACCGGGAGGTTTGATACACCCGTTTATCGAGCCTCCTCTCAGTCTCCATACTCTCCGGAGCCGCGCTGATTGTGTCGCTACTATCTACTACTATTCGCCTCACCGTACTTTGCGTGCTGCTGCGGCTCGCTGTCTTCGACGTGCGTTGCCGGCGCCTCCCGACCGGGATGATCCTGATGATCGGTGCGCTGTTTTTTATCAACGCTCTTGTCATCCGCATGTCCGTCAACGACGTGCTCGCCCACCTGCTGCTGGCGCTTGCCGTTCTCCTCCTGTGCGCCGCCTTGTTCGCCGCGAAAATGCTGGGTGGAGGCGACGCAAAACTGGCCTCGGTTGTGTTCCTGTGGGTTGGCTTGAGTCTCGCTTTGCCAGCCCTGACCCTAATCTCGATCATCGGGCTGGGTGTTTCCCTGATCAGTCTTGCCACGCGACACATGGCCCCAGAGCAGGCATCCCTCGCGCTGCGAGCTCTCGCGATGTTCTCAGGAGCGCGCGGCGTGCCCTACGGCGTAGCGCTTGCGCTCGGAGGGGGTTCACTGATCGCGTTGCCCTCAGTGCTGCCTTTGCTTTCGATGCGGTAGGACGGCGCCCCTATGTCCAACATCATCAAAGTGGGTTTGCTCCTCGTCGGCGCCACCTTGATCGCGCTGATCGTTCGGGTAGTCATCGCAGGCGTGTCGCGTCCGTCGGCGGCCGTGCCCGGAACGGAAAAGGTCCGCGTCGGTGCCGCCGATCTTCCGCAGGGCCTGCTTCTGCGGGACGAGGACCTCACCTGGAAGCCTCTGCCTGTCACCGACATTCCCCCTAATGCTGTCGTCTACGGGGCACCCGGCGCGGTTGAGCTCAAGGGCGCGCTGCTGCGTCACCCTGTAGCAAGCGGCGGTCTGGTTGTCGCGGATGACGTCATCCTGCCGGGCGCCCCCGGCTTTCTTGCCGCCACGCTCAAACCCGAGATGCGCGCGGTGTCGGTCGCCGTCGACGATGTGTCCGGTAACGCGGGACTGATCCAACCTGGCGACTACGTGGACCTGCTGCTGACGCAACAGATGGATCGCCGGACCGATTCGCCGGAGCTTGCGGTATCGAGCGAAACCGTCGTCGAGCATGTTCGGGTGCTCGCAGTCGGCACGGAAATACAGCGACCAAAGAACGGCGACGCCCCGGATCTCACCAACCGCGTCCGCACGGTCACGCTGGAAGTCACGCCGCGCATGGGCGAAGTCGTTTCCGTCGCCGCGCGCCTTGGCAGCCTGTCGCTCGCATTGCGCAGCTTCGCGACCGTTACCCGGGATCCCGCTGCGTCCGTACCGGCCGAGTCGCTGCCACCGCCTGTGTGGGCCGGCGACATTTCACGCGCCGTGCGCGATCTGCCTCGCTCCCGTGGCCCCCAACTCACTGTCTCCAGCTCCGGATCGGCTTTGCCGCCCACTGTGACGATTTACAGAGGTTCCGACAGGAGCGACGCGCTGTCGAGCGTCGCACAGTCAAGCGGTACCGCAGGAAACAACGTACCGCCAGTGCCGGCTCTCCCCGTGCCGCACTGACGCGTGGAGAGGGCACAGCGTCCACTCGCAGGGATGGAAAGCCATGACAATGAAGTGCAGTCCGGGTGGCATCGGCTTGAAGCTCACGGCTTGCGCCGTGCTGAGCGGGGCTACGGCGCTTGCCGTTCACGCCCAGGCGGCGCCCACGCGCGCGGCACTGCCGCCTGTGACGAACGCCGCTCTGACGGACAGGCCAGCCCGTTCACAGGGAGCGTTGGCAGTAGACGCCGGCAAGGGCACCCTCGTGCGTTTGAACGAGAATGCGACCGCTGTGTTCGTCGCCGATCCCACGATCGCGGATGTCCACGTGCCGTCCCCGAAGGCGGTCTTCGTGCTGGGCAAGAAGGCAGGCACAACGACCCTGTATGTGCTCGGCGTGGACAACAAGACGCTGCTTCAACAGACGGTGGTCGTCAGCCGCGACATGGATGCACTGCGCAGCGCGGTCGCGGCGCGCTTTCCGAATGCGCACGTGCAACTGACAGCCGGTCCCGGCTCGCTGCTGGTTTCAGGCGAGGCGAGCTCGGCTGCCGACGCCGATGCCGTGGTGCAGACTATTTCGCCCTATCTGGCCGACAAGGAAGTACTCGTCAACCGCATCACGATCGATCGCCCGCTTCAGGTGCAATTGCGCGTTCGCATCACCGAAGTGGACCGCAACGTCACGCAGCAGTTGGGGATCAACTGGCAGGCGCTCGGTTCGGTGGTGGGGAATTTCACCGGCGGCATCTTCAGCGGCCGTCAGATATTCAACCTCGCCCAGCCGATCGTCGGCGCGAACGGTCAGACCACTTTCCCGGTCAATTTGCCGAGCAACAATGCCTACTCGCTCTTCGGTCAGTTCAAGACGGGCCACACCGACATCCAGTTGCTCGTCGATGCATTGAATCAGGAGGGCTTGCTGACAGTACTTGCCGAGCCGAATCTCGTGGCACTGTCGGGGCAGACCGCGAGTTTTCTCGCCGGTGGCGAGTTTCCGATCCCGGTGGCGCAGATCAACGGCGCCATCACCGTGGACTACAAGCAGTTCGGCGTCAAACTCGATTTCACGCCGACGGTCATGAACGAACACCGCATCAGCCTGAAAGTCCGCCCGGAAGTCAGTCAGATCGACACGACCGCGAGCGTCACCACCAATGGCGTCACGGTGCCGGGGTTGAGTGTGCGCCGAGCCGACACCACGGTCGAGCTTGCGAGCGGGCAAAGCTTCGCGATCGGCGGTTTGTTGCAGACCAACACAACCGACATCATTTCGCAGGTGCCCGGGCTGGGATCGATTCCCATTCTCGGCAAGCTGTTTTCGTCGACCAACTATCTGAACAACAAGACCGAGCTCGTCATTATCGTGACGCCCTATCTCGTCGAACCGACCGATCCGGCGAGGCTGCGTACGCCGCTCGATTCGCTCATGTCGCCGAGCAGCGATGTCGAGTACAGCTTCAGACACGAGTCCGGCGATGCGTCTACCCCGTCCGGGCAACCGCGCCTCGTGGGTGCGGCCGGGTATGTCTACTGAGCGGAACAGCCATGATCTCTCGCCTTATCGCGTTCATGCTGGTTTGCGCCACTGCGGCCGGCGTCAGCGGGTGCTTCAAACCGCCGAGAACAATGCCTGACGCGTCCGTCATCCAGTTTGACGGACACCTTGCGTTGCCGCCCGATTGCGCCAGTCTGGCTCGTCCATCGCTGCTGACCGACGCCGGCTGGAAGCGTCCCGAGATGGCATGGGGCTGCGCGACCTACACGAATCTCGCCGCACAGATCGCCCATCCGCAGGACATCGTCACGCCCGAAGCGCTCGGACCTGCCGACGCCGCGGTGGCGGCAAGCGCGGTGCGCCGCTATCAGACTGAGCATGTGACGCCACTCGACAAGACGACGACGCGGGACTCCCGTTGATACGTGCGCAACTCACCGAAGGTCACCTCATGAGCACAGGCTTCAGTTTCCGCAAAGGCACGACGGCGGCTCGGGTCGTCGACTTCATTGCGTTCGTCGCGGATCGCAACACGGAACAGGTGCTGAAAAGCTATGTACTCGAGCAGGCGATGCCGCACGCGCATGTGGCGATCGGCAGCATTGACGATGCGATTGCTTATCTCTCGAAGATCGAACGCTCGCCGTTATTTCTGCTGGTCGATCTGCATGGCTCGGCGATGCCGCTCTCGGACCTGGGACGACTCGCCGAAGTGTGCGAACCGTCGGTTCAGGTCGTGGCGCTCGGTGAGCGCAACGACGTCGGGCTCTTTCGCAGTCTGCTCAAGCTTGGTGTGCGTGACTATCTTGTCAAGCCGCTGACCGTCGAGCTGCTCAACCGGACCGTCAGCGTAACCGAGGGCAAGATCAATCCCGTCGTGCAGACCCGCGCCGGCAAGACGATCGCACTCGTCGGATCGCGGGGCGGCGTCGGCGTCACGACCATCGGCCTGAATCTCGCCCGCCATCTGACTGACGACACGCATCGCCGGGTCGCTTACGTCGACCTCAATGTGTACGGCGGCGCCGCGAACAGCATGCTTGGCATCCACAGCAACAACGGCCTGACCGACGTGCTGCAGAACGTGCACCGGCTCGATCCGCAGTATGTGGAACGCACGCTCGTCGCGAAGGGCAGCCGGCTTTTCGTGCTGTCCTCCGAACTCGATTACGGCACCCCAAGGCCGTTCCAGGCTGGAGCGCTCAAGCGCGTGGTCGAGGTGCTCCGCGACAGCTTCCATTACGTGATGCTCGATGTCGGCAACCGGGCCGATCCGCTCGCGGGCGAAGCATTCGATCACGCTTCGCGGGTCTACCTGGTCGCCGACCGGTCGGTGCATTCCGCACGCGAGACGCTGCGCCTGCTGCGCTACATCGAGGAGCGCGACACGAATCCCGCCGCTTCGCTGCTGCTCAATAGTCCCAATGCCGCGACGGCGGGCAAAGTGCAGCCCGTCGATTTCATGGCGGCGGTCCGACGCACGGTGCTGCATGAAGTGCCGTTCGAACCCAAGGCCGTATCGACAGCCGAGAACCTCGGTGAAACCCTCGACGAAAAAACGGCCAACGATTTCAATCAGGCGATCGCGCGTATCGGCAGCGACCTCACCGGCCAGCAAACAGTCGCCGAGCGCAGTTTTCTCCGCAAGCTCGGCATAAGGAAACGCTGATGTTCGGGCAAAAGCAGCCACCGCCGCCAGACGCGGTCGAGCCCCAGGCCACCTCGGCCGCCACAGCCGCCGCGGCGTCTCCCATTGGGGCAGGCAGCGCGGTCACGGCTTTGCCGGAGCGCACGCCGTTAGCGCAGGGCAACGAGGCATTGGTCCGCTCCGACCTGTTCAGGATCATCCGCACTGGCGTATTCACCTCGATGAATGCGTCGGCCGCGGTCGGCAAGACGCGCGAGCAGATGAAACCCGGCGTCGAACAACTCGTCCTCGAGATAGCGGCGCATGAACGGCTGAATGTCACGATTTCGGAGCAGAGCCAGATCGTCAGCGAACTGCTCAACGACATGTTCGGCGTCGGGCCGATCGAGCCGCTCCTCGCGGACGACAGCGTGACCGACGTGCTCGTCAATGGTCCCGATCAGGTTTACGTCGAACGGCATGGCCGGCTGGAACTGACACCGTACAAGTTCCGCGACAACGCGCACGTCGTCAGCGTAGCGCAGCGCATTGCGGCCGGTGTGGGCCGCCGGGTGGACGAAAGCAGTCCAATGGTGGATGCGCGCCTGGCCGACGGCAGCCGGGTCAACGTCATCCTGCCGCCTCTTGCGATTCGCGGCGCGTGTATCGCAATCCGCAAGTTTTCGAAGCGGAACATTACGCTTCACAGGATGGCGCAGCAGGGCAACATGTCGGCGCAGATGAGCAACGTTCTCAAGCTGGCCAGCACTTGCCGCCTGAACGTCATCGTGTCGGGCGGCACCGGTTCGGGCAAGACCACGTTGCTGAACGCGCTGTCCCACTTCATCGGCGATCGCGAGCGCGTCATCACGATCGAAGACGCGGCCGAACTTCAACTCCAGCAGCCGCACGTCGTCAGCCTCGAAACGCGCCCGGAAAACGCGGAGGGGCTCGGCGGCGTCGCCCAGCGCGATCTGGTCCGCAACGCACTGCGGATGCGGCCAGACCGGATCATTCTCGGCGAAACGCGGGGGCCGGAGGCGTTCGACGTCCTGCAGGCGATGAACACCGGCCATGACGGCTCGATGACGACGATTCATGCGAACACCCCGCGCGACGCGATCACCCGGCTCGAGAGCATGGTCATGATGGCCAACGGCAATCTGCCGCTCATGTCGATTCGCCGGCAGATTGCGAGCGCGGTCCATCTGATCGTGCAGATCGAACGGATGCGCGACGGCGTGCGGCGCGTGACACGTATCACGGAGCTGGTCGGCATGGAAGGCGAAGTCATCATCACCCAGGATCTCTTCACGTTCCGCTATGACGCGAGCGCCTACAACGAAGAAGTCAAAGGCGTCTTCGAAACAGCCGCTCTCAGGCCGGCGTTTTCCGAGCGTGCCGCCTACTACGGCGTCGAAGAAGCCCTGCTGGAGGCAATGCGGCCATGACGCCAATCGACCTCGTCACCCTCTCCTCTTTCGCCTGCGTGCTGTTGCTCGGACTCATGGCGCTTACCGTTCAGGACATGCGAAGCAAACGGCCTCGCGCAAGGATCAAGGCGCGCGTGCTGCAGTCTTTTTCGGTGCAGGACGGCGGGCTCGCGCCGGCTGCAGGCAGCTTTGACCCGGGCCTCTTCAAGGTCAGCCGGCCTGGCAACGCGGTCAGCCGCTGGTTCGGGCCGGGAATCGCTCGTCTCAGGACCGTCGCCGGAGCGAGCGGCCTTCGTATCGTGATCGGCGCCGCGATCGCGGGCGGACTCCTGGCGCTGGCGATGACACGTTTCATGCCGCTGCCCGGCTTCGTCAAACTGCTTCTGCTGCCCGCACTCCCCCTCTTCGGCGCGGCGCAAGCCTATCGTTTTCTCGTCGCCCGCTTCCGGCGGCGTTTCCTCGACGGCTTCCCAGACCTGATCGACATGATTGTGCGAGCCGTGCGCGCGGGTGTGCCCGTCACCCACGTCATCGGTGCCGCTGCCGACGAATGTCCCGAGCCGCTTCGTCACGAATTCAGGTTGATGGGCGACGCGCTGAGGCTTGGGATCGACCTGGAAGAAGTGTTGGCTGTGGCCATGCGACGAATCGAGGTCACCGACTTCTCTTTCTTTTGCGTGTGCCTGCTGTTGCAGCGCGAAACCGGCGGCCAACTCGGAGAAACGCTCGAAAACCTGGCCGCCATTGTCCGGACGCGCGGCGAGATCCGCATGAAAACGAAGGCGCTCACCGCGGAAGCGCGGATCACCACCAGGATTCTCGCCGCCATTCCGGTCGTCATCATGCTGGCCTTGTACGGCCTGAACCGCCCTTACGTCATGGTGCTGTTCGACCGGCCCGCCGGGCATAAGCTGCTGACCTTCGCATCGATCTCGGTGGTGATCGGCATCGCGGTGATCAACAAGATGTCCAAACTCAATACCTCGCGATGAGCCCCGCCCGCTTCGAGACACTGCTCGACCTCCTGATGCTGCTGGCATTGTTCGGCGTGCTCGCGTTATGGTGGGCCACGAAGCGCGGCGGCACACGTGGCAGGATCGCCGATCGTGCGCGCGAGGCGGCTCTCAGCCAGCGCCTGGACAGTTCGCCGGTTGACGTGGAGGGCAGCGATTCCGGGCTGCGCGCGCAACTGGTGCGGCGCCTCGCCACGCTGGGGGATCGACTGCCTCTGTTCGACGCAAAGTATCGCGAGGACCTCGGCAGACAAATGGTGCGTGGCGGTTACCGCGGAAAACTCGCCGTTCCCGTTCTGGTCGCCGTCAAGTTCCTCTTTGGCATTGTGTGTGCGACGCTGGCGGTCATGCTGGGTTCGCACATTCCCGCCGTGGGCCGCTTTCCCGCCGCGCGCGGAATCCTGATGGTGTTCGTCTTCATCGTCGGGATGATCGTTCCGGAATATGTGCTCGCGTTGCGCGCTCAACGGCGCCGTCGCGCAATGGCGGCCTGCCTGCCCGACGCGCTCGACCTGCTGGTGATCTGCACCAACGCCGGCAACAGCCTGGCGGTGAGCATTCGCCGGGTCGCCGATGAACTGTCTTCCATCTGCGCACCGCTCTCGGAGGAATTTTCGCTGACCGCCGACGAGCTGAAATTATCCGGTGACAGCGCGCGAGCGCTCAACGGGCTGGCCGAGCGGATCGATCTGCCGTCCATCCGCGCGCTGATTTCCGCGCTGACGCAGTCGATGCGATATGGCACGCCGATCACCCAGGCACTGCGAACCCTGTCTCGCACCGAACGGCTGGCCCATATCGTTTCGCTCGAAGAAAAGGCCGCCAAACTCGCGCCGAAAATGGTGCTGCCGATGATGGTGTTCATCCTGCCGGCGGTCGTCGTCATTGCAGCCGGTCCAGCAGTGATTCAAGTTCTCGAGTTCTTCGCCAAAAAATGAAAAACGTTGAACTGCGACTCGACCTTTGCGCAGCCCCGACGCACCCATGCACGATGCGCCGGTCTGCCCGGCTCGTCTGCCTGGCTTGCTGCTGCGCCGCCACGCTTCTCGCGGCGAGCGCCTGCACGACGACGACCTATCACGTCCCGGAAGCACGCGCGGCGACTCGCAACACGACGCCGAACAGCATGAGCGAGCTTCGCCTTGCCGACACGGCACTCGACTCGGGCAACGTGGATCTGGCCACGAGTCTTTATGAAAAGGTCGTGGCCGCCGATCCCCGCTCGGTTGGAGGGCTGACGGGCCTGGGCGACACCCTTTACGCGGTCGGCGACTTCACGCGAGCGGCGGTGTACTACGAGCGCGCCCGGCAGATCGACGCCTCTGCGATCGCACCGATGATCGGCGTTGCGCGCGTGGCCATTCATCAGCGGCGCTTCGACGATGCCATCTCGACCTATCGAAAAGTACTCGCGCTGACGCCTGACGCACCGCTTCCTTCGGCGGGCCTCGGTGCGGCGCTCGACCTGAAGGGCGACCACGCCGCCGCGCAAGCCGTGCTGCGGCAGGCGCTCAAGGCCAATCCCGGCGATCCGGGCCTGAGCGTCAACCTTGGATTGTCGCTCACGCTTGGCGGCAATCCGCGTGATGGCGCGAATGTGTTGCTCGACGTGACACGCTATCCAGGTGCACCGCCCCAGGCGCGCCAGGATCTCGCCCTCGCGTATGGCCTGCTCGGCAATCCGGAAGCGGCGGCGGCGATACTCGGACAGGATCTGCCGAAGGCGTCGGTACAGGACAACCTTCGCTTCTATGAGATTCAACGCGACCGCATGGCAAGACCGACGACGCCGGCGGCGAAAGGCTCAGGAGCGACCTCGAGCGACACCACGTCAGGCACGAGTCCATCTGTCACAGTGCGATGAAAAACGGAATCCCGATGCCCCACCCTAACCGTCCAGGCCGCGCGCCTCGCGCGAGCCGAGGATCGGCGGCAATCGAATTCGCCATTCTGCTGCCGTTTCTGGTCATGGTTCTGGTCGGGATCATCGACGTCAATCTGATTTTCTATGACGACGCGATCATTACGAACGCGGCTCGCGCGGGCGCGAGGGCCGGCACCGTAGTCCAGGTGCCGCCGCTGACCACGAGCCAGATCGCCTCCATCACAACCAGCTACGCGCAAGGCAGCCTCGTCACCGGCGGGAGTGCGACCTCGCCTACCGTCACCGTGACGCAATCGAACGGAACGACCACCGGAAGCACACTTCAAGTCGCGGTTTCGTATACCTATCAGGGTCTGCTGCTCGGCTCGAAGTTTAGTGCGTTGGTCGGCCCTGTCGTTCTGAACGCAACAGCCGTCATGATTTACGAGTAGGCCATGACCATCCCGATGCTTCGCGAGCGCCGCGAACCTTGCGTGCTACATCACCGGGCCACCGGCAGGCTTGCCCGGTATCGGCGTGAGAGGGGAACAATAAGCTATGTGCTCGTCTTCTTTATATTCATGGCGCTGGCGTTCGCAGCATTTTCAGTGGATATCGGGCACTACTTTCTCGCCCAGGACGAGTTGCAGACAGCGGCCGATGCGGCTGCCATCGCCGGCGCAGTTGCGCTGAATTCCGGAACATCGACGCCAGGCTGGAACACCGCTGTCGCCGCTGCCGCCAGCGCCGTCCGGCTCAATACTTCGGATGGCGTAGTCCTGACCAATGCGGCGATACAAAGCGGCTACTGGAATCTGACCGGATCGCCCGCGGGCATGCAGGCCTCGACGATCACGCCCGGCACGTACGATAGCCCGGCCGTGCAAGTCACGGTTTCGCGCGCGACAGGATTGAACGGCGGGCAGCTGGTATTTTTCTTCGCTCCGCTGTTCGGCGTGTACACGACCGCCGTGACCGCGACTGCGGTGGCCGTGGTGTCTGCGCCGGGTTATGTGGGGCCGGGTGGTTTGTTCCCCGTGGCGCTGGGCAAATGCCTTCTCGACCTTTACTGGAATGCTCAGACCGGTGCGCCGAAAATCGATCCATCGACTGGGCAAGCCTATACGTTTCAGATCACCAACGACGCGCTCTATGGAAGCTGCTCGGGTGGACAGTGGACATCATTTGCGACGGATGCGAACGACGTGCCGACGGTGCGTGCTCTCATGAGTAGCGGAAACCCGTCCGGATTGAGCATCGGAGATTCCATCTGGATTGAGCCCGGTACCAAGACGACGCTTTACAGCTCGGTTCCCATCAACGTCGATGTGCTGGTGCCAGTTGTGCAGAGCCTGGCGTCGTCAACGGAAACGATCCTTGGTTTCGCCGCTTTCCATATCGATCTTGCGGTCGGCGGCAGCGGTAAATACATCCAGGGTCATCTCATCACCAATTTCAAAGTGGCCACAGGTTCCGGACAAGGCGGCCCCTTCTACGGGGCTTATGTTCCGCCGCGTCTGGCGCAGTAACGGGATTTTTCAGTCACTGGAATCGCCCGTAGCGATGCGTCCCTAACCGGCAATCTATTCCGATCCATGAATAAGGTGCCGTGCTGAGCGACTGGTCAACCCGGCCGGTGTCATCCATATGAACTCGGAAAGGAGAAAGGCC
The DNA here is from genome assembly GCF_003353175.1 of Paraburkholderia lacunae. Classification (GTDB taxonomy): domain Bacteria; phylum Pseudomonadota; class Gammaproteobacteria; order Burkholderiales; family Burkholderiaceae; genus Paraburkholderia; species Paraburkholderia lacunae. The sequence continues at coordinate 102,113 of NZ_QHKS01000012.1, read as the reverse complement.
TTGTCATATAACGCCACGCTTACACAACGTCATGCTTTCAGTGCCGCTCGTCAAGCCGGCAAGTCGAGCTCCGGCGAGTTGGGCCGTCGCTGAGATGAGCCAGTCCGACTACCCGCAAACTTCGTCAAATCCGGCTGACCGGGTTTGTCTGACACGCGCGCAACTCGTGGCGGAAGTCGTCGTGCGACTTCTGACCGTACCGCTGCTAGGCCTGTTCGTCATCCTGACCGTCCACCAATACGTGAGGGACACGTCCCGGGTCACGCTATTGCTTTTCGCCTTTGCGGAGGTGTTGACCGTCGGACTAGCCGTGTTTTCCCGCGTCCCGACCGAGCGTGACTGGAATCCGCTGAGTCTCGTCGTGACGGTCTGCGCGACTTTTTACTTTCTTGCGTTCCAGATTACGCCCGGCATCAGACTGGTTCCGGAGGCGTTGGCCGCCGCCATACAGGTTGCCGGGGTTCTGGTCCAGATTTACGCAAAGTGGTCGCTGCGACGTTCGTTTGGTCTTTTACCTGCCAACCGTGGCGTAATCATGGTTGGACCGTATCGCATCGTTCGACATCCAATGTACCTGGGCTACCTGATCACGGACATTGGTTTTCTCGTTGCGAACTTCGGCATTCGCAATCTCGTCGTCGTTGTGGCGCAATGGACCCTGCAAGTCATACGGATCGTGAAAGAGGAGCAATTGCTTTCGAACGACATCACTTATCGCGAGTACATGGGACGCGTGCGCTACCGGCTGGTTCATGGCGTGTTTTGACTGACTTACGCGGCGCCCCTCGCTTTGCTTCGATCCGCCGTGCCCGCGAAGCATCCACCGGTGACACGCACCCGCATCGCGGCCGCCAAGGTCGACCCTAGACGCAACGGCCAACAAGGTTGCGAGGACCGGGCGTGGCAAGGCCGGACCCTGCATCGATTCGATCGCCCGGATCACACCGACGGGCGATCGAATGCTGACACAACAAGCTGTCAGACGCGCCTTGCACTACCCGAAGCGGAAGCTGTACGCGCCACTTGTGTCGGGGTCACAGCACAGTAGGCAGGCTTCGTTTCCGCACCCGGCGTGATCGCGCAATACGCAGGCTTCGCTTCCGCGCTCGGCGTGATCGCGCAGTAGGCAGGCTTCGCTTGCACACCCGGCGTGACCGCGCAATACGCAGGCTTCGTTTCCGCACTCGGCGTGATCGCGCAGTACGCAGGTTTCGTTTCCGCACCCGGAGTGATCGCGCAGTAGGCAGGCTTCGCTTGCGCACCCGGCGTGATCGCGCAATACGCAGGCTTCGCTTGCGCACCCGGCGTGATCGCGCAATACGCAGGCTTCGCTTGCGCACCCGGCGTGATCGCGCAATACGCAGGCTTCGCTTCCGCACCCGGCGTGATCGCGCAATACGCAGGCTTCGCTTCCGCACCCGGCGTGATCGCGCAGTAGGCAGGCTCATCCGTCGCTGATGCAGTACCAAACTCGCGCGCCATCAGGTCGCCCGTTGCGGCAGCCAGTTCCCGCAGACGCACTTCGTCGTCGGCGCCGTCGATGCCCACATAAGGGTTGTGATGCAACACATAGCCGAAGAGACGCTCGCAGTCAGTCGCGTAGCGCCGTGTGTCAAGAATGTGCGCATGCCAGAACTGATCCACCTCCTCGCCCGGCACGATGGCGACGTCGGGATATTTCACCGACAGCTTCAAAAATTGCCGGTAGCCGTGCTCGGCGCGCGCTACCGTCTCGGGGGTCCACCCACCGTCGTGCCGATGAAGCAGCTTCGCCTTGATCCGGTCGAACTCGAGTTCGTCAATAGCCTGCCAGGTTCCTGCTACATCTCGTGCTTGCTGTTGCATGGTAAGTCTCCTTTTACGTGTGGTGAGCGTGCCAGAGGTCTCGGCCTCACGCACGCACGGCTTGCGGGTCCCGCTCGTCGGCGAGACCGCGGTCCAGCCGGCGACTCAGGAAAGACGTCATATCGCTGGCAGGAAGAGGACGGCTGTAGAAATACCCCTGGACTTCATCACAGCCTTCATTGCGCAAAAAATCGATGTGCGCCTGATTCTCGGCACCTTCGGCGACGACCTCCAGACCAAGGCTGTGGCCGAGAGCGATGACGGCGCTGGCAATCTGCGCGTCGCTCTGGCTGTCGGGCACGTCGCGAATAAACGAGCGATCGATCTTGATCAGGTCGATCGGGAAGTGATTCAGATAGGCGAGCGATGAATACCCGGTGCCGAAATCATCGATCGACAGGCGCACGCCGGTTCTCTTCAGGCTGGCGAGCCATCCCGCCGCCTGTTCGGGGTGACGCATGACCATGCTTTCGGTGAGTTCGAGTTCGAGCAGATCGCCGGGCAACTGTGCCTGCGCGAGCGCCTCGACAATGTCGTTGTGCAGATGCGGGTCCGTGAACTGGCGCGCCGACAGATTGACCGACACGCGCAGGGGTCCCAGGCCCCGTGCGAACCACTCGGCGTTCTGCCGGCACGCCTCGCGCAGCACCCACGCGCCGATCGGCACAATCGCACCCATTTCCTCGGCGATCGAGATGAAATCGGTTGGCATCACCAGTCCAAGCGTTGGGTGATGCCAGCGGATCAGCGCCTCGACCCCGGTACAGCGGTTCGATTGCAGCGACACGCGCGGCTGGTAATACAGAACGAATTCGTTGTTGTCGACCGCGTGCCGCAAATGCGATTCCATGTCGATACGACGCTGCAAGGACGTACTCATCTCGCGGACGTACTGTTGATGCGTGTTCTTGCCCCGTTGCTTGGCGCCGTACATGGCGATATCAGCGTGCTTGAGCAACGTCTGGGCATCGTCACCATCGCCGGGAAACGAACTGATGCCGATACTGGCCGTGACCGGCAATTGCCTGCCGCTCACGACGAACGGTTCGGCAAGCGCATTCTGGATCGCATCGACAGACCGCTGAACGTCGGCTCGCGCGTCCCCTTGCCCCGCGACGAGCACGATGAATTCGTCACCTCCCAGACGGGCGATCATCCCGGTCTGCGCCACCTGCTGACGCAGGCGCTCGGCGACGGCATGCAGCAGCAAGTCGCCCGCGTTGTGTCCCAGTGAGTCGTTGACGTCCTTGAACTGATCCAGATCGATGAACAGGACATGGAGCTCGGCCCCCTCGCGGCGTGAACGCAACAGTTCTTCCTCTAGCCGGTCCCTGAACATCAGGCGATTGGGCAAGCCCGTCAGGGCATCGTGATTCGCGATGAAGCGCAGATTCTCTTCAGCCTGTCGCCGCAGCAGGAAGTGACTCGCCTGGATAGCGATCGAGCGCGCCATCGCCAGCGCATGGGGCTCCGTCTGGCGCTTGTCCCGCGCGTAGAATTCCGCCATGCCGAGCGTCGTCGAGCTGGCCCGCAGCGGAAAGGCGAACACCGTGGTTATCCCTGCCGCAGCGAGCCATTCAGCATGCGCAAGCCGCGCCAAGGTGTTCTTTCCCGCACTCCAGCAAGGCTCCGTTGCGACCTCCCCAGCCAGCGCCGATGGACTGTCCGAGCGCGACAGCAGCCAGCGCTCGAGTTCGGGTATCCGCGTGCGGTAAATACTGCAAAGCGATTGCCGTTGACCGGACTCCGTCGGCCAGAACGCACCCGCCTCCCAACCCATGCCTTCGACCAGCACGTCTATCAGTTGCCGGAAAACATCGAACTCGCTCGTGGCGGTCGCCAGTTGCAGCGTGATCGCATGTTCCTGCTGTTGTGCGCGCTCCGCCGACTTGCGCTGCGTGATTTCCAGCGCGGTGCCACGCAGTGAGCGCCCGTCGGGCGGTCCGTACGCATGTCCGATCAGATGCAGCCACCCTCTTCTACCGCGCGTGGACCGATAACGGCATTCGAGCTGGAATGGGACGCCCGAGCGAAGCGCCCTGTTGCCGCGGGCAATCAGCGCCGCGCGATCCTGCGGTTCGATCACATCCATCAGCGCCGTCAGTGGCAGCGTCGCGCTTCGCGAGCCGATCAGGCGTGCCATCTCATTCGACAGAAGGACCACCCCGCCCTCCGGGCTGACGCGCCAGTCACCCAGATGCGCAATGCGCTGCGCCTCGGCACGCGCGATTTCGCTCTCGCGCAGCGTATGCGTGATCCGCTCGGCGAGCCTCACGGCCCGCACGCGCGAACTCGACAGCGCGTATCCCAGCCCGCCCAGCAGCACACTGATGACCGTGCCCGTGATCGCGGCAAATAGCGGCAGACGGCGTTGTGAGCCGCTCAGCGTGGCCGGATCGGCGGCGAACACGATCAGCCAACGCCGCCCGCCAAAGGGTTGCACGAGACTTTTCGAGAACTGCCGCGCGTCGCTCGTCGGCGCGCTGAATTCACCAGCGGACGACGCCGGCAAGTGGGCAGCTGATCCGCCGGCATTCGCGATGGCGTCTTGCTTGCTCAAGTCGTGTGCCAGGCTGCCGATGCCCGCGACGCTGTCGAACAGCATCGTGGACGGCGACGGCGGCACGGTCGGCGCGCCGAGCGAGCCCGCGTCGTAGATGCGAAAGCGGATCATGCGCAGTGTTTCGTCGCTGAGCAGCCCCGCCATCAGGTCCACGACGCGAATGCCCGCTCCCACCGAGCCGATATAAGCGCGCCGCCGTTGGTCGACGGTATCGTGCGGCATGCCTTTCCGATAGACCGGCAGGCGCAAGGCGATGCCGACGTGCGGATGGGTGCCCTCGGCGAGGATCAGGCGCCCGCTGCTGACGGGTTGTCCCGTGTCGCGCGATCGTTCGAGCGCCTCCAGCCGCCGTGGCACCAACCCAAGATCGAGGCCGACCGACGGCAGATTCGGCGCCAGCGGTTCGACATAGGACAGGACAAAGTAAGCGGGACGCTCACCGGGCGGGAGGATCGCGAAGTCAACGCCGGCATCTCGCAGAATCGGGTCGCGGCGTTGGGTGGCAACGAACTGCTCCACGTCGGCCTTGCGGATGTACGGCGCATAGTTCAGGGTTTGAAAACCGGGGTAGCGCGCGGGCAGATTCAGGCCATTCACGAAGTCTCGAAACTCTCTGCGCGAGATATCGTCGCCCGAACTGAACAGCGCCTGCATTGTCACCAGCACATCGGAATACAGGCGGACACGCATGTCGATGCTCTGTTCGACGCCGCGGGTGTCATTGTCAAAGCGAAGCCGCGCCTCGCGCTGGACCAGTTGCGCGGCGACCGAATACACCACGTCCGTTGCCGCGAGCCCGAGCAGCAGCATGGCGACCGCGAGCCCGATTGCATAACCAGAGTGAGCCGGGCGAAGCAATCGCCCCCACGTCTCGCCCACATTCATCCCCCCGGGGATACCACACTCACAACGGTCGCGGTCTGCAAACCGGGCACTCACGCAAGCACTCCGGAAAACATGACGCAAGAAATACAGACAACTTTACAAAGCGGTCAGACAACCTGTATCGATCCATTACCGAGCCAGCAATTACCGCACTCCAATAGTGCAGCCCGCATCGAATAACGCGAGAACGACAGATTGACGGAAAATATCAATGCCTTTTTCGAACTTCCAGGTATAAATTCATCCGCATTCTGTAACAACGGCTGAATAACCCGAAAGCTCGCCTTCATCATTTTCAGTTTGTGTCTAGTAGCTTAGACGAAGCCGGTTTTTTGCCTAGTTATCACGAACCCCTATTCAGGACGGTCCCGATAAGACCGTAATCGCCACCAAAACGTCAACGTTACCGATGTGCAGACCGGTAATACATTCCGAAACGGAGTTAGAACGTGTGCCGCAGGCCGAGCGAAACGATCGTCTGGGTATTCGTGCTCGAAGGAGACAACAGGAACATCTCGGCCGTTACGCCGGAACTGGCGCGCAAATAGACGGCGTTGAGATACACGTCGGTGCGACTGGATAAAAAATAATCCGCGCCGAGCGCGATCTGATTCCAGTGGTCCCGGTCGAGTTTTGAAAACGCATAGCTGGCGGCGAGGAAAAAGGCCGGGCTCAACTTGTATTGGACGTTGCCTTCTTCGGTACGCAGGACGTTGGATCGCCCCTTGTTCTGGAAGTCCACCAGCGTGAACAGACCTTGCACCAGGACCGTGCCAAATTGATACCCCGCGGCCAAACCCGACACGATCAGCTTGTCGAAGATCACCGGCTTCGACAGGGTGCCCAATGGCCCTGATCCGGATAACGGTGCACCCAGTACCGGCGTTCCAATACCGAAGACGGCCTGGTAATTGTGGATAGCGGTGTAAGCGGCGGCGAGGCGTAGCGAGCCCAGCGCATAGGCGGCGCCGAAGCCGAGCGCACTGTTGCGCTCGAAATTTCCCGCCTGGCCGCCAAACGCATACAGTGCACCGAACTGCAGGCCAGCCAGGTTCGGGCTCACGTACTTGACTGTATTGTCGATGCGCTCGCCACCGAGCCGGTCGTAATCTCCAAGATGGAAGGCAAATACGCTGGGGATCAGCGTGCCCGCAGAGAAGGCCGACAGGTTCGTCGTCATGAAATCGTACTGACGGCCCAACGAGATCGTGCCCATCCGGTCGCTAGCCAGACCGACAAACGCTTGCCGGCCAAACTCCAGCCCGCCCTGACCCAATGTGCCATTGGTGCTGCTGAAGCCGTTCTCGAGCCTGAATATCGCCTGGTATCCGCCACCGAGGTCCTCCACGCCGCGAAAGCCCCAACGGTCGTTGCGAGCGACGCCGCTGAACTGGGCCCATGTGTGGCCGCCCCGAATGTTGTTCGTATAGGTGAGCGCGTTGTCCACGATACCGTAAAGTTGCACGCTACTCTGTGCATGCGCTTCATTGCCAGACAAGTCGGCGCCAATCAGCATAGCGCCCGCCATCGAATATGATGCGAATCGTTTGATCCGATTCAGCATAACCGGATGATCCGCAAAATACCGAGTGGGCCATTGTTCACGTCGTTTTAAACGATTCATTGACAGCTCCCGGGAGTGAACCTGTTTTATTCCGGACCATCGCAGACAGACGTTATTAAGATTTACATACGAACTTAAGATTTACATACAGACACTATAGATTGCAGAGCCCTCCACTATTGAATAGTAACAATGTAAGCGGCAAAAAAATAAAGACATTCCGCATAAAGTGGCAGCTCTATCTTCGATATGGACAGCCCCCCGAATTTCGGATAGGTCCGCGCCGGGTAGATACTTCGCCTGCCGCGGAAGTATCTACCCGGCATTGACGTAAATTGATCTGCCGGTGACACGCGCCTTTACCGTCATCCAATTGGCTGCGCCGGATCTGATTCACGGAGATTTCGACTTCCATCCCGGTCGCGGACGTCCGTTATGCCCGTTGCGTCGAATGCTAAAATGCGAGCCTTGGCGCGATACTGACGGCGCCTCCGAGTCGAGACGACTCGCCGCAAACGCGGGCAATACCGATGATACAAAGAGAGACAAACTGCATGGCCCGTTTGACCGAAAGCATCCGGCGCCGACCGTCGGCGCCCTCACTGATCGTGGCTGTCTGCGGCGCCTTGATCGCCATCGTCATGGTCAGTTTATGCGCGGTGACCCTGTATCAGGGCCGCAAGGATGCGCTGAACCACGCACGCGATACGTTGCGCGATATTGCACTGATCGCGCAACGCGACATCGAGCGGAATTTCGAGTTGTACGAGCTGTCGTTACAGGCCGCCGTCGATGGCCTCCAGCAGCCCGACGTGATGGCGCTGCCTCCCCGTCTGCGACGCGAGGTCCTGTTCGATCGGGCGGCCAGCGCGAAATATCTTGGGTCGATGCTGGTTCTGGACGCGGCCGGCAACATCGTCATTGACTCGGCAAGCGACACCCCGCGACAGGGCAATTTCGCCGACCGGCAATACTTTATCGTCCAGCGCGACAACCCGAATGCAGGCCTCTACGTCAGCGATCCCTATGCGTCGCGCCTGCGAAGCGGGTCGCCGAGTATTGCGCTGAGCAGGCGGCTCTCTCATCCGGACGGATCGTTCGCAGGCGTCGTGGTGATGGCCGTCAATATCGAATATTTCCACGACCTGTTTGCCGGCCTGTCGCTCGTCGGCCCTCATGGTTCGATGTCGTTGATCGGCAAGAACGGCGTCATGATCATGCGGCAGCCGTACGGAGTTCAGGTCGTCGGACGGAATATCAAAGGAGCAAGCACCTTTCAGCGTTTCATGTCGGCGCCGTCGGGGAGTTTTAGCGAAACAGCGTCGCTCGACGGCACTCGCCGGCTGTACTGGTTCGCGAATTTTCCGCGCGTCCCGCTGATCATCATGGTCGCGGCTGCCGAACAGGACATCTACGCTGCATGGCGGCGCCGCGCACTGACAATCGGTTCGCTGATGCTCGCGTTTGGCTCCGCCTTCGTCGCGCTTTCCGTGCTGCTCGGTGCACAGCTGCGCCGCCGCATGCGGGCGGAGTCGGAACTGCAGCTGCTGGCGCGCACCGACGGCCTGACCGGCCTCAACAACCGCCGCAGCCTCGGCGAAATCCTCGACCGGGAATGGCGGCGTGCCAAGCGGACCCGCAGTGTCTTGTCGCTGCTGTTCGTCGATATCGACTGGTTCAAGGCTTACAACGATGCCTACGGTCACCAGACCGGTGACGATGCACTGGCGGCCGTGGCGCGCTGCATCGCCGAGAACATCCGTCGCCCCGCTGATACCGCGGCGCGCTATGGTGGGGAGGAATTCGTCGTGGTCCTGCCCAACACGCCGGAGTCCGGCGCCTCGGAGATTGCTGAAAGAATCCGGCGCGCCATCTTCGAGCGCGGCATCGAGCATGCAGGCAGCGAGTACGGACGCGTGACAGCGAGTATCGGAACGGTGAGCTGGGAACCCAGGACGGACGACGATGTCACCGCCGTGATCAAGGCCGCCGACGAGGCGCTCTATAACGCGAAAGCGACCGGTCGGAACAGGGTGGCGAGATCTCAAATCGCGTGAGCCATGCACGCGCCACAGAAAATCCGGCGGCCCCTCGACACACGGCTTGGCGAACCGGCGCCTCGCCTATCACCGGCCTGAGGCTCAGATCGGGTTATAAAGCCGGAAGACCCAGCAGTTTGCGAGCCTGAGCCGCGCTCGCCACAGGCCGGCCATATTCGCCGCACAACGCAGCCACCCGTGCGACCAGTTGCGCATTGCTCTTCGCCAGCGTTTCCTTGTCCCAGCGCACGTTGTCTTCCAGGCCGGTGCGGCAGTGCCCGCCCAGCTGGAGCGTCCAGTGATTCACTTCCAGCTGATGCCGCCCGATACCGGCGGCGGTCCATGTTGCATCCGGCAGCAGCGCCTTGAGTTGCTGCACCTCGAATTCAAGAATCTCGCGACGCGCCGGGAGTGCATTCTTCACGCCCATCACGAACTGCACGTGCACAGGTGATGTCAGCAAGCCCTGCCGGACCAGATCCTCGGTGCTGTACAGCATCGCCAGGTCAAAGATCTCGATTTCCGGTTTGACGTCATGGTCGAGCATCATCTTCGCCAGCGAACGCACGAAATCCGGCGGATTCTCATAGACGGTAGTCGGAAAGTTGACAGAACCCGTTGCGAGCGATGCCATATCCGGGCGCAGATCGAGCATGGCGCCGCGCTGCTCGAACGAGCGGCCACGGCCGCCGGTCGAGAACTGGACAATGATGTCGGGGCAGTACTGACGAATGCCCTCCTGCAGCTTCGCAAAGCTCGACCGATCGGAACTCGAGTTTTCCTGTTCGTCGCGCACGTGTAGATGAACGAGCGATGCGCCCGCCTCGTACGCTTCGTGCGTGCTTTCAATCTGCTCGGAGATCGTGATCGGTACGGCCGGATTGTCCTTCTTGCGCGGCACCGAACCTGTAATGGCAACGGAGATAATGCAGGGATCAGTCATGGTCAATGCTCCGGGAATAGACGTTCGGCCGATCATCCGACCCGCCGAACCGACGCCACGCAATGGCTCCGCGATTCGCGAAGCGGCCCACGCCTAGGCGATCTTCGGGTGCGAGAGGGTCTGCTCGCGCAGCCGCTTGTAATCCTGCTTGTCGACCGGAATCGCGCTTCGTTCACCCAGATCGTTCAGGTGAATCCGATACGTTTCGCGTGCACAGTACGCGGCAATCGCCGCGATGATCGTAATGCCGAAGGCGATCGCGCCGATCGTCACCGGAACATTGGTCGAGCCAGGAGGCGCCACGGTGGCGAAGAGCGCCGGTAGCAACGCGGTAATGGTGGTGCCGATATTCTGCGCGATAGCCATGGCCGATACGCGGGAGCGCGTCGGAAAGAGCTCGGGGAAAAAGCTCGGGAAAACTGCGTTGTAACCCTGGTAGAAGACGCCCCACATCAGAAGCGACATCACGATCGCGAACGCCACGTTGTGAATGCTGATTGCGTACAGGTAGCCGAACGACAGCAAGCCGGCGCAAAGCGAGCCGCCGATGATGAGAGGCCGCCGGCCGATCTTGTCCGACAGGTTCCCCACAAACGGAATCACCAGCACCGCGACGATGTTGCCCATCACCGGAATCCACAGATAGACACTCTTGTGGAACCCGATTCCGTACGACGGCTGAACCGCATAGGCCGCGCCGAAAATGGTGGTCACCACCGGAATCACATTCATCAGCGCAAGACAAACGACGATACACATCTCCTTCCAGCTGAACCTGAAGGCTTCGGCGATCGGCGAGCGCGGAACCGCTTCTTCGGTGATGAAGGCCGGCGTTTCCTTGACCTCGCGGCGAATGATGTAGCCGGCGACGAGGACGAGCGAGCTCAGCAGGAACGGAATGCGCCAGCCCCATGAGTTGAACGCGTCCTCGGGCATGTAATGCGCGAGCGGCAGGAACACCGCGGCGGCGAGAATCTGCCCGGCCTGCACGCCCTGGAGCGTGAAGCTCGCGTAAAAGCCGCGCCGCCCGAATGGCGCGTGCTCGAGAATCATCGAGCTGGCGCCGGAAATCTCTCCCGCTACCGCGAAGCCCTGAATCAGCCGCAGGACCACGAGCAGCACCGGTGCGAGCATGCCGACCTGGCTGTATGTCGGCAGGAGGCCCACGGCCATCGTCGAAAAGCCCATCAGGAACATGCACAGGATCAGCACCGTTTTACGGCCTTTGGTGTCGCCCCAGTGCCCGAGAAAGAACGCGCCGATGGGCCGAGCGACGTATCCCACCCCGTAGGTCGCCAGTGACGCAACAATGGCGACTTTGGGATTGCCGGACGGGAAAAACAGTTGGGGGAAAATCAGCGACGCCGCAGTGGCGTAGATGAAGAAGTCGTAATACTCGAGCGCCGAGCCGATCCAGCCGCTTGCGGTCGCCTTCTTTGTCTGGTGTGTGCCGTGTGGCTCGTGGTCAGTCAGGCTAGCCATGTCTGTCTCCAATATTGACAATCAATTCCTGTGGTACTCACCCCGCTCCGGCGCCGCGATTGCCGCATTCGAAGAAGACACGAAGATGATCGAGCGAGGGATACCTTTGCCGTTTCCGCCCATGCCGCCGGTAACCAGCGCCACCCGATCACTTGAACGCAATGTATTCATAGCGTGCAATCAGTGGAACACATGAGATGGTTTTCCCTCATCGGAGGTGCAACGCAAGACTTGAACTGCGCCGCGCCTGGCATGTGAGAAGGCATGCCCCGAAGTTACGCGTTAGCCCGCTGCACGACAACGGCCGCCAGCAAAAAATGCGCGATATTCGCGCACCACGCGCGGATAGCGCGCTGAAATCGGGTTTCTCCGGAGCGTAAGCGCGAACGGCAAAGACCGGATTGCGGACGCAACCAAGGTTTTGGCAATCATTGCCGCGCGTCGTGCGGTCGTTCATGCAGTGCAGCGGTGCAGCACCGCCGCCGTGCAGCAGAGCGCGCTGCCGGCGGTGCCTGATGATGGCGAAGAGGTTGTCTAGGTGGCGGCGCGTAACGGCGCTAAGCGGGTGACGGCGGTGGGCTTCGTACCGGGCTCGCGGGTGGTCAACTCGTAGTGGGGATGCGGGGTGTCGCTGTGCCCTTGCGAAACCATAACGGCATCGTGATCGGGGCGATCAGCGTAAGCATGCCAACAGGACAGGAATCTGGAAACGCGGCGCTGCCGCGGGTGCGGGCCGTCTTGCAGGAAACCGCGACTATGTCGCCCTGCTCAAGCAGTCGGGCGCCGCGATCTCGACACGGCCCGGCTATCGTGAAGCGACAGCGCCGGAGCATGCGGCATGCGGCCGCCGATCGGAGATAAACGAAGGTTCGTCTACGGCGGGCACCGCAAGACTCAATGCACGATGCCGAAAAATGCTTCGGCGCCTTCGACCGGTGTGAGTCCCACCTTGAAATAACCCTCGAGCCGTTCGGCCGTCGCGTCGCTCAGCGTGAACGGCGGGCGGACAAAGCCGACCGAAACAGCGTGGTCGTACCACGCCAGCATCCACGCCCGCAGTTCCAGATCGTTCTGCGTAAGGCAGTCCGGATTGTCTTCAGCCATGTGTCGTCTCCTTCGCCGTCATCGCCTCGTGCAACGGCAAGCCGGCGGCGCTCATCGAAGGACGTGCGGCGCCGGGTGGAAAAACATGCCAGGTGCCATCATTGTGGCGGAAGAAAAACAGGGCGAGCGGGCCGCCCGGCCGTTGCACTTCGACACACACGCGGCGTGTCCGGCCAGATTGCGAACGATGCGTCAACAGTATCCGGACCGGCTGGGCGCTCGCCGCACCCAGCAATTTCTCGACCACTCCGCGTAACGATTTTTCTCCCACGACCGGCTACGCTCCACGTTACCTATAACGCATCGTAAGACGCGCTTGCCGGCGGCTCAGTCGGGAGCGGCGGATAGTTCCTTCGGGAACAACTGATTCGAACGTCAGGATTTCCCTAACACGCCAACCAGGATAATTCATCAGACTAGCGTCATTCGGCGGCCAGACCGTGCCGGATCGCATAGCGGATCAGTTCGGCGTTATTGCTGAGACCGAGCTTCTGCATCAGGCGCATCTTGTGCGTGCTGATGGTCTTCGCACTGAGCGAGAACGTGTCCGCGATGTCGTTGATGCTCTTGCCGACGGCCAGCATCTGCAGCACCTGGAATTCACGATCGGAGAGGATGTCGTGAGGCGGCGCATCGCCCGAGTGGGTCTCGAAGATGATCGCGTCGACGAGCTTCGGATCGATAAAGCGCCCGCCGGCAGCAAGCTTGCGAATCGCGGCAAGCAGCACCTCCGGATCGCTGTCCTTCGTCACGTAACCGGTCGCGCCCGCACGCAACGCGCGCGAGACGACCTGCGCTTCGTTGTGAATGCTCAATACGAGGACCGGCAAGGCTGGCAGATCCGCGCGCACGCGGCGGATCAGATCGACCCCGCTGATGCCCGGCATCGTCATATCGAGCAGCAGCAGGTCCACGTGACAGGTGCGCAGCTTGTCGACGACCTCGGAGCCTTGAGCCGCCTCGCCGGCGACGACGATATCCGTCGTGGTCGCGATAATCTGTTTCAGCCCGCCACGCACGATCGCATGGTCGTCAGCAATCAAAATCTTGATCATTTGTCTACTTTGTCATCTAACGGAATGTGGATTGAAACGGCCGTGCCCGCGCCGGGCGCGCTGTCGATCAGCAGCGAACCGCCAATCGCTCGCGCGCGCTCGCTCATGCCGAGCAGGCCATAGGAATAACTCTTGCGCGCCGCTTCCAGATCGAAGCCGCAGCCGTCGTCGCTGACATGCAGGTCGAGTGCCGTCGCGGAGCGTGTCAGCGTCACGTCCGCTCGCGTCGCGCCGGCATGGCGCGCGACATTGGTCAGCGACGCCTGGACGATGCGGAACACGGCCGTCGCGAACGCATCGGGAAGCACGGGCTCGCTGCCGTTGATCCGGAACTGGCAGGGAACGCCGCTGCGCCGGCCGAAATCTTCGACCAGCCACTCCAGCGCCGACACGATCCCGAAGTTCAGCGCGGCAGGCCGCAAATGACTCGCGACGTTGCGCACCATCCAGATGGTCTTTTCAACCAGTTCGCGCATGCTGTCGGCCTTTTTCATCGCCTCCGGGTCGTTGCCGAGACGCATCCTGAGCAGCGAGACGTCCATCTTCAGCGCCGTCAGCAACTGGCCCAGCTCGTCGTGAATTTCCATCGCGATGCGCTTTCTTTCCTCTTCGCGGATGGCTTCCATATAGGCCGACAGTTCGCGCAGCTGTTCGCGCGACTCGAACAGCGCCTGCTCCATGCGCTTGCGCTCGGTGATGTCGTTCAGACCGACATAGATCGCCGGCGCATCGTCGTAGGTCGCCACCCGGGCCGTCGCGATCGCCCAGAATGCCGTGCCGTCCGGCCGCCTGAACTGAACCTCCATGTCGCGGAAACTGCCCTCCTCGCGCAGATACTGCACCAGCCTGTCGCGCTCCGCGGGATCCTCGTAAAGGTCCACGATGCTGGTGACCGGGCGGTCGCGTGCGTCGATACCGAATAGCTCCCGCAATGGCTCATTCGTGTAGAGAATCCTGCCGCCGGGCATCGACGTGATGCACAGCGGCACCGGACTCGTCTCGACGATGGTGCGAAACCGCCCTTCGCTCGACAGCAGTTTCGCCTCGGCCCGCCTGCGCTCGTCGATCTGCGAGCGCAGGCGCGCATTCGTCCGCGCCAGTTCGTCGGTGCGTTGCGCGACGCGCTCCTCCAGTTCGTCGCGCACGCGGGACAGCGCCGCCTCGGCCTGCTCGCGCACCAGCACTTCGCTCTGCAGCTGTCGGTTGCGGGCCACGAGCTGCCTGTGCATGGCGCGCAGCGCCAGATGCGTGTCGATGCGCGCCATCATTTCGTTGATTCGCACCGGCTTGGTCACATAGTCGACGCCACCCGCCGCGAAGCCTTCGACCATGTCCTCGCTGCCGGTGAGCGAGGTCATGAAGATCACCGCGATATCGCGTGTCGCCTCGTTCATCTTGAGCCGGCGGCAGGTTTCGAAACCGTCGATGCCCGGCATTTTCACGTCGAGCAGGATCAGATCCGGCTGCGCAAACTGCGCGCGCTCCAGCGCTTCCGCGCCGTCGAGCGCGACCAGCACGCGAAACCCGCGGTCGGCGAAACTATCGACGACCACGCCAAGACTCGCCGGCGTGTCGTCGGCGATGAGGATGGTGGGTGGCTCGCCCGTGTGAGGGGAGGTTTCGTTCATGGTGCGGGCCTGCGTTCCATATGCTGCTCGACCAACTGGAGAATCGCCTTCGATTGATAGCTTTTCGCCAGTTGACGAAGCTGGGCCGCGAACGACGCATAGAGCGGGTTGAGCGCGGCGACACGTTCGGCCCAGAGCACGATCTCCCGCATATTGCCGTCGCGGGCGAGGCGGTGCAGTTCGCTCATTTCCGCGGCCGGCACAGCCAGTTGCCGCTCCTGCGATGCAGCAGGCGCGACCGACGGCGCCTGTGGCGCATAAGTCCACGTGAGCGACAACAAGGCGGCGATCTGCGCGAGCAGCTTGTCGAAATCGACCGGTTTGGAAAGGAACGCGTTGACGCCGGCGGCGAGGCTGTTTTTCTCATCGGAGCCGGACGAACTCGCGGACACCGCGACGACAGGCAACTCGGCAAAACCGGAAATCTGCCGCAGGCGGCGGGTGGTCTCGAGACCGTCCATTTCGGGCATGACGATGTCGGTCAGGATCAGCGACGGCCGTTCGCTTTGCGCCTTCTCGAGCCCTTCGCGGCCGGTCTCCGCTTCAACGGTCTCGAAGCCGAGCTTCGTCAGAAACTCGACGACGACCGCGCGATTGACCTGCACGTCGTCGATCACCAGAACCTTGCGCCGCGGACCCAGGTAGCCCGTTTCGACCCGGGCGGCCGGAGCGGCGGGCATGGCGGCCGGTTCGGCGAGCGCCGCGGCCAGTTCGAACCAGAACGCGCTGCCGTGTCCCACGTGGCTGTCGACGTGAATATCGCTGCCCATGGCGCGCACGAATCGCCGGCTGATCGCGAGACCGAGCCCGGTGCCCTCGATTCTCCGCTCGAGGCCGCCGACCTGCTCGAACGGTTCGAAGATCTTCTCCAGCTGGTCGGCGCTCACGCCAACGCCGGTGTCGCGCACGTCGAAACGAACCTTGCCGGCCCCGCTCTTCGCGATACGCAGGCTCACCTCGCCGTGGTCCGTGAACTTGACCGCGTTCGCGAGCAGGTTGAGCAGGACCTGGCGCAGACGGCGTTCGTCCGCGCGCACGGCGGACGGCACACCTGGTGCGATCTCGCAGATGAATGCGAGCTGCTTCTGCTCCACCTTCACGCCGATGATCTCGCGAATCACTTCCACCATGGCGGCGAGCGGTACGTCGCCGATCTCGATGCGCAGTTTGCCTGCTTCGAGCTTGGTGAAATCCAGCGTGTCGTCGATCAGGGCCAGCAGATGTTCGCCGCTGCGCTGGATCACCGCCACCCCTTCACGTTGCCGCTCGCTCAGCGTGGCGTCGCGCCGCAGGATCTGCGCATAGCCGAGGATGCCGTTGAGCGGCGTGCGCAGCTCGTGACTCATGCTGGCGAGGAACTCGCCCTTCGCCCGGTTCGCCGCTTCGGCCGAACGCCGCGCTTCGCGCTCGGCGGCGGCGTCGCGCTCTTCGAGGTAGCGGCGATGCAGCCGCTCACCCATATCGTTGAACGCGGCCACCACCCGGTCGAGTTCATCCGGTTTGCGCGGCGGCCGGCGCTGCAGGCTGAACGGCCGTGGCGTCTGACGAAAATCGTAGCTGCCTACGGTCCGCGCAAAAGCGCCGAGATGCCGCGTCACGAGCCGCGACAGGATGTAGATCGTGAACAGCGAAACCAGGAACGTATTGGCCCCCTGGCTCACCAGAATGACGAGCGCGGTCTGCTTCAGCTCATGGTAGAGATTGGTCAGCGTCGCCTCGACGTAGAGCGTGCCGATTCGCTGCTCCTTGCCCTGAACCTGGTAGAGGAGCGGAACCTCGCGTTTGACGGACGGCCCCGCGTCGCGCCGACCCGCCGTCACCACCATCGGGAACTGCGCCGTGTCCGCCTCGCGCACCTCAGCGACGCGGATGTCGGCCAGACGCAGTATGCCGTCGAGTTCGAGTTGCAGCTGCGCACGGTCGAGGCGCCACAACGCCTCGCCCAGACTGTCGCGATAGCTTCTGTCGATATCGGCAAGGCGACTCTCGACTCGCTCGATCCCGCTCTCATAGTCGCGGTAGAGTTGAAATGCAGTCAAAATCAGCGTAACCACACAACTGAACAGCAACACCGTCGCCAGCAGCCGCAACACGACGCTGCGGCGCAAGCGATCGATCGAACTCCACAAGGCGCCAAACGTGTTGAGAGCCATATCCCCCCGCGAGTGCTCTGGATCTCTTTTGTCCCATTCTGCGCTCGTCGCCGATTCGCGGTCTACAGCCGGCAACTCCCGCGGCGTTCCTCCCGCCGTCGAGCGACCCCGCGCCGGCGCCCTCTCTGCACGCGCGTGGAGCATCGCAGCCCTACGCGGCCTCTTTGCCGGATTGACGATCTGCGCCGCGCTGATTCCCGCGGCGTTCGCACTGGATATCGTCAAGCCGCTCAAGTCTGAAGAATTCCTCGTCCGCTACGCCTACCCGTTCGAACTCTTGACGGAAGTGCTCAACCGCACCACAGCCGGGTATGGCCCCTACGTCGAACAGCCTTACACCGACGCCATTTCAACGGCCCGTGCGCACATTGAAGCCGTCAAGGGCGAACGCATCAACGTGATGATCAGCGACGCGGGGCACAAAGAGTTCGACGAGGGCATGATCCCGATTCCGTTCCCGATCGACAAAGGGCTGCTTGGCTACCGCGTCGCGCTGATCGCCGCCGACAACCAGCCGAAGATCGACGCGGTCGGCACGCTCGACCAGCTTCGCAAGCTGTCCATCGGACAAGGCAGCAATTGGGGCGACGTGCACGTGTATGAGTACAACCACGTGCCGATCAAGACGGCGGAAACGTACGATTCGCTTTTTCTCATGCTTCTGCACCGGCGTTTCGACCTGTTCCCGCGTGGCGTGACCGAGGCGCCCCAAGAACTACGTGTTTACGGTGCACGCTACCCGAACCTCGCGATCGATCGTCATCTGTTGATCAGGTATCCGTTTGCCCAGTTTTTCTACGTTAGTAAATCGGACCCGCATCTCGCCGCGCGCCTTCGCGACGGGCTCGAACAAATGAAACGGGACGGCAGCTTCGATGCCTTCTTCAACCGGCACTTCAGCCAGCAGTTGAGCGCCCTGAAACTGAAAGACCGGACACTCGTCGAACTTCAGAATCCCTACCTGCCGAAGTGGTTTCCGCGGTCGCGCAAGGAACTCTGGTTCGATCCCGCAAGTCTGCGCTAGCCGTTCGCCGTTATCCGCTCGGGCATGAGTCCGAATGCGAGGATCTCGTCGACACAGTCGGCCAGTTCGCGGAGCGCCTGCGACGTCTTCACATTCAATGTTTCGGGATGCGATTTTCTGAGTTCGCGCAACGTGTCGCCAAGCCGCCTGATGGCACGCGGTCCGCTATCCAGAAGCGGCCAGCAATGCAGCAGATAACCCAGCGGCGTCACACTCCTGTTTTCGCACCATGTGTCGAACAGGTTCAGACAGATCGAGTTGATGTACTCGACCTCGTTTTCGCGTCCGGACAGATAGGGAATCATGGAGAAGCAACCGCATGGACCATTCGATATTTCATCCTAGGCCGGCGATAGGTGGGACGCAGTCAGGAAGCGCGGAAAATCGGCACTACGCATCCTGAATCGAACATAAGGAAATCCTTACCCCGATATGACGCCCTTTTTCCGCCTCCGGCCTCTTCGAGCCGACGTGACGCGTTGCCGTAACGGGCGCTTGCAAGGCAGGCGCCGTCAAGCGCGCTATCGCGCCAACAGACAACCTCCTGCTCGCTTTTTTCAGTCATTGCCATGGTTCGCGCCCCTTCACTCCACCTTTAAATTAGCTCCAGCCTGATCCGACGATTGTGACGGCCCTTGTTCTCTATCTTCACGATGCGCATCGGTCTTGATTGCGCCGTGTTGGACAGATGCGTGCCGCCGCAGGCCTGCCGGTCGAGATCGCCGATTTCCACGATCCGGATCGTGCCCTCAGGTGTCGGAGGCGGTGCCACCGAAAGGCTGCGGATCAGACCGTGCGTCGACTTTGCTTCGGATTCGCTCACATAGTAGGCGCGCACGTCCATGCCGCGGCGGATCACCTCGTTGATGGGCTCCTCGAGAGAGCGCAACGCGTCGTTATCGGCGTCGGGCAAATCGAAGTCCATTCGGGCTGTACCATCGCCGTTGATTTGTACCCCCGTGACGAGTGCGCCCGCGAACCGCTGATACACGAGCGCGTTGAGAATGTGCGTGCCCGTATGAAGCTGGGCGACGGTGGCGCGCCGGAGCGCGTCGATGGCAACGTGAACGTCGCCATTCAGTTCGAGCGGCTCGTCGAGCAGATGCCACACGACGCTTCCCTCAGCTGAAACACCGGTAATCCGGGCGGCGCCGCGTGCGTGTGTCAACGTTGCGGTGTCCGACACCTGACCGCCTCCGCCTGGGTGCAATGCCGAGCGGCTCAGCACGACTGCGCCGGGGCGGGCGGCAACAACGGTGGTTTCGAACTCGAGTAAATCCGGCTGCTCATGGCAAAGATAGTGCGGCACCTTGTCGACCTCCCATGAATTGACTGACGGAGTCCAGCATACTGGGTCCCGTGCAGGTCTGTCTTGGTCAAAAATGCTCTCTCCATTCTCCTGTGCCGGACACCGCCGCGCCGCGCCGCGTGCATCGGATGCGCAGGCATCCCCTCTTGTCCTTCTCCGCAGCCATGCCGCCATAAGTCGCCGCAACGTCGCATACGACGCTTGAACGTCGGCGCCGTCTGCACAAATGCGCGAACCAGATAACGGTATGAAAATTGATTGGTTCTTTCCGGAGCCGTGCATGCCGAGAATAGGCGATCCTGAATAACGCCTCCCGCGCCTGGCTTCCGCTCATGTTCAACGCACCGCATCGCATCACGCTCCACCTCGCTCTGCGCGCCTTCGCTGTCCTCGCCGCATGCGCCGCCGGCGCCGCGCACGCGGACAGCACGCTAGATCGCATCCATCAGCGCCACAAGATCGTGATCGGCGTGATCCTGTCCGGGCCGCCGTTCGGTTCGCTCGACCCCGCCACGCAAAAGCCGGTCGGATTCAATGTCGATCTCGCCGAAGACGTCGCGAAGCGGCTCGGTGTCGAAGTGGAACTGACGCCGGTGCAGCCGTCGAATCGTGTGCAGTTCCTGCAGCAAGGCAAAGTGGACGCGCTGATCGCCAACATGGAAGTCACGAAGGAGCGCGCGGAGATTTTCTCGTATCCGCCCACGCCGTTCGAGGAAATCGGCGGCGCGCTCATTACGCGTAAGGACAGCGGCATCAAGACGTGGAGCGACGTGCGCGGCAAGCCGGTATGCGTATCGCAAGGCAGCAACTACGCGAAACCGCTCGCCGAGCAATACGGCGCACAGGTGAAGGCATTCCGCGGCCAGCCGGAATCGCTGCTCGCGCTGCGCGGCAATAACTGCGTCGCCGCGGTGCACGTCGCGCCGACCTTGCGCCTGCTCGTCGCGCGCAATCCGGACTGGAAGGACTACACCCTCCCCGTACCGAACGATCTGATTCCATCGCCGTCCGTGATCTGGGTGCGCAAGGGCGAAACCGACACGCAGAACACGCTCGACAAAATCGTTCAGGACTGGCATCGCAGCGGCTGGCTGATCGATGTCGAGCGCAAGAACGCGATGCACCCCTCGCAGGCCGTGCTGGACCTGCACGAGAAGTACAAGGCGCAACGTACATGAGTGCAGCGCTTGCAGGCTTCTCGCAAGCCGCCGCGCCGCTCGTCGATGCCATCGGCAAGATCGGCCTGAACTACAGCTTCGTGCTCGACGCGAACGAACTCGCATCGTTCCTGCACGGCATGCTGGTCTCGCTCGAGTTGTCGCTCGTCACGGCGCTCGGGAGTCTGGCCGCCGGTGTCGTGCTGGCGGCCATGCTGACTTCGCCGCGCGCCGCGCTGGCGCGCCCGGCGCGCGTCTTCGTCGAGGTCACCCGGAATACGCCAACCCTCGTGCAGTTGTTCTGCGCGTTTCTGGTGATCAACATGCTGATCAGCGAGGCGCTGCGCAATCTCGGCGGCAATCCGCTGACGCCGTTCATCTGGAGCGCAGTCGTGATTTCGCTGCACAAAGGGGCGTTTCATGCGGAAGCCTTGCGCGCCGGCATCGAAGCCGTGCCGCGCGCTACGCTGGAAGCGGCGCAGTCGCTCGGCTTCAGCCGGCGCCAGCGCCTGTGGGGCGTGCAACTGCCGCTCGCGGTGCGCTTCGCGCTGCCGGCGCTCGTCAACAATATGGTGGATCTGGTCAAGATGACCACCGTCGCCTCGGCGATCGCCGTCGGCGACATCACCTACGCGTCGATCATGATCTGGACGCAGCGCGACAACGTGCTCGAACTGATGATCCTGATCCTGCTGTTTTTCGGCTCGCTGACCTTCGCGGTCAACCGCGCGGGACGTTGGCTCGAAGCGCGCTTGAGGATGCCCGGCCATGGCCACTGACACGCTCTCTTCGCCGGCGCGGGACGAACGGCGCCGCCCTGATGCTCGCGTTGATGCTCGCGTTGATGCTCGCGTTGATGCTCGCGTTGATGCTCGCGTTGATGCTCGCGTTGATGCTCGCGTTCGTGCTCGCGTTGGTGCCCGCGTTCGTGCCCTACTCGCGGTCGTCGGCGTCGCCGCGTTGCTTGCGGTGATCGAACGCGAGATCGCCCACGGCCGCCACCATGCGACGCTCAACGCGCTCATCACGTGGGCGCCCGCGCTCGGCAAATCGCTGTGGGTCAACATCGAAATCAGCCTGCTCGCGAGCGCGCTCGGCACCCTGGCCGGCCTCGTGCTCGGACCGCTGCTGCTGTCGCCGCTGCGGATCGTACGCGTCGTCACGCGCGGCTACGTGCAGGTGTTCCGCAATGCGCCGCTGCTCGTGCTGATCTATTTCTCGACCTACGTCTTCCCGTTCGAAATCGCAATCGGCCATCAAACGCTGCCGTTCCCCGACTGGTTCAAGGTCACGCTCGGCCTCGCGCTGCCTGCCAGCGCCAACTTCGCGGAGATCTTCCGCGGCGCGATCCAGTCGATCCCGCATGCGCAGTGGGATGCCGCGCGCTCGCTCGCATTCAGCCGCACGCAGGTCTTTCGCTGGATTATCCTGCCGCAGTGCGTGAAGCGGATGCTGCCGCCGTGGATGAATCTCTACGCCAGCATCACCATGGCGACCGCGCTCGCGTCGCTGGTTGGCGTGCACGATCTGCTCGACACCGCCCAGGTTGCCAGCAATACGGTTGCCCGTGCGGATTTCACGGTCGTCGTCTATTTCGTCGTGCTTGGATTGTTTTTCGCGTACTGCTATCCGATTGCGCGCCTCACCCGTTTCATCGAAAAACGCTATGCCTTCAGTTGACACCTCGCTTGACGCCTCACTTGACGCCTCACTTGACGCCTCCCTTGACGCCTCACCTGCCGGCTCTTCCGCCGTGCGCCCGCTGGTACGGTTGCGCGATGTGCATCTTTCATTCGGCGCCAATCCGGTGCTCAAGGGTATCGACCTCGACGTGTTCCGCGGGCAGGCCGTGTCGATCATCGGTCCGTCGGGTTCGGGCAAATCGACGATCCTGCGTTGCATCACCGGACTGCTGCGCCCCCAGCAGGGCGAGATCGAAGTCGACGGCACGCGTGTCGATCGACTCGCGTCCGAACGCGACGAGATCGAACTGCGCAAGCGTGTCGGCTTTGTGTTCCAGCAGTACAACCTGTTTCCGCATCTGAGCGTGCTCGACAATCTGGTCGTCGCGCCGGTGCGCATTCTCGGCCGCGACAAGGCGGCCGCGACCCGCACCGCTTACGATCTGCTGAAGAAAGTTCGCCTTGCCGATAAAGCGCATGCCTATCCGGGCGAGTTGTCGGGCGGACAGCAACAGCGCGTGGCGATCGCTCGCGCGCTCGCCATGCAGCCGGATCTGATCCTGTTCGACGAGGTGACCTCCGCGCTCGATCCTGAAACCGTGGGTGAAGTGCTGACCGTGATACGCGATCTGGTGCGTGACGGCATGACCTGCGTGCTCGTCACGCACGAAATGCGCTTTGCCGAGGAAGTCAGCGACGCGGTGTACTTCACCGAAGCCGGGGTGATCGTCGAACACGGACCCGCTGAACGCCTGTTTGGAGCGCCTGCGAACCCGCGCACGCAGGCGTTTCTGGCGCACACGCCGGGTGCGCCGGGTGCGCCGGGTGTGTTGGAAGCGCAGCCGCATATACCGCTGCAACTGGATCTGAGCCGTTTCGCGATCTGAGTGTCGCTGGCCTCGGGTGGGGATTGATTCAACAGGACTGACCCAGCCGGACTGGTTCAACGACACTGCGATCCAAAGGCGCGGCGCCTGTTCAACAGGCGCCGGGTTTTTCTTCGCCTGCTTCAGCGGACCGCGTAACGGCTGGCGGGCCGCTGCAAGCCAAGGTGATCGCGCAGCGTCGTGCCGCTGTACTCGGTGCGGAACAAACCGCGCCGCTGCAATTCGGGCACCACGAGTTCGACGAAATCGTCGAGGCCGCCGGGGAAATACGGCGGCATGATATTGAAGCCGTCGGCAGCCTCGCCGGTGAACCACTCCTCGAGCGCGTCCGCGACCTGCACCGGCGTGCCCCACACAATGCGGTGCCCGCGCGCGCCGGCCACGAGATAGTAGAGTTCGCGCAACGTCAGATTCTCGCGGCGCGCGAGATCGGTCAGCAGTTTGGCGCGGCTTTTCAACTGGTCGGATTCGGGCAACTCGGGCAGCGGGCCGTCGAGCGGATACTTCGACACGTCATGGCCGAGCCTGTCGGATAGCAGCGACAATGCGCCGGACGTGTCGGTCCATTGCTGCAATTGCGCGTACTTGTCCTTCGCTTCCTGCTCCGTTCTGCCGATGACAGGAAACACGCCCGGCATCACGTGCAATTGCTCGCCCTCGCGGCCGAACTTCGGCAGGCGGCTCTTGAGGTCGCGGTAGAAGGTCTGCGCTTCTTCGATCGTTTGCTGCGCCGTGAACACCACTTCGGCGGTACGCGCGGCGAGATCCTGCCCCGGTCCCGACGAACCGGCCTGAATCACCACCGGATGTCCCTGCGGCGGACGCGACGCATTCAGCGGCCCTTTCACCTTGAAGAACCGCCCTTCATGGTCCAACGCATGAACCTTGGCGGGATCGAAGTAGACGCCGCGCGCCTTGTCCTTCACGAGCGCGTCGTCGTCCCAGCTGTCCCACAGTCCTTTGACGACATCGACGAATTCGCCCGCCATTTCATAGCGCAACGCGTGCTCCGGGTGATTGCCGCGCGTGAAGTTCGCGGCTGTGCGGTCGTACGAAGTCGTCACCACGTTCCAGGCCGCGCGGCCGTTGCTCAGATGATCGAGCGACGCGAAGGCTCGCGCGACGTGATACGGCTCGCTATACGTGGTCGACGCGGTGGCGGCCAGACCGATGTGGCGCGTGCCCATGGCAAGCGCGGACAGCAGGCACAGCGGCTCGATGCGCATCGCCATCGACGGATGCGCATCGGGTCCGCTCGTCAGCCCGTCGGCGAGAAAGACCATGTCGAACTTCGCGCGCTCGGCGGTCTGCGTGATGCGTTGCATCAGCGCGAGATTCTCGCTGCCGGCCTGCGCATCGGGATGACGCCAGCCGGCGACGTGGTGCCCCGCGCCTTGAATGAAAAGCCCGAGGCGCATCTGCCTGCGCGTCGCGTTACTGTTGGTCGTGGTCATACGCTGACTTGTGCGAAAGCTTTGAAAAGAGAAGCGAGATCGGCAGCGCTGTGCATCGTGTCGATCAGTGAAGGGACAAATTCGAGCTGCCGGCTGCGGCTGGTGGCGTCCGCGAATTTCGCGTGCAGATCCTCGGCGCTATAAAGACGGTCCGTCGTGTGGCTCAGCACCGTGCCGTCGCGCAGTTCGATCTCGACGGTCGAGAAACGCGTGGCCGGATCGGTCGAGGCACGCGCGGCTGTTTCGTCATGACGGCGCGTCACACGCAAGGCGAGCGCGATCAGGTCGTCACGCACGGGAACGTCGGCGAACGTCGCCACGCCCGGTGAGCCATCCGCGAGCGCGGCGGCCACTGCGTATTCGACGCTGAAACGCGCCTCGAGACCCGTCGCCGGCAGGCGGTTCGCCAACGGCGTGTCCCCGCCCGGGGGAAACGTCACCGTCACGCGTTCGATGTCATGCGGGCTCAGCCGGTGCAATTCGCGCAACGTCAGCGCGGCATGCACCGCGTAGTGCGTCGCCGTGCAGCACGCCCACGGCTTGAAATACAGTCCTGGCGTGACGATTTGCCAGGGCGCGCCCCATCCTTCGAGCACGCGCTCCGGCTGCGCGGCGCCGCCGCTGAACACGGCGAAAAAACCCGCCGGCCCATCGAGCGCACCTGCGGATCCCTGCAGGCCGGCCGCCGCCAGTTCGACCGCGAACACGCCCGCGCGCGCGGCGAGGCCAGCATGCAACGGCTTCGCCTCGCTGCCGAACTGCAGCCTCAGTCCAGCCGACTGCGTGGCCGCGAGGCCGAGCGCATTCTCGACGGCCGCCGCGTCGAGCTTCAGGAGAAACGATGCAGCCGCGGCGGCGCCCAACGTGCCCAGCGTCGCGGTATTGTGAAACCCTTGCTCGTAGTGGCGGCTGCCCAGTGCCAGGCCGAGTCGCGCCATCGTTTCGAGACCCACGACGTACGCGTCGAGCAATTCGAACGCACTGCTGCCGCGCGTTTGCGCGAGTGCGAACAGCGCGGGCAGCAGCACGGTTGCCGGATGGCCGCGCACGCTGCTGTGCACGTCGTCGTAGTCGAGCGCATGTCCTGCGTAACCGTTGAGCAAGGCAGCCTGTTGCGCCGACGCTCCCGCCGCGCTGCCGATCACCGACGCTTCGCCGCGTGAATCCTGGCCGTTCACCGTCAGGAGTTTTCGATAGCCCGGGTCGCGCGCGCCGGCGAAGGCCGCCGCGAGAAAGTCGAGCATGCCGCGTCGCGCCGCGGCGATCGCGGCTGGGTCATTGGATGGGACTGCGTTTGCGATAGCGGCTGCCAATTGTCGCGTGATGCCGGCAGCCGGTTCCGCCGGAGTGGAGGGGCACAGGCGTGACATGTCGAAAGGGTGAAGTGATGGAAGATCGCGTATGGAGCCTTGCGCGCCGCCTGCTCGACGCCGGTCTTGCGAAAGGCGTCTGGGCGGGTCGGCCGCATGGGTCGGCCTCGTGCGGGCGCCAACGCTCCAGACGTCGAATGCTAACCAGGCACCGGCTCATGGCCAAACAAGATTTCCCGCTTTCGATATCGCAGATTCAGCGTTGCTCCAACAGACGGTGCTGCCCATGCCGCGCATACCCCGCCGACATGCCAGGCACGACGCCGCTGAAGACGATCGCGCCAGCGATGTTAGAATCCGGCGCGTCTTTTCGCCCACCATCATGACTCCACGCTCCCGCAACCGCATGACCGCATGGCTTGGCCTGATCGCCATGTGGCTCGTCGTGTTCGCGCCGGTCGTCAGTCAGATGCTGGTGTCGGAGCGCGCACACGAGCCGGTGGCCGCGCTCTGCTCGGCGCTCCAACCGCTGGCTTCCGTGCAGGCGAGCCATGCCGGCCAGTCTCCAGTGCGTCTGAGCCACGACGATGCTTTCGGCGCGTGTGGCTACTGTCACCTGTTCGAGCATCACGTCGCGATGCCCACCCTCGCGCCGGCTGAACCGTCGGTTGCGCTAGCCGTCGCCGCCGCGGCGCCGCCCGCCCTCTCCACCCGCTTCACCCCGCTCGGCGCGTTTCCATCCGGGCGCCCAAGAGATCCCCCCGCCGTTTCCTGATCGCTGTCGTTCCTGATCGCGTCTCATCGCGCCCGTCGCGGGCGCGCGCGATCGTCTGTTCAATGCATCCAGGAAACGTCCATGTTCAACTTCGCTTTGCGAAGGCTGCCCTTTTGCGCCCGTCACGACGCGCGGCGCGTCACATCCGGCCGCTCGCCGCTGTCATTCGTTCCGGCCTGCGTGCCGACACTTGTTCCCGCGCTTGTTCCCACGTTTGCTCCAGCCTGCGTTCCAGCGCTGATTCCGGCATTCATCCCATCGCTCGCTCACGCGGACAGCGCGATCGCCGATGCCACCCTGCCCCCGGTCACGATCAGCGCCACAGCGAGCGCCGCGCCACGGGCCGTCGATCCGAACATGCCGGCCTCGGTTGAAACCGTGACACGCGAACAATTCGGCAACTGGAACGTCGTGAACACCGAGGACGTGCTGAAGTACATGCCGAATCTCGCGGTCCGCAAACGCTTTATCGGCGACCTGAACTCGATCATCGCCGTGCGCGGCACCAGCAACACGCAAAGCGCACGGGGTCTCGTCTACGCCGACGGGCTGCTGCTCAGCAATCTGCTCGGCAACAGCTATTCGTTTCCGCCGCGCTGGTCGATGGTCTTTCCCGACGAGATTCAACAGGTCGATGTGCTCTACGGGCCGTTCTCCGCGCTGTATCCGGGCAACTCGCTCGGCGCCACCGTGCTCATCAGCACACGCATGCCGAAGCAGTTCGAAGCCCATGCCGACGTCAAGGCCTTCACGCAGCATTTCAGCCTGTTCGGCGTGAATCAGAACTTCAACGGCAGCGAAGCGAGCGCGTCGATCGGCGACCGGATCGGCAAATTCGCCTGGCTACTCGGCGTGAACCATCTGGACAATACGAGCCAGCCACTGCAATTCGCGACGCTCGCGAAGTCCGGCACACCCGCCAAAGCCGGCGATACGCCGGTCAGCGGCGCCTACTTCTACAACAACCAGACCAACACGCCGACCGCCGTACTTGGCGTCAACGGCGAAGGCATCGAGCACACGGTGCAGGACCAGTTCAAGCTGAAGATGCAGTACGACTTCACGCCTACGCTGCAGGCCGGCTTTACGCTCGGCTACTGGCATCAGACCTATAACAGCCGGACTTCGACGTTTCTGCGCGACGCCAGCGGCAATCCGGTCTACAGCGGCAAGGTCGCGATCGGCGGCTACGAATACACGATTCCTGCTGCCGCACTCGCACCGAGTCTCGGCCATAGCGAGAACTGGCTATACGGCGTGTCGCTGAAAACGCGCAACGCCACCGGCTGGAATGGCGAAGCCCTCGCGTCGTATTACGACATCGGCAACAGCGTGGCGCGCACCGCCAGTTCGGGGGCGCCGGGCAACGGCCCCGGCACGGTGATCTTCGGCGACGGCACCGGCTGGAAGTCGCTCGATCTCCGAACCAGCTACACACCCGCCTCGCCCGAAGCGGGCCTGGCGAATCACTCGCTCAGTTTCGGCTATCACTACGACAACTATTTTCTCGAGAACGAAAGCTACAACACGCTGAACTGGCGCGACGGTGCCGCCACGACGTTTGCCAACGCGTTCACCGGCAAGACGCAGACACAGGCGCTGTACGCGCAGGACGCGTGGCGCTTTTTGCCACGCTGGAAATTCGTCTACGGCGTGCGCCATGAGGACTGGCAGGCCTATGACGGCTCGCAGGCGCGGCCCGGCGTGGCGCTTGCGTATCGCGACGCGAACCAGCACCGCTTCTCGCCGAAAGCGTCGTTGTCGTTCGACGTCACCGACGATCTGACCTTGCGCGCATCGATTGGCCGCGCGTATCGCTTCCCGACCGTCAGCGAACTGTTCCAGGGGCAAATCAATGGCTCGTCGATCGTCAACAACAATCCGAACCTGCAGCCCGAAGACGATCTGTCGAAAGAGCTGACTGCCGAATGGGCGCACTGGAACGGGCTATTCCGTTTCTCGCTGTTTCAGGACGACGTGAAGAACGCGATCTTCAGTCAGACCGATACGACCGTGATCCCTAACGTGACGAACTTCCAGAACATCGGCAAGGTGCGCTCGCGCGGTGTGGAAACCAGCTACCAAGGGCAGGATGTGTTCGTGCGCGGACTCGATCTCATCGCGAGCGTCGCTTATACGCAATCGAAGATCATCGCGAACGTGCAGAACCCGGCGACGGTCGGCAAGTATTTCTATCGCATTCCGCTGTGGCGCGCCAATCTCGCCGCGACGTATCACATCGACGAACGCTCGGCCGTCACGCTCGCCGCGCGCTACTCGGGGCGCGAGTACAACACGCTGACCAACACGGACACGAACCCGGACGTATTCGGCGGCACCAGTACCTACACCGTCGCGGACGTCAGGTTGACTTTCAGGCTCACGAAGCTGAGTGAACTCGGCGTCGGCGTCGACAACCTGTTCGACGCGCGCTACTTCGTCTACCACCCGTATCCGGGCCGCACCTTTTACGTCGAAGCGAAGCTGCATATGTGAGCACGACTTTGAGCGCAACTTTGAGCGCACCTGCGCTCCCGTCCGTTCAGACAACCCTGCGCGCCGACACGTCCGTCGCGCAGGGTCGCTCGAAAGATCGATGACGGCCCTCACCTCAGGAGAATCGAATGTCCACCACGACCGCTCAACGCATGGCTGCGCCGGCCAGCACGGCAAATGCCGGTTATCGCACGCTATGGCGCTGGCACTTTTACGCGGCGCTCTTCGTCATGCCGTTCCTGGTGATACTCGCCATTACCGGGACCCTGTATTGCTTCCAGCCGCAAATCGAGCCGCTGCTCTATCCGCACCGGCTGATCGTCGAACCGCGGGCGACACCGAAGCTGACCCAGGATGCGCTCTTGGCGAAGGCACGCGCGGCGATGCCGGCCGATGCAACAGCGGTGACCGTTGCGATCGCGCAAGCGCCCAACCGCAGCGCTGAATTCGTTTTCCGCCTCGCCGACGGTGAGAGACAAAGCGTCTATGTGAACCCCTATAGCGGCGAAGTATTGGGCACGCTCAGTGTCGAGCACCGCTTCATGCAGGTGGACCGCATGCTTCATCGCAAGCTGCTGCTCGGCAAGCCTGGCGAGCTCTTGCTGGAGTTGGCGGCATGCTGGACCCTCGTGATGATCGGCACCGGCATCGCGTTGTGGTGGCCGCGCGAAAAAACCACCGCGAGAGACGCACTGGTGCCGCGTTTCGCACTGAAAGGCCGCGCGCTGTGGAAGAACCTGCACGCGGTGATGGGCATCTGGCTCGCACTCGGCGCACTGGCGTTCGTGCTGACCGGCCTGCCCTGGTCGGGTTCGTGGGGCAAGCAGTTCAAGGCGCTCGCGACCAGCGCGAATCTCGGTGCGCCCGCAGGCTCGTGGGGTGGTCTGCCGCTGCGCTCCACGCTGCCGGCCATGCGCGCCGACCACGCAGGCGGCACGACTGCCTCGCCTCAAGGCCAACCGCTGCACCACCTGAGCGGCGCGCAGGAACCGAAAATGGAATCGATGCCCGGCATGGTGATGGACGACCTGCCGCTGCCTATCACGCCGTGGGCCGTCGGCAACGCACGGGTGCCGGCATCCGCCGATACGCAAGCAAGGCAGGCGCTGCCGCTCGAACGCGTCGTCGCGCTAAGCGCGTCGCTCGGCGTGGCGCGCGGCTATGACATCGTGCTGCCCGCGTCGCCCACAGGTGTTTACACCGTCTCGTACTTTCCCGCCGATCCGCAACAGGAGCGCACGTTGTATATCGACCAATACAGCGGCGCGGTACTCAAGGATATCCGCTACGGCGACTACGGCGCCGTGTCGAAGGCCGTGTCGTACGGCACGTCCTTGCATATGGGCCGCTATTTCGGCGTCGCCAATCAGATTCTCTGTGCCGCGCTGTCGCTTGGACTCGCCGGCATGGCCGTGACGGGCTGCGTGATGTGGTGGAAACGGCGGCCGCAGCGTTCGCTCGGTGCACCGGCACGCGAGCGCGCCGCGCCGCCGATGCGCGGCTGGAAAACCGGCCTCGTGTTGCTCGGCATCGTATTCCCGCTGATGGGCGTCACGCTGCTGACGGTGTGGCTGGCCGACCGCACGATTTTCGGCCGCGCGTCGCGGCAAGCTGCATGAAGCGCTGTTTTCCCAGCGTAGTCCACTGCAGAACCGCGGAGAAAACCATGACGAACATCCAGAAGCGCTTGCTCGCTGCAGCCTTGTGCGGCTCATCGATCTCCGCGCGGCCGATCACTTCGACCGTCGCAAGCTGCTGTCGTCGGCTGGGTCGCCGACCGCTTCGGCCCGCGTTGGGCGCTCGGCGTAGGCGCCGCGTCGGGTGTTGCGGCGGCTCTCGTCGGCGTGCTCTATCTCGTGAAGTACCGGCAACTGCGCGTGTCTATCGAGGCGGGACGGCTGCGCTATAGCGTCGACGAGCCGTACCGGTCACCGCCCTACGTCAGTCCAATCAGTCCAATCAACCCAGTCAGTCCAGCCACCGCGCCGCGCAACAGCGTGCTGAGCGAAGCGGAAGAGGATTGATCGTCAGGCGCTGATGTCGACGGCTTACTTCGCAACCGGCATCGTGAACTCGGCGCCCTTCGCGATGCTGTCCGGCCAGCGCTGCATGATGCTCTTGTAGCGCGTATAGAAACGCACACCTTCTTCGCCGTAAGCGTGGTGATCGCCGAACAGTGAACGCTTCCAGCCGCCGAACGAGTGCCAGGCCATCGGCACCGGAATCGGCACGTTGATGCCGACCATGCCGACCTGAATCTGCCGGCCAAACGCGCGCGCAACGCCGCCGTCGGACGTGAACAGCGAGACGCCGTTGCCGAACTCATGCGCGTTGATCAATTCGACCGCGCTCGCGAAATCGGGGACACGCACCACCGCCAGCACCGGTCCGAAGATTTCTTCCTGATAGATCTTCATCTGCGTGCCGACCTGATCGAACAGCGTGCCGCCGATAAAGAAACCGTCTTCGCTCGCGACCGGATGCGCGCGACCGTCCACGATCAGCTTCGCGCCTTCCGCCTCGCCCGATGCGATATAGCCGGCCACCTTGGCCTTATGTTCGGCGGTAACCAACGGGCCCATTTCGGCGTCGAGGTTCTCGCCGTTCTTGATCACCAGCGACTTCACCCGTGGCACGAGACGCTCGATCAGCTCATCGGCGACATGGCCCACCGCCACCGCCACCGAAATCGCCATGCAGCGCTCGCCCGCCGAGCCGTAAGCGGCGCCGATCAAGGCGTCGACGGCCTGATCGAGATCGGCGTCCGGCATCACCACCAGGTGATTCTTCGCGCCGCCCAGCGCCTGCACTCGTTTGCCGCGCCTCGATGCTTCCGTATAGATGTATTCGGCGATGGGCGTGGACCCGACAAACGACAGCGCCGCCACATCCGGATGTTCGATCAGCGCATCGACCGCCACCTTGTCGCCGTTCACGACGTTGAACACGCCATCGGGCAGACCGGCTTCCTTCAGCAGTTCCGCGATCCGCAGCGACGCCGACGGATCACGTTCCGACGGCTTCAGCACGAACGTGTTGCCGCACGCCAGCGCGACCGGGAACATCCACATCGGCACCATCACTGGGAAATTGAACGGCGTAATGCCGGCAACCACGCCGAGCGGCTGGCGCAGATTCCAGTTGTCGATGCCGCCGCCGATCTGGTCGGTGAAATCGGTCTTCAGCAGATTCGGAATGCCGCAAGCGAACTCGACCACTTCGATGCCGCGCACCACTTCGCCTTGCGCGTCCGTGAACACCTTGCCGTGTTCGCGCGTGATCAGCAGCGCGAGTTCGTCGTGATGCCTGTTCAGCAGCTCCTTGAACTTGAACAGAATGCGCGCGCGCTTGATCGGCGCGGTTTCGCTCCAGGTGGCAAAGGCGGCCTTCGCGGCCTTGACCGCGGCGTCCACTTCTTCGACCGAAGCGAGCGCGACCGAACCGGTCACCTTGCCGGTGGCAGGATTGAACACGTCCTTGAAGCGGCCGCTGGTGGGCGCGGCCGGCGCGCCGCCGATGAAATGACCCAACTGCTGCACCGACAGCTGCGCTTGTTCGTTCACTGCATTCATCTGGTTACCTCGTTCTCTGGAGGCCCAGTACGAATGACCACCGGGCCGGAAGCAAAAAAGATCAGGCTACGTCACGCAGCACATGGACGGAGGTCCGCGCATCGGCGGACTCCATGAAGACCTGCCAACTGTATCGACGGCGCCGGCTATATTCCCGATACAGCACAATAAAACCGCACCTCACTGTATTGTTTTTTGTGTCGCCACTGTATTGGAAAGTCCGGCGTGGGGCGCCGCCGTAGGTCGCCGGAGTAATGGCGACTGGCGCCACAGTTGCGCTACGGGGAGTCGGCGATCGGGGGGGCGACCGAGCTGGCGGTCGGCGCGTGCATCACACTGTGGCGCTCGCGTAGGTCAATCGCACGAACCGTGACACGGAAAGGAATGCTCCAGTGGCGCCGCGGCCGGTACACACGAGCGGGCTCGCGGCTGCATCACACTACTGAAGCGTGGTGACCTCTACTTCGCAGACCATGGAAAGCAACGAACGCTGATGGCCATGGTCTGGATCTTCCAGAACTGCGGCGAGCAAGGGATGCTCAAGAACTTTCTGGTTACTTTGCTTCGTGGCCGACAGGCTGCTTATCCGCTTGAGGCACGTCGTCAGGCGGCAATTCGAAGCCGGCACCCTTCGGGGTGCCACTCCAGGTAAGTCCCTGCGATGAAAGTGCGATGCGGATCTGCTCCTGTCCGGCCGATTCGTCGAGACGGCAGAGGTCGCACGCCTCGTGCGCCCACCAGGCCGATAACATCGGCGGTTCGAAAAAAGAATGACGCTTTCTGTACCAGCCTGTCGAGAATGCCATCGCAATGCGGTGCCCGTGTCGTACCCCGCATCCGCCAACTGCCTCATCAGACGAGCCGCAACATCATGGGTCTCTTCATGATGCGGCGTTTTGAGTACAACATCCCACATGGCGTCCAGATCAGAATGCGCGTCCACGACCGCGCGGCGGTGTGGCGGGCGCAAGTCGATGACGGGAACGTCTACTTTCAGCGTTAGCCGGGCGAGAATCCAGTTCTGTAAATGCCTCTGGTCGGTGTAGACACGGCCATTACTCACCGAGGCGAACCGCAGCGCGGTCTCCCACAGCGCCGCTGCCGCCGTGTCTGCCCCGTAGAACATGCCATGGGAACCGTCCCGCCAAGCCAAGCGAGCCTTCGAATTGGGATTCGAAGACGTTGCAGCGAACGCGGCCGGATAGACGTGCCAATAGGTACCGGCCGGGACAGTTCCGAGTTCGATCCGATGCAGCACATCGTGCTCACCAGTGTGCATCCGGATCTCCGAAGAACTCCTCTCCGGCTGCTTCGACGACTCGCTGCGGATCACGCCCAAAGACATCCGCCGGCGTTTCGCCAGAAAGTAGCGCATGCGGCGAATAGAGCCAGAATGCACGACGCCAGCCGTTCCGGTCTTCTTCATCGCCAGGCAGGACTTTCAGCAGATCGGCGACCGCAGGGCGTATCGCACCGTGGGCGTCGAACTGGAAGTCTGGGTGCCTGTAGGTCCGTTCCGCAGCTACCCACACTCCGAGCAGCGATCCGTTCGAGCGTTGACGGGCTGCGTACTGGTGCGGGTTACTTCGTGACCCTGCCCCGACCATTTCCGCTACGCGCTTCCCATCCGGCCAGTTCCTGGACAGAAGCTCATTGCGAAACGAAATGGCCTCTTGATGAGCGTCGCCTTTCGCCGCAGCCACAAGCGGCGCATCCGCTGAAGGCGGGCCATCGCAGTCACCAGCTTGCTCATCGCGACGAATGGAATCCAGGAGCTTTAGGAGGTCACTGTGATGCCCTTCGGCGGAGATCCACAGTGCATGATCGCAGGCTGCATTCCAGTGCGGCTCAAGCTCGTGCCACGAGTAGAAATGCAGGCGCTCGACATGGCCCTCGGAACCATCTTTTGCCTTGAAGAAAAGTAAAGGCACTTCACGCGGGTAGCTGCCGCTCAAGTGCACCAGCATGTTTCTAAACTCCGAATCGGGACGAGCGAGTCGGCGCATGAGAGTAAAAACGAGCGTCGTCATCGAAAAAGTGAACGATGGCTGACCGTGGATTCGCCGCGAAAAGACGCGCAACCGGGCACTGCGGTGCGGCCCCGAGGCCACCACCTCCTGTACGTTCACATGCCCCATCGCGACGACGGGGAGATCCCCTTTTCGGGCAACCTCGACGAAGTCGATCGACGACATAATTGGACCTCCATGACTTGACGCGGCTCGCAGCGCCGTCCACCCGGACGGACGCATGCTGCCGCGTCACCCAAGTGTAGGCGATGATAGGCTGGTTAGCAAGGTTAGCCTGGTTAGACTGCGATGTGACGTAGCACAGCACTTCCGCCGTCGGCGCGACAGACATGAAAACCAGCTACGACGATCACAAACTGCCGTTTCTGCTGCGACCTGATCTCTCCCCGTCTATTGTTTGCCTGACAAAAAGGAAAGCCAGTCTGCACCCGGCCGAAACCCGGCTATGGCTGGCCGGTACTCAACGCCATTGCCCGGTCAATTCGTTCGCAAGCACCATCTTTTTGCGAATCAGTTCGGCGAAGCTCGCTGACGATCCGCCTTGCGATGCCATGAACTTCAGCGCGTCCGAATGGACGACGCGCATCGAGCGGCCGTCGATCCCGGTCATGCGCCCCGCACTTCGCCTTGTCTCTTCGACCAGGTCGCGCGCGCCGCTGAAATCCGGCGACAATCCGCTTCGCGCGTGGAACGCGGCACGCAGCTCGGCCGCGTAATCGCGCGAAGCCCCAAGCCGGTCGACGTCGATCACCAGATCGACACCGTCCGACATACGCGATGCCCAGAGAATCCACAGCGCAATGAACGCCCGATACGCGTTGTTGCCTTCAGCCGTGCGTGCAAACTGCTCGCACGCCATCGCGTAGGCGTCGTCCGAGGTGGGTTGTGCAGGCGGCAAGCGCACGCCGCACGTTTCGATTGCCTGCTTGACCACGGGCTCCGACTGATTCAGACCCAACACGCGAAACGGCGCGGCGACAAAGTACGGATTGTTCCATTGCTGATTGAGCAGCCACCCCGATGCGAACTGCGAGACGGGATTTCGCAGCACGGCTGCGTGCATGGTCGGCGCAAACGCGCGCCTGAGCCAGGGCAGGCGGCCGGATGAACCACTCACTCGCCGTCTTCCTCTTCGAGTCCCGCAAGCAGATCGTCCACAGCGTGATACACGCGTTCGACGATTTCCGGCCCGACCTTGCGCTCCAACTCGCGGTAGTGCGCCTCGAGATCCTTCGAGATCACCCGCACCAGTTCCTCGCTCGTCGGCGTCAGCGACACCAGCACGCGGCGCTGGTCTTCCACGAAACGCTCCTTCGTCACCAGTTCCATGCTCTCCATGCGCGCAAGCACGCCGGCCATGCTCGGGCTCGAAATCGTGCAGATGTCGGAGATGTGGCGCGGCTCCATCGGGCCGTGCTCGTTGAGCGCGCGAATCACGCGCCATTGCTGTTCGGTCAGTCCGTGCGCGGTAATCAACGGGCGAAAACGCTCCATCATTTTTTCTCTGGCGCGCAGCAGCAGCATCGGCAGATTGCGGTGCAGCACTCGGGTCGTAGCGGAAGCGGACATGGCGGAAGATAGGTAAAAGCAGCGGTCAAAACTTAAGGGAAAACCCGCGATCAGCCGACAGGCTATTGACCGGGGATGATATCAAGCGCAATACTACTAACATGTTAGTATTTTCTTCGGGAGACAACTGCTTTTATGTTTGCACTCGCCGATCATCTGCTTCATCCCGAAGGCGACGCGCTGCCTCGCGACGTGGATGCCCGCACCGCTGCCGCGTTGCTGGCGCGCGGCATGGCCTGCCGGGCGCCGGTTTCAGGCGCTGTCTACGGCACCTTGCTCAACGACCGGGCCGCATTGAACGCGCTAGGCGACGCCATGCATGCCCCGCCCTATCAAGCTCCGCCGAAGGCGCCGGTGCTGTATCTGAAGCCCCGCAATACGCTCGCCGGTCATCGCGCGCGCGTCGTCGTGCCCGACGACGCGTTGGGCGTGGAGGTCGGCGCATCGTTGGGTATCGTGATCGGCCGCACTGCAACACGGGTTAGCGCGGATCGCGCGTTCGACTACATCGCCGGCTATACGCTGGTCGCCGACCTGAGCGTGCCGCATGCGAGCGTTTACCGGCCGTCGGTACGCTTCAGGGCATGCGACGGTTTTTGCGTAATCGGGCCGGCCGCAGTTGCGGCGCGCCATGTTCCGGCACCGGACGATCTGACCATCGAGGTTCTGCTCGACGGACGCGAGGCCTTCATCGCCAGCACTGCATCGTCGGTGCGCAACGTGGCGCAATTGATCGCGGACGTCACCGACTTCATGACGCTTTGCGCCGGCGACGTCATCACGCTCGGCGTGCCGCACGGTTCGCCGGTCGCGCATGCCGGCGACACCGCCACTTTATCGATAGGCGGCCTGCCGCCGCTCGAAGTGTCCTTCGCCGGCGCACAAGTACAAGACCAAGAACACGACGGAGAACAGCCATGATGCGCGGCCGTGTTGCGTATGCAGGCGCGATTCACGAAGCCTCGCCGGACCCGAACGGCGTGCGCCTCGCCGACGGCCGTGTGCGTCGCGAGGATGAAGTCGTGTGGCTCGCGCCGATCGAGGTCGGCACGATCTTCGCGCTCGGCCTGAACTACGCCGAGCATGCGAAGGAACTGCAATTCACCAGGCAGGAAGAGCCACTCGTTTTTCTCAAGGGCCCCGGCACGGTGATCGGCCATCGCGGCGTGACGCGCCGCCCCGCGGACGTCAGCTTCATGCACTACGAGTGCGAGCTGGCGGTCGTGATCGGACAAACCGCGCGCAACGTCAAGCACGAAAACGCCATGCAGCATGTGGCCGGCTACATGATCGCAAACGACTACGCGATCCGCGACTACCTGGAAAACTACTACCGCCCCAACCTGCGCGTGAAGAATCGCGACGGCGGCACGGTGCTCGGCCCATGGTTCGTCGATGCGGACGATATCGAAGACGTCACGCAACTCGAATTGCGCACCTATGTGAACGGCACGCGGCAGCAGCACGGCAACACCCGCGATCTGGTCACCGATATCCCCGCGTTGATCGAGTACCTGAGCGGCTTCATGACGCTCGCGCCCGGCGACGTGATCCTGACCGGCACGCCGGAAGGCATCGTCAACGTCAATGCGGGCGACGAGGTGGTCTGCGAAATCGACGGCCTTGGCCGTCTCGTCAACACGATTGCATCGGACGCGGATTTTGGCCGCGCGTGATCGGCAGCTTTGCATGGGACCAGAGTAAGTGCTAAAGCGCCAACTCCGGTCGACAGAAAAGAGAAAGGACATGGCAATGCGAATCGAGCATCTGATCAACGGCAAGTCGAGTGCCGCTAGCGACTACTTCGAAACCGTCAATCCGGCGACCCAGGACGTGCTTGCCGAAGTCGCGCGCGGCACCGCGCGGGAAGTCGACGCCGCCGTGCGCGCGGCCAAAGAAGCGTTTCCGGTATGGGCCGGCAAACCCGCTACGGAACGCGCGAAACTGATTCGCAAACTCGGCGAGTTGATCGCGAAGAACGTGCCGGAAATCTCCGAGACCGAAACGAAGGACACCGGCCAGACGATCTCGCAAACGCGCAAGCAACTCGTGCCGCGCGCCGCCGACAACTTCACCTATTTCGCGGAGATGTGCACGCGCGTCGACGGCCATACGTACCCCACCGATACGCATCTGAACTACACGCTGTTTCACCCAGTCGGCGTGTGCGCGTTGATTTCGCCGTGGAATGTGCCGTTCATGACGGCGACGTGGAAAGTCGCGCCCTGCCTCGCGTTCGGCAATACCGCTGTGCTGAAGATGAGCGAGCTGTCGCCGCTCACCGCGTCGATGCTCGGCAATCTCGCGCTCGAAGCCGGCATTCCGGCGGGCGTGCTGAACGTCGTCCACGGCTTCGGCAAGGAAACCGGCGAACCGCTGGTGGCGCATCCGGACGTGCATGCGGTGTCGTTCACCGGATCGACGGCGACCGGCAACCGCATCGTGCAAACCGCGGGTCTGAAGAAATTCTCGATGGAGCTCGGCGGCAAGTCGCCGTTCGTCATCTTCGACGACGCCGATTTCGAACGCGCACTCGACGCCGCGGTGTTCATGATCTTCTCGAACAACGGCGAACGCTGCACGGCAGGCTCGCGAATTCTCGTCCAGCGCTCGATTTACGCGCGCTTTGCCGAACGGTTCATCGAACGCGCGAAGCGTTTGACCGTTGGCGATCCGCTGGCCGACAGCACGATCGTCGGCCCGATGATCAGCCAGGGGCATCTGGCGAAAGTGCGCAGCTATATCGAACTCGGCCCGCAGGAAGGCGCGACGCTCGCATGCGGCGGACTCGACTCGCCCGAACTGCCTGATGCGATGCGCAAAGGCAATTTCGTCCAGCCCACGGTGTTCGTCGATGTCGACAACCGCATGCGGATCGCGCAGGAAGAAATTTTCGGCCCGGTCGCCTGCCTGATTCCTTTCGACGACGAAGCCGACGCGATCAAGCTCGCCAACGACATTGCATACGGCCTGTCGAGCTACATCTGGACCGAAAACAGCGGCCGTGCACATCGCGTCGCGGCGGCCGTCGAAGCGGGCATGTGCTTCGTCAACAGCCAGAACGTACGCGATTTGCGCCAGCCGTTCGGCGGCACCAAGGCATCGGGCGTGAGCCGGGAAGGCGGCACATGGAGCTACGAGGTGTTCCTCGAACCGAAGAACGTGTGCGTGTCGCTCGGCTCGCATCACATTCCGCGCTGGGGCGTATGAGGTTGATGCGCGAGTGCATCGGGCCTCGCGCGGAACAAGCAACAAGTTGCATGGGACCAGAGTAAGCGCTAAAGCGCCAACTCTGGTCGACGGCTTTGCATGGGACCAGAGTAAGCGCTAAAGCGCCAACTCTGGTCGACAAAGGAGACCGCGATGGGCAAACTCGCATTGGCAGCAAAGGTGACTCACGTCCCGTCGTTGTATCTGTCAGAACTCGACGGTCCGCATAAAGGCTGCCGTCAGCCCGCTATCGACGGCCACCATGAAATCGGCCGGCGTTGCCGCGAACTTGGCGTCGATACGATCGTCGTGTTCGATGTGCATTGGCTGGTGAACAGCGAATACCACATCAATTGCGCGCCGGCTTTTGAAGGCGTTTATACGAGCAACGAACTGCCGCACTTCATCAAGAACATGCCGTATGCGTACCCAGGCAACGTCGGGCTCGGCAACCTGATCGCGGAAGTCGCCAATGAAATGGGCGTGAAAAGCCGCGCGCACAGCGAGACTACGCTCGAACTCGAATACGGCACACTGGTGCCGATGCGCTACATGAACAGCGACCAGCATTTCAAGACCGTGTCGGTAGCGGGCTGGTGCATGTGGCACGACCTCAGGACCAGCGCGCGCTTCGGCCTCGCGGTGCGCAAGGCGATCGAGGAGCGTTACGAGGGCACCGTGGCGATTCTGGCGAGCGGCTCGCTCAGCCACCACTTCGCCGACAACGGCACCGCCGAGCAGTTCATGCATAAGGTATGGAACCCGTTTCTCGAACAGATGGACCGCAGGGTGGTCGAGTTGTGGGAAACCGGCGACTGGAAGACCTTCTGCGACATGCTGCCGCTCTATAACGAAAAGTGCTGGGGCGAAGGCGGCATGCACGACACCGCGATGCTGCTCGGCGCACTCGGCTGGGA
Organism: Paraburkholderia lacunae; assembly: GCF_003353175.1. GTDB lineage: Bacteria > Pseudomonadota > Gammaproteobacteria > Burkholderiales > Burkholderiaceae > Paraburkholderia > Paraburkholderia lacunae. Next base: position 61,460 of record NZ_QHKS01000012.1, on the reverse strand, counting down.
TCGTTACGAGGGCAAGGTCGAAGTCATCACGCCTTACTTCGGCAGTTCGGGAACGGGCCAGATCAATGCGATCTTCCCTGTCACACCCCTGCCCGCCTAAGCCTCGAGGAGCCCAACGTGCCGCATCTGACACTCGAATACAGCGCCAATCTGGCCGGCGCGGACCGCATCGGCCAACTGTGCAAGACCCTCGCTGATTGCCTCGATGCGCAGCGCGAGAGTGGACAACGCGTCTATCCGCTCGGCGGAATTCGCGTACGCGCGGTGCGCTGCGAGCAGTTCTGCATCGCCGACGGCCGGCCCGACGCCGCGTTCCTGCACGCGAATCTGAAGATCGGCGCGGGCCGCTCCGAGGCCACGAAGAAGGCGACCGGCGACGCGTTGTTCGACTTGATCAAACAGCACTTCGCAGCGGAATTTGAAACACACGGCTTGGCTTTGTCGCTCGAAATCAATGAATTCAGCGAAGCGGGAACGTGGAAGCACAACAATCTGCACGCACGGCTCAAAGCCTAGCCCCGAACCGAACAGCGGCTCACAGAGAATCGATCATGCTAGATGAACAGACTATCCGCGACCTCGCGGCGCAACTCGACAACGCCGAGAAGACGCGTACGCCATTACGCCACTTCTCGGCCGCCTATCCCGGGATGACCGTACAGGACGGCTACGCGATTCAACGCGAGTGGGTGAAGCTGAAACTGGCCGAAGGCCATGTGATCAAGGGCCGCAAGATCGGCCTGACATCGCGTGCGATGCAGCGCTCGTCGCAGATCGGCGAACCCGACTATGCACCGCTGCTCGACAGCATGTTCATCGAAAGCGGCCAGGATATTCGTGCCGACCGCTTCATTGCGCCGCGCGTCGAGGTGGAGCTGGCGTTCGTGTTGAGCAGGCCGCTCAAAGGTCCTGGCGTCACCCTGTTCGACGTGCTCGATGCGACGGCCTACGTGAGCCCGGCGGTGGAGATCATCGATGCGCGCATCGAGCAATTCGACCGTGAGACGAAGGCGCCGCGCAAGGTCTACGACACCATTTCGGACTTCGCCGCGAACGCCGGGGTTGTTCTGGGCGGCCGTCCGGTGCGTCCGCTGGACGTCGACCTGCGCTGGGTCGGCGCGTTGCTCTACAAGAACGGCGCGGTGGAAGAAAGCGGACTCGCCGCGGCGGTGCTGAATCACCCGGCTACCGGCGTAGCGTGGCTCGCGAACAAGATTGCGCCCTACGACGAAGTCCTGAATGCGAACGACGTGATTCTGAGCGGCTCGTTCACGAGCCCGATTCCCGCGCGTGCCGGCGACACGTTCCATGTCGACTATGGTCCGCTTGGCGGTATTGGTTTGAATTTCGTTTGAGCTCATTCGAGTTAATCGACATGTCTCTACCGCGAAATACTTTCAAACGTGCGCTCGCTGAAGGCAAACCGCAATTCGGCTTATGGGCCGCGCTTGCCGATGCCTACGTGACCGAATTGCTGGCGACAGCCGGCTTCGACTGGTTGCTGATCGACAACGAGCATGCGCCGAACGACGTGCGCAGCACGCTGGCGCAATTGCAGGCGGTGGCAGCGTACGCATCGCATCCCGTGGTGCGTCCGGTGCGCAGCGATAGCGCGTTGATCAAGCAACTACTCGATATCGGCGCGCAGACCTTGTTATTGCCGATGATCGACACGGCCGGGCAGGCAGCCGACGCGGTCGCGGCAACGCGCTATCCGCCCCAGGGGATTCGCGGCGTGGGCAGCGCGCTGGCGCGAGCCTCGCATTGGAACCGGATACCGGACTATCTGAACACCGCGGCGCAAGAGCTATGCGTGCTGGTGCAGGTCGAGACCGTACCGGGGCTCGACAATCTGCCGGCAATTGCGCGTGTGGAAGGTGTCGATGGCGTGTTTTTCGGGCCGGCTGACCTGAGCGCTTCGATGGGTTTGCTGGGCAAACCGGGCGATGCGCGGGTGCGCGAAGCGATCTGCAAAGGCATCAGGACGGTGCGGGAAGCAGGCAAGGCGGCGGGCGTACTGGCGCCGGACGCGGGAATCGCGGCCGAGTATCTGGCAGCGGGCGCGACCTTCGTGGCGGTAGGCACGGACACGGGGTTATTGAGCCGCGCGGCGGCGGATCTGGCGGCGTCGTACAAGAAGACCGCGGGGGCGGCGGTGGTCAAGGGCGGGTACTAACGCCGCGCAGGCAAAAAAACCTAATCGCCTGCAGGCCAAGGCAAGCCCGCCGAAGACCAATCCAGCTCAACCCCGACAACCGACCGTTCGTGGGCAAACTGCACAGCCAAAGTAACAGCAAGACAAGGGCGGCCGCTGGCCAGAGAAAGATAAGGATTACTCGTCACAGCCACGCCGGGCAACAAGACCGCATTACGAAAATAAGGCCGATGATCCCACCTCGCATCGCGCGGATTCGCAACGGGATGCAGCGAAGTCGCTTCGCTGCGCCACGCCGGCCCTCGCACCTCGTGCCCGATCTGCCGCCCCGAGTCATCCAGGATAAAGCAGCTGACACACCGCTCGAACATAGCGAGTGAAGCAAACGCGTCATCCATCGCCACACCGGCTCGCAAATCGTCAGCCGCGCTATTCAAGGCCACCCGATAAGGCTCGACCTCGCCTTCGAACAAAGCATGCTGATGCGCGCGCCCTTGCGCGATCACGTCGAACGCATCGTCGATCCGCCGGCGCACCGATTCCGGCGGCGCCATCTCGGCAGCCGGCCGCCCGAGCAGATATCCCTGTGCAAAATCCACATTCGACTCCACCGCGAGGATCAGTTCCTCGGTCGTCTCGACACCCTCCACCACCACCAGCATCCCCGCCAGATGCAGCAACGAGACCAGCTTCGGCAAAATCGGCTGCTCGGTACGGGGACTCGTCGCGCGAATCAGTTCGCCGTCGAGCTTGACGATATCCGGACGGATCCGGAACAGCCGGTCGAGATTCGATTGACCCGCGCCGAAATCGTCGACGGCGATCAGAAAACCGTGCTCCCGATACAAGGCCGCCGCCCGCGACATTTCGTCGACGCTGCCGCCATGCGACTCGAGAATCTCGAGGATCACCCGCTCCGGTTCGAGCCCCACCGCCCGCACAATCGCCGCGAGCTGATCGGCGTAACCTTCGGCGATGAAGGTGGCCGGCAGAATGTTGAGGAAGAGCCACGCACTCGCGGGCAACGCCTCGCGCGCATTACCCAGATGCACGGCATGACTCGCGCGATCGAGCGCGCCTTCGTCGTTGCCGGGGTTCGGCGCGAACAGCACGACCGGCGGCACCAGCGTGCCGTCGTCGTGCTCGCCGCGCAGCAACGCCTCGAAGCCCACCTGCTTCTGATGCGACAAGCTGTAAAGCGGCTGGAAGTGCGAGATCAGGTAATAGTTTTCCCATCGCTGCCTGCGCACCACCGCGCCGCCCTCCGTGCGCGCCGCTTCCGATAGGAGTTGCAGCGCCTCGCCCGGCAGCGCGTGTTCGGCGCACACGCGGTTTCGGCCCGAGTGCTTGGCGCGCAGCAACGCCTGGTCGGCGCGGTCGAGCAGCACCATGATGTTTTCACCGCGGCGGTGTTCGGCCACACCGAAGCTCGCGCTCAGATAGCCGTCCGGACGCTCGATCGCGGCAATCGCGCCGCGCAGGCGCTCGGCCAGCGCGAGCGCACCGACGAGGCCCTCATGCCGCAGCACCGCGAACTCCTCGCCGCCGATGCGGCTGACGCTGTCTTGCGCCGTGGTATGTTCCATCAGCGTCTGGGCGACCTGATACAGCGCATGGTCGCCGACAACATGGCCGAAGCGGTCGTTCAGCGATTTGAAACTGTCGATGTCGAGAAAGATCGCGCTGACTCGCGCATCGGGTGCCATGGTTTCGAGGCGGTGCTCGGCCTGCTTCACGAACGCGCGACGGTTTTGCAAACCGGTCAGCGGATCGGTCGCGGCGAGTTTTGCCAACTGGCTCTCGAGCAGAAAGTGATTGCGCCGGAACCGGTAGAAGCCGAAGTGAAACACCGCGGAAGCCGGCATGCCGATCGCCGCGATCCACATCCACGTCACGATGTCGAGGTCATGCGTGCGCGGCACGCCGACCAGCCAGGCGAGCGCCGCCGCATAGAAGAGCGTGCTGCCCACCCAGAAATGTGCCGGCGTGAGCCACAGCGGCGCCGCGCAGATCGGAATCGCCACGAGCGCGGGCAGCGCCCACAGCAACGGCTGATCGACCCCGGAGATGTTCAGCGCGAGACCGGCCAGCAGCAGCAGCGAGTACGCCACGCCGATCGCGCCGAATGCCGAGGTCGTATTCGTGCGCGGAATCGCCAGCACCAGCAGGCCGAGCACCGGTGCGCAAGCGAGCCGGTACGACAGCGGCAGCGCCGGACCGCCGACGAAGTTGCGCGCCCCCACGAAGCACAGGAATGCGACCACGGTAAACGCCATCATCGCCGTCGAAAGCGGACGCTGGTGCTCCAGCGATCGCCGATGGAAGCGCTCGCGCAAGCCGGCATCGGCCTGTTGCTTCGTTGAGGTGGAAAGCATATTGATAGTTATCAGGCTGGTTCCGGTCACTCCGCCGATGTATAACGGCAAACGTCAGACAAATATTTATCCCTTCCACGCAAATAGACATGCGCCGCGGCTCGGCTTTTATCGCCCCCACCGGAAGACTTCACACACATACAGCGCCGGCAAACGTTTGCCGATGCCCGGAACGACTGCTGCACGACACCGCAACCTCCGTTGCGCCACAGCGCGGCACGGCACCTTTCATCGGGTGCCGCCCCGCTCTGCCGCCATCATGCGATCGCGGCCCGCCGCCCTGACCGCATGCAGCGCGGCGGTAGTCGCCGGGCACAGCACGCCGAACGCCTCGGCGTCCAGCCGCCCGAACACATCGCCGACCCTCAAGTTTCGGGTGCTGAAGGCCGACATACAAAGGATCGGTGCGCACGCATGGGCAAGGTCCGGTAAGCGACTTTCCAGGACCAGCAACGCATTGCATTCAGGCAAAAACGCAAAGTGTTGCATTTACAATGCGGCCGAACGCTGGAAACTTTCGCTGACACGTGCCCTTATCGCGGCTTTGACGCAGGCATTTCAAACGGCGCATCCGGCGGGTCGCCGGTGAAAGCCATTCACGCCGCAAGAATCCCCATTGCACATGGCTTCAGTTTCATCTTGTGCGTGTATAAACTGACGAATGGAATGTGGCTAAAAGTTAATGTCTTAAGTAGACTGCACCGACCTATGTCGGGACAGCCTGAACGGATTCGGCAAAAAGTAACCGTGGACGCGTGCAATGCGTGCCCTTTCTCGTAACACTTTCATTGGCATGCGGCCGTCGGCGCCCGTTCTACACGGTTTGAAGCGACGGCCATTTCCCGGAATATATGGTCCCAATTCTCGACTACCTGCTGGAACGTCAAATCTCGCCGCAGTGGCGAGGCATGCTGACCGCACTGGCTCACGAGTTCGAAACGCAGATCGGCCACGATGAATTGCGCCAACTGATGTACCGCGTCGGTGGCCGGTTTGCGGCGGCGCATCAATTGCCTGCCTGCGAATCCACCGCCGAACTCGCGCAGACTTTGAACCTGTATTGGCATGAAATGGATTGGGGCTACGTCGAAGTATCCGACGAGGCCGAGTGTCTGCGCATCGTCCATTACTGCGCGCCGTTGCGGACCTTCGGCGACGCGGCGCTGGCATGGACACCCGCATTTCTCCAGGGTGTCTATCAGACGTGGTTGAGCGCGTTGGGCGCACAAGGCCTGTCGGTCGCGCAGACCAGCGAGTATGGCGAGGACACCGCGATCGAATTCCGGCTCGGCCGGCATCCTGCTTGAGCGCGACCTGAAGGCGTCAGGCAGGTAGCGGCACGTGACGGACAAATAGCGGGCCAATAGCGGGCAGGCAGCGGACAGATACCGAGCCGATAACAGGCAGTAGATATGACGCGCCAGACCGGTGCGCGTGAAATAGCAGGGCCAGCGTTTTTGCGCCGCGAGTAAAGGTAAGGATGGGGGTAAGGCAAGTCATGAACAAGACGGCGGCACTATGAGTTCTTCGAGCGACATCGAAAAGCTATTCAATCATTTCGGCGGCGACGCCGGCGCATACCAGGAAATCGGCCGCGAAAACGAAGCGCGCTCGGCGCGCACGCGTTGGCCGCTGCTGGTGACGCTGGACCTGACGCAGCCGGAGATTCCGGCGATCGGGCCGCGCCGTGGGGTCGCCGCCCAAGCTCCGGCAGACGACGCGTCGCAGCAGGCCGCGGATCGTCAGGACACGGCACCCAAGGACACCGCCTCGGTTACGCGCGCGCGAGCGCCGCTGTTCACCCGGCCGCATCGGCGCGACATTCCGCCGGTTGCCGCAGTGGTGCAGCCTGCCGGTCCGCGCGGCGCCGCGCGCTTCGGTGTGCTGGAAACGAAAGACGGCGGCTCGGCACAGGCCGAACCTGCCGCGGCCCGGATCGACGCGGCGGCGGCGCAGTCCGCACGAGGACCGGTTGCCGATACAGCCGCGCCCGCCGCCGTTACGGCGGATCAAGTTACGTCGGTCGCCGTTGCGCCGGTCCAGGCTGCGCCTGCCGCCGCTCCGCCGGCCCGGGTTGCATCTGCCGCCATCGCGCCCGCCCAGGTTGGATCCGCCGCCATCGCGCCGGGTCACGTTGCTACAGCCGCATCGATTCCGCCCATTCCGCCTGCCGCGCCTCTGACCAGAGTGCCGCCCGCCGTCCAATTCCGCGCGCCGGCGATGCCTGCGATGCCGGTCATCGCGCCGGCGCCCCCCGCGATGCCGCCGCAAGCCGGCATGCCGGCCATGCCGCCGCGAACCCGCACTCCGGCCGCGCCGGGGTCCGCACCTGCGCCGAGTTGGTGGGCACGAGCGCCGCTTCCGGCACCCGCCGCCTCTGCCGCAAAACCCGCTTCGATCCTCGGCAAGCTGTTCGCGCCTGAACCCGGGCCCGCAGCGCTGCAAGCGCAGGCAGCGGCGGCCGGGTCCGCGCCCTTGCGATCGGTCTTCGACCGTCTGCGCGGCGGCGCCGCTCAACCGGCTGGCGTGCCGGCCCCCGCGCCGGCCAGCGCCGCACACCCGGCCGCGCCCGCCGCCTCCAACTCGTGGCTGGTCAACGGCCCGCGCCACTCATGAAAGTCGTTGCGGTGGTGTCCGCTAAAGGCGGGGTCGGCAAAACCACCCTTGCCGCCAATCTCGCTTCCGTTCTCGCCAATAGCGGCCGGCGTGTGATCGCACTCGATCTCGATCCGCAAAACGCGCTGCGCCTGCATTTCGGCGTGCCGCTCGACAGCATCGACGGTTTGTCGCGCGCGACGCTGACGGGCGATCCGTGGCAATCCGTGATGTTCGACGGCGTCGACGGCGTGACCGTGCTGCCCTACGGCGCGGTGCTCGAAGACGACCGCCGCCGCTTCGAGGCCTATATCGACCAGGAGCCGCGCTGGCTCGCGCACGCGTTGCAAACGCTGCGGCTCGACGCGTCCGACGTCGTCATCATCGACACGCCGCCGGGATCGTCCGCGTATGTGCGCGCCGCGTTGTGCTCGGCCACCTTCGCGCTGAACACGGTGCTGGCCGACGCCGCCTCTTACGCGGCGATCCCGCTGATGGAGCGGATGATCGAGGCGTATGCCGCGCCGCGCGCCGAGTTCGGCGGCGTTGGCTACGTGGTCAATCAGATCGACCAGTCGCGCCAGCTGACCAAAGACGTCCTCAAGGTCTTGCGCCAGATGCTCGGCGGCAAGCTGTTCCCTGGTGTGATCCATCTGGACGAAGGCGTGAGCGAGGCGCTCGCCTGCGACACTACGCTGATCCACTACGATCCGCTCAGCCAGGCCGCCGCCGATTTCCGCGCGTGCGGCAACTGGCTGATGGCCGCGGTCGACGCAATTGCTGTCTCGCCGAGGAACGTCGCATGAGCACGCAAAGCGCACCGCGCACCGACACGGCCGAGCCGTCGCGATTCGAACGCTTCGTCGACGCGCGCTTCTGGAACAGCCGGATCGTGACCGGCATCGTCACGCTGTTCGCCGTGGTGACGCTGTACTTCGTGTTCACCGTGCCGCTCGCGTTCTATCAGCAGTTGACGTTCGCGACCTGCTGCTTCGTCTGCGCGCTGCTGTTCCGCCGCCTGCCGGGCCGCTACGCGACGATGGTGATGATCATGCTGTCGGTGGTGACGTCCGGCCGCTATATGTACTGGCGCCTGACCTCGACCACTTATTGGGAGCATCCGCTCGACGCCGCATGGGGTTTGCTGCTGGTGTCGGCGGAAGTGTATTCGACCCTCGTGCTGATGCTCGGCTACTTCCAGACCGCGTGGCCGCTCAAGCGCACGCCGATGCCGCTGCCCGCTTCACGCGACGCCTGGCCGACCGTCGACGTGTTCATTCCGACCTACAACGAACCGCTCGCGGTGGTGAAGCCGACCATCTTCGCCGCGCTCGCGCTCGACTACCCGGCCGACAAGATCGCGATCCACGTGCTCGACGACGGCCGCCGCCCCGAGTTCAAGGCGTTCTGCGAGGAAGTCGGCGTCAACTGGACGATCCGCACGCACAACCGCCACGCGAAAGCCGGCAATATCAACGAAGCGTTGCAGATCACCCGGGGCGAGTACCTCGCGATCTTCGACTGCGATCACATTCCGACCCGCTCGTTCCTGCAGATCGGCCTCGGCTGGTTCCTGCGCGACAAACTGCTGTCGATGCTGCAAACGCCGCACCACTTCTTTTCCGCCGATCCGTTCGAGCGCAATCTCGGCACCTTCCGCAAGGTGCCGAACGAAGGCGAACTGTTCTACGGTCTCGTGCAGGACGGCAACGATCTGTGGAACGCCACCTTCTTCTGCGGCTCGTGCGCATTGTTGCGCCGGACCATGGTGGAAGAAATCGGCGGCATCGCGGTGGAAACCGTCACCGAAGACGCGCACACCGCCTTGAAGCTGCATCGTCTCGGCTATACCACCGCGTATCTGGCGATTCCGCAAGCGGCGGGGCTCGCGACCGAAAGCCTGTCGGGCCACATCGGCCAGCGGATTCGCTGGGCGCGCGGCATGACGCAGATCTTCCGGATCGACAATCCGCTGACCGGCAAGGGTCTGAAAATCGGCCAGCGGCTCTGTTATCTGAACGCGATGATGCACTTCTTCTACGGCATCCCGCGTCTGGTGTTCCTCACCGCGCCGCTGTCGTATCTGTTCTTCGGCGCGCACGTGATCGAAGCCGCCGCCAGCACGATCGCGATCTACGCGCTGCCGCACATGATGCACTCGAGCATTACCAATTCGCGGATGCAGCGCGCGTTCCGCCATTCGTTCTGGGCCGAAGTTTACGAATCGGTGCTTGCCTCGTACATCACCGCGCCGACTCTGCTCGCGCTGATCAACCCGAAGCTCGGCAAGTTCAACGTGACGGCCAAGGGCGGCCAGATCGAGAAGAACTACTTCGACTGGGCGATCTCGCGGCCGTATCTGTTCCTGCTGCTGCTCAACCTGATCGGCTTTTGCGTCGGCATCGCGCATATCGGTCTGAACTGGAACGAGCGCAGCGTGGTGCAGACCACCCTGCTGAACCTCGGCTGGACCACCTACAACATGCTGATCCTCGGCGCGAGCGTGGCCGCCGCCAGCGAGCGCCGGCAGATTCGCGCGGTGCACCGCGTGGCGATGCAGATGCCGGTGATGCTGAAGTTTTCGACCGGCCGCACGCTCGCCTGCGAAACCATCGACTACTCGGAAGGCGGCGTCGGCGTGGCGCTGCCGGGCAAGATCGAAGTGCCGATGCACGAACGCGTGACCGTGTCGCTGTTTCGCGGCGACGAGGAATATACGTTCCCCGCCACGGTCGGCTTCACGGAGCCGGGCCGCGTCGGCCTGCGCTTTTCCGCACTGACGCGCCAACAGGAATACGAGTTCGTCAAGACCACGTTCGCCCGCGCCGATGCATGGACCGGCTGGGCCGAAGGACGCCAGCAGGACACGCCGCTGCGCGGTCTGTCGCATGTGCTGGCGGTCGGCGCGCGCGGCATCCTGGGTCTGTTCGAACATCTTTATGCCGACCTTCGAAGCTCGATGAAAAGCCGTCCAGTGGACGTCAAGAAGCTAAAAACCAAAGACTGATCTATGGGCAACTGGATGGCGAAGGGAAACCTCGAACGCTCGAACCACGGGCGCAGTGGGATGAAATCGGAAACGTGCCGGTCTGGACACATCCGCTCGCAACGTCTGATGCGCGGTCTTGCGTGCTGGCTCGCCCTGCAGACCGCGTTGACGGCGCCGCTGGCGTCGGCGGCTGAAGCCGTGGCGGCGGCATCGAGCCGCGCAGGCGCAGAGACAGGAACAAACACCGGCACAAACACTGGCACAAGCACCGGCACCGCAGGCGCTGCGGCGCCGGCCGCTCATACCGGCGCCGCGACGGTCGCCACCGGGGTCGGCAGCGTGCGCGCGCCGGGCCCCGCCGTGCCGTTCGATCCGAACACGATCGCGCAAGCGCCATTGGCGACACCCACGCCGGCACTCGCCGCGTCGTCGGTGAAGGCGCTGGGCATCAGGACGCCGACCACCGCCGAGCCGGGCACGCTGGTGCCGGGCGGCCGCCGTCAGACGCTCACCTTTACCGACCTCGGCGCGCTCGATCCACTGCAGCTGCGCGGCACCGACGGCCAGAACGGCGTCGCGTTTTCCGTGCGCAGCGACGAAGTGGTGACCGGTGCGGTCCTGCATCTGGTCTATAGCTATTCGCCTGCGCTGCTCCCGAATATCTCGCAGCTGAAGGTGCTGCTGAACGGTGAAGTCGCCGCGACCCTGCCGGTGCCGCACGAACAGGCCGGCATGCTGGTGGCGCGCGAAGTGTCGATCGATCCGCGCTTCATCGGCGAATTCAATCACCTGAACGTGCAGTTGATCGGCCATTACACGCAGAGCTGCGAAGACCCGGCGAACTCGTCACTGTGGGCCACCGTCAGCAATGCGAGTTCGCTCGATCTGACCTATGCGTCGCTCGCCAGCAAGCCTGACCTCGCGGCGCTGCCGCAGCCGTTCTTCGACCGCCGCGACGTGCGGCGCCTGGAGTTGCCGTTCGTGTTTCCGCGACAGCCCGGCGCGGCCACGCTCGAAGCGGGCGGCATCGTGGCTTCGTGGTTCGGCGCGCTCGCCGGTTACCGCGGCGCGGTGTTTCCGACGCAACTGGATAGCGCGCCGCTCTCCGGCAACGCGGTGGTGTTCGCCACGTCCGATCAACGCCCGGCAGGCGTGACGATTCCGGCGATCTCCGGGCCGACGATCGCCGTGGTGGATCGCGAAGCGCCGGCGCGCGGCAAGCTGCTGCTCGTGCTCGGCCGCACCGAGGCCGAACTGAAAACCGCCGCCAGGGCGCTCGGCATCGGCCAGAACACGCTGACCGGTCCGAGCGCGACGATCACGCAATTGACCGAGCTCGCGCCGCGCGTGCCGTACGACGCGCCGAACTGGCTGCCGACCCATCGCCCGGTACGGTTCGGCGAACTCGCCGACGCGCGCGATCTGACCGTCTCGGGCTACGACGCCGACGCCGTGCGCGTGAATCTGCGCGTGCCGCCCGATTTGTTCATGTGGCACACCAAAGGCGCGCCGATCGATCTACGCTACCGCTACACCGTGCGCCCGCTGCGGGACCGTTCGTCGCTGAACATCAGCGTCAACAACGGCTTCGTGCAGGCGCTGCCGATTCCGGCGGAGTCGGCCTCGGTGTTCGAGCTGAGCCGTTACTTCGCCAGCGTGTTGCCCGACAAAACCGCCGAAGCGCGCCACACCGTCCATATCCCGCCGCTGCTGCTGACGCCGCGCGCGCAGGTGCGCCTGCATTTCTTCTACGACATTCCGAATACCGGCGAATGCCACGGCGCCCTGCTGGAAAACGTGGTCGGCGCGATCGATCCGAATTCGACCATCGACCTGTCGTCGTTCCCGCACTACATGGCCCTGCCCGATCTGGCGGCGTTCGCCAACACGGGCTTCCCGTTCACGCGGATGGCCGACCTCTCCGAAACCGCGGTGATCCTGCCGAACGACGCCACGTCGAGCGACTACAGCCTGTACCTGCTGGCGATGGGCCGGATGGGCGCATCGACCGGCTATCCGGTGACCGGCGTGAGCGTCGGCACCTCGAACGACGTCGACCGGTTCGCCAGCAAGGACCTGCTGATTCTCGGCGCGCCCGGCCGTCAGCCGCTGCTGCAACGCTGGGCCAAGTCGATGCCGTTCTCGAGCGACGGCAATGCGCGCACTTTCCAGCTGTCCGATATCGTCTTCAAGCTCGAAGACTGGTGGCATGGCGAACGCGGCGTCGAACGCTCGCCGGCGCGCGCCGATCTGACGCTGGTGAGTTCGAACGGCGACGCGCTTCTGACCGGCTTCGAGTCGCCGTTGCAGAAGAACCGCAGCGCCGTTGCGCTGGTGAGCGCAGCCGGCCAGTCGGACGCCGATCTCTCCGCCGCCCTGCTCGACGCCGACGTGCTGCCGCAGATTCAAGGCGCCATGGCCGTGATTCACGGCCGCACCGTGACGATCACGTCGAACGGCGAGGCGTACTATGTCGGCCACCTGTCGCCGCAGGAGTATCTGCGCTGGGCGCTGTCGTCGCATCCGCTGCTGCTGATGCTGGGCGGCGTGCTCGCCGCGCTGGTCATCGCCGGCCTGTTCTACCGGACGCTGCGCTCGATCGCCGCGCGCCGCCTGAAAGACTAATAGGACTGTCATGCAGGTTCGAATCAATACGACATGGGTGGCGCTGACCGTGGGCCTCGGCATCGGCCTCGGCCTTGCTGCGTCCACGGGTTTCGCCAGCATCGTGAAGGTCGCGCAGACCACGGCCGCGCCCGGCGCATGCGGCGACTGGAGCGCGTACCGCACTTTCGTCGAGCGTTTCGTGCAGGCCGATGGCCGCGTGATCGATTACTCGACGCCGGCTCAGCAGACCACCTCGGAAGGCCAGTCGTACGCGATGTTCTTCGCGCTGGTCGCGAACGACCGCGCCACCTTCGACCGCTTGCTGAACTGGACCCGCACCAATCTCGCGGGCAATCAGTTCGACGCACAGAACGTACGGCTGCCGTCATGGCAATGGGGTAAGAAGCCGGACGGCTCGTACGGCGTGCTCGATCCGAATTCCGCGTCCGACTCCGACCTGTGGATCGCCTACAACCTGCTGCAAGCTGGCCGCCTGTGGCACGAGGCCGGTTATACGCAACTCGGTCAGGCGCTGGCCGCGCAGATCGCGCGCCAGGAAATGACGCAACTGCCGGGCGTCGGCCCAATGCTGTTGCCTGGGCCGCAGGGCTTCAGGAACGGCAACGTGACGCGTTTGAATCCGAGCTACCTGCCGCTGCCGGTGCTGCGCGCGCTGGCCCGGGAGGTGCCGAACGGCCCGTGGAGCAAGCTCGCGGACAGCGCGTACAGGCTCGTCAGGACCACCTCGCCGCAAGGTTTCGCACCCGATTGGGCGGCGTGGCAAAACGGCCAGTTCGTGGTCGATCCGAAGAACGGCGACACCGGCAGCTACGACGCGATCCGCATTTATCTGTGGGCCGGTCTCGCGTCGCCCGCCGATCCGCTCGCGAAACCCTGGCTCGCGGCGCTCGGGGGCATGCGCGCGAAAATCGAGCAAACCGGCATTCCGCCCGAGAAGGTCTCGTCGACCACCGGGACGGCGAGCGGCGAAGGACCGTTGAGCTACTGGGGCGCGCTCGCGCCGTACTTCAAGGCGCTCGGCGACGAGCACGGCCTCGGTCTCGCGCGCACCCATCTGGCTGCGCTCGACGCCACTGTGCCGGGCCGCGACCCTGTCTATTACGATCGTGTGCTGGGCTTGTTCGGCACCGGATTCATCGACGGCCGCTATCGTTTCGACGAAACCGGCCGTCTCGTGCCGAGCTGGAGAACTGCATGCGATTGAGCGCCCTTGCGTTGTCATTGCGCTTCGCGCTGAGTCTCACGGCCGTCTGCCATGTCGCGACGGTCTCGCCTGCCGCGTTGGCGCAGGCATCCAAAGATCCGCTGAACGTGCTGATCGATCAGGGCAAGTACTGGCAATCGCATCAGCGCGGCGACCTCGCCGAGCAGGCCTGGCTCAAGGTGCTGCGTATCGATCCGAAGCAGCCCGATGCGCTCTTCGGCATGGGCATGGTGCTCGCCGACCGCAAGGACGGCGCGGGCGCGCAGCAGTATCTGGCACGTCTGAAAGCGGTCGCGCCGAACTATCCGAATCTGGACGAACTGGGCCGGCGCCTCGGCGAATCGAGTCTGCGCGACCAAACTGTCAACGATGCACGGCGGCTCGCGCAAAGCGGCCAGAGCGCGAGCGCGGTAGAGGAATATCAGCGCGCCCTGAGCGGCAAACCGGCCACGCCGGCGCTTCAGCTCGAGTACTACCAGGCGCTCTCGGCCACGCCGCAAGGCTGGGATCAGGCACGCCGCGGTCTCGAACAACTGGCGCGCGACAATCCCGACGACCCGCGTTACGCGCTCGCCTATGCGCAGCATCTGACCTATCGCGACGTCACGCGCCGCGACGGCATCGCGCGGCTGCAAAAGCTCAGCACCGACAGCACGCTCGGCGCGGCGGCGCAGAAAAGCTGGCGCCAGGCGCTGCTGTGGCTCGACGCGCGGCCGTCCGATGCCGCGCTGTATCAGGCGTATCTGCAAGTCGCGAGCGACGACGCCGCGGTCAAGGCGCGCTTCGATTCGATGGTCCAGCAGGACAAGGCGGCACACGAGCGCGCGCAGGAAAACGCTAACGTCGATGCGCGCGGGCGCACCATCGCCGATGGTTTCGCCGCGCTCGATCGCGGCGACCTCGGCACGGCGCGCGCGAAGTTTTCGTCGGTGCTGGCGAACAGTCCGAACGACACCGACGCGCTCGGCGGCATGGGCATCGCCGCGTTGAAGCAGGAGCACTTCGCCGAGGCCCGCAACGATCTGGAGCGCGCCTCGCGCAGCGGCAATCCGGCGCGCTGGAAAACCGCGCTCGATAGCGCGACCTACTGGACCTACACCAGCGACGCGATCGGCGCACGCAGCAACGGCGAATTCGCGAAGGCGAAGTCGCTGTTCGAACGCGCGATCGCGCTGAATCCGTCCGACGTCACCGCGCAGGTGCTGCTCGGCGAGATGCTGCTCGCGAACCATGATCCCGCCGGCGCGGAGCAGGCGTACCGGATGGCGTTGCGCCGCCAGGCCGACAATCCCGACGCGATTCGCGGCCTCGTCGGCGCGCTCGCCGCCCAGGGGCGCGGCGACGAAGCGCTGCAATTCGCCAATCAGTTGAACACGGCACAGCAGTCGAAGGCCGGCGGCATCAACCGTCTGCGCGGCGAAGCGCAGGCCGCGCAGGCGCGCGCCGCCGAAGCGCGCGGCGATCTGGGCGCGGCGCGCAGCCTGTTCGAAGACGCGCTGCTCAATACGCCCGACGATCCCTGGCTGCGTCTGGACCTCGCGCGCATCTACGTGCGCCAGGGCGCGGTCGCGAACGCGCGCAGCATGATGGATGGCTTGCTCGCCGCGCATCCGGACATGACCGACGCGCTGTATGCGAGCGCGCTGCTGTCGGCGGAAACGCAGGACTGGGCAGCGGGTCTCGCGCAACTCGAACGGATTCCGGCCGCGCAGCGCACCGACGCGATGACCACCTTGCAGCACCGTTTGTGGGTGCATCTGCAGGCCGACATCGCCACGCGGACGGCGCGCAACGGGCAGCGTCAACAGGCGCTCGCGACGCTGCATGCCGCCGAACCCGTCGCCGGCAACAGCCCCGAACTGATCGGCGTGCTCGCCACCGGCTATCAGCAGGCGGGCGACCCGAACCGTGCATTGAGCCTCGTGCGCGGCGCGATGAACGCCGCGCCCGGCAACCCGGATTTGCTGCTGCAATACGCCGGCATTCTGTCCGCCACGCGGCAGGACGCCGAACTCGGCATGGTGATGCGCCGGCTCGCGTCGATGCAACTGACGCCGCGGCAACGTACGGATTTCGACAATCTGAATCTGGGGATCGTCGTCAAGCAATGCGATGTGGTGCGTCAGCGCGGCGATCTCGCCAGCGCTTACGACGTGATCGCGCCGTGGCTCGCGGCGATGCCCGACAATCCCGATCTGCAAGCCGCGCTGGGCCGCCTCTATTCGAGCGCCGGCGACGACCGCAACGCGCTCGCGAGCTATCGCGTCGCGCTCCAGCGCCGGCCCGACGACCTGAATCTGCTGCAAGCGACGATCCCCGCCGCGGTCGGCGCGAAACAGTTCAGCTACGCCGAATCGCTCGCGAAGCAGGCTCTCGCTGCCGCGCCCGGCGATCCGGGTGTGCTGGCTACGGTCGGCCGCATGTACCGCGCGCAAGGCAAGCTGTCGCTCGCGTCGACTTATCTGCAACGGGCGCTGATCGCCGCCAACACGCCGCTGATGAACAACGCCGGGCGCACGGGCGCCAACGCGCCGGGCAACGTGCCGCGCGGGTGGGAAGCCGCAACGGCACGGCTCGGCGCGACGCCGCTGCCGGGCACCAATCCGTTCGAAGGCAAAACCGCCACCATCACGCCAACCGATGCCGACAACGCCGCGCTAGCGGGCAGCGGCTTCAATGCCGCGCGTGCTTCGCTCCCGTATTCGCAGTCCTCCTTGCCGACGCAGACCGTGCCGAACTATCCGCCGCCCTCGCAGCCCGCGCCGTATGTTGCGCCTTATGGTGCGCCTTCTGTTGCACCGTCCACGGCGCCCGCGCAGCCGTATGCGCCGAATGCCACGCCCACCGCTGTGCCTTATAACGCGCCCCGTCCGGGCGTCGACTCGGGCGGCTACGGCGAGGAGACCTACGGGTCGAGCCAGTCGGGCGCGCCGTTGCAGCCTTATCCGGATCAGGGTCAGGCGCAGGCGCCGATGCAGCCGATGCAACCAGCGCCGCAACAGCAGTACAACGCAGCTTATCCGCAGCAGGCCGCGGCGCCGTATCCGCAGCAGGCACCGGACGGCTACACGGCGACGCCCTGGCCGATGTCGCCGGCCGCGCGCGCAGCGCAGGCCAACGCCGGGGCGACGCAACAGCCGCGTTATACCGGCTCGACGGCGAGCACCACTCGTTCGACCAGCAAGAAGCAAAGCGCGTCGAACAAGAACCGCAACGAGCAGACTTACGCGCAAGCGCCGTATGGGCAGCAACAGGCCTACGCGCAGCAGCAACAGCCGTACTACGGTCAGCAGGCTTATCCGCAGCAGCAGGCCTATGGGCAGCAGCCTTATCAACCGTACCCGCCGCAGCAGCAGGCCTACGGGCAGCAGCCTTATCAGCCGTATTCGCAGCAGCAGCCGAATACCAATCAGGGCTACTACGCTCAGCAACAGTTATACATTCCACAACCGCCGACCGGTTACGCGCAGCCGTATTACCCGCAGCAGCCCGGTGTAAACGGCACCGGCAACGGCAGCAACTACGCGTCGTCGAATGCCGGGAACGCGCGCGCAGCGGATACGCAAACGCTCGGCGTCGCCGAAGAACTGGCGCAGATCAATCGCGAGCAGGCGAGCACGGTGTCGGGCGGGATCGTGTTCCGCAACCGCAGCGGCGAAGACGGACTGTCGACGCTCACCGACATCGAAGCGCCGGTCGAGGGGCGCATCAAGGCGGGCAACGGTCATATCGTCGTGACGGCGACGCCGGTGACGCTCGATGCCGGCACGGCCGCGGGCAGCGTCTCGACGCTCGCGCGTTTCGGCGCGGGATTGTCCACCAGCGCGTCCAAATCGGCGGCGCAGGCCGGAACGAACAACTACGGCAGCCAGACTTCGAGCGGCGTGGGCCTGTCGCTCGGCTATGAAAGCCGCAATATCGACGGCGACGTCGGCGTAACGCCGCTCGGCTTTCGCGAAGTGAACGTGGTGGGCGGCGCGCAGTACAACGGCGGCATCACCGACAAGGTGTCGTATTCGCTGGCCATCGCACGCCGCGCCGTCACCGACAGTTTGCTGTCCTATGCCGGCGCGCACGACGCGGCCTCCGGTCTCGAATGGGGTGGCGTCACCTCCAACGGCGGCCGCGGCAGCCTTGCATGGGACGACGGCACGAGCGGCCTGTACACGAACGCCTCCTTCCAGCTGTTCACGGGTCACAACGTGGTGACCAATAACGCCGTCAAAGGCGGCGGCGGGGTCTACACGCGCGTGTTGAAGGACGCCGATCAGACGCTCACGGTCGGGCTGAACACGACACTGATGCATTACAACAAGAATCTGTCGTACTTCACCTATGGTCAGGGCGGCTATTTCAGCCCGCAACAGTATGTGATCCTGAATCTGCCGGTTGAGTGGACCGGCCGCAACGGCCCATTTACCTATGATGTGAAAGGCTCGATCGGCGTGCAGCACTATCGTCAGGACGCATCGAATTACTTCCCGCTCAACGACGGTAGCACCCGCCAGGCCGATGCCGCGTCGAATGCGAAGTCTATCGGCACCAGTGTCGTGACCGACCAGGTGTATCCCGGCCAGAGCAAGACCGGCCTGTCGTATTCGCTGAGCGCCGTGGGCGAATATCAGCTGGCGCCGCAGCTTGCATTCGGCGCGACGGCTTCGCTCGGCAATGCCTATGAATATCGCGAGTGGCTCGCCGCGGTGTATGTGCGTTACAGCTTCAGCAAGCAAACCGGCTTGCAGCCGTTCCCGCCGACGCCGCTTACTTCGCCGTATTTGTCGCTGTCGAATTGATTTGCTGTTCGCAGCATGGCTGATGGGCTGTTCGGTCGACCGCCGAGCGCCGCATGGGCGTCGTACGGGACCCTTTGAGTTATCCCCAGTTTTTGTGAGCAACACTGTGGATAAGGTGCTCGCCTTGCTCGCAAGTCGTTGAGGTTTAAGGGTTAGTAGTGTTTGACCCGTTCATGGGTCCGGGCTTTGGACGACTGCCTGCGGCGTGGGAGCTTGCCTGATTTCTTTGCCTTACTCGGCGCGACGGCTGTGCGCCGAGTAAGGTAAAAAACCCCCGCTTCTAGCCTACAATTATCTTTGCAGCGAACACGACCTCAAGCACCGGGAATCATCATGTCTGCCGAGCACGAAACAAAACCCGCTGCCAGCACTGTGGAGGGCCCGCAAAACCACAGGCGGCTGTCCATCGCGACGCGCAATGTTCTGATGATCGCCGTCGGCCTGATCGTGTTCGTCATCGTTTCGACCATCGTGCTGTACCAGACGATCGCTTATGGCGACGCGGTTCCCAATTTCGGCATCATCCTGATGATGACCGTGCCCGTTATCGCGGGCGTGGCGTTCCGGGTCGGGTTGGATGCGTGGCTGGACAAGGGTTGATCGAGTTGAGCGGCAGTACAACCCACACCTCCAGCCAGCCCGCCTCGCGCGCATAGAACTGCACGCTGCCGCCGTGCAGCCGCGCAATCCGCTCGACAATCGCAAGTCCCAGGCCCGTGCCGCCGCTGTGCGCGCGCATTGCGGCCACGCTGAACAGCAGGGTGCCGGCGCCGACTCGCCGCATCTGCACGACGGCGAGCCGCGCCCGATTGCGCTCAACCGGTCAGAATCCGCGCGGCAAGCGCCAGCGCGAGGGCCGGCAGCATCACCACGACGCCGACTTTCAGAAACTTCATGAAGCTCACGTCTTCGCCCTCGCGGCGGATCGCGTTGAGCCAGAGGATTGTTGCAAGCGAGCCGGTAATCGACAGATTCGGGCCCAGATCGACGCCGATCAGCAGCGCATCGATCACGCGCTCGGGGCTGTGCGCCTGCATCAGCGTCGAGCTTGCGATCAAACCGGCCGGCAAGTTGTTCATCAGATTGCTGCCGATCGCGATGATGCCGCCGGCTGACGCCGCCGTTGCCAGTTCGCTGTGCGGCGTCGCGCGTTGCACGATACCGGCCAGCGTGGTGATGATGCCGGTGCGATCGAGCATTTCGACCAGCACGAACAACGCGGCCACCAGCGGCAGCACGCTCCACGAGATTTCCCTGATCATCGGCAGCGGCGACTTGCGCTCCTGAATCAGCACGACCGTGGCGGTCAGCGCGCCGAGTATCGCGGTGGGCAGGCCGAGCGGGATATCGTATGCGGAGACCGTCAGCAGGACGATGGCGGTAACCGCGATGCCCGCGAGCGCGACGCGTCCGCTCGACGACAACGCGAGCGGCTCGAGATTCGCCTCGCACTCGCCCGCGAGCGCCTCGCGCTGGGTCCAGCGCAACAGCGCGTAGGTGGCGGCGATCGACAACAGCGAAGGCAGCGTAAAGCGCATCAGCCACATGCCGAGCGCGGGCGTGTGATTGCCGTACAACACCAGGTTGGCCGGATTCGAGATCGGCAGCACGAAGCTGGCGGCATTCGCGATGAACGCGCACACGAACAGCAGCGGCAGAGGATGCGTTTTCGCTCGCCTGGCGGCGGCGAACACCGCGGGCGTGAGAACCACGGCGGCGGCATCATTGGAGAGGAATGCGGTGATGACCACCCCCACCAGATAGACCAGCAGGAACAGCTTTTTTGGCGAACCTTTCGCGTGGTTGACGGCCAGCACGGCGACCCAGTCGAACAGGCCTTCGCGGCGGCCGACTTCGGACAGCACCATCATGCCGAACAGGAACAGGTAGACGTCGGTGCCTTTTCCCACCGCCTGGATTGCCAGGTCGACCGGCAAAAGCCTGAGCGAGACCAGCAGTAGCGCGCCGGCTACGGCCCAGACGGCTTCAGGCCATTTGAAAGGACGGGTGATGACGCCGGCCGTGGCGGCCGCGGCGATACCCCAGGACAGGACAATGGCACTCACTAACGGGATTCCAGGTGGGATGACGCGTGGGAATGAAGGATGAACCCGGCAGGATACCCGAAGTGAGGCGCGGGCCTCGCGACGACGTGGTGGTCCGTCAAAGGTTCGCCAAAGCCGCACGACCGGCGCGCGCCGACGAAGCACCCGTGCCCGCATATAGCCGCGGTAACGAGGCACGAACCGGTTGACTCCGGCCACATTAGCTTCACCACGACAACAATCTGTTCTCCACCACCCGGCTATTCAGTTTTAGTTGTCTTACCTACTATCCACACTTGCACCCTTGCACGCGGCATGCGCTACAGCGATATGCGGCATACGCACAACACCCACGCGGCACATACCAGGCACACATCAGGCGAGCATGAGACAGATGAATTCCCTTCCTTCGGATATCGACCGCTACAGCGGACCGGCCATTGCCTTGCACTGGCTGATCGCGCTGCTGATCGTATGCGGGTTCTATATCGGCTGGATCATGACCGATATCCCCGGCTTCACGCCGACCAAGCTGAAGTATTTCTCGTGGCACAAGTGGATCGGCGTCACGGTATTCGTATTGGCTGTCGCGCGCGTATTGTGGCGCGCCACCCACCGCGCGCCGGCGCTGCAAACCGCCCTACCCACCTGGCAGAAGGCTGCGGCCCATCTCGTGCACGGCGTGCTTTACCTGCTGATGCTGGCAATTCCGCTATCCGGCTACCTGTATAGCTCCGCCGCGGGCATTCAGGTCGTTTATCTCGGCATCGTGCCGCTGCCCACGCTCATCGGCCCGGATCAGGCGCTCAAGGCCACGCTGCGCACCGTTCACGTGCTGCTCAATTACACGCTGCTGGCGCTGGTCGCCATGCATGTGCTGGCGGCGCTCAAGCATCAATTCGTCGATCGCGACGGATTGCTCGCGCGCATGATTCCGCTCCTCAAGTAAGGAGCGATTCGCTCCTGCATGTTGGCAATCTAATTCCCAGCGGCGTTCAATCAACGCGCGCGGGTTCGATAGGATGCGTACCACTATGAAATCAAACCTCTCTCACTCGATTCTCGCCGGCGTTGCCGCCCTGTCCTTGCTCGGCGCGGGGCTCGCGCACGCCGATGTCGACGCGAGCAAAAGCAGCGTCGTTGCAACGACCAAACAGATGAACGTGCCGGTAGACGGCAAGTTCAAAAAGTTCTCGGCGCAGCTGAATTTCGATCCGGCCAAGCCCACCGCCGGCAGCGCCAACGTGTCGATCGACACCGGCAGCTACGACCTCGGCGCCGACGACTACAACAAGC
Organism: Paraburkholderia lacunae; assembly: GCF_003353175.1. Classification (GTDB taxonomy): domain Bacteria; phylum Pseudomonadota; class Gammaproteobacteria; order Burkholderiales; family Burkholderiaceae; genus Paraburkholderia; species Paraburkholderia lacunae. The sequence continues at coordinate 39,380 of NZ_QHKS01000012.1, read as the reverse complement.
AGGCGCAAGGCAAGGAATGGTTCGATAGCGCGACTTATCCGGCCGCGACGTTCGTGTCGAGCGCGATCGCGCCGGCCGGCGGCAATCAGTACAGGATCACCGGCAAGCTCACGATCAAGGGTAAATCGCAAACCGTCGTGGTGCCGGTCACGATCGCCAGCCAGGGCGCGACGCAGACCTTCGACGGCTCATTGCCGATCAAGCGCTCGCAGTTCGATGTCGGCACAGGCGAATGGAAAGACACGTCGGTCGTCGCCGACGAAGTCGTCATCAAATTTCACATCGTCGCGGCGAAGAAGTAACTAACGCGTAGAGGCGACCCCGCACTTTTTTAGCGCCTCTTTTGAACCTTTAGCGCCTCTTTTGGCGCTCCTTTTGTTGTCTTATTTGCTGCCTTATTAGTTGCCTTAGCTGGCACCTCTTTTTGCACTTTTTTGTTACCTGGAGAAGAACTTGAAGAAACAACTTTTGCTCGCCGCCGGCGCGCTCGCCGCAGCCATGTCGTTCAACGCAATGGCCGCCGCCGACACGTACCAACTCGACCCGACGCACACGTACCCGAGCTTCGAAACCGACCACTTCGGCGGCCTGTCGAACTGGCGCGGCAAGTTCAAGAAGAGCAGCGGCACTGTCGTGCTCGATCGCGCGGCGAAGACCGGCACGGTCGACGTGACGATCGATATGAGCTCGATGGATATCGGTAACGACAAGCTGGACTCGGAACTGGTCACGGACAAGTTCTTCGACGCCGCGAAGTTCCCGACCGCGACCTACAAGGGCACGCAGATTCGCTTCGACGGCGACAAGCCGGTGGAAGTGATCGGCACGCTGACCATGCATGGCGTGACCAAGCCGGTCAACCTGAAGATCGAATCGTTCAAGTGCATCATGAACCCGATGCTCAAGCGCGAAGTGTGCGGCACGGAATCGACCGCGACGTTCAATCGCGACGACTTCGGCGTCGACTTCGGCAAGACCTACGGCTTCAAGATGCTGACCACGCTGAATATTCAGGCTGAAGGCATCAAGCAGTAACAGTGAGCAGCACGGTGCCTTGCCCAGGCGGAGCAAGGTACTATGATGGTTCGGCATCCGGCGCGCGGCGAAGCATTCCAAGCGCGTCCGGAGGCCCGACGCAGCAAGCCACAGCAAGCCATACGCGGGGCGGCACCGGCTACATGCTGACGTTCCTGCCCCGCTGCTGTGACCCGCTGCTGTGACCCGTTTCCGCCACTCATGAGTTCTGCAAGCCGCCGCATCGCGCACCTGGACATGGACGCGTTCTACGCGTCGGTTGAGCTTTTGCGCTACCCGGAATTGCGCGGCAAAGCGGTGGTGATCGGCGGCGGCCGCAATAGCGCGCCGCAAACGCTGGAAGACGGCACTCGCCGCTTCGCGCGTCTGCGCGATTACGCGGGTCGCGGCGTGGTCACCACGTCGACCTATGAAGCCCGCGCGCTCGGCGTGTTCTCCGCGATGGGCATGATGAAAGCCGCGCTGCTCGCGCCGGACGCGATTCTGCTGCCCACCGACTTCGATTCGTATCGGCACTACTCGCGTCTGTTCAAAGCGGCGGTCGCCACGTTTACCGACCGGATCGAAGACCGCGGCATCGACGAAATCTATCTCGACCTCACCGACCTGCCCGGCGAGCCGCGCGAGATTGCCGCGCGCATCAAACAGGCGGTCTATCAGGCAACCGGCCTCACCTGCTCCATCTGCGTGGCGCCGAACAAGCTGCTGGCGAAGATCGGCTCCGAACTCGACAAACCCGACGGCCTAACGATTCTGACGCCCGCCGACGTGCCGCTGCGGGTCTGGCCGCTACCGGTGCGCAAGGTCAACGGGATCGGGCCGAAGGCGGCGGAAAAGCTCACGGCGCTCGGCCTCGCCACCGTAGGCGATCTGGCGGCCGCGGACCTGGGGCTGCTGCAGGACCACTTCGGCCGCAGCTATTCGGCGTGGCTCACGCAAGTCGCGCAAGGCTACGACGAGCGGCCGGTGGTGGTCGAATCCGAGCCCAAGTCGATGAGCCGCGAGACGACTTTCGAACGCGATCTGCATCCGCGGCACGACCGGCCGGCGTTGTCCGCGTCGTTTACCGGCTTGTGCGTGCGGGTCGCGGAAGACCTCGTGCACAAGGGTTACGTGGGCCGGACCGTGGGCATCAAGCTGCGTTACGACGACTTCCGCACGGTCACGCGCGATCTGACGCTGGACGAACCGACTGCGGATGCCGCTGAGATACGGCGCGCGGCAACCGAATGTCTGAGGCGGGTGGAACTGAACCGCAAGCTGCGGCTGCTAGGCGTGCGCGTGAGCGCCTTGACGCCGGCCAATGCGCAAGCCGTCAAGCAACGCTTGCCGGTTCAGGCCGATTTGCCCTTTACCAGCGACGAGTAACTCGCGGTTTCAGCGGGCACGCCGGCGTTCGAGCGCGCCGCCGGCATGTCGCTCTCCGTGCGCGACGCCGCAATCGAAAACGCAAACGTGTTGATGCCGTGCGCGCTCTCCACCGACACCGTGCCGCGATGCATCTCCGCAATCGCCTTCACGATCGCCAGACCCAGCCCGTGGTTTTCGCGGCTATTGGTGCGCGACACCTCGGCGCGATAGAAGCGGTCGAACAGGTGTTCGAGCACCGCGGCCTCGATCGGCTCGCCGGGATTGGCCACCGCGACCCGCAAACGATCCTCTTCACGCGAGATCGTCACGGTGATCGCCGTGCCGGGCGTGCAGTGCTGGATCGCGTTCATCAGCAGATTCGTGCAGGCGCGGCCGAACAGCGAGCGGTTCACGCGCGCCATCGCGTCGCCGTGCAATTGCGCATGCACGCGCGCTTCCTCGAGCGGAATCTCGAGAAACTCCAGCGTATGCGCGACTTCCGCGGCGAGCGACAGTTCGACCAGACCGGTCGCCCGCTCGCCCTGATCGGCGCGGGCGAGGAACAGCATGTCGTTGATAATCGTGCGCATGCGTTCGAACTCTTCGAGATTCGATTGCAGCGTGTGACGCAGATCGTCGACCGAACGGTTGCGCGTCAACGCCACTTCGGTCTGCCCGATCAGAATCGTCACCGGCGTGCGCAGTTCGTGCGCAACGTCCGCGTTGAACGATTCGAGGCGGCCATACGCGCCGTCCAGCCGTTCGAGCGCGCCGTTGAACGAATTGGCCAGGTCATTCAACTCGTGCGGCAGCGAGGCGGTATTCAGGCGCTGCGAGCGGTTGTTCGGGCTCACCTCGGAGGCTTCCCTCGTCAAGCGCGTCAACGGCGCGAGGCCGAGCCGCGTCACCGAGTAACTGAGCAGGAGCACAGCCAGACTGCCTAACGCCGACAGCGCAGCGAGCGCCAAACCGAACACGCGCATGGTGTTCACGTTGGGCGCACAACTGGCGGCGACTTGCAATTGCACGGGCGGACGCGGGCCGTAAGCCGGTATCGTCTTCGTAATGGTAAGCAGGTCCGCGCCGCCGCCGGCCGGCGAAATGCGCGTATAGCCGCCCTCCCAGCTCCTCACCACCCGACCCTCGACCGGCTTGCCGTAGTGGAAATACGGATCGGCGCTCGACACCGAATACACGGTGCTGCCGTCGCGCGGCGTCATGTCGGTGAGTTTTTCGCGCGCCATGCGCCATTTTTCCGGCGTCACCGAGTGATAGACGATGATGCGAGCAATCTCGGTGCGGCCGTCGAGCGAATCGCGCAGGTGACCTTCGAGTTGCGTGCGCAGCACCAGAAACAGCCCCGTGCCGACCAGCGTGAACACGAACAGCGCAACGAGCGCGAACATCAGCGCGAGGCGGCGGGCGATCGACCGGTTCATGGCTGCTCGGCCTCTTCACGCACTTCGAGCACATAGCCCATGCCGCGCACGGTGTGCAGCAGCTTCGAAGGAAACGGGCCGTCGAGTTTGGCGCGCAAGCGTTTGATCGCGGTTTCGACCACGTTCGTATGGCTGTCGAAATTCACGTCCCACACCAGTTCGGTGATCGCCGTTTTCGACAGGATGTCGCCTTGCCGGCGCGCCAGCACGCTGAGCAACTGAAATTCCTTGGCGGTCAGGTCGAGACGCACGCCGTCGCGTGTCGCCCGCCGGCCGATCAGATCGACGAACAGATCGCCGACGGAGATCAGCGTCGATTCCTGCGAACGCGTGCGGCGCGCGAGAGCATGCAGGCGCTCGACCAGTTCGAGAAAGGAAAACGGTTTGGTGAGGTAGTCGTCCGCGCCTTCGCGCAGGCCGCGCACGCGGTCGTTCACATGATCGCGCGCGGTCAGCATGATGACCGGCGTCGACTTGCGCATGCGCAGCGCCTTGAGCACACTGAAGCCGTCGCGTTTGGGCAGCATCACGTCGAGCACGATCACGTCGTAATCGAATTCGGTCGCCAGATGCATGCCTTCCTCGCCGTCGAGCGCAACGTCGACGACCCAGCCCTGCTCCGTCAAACCGGAGCGCAAGTAGTCCACCACCTTGTGCTCGTCTTCAACGATCAGCAATTTCATGCGCGTCCCCTTGTGTCTGCATTATACGAAACGCTTCGCCGTCCCTTCGCCGCCCTCTTTCCTGCGCGCCGGTGCCATCCTGTATGCGGCTCACTTGACGGGAGCCATCGCCTCCTTCGTATCCTGCGCCGGCCGGCTGGCGAGCTTGCCTGCCGTTGCGTCAGCGGCTTCCCAGCCGCCGCCGAGCGCCTTCACCAGCGCGACCGACAAGGTCATCTGCTGGCCGCGGATCTGCACGTCCTGACGCTCGCTCGTCAACAACTGCTGCTGCGCGGTGATGACGTCGAGGTAGGCGACGAGGCCGCCCAAATAGCGGTCGTTGGCGAGCGACAGCAGATGCTGCGCATCGGCCACCGCTTCCTGCGATTGCTTCGCCGCGCCGTCCAGCACCGACAGGCCGGTGATGCCGTCCTGCACCTGCTGGAACGCGTTGAGCACGGTCTGCCGGTAGTTCGCCTCGGTGGCCTTGTAGCCTTCGCTCGCGAAGTCGAGGTTCGCCGCCCGCCGGCCGCCGTCGAACAGCACCTGGCCGGCCGCCGCGCCTAGCGTCCACAGCAAGGTGGGCGCGCTCAGCAAACTGGCGAACTGCGTGCTCTCCCAACCGATGCCCGGCGTCAGCGTCAGGCTCGGAAAAAACGCCGCTTTGGCGACGCCGATCTGCGCATTCGCGGCGGCCATCGCGCGTTCTGCCGACGCGACATCCGGACGGCGCTGCAACACGTCGCTCGGCAAGCCAAGCGGGATCGGCGGCACCTGCGCGTCGAGCACCTTGGGCTCGATCGCGAATTGCGGCGCGGGCACGCCGACCAGAGCGGCAATCGCGTGTTCGAATTGCGCGCGCTGATTCAGCAGCAATTGCGCCTGCACGCGGGTCGCATCGAGTTGCGCTTTCTGCTGCAACACGTTCAACCCGGACACCGCGCCGAGCTCATGCTGGGACGTCACATAGTCGAGCGCCTTCTGCTGCAACTGCACCGATTGATTCAACACGTCGATCTCGGCGTCGAGTTCGCGCAGCGAAAAGTAACTGGTGGCGAGGTCGGTGCTCAGCACGAGCCTCGCGTTGGCGAGGTCATCGGCCGATTGCTCCGCCGAGGCCGTCGCGCCCTCCACCTGGCGACGTATCCGGCCGAATAGATCGGTGTCGTAGTTGATCGACGCGCCGAGCTGAAAATTGTTCTGTACCGTCGACTGCGTCGGCGTGGCGTAGTTAGTGAGCGGACGGCTCTTCGAAATCCTGAAGCGCGACGCCGACGCAGCCAGATCGACCTCGGGAATCCGTTGCGCGCTGATATTGGCGAGCGTCGCCTTGGCCTGCGCATAATGTGCGCTGGCCGCGGCCAGCGTCTGATTCTGCGCGAGCGCCTGATTTTCCAGCGTGGCGAGCGTCGCATCGCCGAAGCCGTTCCACCAGTCGGGCGCGAGCGGCGCGTGCGAAGGCGCGGCCACGCGCCAGTAGGAATCGGTATGCCAGGCCGGCGGTACCTCGGCTTGCGGTCGCCGATAGTCCGGCCCGACCGTGCACGCGGCCAGCAACGCGGCGCTCGCGGCGGCCGTCAGCATGACTGCCGCCGGTTTCACGGCGCCCCCTTGCCGCTCTTTTGCGGCTGCGCGATCTGCACATGATCGCCATCCGCGATCGAATCGCTCGGGTTGATGATGATCCTGTCGGTCGCCTCGATCCCGCTTTCGATCTCGAGCGACTGCCCCAGATCCTGCGCGATCACGATCTTTTGCAACTGCACGTTGCCATTCGCGTCGACCACGGCGACCCTCGGACCTTCGGCGCGAAACAGCAGCACATTGCCCGGCACCATCAGGCGCGCATGGGCGGCGGCCGGCAACGCAACCTGCACATAGGCGCCGGGGCGCAGCTTGCCGTCGGGATTCGGCAGGGTCACTTCGATTTGCAGCGAGCGGGTCGGCACGTCGATCGCGCCGGCGATGTGCGTGATCGCGCCGTGAAACTGCTGCCCCGGCAGTTCCGCCTGGGTCACGACCACGTTCTGTCCATCGGCGACGTTCTGCGCGTACGCCTGCGGCAACTGCACATAAACGCGCAGCGGGTCAGATTGCGCGAGCGCGAACAACGCACGGCTCGTGCCGCTGCCCGCGTCGATCAGATCGCCGACGTCGACATTGCGCTGCGTGACGACGCCTGCGAACGGCGCGACGATGCGCTTGAACGATTCGAGCTGCCGCAGGCGCTGCACGTTGGCGTCGGCGGCGGCGAGATTGGCGAGGCCCTGCGCGTAGGTGCTTTGCCGTTCGTCGAGCTCCTGCTGCGAGACCGCATCGCGCTGACGCAACTGCTGCCAGCGCTCCAGCGAACTCTTCGCGAGACCGAGACTGGAGCTGGTTTGCTGGCGTTGCGCAAGAGCCTGCGCGAGTTCCTGATCGATTTCAGGCGTATCGAGATCGGCCAGCAATTGCCCCTGCTTCACGCGCGTGCCGATATCGGCGTACCAGTGCAGCAGATAACCGGTCGAGCGCGCGTAGATCGGCGATTCGACGTTGCCGCGCAAGGTGCCCGGCAGCAAGGTACTGCCGCCGCCTTCGGTTCGCGTCGGGCTCACCACGTTGACGTACTGGACAGCGTTTTGCCGCGTCGTCTCGGCCACCGTCCGGCTTTGCAGGACATCCACGACCACGGTGCGCAGCGCGCCCACGGCGAGCAGTGCGAGGACGATCCAGACAGCGATCCTCGCGCGCTTCCACTCGCGATTGCGCGGCGGCAATGCGTGGCCGCTTTCAGTTTCACGCGAAGGGATCGCTAGCGATGCATGAGTTTTTTCGGTCATCTCAGTCAGCCGTCATTTAACGTTACGCGTGCTTGCCGTCGCCGCCGTGATCCGGCGCGGGGCCGCCGCTATGTGCGCCGCCAGCGCCGCCATTGCCGCCGTCGCCACCGTCGCCGCCATTGCCGCGGCGCCGGGCGAGGCGGCCATGAATGCCCGCGAACACGAGCGGCACGAAAAACAGCGTGGACACCGTGGCGAACAGCAAACCGCCGATCACCGCGCGGCCGAGCGGCGCGTTCTGCTCGGCGCCTTCGCCGAGCCCGAGCGCCATCGGAATCATGCCGATGATCATCGCGAACGCGGTCATCAGCACCGGCCGGATCCGGCTCGCGCCGGCTTCGAGCGCGGCGGTGAGCGGCGGCGCACCGACGCCGAGCCGCTGGCGCGCGAACGACACCATCAGGATACTGTTGGCGGTCGCCACGCCCATCGTCATGATCGCGCCGGTCAATGCCGGCACGCTCAGGTGCGTACCCGTGAGGAACAGCATCCACACGATGCCGGCCAAGGCCGCCGGCAACGCGCTGACGATGATGAGCGGATCGACCCACGACTGGAAATTCACCACGATCAGCAGGTACACCAGCACGATCGCCATCGCCACGCCGAGCCCCAAACCGAAGAACGAGCCGCGCATCGTCTGCACCTGGCCGCGCACGGTGATCTGACTGCCGCGCGGCAAAGAAGCCCGCACGTTGTCGACCAGCTTGTCGACTTCATTGGCCACGCTGCCGAGATCGCGCTTTTCGACGCTCACGTACAGATCGATCACCGGCCGGATGTTGTAGTGCGTGACCACCGCGAACTGGTTCTGCGGCGCGACGCGCACCAGGTTGCCGAGCAGTTGCGTCGGCCCGGTGGCCGAACCCGACACCGGCGTGCGCAACAGTTCGTCGATCGACGAGATCTGATATTGCGGCGTTTGCACCGCGACGTTGTATTCGACGCCGTTGCGGTTGTTGAACCAGAAACCCGGCGACGTTTGCGAGCTGCCCGACAATGAAATGAGCACGTTTTGCGCCACGTTGCTCGCGCTCAGATTGAGTTGCTGCAAGCGGGTACGGTCCATCTGAAGATTGATCGCCGGTTCGTCGAGCTTTTGCTGGATGTGAGTATCGACAGTGCCCGGAATCATCCGCACCTGTTTCAGCAGCTTGCGGGCGATGTCGAAGTTGCCTTGCTGGTCCGTGCCGGTAATTTGCACGTCGACCGCGGCGGGCAAGCCGAAGTTGAGAATCTGCGTGACGATGTCGGCGGGTTGAAAGAAAAATTCGACGCCAGGAAAGCGCTGCGGCAGCAGCGCGCGCAATCTGTCCACGTAAGTTTGCGTGGGCTTGTGGTCCGGCTTGAGCGCCACCTGAATCTCGCCGTCCAGCGTGCCGATCGTGCCCGCGTTGCTGTACGAGAGGTTGATGCCGCTGTACGGCAAGCCGAGGTTGTCGAGGATCGTGGCGAGTTCCCGGCCCGGCACCACCTCGCGAATCACCCTTTCGACCTGGTCGGCCAGACGCGCGGTTTCCTCGATGCGGGTACCCGTCGGCGCGCGCATGTGCAGACGAATGTCGCCCGCGTCGACGCTCGGAAAGAAGTCTTCGCCGAGCGCGAACGCGAGGCCCATCGACCCGACGCAAAAGCTTAGGAATACGCCGGCGAAGAAACGCCGGCGCACCAGCAGACTGCTGAGAATCACGATGTACGCGCCGCGCATGCGCTCGAAGCCCGCGTCGAAGCGATGGTAGACCCGCATGAACAGGTTCGGCCGGGCATCGGCTTTGGGCTTGTGCGCGTGACCCATCAACAGCATGGCCATCGTCGGCACCAGCGTGCGCGACAGCACGTACGAGGCGAGCATCGCGAACACCACCGCTTCGGCGAGCGGCACGAACAGATAGCGCGCGACGCCGGTCAGGAAGAACATCGGTACGAACACGATGCAGATGCACAGCGTCGACACGAGGGCGGGTACCGCGATTTCACCGGCGCCTTCGAGAATCGCGTCGTGCAGATTCGTGCCCATGTGCAGATGCCGTTCGATGTTCTCGATCGTCACCGTCGCATCGTCGACCAGAATCCCGACGGCCAGCGCGAGGCCGCCGAGCGTCATGATGTTGATAGTCTGCCCCAACGCATGCAAGGCGATCAGCGACGACAGGATCGACAGCGGAATCGATATCGCGATGATGCAGGTGCTGCGCCAGTTGCCGAGAAACAGCAGAATCATCGCGGCCGTCAGCGCGGCGGCGGCAAGCGCTTCGCGCACCACGCCCTGCACGGCCGCTTTCACGAACACCGACTGATCGAACAGCGCCGTGACGCTCAGATCCGGCGGCAGCGCCGCGCGCGCGGTCGGCAGCAACGCATGCAGCGTGTTGACGATCGACAGCGTCGACGCGCTGCCGGCTTTCAGCACCGACATCAGCACGCCGCGATGGCCGTCCTGCCGCACGATATTGGTCTGCGGGGAAAAACCGTCGCGCACGTGCGCAACTTCACGCAGATAGGTCGTCGCGCCGTTGAGCGTGCGCACGGGAATATCGTTGAGCCCTTCCACCGTGGGCGGCGAGCCGTTCATATTGATCGTGAATTCCTTCGGCCCGATCTTGGCCGTGCCGGTCGGCAGAATCAGGTTTTGCGCATTGAACGCGCTCACCACGTCGGACGGCGTCAGCCCTTTGGCCAGCAGCGCGCGCGTGTCGAGATCGACCGAAATCAGACGCGATTTGCCGCCGTACGGATACGGTACGGCGGCGCCCGGAATCGTCACGAGTTGCGGGCGCAGGAAATTCAGCGCGGTATCGTTGAGCGCCTGCTCGGAGAGCTTCGGACTCGACAGGCCAAGCTGGATCACCGGAATGCTCGACGCCGAATAGCTGATCACCAGCGGCGGCGTGGCGCCCGGCGGCATCTGCTTGAGTTGCGCCTGTTCGACGGCCACCGTCTGTGCGATCGCGGTCTGGATGTTCGCGTTCGGCTGCAGGAACATCTTGATGATCGCGATGCCGGCGAGCGACTGCGATTCGATGTGCTCGATGTCGTTGACCGTGGTGGTCAGGCTGCGCTCGTTGACGGACGTCATGCGATTGGCCATGTCTTCCGCAGACAGGCCCGTGTACGTCCAGATGATGCTGACCACCGGAATATTGATTTCCGGCAGCACGTCGACCGGCGTGGTCAACAGCACGAACGGCGTCGCCAGCAGGATCAGGATGGCCATCACGATGAACGTGTATGGCCGCTTTAGCGCTACGTTGACGATCCACATTGAAACGCGCCCGAGAGAATGCAGGTAAGGAACTGAATCGCCGTGGCTGGACGGTCGCGCCGCTGCAGCCTATGACATGCCAAAACCGGCAGACGTGACACGACCTGAGCCCCTGTTGCCGGAGCCTATGCCGCACACCTCTGCCGGTGAATCAGTGCTTATGCTAGATCGGTAGCACCAACGCCTGCATGGCGCGAAAATGGCGAAATTGTCAGGAAGGTTAATGTAAGCATAGGCGCCTGATCTCGCCGCACGCCGGTTAGCGATCGGCAAACGTTTGGCGGCGGTAGATCGGTGCTTTTTAGGTGCTGAAACAGAAGGCCGGTCAACCCTTCGGTTGACCGGCCTTCTGCTTTGAACCAGCTGGTGCCGCCAGACTTACTTCGCCTTACTTCGCGAACAACGACGACATATCGGCGAACGCCTTGAGCTCCAGCGCGTTGCCCGACGGATCGAGAAAGAACATCGTCGCCTGTTCGCCGACTTCGCCCTTGAAGCGCACGTACGGCTCGATGATGAACTCGATGCCTGCCTGCTGCAGCTTGTCCGCCGCGGCTTGCCATTGCTCCATCGACAGCACCGCGCCGAAGTGGCGCACCGGCACCGCGTGGCCGTCGACCTTGCTGGTCTGCCGATGCCCGGCTTCTTCCGGCGCGAGATGCGCGACGATCTGGTGGCCGTAGAAATTGAAATCCACCCACTCCGCCGAGCTGCGCCCTTCCGGACAGCCCAGCAGCTCGCCGTAAAACTCGCGCGCGGCGGCGATGCTATGAACAGGAAACGCCAGATGGAACGGCGGCAAAACGGTGTCGGCAACGCTCATGGTGAAAGAACTCGCGGATAAGAAAATGGAGGCGCGCAGCGGGGCGCGCGAGGTCAAGTTTAACCACGAGTAAAAGTGTTGAATAACGATATATATTTGCCCTGACCAGCACCAGAATCGATCAATCGATCAATCGATCACGCTCGGCGAACTCGATTGTCCTGCCGGGCAGCGTCTATGCCGCGATCCGCCGCTGGCTCGACGGTTCGCTTGCGGTCATGTTCGGCATTACCGGCATCAAGCTGCTGACCTCGAAATGCTAGCGGCCGCCACGCCTATCCGGCCCGCAATAGCGCCCATGGCGCTATTGAGTGTCTTTCACCTGAGCGCCTGGCTGACGCACGCCGGCCAGAAGCAGCGCTTCGTGCAGCGTGCCGAAAATGTAGCTCGCGCCAACGATCGGCGTGATGCCATGCCGGTCCATATCCGAATGCAAATAACGGTTCACGCGGGCAAAGATCACGTCGACGCCCTTCTGCTTCAACGTCTGGCATAGCTCGCCCACCGAGCGCGCCGCGGAATAATCGAGGTCCGTGATCGCGCCCGCGTCGATCACGAACCAGCGCACCGGGTTCGGCGCCTGCGCGATCAGCTGGCGCGTGTCTTCGACGAAAAAGTGGTCGTTCGCATAGAACAGATCGGCGCCGAAGCGATAGACGATCAGTCCCGGCGCAGTCTGCTCGCCCGGCACGGCCGGCACCGGCACCCAGACGCCGTCGTCGCCGGGTACGAGGACCATGGTGTGCGGCCGGTAGCTGTGCCGCACATGCCTTAACAGCGAAAACGCAACCGCCACCAGAATGCCGTGCTCGACGCCGATCAGCACCACCGCCGCGGCAGTGAATACGGCCAGCGTGAATTCGCCCGGACTCTCGCGGCGAATCAGGAACAGCGTCTTCAGATTGATCAGGCCAAGGGCGATCGTGAACACGATGCTGGCCAGAATGCAGTGCGGCAAATACTGTAGGAAGCGGCTGAAAAACAGCAGCACAGCGACCACCACCACCGCGAACGTGAGTTGCGCAAACTGGCTGCGCGTGCCGACGCGGTCGGCCATGGCCGTTTGCGTCGGACTGCCGTTGACGACGAACGCGCCGGTGAACGCAGCCGCCGCATTGGCGGCGGCGAGGCCAAGCAGATCGGCATTGGTATCGACAGGTTCGTGATAGCGCTCGGCGAACACGCGGCTCGCCGCCGCACTCTGCGCGACGATCATCACGAAGCACGAAGCCGCGACCGGCAGCAGATCGAGCGCCTGCTGCCATGTGGCCGACGGCACGCGCAACGGCGGCAGTCCGCCCTCCACCGGCCCGAGTATGGCGATGCCGTGCGCCGCGAAACCATAGAAGTCACTGGCGGCGATGCCCGCCACCACGGCGATCAACGGCACCGGCACGCGCGGCAGGAACCGCTTGCACACCAGAATGGATACGACCACCAGCGTGGAAATGCCGAGCGTCGCCGGATTGATCCGCGCCAGGTCTCGCGCCACCAGCGCAAGCTGATCGATGCTGCGCGCGGCATGCCCAGGCAAGCCGAACATATCGCCCAGCATCGCAATGCCGACCTGCACGCCGACTCCAGCCAGAAAACCGATCAGCACGGTGCGCGACAGGAAGTCGGCGAGAAAGCCGAGTTTGAACACCCGCGCGATGAGCAGCAACACGGCGGTGAACAACGCGACCATCGCGGCGAGCGCCGCATATTCGGCGCTTGAAACCGGCGCCATCGTCGACAACCGGCTCGCGAAAATCGTCGCCGTAGCCGAGTCGGCGGCGACGACCAGGTGCCGCGACGCGCCGAAAAACGCAAACGCGATCAGCGGTAAGAAGACTGTGTAAAGGCCGGTCACGGCGGGCATGCCGGCAATGCGCGCGTAGCCGAGCACTTGCGGAATATCCATCGACGCAAGCTGCACGCCGGCCAGCGCATCGCGCGCGGCCGCAGATCGGTCCAGAGGAAAGACGCCTTTCAGTACGCCAAGGCGCGTAGCCAGGTTCGCCAGAGTATCTCGCATGCGCGATGCAGCCCTCATTCAGGTTATCGCGCATCGTGCCGCGAGTCGGCACACAAAAGCAAGGCTCGGAAGACGAATCGGCTAAATAGGCCGGCAAGAAGCAGGCAAGAAGCGGACGGACCCGCACTCCGCTCGTGAGTCGACGGAAACGGCGGAAGCGTCTGAAGCTTGAATTTATCGCTTGAACTGGCCTGTCAACGGATCCACGTGCCGCGCAAAACCGAACAGCGCAGCGATGCAAATAGGACAGGCAATGATGAATACGGCCAACATCTCGCGCACCCCGAGTAACAAAACGTTACTGGCAGTTTAAGTGATCGCCGTCTGAAAAGAATGAGGGAAAACGGCAAAACAGCGTTTCAGCGGATTACATCCACGTCATTGGCGCGGGGATTCCCGCTCGTGAAAATACCGGGAAAAACGCTGAAAACCGCGAGGCAAACGTATGCGGCGCAGTGCGCTATGATGCGCTACCTTTGTAATCGTACAAAACAATTTGCCGTGTACACCTCCACTTTCATCTTCGCCACGAAGCAATTCGACGAACGCTTCTACCGCCTCGACGACGCAATCGCCACCGCTGCGAAAGCCATTCCTGGCTATCTCGGCGAAGAAACGTGGGAAAACGCGGCGACCGGCCTGAGCTCGAATGTGTACTACTGGGAATCGCTCGACGCGTTGCACGCGTTAATGCAGCATCCGGCCCATCTGGAAGCGAAAGCCGCGCACGCGAACTGGCTCGACGGCTATCAGGTGATCATCGCCGAAGTGTTGCGCACTTACGGCGACGCGGGCTTCGCGCATCCGGCGGCGAGGACTATTTCCCCCACCCCTTATAATCCGGCATGATCCAAACCCCGCACTGCCTCCCCTCGCCAACGGCCACGCACGGCCGCTGCGCCGCCCACCGCTTCCCGGCGGCCGCATGAAAACTCCTAAACGTCTGCTCCCACTGGTCGAAGAAGGCCTGATCGATGAAGTCATTTCGCAGTTGATGAGCGGCAAGGAAGCCACCGTCTACGTGGTGCGCAGCGGCGACGCCACGCGCTGCGCGAAAGTCTATAAGGACGCCAGAGAGCGCAGTTTCCGCCAGGCGGCGTCGTATCGCGAAGGCCGCAAGGTCAAGAACAGCCGCCAGCAGCGCGCGATGGAAAAAGGCAGCCGCTATGGCCGCGAAGTGCAGGAGCAGGCGTGGCAGAACGCCGAAGTCGATGCGCTGTTCCAGCTCGCGAACGCAGGCGTGCGCGTGCCGCAACCCTTCATTTGCACCGACGGCGTGCTGCTGATGGAATTGGTCACCGATGCCGACGGCAACGTCGCGCCGCGTCTGAACGACGTGGATCTGACCGAAGCGCGCGCGCTCGAACTGCACGCGCTGCTGCTCAACCAGGTGGTACGCATGCTGTGCGCCGGCGTGATTCACGGCGACCTGTCCGAATACAACATCCTGCTCGCCGCCGATGGGCCGGTGATCATCGATCTGCCGCAAGCAGTGGATGCCGCGGGCAATCTCGAAGCGCCTGCCATGCTGGAGCGCGACGTGAACAATCTTGCCGCGTATTTCGGCCGTTTTGCACCGGCCTTGCTCGAGGCGAGCTATGGCAAGGAAATCTGGACGCTGTTCGAAGCGGGCGCGTTGCACGTCGATGCCGAGCTGACCGGCCGCGTCGAACTGGACACCACGCCGATCGACCTGGAGGCCGTGCTACAGGAACTCGAAGATACGCGGCTCGACGAAGAAGCGCGCCTGCGCTACGAACAGTCGCTGCGCACCGGCACTTGAGGGGCACTTGTGGGACAACCGGGCGGCAAATAAGCCGCACCTGGGCGCCACCGTCTGGAAGCTACGCCGCGCTCCCACACCCTGCCGTCTCGCTCGACGACCTCGCCGCAACCGGCGCCGGCCCCACCGACTCCCGCATCGTCACGCTCACCGGAAATTCGCGGACAATTTCCCATGAGGTCCGGTAGCATTGATTGACCAGCCAGCGCACCGCATTCTGCGTCAGCTCCGCGGTCGGGATATGCACCGACGTGAGCCCCGGCGCCGCATAGGCGGCCGAGTAATCGTCGTCGTAGCCGATCACCGAGATCTCGTCCGGTACGGCGATGCCCGCCTGGTGGAAGCGCGCCAGCACGCTCACCGCCATCGTATCGTTCGCGCAGAAAAGACCCGTGAAGCGCCGCGTCGTATCGAGCAGTTTCTGCGCGGCCGCATAGCCGCCTTCCGGCGAGAAGTCCGATTCGATCAGCGTGACGTCGTCGCGCGCGATGCCGTCGCGCGCCAGTTCGGCAAAGAAACCTTCGAGCCGGGTTTGATTGTCCGACGCGCTGAACGGCCCGGAAATCACCGCGATCTGCCGATGTCCGTGATCGAGCAGCGTACGCGCCGCGAGTTCGCCGCCGCGCCGGTGATCGGCGCAAAACGACGCCTCCGGCAACTGGTCGAACGCGCGATTCAGAAACACCATCTTCGGGTGCATCCGATGCAGCATGCTCAGGTCGTCGTCGTGCAGGTCGTGGCTGATCACCACCACGCCGTCGCAATCGCGGCCAATCAGAAAACGCACCGCCTCGATCGCCTGCTCGCGCGGCGACACTTCCCCGCAGCCGGTTGCGACCACCACATGGCGGCGCACCGCGCGCAGTTCGGCGTCAGTCTGCTTGAGAATCGTGCCGTAATACGAGCCGAAGAAAGTCGGCACGAAAATGCCGATCATGCCGAGCGATTGCGTCGCCATCGCCCGGCCGATCGACGACGGCCGAAAATTCAGCGCTTCGATGGCGGCCTTCACGCGCGCGGCGGCATCGGCCGAAATGGGTCCTTTGCCGGAAATGGCGCGCGATGCGGTCGACATGCCGACGCCGGCCAGCGCCGCGACGTCTTTGAGTGTTGCCACGCGGTTCTCCGTCAAACCATGTTGCGTACCGGCGCGGCACGCCGCCGCTATAGACGCGCGCCGCCCGCCTCGTCGAACAACGAAATATGTGCGCCGTCGACCGAGAATACCGATACGTCGCCTACCGCGATCGGCGCCTTCGTCTGATCAATCGACGCGATTTGCTCTCCATGATAGTCGAGCCAAATGACACGATGGTTGCCCATCGGCTCAACCAGCGAAACCCTGGCGCGCTCGCCTGCGCCCGCTCCCACGTCGCCCACGCGCAGATCCCCCACGCGCACGTCGCTTACGCGCACGTCGCCTACGCGCATGTCGCCCACCCGCATGTCGCCCACCCGCACGTCCTCCGCCCGCACGCCGAGCACGCAGGGCAGCCGATCCGCGGGCGCGCTTTTGAACGGATACCGCGACACGTCGAGCCGCCAATGCGTTGTGCAAAAGTATAGCGAGCCGTCGTGCCGCTCCAACGTGCCCTTGAGCACATTCATCGCGGGTGAGCCCAGAAAAGTCGCGACGAACAGATTGTCGGGCCGCGCATAGACTTCGGCGGGCGTGCCGAACTGCTGGATCACGCCGCCGCGCATCACCGCCATGCGCGTGGCGAGCGTCATCGCTTCGACCTGATCGTGGGTCACGTAGATCATCGTCGCGCCCAGCCGCTGGTGCAGCTGCTTGAGTTCGCGGCGCAGTTCAGTGCGTAACTTGGCGTCGAGATTCGATAACGGTTCGTCGAACAGAAACACGTCGGCTTCGCGCACGATCGCGCGGCCGATCGCCACGCGTTGCCGCTGTCCGCCCGACAGTTGCGCCGGTTTGCGCTTGAGCAGCGGCCCGAGTTGCAGCATGTCGGACGCCCGCGCCACGCGCCGCTCGATTTCCGCCCTGGGCGTACCGTTGATGCGCAACGCGAACGACAGATTGCGCTCGACGTTCATGGTCGGATACAACGCATACGACTGGAACACCAGCGCGATGCGGCGGTCTTTGGGATCGGCCCAGGTCATGTCCTCGCCGGCGATTTCGATGCTACCGCCGGTCACATCGATCAAACCCGCAATGCTGTGCAGCAAGGTGGATTTGCCGCAACCGGACGGCCCGAGCAGCACGACGAACTCGCCCGCCCGCACGTCGAGATCGAGATCCTCGATCACCGCGTTCGCACCCAGCTGGATCTTCAGATTGCGCACTGATACGTTGGCGGCGTTGTTTGCCGCATTTGCCGCATTTGCCGCATTTGCCGCATTTGCCGCATTTGCCGCATTTGCCGCATTTGCCGCATTTGCCGCATTTGCCGCATTTGCCGCATTTGCCGCGTTTGCCGCGTTTGCCGCGTTTGCCGCGTTTGCCGCGCCGGCAGTATCAGCCGCATCGGCCATGTTCGCCACGTTTGCCAGATTGGTCATGCCCTATCCCTTGACGGCGCCGGACGCAATGCCGCGCACGAACCAGCGGCCCGAAATGAAGTAGATCGCAAGCGGCACCAGCGAAGTCAGAATCGTCGCCGCCATGTTGACGTTATAGAGCCGCTCGCCGGTCGTGGTGTTGATGATGTTGTTCAATTGCACCGTCATCGGCAGATTTTTCGTGCCGGCGAACACGAGGCCGAGAATGAAGTCGTTCCAGATTCCCGTTACCTGCATGATGATCGCGACGACGATGATCGGCGTCGACATCGGCAGCATCAGTTGCACGAAAATGCGCCAGAAACCGCCGCCGTCGATGCGCGCCGCCTTGAACAGCTCCTGCGGAATCGACGCATAGTAGTTGCGAAACAGCAGCGTCATCACCGGCATGCCGAAGATCGCGTGAATCACCACGATGCCCGGCAGCGAACTGAACAGGTGCACGCTCGCGAGCACGCGCACCAGCGGATAGACCATCACCTGCACCGGGATGAAGGCGCCCATCAGCAGCACGCCAAACAGCACGCCGGCGCCGCGCGGCCGCCAGAACGACAGTGCATAGCCGTTCACCGCGCCGATCAGGATCGACAGCACCGTGCTCGGCGCGACGATCCGCACTGAATTCCAGAAGCCCACCTGAATGCCGTTGCAATCGAGCCCCGTGCAGGCGGACTGCCACGCGGCGCTCCATGCATCGAGCGTGAAATGCGCGGGGAACGCGAGCAGATTGCCGAGCCGGATCTCGCTCATCGGCTTCACCGACGTGACCAGCATCACATACAGCGGCAGCAGGAAGAACAGCGCGGCCGTCAGCAGAAACGCGTAGACACCGAGGCGCGCCGGCGTCAATTGCGTGCGGCGGCGCATGCGGCCCGGCGTGCCGCGCTGCAACGGAGAACCATGCGTATTCATCAAACGTCCTTGCGCAGCGCGGCGCGGCTGCGGGCATAGAAGAACGGCGTGAGAATCGCCAATACCGTCACCAGCAACACGATCGACGCGGCGGACGCGAGGCCGATGTTGGCGCGGCCGAACAGATAGTCCATGATGAATTTCGCCGGCACCTCGCTCGCGGTGCCGGGTCCGCCTTGCGTCATCGCCACGACGGCGTCGTAGAGTTTGACGACCATCACGAACAGCAGCACGAAGGCCGTGGACATCGAAGGCCCCAGCATCGGCACGACAATGCTGGCATACACGCGCCAACGCGGAATGCCGTCGATGCGAGCGGCTTTCCACAGTTCGTCGTCGATGCCGCGCAAGCCCGCCAGCAGCAACGCCATCACGAGACCCGACGCCTGCCACACCGTCGCAATGACGATGGTGTAAATCACCCACTCCTGGTCGACGATCCAGTCGAAGCGCGCATGCTCGAAGTCGAGCTTGTGCAACACGGCCTGCACGCCGAGCTCCGGATTGAGAATCCACTGCCAGACGAGGCCGGTCGCGACGAACGACATGGCATACGGATAGAGAAACACTGTGCGCAACGCGCCTTCGGCCACCACGCGCTGATCGATGAAAATCGCCAGCAGTAAACCGATCGCCATGCACGCGACGATAAAGCACGCGCCGTAGATCACGATGTTTTGCAGCGACAGCAGCCAGCGGTCGTTATGAAAAAGCCGCGCGTATTGGGCGAAGCCCGCGAAGTCGCCGGACGGAAACGTGCGTGAATTGCTGAGCGACACGCGCGCGGTCCAGACCATCGTGCCGAGATACGCGAACACGACCGTCAGCACCATCGGCAGCAGCGCCAGCCATGCCGCCAGCGGTAATCGCCTTGGCAGCGGTTTTTGCCGCGGCCTCGCGCGGGCGGCTTGCAGCTTGAGCGCGTGCATCGCGGCGCTCAGCTCTTCAGCGCGCTGGCAAAGGCCTTCTGCACATCGTCGACCGACTGGTTCTTGTTCCAGAAGTTTGTGATGACGTCGATCAGCGCGCCCTGCGTGTCGGGCGACAACAGCATTTCCGGATTCGGCAATTGACGCGACTTGTCCTTCATGATCGCAATGCCCTCCTTCGCGCAGAGGTCGAGACTGGCCGCATCCACATCGGGGCGAATCGGAATCGAGCCTTTCTTCGCGCTGAAGGCGACCTGCGCGGATGGCGAGGTCATCACCGTGGCGAGCAGGTTTTGCGCCTTGATCGCGGCGGCGTTGTCGGTTTTCGGGAACACGAACACGTCGCCCGCGACCAGATACGGCGAGTGCGGACCGAAGCCCGGGAAGCAGCCGAAGTCCTTGCCGGCGCTCTGATTGGCCGCCGAGAATTCGCCCTTGGCCCAGTCGCCCATGATCTGCATGCCCGCCTTGCCGGAAATCACCAGCGCGGTGGCGTCGTTCCAGTTGCGGCCAGGCGAGCCCGGATCGACGAAATCGTGCAAGCGCTTGAACGACGCGAGCACCTTCCTGAACGCATCCGACTTGACCGCGTTCATATCGCGATCGCGATAGATCTTCAGATAAAGATCGGGGCCGCCGACATCGGCGAACACCGCATCGAAAGTGATTTTTTCCTGCCACGGCTGGCCGCCGAACGCGAGCGGTATGACGCCCGCGGCTTTCAGTTTGACGAGGTCGGCGATAAATTCATCGAAGTTCTTCGGTTCGGCGGCAATGCCGGCTTTCTGGAACACCGGCTTCGAGTAGAAGAACCATGCCGGCATATGAATATCGACCGGCGCGGCATAGTAATGCCCCTTCACCTTGATGCTGTCGATGATCGATTGCGGAAACACGCCGTTCCAGTTTTCTTTCGCGGCGACATCATCGACGTTGTTCAGCAGGCCCTGATCGATCAGGTCGTGAAACTGCTTCGACGTATTGAACTGCGCGGCCGTGGGCGGATCGCCGCCCACGATACGGTTGATCGCCGTGGAACGCGCCTGATCGGCGCCGGCCACCGCGTTGTCGACCCACTGGCCGCCGGCCTTGTTATACGCATCGGCGAACTGGCGGATCGCGGCCGATTCGCCGCCGGAGGTCCACCAATGAATCACGTTGGCCTTCAAGGGCTCCGCATGCGCGAGGCCGCCATACAACGCCAGTGCGGCAACGACACTCGCCACGGCCATTTTTCTGCTGTTCATTCCGTCTCCTGTCGGCCGGAGTTAGTGCTTTAGCACTTACTCCGGCCCCATGCTGAGGTTGCCTGGAGTTAGTGCTTCAGCACTTACTCCAGGCCCGCAGCGGTCGACGGGAGTTAGCGCTTTAGCGCTTACTCCCGTCCCATGCAAGAAATTGCGGTCGGCCGGAGTTAGTGCAAAGCACTTCCTCCGGTCCCATGCACGATAGTTGCTCCAGGCTTGGCGCCCGTGTTTCAGGTCGACATACAAACAAACCAGCTCACACCACACCGCCTTGAACCCTTGCCGCATTAGCCTCTTTCCGCATCAACCCCTTTCTCTGCGCTCCTTCAAAAACTTCGCCACCAGCTCCGCGCTGCGTTTGACCGTGCGCTTTTGCGTGCTGTAGTCCACGTGCACCACGCCGAAACGCCGCTCATAGCCGAACGCCCATTCGAAGTTGTCCATCAGCGACCACAGGAAGTAGCCGCGAATATCGACACCCGCCTTGATCGCACCGTCGACGGCGGCCAGATGCCGCTTCAGGAACGAGATCCGCTGCGGATCGTCGACGCGCCCGTCGATCACCTCATCATCCGACGCCATGCCGTTTTCGGTAATGTAAATCGGCGGCAAGTTCTCGTACGTGTCCTTGAAGCCGATCAAGAGATCGCGCAGACCGTCGGGATAAACCTCCCAGCCCATCTGCGTGCGCTCGACGCCTTCGAGCGGCACATCTCTGAAACCCTGCGCGCCGTCGCTCGCGACATTGGTTCGGAAGTAATAGTTGATGCCGAGGAAATCCAGCGGCGACGCAATGATCCGCATATCGCCGTCCAGCACCAGCGGCTCGGTGCCCGGCCACAGTTCGAACAGGTCCTGCGGATAAGTACCCTTGAGCAACGGATCGAGAATCCACGCGTTGTGCTGGACTTCGAACCGATGCGCGGCGCGCCGATCCGCCGCGCTGTCCGAATTCGGCGTGCCGCGGCCGATATTCGCGACGATACCCTTTTGCGAAGCCGGATCGTTGGCACGCAACACCGGCATCGCGAGACCGTGCGCGAGCAGCAGATGATGCATCGCCTGGGTCGCAAAGCGCTGGTTGGCGAGACCGGGCGCATGATGCCCGTTGCCGTAGCCGAGATAGGCCGAGCACCACGGCTCGTTGAGCGTGGCCCATGCGTCGACCGTACCGGCCAGTTCGCGGCCCATCAGATCGACGTAATCGGCGAAACGGTAAGCGGTCTCGCGGTTGAGCCAGCCGCCGCGATCTTCCAGGTGCTGCGGCAAATCCCAGTGATACAGCGTCACGAAGGTCGTGATGCCCTTCTCTTTCAGGCGGTTCAACAGCCGCTTGTAAAAGTCGAGCCCTTTACGATTCGGCGCGCCGGCCGCGTCCATCACGCGCGGCCAGGCGATCGACAGCCGATAGCCTTCGAGCCCGAGCCCCGCCAGCATCTCGATGTCCGCCTCCCAACGGTGATAGTGATCGCACGCGACGGCGCCGGTATCGCCCGCCAGCACCTTGCCGGGAACCGCCGAGAAGGTATCCCAGATCGACGGCAGGCGGCCATCTTCATTGACCGCGCCTTCGATCTGGTAAGAAGCCGTGGCTGCGCCGAGCAGAAAGTTCTTGCACCACAGCGAAGAGTCGGCAGGCGGCGTGAAGGGATCCAAGCGGGGATCCGAGCGGAGATCGAAGCGGGGATCGGAGAGCGAGTGATGGGGTCCAGCGTCGGAAACAGCGGATGTGTCGTTTGCCACGGATTCTCCTACGCTGAGGTCGTTGAACCGGATATGGCGGAAGCTGGTGTGGAAGCGCTTCCACACGACCCGCGAACAATATCAGCGGCGAATTCACCGCAGCAATCAGGGTTTGTCTGGATGGGTCGCTGGCATGCACGGCGCACGATGCGCCGTGCGTCAGCAGAAAGCCTGGAACAACGTGCAAATGGCGCCCAGCCGAGCGCAAGGCCTCACGAATCTCACGGCTTGGCCGGCAAATTGAAAGCCCCGCCATCGTAGGCTTCGCAATACGCTTTCCAGTCGGCGGCCACCTGCGCCTCGCATCGCACCGCGATTTCGATCAACGGCAACTGCCAGTCCTTGCGGCTGCCGAACGCAATCAGTTCGTCGGCGATCGAAGACCCTTGTCGTCCGCCGCTGCGCAGATGCGCCCACGCGCTCAGCTCCGCCATGCTGTTGATCACCTCTTCGAGCCGCGGCAGCTCGCCGTCCCAGCCTCTCAACGCAACCCGGTCTTCCGAAGGCTGCAAACTGCGCAGCACATACGAGCGCTGACTGAATTCCACCGCGTGCAGGAACGCCTGCGAGACCGCCTGATTGCGCTGCTGAACCTCGACCACGCGTTGCGCATCGGTCCGCCACTTCGGCTGACGCGTGCGCACATGCGGCAGCACCGACGAAGGCAGCGCCTCCTTCAGATCGATCAGATAGTTGCCGTCCGGCGAGCCTTTGCCTTCGACGAGAATCACGTACCGGTCGACGCCCAGACTGCCGGTGCCGGCGATCCGCCGCGCCACGTCGATGATGCGGTAGAAGTCCGGATTCGGTTCGCCCGCGGCGAAGGTGTTCATGAACGCCGTCACCGCGGCGCGCGCCTTGTCGCTCACCGGCAGCGCTTTCTTGCCGTCCACTTTCAGCGTGCGGGTCTTGCCTTTGAGCGTGGTGCGCCGGTCCAGATGCGCGGCCCGCGAGCGGCTTGCCAGCGCATCGAACAATTCGCGCACCATGCCGGCCGAGGTTTCCGCTTCGATCCAGCGCGATTTGCCGAACATCAATGCCGCGCTGTATGCGTCGAGTGCGGTGTGGCAGAGTGCGAGCGCCTGCGCGCGGCTGAGCTTGAGATCGGCCGCGCCGACCAGCACGCTCGTCAGAAGGCGCACCAGTTCGTAAAGATTCGGCGCGAGGCAGGCCTCGTCGAAATCGTTGTTGTCGAAGTAGATGAGGCGGTTGTCGCCCTTGTAGCTGCCGAAATTTTCCAGATGCATGTCGCCGCAGATCCAGACCGGCGGCGCGTCGTCGAGCATCTTGTCGCGCGGCAGACGCTGATAGAACAGATGACAGGTGCCGCGCAGAAACACGAACGGCGAACTGCGCATGAGCTTGTATTTCATCGCGAGCCGTTCGGGGTCGCGACCTGCGTTGAAACTGGCGATAGTCTGCGCGATATCGACCATGCGAATTCTCCTTCAATGCGAACTCAGTAATCAAACTGCGCCAAACTTCTTGCGGTACGCGCCCGGGCTCGTCAACGCGATACGCCGGAAATGGCGGCGCAGCGATTCTTCCGAGCCGAAGCCCGCCAGTTCCGCGACACGCGCCATCGGCACCGGCGTTGGCGCTTCGAGCAGCTCGCGGGCGATCGCCACACGTTCGCGCACCAGCCATTCGTATGGCGCCATGCCGGTGGCGTCGTGAAACTGCCGCTGCAGCGTGCGCGGACTCATCGCCGCCCGCTCGGCGAGCGAGCGCAGCGTGTGCGGTGCAGCAGGATGCCGGCGCACCCAATCCATCAGCTTCGCCAGACGCCCGCTGTCGTCCTGCGGCATCGGACGCGGCACGAACTGCGCCTGGCCGCCCTCGCGATGCGGCGGCACCACGAGCCGTTGCGCGACACGGTTCGCCACCGCGCTGCCATGATCGCGCCGCACCAGATGCAGCAGCATGTCGAGTCCCGCCGCCGACCCCGCCGAGGTGATGATCCGCCCTTCGTCGACATACAGCGCATCCGGCTGCACGCGAAGCTGCGGGTAACGCTGCTGCAATTTGTCCGCATAGCGCCAGTGCGTCGTGACCGTCTTGCCGTCGAGCACGCCTGCCGCCGCCAGCACGAACACGCCGGAGCAGATCGAGCAGAGCCGCGCGCCACGCTCGTCGGCGGCGCGAATTCTTTTCAGCAACGCTTCGGGCGGCAATTCGTCCGCATCGCGCCAGCCGGGGATCACGATCGTGTCCGCACGATCCAGCAGCTTCAGCGTGTACGGCGCGGCAACCGTAATACCGCCTGCCGCGCGAATCGGGCCGGGCTCGCTTGCGCACACCGCGAAGCGATACCACGCCACGCCGAGCTCCGGACGTTCGAGCGCGAACAGCTCGGTCACGCAGCCGAATTCGAAAGTGCAAAGCCGGTCATAGACCAGCGCGACGACGAGATGAGGGTGCATGGCGCGATGTTACCGGAGATTGACGATTACGCCACTTACCCGATGCGCGTCTCATCGCGACAATGAAGGCTCATGACCTCCACCGGAACCCGAATCATGCCGAACACCAACCCCGTCACCGCCATCCCCGCCGCCGGCAGCGCCGCCGCGCTCGCCCACTTCCAGGCGTCGCTGCAATTCGAAACCGATTGTTCGGATGTCGCCGCGGCGCTCGCCGGCGGCTCGCCCGGTTTCGTGCTCCTCGACGTGCGCAGCCCGGCGCTGTTCGCGCAGGGCCACGTGCCGGGCGCGCTCAACCTGCCGCACGGCAAGATCGTCGCGTCGAAGCTCGCGCAGTATCCGCAAGACACGCTGTTCGTCACCTACTGCGCCGGTCCGCACTGTAACGGCGCCGCGCGCGGCGCGCTGCGCCTCGCGCAATTGGGGCGCCCGGTCAAGCTGATGATCGGCGGCATCACGGGCTGGCTCGACGAAGGGCTCGAGCTTGAACTCGCGCAAGCCACGGCGGTGCAGGAGACCACCGGTTCCAGCCACTGACTATGACCAGGATAATGAAAATCAATTAAATAACCCCACCTCGCGACCTCCGGTGCTCGCAAACTTTTCGAAATGCAGCTGAAAATCTTGAAGGCCTGAGATCGTCAACCACTTCCTGATCGCTTCAACCATCGGGGGCGGACCGCATACGTACATGTCGAAAGGTTGCGCGGCTAGTGCCTTCGTGTCGAAATGATCCGGAATGTACCCCGTTTTCCCGCTCCAACCGGGCGACGAATTCACGACCACCGGAACGTATGAGAATCCCTCGATACGATCGATATACCCTTTCAACCGTTCAGACTCGCACAGATCGCCGACGTTGTTCACCCCCGCCTTCGCGGCAGTCAAATGGGATCTTCACGCCATTTCGCAGCGCAGCGTCAAGCAAGATCTCGTTTGCGCCGACATCGAAGAACACGGTCTTTCCATCGGCAAAACTGAAGGCCACCTTGTGATCCAGCGAGAGGGGAAGTCCATGCCTATTGTCACCATCGGAATCGATCTTGTCCTGGCCTTCGCGATTGCAGGCTCCTGACGATCCGCTGTGTCCATCGCCGCGAGATAGCGAGCGATACTTGACTCGATGTCGCGCGTGCGTCGTTCGAGCTTGGCGCTGGTGAAGTTGCGGTCGCGATGGTTCACCGCCTTGAACTTTGCGCGTGCGGCCTTTCCATCGATGCGGATTACTTGCCGGGCAGTCTCGTAGAGGGCCGCGCGTCGATACAGAAATGTCCTGATCAAGGTTCGCATGACGCCGCGCCGTTTCACTCCCGGAAAGTTGATAAATTCATTACAAGCACAAGGAACTGGGCCAGGATCGCTGATTGGTTACTTTCCGAATAAGCGACGGCGATGCCGCTGGTCAGCCGCTTACCTTCTTCCTTGAGCGGTCGGAAGACAACGCCTTGGCGCTTGACGTTCTGAAGCGATGGTGAGATGAACGCGATGCCTTGCCCCTCTGCGATGAGACCGAGCAGGATGTGGTGATCGTCCGGCTCCGGAATCGTGCGGGGCTTGAAGTCGATCTGTTCGAAGAATGCCTGGCAGTGGTCGTAAAAGCCCGGATTCAGCCGACGCTCAAACCTGAATATTGGCTCCTTGCGGAGATCATCAAACCCAACCCGGCGTTTACGAGCCAGAGTATGACTGGCGGGCAACGCGACCATGACAGGCTCCTCAAGCAGCGTCTCGACCTTGAGACCTTTGGCCTCGGTGTGCAAGCCAATGAAGGCGACATCCATCGTTCCATTTTTGATATCCCGGACGAGGCTGATCGAGTGCTTGCCCTTGGTGACGACCCGCAAATCTGGAAAGCACTTCTGCAGCGGCGCGAACACATCAGGAATGGCACTTCGATCGAATACCGTCGTGTAGCCCACGGTAAATTGACTGCACTCGACACCTCGCGCGGCCTTTGCGACCGCAATAGCTTTCTCTGCCTGAGCCACTGTACGCCTGGCTTCCGGCAGAAATGCCGCCCCCGCTTTCGTCAGCGTCACGCCTGCCTTAGTCCGCACGAACAACTCAACGCCAAGTTGGTCTTCCAACTGGTGGATCTGCCTGCTCAATGGCGGTTGGGAAATGAAGAGACGCGCCGCTGCCCGCCCAAAATTGAGCTCCTCGCTGACGGCGAGGAAGTACCGGAACTGGCGCAGATCGATTGACTCATTCATACCGAAAAGGTATCACAGAAAAGGTATTGGATGAAACCGTGTGGTGAAACATACAGTAGACGCACTGAAACAAACACGGGAGTGATTTTATGAATGGTGATCTTATGAATAACGAACGCTATGTCCGAGGCTGGGCGAAGTTGAAGGAAGTCGATGGTCAAGCTGGCGAAAAAGTCATCGAAAGCTTGAAAGATATTGCCCCCGAATTTGCGCAGCTGATCATTGAATTTCCGTTTGGTGATATCTATTCGCGTCCGGGGCTTGACCTTAAGATTCGAGAGCTCGCCGTGGTGGCGGCCCTCACTGCCATGGGCAACGCGTCGCCGCAACTGAAGGTGCATATTCACGGCGCTCGTAACGTCGGCTGCTCCCGGCAAGAAATTGTGGAAGTCATCATGCAAATGGCTGTTTATGCCGGCTTCCCCGCTGCGCTCAACGGACTGTTTGCGGCCAAAGAAATCTTCTCCCGGGAGCCGGCTGAGTAAAGCACGTTTTCCACTCCCTATTCCTGGTGCTCGTAATGATAGCTTCGTTGAATCACCCTGTATTAGCCCAGCAACGATCGGGGGGCATGTGGAATATGGATGCGACTGCAGCCTACGAAGGACTCAGCTCGCCGGTTGCCATGGCGTATGACCCAGATGGCAATCTCTACGTGGCGAACTGGTCTGCGGGCAATCTGTTGCGTTTTACGTCCAAAGGTGAATGCACAATTTTCGCCAGTGGGCTCAACGGCTCTTCCGGTTTGGCTTTCTCGTCTAAGGGTGATGTCTATGTCGCTTCCTGCAACGAGGATTTGGTGTGGCATTTCACGCCGAACGGCAACAAGACAGTTTTCGTATGTTTACGCCGGCCGATAATTGAGCCACTTGTAGGGATTGCGCCGACTGAAAATTGAGCCGGGTAATCAACCTATCCTGCCAGTATTTCAGGCAGGGTGTTTGGGGATGATCCCGATGACGATGATTGGCAAGGTGCGCCGGATGACCAGGCTGACACCATTGAATCGCACGCGTTAACGCATGACGTGCACAGCCGCCGCGGTGCGCGTCGGGTCGTGCGGCAACATCATCGCTTCGATTTTCGTTCGTCACTGGGTGCAAGCCCGAACTGCGCGCGGTAGGCTTTGCTGAAACGACAGGGGGAATTGAAGCCACTGCTCGCCGTCACGTGCGCGATCGGGGCATCGGTTGTGCGCAGTAGGTCGCGCGCATGCTTCAGGCGCAGCGTCAGATAATGATGGGTGGATGACACGTTCAGGTACGCTTTGAACATACGCTGCAGTTGCCGCTGTGACAGTCCGACGAGCCGCGTGAACTCCTTGAGCGGGAGCGGTTCCTTGATGTTCGCTTCCATGAGTCGCACGACCTCGATCAACTCCTCGCGTGAGAAGCTGATCCGGGTGTCGACCGGAATCGGCTGCAGATCGGTCGCGCTGCGAATCCGCTCGTGAATGAACTGCTCTGACACCTGCGTCGCAAGTTGCTGGCCGAATCGCGCGCCGACCAGATTCAGCATCAGGTCAAGCGGAGCGGTACCACCCGTGCACGTGAGGCGATCGCGATCGACAACAAACAACTCGTCGGAAAAATGAACTCGCGGGAACTCATCGCGCAGCGCCGCCAGGTCCTCCCAGTGCACGGTGCAGCGGTAGCCGTCGAGTAGTCCATTCGTCATCAGCGCATACGCACCGGTACAGACACCTCCGAGTGGGAGTCCACGTTCTGCCAGAGTTGCAAGTTTCGCGCGCGGCATTTTGTCAACCACTTCGCGAATGCGGGTCCCGCCGCAAACAAGCATCACATCTGGCGTCTGCTCGGAACCAAGCGTTTGGGTCGGCCGCACCGAAATCCGGTTACTCGCGTGCACAGGTGCGCCATCGAGTGAATAGATCGTCCACCGGTAGTGGTCGGCGCGCCCGACGTAGTTCGCCATGCGCAGCACTTCCACCGCATTCGCAAATGCGATCATGGAGAAATTCGGCAACGCCAAAAAACCAAAATGTGCGAGAGACGCGGCCGTGGATGCGCAGGCGACAGGTTCAGCGGCAACGGACATCACAGCAATCTCCTGAAGAGCGGGTATCGCCGCACCGGCTCCGCGGCGCAAGGCAAGCCGGTACTCGGCCGACCGCTGCCATGGCGGAACCGGGCCAGCCATCAGTCAATCAGGTCCCGGCAGTTGTAGGCTTGACGCGAAACAATCCCTTGAGTCCCGAGAACAGCGGCGCTTTCACGATGCCCGGCGCGCGGCCGAAGCTTTCGGTGATGCGGTCGAGGATGATCGCGAGCAGCACGACCGACAGGCCGCTTTCGAAGCCAAGACCGATGTCGAGGCGCTGGATACTCGCGAGCACGTCGTTGCCGAGGCCGCCCGCACCGACCATCGACGCGATGATTACCATCGACAACGCCATCATGATCGTCTGATTTACGCCCTGCATGATCGACGGCAGCGCGCTCGGGAACTGCACCTTGTACAACAGTTGCCACGGCGTGCAGCCGAACGCTTGCCCCGCCTCGACAACCTCGCGATTTACGTGACGGATGCCGAGACTCGTCAGGCGCACCGCAGGCGGCATCGCGAAGATCACCGTCGACAGGATGCCCGGCACGCGGCCGAGACCGAACAGCATTGCCGCCGGAATCAGGTACACGAATGCCGGCATCGTCTGCATCAGGTCGAGGATTGGGCGCACGATCGCGGCAACCCACTTGCTCTTCGCGGACCAGATGCCGAGCGGGATACCGAACACGAGGCTGATGATCGTCGACGACAGCGTGAGACCGAGCGTGATGACGGTCTGGTCCCAGAAGCCCGTCGCGAAGATCAGCAGCAGCGACGCGGTCGTAAACAGCGCAAAACGCCAGCCGACGCGCCACAGCCCGATGCCGACGAACAACGCCATCATCAGCCACATCGGCACGGCCTGCAGGCTGTGCTCGACGAACGCGGCAAGACTCTCGATTGCTCGCCCGAACGCGTCAAACGTAGCTGCATCGTGATCGAGCAGGTAATGAACGGACTGGTCAACCCAGATACCGAGTGGAATCATTTCAGACATGGGAGCCTCGCGAACGCGTAATAGCCTTCAGGATGTGCGCACGATCGACCGAGCCGCAGTAGCAGCCGTGGTCGTCGACGACGGGCAGCGCATACGGACTCGCGACCACGCGCGCGACGACATGGTCGAGCGATGCGTCGCGCCGGATGCTTTCGATCGGCCGCATGGAGGGCGCGGCGTTACCTATCGCGTCGCGCGTGACGAAGCCGCGGATCTTGCGTTGCCCGTCGAGCACGAACGCGTATCCGGCGCTGCCGTTGAGCGTCGCCGCAACGTTCGCGGCGTCGATTTCGGACACAATCGGTACGGCGCCTGTCTGCATCAGGTCGCCCGCCGTCAGATAGCGGCTTGTGTCGATGCCGTCGAAGAACGCGCGAACGTAATCGTCGGCCGGGTTCGCAATGATGTCCTGCGGCGTGCCGACCTGCACGAGGCGCCCGCCTTCCATGATTGCGATCCGGTTGCCGATGCGCAGCGCTTCCTCGAGATCGTGCGACACGAACATGATCGTGCGGCGATGCTCCTTCTGCAGTTGCAACAGAACGTCCTGCATTTCCTTGCGCTTGAGCGGATCGAGCGCGGAGAACGCCTCGTCCATGATCATCAGCGACGGGTTCACGGCCAACGCGCGAGCAAGGCCAACGCGTTGCTGCATACCGCCCGACAGCTCGGACGGCAGCTTGTACGCGAACGGTGCGAGGCCGACCTGCTCGAGCACCTCCATCGCGCGTCGTTCCCGCTCCTTCCTGCTGACACCCGCGACCTCAAGGCCGAATGAAGCGTTCGACAGCACAGTGCGATGCGGCATCAGCGCGAATGACTGAAACACCATGCTCATGTCCTTGCGACGCAGCGCGGTGAGTTCCGAGCGGCGGGCGGCAGCGACGTCGCGGCCGTCGATCAGCACCTTGCCGGCGCTCGGATCGACCAGCCGGTTCACGAGACGGATCAGCGTGGATTTACCGGAGCCGGACAGACCCATCAGCACAAAAATCTCACCTTCCCGTACATCGAACGAGACGTTGTGCACGCCAACGATCTGGCCGGTGCGCTTGAGCACTTCGTCCTTCGTCGCCCCGGCGGCGAGCATGTCGAGTGCCTGCTGCGGGTTACTTCCAAATACTTTGCATAGACCTTCGACTACAACTTTGGGGGCATGCATCGAGACCTTCTCCTCATCTAGCTGAAAAATCAAGCGTCGCAATTCACTGCCTACCTATTTGCCAAAAAAATCACGACCTTTCGATGAATTGCGACCAACGCTTGCGCTATTGCGACACAGCATCCGACGGCGGCCAGACGAGCGTCCTGCGGAGCAGGTCGGATTCGCGGTCCCCAGCATCCTCGCTACGCCAAAGCACGAGACCCAATCGACTGGCGCCAATTGGGCCTCTTTAGCCGGTTCAACGGCTATGAATGCCCGGATCAATGCGCTGTCCGGTACTCCTTTCGACAGACACGGCTTTCGTCATAACGCGATACTGCTACTGCGCGCCTTGGACCCAGTCATTGACACGGTCACCATGAGCTGCGATCCATGCGTCGGCGGCGGCATCCGGCTTCGAGCCATTCTGAATCGCCAGCATCACGCTGTCGATTTCGCCCGGCTTCCACTGGAATTTCTTCAGGAATGCAACGACGGGGGGCGCCTTCTGGTCGAGACCCGGGTTGATGATGTTATCCACATGTTCCGCGCCGCCGTAGACCTTCTTCGGATCCTCGAGGAACTTCAGCTTCCACTTCGCGAACATCCAGTGTGGCGCCCAACCAGTCACGATAATCGGCTTCTTGGCGTGCACTTCGCGGGCCAGCTCCGAAGTCATCGCACTGCCCGAACTAGGCATCAGCTTATAGTCGAGGTTGTACGCCTTGATCGCTTCGTCAGTTTTCTTCATCACGCCGGCGCCCGCATCGATACCCACGATGCGACCGTCGAAGTCCGCCTTATGTCCGGCTAGATCCGGAATGCTGTTCTCGGGCAAATCCGCCGGCACGATCAGACCGATTTTCGCGTCCGGGAAATTCACGCCCACGTCTTCGACCTTCGACTTGAACTGGTCGTAGTACGCAGCGTGCGTGGCCGGCAACCACGCGGAAAGCGTCGCATCGAGGTCGCCGCGCGCGACGCCCTGCCACATAATGCCCGCTGCGACCGGCACGAGCTGCACCTGGTAGCCGAGTTTCTTCTCGATGATGCGCGCGGCGACGTTCGACGTCGCGACGCTATCGTCCCAGCCTTCAACGTAGCCGATTTTCAGTGTGGACTTGCCATCGGCGAATGCCGACGTGCTCAACGCCACCATCGCCGACAGCGTGCCGGCCCACAACAGTTTTCCGAAAAGCTTCAACGTAGATCTCCTTTGAATTGGGCGGTTGCCCCGTTGCCTCTCTAGGTTCCTCCGCCGTAATTCGACGGTATCGTTATATTCCGACGCACGTTTGTCCTGCCGCGACGCCAGCGGCTATTTGTCGACGACGAGATCGGTGAGCGGCTTGCTACAGCACAGCAACACCATGCCCTGATCGATCTCGCGCTGGCGGATTCCGCCGTTGTGCCTCATCTCGACCCGCCCCGACACGAGCTTCACCTTGCAGGTGCCACACATGCCCTGCGTGCACGACGCCGGCAGCCGTACGCCGGATTGGCGCGCCGCGTCGAGCACGTGCTGTTCCGACCCGCAGGCGATCTCGCGGTTGCTCTTTACGAAGCTAACGGTGAATCGCTTTGTCGCGGTGTCGCCGTCCACGACGGGCACGAGGTCGGCCAGCGATTCGTCGCTCACGGCCTGCGCGAGCGTCTCGAACGAGAAGCTTTCCTCGTGATACTGTTCGCGGTCAAAACCGGCTTCGTCGAGCAGGTCGCGCACGGCCTTCATGTACGGCGCCGGGCCACACGTGAAGATCTCGCGCTCCATGAAATCCGGTGCGATCAGCTTCAGTAGCGGCAGCGTCAGAAAACCCGTGACGCCCGGCCAGTTAGTGCGCGCGCCAACGCGCTCGACGACGAACGACGTGCGGAAATTCGTGTGATTCGACGCGATCAGGTCGAGTTCGCGCGCAAAAATGATGTCGTCCGGCGTACGTGCGCTGTGCACGAATACGATGTCGCGATCCTCGGCGAGATCGTGATGCGCGCGGCTCATCGACATCAGCGGCGTAATGCCCGAGCCCGCGGACAGGAACAGGTACTTACGCGCCGGATGCCGCGCGCACGTGAATTCGCCGGCTGGGCCGAGCACGCGGATCGACGCGCCCGGCTGCAGATTATCGTGCAGCCAGTTCGACACTTTGCCGCCCGGCACGCGCTTGGTCGTGATCGAAATCGTGTGCGGCCTCGCGGGCGACGACGAGATCGTGTAGCACCGGTTGACCGTCTCACCGTCGATGTCGAGTTCTAGCGTGATGAACTGCCCGGGCTCGAATGAGAACGTGCGGCCCTGCGGCGAATGGAAGAAGAAGCTCTTCACGTCGTGCGTCTCCTGGCGCACCTGGCAGCACACCAGCGTCTCCTCGACGTCACTCGTCCAGCGCTCCGGGAGCGCGTTCCAGAACGCCGGCCGCGTTACCCGGCTGTCAGTCCGCTCGATATTGGCCGGCTCTCGCAGCATCATGTCTGACTCCGCTTGTCGCTTCATGCTATGCGCCGATCTTCTCGGCTAGCCGGCCGATGTACCAGGCCGAGAACTTTTCGACGAGGCCTTCGGTATACGGCGAGTACGGACCCGGCTCGTACGCGCTGCTAGTCGCGCCCCGCTGTGAGAATTCGACGAGCGTGCGGTCCTGATCATTGGTTGCGTTCCACACCGCGGTCAGGTTCTCCACGTCGTAGTCGACGCCTTCTTGAGCATCCTTGTGCACGAGCCATTTGGTGCGCACGAGCGTCTCGCCGGCCGACAGCGGGATCACCGAGAACGTCACGATGTGATCGCTCATGAAGTGGTGCCACGAGTTCGGCTGCGTCCAGAACGACAGGCCGCCGAGATCGGCCTGGGAGAATTCGCCGAGCAGCTTCTTCGAAGCGACCTTTGCGTCGAGCGTCTGCGATTCGCCGCTGCGATCGAGCGGCAGCCGCTGAGTACGGAAGCCCGTCACGTCGAGCAGCTTCTCGATCTCGGCGGACGGCAGGTTCATCTCCTCCCACTCCTTCGCTCGCGCGATGCAGGTTTGCTCAAACGCTTCCATGCCCTCAGCGTTGGCGGGTGAACGCTGATAGCCGAAGCCGTATTCGTATAGCGAGATCGTCAGCTCCGGATGGTTCGCGACGCAGTGATAGCATTCGCGATTGTTCTCCATCGTCAGCTTCCAGTTACCTTTTTCGATGATGTCGATCTGCGCGGCTATCTTCGTGTTCGGCAGGTCATGCGGCAGCAGATACGGCTCCATCGCCGCGCGCAGTTGCGCGAAATCGACCGGCGGCTCGTCGGCGAGGCAGATGAAGATCAGCCCCGCGAGGTTCTCGACGTGCGCCGACTTCAGGCTGTGCTTGCAACGGTCGAACTGCTCGCCCATGTGCTCGGCGAACAGCAACTGGCCGGTCAGGTTGTAGGTCCAGCTGTGATACGGGCAGACGATGTTGCCGACCGAGCCCTTCTCCTCGTTGCACAGACGCGCGCCACGATGGCGGCAGACGTTGTGAAACGCACGGATCTGCATGTCGTCGTCGCGTACGATCAGGATCGAGTCGTGCCCCAGTTCCACCGTCACGTAGTCGCCCGGCTCGGGCACATCCGGCTCGATCGCCACCTGGATCCAGTGCTGGCGGAAAATCGCTTCCGTGTCGAGCGCGAAGATCTCGTCACTCGTGTAGAACGGCGCCTCGAGGCTGTAGCCTGCTTTACGTCGCTCCACGAGCGCGCGAATCTCTGCCGATACGTTCATTGTTTGCTCCGCATTCTATTCACTCCTATTTCTTGCAGGTCGGTAATGTCAATAGTCGACGAGCTGATGCTCGCGCAAATACGCGAGGATCACCTGCGCTTTTTCGACCGAACTCCCTTCGATTACGATGTTTCCACCACGGCTTTCGGTCGTCGTCGCCGACAGCATCCGGGCATGCCCGGAG
The DNA here is from genome assembly GCF_003353175.1 of Paraburkholderia lacunae. Classification (GTDB taxonomy): domain Bacteria; phylum Pseudomonadota; class Gammaproteobacteria; order Burkholderiales; family Burkholderiaceae; genus Paraburkholderia; species Paraburkholderia lacunae. The sequence continues at coordinate 4,071 of NZ_QHKS01000012.1, read as the reverse complement.
CGCTTCTCAGCGGCAGCCAGCCTGACCGGCTTGCGCTCGATCGCGCCGACCGTCCATGCGGCCGCGTCAGTGTCCACCTCGGGCGCGATGCGAACCGGACGAACTGCGCCCACCTTGAGCCGCGCATACGCATAGCGCGGCTGTGCATTCGCGAGCGGATGCACGGCGACGACGACCGGTAGCGCCGCATCAACGCGCCTGCGCAACCCTTTCGGCAAGAATTGCCGGACCGCCGCGCGGTCCGCGTCGATCGTCACGTCGACGGCGGAGCCGATCAGCGGATAGCCGAGCGCAGCCGCGACGTTATAGGGCAGCATCCCGGTGTCGTACGCGCCCTCGGCGCGCGTGCCGGTCAGCACGAGGTCATAGCCCTCCAGGCGCGCAGCGAGCGCGCGCGCGACATCGTCACCGTCGCGGCAGGTCAGCACCTCGACCTCGCGCGCGCCGAGCGCCAGGTATTCGGCAAGCGCCGGCGTGATCGGGTTGCCGGCGTGGATCACATCGAGCTGCGAGTGATGATGTTCCGCCAGCGTGCGGCCGATCTCCAGCGCGGCTGCGTCGTTGCGGCTGTAGCGCGGCGCGCCACTAACGGGGTGCCGGCCGACGGACACCAGCACGGCGATGCGTTTCATCAGTCGGGGGACGTTCATGCTGCGACTCCTGCCAGTTTGGGTGCGCTGGCCAGGGCTGACATTTGTCCGTGCGTCGCGCGTGCGGCCTGCACCTGTTCGATCAGCGCCGCGATCGTCGCCTGTGCTTCGCCGACCACCGTCAAGTTCGCGCGCTTCGCGATCGGCGCACTACCGTCGAGGTTCACCGCGATCACGTGACGGCAGTCCTTGATGCCCTGCAGGTGCTGCACCGCGCCGGAAATGCCGAACGCGATGTAGACGCTCGCCTCGACCGTCTTGCCGGTTGCGCCGACCTGCTTGTCGCGCGCGAAGTGGCCGTTGTCGACCGCGACGCGGCTCGCGCCGATCGCCGCGCCGAACGCGCCGGCCAGTCGCTCGAACGCGTCGATGTCAGTCACGCCGTTGCCGGCGGACACGATGAAATCGGCTTCTTCCAGCGCGACCTGCGCAGAGTCGATTTCCTCGAGGCCGAGGTCGCGCGTTGGCCGCACGGCGTCGCCGGCCGGGCGGATGAAGTCACCAGCCATACGCTCGCCCGCGCCGACGAACGGCAGCTTTGCGTCCACCGCATTCTGCGCGAGCAGGATTACGTCGGGGAGCGCACGCGTCGCGAACGCCCGCTTCGCGTGCGCATACGCGCCGACGTGCAGCGCATCGATCTCGACGACGTTCGTCGCGATGCTCGCGCCGGCCGCGGCCGCGTAGCGGCGGCCGAGATCGCCGTCGCTGGTCGCGTTGTCGGGCAGGAACAGGTGTTTCGGTGCGAGCGCTGCTACGCACGCCTGCAACGCCTGCAATTCGCTTTCGGGCGCGAACGCGCGGCGGTCGAAGCCGGTCAGCTCGATCACCTTGTCGACGCCGAGTTCAGCCGCGTCGTCCTTCAGCTCGCCGAACACGAGTAGCGCGACTGCGGTTTGCGCGTCGGCGAGCAGCGCGGCAGCGGCGACCGCCTGACGCGCATGGTCGTCCAGCGCGCCGCGTTCGCTATGCGCGGCGACGAGCAATACATGTTTCGGGGCGTTCAGCGCGCGGCGCGGCTTCACGGCCGCGGCTGCGTGGCCGTGCGCGGGCCAGTGCGCGGCGCTCGTATCCGCGCTGCCGGTCTCGCCTAGCGTGATGCGCCTCAGGCCCACCGCCGTGATGACGAACGGCCGGCGCGGATCGATTCGTTTGATCGTGTTCATCGATTCACTCACTCCAGCGAGGCGGCAACGAGTTCAGCCACGTCGAGCACGTCGGGGCGTGGACCCACGACGCCTTCGAGCATCGCCGTGCAGTTCGGGCAGGCGACCGCGACCACGTCCGCACTGACCGCGCGCGCGTCGGCGATGCGGATGTCCGGAATGCGCTGCTTGCCGGGGATGTCGGTCAGCGGCGCGCCGCCTCCGCCGCCGCAGCAGCGGCCGCGCATGCCGTTGCGTTCCATCTCGACGACCTGGATGCCGATCGTCTTCAGCAGCTTGCGCGGGGCCTCCGTCTCGCCGTTGTAGCGGCCGAGATAGCACGGGTCGTGATAGGTCGTCCGCTTCTCTCGCAGCGCGTCGACGGCCTTCGGCGCGATCTTGCCGCTCGCGGCGAGTTCGGCGAGATAGGTCGTGTGATGCTTGACCGTCACCCGCAGGCCAAGCGCGCGATATTCGTTGCGCAGGCTATGCATCACGTGCGGATCGGCCGTGACGATCTGCTGGTACGACAGCGTGGAGAGTGTGCCGATCAGCCGCTTCGCGAGCTGCTGGAACGTCGCTTCATCGCCGAGCCGGCGCGCGACGTCGCCCGTATCCGTTTCGCTGCCGCCGAGCACCGCATAGTCGACGCCGGCCTTGTTCAGCACCTTGACGAACGCGCGCAGCGTGCGCTGATAGCGCATGTCGAACGCGCCTTCGCCCGCGACGAACAACACGTCGACCGGCTTGCCCGGCTGGGCGACCGGCGCGCTCAAGTCGACCGACCAGTCGTAGCGCGCGGCCGCGTCGTAGCCGCCCATCGTGCCGGTCTCGCGCAGGTTCGCGAGCACTTCCGGGCCCTTGCCCGGCACCGTGCCATGCACGAGCGTCTGGTTGCGGCGCATGTCGACGATCGCGTCGACATGTTCGATCAGCATCGGACATTCCTGCACGCACGCACGGCAGGTCGTGCACGACCAGAGCGTCTGCGCTTCGATCAGGCCGGACACGATTGGGCCGTTCGGCTCGCCGCGATGCTGGCCGACTGCGATGCCCGGCGTCGCGCTGCCCGCGTAGGCCGCATCCGTACCGCCTGCCATCCCGACGACCAGATCCTGAATCAGTTTCTTCGGATTCAGCGGCTGACCCGACGCGAACGCGGGACATGCGGCTTCGCACTTCCCGCACTGCACACATGCATCGAAGCTCAGCAACTGGTTCCAGCGGAACTCGACCGGCTTCGCGACGCCGTATTCCTGGTGCTCGATGTCGGGCAGCTTCAGCGCGGTCGGCGGCGTTGCCGCGCCATTGCCGGTGAACGATTCGGGGGTCGCCGCGAAACGCTCCTGGCGGGGGTGGAACGCGAGGTGTAGCAGGCCGGCAATCGCATGCTTCATCGGTCCGCCCTTCGCCGCGCCAAACGTCATCGCGAACGCCCCAACGCCAATCAGCGCCGCGCAAAGCACCGCAAACGCCGCGGACATCGCGCTGGCCGGCATGATCGTGTACAGCATGAGGCCGAGCGCGAACGAACCGAGCAGCCACGGCAAGGTATTCCATGGGCCGCGCGAGAGCCGCGCCGGCACGTTTTTCGCTGCGCGGCGGCGCCACACGAACACTGCGCCGACCAGCATTGCGAGTGCCGCGACGAAGATCAGCCTGTCGAGCCACGGTGAGTAGATGGCGAGACCGTAGTTGACGAACACCAGTGCGAGCGCCGCGATCGCGCCGCCTGCCGTCGCCACGTGCGTCTTCGCGATGTACGGATCGCGCGCGACGACGTGGTGCAGATCGACGAAGTAGCGCTTCGGAATCGCGAACAGGTTCGCGACGCCGAACGCGCCGGGCGCGGTAGCCCGGCCGAGTCGCCAGTACGAAGAGCGCTTCGCGACCGCGAATGCGAGCCCCGCCACTGACAGCCACAGCAATGCGGTAATCAGAAAGGCCGGCTTCATCGTCAGAAATCCTTGCAAAGGCGCAGCGCGTCGTAAATCGCGCCGTGAATGTTGTGCATGGAAATACAGTCGCCGACGCGGAACAGCAGGAAACGGCCGTTGCCGAGTTCCTCGCTCAACGACGGTTGCGGCTCGGACGCGAAGAGTTTGTGCACGTCGACCTGCCCGCGATTCACCGACTCGGCCTTGAGCGCCCAATAGAGCTGGTCGTTCGGCGTGCTGCCGTTCTCGATCACCACCTGATCGACCGCGCGTTCTTCCTGCTCCTCCGTGTACTCGTTGCGAATCACGGCGATCTTCTTGCCGTCTTCCTCATACACC